>JAZKAO010000010.1:63847-1020471 GCA_040389105.1 Bacteroidota bacterium
CCACTTATTACCGCACTGGAACTGGGAAGCTGGTAAAGTAGTTGATGTTTGGGCCTATTACAGTAATGCCGATGAGGTTGAACTGTTTTTGAACGGCAAATCATTAGGTACAAAATCAAAACAGGGCGACGATCTCCACGTTGCTTGGAAAGTAAACTATGAGCCGGGTACTTTAAAGGCCGTATCGCGCAAAAATGGCAAAGTTGTGTTAACTACCGAAGTTAAAACCGCAGGTGCGCCGGCCAGGATAGTATTAAGTGCCGACAGGAGCATCATACGTAAAAACGATCATGATCTTTCTTTTATCACTGTTAAAATTGTAGATAAGAATGGCGTAATGGTGCCCAATGCTGATAATGATGTCAAATTCAAACTATCAGGGGCAGATAGCTTCCTGGCAGGTGTTGATAATGGAAACCAAACCAGCCGCGAATCGTTCAAAGCAGATCATCGTAAAGCATATAGCGGTTTGGCCTTGGCAATTATTGGCGCTAAAAATAAACCGGGTACAGTAACAATAACAGCAACAGCCGATGGCTTACCTTCCGCATCGTTGCCAATTACCATTAAATAAATCAATTGGTGTATCAAGATGATGTGGTCGAAGCAACATCTTGATACACGACCCAAATTCATTTCGTTAGGTCGAAAGATGTTAAAAAGGATGGTACTAAGTATCATCCTTTTTGTTTTGACGTTTATTTAGGCTGTAACTAATCCGAAGACCTTACATTAAATGATCGACGTGAAAATGACAAAGGCACAGTCTATTTTAATACTTCTTTAGCCGGCTTTGAAAATTTATAGTAGCCAGCGAACCCGCAACAGGCGAAGTCACGCCTGCGTAACTTCGATAAAACTTTGAATAACTTAATCCAATTGTCCTTGTTTTAAGGAAGCAAACATTTCAAAAAACCACCGGCCCGGCCTTTTCAGCGCAGGACAAATGAATTTCACCTCTCCATGTGGTTAACGATATTTAGATAAAAACACTAATATTAGGCATGTAATTACCTAATTTTGTGTTCTGAAAATAGTTTGCAACATAAAGTAAGCTGGTCGGTCTAATCAACAGTGAGCAATCTGAAGGATGAACAATTTAGCGACCGGCATCTGGTAACAGGTGTATTAAACGGCGACCGTTATGCTTTTGGTTTGATCATTAAGAAGACAGAGGGACTGGTTGCGCAAATGACGTTCAAGATGATCAGCAGCCCGGGTGACCGTAAAGACATTGCCCAGGACATTTACCTGAAGGCCTTTAAAAATCTTAGCGGTTTTAAGTTTCAATCCAAATTATCTACCTGGATCGGGCAGATCGCTTATAATACCTGCCTCCATTATCTGGAGAAAAAGAAGCTGTTGCTTATGGATAACTTTGGAGAAGACAGTGGGTCTCCAATAGGCCATTTTAATAAAGACTTAAAAAATGACACTGAAGACCTCCTTTTTAATAAGGAACTGGCGACCGTGCTTCAGACGGAGATCGAACTGCTTAAACCACTTTACAAAACCCTTATTTCCTTATATCACCAGGAAGACCTAAGCTATGCAGAGATCGCCGAGATTACCTCTCTGCCGGAAGGCACGGTCAAAAACTACATTTTCAGGGCCAGAAAAACTCTGAAAGAAAACCTCTTATTAAAATACAAAAGAAACGAGTTATGATAACAGCACATCTTACCGACGCAGAGATACAGCTTTATATAGTTGAACCGGAAAACATCAATGATCAATTGACAATACATGTGCAGGATTGCGAAAACTGCCAGGCAAATATCGCCAACTACCGATTGCTCTTTAACGGCATTCAAGACCAGGTAAAACCCCGTTTTGATTTTGACCTTACCAACCTGGTCCTGGAACAGTTACCGGAGCCAAAACGCGCATTTCCATGGGCAGTTCTACTTATCTCGGTGTTCTCCGTTTCCTTTATTTTGTTATTAGGGATATTCTTCTGGTCGCACATAGAAGCGGTTATTACGCGCACACCGATGGTACTAATAGCAACAGCAATTGCCGCAGCAATCGTCATCTTAATTTTTCAGGCCGTTGAAATGATCAGAAATCATCAAAAGCAGTTGCACGCACTTTTAAATGTAAACGCAATGCAACTATAATCCGTGTAGTCGGTCTCATCAGGTATAAAAGCAAATCATAAAAACATGAAAAAGATATATTTAATCATAATATTGTTCCCGGCTGCCTTAGGCGCGAATGCGCAGAGCAACAGCAATTTAATGAGTGACAGGGCTACCTTCGAGGAATTTGTCCGCGACATCGTCATCCTGCTGATGATTTTCATGGTTACCAGCTTTATTCTAACGATGATCAGGCTCTTTTTGGATAACGGTCTTAAGAAAAAGATCGTAGAGATGGGAACGCCGGAAACTATTGTTGCACAATTGATGGCAAGTGGTAAAAATGAACTGAGAAACAGTCTCAAACTATTCTGTGCACTTTTCGGAATTGGTGTGGGGCTCGGCATCATCGGCTTTTACCAACTGACAGATATTTATGCGCTGATGGTCATTGCATTTTGTTTAGCTGCCGGCTTTCTTTGCCACTTTCTTCTCATCAGCCGTCTGAATAAATAATGCCTGCTTACTTCTATTAAAAAAATCAAACCTTAACAGGCATGGGAATGCTATGCCTTTTTAGTAACGCCCTAATACGTTAAAAAAATGAAGAAATTAATCCCGGCAGTTAGTGCCGCCCTGCTATTGCTATGCGTTTTTTTGGCCTTTTCCCTTCAAAGTAAACGCAAAGGCGAAACGGTTCTTTCTATCAAAGAGGCGAAATCCGGTTACACTTTTAAAGCTTCCTTTTACCCGGGTTCAACGCCGGTTGTCACCCGGTATATGGATAGCTGCGCCAGCATACTCAGAAAAGAAAATGCAAACTTCCATATAAAAACCTCAGAAGGAGATCTAACTATTACGGCAGATAAGCGGGGTAATTCTGTTATTGCGATAGCTCATATCAAAAAGATATGCCAGGGCATCAGTGATGTTCTTATTCAGAATTAACCCGCCCTTTTATCATTCAAATCAATCCGATCTCATTTTATTAAAACACTTTTATGAAATTATTATTGATGGCATTTTTTGCCATAGGGCTTTGCTTTGCCCCAAATTTTCTGATCGCTCAAACCATTAGCGGTAAAATATCCGGACAAGTTGCAGATGAAAATGGCCGTGCTCTTGAAGGCGCCACGGTAGCCCTTACCCGGTTGAGAGATTCAGTAACCATAAAATATGAACTGACACTTGCAGACGGAAGTTTTAACTTTGGAATAAGCGTTGTCGGCACCTTCTGTGTGAAAATTGCGTCCGTTGGCAAGATGCCTTTTAAAAGCGAAGGTATTACAGTTGATAGCCAGCATCCGCTGATCGTTTTAAAGCCGGTCACCATGCAAACATCTGCTAAAATTTTACAGGAAGTGGTCATCACATCTAAAAAAGCATTCGTGGAGCAAAAGATCGATCGCACGGTTGTTAATGTGGACGCGCTGATCAGCAATGCAGGAACCACTGCGCTGGAGGTACTGGAAAAGTCGCCCGGCGTTGCCATTGACCAAAACGGACAGATCAGCTTTCATGGTAAATCCGGCGTAGCGATCTATGTGGATGATAAACCGACCTATCTTTCTGGTAGCGACCTGGAAAACTACCTGCGCTCTATGCCCTCATCAACTTTATCTCAAATCGAACTGATGACCAATCCACCCGCCAAATACGACGCAGCCGAAACCGCCGGTATCATCAATATCAAAACTAAAAAAACGAAAGTGAAGGGATTTAACCTGGGTGTGAACCTTGGCTTGCGTCAGAGCCTATATACAGCGACGAATAACAGCATGGATTTTAACTACCGAAAGGACAAAGTAAATGTATTCGGCACGTTCGCCTACACATTTAGTAATGGCTTTAACGATATAGACATTAACCGCAGCTACTTTTATAATGCAGGGCAACCATCGGGGGCGTTTATCCAGAATTCTTACATCCGCACCAAAAGCAGCGGCTATAACGCGAAGCTGGGTATGGACCTTTATTCATCTGAAAATACGACTATTGGCGTGTTATTCAACGGCATCATTCGCTCCCCTGATCAGTTTAATAATAGCAAAGGGCAATTATGGAATGCTGCCGGCCTGGCCGATTCATCCATCGTATCAAAAAATAAAGAACTTGGCAAGTTCAAGAATGGCAGCGCTAATCTAAATTACCAGCATACCTTTAAAAAAGATGGGCCGGAAATAACGGCCAACCTGGATTACCTGGCTTTTGAGACGGACAATAAGCAAACTTTTTTAAACCAAAGCCAGGCAGTAACGGGTGCGGTATCTACAGATCAGCTTAACGGTAACCTACCTGCCGCTATCAATATCTATTCGGCCAAGGCGGATTACAGCCAGCCATTAGCCGGTGGCTGGAAACTGGAATCAGGTGTAAAAAGCAGCTATGCCAACACAGATAACCTGGCCAATTATTTCAACATCGTAAAAGGAACTGCAATTACGGACAATGACAAGACCAATCATTTTTTATACAGGGAAGCCATCAACGCTGGTTACATCAATTTAAATAAAGATTTTAAAAGGCTAAGCGTACAGGCGGGTCTCCGGTTGGAGAACACAGATTCGCGCGGTCATCAGTTGGGCAACGCCCCAAAGCCTGACTCAGCATTCAACCGGAATTATACAGGCCTGTTTCCAACCCTTTATCTCCTGTATAAATTGGATACCCTGGGAGATCACCAGCTAAAAATGACTTATGGACGCCGTATTGAGCGGCCTTACTATCAGGACTTGAATCCCTTTATTTCTCCGCTGGATAAATATACCTTCTATACCGGAAACCCTTATTTGCTACCCTCTTATTCAGGGAACTTTGAGTTGGGTTACATTTATAAAGATAGAATTTCGGTAACCATGACCTATACTGACATCCGCGATAGGTCAACAGAAACCATAGAAATCCGAAACGGCTATTATTTTAGTCGTCCGGGAAATATTGGCAGCACCAAATTATATGATTTGAATGCAGATGCAAGCTTCGATCCGGCCAACTGGTTCAGTTTGGAATTAAGCGGGGACGTTTGGCAGATACGACAAGCCAGTTCTTTTTATACCGGCACTTTAAATAGCCGTAACACCAGTTTCTCGGGGCGGGCAGTAATGCAGTTTAAGCTTAAAAAGGGATGGACTTTAGAAACCGACGGTAAGTATCAAAGTAAACAGGCCGATGCACAGTTTACTTTGGCTGCTAAAGGCCGCTTGAATATAGCCGCCTCCAAGACACTGTCGCCACATACAACGTTAAAACTGAGTATCAACGATCTTTTAAACACCAACATTAACCAGGGAGCCATAAACAAGCTGTATCAAACAAATGCCAGCTTTCGCACGTTGAAAGACTCCCGTGCCGCACTGCTTACTTTAAGCATGCGCTTTGGAAAATCAGTGAAGGATCAACGCAAACATGATCAAACAGGTGCAGGTGAAGAAAGCGATCGGGTGAAAGAATAATCTCATCAACCTGGAGATTCCGCAAGGCTTGACCATACCATTCCGTAGAATTTAGAGCACCGATTTGTGTAATCAAATTTTGGAGACATTATTTAATATCAATAAATTAGCTTGGTCAAAGTGTCACGGAATTCATTTTCCATTTGCGCAGAATATGATGGTCAAATGGCTCCGGAATATCCAACTTTGAACCTAATTCCCAAAAACATTCAAAATCGTTCAATTGCGCATTTTTTGAGCGTTTTTGTTGATATTGAAAGTTCACAAAATCCATCAAATTTTTTAGTCTATGAGCGTCGTAGCAATTTCGGGGCAAAATTTTCCGCGCATCGGCTTCTTCGCTTAAAACCACGCCATATTTATGGGCCAGTTCGGGATTCCAGGTGGCGGGTGTGGCCGAATATGTTGTCCATTTGGCCGATTTCCAATCAAATCGCAACACTTCTTCACGAACCCCTAACGAAGATGAACGCGTATGAAATAGCTTTTTTTATGATCATATATTGGGGTAGTTGTTGTTATTTTACGTTGGTACTTATTTAAAATCAAACCACAAGCTGCCCTGGGTTGGCGTATAATTTAACTGCATGTTTTTTTGACTTTGAGGCCCCAACTTATCGGCTGATTGAAACTTTGTGCCTATAGGACTGATAGTATTTAAAAAGCCAAGGTTACCTTCAGGGAAAGGCGGGTTGGTATTATCATTACCGGCCCCGGCAGCTTTTGCCGGTTTTAGCATTTGCATAAAAATGCCCTGCTCGCCAGTATAAACCGTAAACGGCGCTTGTTTATTCTCAACCGTCACCCAATACACATCAGCATGATAGCCCTTAAATTCAGGGTAGTTCCAGCTTTCGCCAGTGATAGTGTTGTTATAATCTTTATGCCAAACACCAAACTGCTGGCCTTTCATCCGGTTTTTCCAAACCCGGTAAGGCCCGCGGCCTTCCCATCGCATACCGGTAATTTGATCTTCAGGAAAGTTGAAACTGATGCCTGAATAATCAAATTCCCCGCGCCTATTGTATTGGTATGTTAATTTTACAGGTTTACCCGGACTGAATGTCCAGCGGATATTAAACTGGGAAGACCCTTCATACAGCGGTTCCACAATGTAGTCTGTACCGTTAAAGTAGCGGCTTAGTTTTTTAAGGGTATGTGTTACGCCTGCCAGCACTGGTCCGCCGGATAACGGTATGGTAGCCTTAGGTGTAACTATTTTTTGCAGGTAGCCGGTTTTTGTATCAAAATAATAGCTGATGCCATCAGCTTTAACAATTAGGCTGCCCTCCTGCAGTAAGGTATCTATGATACCTACTGATTTAAAAATTAATTTACTGATCGCATCTTCGGGGCGCTTTAAAGACCAGCTCCAGGTAAACAGTTCTTTTTTATATTGATCGTAAGCGGTTAAATAAAGCACATCGCTTGTTTTAATGCTGTTAGGGAGGCTTAAATGCAGTACACCTTTGCCGCCGGGGGCCAAACTAATGGAGGCGTTTCCGGTAGCATTATTTTTTGCCGGCATGGCGCTTCCGGGTAAGGGCAAGGATACCAGTTTCCAGGTGAACGCGCATTTGTTCAGATCAGTGTAAATATAATTGTTCTCTACCTCCAGGTTGCCATCAAAATTATCTGGGATAAATTGCTGGGATATTTGCACGGGCGACCATAGTTCCTTTATAGTATAATAGCTGCCCTCTTTTTCGCGGTGCGGGCCTAATATGCCATCGGGCGCAGCATTGCCTTGAATGTCTATCGCCCCGTTCCTATCTGTCCGGGCTACGCCTTCATCATGAAAAGCCCATAAAAAGCCCCCGGCGAAACGGGGATATTTAAGCATCTGGCTCCAAAAATCTTCTAAACCGGCGCCATGACCTCCGTCATGCAGGCCATGCATAAACTCGGTTGGGAAGTATACATCCTGCCCATATAATACAGTATTGGTCACATAATTCAGGTCAGGATAATGCTTGGTGTCGGTACCATTAAACCGCTCCCAGGGATGGATCACCAAACGGTTTTGCGGATCATACTTACCATAATCCCCATCCAGCGCGGTATTAAAACCACCCTCGTTACCGTTATCCCAAATTACAATTGAGGGGTGGTTTACATCGCGCACCACCAGTTCCTTTACCAGTTTGCGCCCTACTTCGGTATCGTACTTAGCCTGCCAGCCGGTTAATTCATCCAGCACAAAAAGGCCCAGCGAATCGCATACATCTAAAAAGTGTTGATCGGGCGGGTAATGCGACATGCGGACAGCATTCATATTCATATCCTTCATCAGTCGCACATCCATTAAACTGATATCCTTGCTTAAAGTGCGGCCAGATTCGGGCCACTCACTATGGCGGCATACGCCTTTAAATATTACCTTTTTGTTATTGACGTAAAATCCGTCATGCGGCCTTAACTCGGCTGTGCGGAAACCAAAGCGTTGTTTTACAGTATGGCTAACACCTTTTGGCCCGTTAAGTGTTACCAACAAGTTATAAAGGTTAGGCGATTCGGGGTTCCAGGGCAACACTCCCTTTATTAACTGGTGCAGCATTGTTTTTTCGCCGGCTGTGGTTTTGACGGTGAAAGGCTGGCTAACCGACTGGCCATTAAGTGTTTGCACACGGGCCGTAATGGTATTGCCGACTCCCGCATTCATCGTAAACACATCAACGCTTAAATTGCCGTTGGCTTTGGCATCAAGGGCAATACGATCTATAAAAGTTTTAGGTACATACTCCAGGTATACCGGCCGGAATATCCCGCCAAACAACCAGAAATCGGCCTTACGCTCGGCCTGGTTAACCGATTCGTTAGTTGATCTTTTGCTTACAGTTACTTCCAGCAAATTATCGCCGCCGTAATGCAGCAGTTTGGTGATATCGTGTTTAAAACGGTAAAAACCACCCTGGTGAATTGGCCCGGCAGACTGACCATTTATCTTCACCTCGGTATCTGTCATTGATGCTTCAAATACAATGAAAGTATTTTTACCAGCGGCGGCTGCCGGCACGCTAAAATGATGCCTGTATTGGCCTTGCTCGTTAGGGTTTTGTGTATCCTTGAAGTAATTGTATGTGCCAAACCCCTGCTGTTCCCAGTTGGATGGCACCTGGATCTTACTCCACACGCCACTTTTCATTCCGGTGTTGACCAGAAAGTCCCAGGTAACGGTATGATCTTTGTCTGTACCTGATAAGTATTGATATTGGGTAGATTGGGCATTAACGTTAACAATGAACAGAGTTAAAAATACCGACACTATCAACGCTTTCATTTTGTATGGGTGGTATAAATTCATCATCTTATTACTATTATTTTTTTGTGTATCCGGCATCTCTTTTTAAAGCCTCCAGGGCGTTAGCTAAATAAGCCAATGGCGCGTTCCAGTTAATGGCTATCTCGTTTGTGGCGTATGATTGCTCATCATCAACGTAAGCCTCATCGGGCACTGTGCTTGGCAATTTAACGCCATCCTGCTGCCCTGGATTAGGCCCGCCTACCAACAGGCCTGGTACCGGGTTGGCTACACCATCGGCCGATGATAAGCGGTGGTGAGGGTGCATCGGTGTTTTATAACCATAGCCCGTAACGTACGAATAGCCGGAGCCATTGCGGCCCAACAAGTAATCAAGGTTACTTAGCGCGTAATTAAGATATTTGCTATCTTTAGTAATCAGGTACGCCTGTATCAATGCAATACCCTGGTTACCGGCGTTTGAATTACTACCCCAGCCAAAATCACGCGTGCTTTTTCCAAACACAGTGCGGTAAGCCCTGTCATCTGCACCATTAATTAAACCATCGGCTATAGCAACTACCCTATTTTTAAGCGTATCGGTAATTGATGCGGTTTGCCCGATTAATTTTTTTCTATTGCGGATAAGAGAATAATAACCCAAAAGTTTCACGTTACCCCAAGATGGCAAAGGCATACTTTTGTCGGTTAAAAAAGCTGCCGACTGATCGTATTTGCTTTGGCCGGTGGTATTATATAATTCGCAGCCGGCCCACATGAATTCGTCTTTAAAATTATGGTCGCCGTAACCACCGGTTGATATTTTAGGA
Source organism: Bacteroidota bacterium (assembly GCA_040389105.1). Classification (GTDB taxonomy): domain Bacteria; phylum Bacteroidota; class Bacteroidia; order Sphingobacteriales; family Sphingobacteriaceae; genus Mucilaginibacter. The sequence continues at coordinate 73,452 of JAZKAO010000010.1, forward strand.
GAATACTGGGTGTTCATTTTGTCCTGATCGTAGGCAATATTAGGGTTAACGGCTGCCCATTCCCAGGCCTTAACAGCAGCAGCCAGGCAAGAATCGGCCAAACCGGGGAAATCTTTAGGATACGCTTTAAGAATACGGCTTGTCTGCGCCATCATAGCCGCAAAATCAAGTGTAGCCGCTGTGCCTTTTTGCACTACGTATCGCGGTGCTTTAGTTACCCAGGGCATCACAAAGCCATCAAAGGATGCATTGGTTAATTTGTTATATACGCCGCCATCATCCGGGTCCTGCATGGTGAGCATCCAGCGCACATCATATAGAATCTCATCTAAAATATCGGGTACTTTGTTCTGGCTTTCCGGGATATTGAGCTTAACGGTTTTGATATAGGCCGGAAAATCCTCGCAAAGCGAAAGCAGTGTACCTACGGTAACACCATTGTTTACAATATACTTGTTGTAATCGCCGGCATCGTACCAGCCGCCGGGCGATGAGATAACAGTACCAGTCGGCCGTTTTGCGGTTGCGGCCGATGCATGCACCAGTACTTGATTATCCGGGTGCCCCCCGGCCCTATGCCATTTACCGGCAAACTGCTCGGGCAGTGCTGTTGATGCACGCTGATAATAATATGCTTTGACGGCGGCTGAAGCCAAATTTTTAAATGCATCGGGACTGATGACAAATGATGAAGAAACCAAACCATCTACCGAGATAACATAACTCCCGGGTTTTGTAAAAACAGTAAAATCGGCTATTAACGTTTTCTTTCCATTTAAAGCCGGGTTGACAGATGTTGTTAAACTACCGCTAAATACCACCTTGTTTTTTTCCAAAAGGCTAAACTTTGAAGCTCCGCTCTGTATAACTATAGCTATTTTAGGGCCGTAAGGATAGTAACCCACCTGGTTTAAGCGAATAGTTGCAGCTACGCCGGATAGATTTTCATTAGTCCATACTTGCGCATAACCGGCAGTACTTAAGCTAATTATTAATAATAAAAACAGGATCTGCTTCACTTTACTGGCTGAATAAAAAACCAGCGTAAACAACGCTCTTCGCTTCCTCATGTATACTTTTTAATCCTTCTTTAAAAAAAATGAAATAATAACCGTTAGACGGGGAGTTTAACGGCCTGTTATATTACCAATTTATTATTAAAGGAGGGCCTTTTTTACCATCCAGAATTTTGCACCATTATCAATCTTAGGTGCAGGCGGGTTTATTCCGCCGGTACCCATATCTCCAGCAAGCAACAATGGGTTTTCATGATATGTTTTTCTCAAATTTAAGCGCGTTAATTTTTCTTGCTGATTACTCCTGTAAAGCCGCCCCCTGGCAGGCATTGAATTTGTAGTGTAGTTGATCTTTTAACACTCCTGGTTTCGCTTGTAATGGACTTGGTATCTGTTCCGTCTTTAAATAGTTGGAAAGAATAATCTGAGTTACCCAAAAAGTTTAAATTAAGGTGGAGTGCTTGTTCCGTATCCTTCCCGTTAAGGCCGGCAACATACCAGAGCTTGCCTTTTCTTCGGGCTATAACCACCACTTCACCCGGATAGCCGTTGATCAGTTTGGTTTCATCCCAGGTTGTTGGGAAGCTTTTTAAAAATCCACGGGGCTCGTCCGCCAAATCATAGTAAGCCGAAGGCTTGTCTGCAAAATGCTGTAACCCTGACTCAAATACCACGGCCAAGGCTAACTCGTGGGCAAAGGATGTTTTATGCTCGTGCTGTGAATTTGAAAAGGTTACCGGCGTATAGTCCATTGAACCTATAATATTCCGGGTAAAAGGCAGAGTGGTGTTATGCGCGGCAGCTTTATCCGTTAAAACGCCGGCGTTATTATACCATTCTGCGCCGTACACGGCTTCGGTACTCATTAAATTGGGATAAGTACGGGCCCAGCCACGGGGTACGGTAGCGCCATGAAAGTTTACCAATAAATGGTACTTCGAAGCATCATCTAAAATATCCATATAATATTTCATCATGTCCTGCTGGTCTCCGGCAAAAAAATCCACCTTAATCCCGGATACTCCTATACTGCTCAGCCATGAAAATTCCTTTTCTCTTTTATCATGTGTTAACAGCCTGTCAACTGGACTTGCGCCAAGCCATTCCGTACCCGAATTATACCATAAAAGGGGTTTTACACCCTTGCTTTTGGCATAACTCAACGCATCCTTTAAAGTCCCCCCGTTTGACATTACATCCCATTCCCAGTCAATTAGTACATACGGCCAATTCATTTTGGCAGCCAGGTCAATATATTCTATTACTTTTTGATAATCCTTTGAACCATGATTATATGCCCAATATACCCAAGCCGCACTTCCGGGTTCAATCCATTTGGTATCCTTAAAAGCTGCAGGTTCGCTCACATCAGTAATTAATGTGCTTTCTACCAAATTGGCCAATTGACCTATTATCATTACATGCCATTGCGATTTCCATGGCAAACCGGAAACCACCCCACCATGCCAGCTTTTCTTTGCCGCAGGATAAGTTACCTTATACACGTTGGTGTTTTGTTTATTGCTGAGTTTGGCCGCGCAATTTTGGCGCCTTATCCCTGCCTCTGAAATAAGCACCCATAGTGGCTGGTTATTAACTTTGTATAAGGCTGGATAACCCCACTCATTATTATTTTTTTCATTTATCCCGCTTGTAGTAAGCGGATAAAAGTTCTCATACGATTGATCAAATGGTTGCATCCACCTCGCCGTACCGTCGGGAATTACATAACTTGTCGCTTCATCTTTGATCAATACACTGGAGTCTGAGCGGTTTGGAAAAATATATCTGAACGCTATCCCGTCATTATAAACCCTGAAAGTGATATTAAGGGGCTGTTTGGCGGAATTCTGATATTTAAATGTTTTTTCGGTACCAAAGTTCTCGCAGAATTTCCGCTTTCCAGTCAGCATTTCATATTTCTCATGAACTGCAACAGGCTTGCTTTCTCCAATGAAATTGACATTGGATACGAATTCCTGATCCGCCCTTAAAATACCTAATAGTGAGGGGGGCAACACTTCAACATAAGCATCCTTGCTTTTATATAGTACTTTGAAATACGCCTGGCCTAAACCTTCCTGTCCGGTCGGTTGTATTTCTATAATCACTTTGATTTTTTTATTAGGTGATAGAACTTGCTGCGCGTAACCCGCCGAGCCTAAAAAAAGGCTTAGAACTAAAAAAAGGTTTTTCATATTAATAAAATTTGACCCAACATCTGAAATAATTTACCGACTAACATCTAGTTTCTATTGCACAAATGTTTTGATATTAAAAATTGCTTCTGATAGATCGGGTGAAGTAACCGTTAATTTAACATCGCCTGAAATATGTGTACTTTTAATGACAACCAAGGCACGCCCATGCCAGGCTTTGTGCGTATTTCCAACATAAGGATCGGTATCTTTCATATCAGCATTGGCAACTCCGGCAATGGCACCGGGGCCTTCAATTTTAAAGTGCAGACTGTTTGCAGCATTAGGTTGAAGTACGCCGTCTTTGTCTGTTATCTCAATGGTAATATAACACAAGTCCTGTCCGTTAGCTGCTATTATTTTTCGATCAGCGGTTAGTTTGATCTTTGCAGCGTCGCCCGAAGTTTGCAAAACTGTTGACTCCATTTCCTTATCATTAGCCACACCTACGGCTTTAAGCTGACCGGGTGAATAGGCTACTGTAAATTCGGCTTTATGTTCCTGTTCTTCAGTTGTTGATTTTTCGCCAATGAGCTTATTGTTGAGGTAAAGGCGCACTTTGGGATACTTTGAATAAACCTCTACTTTTAAAGCCTTGCCAAAATAGCCCGGCCAGGTCCAACTTTCCCAGGTCGGCCATACCGACCACCACGTTGTTTTGATTTCCAGGCCGGGTTGTTCCGGTTCACAAACTGCCATATAAAGCTTTTCTGTGTGATTATATAACAGGTTACGGTAGTGCGAAATGGGTTTCCTCCATCCTATCAAATCTATATCGCCACAATACGCGCCATGCCATGGGAAAAGGTCATGTTCCCAGTGTTCGCCGGTCACATCGCCCGTATAATACCAACGGCCTATCCCCGATTCGCCAAGGTAGTCCATAGCTGTCCAAACAAAATCTCCAACAACATAGCTGTTGTTTTTTACCAGTTTCCAATTGGCAAAAGCGTCTTTCGGGTACGACTCTGTTTGAAAAATGATGCGCGAAGGAACCCGCTGATGATCAGCAGGCGCGCTCCAAAGGTGGTAATTATAACCGGCAACGTCATGCGCTGCCATAAGCAAATCAAGATTTGACCACTCTTTTCCGCTTTCTACAATAGCGGATGTAACCGGCCGGCTGGTGTCTATCTTTTTGATTGCATCTGCCAACATTTTGGCTGTTTCTACTGCGCCGGGGGTGCCCCGCTCCACTATTTCATTACCAATGCTCCACATGATAATTGAAGGGTGGTTACGGTCGCGCAAAACCATGGCATCCAGGTCGCGTTTCCACCACTGGTCAAAATACCGGGCATAATCATATTTGTTTTTCCCTGTTTTCCAGCAATCAAATGATTCATCCACAACCAACAGGCCTAACCTGTCGCAAGCATTTAAAAATGCCTCGGAAGGGGGATTATGAGAAGTCCTTACCGCGTTAAACCCCGCTTCTTTGAGTAACTCTACCTTGCGTTCTTCTGCGCGGTTAAAAGCGGCAGCGCCCAGGCATCCATTATCGTGATGCACGCATCCGCCGTTAAGTTTTACTGTTTTTCCATTAAGCTGAAATCCATTTTCAACTGTGAATTTTATGGAACGTATCCCAAAAGCCGTCTCCGTTTCATCAACTACTTTTCTGTTTTGCAGCACTTGTATCCGGGCATGGTATAACCTGGGGTTTTCCGGCGTCCATAGTTGCGGAGTGGCTACGTTTATGGTTTGTGCAACTTCTTTTTCGCTATTAGCGGCCAGTTCAATATTTATTTGAGCATTGCCGGCATTTTTATTATTTGCGCCAAATAACCGGGTGCTAAGTACGATGGTTTTAGGCAAGCTGCTTTGGTTTTTTACCCGGGTTTTAAGTTGAACAGTAGCTTTTTTTGAAGATACATCGGGGGTTGTAATGGCCACGCCCCAATCAGCTATATGCACAGCATCGGTAGCTATCATCCAAACGTGACGATAAATGCCCGAGCCACTGTACCATCTGCTATTTAGCTGCTCCGAATTATTTACCCTTACTGCTATCACGTTTTTATTGTTAAAATCCAGATAAGGTGAAAGGTCATAACTAAACGATGAATACCCATAAGGATAAATACCAAGCGATTTTCCATTAATAAATACTTCAGAATTCATATAAACCCCTTCAAAATAAATGGAGATTTTTTTGCCTTTCCATTCAACCGGAGCTTTAAAGTTTTTACGATACCAGCCAATACCTGCCGGAAAATATCCTCCGCTACCGCCGGTAGGGTTTTTAGAATTTATGTTTCCTTCAATGCTCCAATCATGCGGTAGATCAAGGTTTCGCCAACCTTTATCGTTAAAGTTTCTTAATTGGGCCGATGTAGTGTCGCCCAGAAAAAACTTCCAGTTATCATCAACCAGTTGTTTTCGTGCACTTTTATTAAGACCCTGAGCTTCGGCAAAAAAGCTGACAGATAAAAAAAACAAGGGCGCAATCAAAAATTTCATATTCTTCATATTATAAATTCTATTTAATCTCAAACACAACGGCTATACTGCTTGGTAGCGTTTTGGGTTTTTTTATCATTAATAAGTCTGCGCTTTGCTTCCATACAAGTTTCTCCCTACTGCCAAGCATTCTGATCTTTTTTATCTTTTTATCTGCTTTAGCATTTCCGAGTGATTTGATGCTTATATCTCCCGCCGGCTCACCAAGTACTGTTGCATAAACAATGTCAGCCTTTTGGCTAAAGCGAATATCTTTTTCGGATAACTGAACTTTACCTTCATTAAAACCCTGCGCATTAACCGGATTGGCTGCATCAGCAGCCGCGCCTTCCCCAAAAATCTTCCAGGGGCGGGTATTAAAAACACTTTCTTTGTTAATAGCCATCCAGGCGGCTATACCTTCAAGGATAGCAACTTCTTTTTCATCAATTGTACCATCACCGCGTACGGGAATATTTAACAACAAGTTACCATTTTTACTTACAATATCTACCAATGTACGGATAACCGTTTGTGCAGATTTATAGCCATTATTTGTATAAACAGATCTGCTGTAATGCCAATCGCCTATGCAGGTACACGTTTGCCATGGTATAGACTGGATATTATCAGGCGCGCCGCGCTCAACATCCCATACCATACATTTTTTCTGATCCGGTGTAAGCACTTTACCAAATAATACAGCTTCCAGTTTTCCGTTATGAGTGGCCATACTATGGTTGTAATAGTGGGCGGCAATTTTTAATCCGGCATCACTTACCGGGTATAGTGGAAGTGCTGTGTCATCAAAATAAAGCAGATCGGGATTGTAAAGGTTAATCAGATCCATAGTACGGTTGTAAAATTTGTCACAATAATCCTGCGAGGGGGTTGATGCTCCGTTACTCCAATCCCATTGGCCCCATAAAGTTTTCACATTATCGCTTCCAGTACTTAGCGCATGGTTTTGTGCATAAAGCTGCTGCGGGTCCAATCCCTCCCACCAAGTTCCTTTTCCGTCAGCAGCCGTAAGTTTACCATCGTAGGGTATCCCGGCAAATGACCCGCTTTTATCCGACCGTTGTGCGGTTTCATACCATGTCCAGGCGTGTGATGCGTGAACACTTAAACCGAATGGAAGCGCATATTTTTTAGCGGCCTTTGCCCAACCGGCAACAATATCTTTTTTCGGACCGACACGAACCGAATTCCATTCCTGGTATTTACTGTCCCACAGGTCCAAATTATCATGATGGTTAGCCATAGCAAAAAAATACTGTGCCCCTGCACGTTTATATAGCGCTACAAGCTTTTCCGGATCCCACTTCTCGGCTTTCCAACTGTTTATAACATCCTTAAACCCGGCTTTTGAAGGTGGGCCATAATGGGCAGTATGCCATTTATTTTGTTCACTGCCTTCATCATACATTAAACGTCCGTACCAATCGCCTTGCTCCGGCTGACATTGCGGGCCCCAGTGCGCCCATATCCCAAACTTGGCGTTACGAAACCATTCAGGTGCCTGATATTGCTGAAGCGACTGCCAGGCAGGCTTAAATTTCCCTTTAGCAATGGGTTCGTTACCCGGCCTTACCGGCGACGGGTATTTTTCTTGCGCCATCAACGTGTGGCTATACAATATACCCACAGCAAGTATAAGTTTTATCTTCATTTTTAGTATCTTTTGTATTGTTGGTTTATTATTCAGTCGTTCTCAACTTAAAAAATCTATTTCTCCGTTATTACTTTCCATGTATCCGTTCTAAACGGAACCGCCGGTAACCCTTGGGTATTAGCGAGATTACAAACGGGATTATCGGCCCAGGCGTAGCGTACAGCTACCGGCACATTTACTTTATCCGAACTAACTATTACCTTATTACCATCTATCCTGGCCTGTGCCCAATAAAACTTTCTATCATCTCCGGCAATCGCAAATCCCTTTAGTGAAGCTGCATCACGGGTTGTAAGCATCGAACCTGTATCGGTAAAATTTATAATTATTTCTTTCCTTTTAACAACGAAGTTTTTATACATAGGTCCCGAGGCGATAATATTCTCGCCATATACATCTTTTTCCGCTATGAGCGCAAGCCTGCGCCCTACCTCCTGCTTATTTATCGGATGAATACTATTTGCATCTCCCACATCAATTATGCAAGCCATCCCCGTATTAGGTTGCGATAATGTTAGCGTTTGCGATTCTCTCAGTTCGGCCCATTCACTTTCAGAGGGAAGTGGGTTTTCTTTTTTGAAATTGGCCAGCTGAACATATAAAAAAGGCAGGTTACCCTGATGCCAGCGTTGTCGCCAGTCGTTTATCAGCATGGGGAATAATTCCCGATAACGGTAAGCTGCTGAATCATTCGCCTCTCCCTGGTACCAGATAACACCTCTAACCCCAAAAGGAATCAGCGGATTGATCATGGCATTAAACAGCGTTGCAGGATAATTCTGATAATTGTGAATTTGAGGCATAGTTGGTTCAATATTTTTGTTGTATAACCACTTTCCTGCTAAAGAAACCTTTGAGTCTCCATCGGTAATATAATAAGCATTCACGGCCGACGGATCCAATCCGCCACCGCCCCACAGCATAGCCATTCTGATAGCAATGCTATTTTCGCCATTTTTAACCAGGCTGGCCGGAATGGTATAAGAGTGTTTTGGATTGCTATTCCAAATTGTTTTGCATATTTCGACACCATTAAAATAAAGTGAGTAATTCATTTCGGGGTGACCAATATTCAGCACTAAAGTTTTTCCTGCAAAAGAAGGAGGTAACATGATTTTTTTACGTAACCACATCATCCCTTCATATTTTCCAATCCCAAAATCTTTAATCAGGCGGGGCATCTCAACCACAGTCCAACCAGCATCATCATATTCCGGTAAGGGGACTGTTTTATCCCAATTACTTTGGGGATGATAAACTACATCCCAAAAACGGATCATATCGAGGCTGTCTTTGACAATATTATTTTGAGTAAGCGTATCATTGGCAAGCGTTTTGGCCCTGGTAACAGGCGATGCAAGCTGCATTTCCCGACTTGTCCATGCTTGTACCGGAGTTCCGCCCCAAGTGCTTTGAATAATACCGATGGGTACATTTTGTTCTTGATGTATTTTGCGGGCAAAATAATAGGCTACAGCGGAGAACTGCTTTATATTGCTGGTGTCGCATCGTTTCCATTTTCCCGCGGAAAAACCAGATTGAGGAGTAAATTTAATATCATGCTCTACCTGGAGAAACCGAATTTGGGGAAAATCTGCTTTGGCAATTTCATTCGGAGCATCTTTTGCCTGCTGTACTTGCCACTCCATGTTGGACTGTCCTGAAGCCAGCCAGACATCACCGATCAGGATTTCTTTTAGTGTGATCGCAAATTCTGGTTTTCCTGATTCAGAGATTTTGAGGTTATAGGGACCGCCTGCCTTAAGTTTCGGAAAATGCACTATCCATTTGCCCTCCATATCGGTTTTTGCTTTTATAGTTGCTTTGCCAAGCGTGGCCACAACCAGAGCCCCCGGAGATGCTTTTCCCCAAACAGGTATAGTTATACCCCTTTGCAAAACCATATTATCGCCAAATACTTTTGGCAATGTTATTTGCGCATAACTGAGGGTTTGAAAAAATTGGGCTACTGTAAAAACAGCTAACGCTATTCGCATATTTATTTTCATTTTTTTATTCGATTAAACTGAATTTGAATGTTGTTAAGATTCATTTGTTGCCAACCGCGTTGGTTATAAATGGGCATCGGACCAAATGGTTGGACATAAAGAAAACCCCGCGTCGGCAGGAGTAAACACAACCGGGTTGTTTAAGTAATACGTGGCATTGCCCTATTACAACTTTTAAGCGAACATTCCCCGGATGTTTCATTATGCTGTGCCGCATCCAGGTCATATCTGTTAAAAGCAATCCACAAATTAGCTTTATTATATTCACGCTTACCGGGGTTATTATCTCCTGCAATAATTATTTTTCCCCATTCTCCAACTGAAACCCTATTAAAGTTATTCGCTAACGATCTGGCTGTGCCTTTTCTCTCTTTAGTTAGCAATTTTCCAATATAATTTATGACATTTATCATTTCTCAATTAGAATAAAACTATTTTACTTCTATAAAGCCGGTTCATACGCTGCAATAGTAAAAATTGCCGGTATGGCTTTTATCAAAAGAACCCTTTGCGATTTTCCATTCATCGGTACTTATTTTGGTTCGCCGGTTACGTTGAGAATAACCAAGCTATTTTCAACAAAATTTATTTGTGTTTTTAAACGAATTGCCAATTAACACTCTTGCTATTTTTTAATATTATTTCACTGAAACATTAACTATTTTAGAAATATCCCGTGATGAGTTACCCAGTTGCAGCGCAAATTCGCCGGCGTCAACTTTCCATGCTTTTTTTGTTTCATCGTAAAAAGCCAGGTCCGCAACCTTTACATCCAGTTCAACTGTTTTCGTTTCGCCTGGTTGCAAAAAAACTTTTTCGAAAGCCTTTAATTCTTTTTCAGGATGTAAAACCGAGCTGGCAGGGTTGCTTACATACAACTGCACAACCTCGGCTCCATAATGAGTACCTGTATTTTTGATCATGAATTTTGCATGAATGATCTCACCTCTTTTATAGCTATTTTGATCTGTCGAAAAACCACTAAGTGCAAAATCAGTATAAGAGAGCCCGTATCCAAAAGGGAACTGGGGCCGGATCTTTTTCGTATCAAACCAGCGGTAGCCTACCAAAATATCCTCCTCGTAATTTACCTTCATATCTTTTCCCGGAAAGTTACCCAAAGCATGGGCGGGAGACTGATCCAATGTTACCGGTATTGTAAAAGGTAATTTACCCGATGGATTCACCTTGCCACTTAGTATATCTGCCACCGCATTACCAGCTTCCATGCCGCCATACCACGACCATAAAATAGCTGGCACCCTGTTAACGATACCTGCCAATTTTACAGGAGAACCGGCTACCATTACTACAACAGTGTTAGGATTTGCTTTTGCCACTTCCTGGATCAGCACTTCCTGTCCATAAGGTAAGTCCATGTTTTGCCTGTCAAAAGATTCCGTATCAAAATCATGGTTTAAACCCCCGAAAATGACAACGACTTCTGATTCCCTGGCAACTCTTACAGCCTCTTGAATCAGTTTCCAATCAACTTTATCTGAATTTGCCTGGCCCGCGTTACTGCCCTCTTTAAAAGCGGATTGTTTTTCATAACCCTGAGCAAAATTTATTTTTACTGTAGCCCCGAACTTTTGCTTAATTGCCTGCAACGGAGTTATTTCGTATAGTGCTTTTATTTCGGAGCTAAGCCCTGCTCCGCAATGTTTCCGCGTGGCATTATCACCGATGATAGCGACCGATTTTACTTTATTGAAATCGATCGGAAGAACATTACCTTTATTTTGAAGTAACACTGCTGCCTCGGCTGCCGAATTGTAGGTTGCCTTTTGATGCTCCGATGTATTCATTTTTCCCTTTTCGCGATTGCTTTCATCAAACATTTTTGTTTTGAACATTACGCGCAATACATTCGCTACTTTTTCATCAACCACCGACACTGGCACTTTCCCTTCTTCAACGGCTTTTATTAACGGATCGGCAAAATACCATTCGTTGTAATCCTCTTTATCGGTACCCATTTCCAAATCAAGCCCACTTAATGCAGCCTTTACAGTGCTATGTGCTGCGGCCCAATCGGTCATTAACACGCCTTTGAATCCTAATTCTTTTCGTAGAATTTGTCTGTTTAGATATTCGTTTTCTGAACACCAATCACCTCTGAATTTATTATAAGCAGCCATAACGGTATAAGCCCCGCCTTCAGTAATTGCAGCTTTGAAACCCGGTAAATAGATCTCACGCAAAGCCCTTTCGCTCATATATACATCAATAGAATCGCGATGTGTTTCTTGATTATTAGCTAACCAATGTTTTACACTCGCAGCTACATTTTTTGATTGGAGCGCTTTAATGTAATTAACGGCCATCTTTGAAATAAGAAACGGATCTTCACTCATGTATTCGAAGTTTCGGCCACAGAGGGGCGAACGAATGATATTGATACCAGGCCCCAATAAAACATCTTTTTTTCTAAACCGGGCCTCCTCTCCCAATACAAGGCCTTGCTTATAGGCCAGTTCAGGATTCCAGGTTGCGGCCAGAGCAGTGCCGGGAGGGAAACAGGTGGCCGAATCAGTGGTCCAGCCAGAGTAAGCCCAGTTGAGTCTGTTAACTTCAGCACGTACGCCGTGAGGCCCGTCGCTAAGTGCTAATTCCGGAATGCCTAATCTTTTTATATCTGATACATAAAATTTAGAATTCGCATGCAGCAGGCTAACTTTTTCCTTTAGCGTCATCCGGCTGATCAAAGAGCGGATCTTTTCTTTTGCATCGTTATCATTTAGCATATGCTGTGCATTTGCCGTTCCTACGGCCATTAGCACAAACAAAAGCATACAGTAGCATTTCCTTGTCATTATTTTCAATTGGGATATCATTATAATCATTGATCAGTGTTTAATTATATTTATTAGCATCACATCATTTTCCCGGATATCAAATTCGCTGGAATAGTTTGAATTTGATTTTATTTCAATTTGGCGGGTTGCCGCCGGAGCGCCATTTTGTTCTTTTAATTTTACAACCTGTTGCCGGTTTAGTTGCGCTGGCCTGCCCATATTGATATAGTCTGTGTAAGCATCATTTACCTTGTAACCCACTTTGTATACCTCCATCGTGTATTTCCCGGGAGGTACATGTGATAAATTTATTTTTATCTTGCCTTTGGGTTTGGCGGGCAAATCTTTTATAAAATATGTTTGATTGTTTACAGAATCGGGGAGTGTGTTGGTATAATCCCAAAACAGCATCTGCACACCACCCTTGTCATTTTTACAAACCCACGAACGTGTATCATTATTTGCTAATTCAGTTTTTCCAAGCTTATTCATAAACTGATAAGAATAAAAAGCTGGTTTATTTATGCCTTGAATATTGAGTAAACCAAAGCCCCCATGAAAAGGTGTAAACCGCGGGCCCGGTTCCTCAAAAATATCGGTGAAGACCCAGTACGACATGGAGTTGGCTGCGCTGCCAACCTGTTTTAATTTTTCTAAAATATAGGCTGCTTCCTGATAGCTGTCGTGTATCGGGTCTGCCGGCGTATAGGATGAGCTCCATTCGGTATAATGCAATTCCAGGCCGGGCATGGCCGATTCAGAAATTTGTTTGTGGGAATGCAGCACATCGCCACTAACTGCCAATGAATCTTTACTTAATACCGTGCCCGAATTTCCGTACTCATCTAAAAACCCCTGTTTTACACCATACGAATGCGTACTGATAAAATCAATCGGAATGTTGTTTTTGCTGCAATGAGCGATCATCTCCGGAACCCATGCCGCACCGGCGGTGCCCGGCCCGCCTACCTTATACGCCGTATTTACGCTTTTTACCGCCTTTGCAGAATAATCATATAATTTGAAATAGTCTGCCTGCGTTCCTGTCCAGAAGCCCGGCGACAGGTTAGGCTCATTCCATACTTCGAAATACCAGGTTTTTACTTCTTCGGTGCCATACCGTTCAGTAAAATGCTGAACAAGGTTATGGATAAGCGCCTGCCATTTATTATAATCTTTTGGCGGCGTAACATTGCCGCGCCACCAAAAAATTGTCTGACTGCCACTTGCTAAGGCATTAGGCATAAACCCCAGTTCTACAAAAGGTTTCATACCAATGCTATGTAGAAAATCAAACAACGCATCTACATACATGTAGTTATATTGAGGATTTCCTTTACCGTCTTCGGTATATACTGCCATGTCATCAGTGAGTAGCCCGTGCATTCGGATGTACTGAAAGCCGCATTGTTTTTTTACATATGCCAACTGTTGCTGCCAGTCGGCACGTAACCCTTCATTTGCCCGGCCTGCACCTATGCAAGTATTAAACGTAGTATTAAGTTTACCCGAGGTTTTGTTAAAATCTACATTGATGGTTCTTTGGGCATTTACATTTGCAAAAAAAACGAATTGTGAAACCATCAATGCCCAAATTATTTTTTTCATTTGTTTGTTAATTCTTAATCAATTATTCTGTCCATACCAGCACACCCGCGGGCTTCAGTGTCTTTTCCCCAATTAAAACTTTTGCAGCATCAGGCAGATTTACCGTGTAATTTTCTGATGAATAATTTAATGCGGTATAAAAACCATCGCGCCAATAAACAAAAACACCGGGAGGATAATTCTCCGTTGTAGCACCGGCCTCTTGATAAATCTGTCTCAATAAATCCTTTTCTAATTTCGAATCATCTGTATCTACGCCGATATAGGTTACGCAACCTTTACCAATCCGGTGTTTTACAACAGCGGCTTTACCCTTATAAAACTGATTATTATAAGTAGCCAGCACGGCGGTATTATTATCCGGCACAAGCAAATCTGCCCAGCTATGCCATGGATAATGATTCGGATTCATCATTATATCGCCTTTACCATATGATGAAAGCATATCCGTCTGGCTTATATGGGCACCAATCATATTTGAAATTGGCATGGCAGTCTCACCCTCCCAAAAATGGCCTCTGCGATCTTTAGTGCCGGTACGGCAGGTAACAATCAGGTTGCCGCCTTTTGCTACATAGTCATTCCATTTTTTCACCAATGCAGAATCAACCATTTCATAAGCCGGAACGATTACAAATTTATACTTTGAAAAATCTGCCGTTTCCGGAATTACATCAACAGGTGCACCTAATGCCTTTGCAGTTTTAAGGAATTTTAACGGATAACCCCATGTATTCCATTGTCCCGTTTGTTTTTGCCTGTCAATGCTCCAGTAATTTTCCAAGTTCCAGAGAATAGCTGTTGACCGCGCCGCTAACTTTTCCGGCGTTTTTGTGCCTGGCGTGAATTGCTTCCGCAGCCCTGCTATTTCTTTTATAAACTGCATGTAGTCTTTGCCACCCTCAGAGGGTGTTACCCCATCGGTTTGTATTATTCCCGCATGATACTGTTCCGCGCCATATAAGATTTGACGAAAGCGGTATGAACAGGCGATCTTCCCTCCTGCCGCAAAACTGTGGTACAGCCATAAGCGAACTGTACCCGGTAAAAGAAGGGGATTGTAGCTGCCCCAGTTAACCGGACCTGGCTGAATTTCCATAACTCCTGAAATGCCACCTACCGATTTATAATATTCTGAAGCAAAAAGAATAACATCGCTATTCCCTAAACGAAAACCTAATTCACCAATATTATCAGTACCTCCGTTTGGATAAGCCGTGTACACGGCAAAATCCAGTTTCTTTGTCCGTGTTGGGTCAGAGCCCGTGCAAACAGCCGTATAATTGGTAGTAACAAACTGATCCTTCGAAATATAATTCCGTAAAACGCTGGCCTGCAGATCAAGGAATTCGGCCTGCGCATCTGCTGAATACCTTTTAAAATCTAACAAGGCGTGAGGATTGTTCCCCCACCAGCCTACCAAGTTAGAGTTCGGGATGATCACCTGATCAAAATTATTAAACCACTGGCTCCAGAAGGCGGTTCCCCAAGCAGTATTTAACGTTTCGATAGTTTTGTATTTATTTTTCAACCATGTTCTGAAGGCTTCCTGCGACGAGGGACTATAATCGGTGACAGCGCCGGGTTCATTATCTATCTGCCAGCCTATAACATTCTTATTTTCCCCGTAACGCATAGCCATTTTAGCTACAATTTTTTTCACAAATCCACGATACTTCAGATTAACAATTGAGGCTAGCCCCCGTGTGCCATTTTCCGCACGGATGTAATGGCCATCCATACTAAAAGTTTCCGGATAATTTAGCCGCATCCATGTGGGGGTGGTTGCAGAAGGTGTGCATAGCAGAACTTTTAGATGGTATTTAGTGCAAAGGCTCACCACTTGATCAAGCCAGTTCAAATCAAAACCACCCTCCCGGGGTTCCATTTTGAACCAGGCGAATTCAGCCAGGTGAACAAACTCAAAACCCATATCTGAGATCTTTTTTATATCCCTTTCCCACTGGGCCTCATTCCAATGTTCAGGGTAATAATAGATTCCGGTAGTCACCAAATCTTTTTCCGGGAAAAAGCGCTTAACTTCCTGTGCTTTTAGCGCCGCCGAGGGAATTAAGATGGTTATTAATAATATTATTAAGTATCTTTTTATCATCAGAAGATGTCTTACTTTCTATTGAAGCTGATAGGCCCTATTTGTTTATTTCCAATATTCGGAACTGTACATGTGCATAATGTCATTGGCGAAAGTCTGTTAATTTGTCTTTTCACAATCAATACCAAGCATATACCTCAAGAAAACGGTGCTGTGCAATCTGTTCACAGTACCGCTATTCCAGAAAAAGCTTTAACCCAACATTTACTTTATTTTGCTTTAATGGCAGGCACCAACACCCCGTTTTGATCGAACATCTCCATATAAATAGCATCAATAAACCAGCAACCGGAATTAATAAAACTTCCATTCATCAAACAAAAAACCTTCTCCATAAAATACAAAATAGATATTCCCCACTCGTTTAGGTATGTTCAGTTCTATTTGCTTTGAGAGCGTAGTCCAGTCCTTCGCATCACACTTAAGGGAAACAAGGGCTGGGCCTTTAAGATTATTTACATAAACATCAATTTGACCTTTTCCTTTCACCCGGGCTTCGAATTTGGCAGGAGCCTGTTTTCTAAAATCGGCCCCCCGAACCATGAGACATTGTTTATCTATTTGGCCTTTGGCAACCATATTACCCACAACACCAGTAGTATCGAACTGGACCTGCCCCGAAGTGCCTGCAGTGGTTTCTGCTTGCTGCACAACGAATGGATTTAATAGGTTAGTTTGTGACGGACCTTTAAAAGTTGCTTTGACCATGGGGATGTTCACGCCATTCTTTTCATCCACCTGTATTGCTTCGATACCTGCATTACGAAAACCACCCTTAGTGCCAAAATAATCCTGTAAATACATGGCATGGTAAGCAATGTAATATTTCCCTTTAAACTTGAAAATGTGAGTGTGATTGTTTGTCATAGGACCCACGTTAACGTCGCCGGTATTCTTAAAGTAATTATCGCGGTACCTCCAGCTATCCGCATCTAACGGTGTTTTAGTCGTCATATAAGATATGTTGCATAGGGTTGGCTTTTCAATATTGCTATAAGGCCATACAGTGCGTGGGTCCCAATTCGTACAATAGCTATACACCCAGGTTCCGTTGATAAAGTTAAGGTCGCTGGCTTCATTAAAATAAGGAGCGGGTATCTTAGCAATATTGCTGGCCAAACTGATCATATCTGCTCCTAATTTCACAATTCTGGCATTATCCGGCATATACTTTGTTTTAGGCGTTCCCGCTCCAAAAACCAGCCAGCCTGTGCCTTTGTCGTCAATCAAAACTCCGGGATCGAATGGAGATCCGACATCCACACCGGGGACAGAACGGTCGACGATGTTCTTTCCTAATGGGTCTTTCCAGGGCCCAACGGGAGAGGTGGAAGTAAGCACGGCTGAGCCACCACCGCCATTGGAGTAATACAAATAGAAGTGCGTTTTGCCATCAGCTTCCAGTCTGGATGTAATGGAAGGCGCCCAGGAATTCTGACTCCATGGTGCCAGCTTTGCTGTATTTATGACACCATGATAAGTCCAGTTGACCATATCATCGGAAGACATCATGACCAGTGTACGAATATGCTCGTATGAATTTTTTCCAACCTTTCCTACCTTCTCATACTGTTGATGATCATTCGTGGCATACATATAAATTCTTCCATTGTATTCTACTGCTGTTGGGTCGGCCGTAAACATAAAATCTAATAAAGGATTCGCATTATTGGTGAGAAGTTTCGGCGAAACATTTGCGAATTTTTCTTCCAGCTTTTCATTAACCACTTTCGGTTTATCCGCATTAGTCTGAGCTTCAACCTCTTTTTGACATCCTAAGAAAGAGATAGCAAAGACCGTACTTAACAATATTTTTTTTCCAAACATGCTTTTTTATATTTCACCTAAAAAACGGATACTCGTTAAGGGTTAATTTCAATTGATTAATTATTCTTTAAGCTAAGTAAAAAAGAGGTTAACCCTTCCCCGGGACTGGCTAACGCTTAACCAAATCTCAGGGAAGGGAATAACTTTATGCTATAATTGACACATTGCTTTTTAGTTATATCCAGCCTTAAGGGCATCATACATAGCCTGGTCCTTTACCACATTGTTTTTTCTGTCGAACATAAAACCTATCTCCCAATGGAATGGCATAAGGCCATTGGCTCTCATAGTTTTGGTGACAAAAGTTGTCCAGTAATCCACAGACTTGTTGTGCATAGCCAGATCCTTAGGAAGATAATTACTGTTGGTGGCGGCAGTCCTCCTCCAGACAGCATATTCACCCAGTATTACAGGGATACCTTTATCAACAAACTTCGCTTTCAACGGTTGGAGTTCAGCAGTGACCGCATCTTCTTCTCCATAGGTGGCGTTACGGCTCGGCTCAATAGTAGAATGATTTCCTTTCCCCCAATAGTAAACCATGTTGCCCCAACTTGCATCTCCATCCGTTAGTATCGTAAATGTAGAAGGCGTATAGTCATGCACCTCCACCATCAACTTGTTAGCAATCTTGTCTGCTGGAAGAGTATTCATCAAAGTATAAGTTTTATTAGGGTCGGTAGTCGGCCCCTGCACAACCAGCACCCGGTAACTGTTCTTGCCTCCGGTAGAGCGAACTGCATTGATGAATGTTTCGTGATAACCATTAAGTATGGCCATCTGCGCAGCATTATCAGCAATAGGTTCATTCAAGCCGGCAAAAATAAGGTGCTCATCAAAATCGCGCATGGTGGTAGCAATCTGCTCCCAAATCGCCTTTTGCATCGCATTAACAGAATCTTGCTTAATTGCATTACCAGTGGGACTATCGTGAGAATTCAGTACCACATATATATCATTAGCCACACACCATCCAACCACTTGTTTCACCCGCGCAAGCCATGCAGGGTCAATTGTTGCCTTTTTCGGATCGCTCAAATGAGTCCAAACCCAGTTACAGGGAAGCCGTACAGCAGTGAAACCTGATTGTTTTATAAACTTCACATACGACTCGGTCAACTTACTATTCTGCCAATCACCTTCGTTTGGGGATTCCATAGTATTGCCAAAATTTATTCCCATCCCCGTACTCATTTTTGCCGCCAGTTGCACGGCATTACTGGTCATTCCGGTCATATCAGGCGCTATGGGCGATGTATTATAAGTTGGGTATAAGGTAGGGGCCTGAGAAACTATCACCCTTCTTGCCTGGCCGTTGGAACAATCTACAAATAAAATACCAGAGCGGCTTGCCCCTGTTCCATTTTGCGATAATGTTGTTAAATGAATAACCGTGCTGCCGCTGTTGCCTGATGTTGTGCTTAACTGCAACCACGAATAAGCAGGATTGCTGATGCTCCAATCGGCATTGCTTGAGACGGTTATGTCCTGGGCACCGCCATCACCCGTAAAAGCTATGGTAGATGCGCTAGCTGTTAGTTCCGGGTCCGGAGTATGCGCTTTTTTACAGGACAATAAAGATATAACTGTAATAAGAAATATCAATATTTTAAAAGAATAGTTAATCTTCATTTTTTCTTAATTTTTTAATTAGTTAAAAAGCCCCACGGCGGTATGTTGCCGCGGGGCGGTAGGCTATTTAATTTTCACACACCTAATATTGTCAATAGCAGCATAAAAACCAGTTGCAGTTGGCGAAGTATCGAAATTTTTAAGGGTCATATTATAACTATTCGCACCAGTAGGCCCTAATAATTGGCTTATTTGAGTAATTGATACACCATCCCCTAATGTGTTAACTTTTGATCTGAACTCAGTTAAAGGAATAGTTACGGTTTGCCAACCTTTGGTTTTAAAAGCAAGGGTATTATTTGAAGCAGGAATTTTCCATGGTTCATAACGCGCAACATAATTGTCACCTGCAAAATCAGTTCTAATATAAAGAGTACCTCCATTCCATGGTTGAGCCACACTTATTTCAAATTGAAGAGCCCAGCTTGAAACAGGATCTGTAAGATTTGCCACAGGCATCCAGAAATTAGCAGGATTAGAAGTTGGATTAGAATTACCCAATGGGGCGTACTTACTAGCACCGCCAGCTAAAACAGGAGAATTAAAATACACATACTGACTATTATTTGTACCCATCAAACCATTAAAAACGGCCATGTTATTAGCTAATGTAATATCTCCATACCAGGCATAACCAAAATAATTACCCCACTCAAAATCGGCTAAAAGACCTTGAGTAACGCCACGTTGAGTATTTACATTATAAGCAGTAGAAACCGTTCCATAACTGGTAACAATGGTCACTGGCCCGCTAGAGTAGCTGTTCGAAGCTGGAGCCAGAAACTTAACATAAGAGCCACGTGGACCCTCTGTGAAATTTGTAATAGTAGCACCGCCAAAAGAAATTGACTGGATAGTTTTAAGGTAAGCACCATAAACATAAACCGAATCGCCAACGTTGGCATTATCGTTGGAAATGCTGGTAATGATTGGCTTTGCATTTATTGTAATCTGGGCAATACCCGATTTAGTAGTAACCACTATTAACTTGTCAGACGTTGTTGCCGGCATCAGGAAACCAAGAGCGGTTCCATTGGCATTTGAGTTAAACTTGGGGATTTTGGTTCCGCCATATGTAAACTGTTGAACCAATAATAAATTTGAACCATAGAGATAAACCGAATCGCCCGGGGCGGCAAATACATCGGATATGGAACTAATAGTTGGTGCAGGCGGGCCTAATTTAAAAGAAAACGTTGTTGACCCTCCTGGTGTTTTATACTGTAGGGTGTAAAGCTTGGTAGTATCAATAGTGGAAAAATTGATATTTGGTATCCGTACAACCGCGCTGTTGGGCGAAAATAAAGCAAGGTTAAAAGTGGTTGAAACTCCGTCAAAATTAATTTCCGTTGCATTTTGCAAATTCTGTCCAATGATAACCACATATCGTCCTGTCCCTCCAGAAAAGTTAGGATCGGTTTTAGGATCACCAGTGCTCAACAGAGTATCCTTAGGCGACGGGTTATACAACCTTACGCTTGTAATGACAGGAGGTATAGTGTTATCGCTATTTTTTTTACAAGCGGGTAGTAAAGCCACTATCATTAACAGAAGTGGCAAAAAACACAAGCGGGCATCTAAATTTTTTTTCATAATAATATATTTTAACTATGTTAAATTAATAGTAAGGCACCGGTGGCAGTGCCAGTTTAGGGGCACTGGTCAACTCCGATGACGGAATTGGCAAGGTAAATGAAGTGATAGTTGCCGGAAGCGTAGATGGCGGAGCAATAGTATCCCTTTTAGCTATTTTCGTTACCGGATCATAAGTAAACGAAATCCGGCCGTGCGTGGCATCCTGATCATTAAGAAGCTTCACAGCATTACTCGGATCATAATAAGAATACCTAACCAGGTCTATCCAATATTGTCCTTCAAAAGCAAGTTCAACCCTTCTCTCCGTACGCAGTAAAGCCGGAGTTATCGCAATCACAATATCCACGCCGGCCCTTGTCCGCACTTTATTAAAATAAGTTAGGGCGTCAGCATCACTGGTAGTAGTATTATTGCCCAAAATAGCTTCGGCATATACCAAATAAACATCGGCCAATCTAAGAATTGCATTATGCTCGGGGGATGACCATCCATCCATTGTTGGCGCATTGTTGTCTTTTTCGTTGCCAATAATGTGTTTTTTCAGGCCCGTACCTGTCGCCTTATAACCACCGCCGGCAGCATTCAGTTCGGGATACAAATCTCCGTTGAGCATAATAGTGGCTTTGCGTCTTACCGTATCCTTAGCAGAATACATCCTGTATAAATCATACGTTGGTTGTAAGGCTTGCCATCCACCTTGCTTTTGAGGAAGGATAGCGGACGATGGCGAAAAATACAGTTGTAAAGCGTTGCCATTTCCATAACCTACACCTGCGGCCCATTGAAGGGAAAATAACGATTCAACGTTATCGTTGTTTTGCGCTTTAAAAAGTTCATAATAGCTGGGCAGCAACGATAGATTGCTGTTTTTACACACATTGCCCGCATACTTTTTGGCACTGTCAAGCAAGGCCTGGTCGCGGCTGCCACTTTTACCCACACCCGCCATTGTTAAGTATACTTTGCCCAACATCCCCTGCGCCGACCAGGTAGTTACCCGGCCTGTTTCATCTTTTTTGGGAAGGTATTGCGCCGCGTAAGTCAAGTCTTTGGCAACGAATTTATAGACATCCGAAACAATGTTGCGATTAATCAGCGGATCGTTGATCAGTTTGCTGTTATCTTCGATAATGGGCACTGCACCCCAATATACCGCTAAATGATAGTAAGCTACGGCACGAATAAATTTTGCTTCACCTATGGCAGCATTTCTGTCTGCCACCGAAATGGACGCAGACGCCTGTTGCTGTACGGCATTGATAACGCCATTGCATTGCGCTATAACATTGTATAACCCCACCCAACCATTTGTAACAAGGCCATTTTGCGCGGTAATAGTACGGGTAAAAAGTTGTACTATATCGCCGCTATATTGGAAGCTGCCGGTGCCGCTCAATACGTCGCCAAGCGGTATCAATGCGCCATTGTTCCATTGCCACCACATGGCCCCGCCGTAAAGGCCTGCCGTAGCCAGTCGTAAATCGGAGGTGGTTTTATAAAAATTAGTAGAACTTATCTGCGAGTTGGACGGACGATCCAAAAAACTCTTTTTACATCCGGCTACGGCTGCCGCGCATAGCAGGATGATGATAATTTTGTTAATTGATTTCATAAACATATATTTTTAATCGGTGATCGTTTTATTATTTCAAGGCGATGTTTGCACCAATAGTAAATACTCTTGGCTGCGGATAATAACCGCTGTCCCACCCTGCCTGAAGCGGGTCCCACGAACCAATTTCAGGATCCATGCCTTTATATTTTGTAATTATAAATACGTTGGATACATTGGCGTAAACTCTGACAGAACGCACAGATATTTTTGACAAAAGCTTTTCTGGCAAGCGGTAGCCTAAGGTGATATTTTTGCACCGCAGGAATGAACCATCCTCGATAAACAAACTATTAGGACGGTTATTACCGTTGGTATTGTCATTTCTCACGCCTACAACTGTTGTATTTGGGTTGGTAACATATACATTGTTAACATCGGATGAAGAGCCTTTAGGATCTACCATAGCCAAACGCGCATAATCTAATACCGATGTAAAATAGGTACCATGATTTTGTGGATCGGTTTGCTGTATAGCCATTTGATTGAACACCTTGTTGCCATAGCTGCCACTGAAGAAAATATTCAGATCAAAGTTTTTGTAGTTAAATGTATTATTGATACCATACTGGAATTTTGGGATCGGTGAACCCAAAAAGGTTTGGTCTTTTGAGTCGATAACACCGTCGCCATTCAAATCCTTGAACATACGGTCGCCGTACCAGATACCACCGCCCGATGAAGAAATTGGGTAAGGGTTACCGCTTGCGTCTGTAGGCCGGGCATGGTTTTGAAAATCTTTTGGAGTTGAAAAAATCCCATCAAATACATAGCCATAAAATTCGCCAATGGGCTGGCCCACAACCGTTTTTTCAACTATATCGTTAATTACGTACGATTTCTTGCTTAAATTAGCATCTGTTCCACCGGCACCTAAGTAGGTTACTTTATTAATATTTCGCGATACGGTAAAGCCAGTTTTCCAACTGAAATTTTTAGAAGCAATATTGGTAGTATTGATTTGAATGTCGAACCCTTTGTTGCTTAGCGAGCCGACATTGGCAAAAGGCGCTTGCATGGACCCCGGCCCATAACCCGCTACAGTACCAGAGTATCCAGGAAGCGGCACCTGTAATAAAAGGCCGTTTGTTTCGCGGTCGTAAGCTTCTAATGAAAAACTTAACCGCCCATTCAAAAGCGTTCCATCAATCCCTGCACTGTAATAATCGGTTTTTTCCCATTTCACCGCCGGGTTTGCCAAATTGTTTTGAAACTGAGCTATACCTGATAAACCATTAGATATTGTTTGAAGCTGGGTTGCATAGGTATTGCCCGGTATGCCCTGGTTGTTAGTAAGCCCGTAACCCAGCCTCAACTTCAATTCGTTTATAGCTTTTATACCTTTTAAAAACGCCTCGTTATTTATTTTCCAGGCAAATCCACCCGAATAGGTCGTAACCCAACGATTGTTGACTGGAAAATTTGAAGAACCATCGTTCCGTATATTGCCGGTGAGCAGGTATTTATCATCCCATGAAAAATTGATACGACCGAAATAGGATTCCTGTGCCGAGCCGCCGGTGGGGTCTGATAGTGAATTATCGCCGGAGTTTGTGGCGGTGGTAGCATCGCCCGCGCTAATCGCCTGCACATTGTCTGAAGGGAAGTTCCTTCGCCCACCGCTAAGGTTTTGAAAAGTTCTCTCCTGCGATTCATGCCCTGCCAAAGCATCAAGATGGAATTTTTTGAAATTATGATTATAAGTCAGGTAATTGCGTATTACTATATAAAAATTTTGGCCGGCGTTAGCTGAACCGTAGTTAGGGCTGGGGGTACCCGCACCAAAATTATAAATTGGCGAATATCTGTCTTCCGTATTAAAATCGAAATTACCGGACAACTCATTTCGCAGCGATAGATCTTTAGTAAATTGTATTTCGGCATACACATTGCCGAATACCTGATTCCTCTTTTTTAGGTCTTTTACAATTTTTGCCAATGCCACCGGGTTGGCAACAGGTTGTACCCAACCGTTGGTGTTGGTAACCCCACCCCATGACCCATCAGAATTGGTTACCGGAACATCAGGGGTAAGGCTTAGCGCGGTGCCAATTACATTACCCGAGGTTGAATTTACATTTTCATCAACATGCGCCAACTGAAGGCTCGTACCTATTTTTAGCCAATCAGTAGTTTTATTGTCTAAGTTCAGCCTTAACGAGTATCTGGTAAAATCAGATCCAATGGCTATCCCTTGCTGGTTAAAATATGAGGTTGATAGTAAATATTGGGTTCTGGCATCCCCGCCACTTACAGTAAGTGTGTGATTCATCTGCGGAGCTTTCCTGAATAATTCTTTTTGCCAGTCGGTACCGGGGCCCAGATATTGAGGATTGGCAAATTCGGGCCTGACATCAAAGCCCCAGGCAACGGCCCGGGCATTAATAAAAGTAGCAAGCTGTGGCAAATTTACTGTTGGGAGCCGCTTGTATATTTCCTGGTAACCGGCATACATATCATAAGTTATCTGCGGAGCCCCGGCTTTACCCCTTTTTGTAGTGATAACCACTACGCCATTGGTTGCCTGCGAACCATATATGGCCGTTGCCGAAGCATCTTTCAATACATCTATTGATTCAATTTCGGCAGGATTGATGGTATTTAATGGATTAGAGCCAGTACCGGGATTACCGACCGGTGGAATAATAATACCATCTATTACGTACAGTGGCGAGTTAGAGCCGCTTATTGAGGACACGCCACGTATTTGGATAGATACGCCACCACCAGGCTGGCCTGACACCTGTTGAACCACCACACCTGCAACTTTACCCTGCAAGGCCTGGTCAAAAGTAGTGGGCTGTGATTGGCGTAGGTCTTTCCCCGATATGGAACTTATAGAACCGGTAACATCTGATCTTTTCGCCTTGGCATAACCTGTAACAACTACTTCGCTTAAACGGCTGGAGGTTGTGTTTAGCTTTATATTAATTGGACCAGATTGTTTAACAGTTGTTTCCTGAGATGTGTAACCCAAAAAGCTAAAAACAAGCACATCGCCTGGTTTTGCCATTATTGTATAAGTGCCATCAATAGAAGATATGGCTACTGTTGGTGTGCCTTTAAGTTTAATACTCACTCCCGGCATTGGCTGAGAATCTTCGGCGCTCGTTATCTTTCCAACTACCGTGATAGTTTGCGCATAGCCCGAAAGACATAGTAACATGTTTGCAATAAATAATGAAATACTTCTTTTCATTCTTCTTTGTAAATTTTCATCCATCTTATAAAGGGATTTTAAGGTTTGATAATTGGTTCATTGGATTTGGTTAGTAATTAATTGGTTTTATGTTCATTCATAATAGTTTATTATCTTATTTTGATGCATATTAATAGTCAAAAAGCCATTCAAATTGCTTTACTATGAGTTCCTTCACCAAAAGCTGTATTTACAGCCAGTAAAAACGTCAAGCACAGTCAAGCGCGGCATACAAGTCAAAAAATAAATAACCTTGTTGGTTCTTTTGATAATTGGCAGAACAAAATAAAAACCAATTTAATTAAGTACATTACTTTGGTCCTATGTTCTAAGGATAAAGCTATTATAACCTGAAAAAGGCGAGGGGGCTGAGTTGAACAAAAATATAGACCAAATGTACAAAAATCATAAAGTATTGAAAATAAGATACTTGATAATTAAATAGTAAACAAATACGCATTATATGGCCATTGAAACGTAAATACTAAGTTAAAACCAGCAGGCTTTTGGACAGTAAGCTTCTGTGGAATATCGGCTAAAATATAGCCAACCGCTTTAAACTATTCTTCATTTTCTAATAGTTTCTTTTGTCGGGCAGAACTGGCATATACAGACGGGATAACCCCATATTCATCCTTGAAAAGCTTTGTGAAATATTTAGGAGTGTTAAAGCCCACTTCATAGCATATCTGACTAATAGTCATATGGCTATTTTCAAGTAAATACACCGCTTTTTTTAGCCTTATGGAACGGATGAACTCGACAGGTGATTTACCGGTGAGCATTAACACCTTGTTATAAAGCGATCCGCGGCTCATGTTCATCTGGCGGCTTAACTCTTCTACCGAAAGACTATCGTTTAAAATATTAAGTTCTATATACTCAACAATGCTTCGTAACAATTTCTCATCTTCATTTTGTAAAGGTGTTTCCTGCAATTGTACATCCATTTGCTTTTTGTAGGTCTGCTTATAAATATCCCGCAGGGTTAAGATGTTTTTGATTTTTGAGAGAAGTATTTCGAAATTAAAAGGTTTTGTCATGTAATCATTAGCGCCAATTTCTAGCCCTCTTAATTGTTCGCTTTCGCCTGTCAGGGCTGTTAGCAGCACAACGGGAATATGCGATGTACGCTTATCCCCCTTTAGTTTTTTACAAAGCTCAATACCTGTCATTTCTGGCATACTAATATCACTTACAATGATATCTGGATGCATAGCCAGTGCCTTTTGCCAGCCTTCTCTGCCATTTGAAGCTTCGATTAAAAAAAACAGGTCCTTTAAATTATCTTTCAGATAAAAACGAAAATCATCGTTATCCTCAACCAAAAGAACCACCGGCTTTTTACTAGCGTGCTGCTGCTTCGCTATAGTTTTACTTTCATTACGGCTGCTCTCGTCCGGATTTTCGTTATCAACTTCATCATCGGATAATAGATCCATCTCTGCACCGGCATAAATAATAACTGGCAGCTTGATTATAAAACAACTGCCATGATCTGGCTCACTTTCAACCGCTATTTCTCCTCCATGCATTTTTACAAATTCACGTGTAATTGCAAGGCCAATACCACTGCCCTGGTTAATCATCGATTCGGGAATATCATGCTGGAAAAAACGTTCGAAAATTTTATTCTGTTTTTCATGCGGAATACCTATACCAGTATCCATCACTTTAATTTCAAGCGGGCCTTCCTTATTTACATTAAGTAACACGCTGACCTTGCCACCGGCCGGTGTAAATTTAAAGGCGTTTGATAACAGGTTAAATAATATCCTTTCTATTTTATCATGATCAAAACTGGTAAATATGGAATCAACCGTGGTGTCAAACATAAAATCAATCCCTTTTTCTTCGGCAATATCTGTAAACGACAGGCTTATCTCGCTAATGAACTTTACAATATCTCCAGGCGTACTATGCAGTTTCAATTCCTGTACCTCCATCTTACGAAAATCAAGCAGTTGATTTACCAGGTTTAATAATCGCCTAGCATTCTTCCTTATCATGTTCAGCTGCTGTTTTTGTTCCTGATCGGCACGGGTAAACATTTTATTGGCCGGCGCCATGATTAATGATAGGGGCGTTCTAAACTCGTGACTTACATTGGTCAAAAATTTAGTTTTCAGTTGGTCAAGTTCCTGCATGCGCTTAACCTCCTGACGTTCCTGTTCAATCAATAATTTTGCTTCCTGTTTTTCTTTTTCGGCAATAAATTGCTTTTTTATTTTTTGGATCCCTCTATGCCGGATAAACAAAAGGGTACCCAGAAACAGTACGAGGTAAATGATATAGGCTAAGGTTGATTCCCAAAATGGCGGTAGTATTTTAATTTTTAACGAAATAGGATCCGAATTCCATATGCCCTCTGAATTTGAGGCCTGCACCTTAAATACATAATCGCCCTGATCAAGGTTAGTATAGCTGGCTTTCCGCGTTCTGTTATCTGCGTTTATCCATTTTTTATCAAAACCCTCCAACATATACTGATGTTTAACTTTGCTGGGGTTAAAAAAATCAAGAGCGGCAAACTCTATCGAGAATACGTTTTCGCTATGATTAAGTGTTAATGCCTGCGTTATGGATATGGATTTTGATAGTACTACATGTCCGTTAATAGCTTCATTGGCTGATATACTTTTATTGAATAACTGAAAATCGGTAAAAACTAACTTTGGCTTATTGGTAACGGGTTCTATACTTGCAGGATCAAAAATATTAAAGCCTTCGCCGCCGCCAAATATCAGCTCGCCCTTTCGGGTTTTCAAAGCGGCGTTTAAATTGAACTCCCGGCCCTGCAAACCATCCATCTCGTCAAAATTTTCGAAGCGAAAATTAAAGGCTTTGCCTTTTGGCGTTAAGGTAACCCGGCTTAGCCCATTTGAGGTGCTCAGCCACATCGAACCACTGTTGTCTTCTTCTGTATTTGTTATTGAATTTGCGGGAAGCCCGTTTTTCTTTGTGAATGAAGTAAAAGTGTTGGTCTTAGGATCTAGAATACTTATACCTCCGGTAGTTGCTATCCACATTAAACCGCGGCTATCCTGGTTAATACTATTTACATTATTATCGATCAATGCATTGCTGCCGCTTGTGTTTGATACGTAGTGTATTATCTTATCATTTTTTTTCAATATCACATCCACACCCCAATACCCACCTATCCATATATTGCCCTGTTTATCCTCAAAGATGGACGATACCAGCCACGATCTAATCTCCGATGTTTTAAAAGGATGGTAGAATGTTTTTTTTGACCTGTCAAAAATCTCAAGGCTACCAGCAAAAGTTCCTATCCATAAGCGGTGCGACGAATCTTCCAGAATGCTCCATATCCTGTCATCGGCAATACTGCCGGCTAATTTATCGTCATGTTTGTAGTGGATAAAGGTTTTCCCATCAAAGCACTCCAAGCCCCCAAAGTAGGTGCCTATCCACAACTTCTGGTCATGATCAATACATAGGCTAACAATAATGTCGTTACTTAGGCTATTGGGTTTTGCGGGGTCGTGTTTATATTGGGTATACTTTCCTGTTTTACGGTTAAAATAGATAAGCCCGCCCCCGTTTGTGCCAATCCATAAACTTCCCTCCTTATCTTCAACAAATTTGTCGACATCGTTAAAAGGTAAACTACCCGGGTCTGATCCGAAATGCCTGTAAAGCGGGAACCTTATAATATTTTTGTGATAATAACTTATGCCCTTTTTGAAGGTGCCCGCCCACATAATGCCGTAATTATCTTTATAAAGTGTTGCCGTATTTTGCCGTAACGATTTAGTGTCATCTTCGCGATTTAGCAGATAAGTAATTTCAAAATTCTTTTTATCCAGCACATTAATCCCTCCATGGTCGGTAGATATCCATATACGGCCATCATCGGCCTGAACAATTTTGGTTATAATGTTCGCTTTTAACCTTGTCGGGTTTGATTCCTTTGTGATATGGCGAAAATCTCCGGTCGAAGGTTTGTAATAAAACACGCCCATATCAACATACGAAGCATAAAACCACAGGTCATTATCCCGGTCAACAGTTAAGCAATAACTGTTGATTTTACTATTAATCAATCCCTTAAAAACCGTGGTGCGATACGTGATCTTATTAAGTTTCGGATCCAGCTTCTCAACTATACCATCGGTGTAAATTATCCAAGTGTTACCAACTGCATCAACGGTGATGTCTGCCGCAGAATTTGAATTTAGTAATGTTGTTGATTGGCTGCTGTGGTAGTAGTGTTTGGTTTGCCGCGTTGAGGCGTCATATCGGTAAATTCCCGAATCGGGGACTAAAAACCAAAAGTTTTTGGTGTCAGAGCGCACTATTTTGGCAGGCCGAATATGCGGAGGAAGCTTTAAAGACTGTAGCAAGGGCGTCATGTCGCTGTTAAACTGCTCCGTCCCGGGATCATAAAAACAATATCCGTTGCGGGTCGATATCCATATTTTTTTATCGGGCCCCTCAAAAATTTTCTCTACAAAGTCGTCAAGTACCGAGTTTTTATCGTCGTTGTCATGTTTAAATACCTTAAAAGTATAACCGTCAAACCTATTGAGGCCCGATGCCGTACCGAACCACATAAAGCCTTCGGAATCTTTTAATATAGCGTTAACCTGGTTATGTGACAGTCCGTTGCTGATATCAAGCTGCGAAAACCTGTACTGATTACTTTGCGCAAAAGTATTTGTGTACACGAAAACTATCGTGGCAGCAAGAAGAAAAGATAATTTAACGCGCATTGGGGGGATTAAAAAAAAAATCTCAAAATCAACAGGTTAACTCAAGTCTAGTACACTAAGGTAGTGCAAATGTTACATAAACCGGCAATTCCGCTTAATTAAACGGATGGTTTTTAGTTTTTACGCAAAATCTCATAAGCGAGTTATAAATAAAAAAATGCGCCCGTTTTTTCTCCGGGACGCATTTTCTTATTAATTCAATTACTCAACTAAATACCGCGTAATATTCAATTATATTAAATAATATCTGTTTTACTTTAATTTTACAACTACTGATTTACCTTCGTAATCAACCGTATGATCAACACTGCCCGTAAGTAATGGACCTGAACCGTGTTTTTCGTTAACAACAATAATATTGAACGTACGGCGCTTTAACATACCTGGAAAATTGCCTTTGGTATTTGAAATACTTAGTTCTTTTTGTTTATCATTCCAGCTTAACGTAATAGTTGAATACCGGCCTTTCTCATAATTATAATTATCATTCTCGTCCTCATAAAAAGTAAAGCGGCCATCTGCACCCGGATATATGCGTAGTTCAATAACCTTATTGGTTTTTTGGGTAGCATATTCAACCTCGGGGCCCATCGGAACGATAGAACCGGCGCGCACATATAATGGCATAAGACCGATTGGGGAAAATGCATCAATGGATTTACCGCCCAGTATTTTTTCGCCTGTCCAGAAATCATACCACCAACCAGATCCGGGTAAGTATACTTTTCTTTTGGTTTCGCCTTTACCGGTAACCGGATTAACTAAAAATGCAGGGCCAAACATATACTGATCTGGTATTGTATATACATTCTTATCGGTTTGAAAATCAAATGCCAGCGACCGCATCATCGTATAGTTTTGAAGGGTGGTTTTGGCGGCAAGCGAATAGATATAAGGCAACAAGCGATATCGGAGTTTATCGAATTTTAGCAATATCGCCCGGGTATCTTCATCCCAATTTTTTGAGAATATGGCCCGCTCGCCCTTGCCATGGATGCGCATAATAGGACAAAACGTACCAAACTGGAACCATCTGGTAAACAACTCCCTAAATTCGGGTTTAGACCAATCGGGGGCTTTCCAGTTGTAGTGATATCCGCCTATATCTGATGTCCAGTACGGGATACCGGATACACATGCATTAATACCTTGCGGTACCTGGTTTTTAAAGTCTTCAAACGTACAGGAAATATCCGACGACCAAAGCGCACCGGCGTTTCGCTGTTCGCCGGCAAAAGACTGCCTGAGTAAAAAGAACGCCCTTTTTTGTGGGATATCCCTGCGCCATCCCTGATATATACCTGTGGAATGTTGCAACGAGTAGGTGTTAAAATAATCAATACCTTTCCCTAACCAAAAATCACTTTTTCGGCGCTCATCTAAAAGTACGCCATTATCAGGCTCGCATTGATCAACCCACCAGGCATCCCATCCATACCTTTTAACCAGGCTGTCACGGGCCATATCCCAGTATAATTCACGCGCTTTTGGATTATGCGCATCGTAGTAGGTATCAAAATTGTGTGTAACAACATTGTCCCAGGTAATGCTGGTTAATCCACCTATTTTTTTCATGGCATCAAAGTCTCTGGTGCCTTTACCAAACAGGGGCCAAATAGATATCATGCCATGTATATTACTCTTGTGCAGTTCATCAACCATTTTTTTAGGATTGGGATAACGTGCGGGGTTCATCACATGAGAACCAATTGGGAAAGGGTCCCAATAATACCAATCCTGTACAATAACATCTACCGGGATATGATTATTCCGGTAATTATCCTTTACCGAAAGCACTTCCTCCTGGCTCATATACCTATCCTGCGACTGGAACAACCCGAATGCCCATTTAGCAAACATTGGCGCTTTGCCTGTAGCTGTGCGGTACAGATTAATGATCTGATCAAAGCCGGGGCCGTAAAAAAAGTAATAATCAACCTGCTTGCCGCTTTCGGATACATATTTGAATTTGGTATTGCTTTCTTCGCCCCCGTAAAAGTTGGATGCCGAATAGTTGTCCCACATCAGGCCATAGCCTCGGGTGGATAGCAGCACAGGAATAGCACCGGTAAGGTATTTAATGGCCAAATCCTGGTTCCGGCCCTTATAGTTGATAGAACCACTATCCACCGGGTGGCAGCCCAGGCCAAATAGCGCCTCATCTTTCGGCGAATTGAATTGTGTACCTATATTGTAAGTATTTATACCAGCAATGGTTGCCGGGGTAATGCTTTTAGAATCTTCGGAGGTGACCTTTTTTCCGTAAAGGTCCTCGTAACTAACATTGTTAGTGGCTTTGCTTATTACTACTTTCAACTTCGCGGTTATGATAGTAACCTGGTTCTTATCTTCTGAAACCTTAAAAGACGGAACGCCCCATTTTGCATTTACGATAAGCGAGGGTTTGTTTATAAAGCTGTTGAAAATAGTATATTTTACCTGGATGATATTGTCTTTACAAACGGTGATTTTCATCAGACCTTTATCTAACGTAAATAAAAGCCCATTAGCTTCCTTTTTATAAGAGATGACCGAGGCGCTGGCAACAGATGTTACTGCAATTAAAAGCAATAAAAGGGCTATCATCGTTTTGCACAGCACAGAATTTAACATAACTTTTATGTTGAACATGAATACGGGGTTTTACCGGTTTATTAATATTGATTGACTATACTTCATTTTTCGCAAAGCGGTTAATAAAAAAAAGCGTGGTTTAAACGCAGGCACGCCAAAGCTGGCCAACACATGGCAAAATTTGAGCTACCAATATTTTTATGACCGTCTGAGGTTTATTGATCGGGATAAAATTATAGAGGAGGCAAATGAAAGAAGGGGTACAAAAGTCATAAAATGGAGTACTAAATGTTTAATTTGATAAAAAACCGCCCAAGAGCGGATTCCTTTTAAATAAAAAATGCGAATACGGTTTAAGTTGCAGGGGAGAATTCGGGGGCGTGTGCAAGTAATGAAATTTTATCCGAGATGCTATTCAGCCGGACACCAAATCGCGCGATCATGATCATCTTCAAGGTGATTTTAAATTGTGCCTTTACGCTAAACAAGTCATAAACACGCTCACGACATAAATTTAAACAGGCTCTTATAAATCGCATAGCTATAAATCGAGGTCAAGGTTAAGAGATCTTATCCTGCTATTTAATCGGCGTAAATTTGTACAGAGCTACTCCATGCACCGGAACCTTCACCGAAAGAGCCTCTTTGTCCGCATGGATTGTTATAATATCTTTCTGGCGCCAAAGATCACGTACCTTTTGCTTTCCTGAAATACCCAGTTTATTCAGATCCTTGTAAGAGATATCCACTTTCTCCAGGCCGAAATTGCAAAAGCCTGCTACACGGCTGCCATCCTCCAATTCTTTTACATAAATGCGCAGATCTCCTATAGTCTGTACACAGGTAGCCTGTTTGCCAAGAGCATCCTGATTAACAGCAATCACTTCATCGTTTGTTAATAAATTCAGGGTAAAGGCATCCAGCTTTTCCATATCGCAACCAATTAGCAGAGGCGCAGAGAAAAGGCTCCAAAGGCTGAAGTGAAGATACTGCTCATCTGGTTTAAGCATGGTGGGATGCGGGCTACCCCAGCCTACTGTTCCTACAACCAGCATATCCGGATCGTTCCAGTTACCGGGTTTAGCCCAGGCTGCGGCCTGATCCTGAGCTAATGCAATACTTTTAACGTTGGACCAATTGTCCGTGATATCATTCGTTGTACGCCAGGTGTTTCCACCTACCGAACCGCCCCATTTCCAAACATCCGACATTCCGTACTGACACAAGCTGAAAACAATGTCGCGGGGTTGCTGACGGATATAATCTCCCATCATTTTGTATGGTTTGACGGCGGTAGACAATTGATAACCTCCATTGTAAGATATGGAGACTACTTTGTTTGGGTCGTTATCAGGTATTCCATTTAGCACTCCTCCATAGCTGCACCAATCGTATTTCAGGTAATCGAAACCCCATTTGGCATAACTTTCGGCATCTTGCCTCTCATAACCGTAACTACCGGCACCGCCATCACAGGTCCAGGGACCAGG
Organism: Bacteroidota bacterium; assembly: GCA_040389105.1. GTDB lineage: Bacteria > Bacteroidota > Bacteroidia > Sphingobacteriales > Sphingobacteriaceae > Mucilaginibacter. The sequence goes on from JAZKAO010000010.1 coordinate 107,980, forward strand.
ACTGGAATAAATGCCGATCTTTAAACCTAAGCCATGCACATAGTCTGTCAGGGATTTCATATCTCCAAACCTTTTATTAGGAACTACATTACCAGCTTCGTCCCGGAACTTACCTTGCTGGGAAGGATCTTTCGAATCGCGGTTATTTTGCCAGTAATCATCAATATTTACATAATTCCATCCGTAATTGACAAGTCCGGTTTTCACCATTACTTCTGCAGCGCGCTTGATTTTCTCAGCAGAAACCTCTCCAGCGAAACAATTCCAACTATTCCAACCCATTGGCGGGGTAAGTGCAATTTTATCACCACAGATCACACGTAAACTTTTTTCGGCTATACCTTTCGCATTCTTTGCCTTCAATTGAATAACGTAAGTGCCGGCTTTAACAAGCTTACCAGTGATAAGTCCTGTTTTTTGATCCAGCTTTAGTCCCTGCGGCAAGCCGGTAACCATAAAGGTCATTGGCCGGTCTCCGGTGGCAGGTATCCTGAACTGGAACGGCGAGCCCGGGCGGACACCGAAAACGCTTGCGCTATTGATCTTCGGTTTTGCCGATGGCTGAGGGGTAAGAATATAAGGCTCACTTGGAACAGGATAATAAGTAGCCAAAGTTGCTACGCCGACCACCTCAAATTTTGCATCTGCCCAGTCGGCGTGGTTGTTGTGTCCTATCTCTGTTACCCGCAGCTCAAGTTTTTTCACACCCGAAAGTTTCACATTACATGGCCGGGCAGTATCGCTTGCATGCATTACACCGCTCGACCAAAGCTTCGCTCCATCGCCGAATACAATAAACTCTACGGCGGGCTGATGTTCTTTCACTTCATCATCAATGCCAACCTGCGCGGTAAACGAATTTGCCTTGCCATCGAGCTGAATAAAAAGAGAGCTCTCTGCGTGTGTGCCGAAGCCACGCTGAAAGGTTTTGCCTGCGATGGTCATGATGTTGCCATCAACCGACCTGTTTTTTTTAGGTATGCCCCAGCCCTGTGTAGCTGTACTGAGATCCAATTGATCTAACCAAACAGTTTGTGCGAAAAGAGTACTTATGCTTCCTAAGCTGAAGATAATAGCGAAGACAAGAGTAAATATGCTTTTACTTGCTGTATTCATTTTTAATTTATAATTGATAGGATGTGCTGGATCGGCTGTATAAATGGCTTGTATAATCGGATTTTGAGCCTGCGCCCCCGCTGCAGCAAAATGAGCTGTTACCCGCGATACTTTCTTTCTGATATTCATTGTTATTCTAAATTCTGTGTGTGTGTGTGTGTGTGTATATTATATATGATGTACCGGTCGAACAGGCTGGCATTCCCGCCCAATAGTTATCCACCCTCCCATTAAAAAAATATTGATATCAAATGGAATCTGTTATATGAAAAAAGTCAAAGTCGGCGGCACCCCCTATATTTTTTGTAGCATAATTAAACAAAGCAAAACGATAGCCCATGAAGTGCGGGAAGGTATAGGCCATTTTTAATTGTGTGCCTAATGGTATCCATGTTTTCCCGTCCAGGCTATAAAAAAAATCCGCTACGTCTTTTCTGTTCATAAAATTGCATTCTGCCTTAAAGTATACTACTTTTTGATTCAACGGGATTTTTTGTGCTTCCACAGGTTTTCCGGTGCTTGCATTGATCATCACAACAGCTTTGCTATCCCCGCTTATTTTTACACCAGCCAATCCGTAATTTCTTTGCAAAAGGCCCAAACCCGCGAAATCACCATCTTTCATTTTAGAAATGTCGAGCGAAACTGATCCGGAGCATACCGGGCCAATAGTGCGTTGGGTCAATGAATTTCGTGCCGCCAGGAAGCCTGTGTCAATCCTGCCGGTGGTGAGTCTTAAATACCCTTTCCGCTCTGTAACAGACCATAAACTATTATCCGGGTTATGGTTCCATTGCCAAACCAGTGGTAATGCCCGTTCGCCTTTTTTACGCGTAAAATCGTCTGAAGCAACTATGCCCGGGATCAAACCTTTACCAGCCGGCAGATCGAGTGTATCGGTCACTTTGCCATTGACGCCCAAAACGGGCCATCCATCCACCCACTTTACAGGGACCAAATAAGGTATCCGGCCCACCGCGCCATAATCACGGAATAAATAAGAATACCAGGTCCCATTTGGTGCTTCAACCAATCCGCCTTGCGCCACACCTAAATCCTGGAGGCCAATTCGCCCTTCGTACGGGCCTGTGATTTTATCTGCCCGGTGTATGATAACAGTGCGCATGCTGCCCTTTGGCCATGTAATATTGAAAAGGTAATATTTGCCGTTTATCTTAAACAGCTGAGAGCCCTCCGGACCGAGGCCGGTACCGCCCGAAGGTTCGCCTGCCTTTTCAATGATAATTTTGTCCGTTCCGCCGGGTTTTATACCGGAAAGATCTTCCTTTAATTCAACTAACCTTAAATCTCCGCTCCCGCTAATCATATATGCTTTTCCGTCATCATCAAAAAACAAGGAATGATCACCCAGATCGGGGGCAAATGACCTGGCTTTCCACGGACCTTTTTCGATATTTTTAGTACTGTAAATGTGCGTTTTATTGGTATTTGCAGAAAATGTGCTTGCATAATAGGTACCATTATGGAAACGAATAGAACTTGCCCACGACCCCTGCCCATATGCGTTTTTGCCATTTGTGAGATTCATTGCGTCAATATTTGCTAAAGTATCATATGCATAACCCACCGTCTTCCAGTTCACCAGGTCGTTCGACTTCATAATGGGTACACCGGGACTCATGTGCATCGTTGTGCTGCTCATATAATAGCTATTGCCTACGCGTACTATTGATATGTCCGGTACATCTGCATAAATAATGGGGTTAGTGGCTTTTTGCGCGTATAAACACGGCACTATAAGCGTGATAATTAAAGCCGTCATCCATAACCCGTAAATCGCATTTCTCATATTCACATTGGTTTTTTGTCCTGGTATTTTTACCTGGTTTTAATTATTTAGTTAATGCATTTATTTGAAGCACGCTTACTGAATATGGATCGAATGTCCTGGTAAATTTAGCGCCGGCCACTTTTATTTTGGCGGTAACCGGAACTATTTTTACCGGATCGCTGATCGTGTTCGTGTCTTCGGGTTTATCACCTTTTATGACCACGATAATACCCTCGGAAGAAAACTTTCCGGCCCCCTTTAAATCAATATCAACCTGCTGAGGCTTTCCTGTTGCATTTACTACTTTAAGAAACAGCTTTCCTGTTTTGGTGTCCCGGGTAGCTACATAAAACATGGCTGGTATTGGTTTGGGCATGTTGTGCGCCACGCTGTCCTGCCTGGTGGCAGGCCTGGTTTGGGTAGGGATATTGGTGCCCGCAATAGGCACCACCTTATTGCCAATATAGCTGTTAAACATCTTCTGTACATAATACGATGGTGAACCAAAGCTTTTTAAAGCATCATAACCTATTAGGTCCGAACTCCATTGCCAGGCCTGTGGCACCGTTGCTGTGGCTTTATTTACATTTACGAATAATGGCGCATAGCACGACAAGATGACCAGGTCTGAATTTCGTTCCATACCCGTCATCCAGGCAGCATCGCCCAGTGCAGCATTCAAATTGGTAGTGGGTACACCTTCACGCGTTGCCCACTCACCTACAAACACTTTATATCCTTTGCGGTCGTAGTTATCATAATGTGCTGCATCCTCTTCCATTTCCCAGGCATTGCGGTAATAATGTTCATCTACAATTTCGGGCTTGCGAATTGTTAATTTACCCTTGGTCCCAAGCCAGTCCTTACCGCCGATGGTTGCAATACAGTGAAGGTTAGGGTATTTGGCTTTAATACCATCATAAAACTGGGCAAAACGTCCGTCATAACTGCCAGACTGGTCAAACCCGTCTTCGTTACCGATTTCCACATAGCTGAGTTTAAAAGGTGCAGGATGCCCATCTGCCGCGCGCTTGGCGCCCCAGTAGGTGTGTACGTCGCCCGTAACATATTCAATTTCATCAAGCGCATCATCTACATATGGCTTTAAAAGCGGGCCTGCATCCACATGGTCGCCATCCAGTGAATAGCCGGCATGAACGGCAAGCAGCGGTTCCATTTTCAGGTCTTCGCACCATTCTAAAAATTCAAGTAAGCCCATTCCGTCGGTAGGGCGATAGCCCCATGAGCCGCTATGGCCGGGGCGCCCCTCAAGCGGTCCCAAAGTAGTCTTCCACGGAAATGCATCGTTCAATTTTGGGCCTTCAAGGAAATTGCCGCCGGGAAAACGTAAAAAGCGGGACTTCATTTCTGCCAATAACTTCATTATGTCTATCCTGTTGCCGTTTGCACGGTTATTATAGGTAGGCGGAAATAAAGAGACGAGGTTGAAATAATAAACCCCGGTACGATTTGTTGAAATAACAAAACGGGCGCCAGTTGTTGGTTTAACACCAGCGCCGGTTGTTAATTTAAGTTCATATTTTTTCCAAAAGGCGCTTTTTACCAAATTAATAGTCCCCGAAGCATATATTGTTTTACCGTCATTACTTTCTATACTTACGGTTATAGGCCCTGCAGTGTTATCAGCAATTACCGGAACTGCAGTTTTAGGCGCGGGAGCCCATTGCTCGGTCAATGGCTTGCTTTCCATACCTTTAATATAAAAAGAGGCGTTATAAGTTGTATTAGGCAAAACAGGTATGCCCCAATAACCTTCATTTGCAATACCGGCCCTAACACCGCCTGTATCAACCAATAATCTTAAACAAGTGGTTAACGCACCATTAATTGCATGGCGCCGCTCATCTGCGGGTATATAGTCGGGGTTTGCGGCAACTAATTGAATGGTAGCCTTCGCACCACCTTCCTTGATTACGCTCCATGCTTCCGGCGTATTTGGATTGTCCTTAAATATCCTGTTTTTGATCAGCTCGGCATATAAACCTCCATCGTACGAGTGGTTGATCTCTTCGGTCATCAACCCATAAAGTTGCGGACTTACGTTTGCGCCGGGTTTAGTTAAATCAAGCGTAAGCTTAGCATTTTGCGCTTTCAAACTTGTTGTTACGAACAGGCACAAACTTGCAATGGGTAATAATTTTTTCATTACGGAAGGTTTATATTATTAATTGTTTTTTTACTATTTACGATGCCAACGGGTCATTTCCATTATTCGGAACGCTCAAACATTGGCTGACTTTTTTCTAAATCTTGTTTGTAGACTTTTGAAGTCAGCAGTATAAATTGCCCACTCAAAACTTATACAGTCAACTTATACAGTGCCACAAGTTTCTCAGGGTCTCAGCTTTCCAATCGTGTATTGCTTCCTTGAATCCCGTTTTGGACGGATGCCATAACGGGCTACCTGCCATTTGTAAATCGATATCTATTGGTAATTAAGTATGTTTTAGGCCTGGTTGAATGACAGTCGAGAAAACGATTTTCGTTTAATAAAGCCCCCCCGTTTCCATATCAGGAAACTAAAAAACGGCCATCTTGATATCGAAATGCTCTCAGGTTAATTATCGGCTGGCCAAAAATATAGATGTGTGAAATGGCTGAACGGGTACAAAAGTGAAGAAATAGGGCACGAAATGTTCAAATTGACCACTTGGAATCCAGAGTTAGAGGAGAAACCTGGAGATTCCGGCATGCTTGATCATGCTGTTCCGTGCGCATTAGATCAATGTTTGTGTTGTTGAATAATAATTTCAAATTTTTAAATCAGCAAGTTAGCATGGTCAAAGTGTAACGGAACACTCTGAACTTTTTTCCAGAACACGGTGATCAGTGGCTCCGGAATATCCACTTCCCATAAATACCGAATTTAAAGAAAAACTTTCAGAAAAGGCTTTGCATGAATATCTGCGTAAATAGTGCACCCGAATTTTGGCAAATAGATTGGCGGTCATTCCCGATTTCTGTCCAAATGAAAGTTCGATCATGGGAATATTCAGATCAAAAGGATATCCAACAGCATACTGAAAACACGCTATGTTTTTGGCATTCGCAAAATCATGCTTGATTAAGGGTCATTATGCAGATCAAAGATGTATTTTTGAAAGAGATCAATTGAATATTCTAAATGTTGCTTTAGTTCTACATAAAGTTGTATATTTATATATAATGTTGTTAATAATCATCATTTTGTTTAAAAACCATAAATAGTTATATTTGTTGATAATAAACAACATTAAGTTGCATTTATTGACTTAAAGATGGAAAATACCGATATTAAAACATATGCTCAAAGTGATTCTTTTTATCTGGAACAGATCGGGGAATTCGTACGTGCGAGCAGAATAGCGCAGCAGCAGACGCAGGAGGATATTGCCCTGGCAGCGGGGATCGACCGGACAACAGTGGTAAAGTTGGAGAAGGGGCAGCCGGTAAACCTCTTATCGCTGGTGCAGGTTTTGCGGGCGTTGAAGCAGTTGCATGTCTTTAAGGAAATGGAAGTGCGTCCTCAGGTAAGCCCGCTAAAGATGGCCGCCGTGGAACAAAAACAGCGCTTAAGGGTGCGCCGGAAGGCTACGCCGGGCACAGACAGACCTCAATCGGATTGGTAATGAATACAGCTTATGTAAATTTATGGAACAAGCGGGTCGGCGCGGTGCTCTGGGATGAGGATCAGCGCCTGGCAAGTTTTGAATATGAGCCTGACTTTTTACGCAATAGCTGGGATATCGCCCCCGTAACGATGCCACAGGAAAGCGGGCGGGTCTATACTTTCCCGGAGCTTTCAACCGGAACAACCTTTAAAGGTCTGCCTGGGCTGTTAGCGGATGTCCTGCCGGATAAATATGGGCATGCCCTGATCAACGAGTGGCTGGCAAGGAACGGGCGGGAAGTAAATAGCATGCATCCCGTGGAGATGCTTTGCTTTATCGGAAACCGGGGTATGGGTGCATTGGAGTTTGAGCCGGTAAACCCAAAGAGTTCCGATAAAGCTACTAAGATCGAAATATCCGGGCTGATCGATATCGCCGCAGGTATCTTAAACAACAGGGCAGGCTTCCGCGGAAAATTGAGCGCCGGGAAGGAAAAAGACCTACTGGATATTCTGAAGATCGGCACATCAGCGGGCGGCGCGCGCGCCAAGGCGCTGATCGCCTATAATGAAGCTACGGGTGAGGTAAGATCGGGGCAGGCAGAAGCACCGAAAGGTTTTTTACATTGGCTCATCAAATTTGATGGTGTCCATGACAGCCAGTTCGGGGAAACTTATGGGTACGGGCACGTAGAAATGGCCTATTACTTAATGGCGGTGGACGCGGGGATCGAAATGATGCCGAGCATGCTCTTTGAAGAGCACGAGCGGGGACATTTTATGACCAGGCGCTTTGACCGCTTACCCGGCCAGGAGAAAGTGCATGTGCAGACCTGGTGCGCGCTGACACACCGGGATTTCCAGGATATCAATAGTTTCAGCTACGAAGAGTTATTCCAGACCATGCGGATCCTGGGGCTACCCTACCCACAAGCTGAGCAGTTGTTTCGCCGAATGGTCTTTAATGTGATCGCCCGTAACTGTGATGACCACACGAAGAATTTCGCCTTTGTGCTGGATAAGACAGGAAAATGGAGGCTCTCCCCTGCTTATGATGTTTGCCATGCTTACCGGCCGGACAGCGTTTGGGTAAAGCAGCACTGCCTAAGCATTAATGGCAAGCGGGAAAACCTTAACCGCTCCGACCTTTTAGCCGTAGCCAAGCAAATGAATATTAAAAAAGCGGATGACATTATTTCAGAGATCAACGGGATAGTTGAACAATGGCCCGCGTATGCCGAAAAGGCCGGAGTAAAGAAGAAATTAAAAATTGCCATAGCAGAAACACTACTGGATATATAACCAACAAACACCGCATGAGGCCATTCAAGTTGGCCGATCAGCTATTGTACTGATGGTTAATGAGCAAAAACAACTTTAACACTATTTAACTATTAAACAACTCTTATACAGTTACTTTTGGTAGATGAAATATTTCCTGAGCCTTATTTTATCTCTGTTATTAATCCCATCCGAGTCGTCTGCACAAAAAAAGTCATTTGATCCGGCAGAAAAGATCAGCGCTGATTCTGCCAAAAAAAGCATTGTTGAATTATTAAATGAACTGGCTAAAAAGCATCCTGGATTTTATCGTTATACTACAAAAGCAGAGTTTGATGACTTCGTAGACTCCAGCCTCGCTGCAATGACCGGCCCACAGGATCAACTGAATTTTTACCGTAGTCTTAAACCGCTGATCGCCCATATCCGTTGCGTGCATACAGGCTTGTCGCTGTCTGAAGACTACGTAAAACACCTTAATAATGAAGCTAATATGCTGCCATTAAATCTTTTTTTTACAAAAGATAAAGCCTATGTCACCAACGATTATTCCGGCAATGGTCATTTAATGCCGGGAACGGAAATATTGAGTATAAACGGGAAGGCGATCCAAGAAATAAAAAAAATAATATTTAAGGACATTTCATCGGATGGATTTAACGAAACATTAAAATACCAGTTATTAAACAATCGTTTTGCCCAGGCATACCGTTCAAATATTGAGGTTACCGACCAGTTAAAATCAGGATTAATAGCACATCCGGACCCAAAGAAGAGGTAGTAAAAGCGGTGAAAAATGAAGCCGTACCTGTGCCTGAAATCATAGACTTAAAAACCAAGCCTCGGCTCGAACTGAAAATTTTGGATAAAGGTGCAGTACTCACCATCAAATCTTTTGGCGAGACAGACATCAAAGCCGGCAGCCAAAATTTTAAAAAGTTCATCACTAAAACCTTTGCAGAAGTGCAATCCAGGAAAATAACAAACCTTATCATCGACTTACGTAATAATACAGGTGGTACCGATGCCAACGCGGCCTTATTATGCAGTTACCTGATGGATAAACCTTACCGCTACTGGGATCGTATAGAGGTGACAGAACCGTTCGCACTAAGCATCAAAGGATCCGTAAAGTTCATGTATGGCAAACCTGTTAAAAAAGACTCGGTATATCTGTGGCAGAAATCTCATTTCACGCATGAATTCGATTTTTTCGAGCCTCAGCAACCCAAGTACAATAACTATAACGGTAAGATTTACATACTGATCAATGGTACCTGCCTGTCGTCCTGCGCGGACCTGGCGGCAGTGCTGCAATACAATAAACGCGCGATATTTATCGGTGAAGAAACAGGGGGCGCTTATCAGGGTAACAACAGCGGTTTAATACCCGATAGTAAGCTGACCTTTGGGGTTACTGTCAGTGTGCCATTATTAAAATATATAAATGCGGTGGACCAGGCTATGAACTACGGCCATGGCACATATCCGGACGTGCATTATAACCGATCTCCGGAAGACATTACTGGCAAAAAAGATCCCGAAATGGATATCGCAATTAAAATGGTTGAATTAAAATAAAATTCCTTCTCAGCACAATACATTCTATAATAAGATCAGTTGCTTTAGTCGATATTTCCCTGATTCCAAACATCCCAAATACCTACATTAAAGAAAAGGTGATGTTTAATTAGGTCTGCTATCGATCCATTCTATCGCCAGCCCAACTTCAGTAAAATATTGGGTGGTGATGATTCCAGCCATAATATCAATGCTTTTTTGAGCCGCCAACTGACTAAAGATGCTTGGGGAAAAGATATGTGCGAAATATTTCAGGCCAGCCTGTTCCATCATCGGAAACCAGGTATTGCCTACCCAATCCACCGCATCGGACCAGTTTCCCTGAACATGCGTATTATCATTTACAATTCGGTCTACGCCATGATCCTTCAGGAATTCCCACATCAGGATACAGCCATGCTGGACGGATTGCAAATCCTGGAAACCGGTCCAATCAACATCCAGGCGATTGAATTCCTGATGATAAGTAATGGTCAGGTACTCGTCTCTGAAATGATTTTTTGTCCTGACAGCAGCGGGTTTTTCACCTGAACTATTTAACGGCAACCGAAAATAGAAGGTCGAGCCATTACCGGGCTCACTTTCGATCCAAAAGCTCCCGGTGTGGCGTTTGAGTATCTCTGAGGAAATGTAAAGCCCCAATCCCAACCCATCGAAGCGCATGGCGGTATTATCTACACGGTAATACCGATCGAACAATTTATCAAGGTTCTCCCTTGCGATCCCGATACCGAAATCCTGGATACTAACGATAAGATGGGCATCTTTAACCTGGCAATTTACGATCACCCTATCTGCCTGAGGGGAATATTTTACAGCATTGGTTAGAAAATTGACCACTACCTGCTCCAATCTGTACCTGTCGCCCGTGAATGGCATCGGACTTGCACATTCCATGATAATCTGATGGTTAGATGCAGTCGCTTGCACACTTTCTACACTTTCCACTAACATCTCGTGAAAATCGAAATCCTGCATATCGTAAACCATCTTACCCGCATTCAGCCGGGTCACGTCCAAAAGGTCACTGATCAACTTTTCCAGGCGGATCACATGAGCAGCCGATTTGCCGGCAAATTCACGCATTTTTTCGGCATCAGGTGCGCGTTGTAATAACTGATTAAAGGCTTTAATGCTCGTAAGCGGGGTTTTTAACTCATGACTGGCGATTGATAAAAATTCATCCTTTTTCAGTTCATTGCGCTTTTGGGGTTCAATATTTGTATTCGTACCTAGCCACAAAGTAATTCTCCCATCTTCTATCAATGGTTTAGCACGTGCCAAATGCCAGTGGTATTGGCCATCGGCGAAAAGAAGACGGAATTCTACCAGGTATTCTTTACCACTTTGTAAGGAAGCGACCCATTTGTCCAGGCATTGCTGCAAATCATCGGCGTGAATAAATGCCTGCCAGCCATGACCTACGATGTCATCCTGGGTTTTGCCAAAATCACTGCTTACCACCTCGTTCACGTAATTTAACGTTCCATCCGGGCGCGCTGTCCATACCTGCTGAGGGATAGCATTAAGCAGGAAATTAAAACGGGCTTCACTTTCCGATAGGGTGTCATTAGTTTTTTGAAGCATGCTTTGTGTCTCCACCAATTCATCATTAGTAGTGGCCAATTCTTCATTGACGGCGGCCAGTTCTTCATTTGTTGCTTGTAATTCCTCATTAGATGCGGCCATTTCTTCGTTTAATGCGGCCAAGTCGTTAGAGGTCAGCTCTACCTCCTGCTTAGCCAACACCACATCAGTCACATCAGCCGCTGTATTCATCACGCCGTAGATTTCCCCTTCCTGGTCGGCAAGTGCTGTAAAACTGTAATTAAAATAGAAGGTTTTCATTTTGCCGCCTACCAGCAGATCAATTCGTTGGTTTCGCGCATGAAAGGCTTTTCCGGTCGTAAATACATCGTCCAATTGCTGGTAAACAGGTGTGCCCTCCAATTCAGGTAATACCTCACGGTATAATTTCCCCACTACATCAGCCCCTTTGCCCCATACATCTATAATAGCTTGATTGACCAGGGATATCCTTAATTCCCGACCTAAATAAACGCCAATGGGGAAAGGCGCGTTATTAACAATACTTTGTATTTGATACTGGCTGGCGGCCAGTTCGCTGTTCATTTGCTGCAGTTCTTCCTGGCCAGAAGTAAGTTCCTCGTTGCTGGCACTTAATTCCTCGTTCATGGCCAATTGATCCTGCTGAACTTTAGCCATAGCGGTAACTTCAAAAACAAAAGCAAATACGCCGTCTATACGGTCTTCAGAATCCTTCCGTGCTAAATAATTGAACGTAAAATACCGGTCTCGGGTTGGCCCACCTTCATATTCGGCTACAGGGATCAATAGTTCATTGACCTCAAAGGACTCGCCCGAGCCATAAACATTCAATAAAATATCCTGTAAAGGTGTGTTTACAATTTCGGGTAAGGCTTCAAAGATCGGCCGGCGCAGCAATTCGCGCCCTGGAAGTAATTGCTGATATGCGGGGTTTACCAGTTCATAAACCAATTCGGGGCCATCCAATATGCAGATACCGGCAGGGGCCTGCATGAAAAAATTCTTCAGCCGGTCGCGTTCCTGTTGAAATGCAGCCCGGGCGGCTTCCACTTTCTGACGATCCGCTACCTGTTTGGTATTTTCTAATACCCATACGGCCACCTTTGAGGTTTGCCCTGTTTCATCTTTTACAGGTGCATAAACAAAGGTTACAAATATCATTTCTTCGCGGTCATGCCGGATCAGCATCAACTCAACTTCATCGGCATAAAATGGCTCGCCGGTTTTGATGACATTTGCTAATGCCTCTTCATAATATGGGCGGGCTTCAGCAAATGGTTCCCAATAAGATTTGCCATAAATAGCATCGTAAGGCTTTCCCGCTACCGCTAAGAATTTATCGTTAACCACTTCAGCGATCAGCGTCGCCGCATCCAAAAGGCAAATACCAATTGGTGCGTTTAATATGGTATAACGCAGTAATTCTTCTTTGGGTAATTGCATAGGTAGAGACAATGATAAGCCACAGGAAAGGTAACTAAAAATCCGTGTTTTTGTTTAAGTCATGCAGGAATGATGATAGAAAGATCACCGTATCAATAATTAATTTCAAGCATTTACAAAGCCAAATTCACACCTTCTATGAGTTGATTTTTTCAAGACCGCTATCAATAAATTCCACACAAAATATTTGGCCTTTTCTCTTAAATCGTCTACCTTTATATTAACAAAAACGATTACAGCTAAAGGGACTTTTGCTTATAAGTAGAAGCAGTTGATAATGAGCTTGTTGGGTTTTTTAAGTCATAATATATTGCTGAGTATCAGCATGTTATCAAGTTCGTGGCAGAATCGTGGCAGTGAGATTTGATAGCATTATAAACAATTGATTTACAGCGGATTGAAAGCCGAGGTTCAGGAACCTAGCTCTCCGCAGAAAAGTATCAGTAGTACTTTAAAATACTCAATTTATTTCGTAAAAAAGATTTAAAAGTCGCTCCCAACAGAGCGACTTTTATTTTTAGGTTATTTTTCGTCAAGCCAAAAACCAATGATGAGGTCCATGATATTGCGGAAGAGCTGGAGCATGCCAGCAATGCCAGTCTGGCGTTTGCTGCAAAACAAATCCTTATTTATAATAAATAAAAATAATGAGGATAGAAAGTTTATCCTTATTTTAAACAACTTAACACACGGTTAGCATGGCATCAGGCTTTTTTGCGGTTTTGGATGATATCGCCTCCTTAATGGATGATGTGGCGGTCACCACGAAAGTGGCGGCGGGCAAAACTGCTGGCATACTGGGTGATGACCTGGCGGTGAATGCGGAAAAGGCCACCGGTTTTGTTTCCTCCCGGGAATTGCCCGTGCTGTGGTCGATCACCAAAGGCTCGCTGGTCAATAAGCTGATCATTGTTCCCATCGCTTTGGCGCTGAATGTGTTTTTTCCCGTAGCTGTTCCAGTTGCTTTAGTTTTAGGCGGGTTTTACCTGGCTTATGAAGGCGTAGAAAAGATCATGGAATATTTTTTCCATCATGAAAAAGCGGAGCAAACCGCCGGTACTGAAAAAACAAAAGTAACATCCGCTATCCGCACAGATTTTATTCTTTCTATAGAGATCGTCATCATTGCGCTGGGCAGCGTGGAAAAAGAAAGCCTGGTTACGCAGGCTGTTACGATAAGCATCGTGGCTTTGTTGGCAACCATCGGGGTTTATGGGATCGTGGCGCTGATTGTGCGCATGGATGATGCTGGTTATGGCCTAATCCGGCGTGCGCAAAACAAAGGCTTTTTCGCAGCCCTGGGTACCCTTTTGGTCAAATCATTACCCATTGTGATTAAATTGCTGGGGGTTATTGGCACCATCGCCCTGATCCTGGTCGCCGGCGGGATCTTTGTACATCATATTGACTACCTGCACCATTTGTTTCCCGGCCTGCCAGCCGTGGTAAAAGAGGCCCTCACCGGGTTGTTAGCAGGCCTGATCACGCTGGCCCTTCTGACCGGCAGTAAGAAGCTTTTTTCCCTTTTGAAACGCTGAACCACTTGATTTTGCAGCATATATTTCATCGATCAATTCTTTCCGGCAGATAATTTTCGGTATAAAATGTGTTCCCTGATATTTCGTTCGATATCAAACAGGTTATTTTGACGGCTGTCGTCGTTGGCCCAGATGATCATCCCCAGTTTTTCTTCCGGATGCACTGAACACATGGTAATGGAACCGCCGTCATAGCCGGTATGCTTGATCCAGCGGCTTTGCCCAAGATCGTCGGTAACCTGCCAGAACAGGCCCAGGGAAAATGATTTAGGGTTACCCCAGGCTGGTTGATGAGACAGTTTTATCGCGGGTTCCTTTTCCAGCACGTTTGCCTCCAGGTAATTCAGCATATCTGCGGTAGTTGTTTTCATGGTATATAAAGACGGGGTAGCGTGGGGAATTGGAGGCATTAATTCACCTTTCTCATTATAGCCTTTAGCGTAGCGCTTAAGGTCGGCCGCGTCCGATATTAGTTTGGTGTCCGGCATTTGCAAGGTTTTTCCGTAATAATCGCGAACAATCTGATCGAGCGGTTGCTGATAGACCTTTTCCAACGCCATACCGATCAGTAGCATACTCCCGATATTATAATGATAACGAACACCCGGTAAAGTATCGATTTTGGCCAGGTGCAGGTCGCGGTATAAACTGTCTTTGGTGTAAGCATCATAATACCGCAGTTGCTCTGCCGCACTCATCGATTCATAATTAGCCGGAAAGACATTTATCCTCCAGCGATTAAAGCCCCAGCTATGCGTCGCCAGGTCGATCAAACGCACCGGATGCCCCTGGTAAGCCAGATTGGGAAAATTGTCGGGAAGATATTCACGGATATCATCCTGCAAACCAAGTTTATGGTCCATTACCGCTTTGGCCAATAAAATACCAATAAACGTTTTGGTGACCGAACCCAGCGAGTAAATAGTTTTCCCTTCTGGTAATTTCCCTGTCCCTTTTTCTACTTCACCATAATTATAGATGTATTTTTTGCCATTAAGGTAAATGCCGATGGAAAGGCCTGCTGCCTTTGGGCTGGCCATATATCTGGCCGCATAGATCTGCACAATGGAATCTAAGGAAGTTTTTAAACTGTTATCTGTTCTGACAGGATGATCCGTCCAGCCGGGCTGCGTAGTGAGATCATTGAACTTAAAACGGATAATTGTGGTGTCATCCATCCATAGTTCAAAGTTGAGGTTAGCGCTTTCGCCCACCCATTTAAAATGCTTGACTTTGCCGAGATCTTCGGTCATGGTTGATGAAACAATATTACCCGCTATTTTTTTATCGTCTTTCAGGTCGTTAACCAGACTCCGTTGCTGGGTTTGCACTTTATAGGACTCCCCTGCCATGGCATATATGCCCTGATAATCTCCCCGGTTAAATTTGGCCACGATGGTATCGTTGACTTTCTTAAAATCAGATCGCCCTGCCTGCCCGTTAACGGTTACAGCCTGCAAAAAACAATAACTTATTACAATCAGCTTTTTCATAGTATAAAAGACACATTGACAATGGAAGCGTTGCAATAATTACTATGCAAACCGGTTTATATTACATTTGGGCTCAGGCAAAATTATTTACCCCCTAAGTTATCAGGTCTAATTTGGTTATTGCCTTTTCCATCTCTTCTTGGTTTGTTGTAATTCTTTGTTATCAGATAAACAAAGGCTTTATTTTACCGCAGTATTTACATTTTAACGTGTTTAACATGCCCAAAAAGATGAGATGATCTGTAGGGGGTGTATTCTGCCGGCGGCCTGTCCGTTAACCATCATTGGCAATAAGGCTTAGTCATCTGCTATTCTGCGTCAACTCAGATGACCGGAATGGTTATAAATTTATGTGGCTAAATTCAGAGGCGTATTTGACGAAGATATGAAGAAAATAAAATTGGGATCGATAGCAGGTATGATCATTTACAGCGCATGGAGCTTATCCGCAATGGCCCAAAATAGGCTGACGGTGAGCAGCGATTTTGAAAGTGGTTCGGCCCGGATACTTTCCACTCATCAGGACGAACAATTTATTAGCCTTACGCCGGCCGGCGATCCCAAACGCGGGATGCCCAATTGGTGGTACCTGCGTGTGGATCATGTAGATACCAGTAAAGCACTATCTGTTGAAGTTATCGCCAGTGATGCAGCCGTTTATACTGATGATGGTGATCTGGGCGGAAAACTTCCGCCTGGATGGACATTACCCGCGAGAGCCGCTTTCTCTACCGATGGCCGAACATGGACCCAAACTACAGAGGGGAGATTATCGGAAAATAAAATGATTTACAGTATAAAAAGTAAGTCAACTACCGTGTGGCTGGCATGGGGGCCTCCCTTCACACAGCAAGACGCGGCTGAATTTGTGACAAGGATGGAGAAATCCAATACATGTGCCAAAGCTTTTGTGCTTTGTACATCGAAGGAAGGCCGGTCAGTTCCGGCATTACAGATTATGGAGGGGAACAAAACCTTGAAACAACGACCGGTAATATGGATAGATGCCCGGCAGCACGCCTGGGAAGCCGGAGGATCATGGGTTGGTGTTGGTTTTGTAGAGTGGCTGCTTAGTAATGATGAGCGGGCCAGGTGGCTTAGGCAAAATACGGAAGTTGTTTTTGTGCCCATTATGGATGTTGATCATGTAAGTACCGGAGATGGAGGCAAGCATGCGCTGCCGCAAGATCATAACCTGGACTGGACAGCTTCGCCGCATTGGCCGGAAGTTGCGGCTTCGCAAAAAAGATTGCTTGCAATTGCAAATGAAGGCAGAATGAGTGTCTTTCTCGATCTGCATAACCCCGGGTCGGGCAATCAGCTGCAAACCTTGTATGTCATAGATACCGAATATATGAAAGCCGAAGCGGAGCCCCGTAAAAAGCGGTTTGTGGAGCTGATGATCAAAGAGTTTGGTGAGATTAAGCAAATAGCAGCAAAGCCGCCGGTTAAACATCCTGAGCTTTTTCATCAGGTAAGTGTGCCCTGGGTGCTTGAACATACCAATCCGCAAACCATCGCCTTTTGCGTTGAAACCCCATGGAACAGCCCCGATGGCACTACTGAAGGTTACCGGCGGGTTGGCCACAAATTAGGAAACGTTGTAGAGACATTGTTACACCAAACCGGCAACGGGCAGCAAGGAAACTGATTGACGCGGTCTGCCAGGTCATAAATCCGCAGGCCGGATTGATCGCCGTATGGTTAATTAGCCTCATTGATTTGTTGAATAGCATCCTAAACAGCGCAGCAATGGTTTCGGCCAACGTTGTTTTACCTACCTGACGTTTGGGGTACAAACACTTATTTGTTCGACCCTGCATCGGTTAACACAATCGACATAATTACATAATATACTGATAATCAAATCAATTAATGGCTCGGCCAATATTTTTCATCCGTAATAAAACCATCGATACTTGTTTTTGTACTTTCGATTACGGACATAACTTAGCTTAATTGGTACACACGGTTAATTTTATGCGCACTAATGCCTACTTTTATGGAATTAAACGCCCTTATTAGTAAATGTTGAATGCAATTGATGAGCAAATACTACAACTTGCCCTCTTTAATAAAAGGGCTGCATTTGAATTAGCTTATGATACGTATTGGCAGGACCTATATCGACAGGCTTACCGCAAAACACAATCAACAGACCTATCTAAAGACCTTGTGCAGGAAGTCTTTTGCGCTTTTTGGGAAAATATGGATACGTTATCAATCGTCAGACACCTTCAAAATTACTTATTTGGGGTTTTACGCAATAAAACGCTGATGCAATTCGAGCGGTCGGGAGTTCATTTGCGCTACGCTATGAAACTTGCTACCCGCGCCGAGGATATGGAAGCATCGGTACATCAGGCTTTAACAAATAAAGAACTGGAAGGGGTTATTAATGCAGAAATAAATAAGATGCCGCCCCGTATGAAAAACATCTTTTTATTAAAAAAAGAAAAGGATTATTCCATTCGCGAAATTGCCCAACAATTAGAAATATCTGAACAAACCGTAAAAAACCAACTTCAAAACGCCTACAACCGCTTAAAAACAGGTTTACAAGGGTATGATATCAACCTGGCTATTGCCGGAATGGTGTTTATTAGCGTATTAAGCGCCGGCAAAACGCCGCATCATCCTATGTGCTAATAACGTTGCATGCATCCATTATTAATTTCTTTTAAATAAATTGTTAAATCGTATAGTACTTTTTGTGGTTTAAGCCAACATGTATATAAACATATACTGTGGACTTACACAAATTACAGGAACTGATTGCCAAATATAACAGCGGCACCGCTACTACCGATGAGCAACAACAGGTTGAGCAATGGTATGATAGCATTGCCGCCGATGACGCCAGCCTGACCCAAATCAACCTAACCGAAGCGAAGAATGACATTTATGCACGCCTTGATACCTACATATCGCAGGGCGCCAAAGGTGCCGGCACAAAAATTATTAAGTTAAACCCGCTACAGCGATATCAAACCTGGCTTTCAGCAGCCATTGTATTAATTATAGCAAGCGTTTCATTTTATTTTTATCAGCACGGCGAAAAACCGCAGCAAGTTGCAATTAAGCCTACACAATTATTAAAAAATGATATCGCACCCGGTGGTAACCAGGCGGTGCTAACACTGGCCGATGGTACAAAAATGGTGATGACCAAACGGAGCAATGGTAAAGTGGCCAACCAGGGTAGCACGTTGATCAATAAAACCAGCGATCACTTGCTGGTGTATGAAGCCCCGGCAACTTCAGCCGTTGCGCCAAGCACTGCACCCGAAGTTGTTAAATACAATACTTTCACCACACCCCGCGGTGGTAAATATGATATCATCCTGCCCGATGGCAGTACTGTTTATCTAAATGCCGCTTCGTCAATAAGATTTCCGACAGTTTTTAATGGTAAAGACAGGGTAGTGGAATTGACGGGAGAGGCCTATTTTGAAGTTACAAAAAATAAAGATAAACCATTTAAAGTGGCAGCCGCCGGCCAAACAGTTGAAGTATTGGGCACGCATTTTAATATCAACGCTTATAGTAATGAACCTGCTGTTAAAACCACTTTATTGGAAGGCAGTGTACAAGTTACCAAAGGATTGTCGGCAGTGAAGATCAAACCGGGCGAGCAAGCGGTTGTAAAGGATGGTAGCGACAAAATAGAAGTTAACAGGGATGTTGATATCGAGGAAGTAATAGCCTGGAAAAATAACATGTTTTATTTTAACGATGCGGACATTAACACCATTATGCGCCAGGTGGCACGCTGGTATGATGTTGACGTGGCCTTTGGCGGCGACATACCGGCAGATCGTTTTCACGGCAAAATATCCCGCAATGTTAATGCATCGCAAGTATTAAGAATATTAGAAATAAGTGGCATACAGTTTAAAATAGAGGGGAGAAAAATTATAGTTAAATAAACGATCACTCCTCCACATTACCTGCAAGCGGCAAGGCTGCCGACAGGGGATGTTGGCCTAAAACAAAAAAACCGGAAAGTGTTACGAGCACCGTCCGGCAATAGTCTGGGCTGACCAATTAAAGCTATTTCGCAATCGACTAAAATTCCTTAACCCAAAACCAAACAAAAGTATGGAAATTTCTACTTTTTGTATGCCGCGCAGTAAATATAAGCGGCTAAAAAAAATAATTATGGTTATTAAGCTAACCACCCTGATCGTTTTTATAAGCTGTATGCAGTTAAGTGCGGCAGTTTTCGGCCAAAATATTAATATGTCCGAAAAAAACGTCAATCTGACTACCGTTTTAAATAAGCTGGAAAAACAAACAGGCTACACCTTTTTCTACAAAACATCTGTTATTAAAAAACTGCCTAATGTTGATGTGGAGATACAAAACTCAACGTTGGAGCAAGTGTTAAATGTGGCGTTCGCCAAATCGGGTATAACCTATACCATTATTGGAAAAACAATAGTAATTAACGAGCAGCCGGGCAAACCTATTTTAGCCAACCAACTTGTTTTGGGTAGGGTTGTTGATGCCCAGGGCGGGCCGTTACCAGGTGTAACGATCAGGTTAAAGGGTTCTAATCTGGTTTGGGTTACCAATATTAAAGGTGAGTTTACCGCCTTATTAACAACCAATGATGGTGTTTTACAGTTTAGCTACATTGGTTATACCACCGAGGAGGTATCTATTAAAGATATTAAAGGGCCGCTTAATATTTCATTACGCGAAAACGTAAGCAAGCTTGACCAAGTACAGGTAGTGGCTTATGGCACTACCACAAAGCGTTTAAGCACCGGCGATCAAACATCGTTATCGGCAGAAGATATTGCCAAATACCCCACTTCAAACGTGTTGGAAGCTTTGCAGGGCACCGTGCCGGGCCTGATTATTTCTAAAAACACCGGCAACCCCAATAGTACCTTCAAAGTGCAGCTGCGTGGTATCAATGGCCTAACATCCACCGGTATTACAAAAGACGGCAGCCGCCCGCCATTGTATATAGTTGACGGGGTGCCATTTGAGAGTGGCAGTTACACCACCCAAAACGGAACATTGGGTAATAACACGGCCAACGGCTTATTGGGCCAGGGTGGCGATGCCCTTAACTTTATTAATCCGTTGGATATTGAGAGCGTAACAGTACTTAAAGATGCCAGCGCTACCGCTATTTACGGTACCCGCGCGGCGGATGGTGTAATAGTGATAACAACCAAAAAAGGAAAAGCAGGCGCAACTAAAGTTGATGCCAGTTTTTATAGTGGTTATACCTCGGTAAGCCATCTTCCGGATATGCTTAACCTGCAGCAATATTTACAAATGCGCAAGGAAGCAAAACGCAACGATAACACCGCCATAGGCGCTACCGATTATGACATTAACGGAGTTTGGGATACCACCCGCAGTA
This sequence comes from Bacteroidota bacterium, assembly GCA_040389105.1. Classification (GTDB taxonomy): domain Bacteria; phylum Bacteroidota; class Bacteroidia; order Sphingobacteriales; family Sphingobacteriaceae; genus Mucilaginibacter. The sequence continues at coordinate 128,786 of JAZKAO010000010.1, forward strand.
CAAACTGGGCTCAAAAACTGCTTGGCAGTACCGGGCACGTTATTAACGCGCAAACCGGTATCAGCGGTGGCACCAATAATATCCAATATCGTGTAAGCACCGGTTATAACAGGCAAACCAACCTGACAGCCCTGGGCGGCAGTAATCAAAATGCAAATCTTAATTTCAGCATTAATGCCCGGTCTGATAATAATAAGTTTTCGGTGCAATTAAACGGCGGGTACTTTTATAATGTAAATACCATCGCGCAGTCTGATCTTACTCAAAATATAGTATTAGCGCCGGATGCACCTGAGATATACAATCCCGATGGCACGCTGAATTTTCAAAACAACACGTTCAGCAATCCCTATGTAGCTAAAAACCTGCTGAACCATACAGCCGGAACCAACCTTACATCAAGCGCGGTTATCAGCTATCGCCCCATAACGGGCCTCGAATTTAAAACTACTTTGGGTTATAACAGGCAGCAGATCAGTGAGTTTCTAGGCAGCCCATCAAACGCTTTTGCACCCTCGTTAAACGCGGCACCCAGCAGTACATTTACCAACGACAGTAACTCGTGGTGGAGCATCGAGCCACAGGTTAATTACACCAAAGACATTTTTAAAGGAAAATTATCGGTTATAGTAGGTAGCAGCCTTCAAAAAAGTGTTGACGAATCAACCCAGTTAAGGGTAACAGGTTATAGCAGTGATTTGCTGCTACGCAGTATAACCGCCGGTACAGCTATCACAGCGTTAGCGCCTTACAGCTACGCGCCTTATAAACTTAACGCCCTTTTTGGCCGCGCCAGTTACAACTGGAATAATAAATACCTGCTTGATATCAGCGGTCGTTATGACGGTTCCAGCCATTTTGGTGCCAATCACCAGTTTCACTTGTTTAGTGCAGTTGGCGCGGGCTGGATATTTTCGGAAGAGAGCCTGATCAAAAACAACCTGCATTTCCTTAGCTTTGGAAAGCTAAGGGCCAGTTATGGTGTAACCGGCCGCGACGCAATTGATGCTTTTAGATATTTAGATACCTACACCGCTTCTACCCTGGCTTACCAGGGAGTGGCCGGCTTGCTTCCATCAGCGTTGCCTAACCCCAATCTTTCGTGGGAATCTACCGCAAAGTCTGAAATTGGTTTAGAGCTGCAATTTTTCCAGGGTCGCATTGCCTTTGAGACCAATTTTTACCGTAATCGCACATCAAACGTGCTGAATGGTATTTTTCTTAGTCAGGTTACCGGCTTTACCAGTTTGGCGCAAAACCTGCCGGCAGTTATTCAAAACCAGGGTTATGATGTTAGCCTGACGGGCTATGCTTTCCGCAAAAAGGATTTTAGCTGGTCAACTACTTTATTATACACACGTGACCGCAATACTTTGATCAGCTACCCTGGCCTGGATAAATCGGCGTATGCCAACCAATATATTATAGGGCAGCCGGTAAATATTAATCATGCCTACAGTTTTGCAGGCGTTAATACGCAAACCGGTCTTTATCAATTTAATTCAAAAGCCGGTACCATTGTTAGCACGCCGGTAGCAGGCACAGATAATTTCGCGTTGATCAACGTGAATCCGGATTTTTACGGATCGGTACAAAACAGTTTCCGATATAAGCAATTTACACTCGACTTTTTGTTCAGGTTTATCAAGCAGAACGGTAAAAATGCCTTTGGCCAGCAAGGCGCTCTGCCAGCAGGTATTGCGGCCAATACCAACTTTAATACGATAGTATTGCGCCGCTGGCAAAAACCTGGCGACGTTACTGACATCCAACGATACGGCACCAACATTAATTTGTTGTTCTCGCAGTCATCTGCCGTGCAGAGCGATCATGCCTACGGCGATGCTTCTTATATCCGTTTTCAGAACCTGTCGTTTGCGTATACATTCCCCTCTTCCCTGCAAAAAAAGCTGCACGTTCAAAATTTACAACTGTACGTCCAGGGTGAAAACTTGCTGACGATATCCAGATACGGCGCTATCGACCCTGAAAATCAAAGTGCCTTTGCGCTACCGCCATTGCGCACCATCACCGCAGGTTTAAGATTATCACTTTAATTTTTAGCAACATGAAAAATCACTATAAATTTTATAAAAACATTGTTACCGGCCTGGCTTTTTTGCTGCTGATAATGGCCGCCGGTTGTAAAAATGCAATAGATGTTGGCGTACCGGTTACCAAGCTTTCAAGCGCCAACGTGTTCACCTCAAACACTACGGCCGAAGCGGCTGTTTCAGGCATCTTCGCCACTATGGCCACCAGTGGCCGGATGTACAATGGCAGCGGCAGCTTAACTGCACTGCAAGGCCAGGCTGCAGATGAATTGGTAACCTTTTCTACAACTGGTGCGCAATTTTACGTTAATAGCTTAACCAGCCAGTCTAACTATTATTGGACAGAGATTTATCTGGAGATGTTTGATATTAACGCGGCTATAGCAGGCTTAACCAATGCTACAGCGCTTAACCCTGCTATTCGCGATCAGTTGCTTGGCGAAGTTAAGTTTGCCCGGGCGTTCATTTATTTCTACGCGGTTAATTTGTACGGAGATGTACCCATGCCCCTTACCACCGATTACACCGCAAACAATGTACTAAGCCGTACACCGGTTCAACTGGTTTACGCCCAGATACTGCAGGATTTAAAAGATGCTCAAAACCTTTTGCCGGATAATAAATACCTGAGCGGAACAGGCGCGGTATCAACGGATAGGGTACACCCCAATAAACAAGCTGCACAAGCTTTAATGGCAAGGGTTTATTTATACCAGCAGGATTGGGTAAATGCCGAAGCTATGGCTACTAATGTAATCAATGCATCAAGCTATAAATTGGAAGCCATTAACTCGGTGTTTTTAAAAGCATCGCAGGAAGCTATCTGGCAGTTGTTCCCGGTTAGTACGGGCTTAAACAATGCCGATGCGGTATACCTGGTGGTAACTACTCGCCCTACCACGGTATCAAGCCAGTTACCGTTAAATAATGCATTACTTAATGCTTTTGAGGTAAATGATGCACGGTTGGCTAACTGGGTGGGTACTTATGTTGCGCCTGCAGCGCCTCCCCTACCTGCAACAACCTATAAATTTGCCTATAAATACAAGGTGTACCTTACCAACTCGGCAATTACCGAATACCCGATTATGTTGCGTTTGGCCGAGCAATACCTGATTAGGGCAGAAGCCCGCGCACAGCAGGGAAACACCAGCGGTGCGCAAAGCGACCTGAACGCGATAAGAACACGCGCCGGTTTGCCTAACACCACCGCCACAACCAAGGCCGACCTGCTAACCGCCACACTGCACGAACGGCAGGTAGAATTATTTACCGAGCAAGGGCACCGCTGGTTCGATTTGCGTCGCACAGGTACTATTGACGCGGTAATGAATGTAGCAACTCCGCTAAAAGGCGGCACTTGGGCAAGCACTAAACAATTGGTGCCACTGCCCGCGTCAGAAATTGTACTTAACTCAAATCTTGTCCAAAACCCGGGATATTAACATTCCACAGCCAAAGCCTGAAGTTTAACGGGCTTTGGCTTATTTAAAAACAAACAATAAATCGATTTAAAGGCTATGAAAAAAATCAAGATCTTAGGTCTTGCCGGGATAGGTTTTATCCTTTCGGCAGGCGCGCAGGCTCAAAACCTGCAATATCATATAACAGGCAATCTTAAACATATTTCGCCAATGCCGGCCAAAATGTACCTGGCGGAAGTTGTCCGCACGGGTATACTCTCAAAACCGGTAGATAGTTCGGCGGTTGTAAATGGTGTATACCATTTTGATGGTGAACTTAATGCAGATGAACCATTCGGCGTAACTATCAGCCCACAACTTAAAGGAGGCAATGCGAACGATAACATTACACTTATTGTAGATAAAGGCGACCTGATTGTCAATTCGGAAAATACGCTTGGCAATACTACGGTAACCGGCAACGGCGCAACGGCGCACCATCAGTTTGAAGATATGAGGGCTCCTACCAAAGCCGCTTCTGATTCCATTAAGGCCATTTCAACCAGCGAAGCCTATAAAACCGACGAAAAGTTGAAAAAGGAGGTAACCAGGAGGTCCATGAACATGCTGGGCAAAATTATTTTCGACATGTACACTTATGTGAAAACAAACCCGTCAAACCGGATCAGCCCGTATGGTACTTTCTTCCTTGTGCAGCTGCCCTTTTTGAAACAACCCGGTAAAGACACGCTGATAGCATTGCTTCCCGAAAAGGTAAAAGGAGATATGCTTGGCAAGGCTATTCTGAAAACAGATGCCCGCAACAAATTTTTGGTCGATTCGGCAATTAACGCTGCGGAAGCCAAACGTAAGGCTAACGCCGAAAAAATACCCTTAGGTACCAAAGCCATGGAGTTTACCATGAACGATACAAAGGGCAAACCGGTAAGTCTGTCATCATTTAAAGGTAAATACGTTTTGGTTGATTTTTGGGCCAGTTGGTGTGCACCCTGCCGCGCGGAAAACCCGAATGTGGTAAACGCTTACGAAACCTATAAAGCCAAAGGCTTTACGGTGTTGGGGGTATCGTTAGATTCGGAGTCGCAAAAAAATGCATGGCTTGCCGCAATTGAAAAAGACAGGCTAAACTGGACACAGGTATGTGACCTGAAAGGCTGGAAAAACGAAGCCGCCCTGTTGTACTTTGTCGAATCCATCCCGCAAAACTTTTTAATAGACCCTAACGGAGTAATCATCGGTAAAAACCTGCGTGGCGATGAACTGCAGAAGAAACTGGCTTCGCTGTTTAACAAATAATCACCTCAGTATAAATTTTTTTTAATGATCACACTATTAAAACGAACAGCTACCATCGGCATCGTTGTGGGCTGCTTTTGGTCGGCCGGCGCGCAAACCATACCGGCAGATCCGGCTATGCGGACGGGAAAATTGGCTAATGGCTTTACCTACTATATCCGCAATAACGGCGAGCCGCAAAAAAGGGTACTGATGTACCTGGTAAACAAAGTAGGCTCGGTTTTAGAAGATGACGACCAGCAGGGGCTGGCGCATTTTATGGAACACATGAATTTCAACGGCACAAGGCATTATCCTAAAAATCAGCTGGTAGATTATCTGCAAAAAGCGGGTATCCGTTTCGGCGCGGATTTAAACGCCTACACCAGTTTTGACGAGACAGTTTATGAACTGCCTATACCTACAGACGACCCAACCATGACAGCCAGCGGCATAAAGATCATGCGTGATTGGGCACAGGATGCCACGCTTGATCCCGCCGAGATTGAAAAAGAACGGGGCGTGATATTGGAAGAAGAGCGCCTTGGGAAAGGCGCCAGCGACCGGATGGCCCGTAAGTTTTATCCGATGATGCTAAACCACTCGCGTTATGCCGATCGTTTACCTATCGGTACGGATAATGTACTGATAAATTTTAAGCCGGATGCGATCAAACGTTTTCACGCTGACTGGTACCGGCCCAATTTGCAGGCCTTAATTGTAGTTGGTGATGTGAATGTGGACGAGACGGAAAAAATGATCCGTCAGCAATTCAGCGATTTGAAAAATCCGGCAATAGAAAGGCCCCGTACTGTTTACAATATCCCCTTAACCGGGCAAAAACAATTTTTAATAGTAACCGATAAAGAAAAGCCATCAACCGAAATAGAGGTACTGTACAAGCATAAAAAGCATGCGCTAATTACCCAGGCCGATTATCTGGAAGCTATTAAACGAGCTTTGTTAACCCAGCTGTTTGCTGGGCGCCGCTATGGCGAGGTCAGCCAGATAAACAGCCCGGCGTTTAACAACATGGGGTTGAATGTACAAAGCCTGCTGGGCGAGCTTGACGCGCTGGCATTTGATGTAACACCCAAACCCGGCCAGTTGCAACAGGGTTTTGAACAAGCGTGGCAGATTTTAGAAAAGGTAAAGCGATACGGCTTTACACAAACAGAGTTGGGCAGGGCCAAGGAAAACTACCTGCGAAGTTTGGAAAAAGGCTTTAAGGAGCAAGGTAAATCGCCATCGATAAATTACGTGAAAGAATACCAGGAGTTGTTTTTGCATGGCGAAGCTGCGCCGGGAATAGCCTGGGAGTATGATTTTGTGAAGAAGCATTTGAATGAGGTTACCCTGACAGACATTACAACGGTAATGAACGAGTACCTGCAATCTAAAGATATAGATATATTGGTGTTAGCTCCGGAGTCGGCTAAGGACAATTTACCTGATGAGGCTATTATTAATGGGTGGATAAATACCATTAGCAAGGGAGCAATGGCGGCTTATAAAGATGATGTGCTAAGCCAACCCTTATTAGCTATAAAGCCCAAAGCGGGCAAGGTGGTAAGCAAAGCATATATCCCACAAATAAATACAACCACGCTTACTTTAAGCAATGGGGTTAAAGTTGTACTAAAGCCAACCGATTTTAAAAATGATGAGATCCGTTTTACAGCTTTTAGTCCGGGGGGTACGTCGTTATATAATGATAAGGATTATGATAATGCCGCGAATGCTGCACCACTGATAAGCCGGTTTGGGTTAGGAAGTTTTAACCCGGTTCAACTATCCAAAGCGCTAAATGGTAAAGCCTTAAATGTAGCTGCGAGTATTAATTTAAGGTCGGAAAACATTAACGGTAATACGTCTGTCGCCGATTTGGAAACTGCTTTGCAATTGGTGTACATGCAGTTTACACAACCGCGTAAAGATACCGTGCTATTTAACACCATCATTAACGCCGCGAAAGACGCGTTAGCTAACCGATATGCAGAACCTAATAATGTTTTTGCCGATACCATTGCACGTGTAATGGGTAACTACAATTTCCGCAATACACCATCTACTGTAGAGAGGCTGAACAATATTTCCCTTCAAAAAGCTTATGATATTTACAAAGACCGCTTTGCAGATGCTTCGGGGTTTACGTTTACATTCGTGGGTAATTTTGAAATAGCGGCGATAACCCCGTTGCTTGAACAATATCTCGGTTCACTACCGTCGTTACACAGGAATGAGCAGGCCCGCGACCTTGGCATCCACATCCCGCCAGGCATAATTACCAAAAAAGTATTAAAGGGTAGCGAAGATAAGGCCCTTGTGAGGTTAGTTATCAGTGGCGATTATGAGTTTAGCCAGGTAAATAACTTGTTGTTAAATGCGCTGGGCAGTACGCTTCAAATTAAGCTCCTACAGCACCTGCGCGAGGAAGAGAGCGAGGTTTACAGCCCATCGGTGCAGGCTAGTTATAACAAACAGCCCAAAGCGCGTTTTGCTATTATCATAACATTTGGCTGCGCCCCAAAAAATGTTGACCACCTGATTAACATGGTTGAAATTGAAATGGCGGGCCTGCGCGAAAACGGAGCAGAGGCTGATGATATACAAAAATACAAAGCATCGTACCAAAAAAGCCTGGAACTGGCTTTAAAAGACAACGCAACCTGGTTAGCATACCTATCAGGCCAGTACGAAAACCAGGAACCGCTACTGCAAATACTAAACAGCGCCGCAAGCCTGGAGAAGATAAACACGGCATCGTTAAAAGCAGCTGCCAATGTTTTTTTAAACGGCGGTAATATGATCAGCTTTGAACTGCTCCCCGAAACAGCAAATAAGTAATCGCTTCAGTAAAATACTCTGTTCTTTTTTAGTTTTTTTCAGTAATGTGAAAACAGTTTGAGTTAGTTAAGTTAAAGCGCCACCGTGAGTAAGGTGGCGCTTTTTTTAATTAAATGGCTATACGCTATTTGGTGCTTTTTAAAAATTCGCCTGTTTGTCTATTGCGAGACCCATCGCATTTCAAAAGCATCGGCTAAGAATTAGCAAAACAACGTTCTGCACAAGGCATACCCTTTAAAGCAATGGTGCGCTCTTCTAATTAACAGAAGAATTAGATTCTATAAAACAATTGCATACCTTTGCTTCAAATGAAGTACTTCGCTTTCATATTTAGCCTGTATATTACTTCGCTGGCACTCATACCCTGCCAGGATAGGGAAGATACGATCGCCAGCTTTAATCATGTCAGTGTTCAAAAAAGCCATGCTGTTAATGATGAAAGAGGTCAGGAAAGCTGTCCTCCATTCTGTACCTGCTCTTGCTGTTCCACTGCGAGGCAATTAACAGAAACCATTACAATGGGTGTTTTTACAAAACCGGTTACCCGTGTTTATCCCGGCTACACCATTCCCGCCATTCAGGAACAGTCGATCAAAATCTGGCAACCTCCGCAAATAGGTTAATACGAACTCTTATTTAATCATTTGGCCTGCGATTGTTATCGCCTGGCTTATTCCTATTCGTATTAATTTTTACAATTTATGTTTGATAGTATTATCGCGTTCTCTATCCGGAACAAGCTAACTATCGGGATCATGACACTGGTTTTGGTACTGGTGGGCGCCTACTCCGCCTATCACCTGCCGGTGGACGCGCAACCCGATATTACCAATAACCAGGTACAGATTATTACACAAGCGCCCAGCCTGGGCACGCAAGAGGTAGAACAGTTCATTACTGCACCTATCGAATTATCTATGGCGAATATCGCCGGAATAGTTGAAAAAAGATCGATATCCCGATCGGGGATATCCGTAATAACCATTGTTTTTAAGGACAATGTAGATATTTACTGGGCCAGGCAACAGGTAAACGCCCAGTTAAAGGAAGCTGAAAATAACATTCCCAAAGGGTTGGGCGAACCTGTGCTGGCACCCATAACCACCGGTTTGGGCGAGATTTACCAATACGTGATCTATGCCAAAAAAGGCTACGAAAATAAATATACTGCTACCAATCTGCGTACCATACAGGACTGGCTGGTACGCACCCAACTGGCCGGCACGGTAGGTGTGGCCGAAGTAAGCGGCTGGGGGGGATACGTCAAACAGTATGAGATTGCTTTGGATAACGACAAGTTAAACTCTTTAGGCCTTACCATACCCGAGATTTATGAGGCCTTACAAAAGAACAATGAGAATACCGGTGGTTCTTACATTGAGCAACAAAACAACGTTTATTTTATCCGGGGATTAGGACAAGTGCAAAACCTTGATGATATCCGTAAGATCGTGGTGAAGAATACTAAAGGTTCACCGATTTTGATCCGTGATATTGCCACGGTACAATTTGGCAGTGCAACACGTTATGGGGCGGTTACCCGCAATGGCGAGGGCGAAGTTGTGGCAGGTGTAACACTGATGCTTAAAGGCGAGAACTTTAGCCAGGTGATCCAAAACGTAAAAGACCGCATGGTGCAAATTCAAAAATCGTTGCCCGAGGGGGTGATTATCGAACCGTTTATTGACAGAACTGAGCTGGTTGACCGAGCCATAGGTACGGTTAAGCGTAACCTTTTAGAGGGTGCATTGATCGTAATTTTTGTATTGGTATTGCTTTTAGGCAATCTCCGTGCGGGTTTGGTGGTAGCATCCGTTATCCCATTAGCCATGTTGTTCGCTTTTTCGATGATGCGGCTGTTTGGCGTATCGGGTAACCTGATGAGTTTAGGCGCGATAGATTTTGGCTTGATAGTAGATGGCGCGGTAATTATTGTGGAAAGCGTGGTGCACCATATCACCACGGGCAGCTATAAACAAAAGGGCGTAGAAAAACTAACTACAGCACAGATGGATGTGGAAGTAAAAAGCAGTGCCAGCAAATTGATGAAATCCGCCGCGTTCGGTCAAATCATTATCCTGATCGTGTATTTGCCTTTATTATCCTTAGTCGGTATCGAGGGTAAAATGTTCCGGCCAATGGCGCAAACCGTAGCTTTCGCTATTTTGGGTGCGTTTATCCTGTCGTTAACTTATGTGCCGATGGCCAGCGCTTTGTTTTTAAGCAAAAAGACCTCCCATAAGCCGAATATTTCTGACCGAATTATCGGGTTCCTGCAACGCATCTACCAGCGGGCCTTAATCGTGGCGCTTAAAGCCAAAATTGTAACCCTAACCATTGTGTTTATCCTTTTCGGTATTGCTATTTGGGCATTCGGCCGGATGGGTGGCGAATTTATTCCCACACTGGAAGAGGGCGACCTAACCGTGGAAATATCCATGATGCAGGGCACCTCTTTAACCGAAGTGGTTAAAACCTTTGGCAAGGCCGAAAAGATATTGAAAGGCAAGTTTCCCGAGATTAACCAAGCGGTTACCCGTATCGGCAGTTCAGAGATACCCACCGACCCGATGCCAATGGAAAAGGGCGATATGATGCTGGCCATGAAACCTAAAGGCGAATGGAAAAGTGCTAAAACAAGAGAAGAAATGACAGAAAAAATGGAAGAAGCTTTAGCCATTATCCCCGGTATTAACGTCGAAATATCTCAGCCGATGCAAATGCGTTTTAATGAATTGATGACTGGTATCCGGCAGGATGTAGCCATCAAAATTTACGGTGATGATTTGGATATACTGGCGATACAGGCTGGTCGTATTGCCAAATTAATAGCGCCTGTAAAAGGCGTAAGCGAACCTTATATCGAAAAGGTAAGTGGTTTACCGCAGATACAGGTTGCCTATAACCGTGATAAAATGGCGCAATACGGTTTAAATATTAGTGATGTGAACATGATTTTAAAAACCGCTTTCGCCGGAAGCGTGGCCGGTGTGGTGTTCGAGGGTGAGAAAAGGTTTGATATGGTGGTTCGCCTGAACCGCGATCTGCGTGAAAATATATCCGGTGTAGAGAATCTCCTCATACCTTTGCCATCAGGTAACAAAGTACCTTTAAGCCAGGTGGCCGATATTTCCTTTAAAGATGCCCCGGCACAGGTTTCCCGCGAAGATGGTAAGCGCCGCATCTATGTTGGCTTTAATGTAAAAGACCGGGATGTAGAAACTACCGTTGAGGAAATACAGGCTAAATTAAATAACAGCTTAAAGCTACCATCAGGCTATTACCTGACCTATGGCGGACAGTTCCAAAACTTGCAGGCGGCTAAAGCGCGTTTATCTATTGCCGTTCCCGCAGCATTAATATTTATCCTGATCCTGCTTTATGTAACATTTCGCTCAATTAAGGAAAGCCTGATAATATTTACCGCTGTTCCGTTAGCTTCAATGGGCGGTATAGTAGCGCTGTTATTGCGCGGGATGCCGTTCAGTATTTCTGCCGGTGTGGGCTTCATCGCGTTATTTGGTGTGGCGGTCCTCAACGGGATTGTACTGATTGGTTACTTCAACCAGCTTAAAGACGAGGGCATGTATAATATCTATCACCGCGTATTAAAGGGCACCAGAACCAGGCTTCGCCCAGTATTAATGACCGCTTCGGTAGCCTCTTTAGGCTTTTTGCCGATGGCCCTATCAACCAGTGCTGGCGCAGAAGTACAGCGGCCGTTGGCCACGGTGGTAATAGGTGGTTTAATTACCGCCACATTCCTTACCTTGTTTGTATTGCCGTGCCTGTACCTCCTATTCAACCGCAAGGAAACGATCCGGATTAAAGTGCCGAAAGCTTTATTAGTTTTCATACTGATTAGTGGCTCTTTGTTATTGCAGGCAACTCCATCAAAAGCGCAAAATAACCCGCCCTTAACATTGGATAGCGCCATTGCTAAAGCCTTGCGAAATAATTTGCAGGTTCGGTCTGCGCAATTGTCGGTGGAGCAAAGCCGTGCCTTGCAAAAGTCGGGCACCGATATCCCTAAAACCGAACTGATGCTAACGCAAGATCCGACCAGCGGCGGCAATATGGACAATGCCATCGGCATCACCCAAAACATTGCCTGGCTTGGGTTATATAAGAACCAGCGTAAGCTACTGAATCAGCAAACCATTTTGGCAGAAAGAGCGGGCAATATCACGCGGGCGGAGATCACCCGCAATGTTCGTAATGCCTACTATGCGTATTTACTCAACCGCGCAACCCTGCGCATCCTGAATTACCAGGATAGTATTTACAATGGCTTTGTAAAACGGGCGGAGATCAGGTTAAAGACCGGCGAAACATCCAACCTCGAACTGTTCAGCGCCAAAAACAAATACCAGGAAGTGCAAGCTTTAAAGATCAGCGTACAGGCAGATCTAAAAAGCAATGAATTGGCCTTAAAACAATTGCTAAATACAAGTGAGCCGCTCATCATTGCCGAAAATAAATTACCGTTACTATTAACCTCACCGACCGACACGATTAATACCAGCCGCAACGCGCAAGTGAATGCCGAACTGCAAAACATCGAAGTGGCAAACGCCCGGATCGCGGTGGAAAAGTCCAAAGGTATGCCTGACCTGACAGTGGGTTACAACCAGCAGCTGGTGATCCCGGGGTTTAACCCGGCAGGTATTGACCGGGGCTATTCGCAGGGTACAAAGATCGCAGGCATACAATTGGGTGTCGCTTTACCTATTTTCAACGGTGCTAACCGCTCACGGGTGAAAGCGGAAAAGTTATCCGGCCAAATTGCGCAGACCAATTACCAAAACACCCAAAGCCAGGTGCGGCTGCTATACGAGCAGGAAATGCAGCAATACCAAAAGTACCGGCAGTCGGTGGATTACTATACCTTGGGCGGGTTAAAACAAGCGGATGAGCAATTACGCATTACGCAGATTTCTTTTAACCTGGGCGAGATTGGCTATATCGAATACATCCAGAACATATCTGCCGCCGTGCAAACCAAGTTAGCTTATATCGAAGCCGTCAGCCGTTTGAACCAGTCCGCTATTCAATTACAATTTTTAAGAGGAGAATAAACATGAAATATCAAACCTATAAAGTATATATAACCGTCCTGCTGATCGCCGGAACACTGCTGGCTTCCTGTTCTGGAGGTTCAGAGAAAATGGGTAATAATGTAAAAGACACCGGTAAAACCGAAAGCAATGAAAAAGAAAGCGGCCTGGAACTATCTGCCGAACAAATGAAGTCGGTAGGCATAGAAACCGGCCCTATCGAGCAAAAGAACCTGGATGCGGTGGTGAAAGCCAACGGCCAGTTAGCCGTTCCGCCACAAAACAAAGCTGATGTCAGCATTTTATCGGGCGGGATTATCAGCAATATCGAAGTATTAGAAGGCCAGCAAGTACATAAAGGCCAGGTATTAGCAACCATCAAAAATCAGGATCTGATCAAGCTGCAACAAGATTACTTAGCCGCTAAAAATAGTTTTACGTATGTGCAGGCAGAATATGATCGTCAAAGCCAATTAAAGGCCGCAGGGGCCGGAACGGGCAAATCATTTCAATCTTCGGAAGCAACCTATAATGCCGAGCGCTCACGCATCGTCGCATACGAGGGCCAGTTATGGCAATTGGGTGTAGCGCCGGGCAGGATCAGCAACGGGCATATCGTTTCGCAATTCCCGGTTACATCACCAATCGGCGGCACGGTAGGTACCATCACCGCTAACATTGGTGCTTTTGTTCAACCGGGTACTTCTATTATGGAAGTTGTAGATAACTCAAAGATACACTGTGATTTAACCGTATTTGAAAAAGACCTGATAGCAGTAAAGATTGGTCAGAAAGTGAGTTTTCAGCTTACCAACCAGGATAATCAGATAATTACCGGTATAATTAACGGGGTAAATAAATCCTTTGAAAACGAGAGCAAGGGCGTGATCGTTCACGCGGTAATCAATAACAAAGCGCATCAAAACCTGATACCCGGCATGTATGTCACCGCCCTGATCAGTACTGGCAGCAAAATAACCGCCGCTGTACCTGTTGATGCGGTAATTCGTTCAGAGGGCAAACAATATATTTTTGTGATGGCCACGCATGATAAAGCTGACAAAACGATATTCAACAAAACGGAAGTAACCACCGGTGTTTCAGAATTGGGGTATATCCAAATCACGCCATTAACAACTTTACCGGCTGATGTACAAATCGCTACCAAAGGTGCATTCTATTTACAATCAAAAGTGGCTGGTGCTGCCGAAGAGAAATAAAGCAAAATCCAAAATGACACTATCGGGGCTAATTCATTAGTACTCAAATTTACAAGTCCATTTAATATACCTGCTTATACTCAGCCGAGATCAAATATTGGTGCGCTATTCCAGGCAGATGGTGCAGGAAATTTATATATGAAAGATAATGGAATTGATATTATTAAGATTGCCCAATAATAATTTCGACAGACGTAAAAGCAGCTTTCAGATTGTATTCTGAAAGCTGCTTTGGTTTTGAAGTAAAAAGTCTCACCCAGGTGTGGGTTTTTTGTCCTAAGGTTGGGCTCACCCCCTTAACAGTAAAATGAGTGATCGGATTGGCGTTGAAGCCCCCACTGTTACCTCAACCTGGTGGCCGCGTGAGTGTCCCTAATAAAGATAAAGGCATCAAACAGATCGCTTAGGTTTGTGGAGTCATTTGTATCCGGTCCGCTCTGCGGCCCATAGCCAATAAAACGCAGTGGTTTAACCACCCTGGCCGTGTTAAGTGCTGCAGGCAGCACATATAAAGCAGGCTTACTAAACCCGCTGAAGTAAGCCTCCCACGAGCTCTTAACCGGCGCTTCCAGCGGATAAGCGGCCATAGGGTTGGTGTAGCTATCGCGGCTTTCTTTAGTTGCGGCAAAGGTACCGGTAGCTGTAGCTGTTCCTAACGCCATATATTTACCGGGAAACATTTTTAGTATATACCCGCCCGTGCCCCCTACTTCGTTATTATAAATACCTTTTTTAGCCATGTGCGCGTTATGCGCCCAAATAATCATCTTGTCGTTATTTCCTTTTAATATCAAGCCTGTATTATACGCCATCAGGCTATCCCGCGATGCTTCCGTAGCTTTCGTCACCTGGTCATAAAACGGTGCGAAGCCTTCTTTCACGTTTTCCAAGGCCATGTGCAGGTCAGCCTTTCGATTCAACGGCAATGCCGAAGCTGCAACCTGCCGGCTTAACCAATCAGCCGTACGATAGGCAGCGGCGCTGCTCTTGTCCATGGCCTTTCCATCCATCGCTGGTTTTTCGGGGTGGTTCATCCGCTCCCATACCGCATCCTGAAGGGCCGCCGCCTTGGCAATAACTTGCAGGGAATCCCGCCAGCCCGCAGGCGCGCGCGCTCCCAGCAATTGGCCTATCAACTCGGTATCCGCGCTTAGGAATACATAATCCAGTCCATCTATCACCACCTGTTGTTTGTGTGCCTTATTATATGCCCTCACCCAGGTTAGCATCGCTTTGGTTTCTTCATTTTGCCAGATGCTCAGCAGGCGCTTCCTCATCAGGGTATCCAGGTTAGCATCGCTATTAAGGCGGCTGTTCAATAACCAGCAATCGCTCCAATCGTTTTCCAGTGCGATGTGGGTAAACCCATAATCTTCTATCAGTATTCGGCTCAGCCAAAAGCGTACCTTATAAAACTCTGCCGTGCCGTGTGTCCCTTCGCCCATCCCAACAACGCGTTGCGCACCCATCAGCCCAATCAATGGCTTGATCCCCTTTTTAAAGCTGGCATAGCTTTCGGTAGAAATAGCGTTTAAGGCCGCGTTGTTTAAGCTGTCCTTATCCGCAGCCCTTGCCTGCGCTTGATTATGCGCGGCGAATAATAATTGTAAACCTGTAATAATAGTGAATAATAGCTTTTTCATAATGATTGATTTGATAGTGCAAATCAATACCATAAAAGGCAGAGCGGTGGATCTATTCGACCAGCCGGGGCTTATGCCCTGCCAAATCAAAACAGGCCATTTTAGTCGGGCAAAAAAGTACTTTAGTCGAAAAATCAGATATAAAAATCAATAATTAGCCGCATTTTCGTAATGTGTTAAAAAAACCTGTATTCCGCTTCCCATTGGTATTTGAACTGCTGATATGGCTGCTTTATATCTGCATGTATAAATATTCGTATTATCTGGATCAGGCGCATTTACCACTTGTCCCCGATAGCAACTTCCCTTACTTACAAATATGCCTGTACAGCATTTGCAGCACCTTATACCTTATCCCATACTACCGTTGGGCTGTACCGGCCTTGCTATTGCGCAAGCGTTATTGGTGGCTACTGGCTATTACCCTGCTTTTGCTTACGGTGGTGGCACATTATAACCAGGTTGCCATTGCCTGGGTGTTTGCTAAAGCCACCAATGGAATGGTTGTCCAGGGCTTTTTTATTAATCAGTTTTATGGGCCTGAACTAAACCTGCAACTAACCGACCTCATCGCCTTTTTATGTATCGCCTTCGCCCGTTTTTCATCACAAAGCGAGGCCAAGCGCCACCGGATAGAGACTGATCATTTGCAGCTACAACTCAGTATGCTTAAAACCCAGCTACAGCCGCATTTTTTGTTCAATACGCTAAACGGGCTATATGGGCTAAGCCTAAGCGGATCTAAGGATACGCCGCGGTTTATCCTGCTGCTTTCGCAAATGATGCAGTATATCCTGTATGACTGCGACCGCGAAATGGTGAACCTGGCCGATGAAATTACTTTCCTAAAAGGCTATTTTGAACTGGAACAACAGAAATTCCCCGAGGCCGACATCCTGCTGAATGTATCTGGCATGACCGATAATATCCCAATCCCACCCCTACTTTTCCTGCCATTGGTAGAGAATAGCTTTAAACACGGCAAACATAAAATATCGGACAAAGCCGGCGTTAAGGCACAATTGATAATGGATAAACAGCAACTCAGCTTCCGGATCAGTAACGAGTTAATGGCAGCGCCCCCTGCAACATTAAAAGCAAAAAACGGTGGTATCGGCCTGGTTAACATCCGCAAGCGGCTGGACCTGTATTATCCTAACCGGCACCAGTTAGATTTACAACACACCGAAACAACCTATATTGCCACCTTAACCTTGCAACTGGCATGAAATGTATTATAATAGACGATGAACCGCTGGCGCACCAGGTGCTGGAACATTATATTAGCCAAACACCCGGCCTGCAACTGGCGGCCAAATTCCGCAACGCGGTTGAAGCCTTTGAATATCTGCAGGCCGGACACCCGGCAGACCTATTGTTTTTGGATATTGAAATGCCACTTGTTAACGGCATTCATTTTTTAAAAGCCTTGAAAAACCCGCCACCCACCATTTTCACCACGGCCTATAAACAATATGCCTACGAAGGCTTTGAACTGGAAGCAGTGGATTATCTGCTTAAACCCTTCGCGTACGAGCGTTTTAGTAAAGCGGTACAAAAGGTTGGGACAGGAAAATCCAACCCCACTAACGTTGCCGTTACAGACAGCTTGCTGATTAAGGACGGGCAGGGTTCGGTGCTGCTAAAGCAAGCGGAGATCATTTACCTTGAAGGGTGCCGTGATTATGTCAAGATCATTACCGCCGAAAAAACGCACATCATTTATCATACCCTCAAGGGCCTGATGGAGAAGTTAAACCCCGAAATGTTTATCCAGGCGCACCGCTCCTATATTGTTAACAAAACCGGGATCAGTCGGATAGTACAGGACAACCTGATCCTTGCCGATCAAAGTTTTATTCCCATCGGGCCTGTTTATAAAAAATCACTGATGGCGCATTTAGCTGGCCGCCTGCCCGGCAGTTAAGTTTATTTACTGTCATTCAGCCGGGCCTGGGTCATTTAACGCATGGATATTCACCAAGGCCGAAATGCCCACTGGTAGCATGCTACTTATCTATCTTTTTCCAACTGCTGAGTTTAAACTCAAATTTTTGATGCACCGGTAAAGTCAATTCAAAAACAATGAGATCGGCATGGCCCGAAAGTAATTTTAAAGACCCATTGTGCAATTCGGTGAGCGACTTAGCTAATGAAAGGCCTATACCAGTACCCGGTTTATCATTACCGCGTAACCGAAAAAAGGGTTCAAAGATCTGCTCGCGAAACTCGTCGGGTATAGTTTTCCCGTCATTACTGAACAGGATAGTGAACTGCTCATCGTTATCATTAAACGGAGATACACTTACAATAGCTTTACTTGCGCCATATTTTATGGCGTTGGATACCAGGTTACCGCATATTTTCACTAATGCTTCCCTATCCACAAACGCGATCACCTGGTTTTCGGGCTGCTGCAGTGATAAATTGATGTTACACCGTTCGGCCTCTTGCTTAAACCCGGCAATTTGTTCCTCTAATAAATTGATGATATTGACGTTCACAAAATTCAACCCAAATTGATCCATTTCGGTTTTACGAAAATCCAGCAGCTGAGCAGTCAGATCGGCCAAACGCCGGGCATTTTTTTCAACCATCAGCAGGCTTTTTTTAATAGCAGGTTGTTCCTCTACCTTTTTAATCAGCCGCTCAACCGGGCCTACTATCAGGGTTAATGGCGTTTGTATTTCGTGCGCTATATTGGTAAAAAACTCAATTTTGGCCTGGTATATCTCTTTTTCCTTTTCGTGTTCAAACAGTTGCAGTTTATTCAAATTCTTTCGTTCCAGGTAATGATGATAATAGCGAATGGATAAGTACAAACTAATGATCAATACCAGCATATAACAAAAATAGGCGGTATAGCTTTTCCAAAAAGGAGGCAAAACCTGGATAAATAAGCGGTGTTCTTTCCCTGTCCAGCTGCCTAAGTTACTTTCGGCCTGTACAATAAATGTGTACTTACCGGGCGATAGGTCGGTAAAATAAGCGTTGCGGTTACTGTTTAGATAGGTCCAGTCTTTATCTATACCCTTCATTAAATATTTATATCGCGTAACCCCGGGCGATGAATAATTTAAAGCGGCAAACTCAATACTGAAATTATTTTGATCGTGCGCCAGTACAATGGTATCGGTGTATAAAATAGATTTGGCCAGCGGGCCATCCTTTATGCCGGGTATAATCTCCTTATTGTTAATTTGAAAGCCGGTGATGTAAGTTGGCGGGCTTATGTCAGGCTGGCCAAACTCCGCAGGGTTAAAGGCTATCATCCCTTTAACCGATCCAAAGTACATTTTGCCATTTGCATCTTTATAAGCCGAGTTGTAATTAAACTGATCGGTAATTAACCCGTTTGATTGGGTGTAAATTTTAAACCGGTCGGTCTGCATATCTATGCATATCAACCCTTTAAGCGAGCTAATCCATAAGCGTTTGGAATTATCTTCCAACATGCGGAACAGTACATTGCTTGGCAAACCACTTTCGGTAGTGAACTTTTTAATGGTTTTACGGTCGGCGCTTAATTTGATCAAGCCGCCGCCTTCGGTTGTGAACCACATGGCATGGTTACTATCTTCTAATATGCCATATACTGCAAATTCATTTACAATTTTGTTTTTCACCCTGTCGCCAAAGCGGATATTACCATGCCGGCCTGTTTTAGGGTTATAATAAAACGCGCCCTGCGCAATGCTGCCCGTCCAGATATTCCCTTCGTCATCTTCCTTAATATCATATACGTACGAGTTGTAGGGTATTTGCTTAATGCGGGTAAAGGTTTTTGCTTTCCTATCGTAAGCAAATAAACCCGAACCAGCGTCGGTAGTGCCAATAAGCAGGGTGCTGTCTTTAGTAAGATAAACGCACAGCACAAAGTCGCTGATCATATTATTCTTTTCGCCTATCAGCTTAAAACGGTCGGTCACCAGCCCGCTTCGCATATCCATCACTTCCATGCCATGCAAAAATGGCCCTACAAACAGTTGGTTGCCAACTGCCAGCAGGCCGTGTATATTAGGGTACGATAGGCCGTTTTTCTTCCCGTTAGCCGTATAACCGGTAAACTTGCCGGTTTTTAAGTCAAATTTGTTAATACCGGCATCTTCGGTACCTATCCACAGGTTGCCCTTGTTATCGGGGCAGATCTCGCGCACGGCATTGCCCGATATGGAGTTGATACCCAGTAACGGGTAGTATTTTTCGAAACGGGCATTCTCTTTCGAATAGTAGTTTAAACCGCCGAAAAAGGTCCCTGCCCACATGCCGCCCTGGTTATCTTTACATACAGTGTATACGGCATTATCAGAAATGGAGTAAGGGTCGCCGGCACGTTTCCGTAAATTGTAACTGGTGTTGGTAGCCAAATCGTAAATGTAAATCCCCGACTCGGTTGCCACCCAATATTCCTGATCGTTCTCGGCCGTAATATCCCGAACGTAGATCTCTGTATTATCGCTATTATGCTGCAGTAACGATTTAATAACGCCGGTTTGGGTGTTATAACTTTTCAGGCCCTGCTTAAAGCAACCTATTAATATCTCGTTCCCGCATGCAGGTAATATTTTGCTGATAGACCGCAGGTTGGCAGGCACACTTTTATCAACTATCCTGATCTCGGTAAATAGCCCGGTTGTGGTATTATACACCTTTACCATGCCATCATCATTACCCATCCACAAATTGGCGTTGTTATCAAAGGCCAGGCACGATGCCCGCATCTTTAAATCAATCAATTTATTTTGCCCTTGTATATATTCATACAGTGCGCCGCCTGATAGGAACCAAACGTTATTTTTCCTGTCTATTAAAATATGGCTTATACCCGTTACCGGGGGGCCCTCCAATTGTGTAAAAGCCTCTTTATAGGGGTCGTACTTAAAAATACCCTGCCCGGTACCAATCCACAGCAAGCCTGTTTTATCTTCGGCAATAGCGTTTACGATATTGTTACCAATGCTGCCAAACTTATTCTTTTTATTGCGATAAGCTTTAAAAGTGTAACCGTCAAAACGGTTCAACCCACCGCGGCTGCCAACCCACATCAGGCCCTTACTATCCTGCATAACGGTGATCACCGTATTATGCGCCAAGCCTTCATCGGCCTGATAATGTTTAAAGTAATACGATTGCCCATTGCACACAAGTACACCAAACAGCAGGATGAATGGCAAACAAAAAGATTGAAATATGAGGCGCATAATCGGTATATCCAAATATATATAAACAGGATGGTTATCATCTCCCCTGATTTGCTGTTTGAGACAAATCGACAAAAGATTGAACAAATTATGCCGGTGCCGTTTGTTTAATTTGGGCTTCGATAAGCCACGACAATAACCTATTTTGTAAATTTAGTTTTCAATAATTTTTTTGGCCTCCACCCAAGTATGATGAAATACCTGTTATTTATTTTTTGCTTCGCAAATACCATGCTGCGCGGATATGCGCAAAGCCCTAATCCCGGCACATTTATCAATCCCCTACTTCCTGCCGGGCCCGATCCATGGGTTATTTACCGCGATGGGTTTTATTACTACACCAATTCAACAGGTAACAGGCTGGAAATTTGGAAAACCAAAACTATGCCCGGTTTAGCTACCGCACCACATAAAACAATTTGGAAACCACCGGTTAATACCGCTTATTCAAAAAATATATGGGCACCCGAACTGCACTTTTTGCAAGGCAAATGGTACATGTATTTTGCGGCAGACGATGGGCATAATGCCAACCACCGGATGTACGTTATCGAAAACTCGTCGCGTGATCCATTGGAGGGCGATTGGGTATTAAAAGGCCAGGTAGCCGATGAAACCAATAAATGGGCGATAGATGGTTCTGTTTTCGAAAATCATGGTCAGCTTTACATGATATGGTCGGGTTGGGAAGGTGACGCTAATGGCCAGCAGAATATCTATATCGCAAAAATGCAGAACCCCTACACCATAAGTGGTGAAAGGGTAAAATTATCGGGCCCCGAATTTGAATGGGAAAAATTTGGCGATCTGCACGATGCCAACAACCCGCCGCATGTAAATGTTAATGAAGGCCCCGAAATTTTGCAGCATATTGATAAAATATTCCTGATCTATTCGGCCAGCGGCTGCTGGACAGATCATTATGCTTTAGGAATGCTTACCGCTAAGGTGTCTGCTGATCTGACAGATCCGCTGTCATGGAAAAAATCGGAGAAACCTGTTTTTGAAACCAGTAAAGAGAATAGCGTTTATGCCCCCGGCCACAATAGTTTTTTCAAATCGCCCAATGGCAAAGAAGATTGGATCATTTACCACGCCAACCCTGCGCCCGGCTGTGGTTGCGGCAACCAACGGTCGCCCCGGATCCAAAAATTCACCTGGAAAAAAGATGGATCGCCTGATTTTGGGATACCAGTTAAAATCGCGGAACCTTTAACTGTACCGGCAGGGTAAATCCCGAAGCAAAAATCATCAATACCAAAATTCAACTATGAGGAAATTACTTTTTATATCACTATTGTTATTAATAACCCAAGCCGTAAACGCCCAAAATAAAATGTGGACGGCCGATAAGGCAAATAAGTGGTATGCCACCCAACCCTGGTTTCGCGGTAGCAATTATCAGCCAAATACGGCCATCAACCAATTAGAAATGTTCCAGGCCGCTACCTTCGATCCCCAAACAATTGACAAGGAACTGGGATGGGCGCAGCACCTTGGCTTTAATGCCATGCGCGTATTTTTGCACCATGTACTTTGGACAGCGGATAAGGAAGGATTTAAAAAACGCCTGAACGAATATTTAACCATAGCTAACCGGCATGGTATTAAAACCATCCTGGTTTTTTTTGATGATTGCTGGAATGACGAGTACCATGCCGGCCAACAACCAGCACCTAAATTAGGTGTGCATAACAGCGGCTGGGTGCGCGACCCGGGTACAGCTATCCGCAACAACCCGGATAGCTTAAAAATGCTGGAGAGCTATGTAAAAGACATAATAACGGCACACCAAAACGATAAACGCATTTTAATGTGGGACCTTTATAACGAACCGGGTAACAGCAGCTATTTAAACAAAAGTTTACCGCTGTTAAAGGCAGTTTTTGCCTGGGCCCGCGAGGTTAATCCAACGCAGCCGCTTAGTTCTGGCGTTTGGAACTGGGGCAATCAGTTCAATGATCTCAACAAGTTTCAATTGGAAAATTCGGATGTGATCAGTTATCACAGTTATGCCTACATCGACGCTCATAAGAAAAAGATCGATGAATTAAAAAGTTACAAGCGCCCCTTGCTGTGTACCGAATACATGGCCCGTAGAAATGGCAGCCTTTTCCAAACCATTATGCCGCTTTTAAAAGCCGAGAAGGTAGCGGCCATAAACTGGGGATTTGTATCGGGCAAAACTAATACCATTTTTGCATGGGATACACCAATTGCAAGCGGCAGGGAACCCGAGTTATGGTTTCATGATATTTTCCGCAAGGACGGCTCCCCCTTTAGTCAGGATGAGGTAAACAGCATCAGGAAAATAACAGCTGCAAAATAGCCTGCGCTTAATTAGAAGTACCGCTTAGGGAATCAAGGTAATCCATTGGTGAAATATGAAAGTGTTTTTGGAAATTTTTCCCAAAAACACTTTGCGAACTATAACCAACCTGCCTTGCAATCTCGGCCATGCTGTATTCGTTCCGGGTGATCAGTTCGGCAGCCTTTTTCAGTCGGGTAACATCTATCAATTCTTTTGGCGATAAAGACGATAAGGATTTAATTTTACGGTAAAATGTAGGCCGGCTCATGTGCATGTGGTCGGCCAGCCTGTCTATATCCATTTTGGTATCGCGCAGGTTTTTACGGATGTATTCATCCAGTTTCTTTAAAAACTGTTCGTCTGTTTTAGAGTAAGCCATTACCCTAACATCCTCAAAAGGCGAACTGGCAAAGTGTTCCTTGATTTTTAACCGGTTTTTAAGCAGATTGGCAATTTGCAATTGCAAAAACTCGGGCGAAAAAGGTTTTTGGATATAGGCATCGGCACCCGCCTCCAGCCCCTCTATCTGGGCTTTATATGTGTTTTTTGCCGTAAGCAAAATGATGGGTATGTGGCAATAATCTACATTTGATTTTATGCTGTGGCAAAGCTCAAATCCATCTATGCCCGGCATCATAATATCGCTGATCACCAGGCTTACCATTTGGTTATCGAGCACATTAAGCGCCTGCGCGCCATTTAACGCCAGGTGTAATTGATAGGTTTCGCCCAATACCTCGGATAAAAACTCCAGGATATCTTCATTATCATCAACTATCAATACGCTATCGTTCATGGCTTTTATTTTGGCTTTTTCCCGATTCCTAATTTAAACCCAAATCATTAGAAAATATACCGAAACTAAAAAAAATGAGACAAAACGACTAAAAATTGAATAATTTAATAAATAGTTATAGGCTTATTTTGAGACTGTAAAAAAGACCAATTATAATCTAACCAATCCTTTACAAGCCCTGCATCGCCTTTTTGTAAAAGAAAAAGCCGCGTATCTTGAATTGTATTTTGGCCAACCATCAAAAACCACAGAAAATATATTATGAAAATATCGTTAAAAAAACTTCGCCTGCTGTTTAGTGTTGGCTTTGGTTTAACAGCCTTATGCCATGCCGACGCGCAGGATAAAATGCCGGCTTATCCCCTTATTACACACACACCTTATTTTAGTATATGGTCTAATACCGATAAGCTCAACGAGTCCGTTACACACCACTGGACAGGTAAAGACCAATCGCTGCTGGGTATTATTAAAGTAGATAATGATTTTTATCGTTTTATGGGTGATGCCGGGCAACACTATCAAACCGTTTTGCCTGCCGCCGATGAGCAAAAATACTCGGTAAGTTATACCAATACAACACCGGCAAATGGTTGGGAAAACCCGGATTTTGCTGCAACCGGCTGGCAAAACGGCCTTGCCCCTTTTGGCGATGACCGGGCAAAAGCAGGTACTAACTGGCAAAACGGCGATTTGTGGGTGCGCCGTAAATTTACTTTGGCCCAGTTACCTGCCGGTGCCTTAGTGCTTAAACTATATCACGATGATAACGTGGAAGTATATCTTAACGGGCAGGAAGTGTACCGCAAAAAAGGATGGAACAGCGGTTTTGATATGATTGCGCTGGGGGATAAAGCTACCCTGCATACCGGCGAAAACACATTGGCCATCCATTGCAAAAACACCGCCGGCGGCAGTTACCTCGATGCCGGCCTGGCAGTGCAGGTAAAAGACGAAAGCCAAGAAAACATTAAGGTAGCCATCCAAACCAATGTTAAGGTAAGCGCTACACAAACCACTTATAGCTTTAGATGCGGCACGATTAACTTAAAAGTAAGCTTTGCCTCGCCACTAATTATGAGCGATATGCGTTTGTTCGCTTCGCCGGTATCGTATATTACCTATCAGGTAAAAGCCAACGATGGCAAAAAGCACAATGTTAGCGTTTACCAGGGTGTAAGCACCAATGTAGCCGTTAACCAGCCCTTGCAGCAAGTGCAGGCATCGGCTTATAGCAAAAATGGCTTACGTGTACTAAAAGCCGGCACAACCGAACAGCCCGTATTGCAAAAAAAGGGCGATAATTTAAGGATTGACTGGGGTTATGCTTATGTGGCAGCCGCGGCAGCAAGCGGTGCAAGCCAATATATCACGCCTGATGCCGATGCCGCAACATCGTTTGTTAAAACAACCTATGCAAGTACCGCCGGCGACGGCAAACAGCTAATGCTGAACACCATACTACCCTTTGGCTTAGTGGGTAAGGATGCTTTATCAAAATACGTAATGCTGGGTTACGATGAATTGTATTCGGTGCAATACTTTGGTACAAATTTAAAACCATGGTGGCGCAATGCCCCTAGTGCTAATATGGATGGCGCTTTGGCTGCCGCTGCTAAAAACTATGTTGCCGCCATTGCTAAATGTAATGCTACCGATACTAAAATTTACCAGGATGCCTTTAAGGCAGGCGGCCAAAAGTACGCGGCTTTGTGCAACATGGCCTACCGCCAAAGCATTGCCGCGCATGCTTTAGTTAAAAGTCCGCAAGGCGATTTGTTATGGCTATCAAAAGAGAACTTCAGCAACGGGTCTATCAATACGGTTGATGTAACTTACCCATCGGCTCCCCTATATTTGCTGTATAACCCCGAGTTAATGAAAGGGATGCTAAACGGTATTTTTTACTACAGCGAAAGCGGTAAGTGGACCAAGCCTTTCGCCGCGCACGATTTGGGTACTTATCCCCTGGCCAACGGCCAAACCTATGGCGAAGATATGCCGGTTGAAGAATGCGGCAATATGGTGATACTGGCCGCTGCCATTGTAAACGCCCAGCATAACCCTGCTTACGCTAAAAAACATTGGAAGACACTTACTACCTGGACCAACTACCTTGCCGAAGCAGGTTTCGATCCTGGTAACCAACTGTGTACCGATGATTTTGCCGGTCACTTGGCGCATAATGCCAACTTATCGGTAAAAGCTATTGTGGCTATAGGTGCCTATGCGCAAATGGCGCAACAACTGGGCGATGCCGCCACTGCTGCCAAATACAGCGCCATGGCTAAGGATTATGCCCAAAAATGGATAGCCAAAGATGATGCCGGCGACCATTACGCCCTGGTGTTTGATAATAAAGATAGCTGGAGCCAAAAATATAATATGGTTTGGGATAAGGTGTTAAAGCTAAACCTGTTCCCGCAAAAGGTTTATGATACCGAGATGGCCTGGTACATTACCCATCAAAAAGAATACGGCCTGCCGTTGGATAGCCGGAAAACCTACACCAAATCTGACTGGATATTATGGACAGCCGCCATGGCCGATAAAAAATCGGATTTTGACGTGTTAACCAACCTGGTATATAAATATGCCACAGAAACCACATCGCGCGTACCGTTGAGCGACTGGCACGAGACCACCAACGGCAAGCAGGTAGGTTTCCAGGCCCGCAGCGTAGTTGGCGGATATTGGATGAAAGTACTGCGCGATAAAACAGCGCGCTAATAAGCAAAACAACCAGGGGGGTATTTAATAATGCTCCCCTTTTTTATGGGCAATTTTAATTGTTGATCTGCGGTATAACATCGTATCAACTTGGCTGCATAATGAGACAAATCGACGAAAAGTTGAACAATATCATCTTGCCTCATCTCCTAAATTAGCACTCAGCCCGATGGGTGTATGCGGTATCAGCTGCAGAGCCATCATCTTATAAACCAAAATCGTTTTAATACGACAATGCCTTATGTTCCCCGGTGAAGAATAGCAATTCTTTACGTTCGTGTTAAGCTGTGGCTTACGCCGGATAACCTAATGCCAAAGTGAACGGATTGGTTTCAGATCAAAAGGCCATAGTAAACAACCAATTTATACATCCTTCTTGAAAAACAACTATATCCATAACCAATAAGGATTCAACCGTTCCGTTTGCAATCGGCATAGGCACAGCTAACATTACATTAAATACCTCTATATCAAAACAATGAAAAAAACAAGACTTACACTCGTAGCATTATTAGCAGGCCTTGGGGCTATTACATCGGCATCGGCGCAAAAACTAAACACCCTAACCAAGCCAGAGAAAACCGGAGGATTTACCCTATTATGGGATGGGCAAACAGGTTCGGGTTGGCGTGGCATATTTAAAGATAAATTCCCTGAAAAGGGCTGGACGATGCAGGACGGCATACTTACCATCCAGGGCTCCAATGGGCATGAAGAAGGCATGGGCGGCGATATTGTTACGGATAAGGAATACGGTGCATTTATCCTGAAGTTTGATTTTAAGCTGACGGAAGGTGCCAACAGCGGCATTAAATACTTTGTGACAGAAAAAGAAAAGACAGAACTATCGGGCATAGGCCTGGAATACCAGGTATTGGACGATGAACGCCACCCCGATGCTAAATTGGGCCGCGATGGCGACCGTAAATTGGCCTCGCTTTATGATCTTATCCCCTCAAACAAACCGGCATCTGTTATTAAACCTATAGGCGAATGGAATAGCGCCGAGATCAGGGTGTATCCAAACAATCACGTAGAACACTGGCTTAACGGGGTAAAGGTGCTGGAATATGAACGCGGATCGAAGGCTTTTGAAGACCTGGTGGCTATAAGCAAATATAAAAAATGGAAAGATTTTGGCATAGCACCTAAAGGCCACATCCTGATACAGGACCATGGTAACACCGTTTCGTACCGCAACATCAAAATCAAAGAACTTACAGGAAGTGATGGTAAACGGTAGTGTTTTTAAACATTGACAGATGAAAAAAGATTTGTTGCTGGCCTTTAATGATTTACTGTGTGATATACGTTTTTGGCCGTCAACAACTTTTTTCGCTTATCAGCCTACTCGTTAAGCAGTAGCAAAAATTATCCAATAGATAATTTTTTACACACACGAAAAAAAATACATTATTCAAATTAAACCTTATTACATTCCCTAACAATTATATAAACCAATACTAAAACTTAATGCTTATGATTTTTTTTACAAAAAAGTTGCGGCGGCTGCCTGTTCTTTTAGTCGCTATGCTATGCACGTTGTTTTTCCAGCAGGCAATTGCCCAATCGCAAATTGTCACAGGTAAAATTACGGATGCAAACACCGGCGAACCTATTATCGGCGCTACAATACGGGTGGTGGGCACCAGTACCGGTAGCGCATCAGATATGCAGGGCGACTTTAAGATCAACGTGCCGCCCAATGGAACACTGGAATTTAAAAGTTTAGGTTACACATCCTTTACCATAAAGGCCGATGCAACCAAACCCATGCAAATCAAGCTTTCCGGCGTACACAAAGATTTAAATGAGGTAGTGGTAATAGGTTACGGTACAGCGCAAAAGAAAGACCTGACCGGAGCGATATCTACCATAAAGACAGAGAAGCTGGAAAAAGAAGATCCACGGTCGGTGCAGGAATTATTGCGGAGCGGGGTACCCGGCCTGGTGGTAGGCCAAACCAGTTCGGCAAAGGGCGGCGGCGATATCCAGTTGCGCGGCCAGCGTTCGTTAAAAGCCGATAACTCGCCACTGCTGGTGGTAGACGGGGTAATCTTTTTCGGTGAACTATCGGAGATAAACCCTTTGGATATTGACCAGGTAGACGTACTGAAAGATGCATCTTCGGCAGCTATTTATGGTGCAAAGGCAGCCAACGGTGTGATTATTATTACTACCAAAAAAGGTAAGACCGATAAACCAACCATCCGCTTTACCGCTAACGATGGTGTGGCCACTATGGCTGCTAACCGCTACGTTTACGATGCCGATGGCTATTTAAAATATCGCCAGGATTTGTTTAACAGTACAACCCGGTTTGTAAACCCGGGTAAATTTATTAACCCTACGGCTGATAACCTGGCCACGGCAGGTATAACCTATGCCCAGTGGAAAGCCTACGATGCCCTTACCGGCACCGACCAGGAGATATGGTTGCAGCGCATAGGTCTTTTTGATATCGAACGTGCCAACTATGCCAAAGGCCGTACTTACGATTGGTATAAAAACTCGTTCCAAAAAGGTTTACAGCAAGATTATACCGTAAGCGCATCGGGCAAAACGACTGATAACAATACCAATTACTACATGTCTATGGGTTATATCCACAACAATGGCATTGTGATAGGCGATACATACGGCGCTTACCGTGGTAATTTAAAACTAACTCAAAAAATAAATAATTGGTTAACAACGGGTGCTAATATCAACTTCCAGGACCGTAACGACAACAACACAGACTTCGCGGTAGATTGGGCAGGGCAAATTATTAATAATTCACCCTACTCAAACCCGGTGAACGAGGCTGGTGTGTTATTGGGCCAGCCTATGGCATCGAGTAATAACCAGGGCACCAATACGGCTTACAGCAACCAATATAAACAATCGGAAAGAGGTACTACTGTGTTAAACAACACCCTGTTTGCAACAGTTAAATTCCCTTTAAATATCACATTCAACAGCAATTACTCGCCGCGTTATCAATGGTATTACAGGCGTTACCACGAATCGTCGCAAAACCCGTTATGGTCTGATAATGGTAAGGTGATCCGCGAGAACCAAAAGAACTTCGACTGGCAAATAGATAATACCCTGAACTGGGATGGCGTATTCGCGCAAAAACACCGTGTAAAGGTTACCTTGCTGCAAAACGCCGAGGAGCATAAAACCTGGAACGATAGCATGACGGGTACCGATTTTACACCTACCGATGCATTAGGTTTCCATAACATCGGCGCGGCCAGCCTGCTAAAAAGTTCGCTGTCTACCAACGATACCCATAGCACGGGCGATGCTTTGATGGCCCGCCTGTTCTATTCGTTCAACGATAAATACATGCTTACCGCTACCATCAGGCGCGATGGTTACTCGGCCTTTGGCGCATCTAACCCAAGGGCTACTTTCCCATCGATAGGTGTGGCATGGAACTTTGGCGATGAGAAATTCCTGAAATGGGATCCAATGACTACAGGGAAGTTAAGGTTATCATGGGGTAAAGGCGGTAACCGTTCTATCGGTATCTACCAGGCCTTATCTAATTTAACAACCGGTTCGGGTAAATACACCTACTCTACAGCTACAGGTACATTGTATGACCTTGGCCAACTGTATGTGGACCGTATGGCCAATACCAGCCTTAAATGGGAGTCGACGGCATCATGGAATGCCGGTCTGGATTTCGGCTTCTTTAACAACCGCATTAATGGTAGTGTTGATATTTACCACATGCCAACTACCGATTTGTTGATGGATCAGAGCCTGCCTAACTTTACGGGTTTCAGCGTGGTTACCACCAATTTGGGCGAAGTTATTAACGATGGTTTAGAGATAAACCTGAATGCCAATGTGATGCGCCGTACTAACTTTAACTGGAATGCCAACGTAAGCTTCTTTTATAACAGGAATACCATTAAGCACCTTTACTATACCTACACCAGCACACTTGATGCCGCGGGTAATACCGTCTCTATCGAGAATGATGACAATGCCAATAACTGGCACATCGGTCATGATATCAATGCTATCTGGACTTATAAAGTGCTGGGCATATGGCAAAAAGGCGAAGAAACGCAAGCCGCCAAATACGGTGAGATACCGGGCGACGTGAAAGTACTGGATGTTGACGGTGACGGTAAATTTACCAATGCCGATAAGCAATTCCAGGGAAGTACCAAGCCACGTTTCCGCTGGACGATGCGCCACGACTTTACTTTCTTTAGAAACATCGACCTGTCGCTGAATTTCTATTCGTATATGGGCCAGAACGGGACATCTACCGAGTACCTGAATAATACCGGCGCGCTTATTGACCGAAGCAATTCTTATATCAGGCAGTACTGGACACCTGATAACCCTACCAATAGTTTCGCGCGTTTAAACTCAACAAATGTGCAAAACATCTCGCCTGCGCAGGTTATCGACAGGTCATTCATCAGGCTTGATAATGTGGCTGTATCTTATTTGGTGCCTTCTAACTTTACTAAAAAGCTGGGCATAGGGCAGCTTAGGGTTAACGGCAGTGTACGTAACGCCGCTGTTTATGCTAAAAACTGGCATTATTGGGATGCCGAAACAGGCTCGTTATTGCAACGTACCTTTACTATCGGGGCAAATGTTACCTTTTAATCATTTCTTTTTAGACCAATTACAACATGGATACCAGATCAAAAAAAATATTAAGAATAGGCTTGATAGCCGTTCTGCTACAATGCTCATATAGCTGTAAAAGGGATTTCCTGAAACCCGATCCGCTTTCATTTTACGAGCCAAGCATTACCTTTACCACCAAGCAAGGTTTACTTGCGGCGGTAACATCGTGTAACCGTAACCTGTCGCACATGTGGTGCGGCGAGAACCCGCCCATACTCACCGACTTGCTTTTTACCGAAGTAGCCGTAAGCGGTATCACCGATAAATCGGGCCCGGCGCAGGATCTGAACGCGGTGATCACACCAACATCCAACAATGATGATATTAACACCAACCACGTGAACTACTTTTGGAACGAAGGTTTTAAAGGTGTGAAATATGCAAACACCATCATATCTAATGTAGATAAGGTAGACGGCCTTGATGCGACCCTGCACGATCAGATGCTGGGCATGGCCTATTTTCACCGTTCGTTTCGTTATTTGAACCTGGTATTTAATTTTGGTGATGTGCCGCTGCTGACAAAAGAGGTTACTACACCGAAAACCAATTTCAAGTCGACTAAAATGTCTGTAATACTGGATAAGATCACCAACGATATGGAATTTGCGGTGGCGCACGTACCTGCCACCGGCGATTTTGGTACCGTAACCAAAGGTGCCTGCCAACAACTGCTAATCAAATGTTACCTGGCTACAGGCCAGTTCGATAAAGCGATAGCTACCGCAAATGATCTGATCAATTCGTCAGGCTATTCACTAATGAATACCACCTTTGGTTCTTTTATTAACCCGGCACCCACGCTGCACCCCATAACCCGAAACGTGATCTGGGATCTGCACCGCTGGCAAAATAAATCTATCGGGGCCAATAAAGAGTCGATTATGACCATTGTTAACCGCGAGGATGATGCCGATACCCGCCAGGATATGTTCACCATGCGTAATGCTACACCATATTATTCGGGCACGGGCTTACAACTGATTACAACGCCGACCGGTAAAGCGGGCATGAGTTCGAGCTATACCGCTACCAACGCCAAAATAGATATCCGTAAAACATTTGGCAGAGGTATTGCCCACACGCGCGGCACCTGGTACAGTACCAAAGCTATTTGGGATGATGCCGCCGACCTGCGCCACAATGTTACCAGCGGTAACTGGATGCGGATGGAAGACCTGGTATATAATAACCCTACCCTGCAAACATCGGGTGATATTTGGTATGGTAAAAACCTGCAGTTAAAAAATACCGCCGGCCAAATGTTGGTAACCGATACCGTACGCACCTGGTTTGATTGGCCGCATTATAAGTTGTTTATTGAATCGCCACGCGCTGAAACACAGGACAACTATAACGGTGGTGCCGGCGACTGGTACATTTATCGCCTGGCTGAAACCTACCTGTTGCGTGCCGAAGCCTATATGTGGAAAGGCGATGCAGCATCGGCCGCTAACGATGTGAATACCATCCGCAAACGCGCGCAATGTACAAAGTTATACACCGCCGCCGAAATGACCATGGGCAAAGTAATGGACGAACGCGCCCGCGAACTTTATTATGAAGAATTGCGCCATATGGAACTAAGCCGCGTATCGTACATATACGCTACTACACATAAGTCCGACGATTTTGGTAAGACCTACACCGTAGAGAACCTTTCTAAAGACAGTTACTGGTATAACCGGGTGATCACTTATAACGATTTTTATCGCAAAAATATCAAGACTACCTACGGTACTACGTTCACTATCAGTCCATACCATTTATTTTGGCCGGTGCCGCAGGTTGATATAGATGCCAACAGCAGTGGCCGTATCAATCAAAACTTTGGCTATTCGGGTTATGAGAAGAACCAGCCGCCATATGCCACATTGGCCGAAGCGGAAGCTGCCCAAAATTGATGCTGATAAAAATACGATGGTTACCGGATAAGGTTAACCTGGTACGAAGAAGAACAATTTTTGGTTGTTAGCAGAAATTTATCAAGCGCTAAGCTGATAGATGTTCTGTAATAATTGGTACGGGCATTTGCCCGGGGAGCAGTACTGGTAAGTATTACCAGGCTGCTCTTTTTATATAGTCGCTATTGATAGCCTGAACTTGTAATTATGGAAGGATCTAATGGGCTGCTTTAATCGAAGGCCGCGACCGTAAGCTTAATGATATCATCAAAAACAGACTTATCAGTGGCTGATTTGGCAGTTACGCGCATGCCCTTTACAGCATTGAATATAAACCTGGCCAATGCGCGTGCATCCTGTTTGTTCTTTATCTCTCCGCTGTTCTGCCCTTTTTTTATCACCTGGTAAAAGGCTTCCTCCATCTGTTGTTCGTTCTTGCAAACCAAGTTATTCACTTCGGCATCGTGCGGCGCTACTTCAACTTCGGCGTTTACCATAAAACAGCCCTTTTGCTGTTTATCATCCAGTAAATCCTTAGTAGTAAACTCCAATAGCTTTTGAACTGTTTCTTTTGCTGACCCGGAATGAGCAATAATTTCCTGAATTTTAGCTGCTCCCAAATTTTGATAGCTTTCCAGCGCCTTAACAAACAGTGTGTGCTTATCGGTATAAGTATCATACAAACTTGAGCGACTAATGCCCAGTCCATCCACCAAATCCTGCATGGATGTAGAATTGTACCCCTTGTACCAAAAAAGCTGTATGGCCTTGGTTAATACCTCGTTCTCATCAAAATCTTTCGTTCTTGCCATAACCGGGAAAAGCCTTGCTTGTTAAAAGCAAAGCTATTCATTTTTTAATTATTTCCTGCTAAAACAGCTGGTATTACCTTACACCACCACTGGCCAGTAATAGCTCACCTGTTAACCAGCGCGAGTCTTCGGAAGCCAGGAATACAGCTACATCAGCAATATCATTAGGCTGGCCGGTGCGGCCAAGCGGCGCGGTGCGTACAATTTCGGCCTCAAAATCGCTGCCAATAAACCCGGCCGTGTGGGTGCCTTCAGTTTCAACCATGCCCGGGTTAATGGAGTTGACGCGTATTTTTTTACCGCCTAACTCTTTAGCCAATACGTGAGTAATGGCATCAACCGCACCTTTAGTGGCCGTGTAAATGGAACTTCCCGGAGGCGTGATATTGCTAACCGCCGAACCAATATTAATGATGCTGCCACCATTTATATTAAAGTTTTTTACCGCGCCCCTGGTGGTTAGCAATAAGCCCAGCACATTGGTATTAAACTGGGTATGAAAATCTTCGGCATTAACTTCTTCAATAGCACCAAATTTGTATACCCCGGCATTGTTCACCAAAATATCAACCGGGCCAAATGCTTTTGTGGTTTCTTCAAATAAACGGTCGACATCGGTTTGGCTGGATACATTACCTTGTACAGCAATAGCTTTACCGCCATTAGCCGTAATCTCGGCTACTACCTTATCTGCCCCATCTTTTGCGGATGCATAATTCACAACTACACTTGCACCTGCTGCTGCCAATTGCTTAGCAATACCGGCGCCAATACCTTTTGATGCTCCCGTTATAACGGCTACTTTGTTTTCTAATTTTTTCATAATATGGAATGATTATTTTTTAATTGGAATAATCATTCCACAAATATAAATTCAATCAGGAATGATTGTTCCAATTAAAAAATTTATGAATTGCAAATGACAAAGGGAAAAAGATGCCTTGCTATTTTTCGGGCATATACAATTATACATTGCCATTATAAATTACCCCCATCTTAAATATTGACGTAGATAAATGTTAACTCACTGTTACCGATATTATCTATTTAACTCATATATTTTAATAAATATTTAAATTATTATAGAAAATGTTAATGATTACTTAATAATACCGCTAATTACGCCCGCTATATTTGGATTAATAATGATTTAACTATTTAATCTTAAACAACAACGATGAAGAAGTTTTTACTTTTATTTTTACTATTCACGGGCGCGTTTTTTACAGTAAGTAATTATGCAATTGCCCAGGGTGTTACAACCGCCAGTATTAATGGTACGGTAAGTGACAGCAAAGAAACCGTCCCCGGTGCAACAATAACTATGACGCATGTCCCAACGGGTACCGTGTACTCCACATCAAGCCGTGCCGATGGCCGTTTTAACCTAACCAACTTAAGGGTTGGCGGGCCTTATACCTTTAAAGTATCGTATGTTGGTTATAAAGATTTTGTAAGGCAAGGTATTACCTTAACCATAGGCCAGGATCAAAACGTTAACGTTAAGCTGGAAACAAGCGTATCGGCTTTAACCGAAGTAGTGATTACCGGTGCAGGCAGCAAAGTAATTAACTCATCGCGTACCGGCGCGCGCGAAACCATCAGCCGCAATCAAATTGATAACCTGCCTACTATTAACCGTTCATTACAGGATTTTACAAAACTTACCCCATCGGCAACGCCCAACGGCTTAAACTTTGGCGGCCGCAGCAGCACTTACAATAACGTAACTGTTGATGGTGCTTTGTTTAATAACTCGTTTGGGTTGTCGGGTACATTGGGTGGCCAAACCAGTTCGCAACCGATATCGTTAGACGCGATAGAGCAGATACAGGTTGACCTTGCGCCTTATGATGTACGCCAGGGCAATTTTACAGGTGCAGGTATTAATACAGCCGTAAAATCGGGTACTAACGAAATTAAAGGGACTGTTTACGATTACATCCGCAGTAAAAACCTGCAAGGTTACCAAACAGGCACAGCAGGTATTGCAAAAACCCCGTTCGATTATCGCCAAACAGGCGTAAGCATTGGCGGGCCGATCATTAAAAATAAATTATTTTTCTTCGTGTCGGGCGAGCAGGAACGTATCAGCGCGCCGGCAACGGCTTATGTAGCCACTGCACCGGGTGTAAGCGGGTCGCAGGTATCGCAAGCTACGGCTGCTAACCTTGATGCCATATCAACCTACCTGAAAGGTTTAGGATTTGATGAAGGAGCATACCAGGGTTATAACTACAAAACATCAAGTGATAAAATAGCATTTAAATTAGATTGGAATATAAATAGCCATAATACCCTAAGCGCTAAATATTTCTACTTAAAGTCGTACAAAGATCAGCCGGCAAGTAACTCGGGCATTGTTGGTATCAGTAACACCACACGTGCGCCCGGTACTACTACGCTGCCTTTTTATGGTTCGGGGTACCGTATCAACAACAATTTTAATATTGGTATTATTGAGTTGGATAGCCGTATCAGCAACCACCTGTCAAACAAGCTGACCTTTGGTTACCAGGCCCTGCGCGATTACCGCGCGTCGTTAGGCCCAACCATCCCAATGGCTGACATTGGCAACGGTACGGCTACAACAACTGCTACGGCGGTATCTACCAGCGTTGGTTATGAGTTGTTTACCGCAGGTAACTTGTTAAATACCAACATTTGGCAGTTTAATGATGATTTTACCATTTTTGCAGGCAAGCATGAGATAACTATTGGTACCAGCGACCAGATACAAAGTTACCTGAATGGTTTTGCACCAAACTACAATGGTTTATATACTTATAACTCCGCGTCGGATTTTGTAACCGGGCAGCCTGCTTTGGCTTACTCTACCCGTTTCTCTGCTTTACCGGGCGGTGAGTTTCCTTACGCCAAAATTAAAGCATCGATATTTAGTTTATATGCCGAGGATAAAGTACACCTTACCGACAACTTTAAGTTAACCTACGGCGTTAGGGCCGATTATGATGTATTCCCAACACAATTGGCTTACAATGCTAACGTACCGGGATTAACTTTCCAGGGCGGCACACATGTCGACCCATCAAAATTGCCTAAAAACCGGGTGCAAATATCGCCGCGCTTAGGCTTTAACTGGGATGTTAACGGCGACCAAACCACCCAGGTACGTGGCGGTACCGGTTTATTTACCGGTTTAGTGCCATTTGTTTGGATCTCTAACCAGGCATCAAACAACGGTTTGTTATTTGGTTCGTATACCATTAACAAAGGTGCTGTTACCAACACAGCTGCTCAAAACGCGCAGTTAATTTATAATGCCAATGTTAACGCTAACCGCCCAACCAACGCCGCTGCAAATACATCGTATGAGTTGGACGTAGCCGATCCTAACTTGAAATATCCAAAAATCTGGCGTACTAACTTCGCGGTCGACCATAAATTACCCGGCGGTATAGTAGCTACCGTTGAAGGTTCGTACACTAAAGATATCAACGCTATCTATCACCAAAACTTAGTACTGTCAGATGGTACAACTACCCTACCGGGTGCTGAAGGCCAGATACAATACAATTCAAAAAACACCACGCCGGCTGCTTCTGCAGCAACAGCGGCAAATCCATCAATAACCGGTTTATACTACATGCGTAATACTAACCAGGGTTATTCATGGTTTGTAACCGGCCAATTGCAAAAATCATTTAGCAATGGTTTATTTGGCAGCTTTGCTTATACCCATACGGTATCAAGGGATGTAAACGATGGTGGTTCAACCGCGGGTACTATCTGGAGTACCAGGTATGTAGCCGGCGACCCCAACCGCGATAACCTTTCAAACAGTTCTTTTGTAATGCCAAACCGTATCATCGCCACGCTGTCGTACAAAAAAGAGTATGCTAAAAACTATGCATCAACTATTGGTTTAGTATTTGAAGCTGCAACCAGTGGTGCTATATCATACATCACATCCGGCGACCCCAACAACGATAACGCTACTAACGATTTAATGTACATACCGGCTAACAAAGGTGATATTAACCTGGTTAAAAATGATGCGACCGATCCGCGTACACCAGACCAGATCTGGACGCAATTAAATAATTTTATTAACCAGGACCCTTACCTAAGCAAACATAAAGGACAGTTTGCCGAAAGGAACGGTGCTACCCTACCCTACTTTAAAAGGCTTGACTTACACCTTGCCCAGGACTTTTTTATTAAAGCGGGCAACAAACGCAACACTATCGAGGTGACTTTCGATATCATTAACTTTGGTAATATGCTAAGCAGGTATTGGGGACAATATTACACCTCATACACCGGCTTTAACAATGGATCGGCAAGTGTGTTGAAATATATTGGTAAAGATGCTGTAACCGGTAAAGCAAACTACGCTTTCCCATATCTTGATGCAACCAACCAGGTTCCGCTAACTACATCTTATAAAACAGACCTTACCATACTTTCGCGCTGGCAGGCACAACTTGGCTTAAGATATATCTTTAACTAAGTTAATATGTAACAACAAACGCCCCGTTAACCATGGTTAACGGGGCGTTTGTTGTTTATGCGCGCAAATCTTTTGAGTACATATCCAGGCAATAAGCACAGCCGTTAATTTGAGATACGCAAATGCAATAGCTTTTGTTCAACCGGCGATTTACTATTTCCAACCTCTTTTCGCTTTCCAGTATTTGCAGTATAGTCTCATTATTTTTTTACTGACCGGATAAATAAGCCAACCAGGTGGCATTGTCTTTCAATGCTTTTATTTCTTACCGTTTATACGCTACACCTATTTGCTTAATTTTCAATTTAGGTTTTGGTAATCGCACAGCACCATACATTGCATTTTCCAATCTTTTATCCTGTTTATCAATATCCTTATATTCAATAACTTCTCCCAATCGGATAATTAAAGTCAGGTGTACCTTTTTACCTGTACTACTCATCCAACGTAACCTTTCCATATTGATTGCCATTTTTTGAATGAGCGCCTCGGGAATCTCATAACAATCGCCGGTGCGCTGACCAGCCAGCAAACGCATGTGGTTTTGCAAATCGATATATAGTTTAGATCTGGGTTGCATAATGTCTACAGCACTCAGAAAATCTTTTTCCTTCAATGCGGCTAATAATGATGCATCGGCTTTAAATTTCGCACCGTGGTCAAGTTTAGCAGATGTGTAAACCGGGTTAAGTTTACCATAATGTAAGTTATTTACAAAACGAATCATAGCATCGGTCATCAGGATGTCAAAGCCGGCTTCTTCATCCTTTGTTCCCTTGCCCTCCACCAGTTTTTTTAGCGTTACGTATAACAATTGTTTTGGATGATAGTCGCCATGGTTTAAACCATATTGCCGCACACAATCCAGCAACAGCATGGCATCATATACATGGGTTTTAACCGTATCGGCGGCAACCCATGCCAATTGGTGCCCATTTTGTTTGTAAAACCGCTCAACAGAACGCGGGTAGTATAAACTATCTTTGTTATATTGAATGATTTGAGCAATGGGCGTTTGTGCCCTTAGCTGCACCGGCAGCAATAGGAGCAATAGTAATGTTAGCCTAACCACGGTGATAATGTTCTGGTTTGGCAATCTCCAATACAACCCGGCCTTCAATCTCGCCCTTTTTCATTTCATCAAATACTGAATTGATATCCTCTAATTTGGTGGGATGCACAGTAGCTTTTACTTTCCCCTCAACCGCAAACTGGATAGCTTCCTGCATGTCTTTCCGCGTGCCAACTATTGACCCACGTACCGTGTACCTGTTAATTACAGTTTCAAAAATAGGCAGGTCAAAACTCCCCTTAGGCAAGCCGTTAAGTGCAATGGTACCTTTACGCCTTAACGCCGAGATGCCTTGCTTAAAAGCAATTGGCGACGGAGCTGTAACCAACACACCATGCATACCGCCTGTTTCCTTTTTCAGAAATTCGCCGGGATCTTGTTCTTTGGCGTTTACCACCAATTCGGCACCCAGGCTTTTGGCTAAGTCCAGTTTGTCGGTCGAGATATCAATAGCGGCTACGTGTAAGCCCATTGCTTTGGCATATTGCACAGCCAAGTGACCTAAGCCACCAATACCTGATATGGCCACCCATTCACCAGGTTTAGCTTCGGTTTCTTTTAATCCTTTATAAACGGTAACACCAGCACAAATAATAGGCGCCATTTGGGTGAAATTAATATTAGGTGGAAAATGCGCAACGTAACGCGAATCGGCAATTACATATTCGGCAAAGCCACCATCTACACTATAGCCACCGTTTTGTTGCGTATCGCAAAGGGTTTCCCAGCCGGTAATACAAAACTCGCAACAACCGCAGGCGCTGTATAGCCAGGGAACACCAACGATATCGCCCTCGCTTACATTTTTAACACCGCGACCTAAAGCTACCACATAGCCCAGGGCCTCATGCCCGGGAATTAATGGCATTTTAGGTTGCGCGGGCCAATCGCCCTGGCAGGCATGCAGGTCGGTGTGGCATACCCCGCAGGCAATCACCTTAACTAAAATTTGGTTTTCGCCTGGTTCTTTTACGGGCATTTCTTCAATTTGCAGCGGTTGTCCAAATTCGCGGATAACGGCGGCTTTCATGGTTTTAGGGATCATATCGTTTTTATTTTAAGGTGAAATGTTACTGCTAATCGATCGTTGGTTTTGATCATACCACCTAGTTTACGGGGCGGTACGAGGTTAAAATCTGAAAAATTGATATTCTTCGATCCAATCAAGTGAATGCCTTTAGCTGCGTCTGTTGAAATTTGATAATTGATTTCAAATTGCTTGGTAGTGCCGGCAAGCTGAATATTTACCAGTCCTGTTATGGTTTGGATTTTAGCACTTAACTCGGGTATTTCACTCAATGAAAGAAATTGAATATTGAGCTTAGGATATTCCTTTTCCTTTAATGTCTTTCTCAAGTCGCGTGTCATCATTGTATTATGGCAATCGAAGCTTTGTACACTTAGTCTGATGTTTCCCGATAGAGCGATGTCTTTTCCATTTTTGGTGACAGTAAGTGTATCCGCTTGATCATATCCTGGAATTTCGCACGAGAACTTATTGATGTTGGTACTGCCGTTAACCGCCAAGCTGCTGCTTTCGCTGATCACCCATTTCTCTTTTATCACCGGCAAAAGGAGCAAAAGACTAATCCAAAGGACTTTTATGTTAAACATGGCTTTAGGTACTAAGGGTTTATTTTAGCCAACACAATGCCCGCAATGGCAGCCTGTATAAAGCCATAGGCAAACCAACTTAACGCCATAACTATGGTTACATCAAGCGCGCTGAACGAGATCCACATCACGGGCAGTAAAGCCACCATGGCGTAAACCAGGCCAAACTCTAAACCTCGTAGTATAAATGCCCCGTGAAATAAACTTTTAAACCTGTCCCAAAACCACGATAAAGCAAAGCTGAATATGAACGCATGCAGGTAAAAAAGCAGATCGCGGTTGCCGGTTGAATTAAACAGCGGGTTATTATACTCCGTAAATAAAGTCGGGAAAAGCCGCACGGTAAGATATAATCCACCATAACTTAGTACAAACAGGATGCACCCTGTAATCAGTCCGGAAATAAGGATCTTCTTCATGCTGATGATAATTAAACCCCCTTATTTTGTTTAAGGGGGTATATATGGAATGAGACTTAAAAAGATATCGCTGCCTGTAATACCAAGCCACTAAACTTGCCGCCGTTAAGGATATTAGTAGCGTCGTAGTTTTTATACTCCTGGCTTACATACTCGGCTTTCATCATAATGTTATGGGTCATGAACCATCCGGCTGTTCCGGCAGATCGGTTGATAGTAACATCGGTAGTGTTGCCTAAAATTGTTGCAGAAACCGTGTTGTAACGGTAGCCAAGCCAAAAGTTTTCTTTTCCCTGGGGGAACCTGTAAATCACATCGCCGGCAAATTGGCGGGCTCCGCGCGTGGTGGTTTCAGTGATGATGCGCCCTTTAGCCGTTTCTGCTGTTCCGAAAAACTCAAGTCCCTTGTATTTCAAAAACAGATTACCCATATAGGCATGGTTCTCCTGGCTAAAGCCGGGGTTAAACCTGCCTGAAAAAGCATTATAGTCTACAGCTTGTGTAAGGGCCGTACCTGCCGCAGTGGTAGGGTTTGACATTACGTTAAAATAATTTGACCCTGAACGGTCGCCGCCGAATAAGGTATTACTGTTAGCACTGCTAACGGTATAGAATGAGCCGGCTATGCGTACCCTTAGGTCAGCGGTTATTTGTTTATCAAATCCTAATTTGCCTAAAAATGCCGGTGGAAATTTGTTAAGCTGACCGGTCTTAGCATCAATTTTAGTTGGTGCTATAGTTACAGCGTTCAACTCTCCATCGGTTATCCCACCCATAGCGAAAAGTCCTGTTTTTGGGCATTTATAGTAAATATGCATACCTATTTCGGTAGCAAATTCATCCATCACATAGTTCTCTACAAATGGGTTATAAATGGTGTTGCCACCATCTGACCGGCGGAAATGTTGATCGCCATAATCAACATCCGACTGGCCAATAATGAAGGTTATATTTTTCATCAACCTATCAGCCAGCGGGCTATGTAAAAATGCTAACTTGTCAATTTGCAGATATCCGCCCTTAACCCAGGTATCCTCGTGGTGACGCGCTGATAAGTATGAAGTTAAGTTCAACCGGATACCATCAGCTAATTGAACGTCAAATATCAGGTTAGCCATGGGCAGGTTAAAGCCGTTGTAAATAGGTGTTATGGCATTTACATCACCCGTTGCTGTACCAATTGTTTTTATTATAGGTGTAGCGGTATTTGAAGCCTTAAGGGTTTGATAAGCTAATGTAAAGCCACCACCTATCTTAACTTTGAGCCCTGTAAAGGCTATGGTATCTTTTTTACTGGTTTCAAATTGATTAACGCCAAGTTGATTGTTGGGGCGCAGAAACTGTAGTTCCTGCGCTTTAATACTATAGGGTAATATCATCGCCATAGCGATAAGGATATATTTGATTTTCATGGTGCTTATTTTTTATAGATGAGATTGAATTGAATAGTAAGATCGTTGTATACTTTCATGGTGCCCAGCATAAAGCTTGGGGGTTTAATACCATAGTCGGTTAGCTGGATCTTTTTAGATCCGCTGATGGTGATGGAATTATTGAAATTTGGCATAGCGGTCACTTCCATACTAATTGGTTGTGTAACACCTGCAATAGTCAATTCTCCTTTTGATATGATAAGGAATTTACCTTGCTGCCCCGGTGTTATTGTTGCAGCTGTTAGCTTGTAACTGATAGTTGGAAACTTACCTTCGTTAACCGACTTATACATCCGGCTATCCATACTGGCATGTTCGCTTTTTAAGCTTTTAACCGCCAGTTGAAAACTAAAGGCATGCAGGGCGGTAAGGTTTTCTCCATTGGTGGTAAATTCTCCTTTACTTTCCATTACGGTCGAGGTCATTATCCAGTCGTGAACATTAGATGAGCCTAATACCTTGATAAATACATCCTGGCCATTTGCCAATTTGTAGCTTGTTTGCGCCATCACTAATTGAGTGGCGGCTAAAAAAATGACCGCCATTATAATTAGCGGGATGGTTTTAAATGGTTTATTTATGTTTTTCATGGGATATATGATTTAGGTCAAAAGTATGGTGACCTGCCCGGGTAAAAGGTGATGAGGATTAACCCGAAATATGATGTAAATCAATTAATTGCATTTTGCGGGAATACCAACAATGGTTTGCGCGGATGGGCCACCATTTTACGGGTAATACTTTGGTTGAAGATGCTTTGCAGGAAACCGCGCTTATGGTGTACCAACACTAACAAATCAATATAAACACATTGGCGCTTAAGGAAACTAATCACATTGCCTTCTTTAATAGTATGATAACTTATTTTGGGATAGGTGATATTGGAGGGTGTTTGGTTAAAAAAACGTTGAAGGCTATTCTTTTCCTGGTGTTTGGCGCTGACGTGCGTAATCAACACTTCGGAGTTAGCGTATTGTGCTATGGCTGATACCGATTGCAATACCGCGATATCTGTATGGTGCATACCTGTAGCAAAAACTATTTGCCCAAATGGTTTAAACTTTGTTTGATATGGAATAACCATCACCGGGAAACTGGCACTATCTATAATTTCCCAGGCATGGTTCTTTTCAAAAATGCCATCTAAATTATGCCCGCTATGCGCGCTTACCACCGCCAGTAAAATATCGTGCTTCAACTTAATAGCATCCAATTTTTGATCTACTGAACCATCTATGCTGCACTGGTCTATTTCGGGTTTGTAGCTTTTACCGGGAACTTCCTTATCTAATTTTGTTTTAAGGCGGGCCATCAATGCACCCAAATCGTTTATGCTATTTTCCTCGCAGGCTTGCTTTGGCCAGGCTTTACGATCGGGGGTATTTGCATCGGCTGGCCTTTCAAAAATATTGCATAGCAGTAGTTTGGCTTCAATGCTTTGTGCCAGCGCCAGGGCATAATCCGCGGCATAATCGGCACTGATAGAAAAATCGGTTAATACTAATATGGTTTTCATACCGTAAAACTCCCCCTAAATAGCCGGGC
Source organism: Bacteroidota bacterium (assembly GCA_040389105.1). Lineage (GTDB taxonomy): Bacteria > Bacteroidota > Bacteroidia > Sphingobacteriales > Sphingobacteriaceae > Mucilaginibacter. The sequence goes on from JAZKAO010000010.1 coordinate 173,267, forward strand.
ATGGCATGATGCCCGTCATTGTTTAGCATGACAGGCATCACCCGATTATGATAAAAAGTGACCACCATCACTTTTTCGGTTGAAACAAATCACTTATTACCGCTCAGCAATGTTCATCTTTGGGCTATGGAAAATGCGGCCCTATTAATTGCCATTATACAAAATGCGATAGATGGGATAATTACCATTGATGAGCGCGGGAAAATTGAATCCATTAACCCATCGGCTTGTAAGCTTTTTGATTATACGCCCGAAGAGGTGATTGGCCAAAACGTTTCTATGCTGATGCCCCCGCCCGATAAACAACAGCACGACGAATACCTGAACCGCTACCAGCACACCGGCCGGGCGCATATTATAGGTATTGGCCGCGAGGTGGTTGGCTTAAAAAAAAATGGAGTGCAATTTCCTTTCCGTTTAGGCATTAGCGAGGTACAATATTCGGGGCGAAAGATCTATACCGGCTTTATCCACGATCTGACCCGCGAAAAAGAAGCAGAAAATCAGTTAAAAGAATACGCCGCCCACCTGGAAGAATTGGTGGAACAAAGAACAATGTCTTTAAAAGCAACTGTAGAAGAATTAGAGGAAGCTAAGGAGGAGGTCATCCTATCGTTGGAAAAAGAAAAGGAGCTGGGCTTGTTAAAAAGCCGTTTTGTATCTATTGCCTCGCACGAATTCCGTACGCCATTAACGGCGGTACAACTATCGGTATCCCTGATTGAAAAGTATGCCGAATCATTTAACAGCCCAAACATCAGTAAGCATGTAGGGAAAATAAAAAGTTCGGTTGGTAATCTCACCTCTATTCTTAATGATTTTCTTTCGCTTGAAAAACTGGAAGCGGGCAAACAGGAAGCGGCGTACCATGACTTTGATCTGGTTAAATTTGCCGAAACCATTGCCGAAGAAATGCAGGTACTGGCCAAGCAAAATCAGAATATTATTTACCAGCATACCGGCACCAAAAGCATGGTACGGTTGGATCAAAACCTGCTAAAAAACTGCATTGTTAATTTGGTAAATAACGCCATTAAATATTCGGGCGAAAATTCCTTTATCGGGTTCACTACAGAAATAAATAAGAACGCCTGTATTATTACCGTTAGCGATAACGGCATCGGTATCCCCGAAGCTGATCAACGCCACTTGTTCGAAGCATTTTTTCGGGCACATAATACCGGCACCATTCCCGGTACCGGCCTCGGCTTAAATATTGTGGCCCGCTATACCAGCCTGATGAACGGGACAATTGATTTTAAAAGCGAAGTGAACCAAGGCACTTTATTTACCATAACCTTCCCCATGTCATGAGCAAAAAAGTACTGATTATTGAAGATAACGACGATATCCGTGAAAACGTGATAGAGATACTGGAACTGGCTGGCTATACCGTTACCTCGGCCAGTAATGGCAAGGCCGGTGTGGAACTGGCTTTTGCAGATATACCTGATATTATTTTGTGTGATATTATGATGCCCGAACTGGATGGCTATGGTGTATTGTACCTGTTATCCAAGCGCCCGGAAACCATTGCCGTGCCTTTTATATTCCTGACGGCGAAAGCCGAGCATTTCGATCGCCGTAAAGGTATGGAAATGGGTGCTGATGATTACTTGACCAAGCCTTTCGACGATATGGAACTGCTGAGCGCTATTGAAAGCCGATTGAAAAAAAAGGAAGGGCAGCAGGCATTCTACAGCAAATCGTTAGACCGGTTAAATACACTGGTAGCTAAAAAAGACGGATTGGCTGCTTTGAAAAAGATTATCGATGAACGCAAAGCACGCCCGTTTAAAAAAGGCCAGGTAATTTACTATGAAGGCGATAAGGGGAATGGCCTATACCTGGTAATTAACGGCAAAGTAAAAACCATTAAGCTGGCCGAGGATGGCCGCGAGTTGATGACGGGGATCTATACACCGGATGATTACTTAGGCATTAACGCTATGCTATCAAACCAGGCCTATAGCGATACAGCTACCGCTTTAGAAGATTGCCTGCTATGCCTTATCCCCAAAGAACAGTTAGAACAATTACTAAATCTTTATCCTGAAGTAGCCCGCGAGTTTATTAAATTATTAGCCGATGATAATCGCGAAAAGGAAGAACAGCTATTACAAATGGCTTACCATTCTGTCCGCAAAAAAATGGCGGAGGCCTTACTGCGCCTGCAAGGGCAATCTGATAACGATACTTTTAAAATAGCGCGTGAAGACCTGGCCGCTTTGGCTGCTATGGCTACAGAAACCGTGAGCCGCACGCTGTCCGACTTTAAGGAAGAAGGCCTGATAGAAAAGAAGGGCAGTACGATTATTATACTCGACCTGGCCCGGCTTACCAAAATGAAAAACTGATAACTATCATTTTTCTGTTTGATCACGCTCATGGTGTACTCTGCTCCATAGCCCTACTATTGCAGCATGAAAGTAGTAGCTTACAGCGTAAAACCCTTCGAGAAGGAGTATCTGGCGAAAGCCAATCGAAAGCAGCACGACATTACGTTAATCTCTAATTCCTTAAGCCTGGAAACAGTATCCTACGCGGCAGGTAAGGAAGGCGTAATCGTTTTTAGTAACGATGACGTATCCGAAAGGGTAATTAATCAACTGGCCGTATTAGGGATCAAATATATTGTAACCCGATCAACCGGTACAGACCATATTGATAAATTGGCGGCAAAGAAACATCATATCAAAATTGCTAATGTGCCTTTCACAATGGGTAGTTCTCACTTAAACCGCGAGGCTTTGCAAGGAATAGCCGATCAAACCATCCGCAACCTCGATTTACTGCAAGCCGGCAAATGCCTGGGTAGTGCTTGCGTTTGTAATTTGGGCTGCCGGGTTAAAGTTTAATGTGTATAATACAGTAAAGCGCCCTTAGTGAAAATACTAAGGGCGCTTTACTTTGTCAATTAATTGGGAAAGGGGATTGATTTATAAAATAAACACAACCAGCATCAAAATGTGAATGATAATACTTGCCGCAAATAGTGTAAGTGTTACGCGGATATTGGAACCACCCATGCCTGCAATAATATTAGCGAAGTATAAGATCAACGTTATGGCCAGTATCATCACCGGCGCGTTGTAATAATAAATCAGCGCGGCAGGCAATGGCAGGAACAGTACACCTTGCGCAATTAGAGATACCATATACCATAGGGTTTTACTTGGTACCTGGCTATCGGTTAAGGCCAGCCACTTAGTCCAGATATTAGTATTATTAAGTTGTGGTGCTGTTATTTCAGTTACCCAATGCGTTTTGTTGTTGATTGCGGTTTCCATGTTTGTTATTGTTTTATACTACAAATATGGGCTGGATAAAGGTTTCGGGCGATGACAAGGCGCACTTGAAAAAATGATTCGGATCATTTATTACCGGCTAAACGGTTTTTAAAATGAGCATAATATCGGCCAATCTTAATCCGGTAAACATCATATAACAAAATAAAGAACAAAAGCCCTGCGGGTATCAGGAAAGCCGGGAAGCCAATGTATCTGAATACATAAGCACCGCTTAAAGCACCGCACATAAAGAAAATAATAATGGCCAATCTTAATTTGATCCTTTGCCTCAGGGCAGGCTTATCTTGCGGCTTTCTGTGAAATAATTGGGCAAGCTCAATCCCCAAATCGGTAAACGTGCCGGTTAAGTGCGTTGTGCGCACTACCGAACCTGAAATCACCGTTACTAACGCATTTTGCAGCCCCATGGCAAATAATAAACTACCTGCAAATATTTCCTTTGCTATTAAACTTTGATCATACCTATAGCCCATCAGCGCTACAACAGTTAGGATAATGATTTCTATGAATATAGGAACCACGTACGAAAAGCGTTGGTTTCGGCCGGCCCACAAAATAATGAGGTTGGAAACAAACGCGCCCAATAAAAATAAAAACATCCAAAGCGCTACCACACGGGCCGTTTTCCAATCGTGCAGAGCAATACGCTCGGCAAATAAGGCTGCATGCCCGGTTACATTTGTAGTAAGCACTGCAAATGCTAAAAACCCCGACGCGTTTACAAACCCGGCGGTGGTACCCAGTAACGAGGCCAGCTTTACATTATGGCCATAGGTTCGCTTGGTGCCCAAATGCCTTAACATAGCATGTTTATACTGCAGGGATAACCAGTAATGGAATTTGGATATGATCGGCCATTTTTTGAGTATAGCTGCCTTTTAATATCCTATCTATAAAATTATACTTGCCATGCAGCATAGCCAGCATATCTATATCACCATGTTCACATAACCAATCAAGCCCACCTTCGGTATTCGCGTTTTTAATTATGCGGTAATAAATATGCGGGTAACCTGCGCAATTAGATAATTCAACCAAAAACTCCTTCAGCCAGTTTATAAATTCGGGTGATTGTTCTTTATCACGTTGCACATGCGCTATCAGGATATCAGCATTCAACATCTTAGCCAGCGGGATCAGTTTATAAATAGCTTCCACATTCTCGTCCAACGTTTTAAAGTCTGTAGCAAAGGCTATCTTTTTTATGGGTTTAACTTTGGCAGCAGGCGGCACCAGTAATAATAGCTGTCTTGCACAATCTATCATGTTTTTACTATGATCACCCAAAAGCAAAGTACCTAAAAAATCGCCGCTGTGTGTCGACATTACTACCAGGTTGGTTTTGTCGGTTACCTGGCTATTAACCACATCCGCTACCGTACCCACTTCATTCACATAGCTAATGGCCGGTCTAAATTTATCGGTATGGTCTGTGATCTCCAAATGTGCCTTTAAACGTTGCAATTCGGATGTGCTGCCGTCCATCAAAATATCTTGTTCTTCCATGGGCCAAACTACCAGGCCCGCCTGCGGCACTTCTGCCGGGACAAGCAACGCGTTACATAATAATACATTTGCCCGTAGTTGCTTAGCTAAGCTATAACCATATTCGGCTGCATGTTTGGCCTGCGTGGAAAAATCGGTGGCGATCAATAGGTTTTTCATAATGTAAAAGTCGATAACACCGCCCGTCTAATAAATGATGCAGATCATTCTAAATGTGCGCTTTATCACTTTTCACACCTGCCTATTAAACCATATTTGTATCAAATCATCTTTATGAAAACCCTGAGATTCAACTTTTGCCATCCCATTAAAGGCTTTGCCAACCTGATACAATTAAAATCGGCAAAATCCACAGAGTACCGTGTTAGTTTTGATAGTAAGGACAGTAATCTTGTTGAAATACCTATAGGCGATTGCCTAATTGGGCAGTGGAAGGTAGTTTTAAACTGGGAGTATGATGATGAATTGTTTGTGCATCAAAAGGAGTTTGAGGTTAAATAATAAAGAAGTATGCCTATCAGTGGTCAATAGCTCGATCTTCTCTCAGGTCACTACTATATGAGGTTGATTTATTGCGATGTAAACTACATTGTATTGTTATGCTCTTATCAAACGTTTGCGTTAAGTTTAACCCTGCTTAAATTCAGGCCGACGGCTTTTGATAGCTAAATTGCTTACGGTTTAGATATTACAGACTGTTACCAGTTTAAATCCGTTAAAGAAACTTACTTGTAATAATACCGGGAGATACATTGCTGAAATATCTATACATTGTTTTAAATTGAAATAAAAATGACTGCAAACAAAATGTTGTTTTTAAAAAAATCCGGCCTGCTTGCCATCGGTTTGACAGCAATTTTCACCCGTTCATCAGGACAGCAAAAAATCAATGCCGACTCCATTAAAAATAAACTGACCTGGTTTGCCGATGCTAAACTCGGGATTTTTATTCACTGGGGTATTTATGCCGTAAATGGTATTGACGAAAGCTGGAGTTTTTATAATAAAAAGATATCCTACCCTGATTATATGAAACAGTTAAGCGGCTTCACTGCGGCAAAATACAATCCCGAAGCATGGGCTGCTTTAATAAACGAAAGCGGGGCTAAATACGCGGTGATGACCACTAAACACCATGATGGTGTGGCACTATGGCCAACAAAGCAAAACCAATTGAATGTTGTTGACCGATCGCCGGCAAAACGCGACCTGGTGGCTCCATTTTTTAAAGCACTTGATAAATATGGAATTAAAAAAGGGGCCTACTATTCGCTTTTAGACTGGAGCAACCCTGATTATCCGGGCTTTAAAAAAGATAGCAGCGGGTACAAAATTGCTGATGCGGCCCAGCGCTGGCAAAGGTTTATCCAATTTGATGAAGCACAAATAGATGAGTTAAATAAAAATTACCGCCCCGATTTGTGGTGGTTTGACGGCGACTGGGAACATACTGCCGATGAGTGGCATGCGACTGAATTGCGAAAAAGAATATTGAATATTAATCCCCATGCAATTATTAACGGGCGATTAATGGGATTTGGCGACTATGATACACCCGAACAAAATTTCCCGGTAACCCGGCCAAATTATAATTGGTGGGAACTTTGTTTAACTATTAACAATAACTGGGGCTACCAGCCACAGGATACGGCCTGGAAAACGCCCTATGAAATTATAAATATATTTACCGATGTGATTAGCAATGGCGGCAATCTATTGCTTGATATAGGCCCAATGCAGGACGGCACCATCCCGGACCCGGAAGTGCATGTTTTAAAAGAGTTAGGCCAGTGGACAAAAAAACATGATAAAGCTATATACGGTACGCTGGGCGGAATGCCGCCGGGGCATTTTTATGGTGCATCTACACTATCTAAAGATTCAACCACGCTTTATCTGTTTGTACCTGCAAAAACCAGCAGCAGTATAGTTATTAAAGGCCTTAGTAATAAAATTGAACATATTGGCATTATGGGTACATCAAAAACTGTCCAGCCCAAAATTGTTGGCAAAATATCATGGAGCCCCATTCCGGGTTTAGTTTATATTAACATCCCCCAGGAGGCACAGGATAAGTATATGACGGTGTTGGCTATACAATTGGATAAACCGTTAAAGCTTTACCGGGGGGCCGGTGGCTTAAAATAGCGCGAAAAAAAACTATCAGATCATCAGCATTCAGGCCCAATGATCTGATAGTGCAGCTGTTTAATTTATTTAATCTCCAGGCTAAATTCATTACTCGCGCGGCTTGCGGCGGTAACAATCACATATTTTAATGTCAGCGGATGATCTTTGGCAAGCGGTGCCAGGAACGGGCCTGAATATATTTCGGCATTATTATCCGCCTTGTGGCCATCTATGGTATAATATATTTTTGCCGATGCCACATAAGGTATAATTGTTATTTTTTTTCTGCCTGTTTGCGGGTCATCGTTAATTAAAACATCAGCTTCGGGTATCCGGTAATTGATATCAAACTTATCAAGGTCTTTTAACATGGCCGGCAATCTTTTATTACTAAAATCAGCAAAATCCTTATGGTCAGCTTTGGTCCAGCCTACTTCGGCAACAGCAATTACACGCGGAAAAAGCATATATTCCAACTTGTTAGCGGTAGGGATATATTCCGTCCATAAATTACTCTGCACACCGGTAATAAATTTTTGCTGCTCGGTTGTCAAAACCTTTGGTCGCGGGTCGTATCCGTAAACGGTGCTTAGCGGTAAAAAACCACCTATTGCCAAAGGTTCAGTCTTGCCGTCTTTAGCTTGGGCATGATCCAGGTACATGGTCCCGCCCGGGCTCATAATCACGTTATGCCCTTCTTTTGCCGCCTGTATACCGCCACCTTCGCCGCGCCAGCTCATCACTGTAGCATTAGGTGTAAGGCCGCCTTCTAATATCTCGTCCCAACCAATCAAATTCCGCCCATGTTGGTTTAAAAACTTTTCTATCCGGTTAATAAACCAGCTTTGTAATTCGTTTTCGTCTTTTAAATGATTTTCTTTTATCAGGCGCTGCGCTAATTCCGACGCTTTCCATTCGGTCTTTGGCACTTCATCGCCGCCAATGTGGATATATTTGGAAGGGAAAATAGCCATTACCTCTGTTAAAACATCTTCTAAAAAATTAAAGGTTGGTTCGCCGGGATTGTAAATTGTGCTGTGTACGCCCCAAAAGCCAGGCACACGATATTGTGCGGCACCATTACCTAATTGGGGATAAGCAGCCAATACCGCTGTGCTATGCCCCGGCATTTCTATTTCCGGTATAACCTCAATATTTCTATCGGCAGCATATTTAACAACTTCGCGGGCTTGCGCCTGGGTATAGTATCCACCACTTTTTTTACCATCATAAATAAATGGTTTATTATCGCCGTAGCCACCTATAATAGTCGAGTCTCGCCAGGCACTAATGGCGGTAAGCCTTGGGTACTTTTTAATTTCCAACCGCCATCCCTGGTCATCGGTTAAATGCCAATGCAGCCTGTTCATTTTAAGATAAGCCATCACATCAAGTATCTTCTCCACCTCATCCACCGTAAAAAAATGGCGGGCTACATCCAGCATCACCCCCCGATAGGCAAATTCGGGCGCATCATTAATAGTTACAGCGGCAATGGTTAAATGGTCCTCTGCATTATTAATTAATTGCAATAAGGACTGAACACCATAAAAAACGCCGCTTTTATCGCCGGTTATTTTAACACCATGACTGGTAACGTTTAACTGATATGTCTCTTTATCCAATGCCGGTGATGTAATGTTTAGGGCTATACTATTAGCTATTATCTGTGGTGTTACTTTTAGTTCAAAACCATATTTTTTCTTTAAAAAATAATTCAGCATCCCGGCTACTTTTATGGCTTCTGCTCCACGGGCCTGTATCTTGCTTGTTTTGGTGATGGTAAACGCCCCTGAACCCATAACAACCGAAAGTGGTTTAGGAATGATGTTAACAGGATCAGTTTGTTGGGCGGTTGCAGCACCGGTAAATATTACTAATAAAGCAACGGTTATCAGGTTTTTCATGCAGTTTATAAATAGTATTTTAAATAAGATAATGATAGTTACATTATATAGGCCAATCCCTATTTGTTAATAGGCGTGATCCTAATTTTACAATTTTGTTAAGTGGTTATAATATTTGAAGATACCATGTTGAAGCGCCATTTTTTTAACTAAGGGCATGCAAAGTCTGCGCAAACGTTTGATATTTAGTATTTCATTTCAAGTGGGGGCACAGCGGCAATCAACACATGATTAACCGAATATTAGTATTCCCATCGTACAAAAGCTTCTATCGCTTCATATTCTGCTAAACCTAAGCGGTTATATGCCTGGGCTGTTTCCCGTGTGCGATCTTCTGCCCTTACCCAAAACTCCCTTGCATCATCGCCGGGGAACACCGGCCTGTCCTTTTGCGATTGGTGCTTAAATATGGCCAAACGCTTGCGTTCCACCTCTTTAGGCGAAAGCGGTACGGCCATTTCAATTTCGTGCATTTCAAACTCATGCCACGCGCCGCGATAAAGCCAAAGCCAGCAATCCTTAATCCATGGGTCGGTTTGCTTCAGGCGCTGCAACGCCCCCAGGATAATGTTGAAGCATATTTTATGCGTTCCATGAGGATCGGCAAAATCGCCCGCGGCAAATATCTGCTGGGGTTTAACCGCCCTAAGCAGGGCCATTGTTTGTTCAATATCGTCTTCATAACTTACTTCGGCCCGCGTTTTAGAACGATCATAAAAAGGCAGGTCCATAAAGTGGATATTGGCATCCTTTAAGCCGGAAAAACGCGCACCTGCTATCGCTTCGCCCTTGCGAATAAGCCCTTTAATGTTGCGTATATCCGGGGTATCGGCCTGGTTGGGTTGCTTTACTGTTAAAAAAGCACGCATATCCTTATAAATTGCACTTAGTTTATTACAATCCAGTTGCTGGGATTTATTAAAATCGATGGTAAACTCTAAAAACCGCAAGGCTTCCTCGTCCCATACCGCGGTGTTGCCTGATGTTTGATAGGCCACATGTATATGATGCCCTTGATCGGCCAAGCGAATAAAAGTACCACCCATAGATATTACGTCATCATCGGGATGGGGCGAAAATACAATTGTAGTTTTCACAGCCGGTTCAGCACGTTCTGGTCGCTGCGCATCATCAGCATTTGGCTTTCCACCCGGCCATCCCGTAATCGTATGCTGCAACTGATTGAAAATACGGATATTGATATTGTACACCGGGCCCTTTTCGGTAGCCAATTGCGCCATGCCATGCGCATTGTAGTCTTCTTCTGTTAACTTCAGTATTGGTTTATTCAGCGTTTCTGCCAGCCATATCACTGCCTTTTTTATTAGCGCGCTATCCCAAACACAATCCTTTACCAGCCATGGCCTGTCAAAACGCGTCAATTCTGATGCGGCATCTTTGTCAATTACAAATTTTACACTTTCGGCCAGTTGCAGGTAGGTAGCAGGTACTTCTGCAGATATCTCCCCTTCAACCGCTTTTTTTACAATACTTGCCTTTTTGGCATTCCAGGCCATTAAAATCACCTCGCGCGCTTTAAAAATGGTACCTACCCCCATTGTTATCGCTTTGGCAGGTACATTCTGCTTGCCGCCAAAATCGCGTGAAGCATCCCGCTTGGTCAAATCATCTAAAGTTACCAGTCGCGTGCCCGAATTTGGGGCAGAGCCCGGTTCATTGAACCCAATGTGCCCAGTTCTGCCTATACCCAATAACTGCATATCCAGGCCACCCAGGGCGTTTATTTGTTGCTCATATTTAAGGCAATACGCGGCTACGTCTTCCTGGGCAAGGGTACCGTCGGGGATATGTACATTGTCCCATACAATATCAATATGATCAAATAAATTTGCTTTCATAAAAGCCACATAACTCTGCACGGCATCGGGTTGCATTGGGTAGTATTCGTCCAGGTTAAAGGTGATCACGTTTTTAAAACTAAGCCCTTCCTCTTTATGCAGTCGTACCAGTTCGGCATATACTTTAAGTGGTGTAACACCTGTTGCCAAACCCAGTACAACGGCTTTACCCGACGCTTGTTTGTTTTTTATCAGGCCGGCAATGCGATGCGCAACGTGTACCGATGCAGTTCCCTGGTCGGCAAATACGGTTACCGGTAATTTCTCGTACCGGGTTTCTTCCAATAAATTTAATCTGGATGTTTTCATGAGTGTATGCGGCGGCTACCTTAACGCAAGTTTTAATAAACCGGCTTTGATTTTTTTTGATGAAATTAAAGATAATGCGCTTACCGGGCGAGCAGGTGGCCCCTAAAACACAGCACAAACGTTTGCGCTATGTGTTGCGCGGGCTATTGGCTATGTTTAGATATTACTAAGCAAAGTATATTCAAAACACGCGCGCTTGAACCTCCATATCCAAGCGGAATACTGGTTTGCTGATATCATCAAAAGTTTTTAAAAGCCGGTTAATAAAAGAGCCATCGAAGGCAAACGGCATAACTACCAGAAGGATTTTATATTACTTTCCCCATTAAAGGATCGGTATAGCTACTTTTGCCGATCTCTACACGGCCTGCATAGCGTTTTTGAAACAAAGCATATCCTTCAACTATCAAACTAAAATCGTACCAGCTATGGCTGTTTGTCAAGTTCAGCGTTAGTTGTTTATTTGATTTACTGTCTAAAAAAACATCGTGATTATTGGTTTTATATGCGTGGTCAATAATCTTAATATGCAATTGTTTATCAGGACTTTGATTAGTTAGGCTTAATTTAATATTGCCCGATAAATGTTTATCCGATATTTTTTCATATTCGCAATCTATAGCAATTAGCGGATCGCCTGCATCACCTATATACTCCCTGTAAAAACCATTTGGACCATACGTGCGCAAATGATAGATATTGTTTTCAAACTCGTGCAGCGGCCAGGTATCGGTAAGTTCATCTCCTGCCGTGAGGGCATAAGCCCATGTACGGGTATTTTCCATTTGCGCCTGATTAGCCAGGCTGGCATATTTCCCCGGCGCGTAAACATTAAATGGCGAACCTGATGTTTTATCGCCAAATACTTTATTAGCAGCAACAAATTTCACTTCGAATGATTTTTTATCGGCACTTAGCTTACCATCGGCATACAATTGGTAAGGCAACGCGCATGATGGCTTGATGCCTTTTTCCTGTTGCGGCATGTAAGGCGAAACATTAGAGTTTTGGTTAATCTGTGCTATATCATCAGCCGTTAATAGTTTGTAGTTTGACGGTAGCTTTTTAAACTTAGCCTTATGGATACTCTCTACAAAAGCGTCCTTAACTACAAATTCGGGCTTGTTAATTTTTTCACCCTGATAAGGCCTGAATACGGTGGTTAAATTGCCGCAAACCGTGCGGCGCCAGGTGCTGATATTGGGCTCGATTATCTTCCTGCCGGTCTTTTCACTTAAAAAGTGCTCTAAAAATTGCAGTGTTGAAGTATGATCGAACACTTCCGAATTTACCCAGCCACCTTTTGTCCACGGAGACGCAATAACCAAAGGCACCCGGTAACCTAAACCAATGGCACTTTCGCGATTATAATCAATGGGAAATTTATTGCGGGCCTGCTCCTGTTCAAGGGTCACAAAATCAACACTGGTATCGATACTTTTAGATGTTTTGCCTGTACCTGCCTTATGCGGATGCGGTGGTGTAAATGGCGGTATATGGTCAAAGTAGCCGTCGTTTTCATCATAAGCCAGTATAAAGATGGTCTTTTTCCAAACCTCAGGATTTTGAGTCAAAATATCCATTACTTCGGATACATACCAGGCCCCGTACCAGGCAGAACTGGGATGGTCTGAGAAGTTCTCGGGTGCTGTAAGCCATGATACGGTTGGCAACTGACCACTTTTTACATCATGCCTAAACTGGTGTAGTATATCTCCTTTGGGTACCTGCAATTCGCGCCCGGTGCCGTCATCTTCATATTTTAAGCTAACCAGTTCGCGATAATGTGGGTCCTTTGTATTGGTAGTAAACGCCTTTTGGTGCAAGTTTTTTTGGCGTTGCGAGAGGGCGGCAAACTTTCGCGGATCAAGGCTTGCCATATCATTTTTAATAGCATCCAGATCAAGCTTCTTTTGTTTCAGTTGTTTGCCCAAGTGATCAATATGCGCATCGCCGGCAGGTAAAGCAGCTATTTGTTTTTCAAGTTCAGTTATCTCGCCCGGTAAAAGGGTAAAACGCTTTTGCAAATGAGTTACGTGATTATCGTGCAGCTTAATATTATACTGGGCAAAAAACTCTAAAGCATTATCCTGAAAATTGGAGAGCCAGGGGTCTTCTTCGCCTTCAAAACCGGTATCAATAGCAACCTCATTTTGGTAATGTTTCCAGGCAATGCCGTGGTCTTCCAAACGCTCGGGGAATGTAGCCCAGTTAAGCGTACCATAATCCATATCCTCGTTCCAAACATGGGCCAGTGAGTTTTCATGCTGCTCGGCACGAATAGTGCCGCTCCAGAAGTATAAACGATTAGGATTAGTACCGGTTAGTGACGAACAAAAGTTTTGATCGCAAACCGTAAAGGCATCGGCCAGGGCATAGTAAAACGGAATATCCTCGCGGTTATAATAACCCAGGGTAAGTGGCATGTGCGCATAAGCTTTATTGCCCGAACGTTTTACGTTTAACCATTGATCAAACTTACCATCGTTACGGGCATTCACCTGGTTAGCCCACGAATGTGGCAATGATGACATCCAGGTGGCCTTAGTGCCCTTTATATCCAGCCGGAAAGGCGCGTAAGTTTCGCCGGCGGCGTTAGTTTGCAGCCAAACCTTGTTTTTATTTGGCAAATCGATAGCACGCGGGTCATTAAACCCACGTACGCCTTTAAGCGTGCCATAAGTATGATCGAACGAACGGTTTTCCTGCATCAGGATCACCACATGTTCGGCATCCATATAAGTGCTGCCCGGCGCGGCGTTAATAGCCATCGCTTTTTGGATAGATTCGGGAATCATCCCTGCCAAACCTACCGCGCCGGTTAATAGCGCCGCTTTTTTTAAAAAATCTCTTCTGCTATCGCTCATGCTATAAAATTTCGACTTTTAAAATTATCAATTATTTGATCATAAATTTAGCACTTGACCCTGCATAATCATTTGCCTGAAGCGTATGGATTTTACATTTAATGTAAAATTGCCCTTTACTAATCGATTAATTAACCGGCCTAATCCAATAACTGTATTGATGATTGGCAAAAGGTACCCGGTATTCTTTCAGTGGCGACGAACCCCAGCTATCAATCCCCTGCACACCCGTTTGTTGCACATCTATATGCAAATAAATTTCATTACGCTTTACCAATTCTCCCGAATGATATTGTTTTTTGTTCATCTCCGGGTCAAGGTCATTTAAACTATAAGGTAAGGCCGAGAAATTCAGCAAACTATCGGCATACATAAATTGCAGGCCTTTGCCTTTACTGTTTGTAAAATTAACCCAGCGTACGTCGGTTTTATTACCGCTTTCCTGCGGGCGGGCATAAGGGAAGTACTGCTCATCAACCGTTTGATTATATATGCCAAGCAGCGAGGCTGTTTTACGGTCCCAGTAATTTTCCCATGGGCCACGGCCATAAAACTTAATATTATTGTATTCTTTATTTAATTCAAGGTTATTGCCCATGCGCAGCAATAGCGGGTATTTACCTTTAAGCGCCGTAAAACGGTTATCTATTTTCATAGTACCATCGGCATATACGGTTACCTGCTGCTCCTGCATGGCATCACCTGCCAAAAGTTCCTTCTTAAATACTATAGTATAACTGCCATCGGCACTTTTGTTTGCTTCAGCACTTAATAGCTTGCCTTCCGGGTAAGCATTGCGCCATTGCCGTAAGTTTTTGTTAAAGCCTGCACCAATATCATTATCGGTTGGCGCCCTCCAATAAGCAGGCTCGGGGCCGCCTTTTAATAGTTCCTGGTTTTTATAAGTATAACTTTTTAATACGCCAGTCCGGGTATCGAATACAACTATTACGTTTTTTGCGGTAACGGTAAATGCGTTATCGCTTTTATTTAACTGTACTATGCCATTAGCCGGATGTAGCCCTGGCACATTGCTGGTTTTATTTAAACCAAACTGGTCATAAGCTACTTCGTATCCGGCATCTAAAAACGGCTCGGCATATTTAAGCACATAATGCACGTTTAAAAAACATTCTTTATCATCGCTTAGTTTGCTTTTTACAGGCAAATCAATATTTATAGATGCCCTGGGCCCCACACTCAGGTTGGCCACTTTACCTTTTTCAACTACCTGGCCATTGGCAATTATTTCCCAGTTTAGTTGGGTGTTGTCAATATCGCGGAAAAAGTAGCTGTTGGTTATACTAATTTTACTACCGCCTAAGTAACTGGTTTTAATAAATTGCTGCACATGTTTTGCCTCAACTGCCATAGGGGTTAGCCCGCGGTAAGCCGTAACCAGGCCCTTTACACAAAAATCATTATCGCTAAAATCGTCATTTACCGGCCCGGCCAATGGGAAATCGCCGCCGTAAGCCATAATACGTTTGCCATTTTTAACAGTATCTAAAGCCTGATCTATCCACTCCCAAATAAAGCCACCTTGCAGTTTAGGGTTGTTTTCAATAGCGTCCCAATACTCTTTATAGTTCCCTAAGCTGTTACCCATAATGTGGGCATACTCGCTCATAATTAATGGCCGGGTTTCCTTACCCTTTGAATACTGAACCAACCAATTAGGGCTTGGGTACTGCGGCACGATCATGTCCGTATTAAAATCGTGTTCGGCCCGTTCATATTGTACCGGGCGTGTGCTATCCTGTGCTTTCAACCATTCATAACCTTCATACATATTTACGCCATTGCCGGCCTCGTTACCTAACGACCATGTTACCACTGCCGGATGGTTCTTATCGCGCTCGTACATGCGTTTAATCCGCTCTAAATGCGGCACGCGCCATTCTTTATCATTGGCAAAGGTTACAGCCAGATCATAACCCCGGCCGTGCGATTCGATATTAGCTTCGTCTATTACATACAAGCCATATTCATCGCACAGATCCATCCAATACGGATCGGGCGGATAGTGGGAATGGCGTACCGCATTTACGTTCAGCTTCTTCATCATCTCCATATCCTTGCGCATATCGGCATGGGTAAGGGTATGGCCTTGTATGGGGTTATGTTCATGCCGGTTTACGCCCTTAATAAATACGCGCTTGCCGTTTACCAAAAAGTCCGACCCTTTAATTTCGATTGTGCGGAAACCTACCCTTTGCGGAATAACTTCTATCACATCACCAGCGGCATTTTTCAGGCTGATATACAAGGTATATAAATAAGGAATCTCTGCCGACCATTGCCTTACAGCCGGGATCTCTTTGTTAAAACTAATGGCCTGGTTGTAATTACCTAAAACCTGTTTAGCACCCGACTCATCTTTCCATAGCACCTTTCCATCTGCATCTGCCAAGGTTAGTGCAACGGTAAACGTATCGGCCCTGCTGTGGTTGGTTCTTTGATCTATCCGGTAGTTACGTACATTAACCTTAACATCCAGTAAACCATTTTTGTAGTTTTGATCAAGTGTGGCGGCCACCTTAAAATCAAACACATCCAATTTAGGGGTGCTATACAAATAAACCTCCCGCTCGATACCCGACAGGCGCCACATATCCTGACATTCTAAATAACTGCCATCACTCCATCGGTAAACTTCAAGGGCAACCAGGTTTTCGCCGGGTTTTATGTATTTGGTAATATCAAATTCGGCTGCCAGTTTGCTATCCTCGCTATAACCTACTTTTTTACCATTAACCCAAATAAAGAATGCTGATTTAACTGCTCCCAAATGAATAAAAACCTGGCGACCATCCCAATTGGCCGGAATATTAATTTTTTTGCGATATGAGCCTACCGGATTATTATGTTCGGGAATATCAAACGGCGGGTTTAAACGGGCACCCCTAAATTTAGCACCGGCAAACTCGTATGGTTGATTAACATAAATAGGTAAACCATATCCGTTTGTTTCCCAGTTAGCAGGTACTTTAAAATCTTTCCAGCCGGTATCATTATAATCAATCTTATAAAAATCCAAAGGCCGGGCATGAGGATCCTGCACCCAGTTAAATTTCCAGGTGCCGTTTAACGACATAAAATAAGCCGATTGTTCTTTTTGCCTTTTTTCGGCCAGGGCTTTATTTTCATAAGCAAAAGCTTCGGCCCGCATAGGCATACGGTTTATTTCAACTACTTGTGGCGTTTGCAGCTCTGACGGTAAAGTTTGTGCCATTAGTCCTGTTCCAGTAAACAGCAGACCGGCCATGGCCAAAGTTCTCAATTTTGATAGATAGGTCATTTTTAGAATCGTATATTGGAATAGTCCCTGTAAGCAAAATAGTATTTTTCAATTATCTGTGATGTATAAAACAAATAGCGATATGAAATTCAATAAATGTATTAATCCAAAAATAGCATTAATGTATAGCTTACTATTATGACACACAAACGTTTGCGCTGAAGTTTAATATTGGCAGGGTAGTGGTATAGATATACAATTTAATAAAAAACCCGAAGCACTACTGCATCGGGTTTTTTATCCCAGGTTAATTTGGCCAAGCTAAATTACCTGTAAGCTTACTCTTTTCGTTAAAATCCGCTATCATCCAGGGCAAAAGCATTCTTACGATCCTTCCATTTGCCTTTGGTAAAATCCGGGAACTCAAGCGTTTTATTCCCTTCTTTAATAGATTGGGTTGATAACGGCGCTATTACACTCATGGTTACCGAATCATAAACATCAATAGGTGTTTGTTTTTTTTGTTTAACCGATTGTATAAAGGCGTTAAACACAAACCAGTCCATGCCCCCGTGGCCTGCACCCGATGCTTCTTTCTCGTATTTTTTCCATAGCGGGTGATCGTATTTATCCAACCATTCCTGTGCCGGGTCCCAGGCATCATCCTGTTTAGATTTATGATCGATATAGATACTTTTGCTTACATCCATCCAAATACCCTTAGTACCGTCAATCCTGAAACCCAGGGAATATGGGCGCGGCAAGTGGGTATCATGGGTTAGTAATACGGTTTCGCCATTAGCGCAGTTGATCATAGTTTGGGTAATGTCGCCATTTTTATAATTGATCTTCGCGTTTTTGTTGCCAGGAGATTTTTCTTCTACGTAAGCTGCAAGTCCGCGGGCTTTAGAGCTAAATGATGACAGGCTGGTAAAACGGTTGCCTCTGTTAATATCGATGTAGTGCATGCATGGCCCTGCACCGTGCGTTGGGTAAAGGTCGCCGTCCTGGTCAATATTAAATTGGGTGCGCCATTGCGCTTCGCTTATGGCATTAGCCCCAAACTCTACACCTCCCTGGCCGTTAAATAAAACGTTGCGCAGATTATGCTGGTAGCCGCCTTCAACATGCAGCAGTTCGCCAAACAGGCCTTGCCTTACCATATTTAAAGCTGCCATTACATCCCGCCGGTAACACACATTCTCCAGCGTCATATAAGGGATGCCGGTTTTTTCTGATGTACGTACAATATCCCAATGGTCTTCAACAGTTAAGCCGGCTATTACTTCGCAGCCCACATACTTACCCGCCTTCATGGCATCAATGGCTTGCGGATGGTGAAACTGCCATGGTGTGGCAATAATTACCGCGTCGATATCCTTGCGTTCCAGCAATTTTTTATAGGCATCTACCCCGCCGGTATATTCAACGGCCGCAGGTTTGCTTTTTTTAGCGATATACTCGCGGCATATTTTTAACGATCGTTCCTGGGTGTCACAAATAGCCACAATCTCTACATCATCGCGTAATAAGCCTTCGGATATATGGCTCATACCACGGGCGCCCACGCCTATGTAGCCCAATCTTACTTTTCCGTTTAACGATGAAGCAAACAGGCTGCCCGATGGCAATATGGTTAGCCCTGCCGCCGCTATGGCGCTGTTTTTAATAAATTCTCTTCTTTCCATTTTGGTTAATAGTATTTAGTTTTAGTAGTATTCACTTAATTAGAGATATAAGTTTGATCATTTATCTTTATGACCCGAAACCGCGTAATAAAAAATATAGATGTAACAAGGCACCATACAGTATAAAAATGCCGACTGGGTGGATATAGATTTTGCCAAAAATGCATACAACTGCGGCAACAATGCGCCGCCGGCAATACCCATTATCAATAAAGCAGAACCAAGTTTGGTGTATTTGCCCAAGCCTTTAATAGCTAACGGGAAAATAGCGGGCCACATTAAAGAGTTTGCAAACCCTAATAAAGCGATAAACACAATGCTTATATAACCGCCTGTTAAATAAGCAGCTATGGTAAACATAATACCAACTATGGCCGAAAGCATTAGGGCCTTTTCCTGCCTGATATATTTGGGGATGGTTATAATACCAATGATATAGCCAACAACCATTGATACCAGTGTGTAGGAAGTAAATATTTTGGTTTTATCTAAGCTCATCCCCAACGATTTGCCATAAGATCCTATCACATCGCCGGCCATAACCTCAACCCCTACATATAAAAACATGCATATTACACCCAGATTAAGGTTTTTATATCTAAATATGTTTGCCCTTGGCGCTACTACCGCTCCATCATCGCCTATATGGTCTTCGTCGGTATTAATTTCCGGTAACGAAGAGTATTTTATCAGTAATGCTAAAGCGATCAGTACAATTGCAATAATCACATACGGAAGTACTACGCGCATGGCCAGTTCATTTAGTAATGCTTCTTTTTGCACTGTATTTGTAATGCCTTTCAGCTTGTTTTCAATACCCTGCGCGCCTTTTAATACCAACGCGCTTAATATTAGCGGACTAAGCGCCCCTGCAACTTTGTTGCATATCCCCATAATACTAATGCGCTGGGCAGCGCTTTCAATAGGCCCAACAATTGCTATATATGGGTTTGATGCTGTTTGCAATAGCGACAGGCCCATACCCTGCACAAATAACCCGATAAGGAACAAAGGGAATGTACGTGCGTTAGCTGCCGGTATAAAAATCAGCGCGCCAAGGGCCATTACAAAAAGGCCGAGTGACATTCCGTTTTTAAAGCCCGTTTTTTTAAGGATATATGATGATGGTATCGACAAAAAGAAGTAAGCCATGTAAAATGCAAAGGTTACCAATAGTGCCTGCGATGTATTAAGTTCGCACGCTAATTGCAGAAATGGAATTAAGGTGCCATTTAGCCAGGTAACAAAGCCAAAAACAAAAAACAACGCGCCAATAATATAAATGGGGCTGATGCCTTTTTTTACACTATTATCAGTTAAAGTGGTTGAAGCCTGGATCATATTTTAAAGTTTAATAGATTAGTTTGCTGGCAGTAAATTAATATCAATAACAGGTTTTATCCCTTTTGCTTCCCTGGTAAAAGATGTATCCATGGGTACAAACCCGTTAAAGAAGCCACAATTTTTCAAAAAGAATTTCCCATCGTACACGCCGCCTGCATAATCTTTACGATATTTTCCTCTCGCGGTAGCATCGCCGGTGTAGGTTACGCCGGTTAGTTCCTGCCAGTTGCTGTTACTATCGCTCACCCACTGGTTGCCATAATAGGCGGTACGTGCTTTATTGCCATTATCCGGGTCAAAGTTTTCCAAAAAGGAGTACAAACTGGTTAAATAAGTAACCGTTTGCGGCCGGGAAAAACCGGCTATCAGGTACCATTTGTTTGCTGCAATATCTTTAAAGTAGGCGGTATAGGTAGTTATTTTGGTAGCTTTATCCGGCTCGGCACCTAATAAAAAAGCATAGGTTTTACCCGCCTGCCACGGGAAACGTTTATAGCTTTGCCCGCCCGATCCTTCATTGCCAAATTCGCCCCCATGCACATCCTCGCCTTTTTTTAATAGCTTAATCTTCATACTATCCGGGATGTTTTTAGGGTCTTGGGTTTTAAAAGGGCTCCATACCGAAAACAGAATCCTACGTTCTGTAGCACTATTCACCTGCATACCAAAATAGCCCTCGCCAAAACCATCTGCCTGGAAATACGAACCAATAACATCCATACCTTCGGGTACGGTTATTTCATTATAAAACCAGCGCACCTCTTTTTTTATATTTTGGGGCACATTATAACGCAAATGCACGGATGGGCCGCGCCTGCCAAAGTGGAACGAACTCCCTTGTTTCACAAACTCCAGGTCATTATCAGGTTTCTGCCCCTGGATGATCAGGTCGGTTACATCGGCATAAACCGTCCCTGTTTTACTTATGCCTTTAAGGCTAACTTTAACATAACCAGGCTGGTCAATCAATACTTTACCAATAGTAATAGTATCAAAACCCGTGTTTGTAATTTGTTTGGTAATTGTTTTTTTACCGATAGTTATAGCAATGTTGCTTTTCCCTTCGGGTACACGGAGCCTTAATGCAAGGCTTAACTCCTGCGCTACAGATACCCTGAAATAAATATCGGCTGTACATTGCTGGTCTGTCCAGTTCATTAAGCCATTGTCGGTAATTTTAGCAGGGGCATTAACCCAACCGTTACCACCAAGCGGTATAACAGATTTAAAACCCTGTCCAAGGGCAATAGTGCTTGTGTGCAAAACGATAAGACAAGCTGACAATAGATATAGCGCAAATTTATTTTTCATATACAAGCTCGGATTGGTTACTTACATTAAACTCAAATATGGTTTTACTTTTAAAGGTACTTCCTTTTTGTAAAACAGTGCCGGGGAACGCGGGGTTGTTAGGCGAATCGGGATAATGCTGGGTTTCTAAACAAAAGCCGCCCCGGCGCGGATAAGCAAAACCGGCTTTTCCTGTTACACTACCATCCAAAAAATTACCGGTATATAAATGCACCGATGGCTCGGTGGTGTAAACTGTTAATACCCGGCCGCTATTGCTATCCAATACCCGCGCCGCCACTTTTAACTCTGCCGAGTCTTTTTGTTTAATCACCCAGGTATGATCGTAGCCTGCGCTTAGCGCCAATTGCTCGTTATCAGCGTTTATCCTCTGCCCTATTTTTTTCGGCGCCGTAAAATCAAATGGGGTGCCTTTTACATCTGCTATTTCGCCATTGGGCACCTGCATTTGGTTAACAGGCAAATAATTACTCAAAGGCATCATTAACTGATGGTCTGCTATACCGCCGCTGGTATGCCCAGCCAGGTTAAAATAAGCGTGCTGCGTTAAATTAAGTATGGTGGTTTTATCGGTTGTGGCAGAAAAATCAACCATTAACTGGTTTTGATCATTCAAAGTATAAATAACAGTTACAGCCAGGTTGCCCGGAAAACCTTCCTCGCCATCGGGACTTAAGTATTCCAGTTTTATGGCCGGGAAACCATTATTTAAGATGGCTGATGAGCGCCAAACCTTTTTGTTAAAACCAACTGCCCCGCCATGATGGTGGAAGCCACCCGGTTTAACGGTTAGCTGATATTGCTGCCCATCAATCTCAACCAGGCCACCGGCTATGCGGTTGGCATAACGCCCCACAATAGCACCCATATAATAAGGATCATTGATATAACCCTGCAAATCATCGTATCCTAAAGCAACATCAGCCATATCTCCGTTTTTATCGGGAACATTTATAGCAGTTATTGTGGCGCCAAAATTGGTGATGGATACCTTTACATTATTGACATTATGCAGATGATACAGATAAACTTCTTGTTTATCTATTATTCCCCAGCATTCAATTTCTTCTTTAGTATTCAACATATTATAATTAGCGTTCAGATCAATTCTTTTATTCAATAATTCTTTTTCCTTTAATCTTGAATTCAACAAATTTTCACTTTTTGATTTTTTGAAATTAATGATATCGATTTGAGATCAATGCATTTTTTTTAGCGCAAACGTTTGATTAAATAGTATTTCGGCTTTACTTGATTTCGGCTGACGACTTTAAATATTGCTCCCGGGCTCATAAAGAGCTCATCATCCCTAAGCCACTTCGCCTGCATCGCCCCTAATTTCGATCCTTTGCGGCACGCCCCTATTTGATAGTTACGTTTTTTGCCGATAACTTTTTCAAAATGTGCCTCTTACAACAAGTCCAGGCGTATGATTTCCATTCCGTAATATTTATTGCTACTACGCAAATAATTAATAATGATGGATAGTTTTGACTAAAACTGAAGATAACCTTATTGCATTGTGATGATCTTCAGGGCCACACATTACGCAAACGTTTGATTAATGAAATTTATTTTTATACCTTTTGCGTAATATTAAGGTGATGGAAAGTTACAGGTGTTTGCTATTGCAAAAACAAGGTTTACTGCATCTTATGTTAACCAATAAAAGCCCTTTTAAACATGCGAACCAAACCAGCTACTATTAAAGAAATTGCACAGCTTTTAAATATATCTATATCTACAGTTTCACGGGCATTGCATGATCATCCAACCATAGGGCTAACCACACGGCTGAAAGTAAAAAAATTAGCCAACGAATTGAACTACGAACCCAACCAAACCGCCATATTTTTACAACAGGGAAGAACACTTACCATAGGTGTGATCTTACCAGATCTATCTGAAGCATTTTTTTCTACGGCTATTAGTGCAATTGAGGATACGGCGTATAAAAGGAATTATACCGTTTTACTGGCACAATCACACGATGATGAATTATTGGAAAAGCAATTGGTTGAAAAGATGAAGAACCATAGGGTTGATGGTTTGTTAGTTTCGGTTGCTAAAAATACGTCATCGTACCAGCACTTTGAAAACCTAAAGAAATATAACATTCCAATAGTTTTTTTTGATTGCATTCCTGCTATGCAAAACATTCACTACGTAGCTTGTAATATGGAAATTGGCACTATTGAAGCTGTAAATTATCTTTTGAAAAAAGGGCACCGGTCAATTGGTATGATAAATGGGCCGGCTACTTTATTTGCCAGCAGCGAAAGAAAAGAGGGTTATATTAAAGCCATGACCAAAAACAGGTTAAAGTTTGATCCTTCATTAGTCCTATCTTGCGACTTGACCGAAAAAGGCACTCAAAAAGCCATGAATGAGCTTTTAGCAAGTAAACGAAAACCAACAGCCATTGTAACTTTTAATGATTATGTGGCTTTATTTGCTATTAAATATGCAAGGGATTTAAAACTCACTATCAATAAGGATATGGAATTTGTTAGCTATGCAAATTTGCCCCTTATTAATTATATGGAAAATGTACCGGCAGCTTCGGTAGAGCAGTTTCCTTATTTGCAAGGACAAAAGGCTGCAGATATATTACTGGATTTACTTAGCCGCAAAAACCAGGGTATTGAGGAGCAAACTGCTTATTACAAAATAATCATCGAATCGCAGTTGATAGAGAGCCATAAACAAACGCAGGGAAAGGCTAAATAAAAATGCACAAACGTTTGCGCTGTTTGTTAAACATTGAAATGATTAGGTTTGAATTTTACTTAAGTATATGCTTAACAAAATACTCATCGCTTTTGGCTTAAATCCTGATAATTATTGTACTGAGCCATTTGGGTCTGGCTTAATTAACAGCACGTGGAAAATATCGGGAAATAAAGAACATTATATTCTTCAAAGTATCAATCACAATGTATTTAAAAATCCGCATGATATTGCAGATAACCTTACGATGATTGGACAATATTTAAAGGAAAATAACCCTGCTTATTTATTTGCAGCACCTTTACATACTAAGAATGGTAATTCCCTGGTTGAATCAGATGGCAATTATTACCGCTTATCGCCTTACATTAATAATTCCCATACGATAAACGCTATTTCGCAAAGCGATCAGGCTTATGAAGCGGCCCGCCAATTTGGTAAGTTCACACACTTATTACAAAACTTCGATCCGCTAAAATTAAAATTCACACTAACCGATTTTCATAATCTTACCCTGCGGGTTGAGCAGTTTGAAACAGCATTAAAGCACACTGATACAGAAAAATTAAAACAAGCCCGTTTTGAAATACAACAAATAGCTAACCACGTTGAAATTTCGAAAATTTATGAGCAACTGATACAAAAAAAACAAATCCCGCTCCGCGTTATTCACCATGATACCAAAATAAATAACGTACTATTTGATGAAAACAATAAAGGCCTGTGTGTAATAGATTTAGATACAGTAATGCCCGGATATTTTATTAGTGATGTTGGCGATATGATGCGCACATATCTTTCGGCTGCTAACGAGGAAGAACAGGATATGGCCATGATACAGGTGGATATTGATAACTTTGCAGCCATATACAAAGGCTATATGCAGGAAATGGGTAAAGCGTTGACCCAGCTTGAAAAGAGCTTGTTTATTTACGCCGGTAAATTTATGATCTATATGCAGGCGTTACGTTTTTTAACCGACTTTTTAAATGGTGATACTTATTATCAAATAAAGTATCCCGGGCACAATTTAACGCGTGCCAAAAATCAATTAATCCTTCTAAATAAATATATTGAATGTGAAGATAGGTTTGACCAAATCATATTAAAGGAAAGCCAAATATTAATCAATTAACAATAACGTTAGGGAAACTAAATTTGCCGCCGCGCATCCGTCGGCCAATAAACCGGATCTTAAATAAGTAATTAAAAAAAACATCAAGCATTATGTTACGCATGGCATACACTTATAAACTACAGGCTTTAGCGTTTATTTTTATAATAATTGGCTGCCTTCCGTCTGTAGCACAGGGCATAAAATATGTATCAGGTCATAATAGCTGGAACCCCGACTCGCTGGGTAACCATCGCGCGGTGGTAAGTGTGCAAACCTCCGGACCAGTTACAAAAGTGGTAATTGATTGGCGCCGCCGGGATGACCCAACCAATAAGGAAGTAATAGTGGTTGATGCAAAAACCAATCAACGCATCCAAAATGTAAAAATCGAGAATCTATCCCGCGAAAGCGGAACGGTTTATTTTGAACCAGCATCGGGCGTGGGCAAGTACTATATTTATTACATGCCTTATAAAGTGAAAGACCGCTCCAACTATCCTAACGCTGTCTATAATAAAATGCCTGCTGCCGCATCGGCTGAATGGTTAAGCAAAACCGGCAAGTTTAGCAATGCACACTTACAATACCTGGAATCGGTTAACGCAATGAATAGCTTTTACCCTATGGAGGTAATAGCTACCCAAAAAGAGGTGCAGAACATCATTAAGTTAAACCCCGGTAAGGATTACCTGGTGTTTGCCGAAGACCGCCTGCACCCTGCCAAAATGCCGCACGACTTACCGCAGCGCTGGATTCAAAAAGGCGTGGCTTTAAAATTTGCTGATGCCGCTATGAAGGACGAGAATTTCAGCTACCAGTTAGGTATTTACCCTGTAAACAAAAACCTGCAAAATGTAACGCTTACTTTCAGCGCGCTGAATGATGGCAAAGGCCATGCAATCCCCCCGTCATTAATGAGCTGCCTGAATACCGACGGTACAAAATACGATGGTTCGCCGCTTACACAGACTGTAAACGTAGCCCAGGGCAATGTGCAAGCACTATGGTGTTTGGTAAATATCCCCGCTAAGGCCGTTGCCGGTATTTATAATGGTACCGTTACGGTTAAGGCCGACGGGGTAGCGGCAACTACCATTAAAATCAGCCTGACTGTTAAAAACCAGGTGGCCATAAACGGCGGTGTGAACGACCCGCAAAAGCAAACGCGGTTAACATGGCTTAACTCCACCCTGGCGCAAAAAAATGATGTGATTAAACCCTATACCCCTTTGCAGGTTGATGATAAAACCATCAATTTATTGGGCCGCCGGGTGATATTAGCCAATAGCGGTTTCCCTGATAAATTGCAAACTTTCTTTACGCCCGAAATGACGGAAATAACTACTACCCCAAAAAACATCTTGGGCGAAAACATCCATTTCCACATTATTAATTCGGCCACGCATAAGGATATCGCTTTTAAAAACGCAGGTGTAAACTTCACCCAAAAAGACCCTGGCATAGTAAAGTGGACAGCCGCCAATACGTCCGACTTTTTACAAATGGATGTAAGCGGATCGCTGGAGTTTGACGGCTATATGAATTACACCGTTAAATTAACCGCCCTGAAAGATGTAGACATGGACGATACCAAATTCCATATCCCTTTTGATAAGGCATCATCCAAATACCTGATAGGCCTGGGCAATAAAGGCGGCCTGCGCCCCGATACCGTAAAATGGAAATGGGATGTAGCTACCAAAAACCAGGATGGCGCATGGATTGGCGAAGTAAACGCCGGTTTGCAATATTCCCTGCGCGACGAGCATTATGTGCGCCCGCTCAATACCAATTTTTACCTGCAAAAGCCATTGGTATTGCCAACCTCGTGGGGTAATGGCGGCAAGGGCGGCATGACGGTTACCATCAAGGGTTCAACCATGCTATCCGAAACTTATACCGGCCCGCGCAGCATGAAAAAAGGCGATGTGCTGTATTATAATTTCACGCTGCTGGTTACACCTTTCCATACCATCAATACCGATTTTCAGTGGGCTACACGTTTTTATCATAAGTATAACAACCTGGATAGCATTAAGGCTACCGGTGCCACGGTGGTAAATATCCATCATGCTACACCTATAAATCCTTACATCAACTATCCATTTATAGCGCATGATGCCATGAAGGCTTACATCACGCAGGCACATCAAAAGGGCTTAAAAGTAAAAATATATAACACCGTGCGCGAACTAAGCAATAGCGCTTACGAAACCTTCCCTATGCGCAGCCTTGGGCACGAGATTTATTCTACCGGCAAAGGCGGGGGCTATTCGTGGTTGCAGGAGCATTTGGGCGATGATTATATTGCTGCCTGGTACGTGCCCGAAATTAAAGATGCCGCTATTGTAAACAGTGGCATGAGCCGCTGGCACAACTACTATGTGGAAGGCATGAACTGGCTGGTGCAGAATGTAGGTATAGATGGGATTTATTTAGATGATGTGGCCTTTGACCGTATTACCATGAAAAGGGTAAAACGTGTACTGACACAAAACGGGCATCCGGGCATTATCGATCTGCATTCGGCTAACCAGTATAATAAAAGCGATGGTTTTAACAACAGTGCCAATTTGTACATGGAGCATTTCCCGTACCTGAACCGCTTATGGTTTGGCGAGTATTTTGATTACGAAAAGAACAGCCCCGATTTTTTCCTGACCGAAGTATCGGGGATACCTTTTGGCCTGATGGGCGAAATGCTGCAAGGCGGTGGCAACCCATGGCGGGGAATGATCTTCGGGATGACTAACCGTATGCCTTGGAGCGATAATGCCGACCCGCGCCCGATATGGAAGGCCTGGGATAACTTTGGCATGCAGGGGACTAAAATGATAGGCTACTGGGTAGACAATAACCCGGTGAAAACTAATAACGACAAAGTGCTGGCTACCGTTTATAAAAAACAAGGTAAGGCTATGATAGCAATTGCCAGTTGGGCCGATAGCGATGCCCCTGTAAAGCTAAAAATAGACTGGAAAGCTTTGGGTATCGATCCGGCGAAAGCCACAATTACAGCGCCTGCTATACAAAACTTTCAACAGGGTAAAAAATTCGCTATTGGCGATGAGATCATAGTGCCGAAAGGAAAAGGCTGGATACTGGTGGTGCAGTAGATTGGTAGACCCTAAAGACGCGTATGGGACAAAATAACGATGATAATTGATGTTTGACAATGTTGTTCACGGGACGCTCCGTGAACGACATCGTGTCAATATGGAGGATATATACCAGCTACGTAAGTAAATACGTTGTTTTGATTTCCTGTATGTAAGATTGGCTTTATGCTTGAAAAACTGTTATCGGATTAAACTAAAACCTGGCCAATAAGCTAATTATCAAAAAACCTCAACTGATCGTCGGTGATATAATTTTGCCCCAATGGCTTTACAAAAATCGCGGTAAACATCCATTTAACTGGGTTTTGAGTTTTTGCTGAATTGAAAGAGCTTACCGGTGTTTTGACCAACAGCTGATTCCATCCGCTATGAAGCTTTACCTTAACCGGCGCCCGATATTCATAGCTTTCGTCTACAAGTGGTTTTTCAATATCCCCTACTTGCCCTGCATGCGCCCAAACCGGCGGATTTATTATTTGGTTATTGATCCAAATGCTACTATTTCGATCGTCCCAGGTGCCTAAATGTGGAGTTGATGTAGGCACAGACCTGGATATATTATAAAACCCAATCCACATTAAAGCGGTAGTATCGCTGTTGCTCCATATACGGGATGCGGCGTAATAGGTGGTACTATCCCTTGGCTTTGTTAAAACACTTTCCACTTTAGGGTACCAAAAATGCCTTAATATGATGGTAGCGCCTGTAATACTTTGATATTTATTATCATCAGGTTTGAATCCTTTTTTTTCGGGTTCGAATTTTGCAGTTAGGTTACCATAATTAGGGTACGGCCCGTAAAGCCTCCATTTCATAGCTGATTGACTAACATAAGGGAAAGGAAGATTGGAAAAGTATTGTTTTTGCTGATCTATTAACCTGTTTTCAAAATCGGTAAAATCTTTATTGCCCGCAGCGATATCTGTATGCCAGCCCATAATCCCTCCTCCTGACCAGGTTTTCTCAGCGAAAGTAAGCATGGCCGGATAAACCGGGTTCATAGTTAATACATCTTCTTGTGCAATTACATTACGATCAGGCCATAAACAGAGTATACTACCCAGCGTATTGTTCATGCCCTTTTCATTCTCCCCAATTTTACGGTTGAATATGCTTATAACACTTTCCAACGGATCCATGTGGTTAATATACAAATTGCGGGAGTCAAGGTATTTTAACCCGGGGTCTGTTGCCCCATCACTCATCCACAACTGCCGGATAGTGCTTTTATCCAAATTCCCCCCGGGCGACCATGCTATGGTTTGCTTACCCATCGCTTGCACGTATTTGATCATAGTAGGCAGAAAATTCTTATTTGTTATTTTCACCTCATCACCACCAAGATGTAGAAACCCAATATCGTATGTTTCGCAAATCTCCTTCAATATATTTTTAACGATAACCATGCCCGAATCACTTTGCATATCGCAGTTAAAAGCACGTTTAAAAGCAGCGCTATGGCCGGGCATATCAACCTCCGGAATAAGCGTAATGTATCTTTCTTTACAAAATGCAATAAGGTCTTTCAACTCATCAACCGAATAATAGGCACCTTTATTTCGCTGCATATTAGCTGGTTCGGTAAGCTGCGGGTATTTTTTAATTTGCAATCGCCAGGCAATATCTTCTGTTAAATGCAAATGGAAAATATTCAACTTGTATTTTGCCATCACCTCTATTTGCTGCCTAAGCAGTGGAATGGAAAGATAGTTACGGCCAACGTCAACCATGTAACCCCGCCAGGCAAAAGCGGGATGATCTGTTATAATAACGCCCGGGATAAAGCTACCATCCCTCAATAACTGGCTAAGTGTTTGCAAAGCGTTATAACATCCATGGGGCGTACCGGCCTGGATACTAACCGTATGGTTATTCACCGTTAGTTGGTATGCTTCGTCATTTACCCTCGATGTGACCATCTGTTTTTGTTCTAATACAATCAAGGGCACAGCACCGGCTATTTCATGATCGGTAATTGCCGTTTGCCACCCCATTTGTAGTAGCATTTGCTGCAGCCTGATCGCTTCCTTTTTAAAAAGAGCATTCTTAACCCAAATAAAGCGGCATTGATAGATAGGGAAACGGTCGTCTGTCCAGGTTAATGATTGTGGTTTGGGCATCAACGACGGCTTGTTTTGCAAATCATAAACATACGGGTATATCAAATGCTTCCATAACATATAGCCAGGCCCTTTTTCGTGCAAACCATCATTGGTATAAAGCGTGTCCAGTTTGCCATCCTTGTTACAAAACGAAGGGGAAAGATCAATGTAGGTATAGTGCCCTGCCTTTGCACCGGCTTCCAACATTAAATTTGTTTGTTTTACCTTTTCTAACTTATTAACATGCGTTGGAAATTTATTGAAGGCATCATTAACAGGCAATAAGCTTTGGACATATAATTGGGTTCCGGGTGTTTGTTCATTTACCCTTTTAGCAATTTGAAAAATATGCCCAACTACAGTATCGGGCGCATTGCCGGCGGCAAAGTCATTGATGCCGATGAGTAAAAAAATCTTCGCCGGCTTGCGGGCTATTACCTCATCAAGCCGGTTTAAAACGCCGGTTGTTATATCGCCGCTTATCCCCCTGTTTTTAACATGCGCATCACTAAACAACTCGCCCCATTCATTACCATTAGTTATGCTGTTCCCTAAAAATATAATATCATCAGTAGTTTGGGGCAGCAACCTAAATAACGATGACCTTTGCTGGTAAAACGTTGGGAATGTGTTATCTTTTAATCCTTCGGTTTTTATTTGTCCCAAGGCATTACAATTCACAATCAATAAAAACAGTGCGATAACCCTATTCATTTTTAGTAATTGCACCTTATTTAAACAACTCATTTTAATAATTCAACACAAAATTAATTTACTTCCTTAATATTATTTCTTCCAATCAACATCCTGAAAAACAATTTCCTTGTAGTTGTTTTTTTCATACAACACCCCAATATTGTTATCAGATAGTTTAACGATATCAGAATAAGCGCTGTAATCGCCTTTATCATTTGCCGGGTTTTTAGCAACAGGTTTACTAACCGGCCACGTTTTACCTTCATCAAAACTTATGCGCAGAGTTAAGTTATTGCGATTTACAGTATCCGCGGCATTACAAAAAGCCAAAATACTTTTCCCGCCTATTCGCCCGATATTCAAAATACTTCCCTGGCAAACCGGGTCGGGCAATTGGCTATCAAAATATGTTTTGTCCCAGCTTTTGCCGCCATTGCTGCTAATGGCTACTATTCTTTGTTTAATATTACCTAACTGGTTGCGGGCATTTATCATCAGTTTATTACCCGATAACACAACAGCCATGGCTTCGTTACCGCCAGGTGTAGTGATATCATCACTTAATTTAAAGGTTTTACCATGGTCATCGCTATAAAACCCATGCGCCCGGCCATCGGCATAACGGTTTTGTGGTTCGCCTGCCGAGTGATTAGCGGCGACGTAAATGCGCCCCTTATAACTACCAGACATAAACTGCACCGCATGCCCAGGGCCGTTAGCATAGCTGCGCCAGTCTTCAGTAAAATTATAGTCCTTATTTACCATCGGTTGTTTGGGGCGATGTACCTGTAGTGTAATATTCACCGCTGCCGACCATGTATCACCACCATCGGCAGATGTTTTATACCAAACCTCGCGTAAACCCTGCCCTTTCCTTACTTTGCCTTCGCTGGCATTACCGGTATTATAAAACAAAAAGATGCGGCCTTTTGGATATTTCGGGTCGGTTACATCAACAACCGGGCAAGGGTTACCGGCCTGCAAAGTATCATTAACAACCGCTATTTTTATGGCTTCCCAGGTTTTGCCTTTGTCGGCACTTTTCTTAGTTACAATTTTAATGTTGCCAAAATCGCCGGCGCCATTAACACGCCCTTCGGCAAAGGCCAGCAAATCGCCACCCGGCAAACTAATAATAGCCGGGATACGGAAACTTTTAAACCCTTCGGTGCCCGATGTAAACACTGGCACATCCTGCGCACGGGCAATACCGGTTAACACAATAAACAAAATGACAATTGCTGATACCTTGTTCTTCATATCGATGTTTCTTTTAAAAGTTGTAAACAATACCATTCCTGCCTGGGCATGTGGAACGGGCCTTTAAATAAATTGCCTTTAGCGGTTTGGGCAACGCTGCCATCGCGGTGCAAATAACCAAACCACTCTCCATATTGCTTATCGTGAAAGTGCTGATAAGCATAATCGTGTACTTTTTTGTGCCATTCGGCATATTTCGCCTCACCGGTTATTTGGTAGGCTAACAGGGTTGCAATAATGGCTTCGTTATGGGGCCACCAAAATTTCATATCCTGCCAGTATTCCTGCACGGGTTTATCATAAATATCGCGATAGTATAATATACCGCCATACTCCTTGTCCCAACCCCGCTCCCACATATAATCCAGCATTTTGCAGCCCAGTTCAATTAACCATGGATCATTGTTTCGATACTTAGCCTCGTGCAAAATAAACCAGGCCCCCTCAATTGCATGGCCGGGATTAAGTGTACGCCCATCAATATGATCAATTATGCTACCATCGGGTGCAACCTGTTCCATTACACATTTTATATCATGCTTTACAAAATCGCGCTCAATCTCATTTATCCAGGTGGTGATATATTCATCGCACCGCACGTCGCCTATTGTTTCCCGCAATTGCTGCGCGGTGTTGATCATGATCATGGGCACGCCAATCCCTTTTGAAGGCCTGGTATTGGTAAACTTTGCCTGTAGCAAACCGGGTATAGTGGCAAATTCAATACACTTGCCAAACAGATCCCTCGCCCGTACGGCTATTACCTGGTCGCCGCTGGCTTTAGCGTAGGCCGCCATGGCTATTACCGCAAATGTTTCCGAAAAAAAATAACGTCGTTTGCGGATAGGCTGCCCATCCCTGGTTACATGAAAAAACATGCGCCCATCGGTATCAAAGC
This sequence comes from Bacteroidota bacterium, assembly GCA_040389105.1. Taxonomy (GTDB): domain Bacteria; phylum Bacteroidota; class Bacteroidia; order Sphingobacteriales; family Sphingobacteriaceae; genus Mucilaginibacter. Next base: position 206,662 of record JAZKAO010000010.1, read on the forward strand.
AGTAATTGCTTAAAAACTCAATGCCTTTTTTAGACCAGTCCAGCCATTCCTGTTTTGGCGATACAGTATTATATAAAGTGGCTAAAAGCCATGCCGTGCGGCCTTGTATCCAAACGGCTTTATCATCATCAATCAAACTACCGTCGCGGTCGCGCATTAGCTGGTAACCGCCGTATTGCTCATCAACCGATCGCGGGAACCAAAAAGGTAGCGTATCATTCAATAGCTGGTTTTCATAAAATACTTTCAAATCATCGAGATCTGCTTTCGAGTAACTCATATCAGTTCAGTAAAAATTTATCTTTTGTGCTGTTTAATGATAAAATAAATGTGGATACCGGCAGACCTGACTTATTAAGCAAGTTGGCCCGCGTAAATGGCTGCATAGCATAAAATATCTGCTTGATATTTTCGCCTGCGGGAGTGGTTAACTGCACCTTATTTCCTTTAACAAAAGCTTCTGTAGCAAGGCGTTCTCCTTTTGTATTTATCAGTTCAAACCCCTGTAACTTTTTACTCGCGGCTGTGATTAATTTAGTAAACGATGGAAAAGTTATTTCAATGTGGTTTCCTTGCTGCCTGGCATATAAAGGATCAGCGGCATCTGCTATAACAGGTTTTTTATAGGTATAGTGCAGGGCCAGCTGGGCTAATCTTCCGCCTATTGGTTTTTTGTTGGTGTAGTGTACGTTTAACGAGTCGCCCATATCCATACTAACGGCCATGTGGGTGCCGGGTATTTGCTTTTGCAAGCTACGCTGCATATTGCGAAATGCCGGCCACGAAGGCCTATCGATAGCTGATAACTGTACGTAATAAAACGGCAAATTTGCGCCCCATTTTTCGCGCCAGCTATTTACCAGCACCGGGAATGTATGGGCATATAATTCCAGGTTATGCGCGTTACTTTCGCCCTGATACCATATCACTCCCTTAATGGGGAAATTTGTTAAAGCCGCTATCCCCGCTTCGTAATTATAACAAGGTTCGTAAGGATGGCGTTGTTTTGGCAGCGCAGCATTTTTTAAATTGATATTGGCCCTGTCCCGGCAAAAGTCCATCACAAAGTCTGATGTGCGCCAGGTGGCCAGCATATCCACTAAAATGGGGTCATGCTCCATCGTATAACGATCTATCCACGATTCTATCGGCGATCCGCCTACGGCAACCTGTATCAACCCTATTGGTACATGTTCCTTCGCGCTTATTTTTTGCCCGAAATAATAAGCAACTGCCGAAAAACCGGCAGCAGAAGTGCTATCTGCCGTTTGCCAGGTGCCCGAAAAATATTGTAATTGGTTAACCTTGTTCAGCACGGTGGTATCCCAGGTTATCGCGTCGGTTTCTTTTAATAAGTTATATTGGTATAAACGCAATTGGATATTTGTTTTTGCCTTAGTTAATTCCTGTTGCCCTCCCTGCGCCTTAGCCAGCGGAAAGGCCATGTTTGATTGGCCTGAGCATAACCATACATCGCCAATTAAAATATCTTTTAATACGATATCCTCGTTTTTACAGCTGATCTTCATTTCAAAAGGGCCGCCGGCTTGCATAGCCGGGAAATTGACCTGCCAATGCCCGTAGATATCCGTTGTAGCTGTTATGGTATGATGCTGGAAAGTTACCGAGATCAGGTCGCCGGCGTTGGCCATACCATAAACCGGGATAGGCTGATGGCGCTGTAGTACTACATGATCGGCAAATACTTTATCGGGTTTAAGGCCGCCAAAGTTTTTTGTTATAGCCTGATAAATAGTTTTAGCGATAATGCCGGCACCTTCTTTATCAGGATGCAGGTTATCGGCAAACAAATGCGGGCGATCATATAATGGTGTATGCAGATCTATCAACTGTGTTTGGTTAGCTTGCGCGATAACAGGTATTAAATATTGGATTTGCCAATACCAATCGCGTGTACCCGATTTAAAACGGGGGTGCCCGCTAAAAATTGGTGTAAGGCGGCAGATCCAGATCTGTACAGCCGGATTTGATCTTTTGAAAGCCGTTATCAGCCAGGCATAATCAGCCTCGAAGCTTTCTTTATAGTTTGGCCAATCACGCGGGTCGGTATCATTTAAACCGAGGTGTATAATGGCAATATCGGGCTTAAAAGCAATTGCATCCGTAAACTCACTGGTTTTATTATACGGGTTATGTCCCTTTTTTAACAGTGTGGCACCGCTGTGCCCAAAGTTGCCTATCTGATATTTTTCTCCTAATAATTGTTGTAGTTGCGCGGGGTAGCTGTTATGCTCTCTATCGGCCAAACCATAGCCATACGTTACAGAATTACCTATACAAGCCACTTTGATGATTTTATCCTGGGCATAAGTATCGCCAATCATCAACAATAAAACTGTTACTACTAAACAGCCCCAAAACCATTTCATATACCTATTTTTCATCAGGCTTCAGTAAAATCGTTTTGCTTAGGCCGCAGGCAATATAATTGCACAATCAGTGCAAATGTTACAACGCCGGCTAACATGGCAAAATCGTGCCCAAGGTTGCCTGCATCCGACGATTTGCCTAACAGATTGGTAATAAACGCGCCCGAGAATACGCCTACCATATTCATAATACCATAAGCAGCTGCCCTGTACTTCGCATCAACAAACTGGCAAAGGATAGGCATGTTATTGGCATCAAAAATACCGAAGCCTACCCCGAAACAAACAGCGGCACCTACTACATTTAACAAGGTATGCCCAAAGCCCATTAGCAGTAAGGCGGGTATGGTTAAAGTTATCCCGATGGCGCTGGTATAGATGCGGCCCCTGATATTATGCTGAACCCATTTATCAGACAAAATCCCGCCGAATATGACACCGATAAACGACGATGCCGCGATAGTAATGGTTGATAAAGGGCCGGCCTGTGCCATGGGTATATTTAGGTTTTGCGCAAAAAGCGTTGGCAACCAGTTTTTGGTAGCCCAGCCCGGCAGGCTGGGGACCGCGAAATAAAACAGGATGATCCAAAAGGAAATATTAGTGAATAATACCGCCAGGCCTTTCAGTAGCGGCGGATTAGTTTTAACCGTAATACCAGCAGCGGCGGCCCGCAAATCTGTTCTTTTATCTTTTAAAAACAGGATAAGCACAAAGGAGTAAATGATACCCACAATGCCAAAAGAATGGAACGTTGTTTGCCAGGAAAACCTGGCGGCAACCGTAGCACCAAAACCACCCAGCGCCTGCCCCATATAAAGCCCCGTCATGTGGATACCTACAGCCAGCGACCGGGTTTTGGATGAATGGAAATCGGCAATAAGAGACAACCCGGCCGGGATGTATAAAGCCTCGCTAACACCCATAATAGCCCTTAGCCAGTAAAGCTGGTTAAAAGTGGTGGCAAACCCCATAGCAAACGTAACTGCCGACCATACAAATAAACTGTAAATAATTAACCATTTACGGCTAAACCTATCGGCAATCAGCCCGGATACGGGGCTCATAAAACCGTAGATCCACAAAAAAATGGCCATCAGATAACCAAAATTAGTGGCCGAATTTAACTGGGCGATATCTACCTGCATAGCAGGTTTCATGGTAGATAGCATTTGCCTGTCCATATAATTCAGCAAGGCCACTACCCAAAGCAGCCCGACTAAAATCCAGGGGTAATTTTTTTCCTGCTTTTGGTTATTTAAAGTCATGTAATATTTCCCCTTTTAAAATATCAGGTGTACGTATACCCGGCATAATTTCGCCGGCAGGGATAAAAATATCCTTATCCCATATTAGGGCGGTGGTGGTTACATGCCCAAAAAATGGCAACTCGCCCGCTACCGCCCATTTATTGGTGATGGTATTATAAAGCAATACATCACGGCTAAAACCTGGATGATGGGTAACTATCCGCACTTTTTCCGCTTGTAATTTCTGCTTATCCGCAGCGCTTGCCGCTTTCCCTATTTCGCTATTGTATATTTCTATCTGGTGAAAGATATTGCCCTTATCACCCCCTATAATCAGGATTTGGTTTTTACCCACTGCTACACCCGTAGCAGCTGAAAGATTAGTAGTATGAATGCCATCGCCAATATTACTTAAGGTAACCCATTTTTTAGTAAGTGGATCAAAACACAGGGCTTTATTATGCAACTGGCTGATGCCTGCGGCTGTACTGCTGCGGCCACCAATAACGTATATACACTGGTGCTGGCCGTTGGATTGGGCAACCGCTACCGAATGCGACATGGCCAGGGGCATATCGGGCAGTGGTTCCCAATATAAATGCCCGGCCGATATGTTCAGTAAAAAGACTTTGCTTGATGGTTTGCCATTACTTTCGCCCCCCATCAGATATATCTTTTTGCCAATAGCCGCCATACAGGCATTGGCAATAGGGATAGGCAATAAAGGCAGATCATGACAGGTCACACCGTTTTTTGCTACGTCCCATTTCATTAAAAAAGCATTGCGGCTGCTGTTGGCGGTTTCGGTTTCGCCGCCAACACAAACAACCCCATCGGCAATAGTTGTACTAGCCCCGTAGGCTTTGGGGATTTTAAGGGATGCGTTAGATTTTATCCATGAAAACCTTTCTCCCGCATCTTTTTTTAACACAAAGATGTGTGCTGTGTGTGCTTTTTTGCCACCCTCCCATGGTTTTTTATCGGGAAAATAGGAGCCACCGGCTACTAATAGCATATTATTGCTTAGGCCGGTAAAAACGCCGGCCAGGCCTAATTGCTTTTCTAAGCCGGGCGCGGATGGCAGTTTAGCTGCTATCGTCCAGTCAATCTTTTTCACTATTTTTTCTTGCGCTAACAGAACCGATGGCAGCATGGTGTATATAATTATGGCAATACAGATTTTATTTGGCTTCATTTTTAACAAGGTCGGCATTTATTGATTTAAAATCATCAAAACCTAACTGATGCACATCGGCCTTGAAGCTTTCAAATTGCGCGGCACTCATATTGCTTACCGGCAGCCTGAATTCGCCACAATCCATATCAACCAATTTCATGTAAGCTTTACCTACCGATATACCACCATACTTACCCAGCAAGCGGATCATGTCGATAGATTTTTGTTGTAACTCGGCGGCTTTATCAATGTGGTTTGAACGGTAAGCATCCATCATTTCGCTATAAAGCGGGGCGGCATAATTAAAGGTACTGCCTACAGCCCCTTTTGCGCCCAGCACTAATGCCGAAAGCATATTTTCATCGCGCCCCCAAAGCATATCATATTTACCATTACTATAATTAAGGCAGCTTTGATAATCCATAAAATCTTCGTGCGTGTATTTTACGCCGGCAAAATTGGGCAGCTTACCATCCAATTCTGTAACCAAGTCTATCATATTAAAGGCAACACCCGTTAATACAGGTATATGATAATAATAGAAAGGCATATCTGGTACGGTACCGGCAATCTCTATACAAATTTTGGCTAAAACTTTAACATTAGCCGGTTTAAAATAGAATGGCCCGGTAAACGAAATTGCGTATAACCCGATCTTATGGGCGTGCTTAGCCAATTCGATACAATCGGCCACGCAGGTGCCACCCAAAAAAGCCATTACTTTAAAATCAGGGTCGTGGTTTGAGCAATCGGCCCATGCTTGGGCTATTTGCTTTTTCTCGTCCATTGTTAAGGATACCCCCTCGCCTGTTGAACCATTAATAAAAGCGCCGGTAATACCGTTTTGCTTTAGTAAATTATAATATGCGGGTACCAATCCTAAATTAACCTGGCCCTGATGATCAAGCGGACTAAAAGGTGCGGAAATTAATCCCTGTAGATGTTGTATTTTCATATAGTTAATTCCAATTGTCTTATCTATAAATTTTGCTGAAGTTTTAAGAAATACCGGGGGACAGGCCCCCGGTATAACCAATCTAACCAACAAACCAATTTATTATCTTTTTTATATTTTATTGTTGCTAAACAAATTAGAACGAAGCATAACCTGATGTTTGTACTAATGACCTGTTATTAGTAAGCGAGTTACGGTCAATTGGCCAAAATAAAGCGTAAGCGTTTGATGAAAGTAATGTTGTATGTGCAAAAACATAACTATCGCCAAACCTGCGCAAATCATACCAACGTTTGCCTTCAAAAATAAATTCAAGGAAACGTTCCTGTAACAAAGCTTCTTTAGGGTTGGTATCAATTGCCTGATTAGGGAAGCCCAGGGTTGCCGCACTATAATTTGAACCATAAGCGCGCGCCCTTACCAGGTTAATTTCAACCGATGGGTCTTGCCCTAAAGCAATTTCAGCTTCGGCTTTCATCAGCAGCAGATCGGCATAACGATAGATAGGAAAATCGTTATCTATCGCTCTTGAACCGGCACTTTGCTCGCCAGCATATTTGTTGGTAAAACAGCCTGCAATGGTGTAAGTACTCCCCGATTTTGTATAGGCCGCCTGTATACTGGCTGCCCGGCGGGTATCAATGGCCTTAAATTGCCTGTAAGTAGATATTTTTACAGGTGCCCTTAATAAACCACCCCAGTTATCGGTGCTTACATTAAATTGGCGTGCAGCTATCGAATCGTGAAAATTAGCGATCAGGCCGGATTGGGGCACGAATGATGAGGTTACAAAACCTATGTTAGCTTCGTTTAGTTGATACCTTATCGAAAAAATGATCTCGGCATTACCCCTGGCTGTAGTTGGGAACACATTTGCATACAATGGCAATAATGTTAAAGCCGGGATATTAGTTTGAATATCCATTAATGCTGCTTTTGCAATAGTAGCATCGGCTACGCCGCCGCCGCGATTACTTGTCCACAGGAAAACATCGGCTTTTAACATTTGGGTAGCGGCTTTTGACCAATATCCTTTGTTATTTTTAAAGGTATAATCTGTGCCATAGGCGGTCAATGATTTTTCAATATCCGCTTTGATCAGGGTCATTACATCGGCCGCGCTCGAGGCTGCTTTTGCCAAATTACCAATATCAATGGTTTCGCCGCTGGTTGGTTCGGTTTGGATAACTACCCCACCCCACGAACGGTATAAGTGGTAGTAATAATAAGCGCGCATACCATACGCTACACCCAGGTAATAGTTTTTATTAGCTGCACTTACTACAGTAGTTGTGTTTAGTTTAGATATCAGTAAATTGATTTGGTTAATGGCGGTATAAAAGCCTCCAAAATTGCTGATGCCCGCATTATCCAGGTTCAGGTTTTGTGTCCACAACCTTTCCAATCCCTGGGTAGCTTCACCTGTGAAAGCTGAACCTGATCCCGGATCGGTACCGAATATATCGGCACGCATTTCACCAAGCGCCTGGAACGATGAGTTATTATTCCTGAAAAATGTATGCACACCAGCAACAAATGAATCGAACTGATCTGCTGTTTTAAAGAAGTTAGCATCGCTGATACTGCTGACCGGGGCCAGGTCTAACTGCTTTCTGCAGGAGGTAGTTAATATCAGCATCCACAGACCTGATAATATAATAGCTATATATTTTTTCATGTTGATCAATTTTTAAAGATTTAAAATGAGGCCTGGATACCCAATACAAAGTTTTTAGGTGTAGGGTAAGTTCCGACGTACAGGCCAGAGGTTGATTCGGGTGCAGCTCCTGAAAACTTTTTGATATAAAACAAGTTATCAGCGCTAAAGTATATCTTGGCCCTTGTCAGGAATTTGGTATAACCCATAATCGTTTTTGGTACATCATACGATACCGTAATTTCGCGGCAAGCCAGGTAATTACCACTTTCGTATAAACTGGAGTTATTTCCGTTGATAACCTGCCCGGCATTATTACCGCGGGTATAGTTTTGTTTTGAACCTACTACCTGATCGGCGTAATATACTTTAGGTACATCGGTATCGGTATTGGCTGGCGACCATGCATTCAACAGCCTGGTTGTCATATTAAATGTACCTTGATACTGGCCATCGGTACGGGCAATAAAATCGTTATAGATAGTGTTACCGGTATTAAACTCGAAGCGCGTATAGGCCGAAAAACCTTTGTATGAAGCGTTAAAATTAAATCCACCTATCCAGGTTGGGTAGATACTGCCTAAATAAACCTCGTCCCTTGAATCAATGATGTTATCACCATTCACATCCAGCCAGTTTACATCGCCGAGGGTAATATGCCCACCAGCGCCTGCCGGTAAATTGGGGCCGGTAATGCCGGCTACAGCATCAGTTCTATTGCCCGCAACAGCAGCAACTTGCGCAGCATCTTTAAATATCCCTAATTGTTTATAGCCATACATAGCACCCAATGGCTGCCCCTCTTGTATGCCGCCTACCCAAATTACCTGGCCGCTTTTAGGATCATAGATCTGCTGGCCGCCTATCCGGTTATTTTCGTTACCGTTATACGGCAGTTTTATTACTTTATTTTTAACGGTTGAAGCTGTAATACCCATATCTAAACGTAAACCTTTAGGGTTATTGATCAGGTTTGCATTTACTGTAAACTCGTAACCGGTATTTTGATAGGTGCCCAGGTTGGTTTGCAATGATCCAAAACCAGTATAGCTTGGTAATTGCAGGCTGGTCAGCAGATCGTGGTTTTGCCTGTTGTAATGATCGAATAATAAACTTATACGGTCATTAAACAATCCTAAATCAACCCCGATATTAACAGCGGTACTTGTTTCCCATATCAGGTTAAAGTTGGTTGGGGTCGAGTCATAAAACGCGCCGTTGCCGTTATATAAAGTAGTCAAACTATAAATACCCTGAACATCATAATTGCCTAAAGCGCTAACATTTCCGGTAGACCCATAACTTACACGGGGTTTTAACGATGATACTATTTTTGATATCCCCAGGTTTTTAAAGAAGGATTCATTATGTACATTCCATCCGGCAGAAACCCCGGGGAAATAACCGATACGGCGCTGATAGCCTAATTGAGAAACACCGTCCTCGCGTAGTACCGCATTTAATATAAACCGCTGATCGTAATCGTAGTTTAACTTTGCAAAACTTGATATTGTACGGTTTTCTGATTTGCTGCCGGTATTGCTACCAACCGGGAATAAAACCGAAGCATTGGGTGTAGAGATATTATCCGTTGCTGCATTCTGTCCATCGATTTGGAAGCCTAAGGCTTTGTTATCATAATATTCGGCCAATACCTGGAAACCAATATTGTGCTTGCCAAAAGTTTTATTGTAAGTAGCCGTAGCATCATACGTTTGCTGGAAATTACGGCTGTAAGCTTGCACCGCGTCGCGGGCTGTACTACTAAAAGTGCCGTTCAGTAAATTGGCATAAGTTTGTGTAGCGGCCTGGAATGATTGGTTGATAGACTGATTTAAATAACCGTTACCGGATACTTTAAAGGATAGTTCTTTAGTAATATCCCACTTTAAAGCGGCACTAACCGTTATCCGGTCAACCTCGTTGCTGCGCTGTAATTTATTTATCCAGTAAAGCGGGTTACCATCGTTAACGCCGTTACCGGGATTTGGCTGTGTTTTATCGGCATCTAACCAGGGGTTAAATGTTGGCCAAATAGCCTGGTTACGATAAAGTGCATTTACATCGCCACCCAAAGCCCCTAATTGCGATGAGGTTGATAACGTAGTACCTGTGCTTAACTCCAGGTTGGGTTTTAATTTATACGAGCCGTTAAAATTGCCCGAGAAACGGTTATAATTACTCCCTATTACCGTCCCGTCTTCTTTGTAATAATCTAAACTGGTAAAGTATTTGCCTTTTTCGTTACCGCCCATACCGCTTAGGTAATGATCCTGGGTATGGGTATTTCTAAACACCAGGTTTTTAATATCCTGGCTATGATCTTTAAATATGATCTTATTACCGGGATTTGCCGGGTCGTCCATATCCTGCCACCCTTGTTGCAGCAAACCTATATTAGCCGATGTTTCTGCCTGGATATCAAACGAGTTTAAATTAGCGGCATCAGTTAATAAGCCGTAACCCCTTGAGGCATTGATAGCTGTTAAGGTACGGCCCGAATTTGTATTCCCTAAGCGGGCATAATAAATATAATCGCGGGCATTTAAATATTGGTAATTATCCCTTTGCTTATTATAGCCTTCGGTAAACTTATAAGAAAGCTCGGACGAACCTATTTTACCTTTTTTAGTAGTGATGAGTATTACCCCGTTATTGGCACGTGCGCCATAAACAGCTGTAGCTGAAGCATCTTTTAACACATCGATAGAGGCTACGTCTTCAGACGGGATATCGTTATAAGCACGAATAAAACCATCTACAACTACCAGCGGCGGCAACGGGCTGTTGATACTTGCACCACCGCGCAACAGTATGGTAGGTGAAGCACCCGGCGAACCAGTACTTGGCGTTACAGATAAGCCCGCTATAGTTCCCTGCAAGGCAGTACCAATGTTTGCGCGTGGTGCCGTTTCCAATACCTTAGTATCCAGCTTTGTTATGGCACCTGTTACACTACGGCGCGATTGCTCGCCATAGCCTACCACTACAACCTCGTTTAAACTTTTAGAATCGTCTTTCAGGCTTACCTGGATAACATTGCTGTTGCCCACTATAACCTCTTTTGGTAAATAACCAATGGACGTAAATACCAGCACATCTCCTTTTGCGGCGCTAATACTGAATTCGCCATTCATAGTGGTTTGCACACCAGTGCTTTTGCCCTTAACAACCACAGTAACACCGGGTATGGTTGTCTGGTCTTTTTCGGAGAATACCTTACCGGTAATCTTACCTGTTTGGGCTTGCAAAACAGTAATGAGCAACACGCCCATAACTGTTAGCAAAGTTTTAATAAAAGTAAATTTTGAGTTCATATATAATTGGGTTTAAAAATGCTTTATGTTATACATAATACAATTATAAGGAATAATAAATATTAAATCCAAATAATCAACCCGTAAATTATTGATACTGATTTACTGTGTGTTATAAATACACTATTGCATTTTATTGAAGAAAAAGGCCTTAAATGCTCAAAAAACACAATATTTACCTATCTGCGTCTTGTGTTTCCCATCAGAAAATAAATTGAAAATAATTTATATAAATGTATTATGTCATACATAATATAAACATTGTACAATTTATTTATATTTGCTGCTGTTGCTTGATAAAGAAATGCGTGTAGTGAAATATTGTCATACAAACCACTGTTTGAGTGTGTTTAACCTGCACAAATAATATCCACCTTGTTTAGTATGTTTGTAAGTCTGATTGTATATGAAACCAAACACTTTAATTGAAAGCATTCGTAATGTTGATACCAGTTCATTGGTTGATAAGGTTGAAAAAAACTTGGTCGAACTTTTTATTGAGAAAAACTTTAAAGTTGGTGATGTAATCCCTAAAGAACTTGAGTTGACCAAGGCCATGGGCGTAAGCCGTACTGTGATAAGAGAGGCTTTATTACGCTTACGCATGATAGGGCTGATAGAAACAAAAAAACACCGGGGCGCAGTTATCACCAGTCCGGATCTTACCTCCATCCTGCAAAAAAGCATGAACCCGCAAATGCTGGATGATGGTACCCTGAAAGAGATCTTTGAAATGCGCCTTTCTCTCGAAATTGGCATCGCCGATTTTATTATTCAGCGGGTAACGCCCGAAGACATTGTTGAGTTAAAGCAAATTGTTGCTTCCGAGCCACCAAAATCACAATCGCACCTGTTTCAAATAGAACACGAGATTAGGTTTCATGGCAAATTATATGAGATTACACGTAATGAAACACTGAAAAACTTTCAAAAGATGCTTTTACCGGTATTTGATTACGTGCATCATTCTGGTTTGCTCAAAAAAAAGATCCCAAAAAAGAAATTTGTATCACATAAAGAACTGATTGAATTGATTGAAAGGGGCTCGGCCGAATTATTAAGAAACGGGATGCGCAACCACCTTGAAAATCATTTTTCGCGCTTGTTTGACTAATAAAGCTACAAATTATATAAAAATGTTAGTGGTAAAAGCACTTTATTAAGCGGTTAGCTTAATACCCCATTGGATATAAGCACTCCCTAAATATAAATAAATCACATTTGTTAATTCAATCCGGTTTATCTACTTTTGCACCATCAAAATGATACAACATATCCTGCAATTAGCAGGATTTTTTGTTTTATTAACGGAGAGGTGTCAGAGTGATCGAATGTGCCTGATTCGAAATCAGGTGTACTGTAACAGGTACCGGGGGTTTGAATCCCTCCCTCTCCGCAGCTTAAAAAGCCTTATACTAAATAGTATGAGGCTTTTTTTATGACCTGCCTTGCAGCGTACCGTACGCCCGCTGTACAATCTTATCATTTGCAATCGTTTTTTTGGAAATATTGCGGGGCCGTTTTTTTGTGTCCCGGTTTAGGGCTTAGCTTAGGCGGATGGTATCGTATTTCAAAAAACAATATTTACGGGCATTTTTTATGTTTTTTTTACTGTCAAGCTAAAAATGAAACTTGATAAGATAGTATACTGAAGCCTGCACACAAAACCGGGTACTACAATATACCAAAAATATCCGGCAAAACCTAATGAAATCAGCTGTAGTATCAACCAGTTAGATCCTATCTAAACCTCAACATCAAAGCCAGTTAGATAGATTATCTGTACAGCCCGAAAGCTATCATTAAGGGCTAATTAGAAATTATTCAAATAAATTATAATTATATTTTGTTATTGATAAAATAATGCGTATATTAAGGTATGGGTAGATCAGTAGAAACCTTTAGTAAAAAGGAACGCGAAAAAAAGAAATTTAAAAAACAACAGGACAAAAAAGAGAAAGCCGAAGACCGGAAGGCAAATTCGGACAAGGGTAAAAGCCTGGATCAGATGATGGCTTATATTGATGATAATGGAAACATTACATCTACACCACCCGATCCTACTAAAAAAAGAAAGATCATAACAGAGGATATCCAGATAGCGGTACCTAAGCAGGAGGCCCTTCCCCCGGCCGACCCGATAAGAAAGGGAACAGTAGCCTTTTTTAATGATTCAAAGGGATTTGGCTTTATTAAGGATTCGATAACCCAGGAAAGCATTTTTGTACACGTTAATGGTTTAGAAGAAGCCATACAGGAAAACGACAAGGTTACTTTCGAAACCGAACAGGGACAAAAGGGATTAAATGCCATTAAGGTGAGAAAAACAGTTAAGTAAGCCTCATTTAAAAAATTAGCGGTAATATTTATGCGTGTGCAATACATTATATTACGCATAACCGGCCCTAAAAAAGAAATGCTATTTAAAACAAATGGCATTTCTTTTTCTTAATTGCTTTAAATGCAACATATTTTCTCTCAAAAAAATCAGGATAATTTTAGCAAAACACTATCAGTTATTACCTTTTTAACAAGTATTGACCCGAAACAGGCGGAAAATACCTGACTAATCATACAGTCCTGTAAGTTATTACGTTCAGACCACATTTCTTTAAGTATCTTTGCAAAACATGAGGCAACTAAAAATAACCCAATCCATTACCAATCGCGAGTCACAATCACTTGATAAGTATTTAAGCGAGATAGCAAAGGTAGACCTGATCACAGCTCAGGAAGAAGTTATCCTGGCGCAAAAGATAAGGGAGGGTGACAAAGTAGCCCTGGAACGTTTGGCCAAAGCTAACCTCCGTTTTGTGGTATCGGTAGCCAAGCAATATCAAAACCAGGGGCTTACCCTGGGCGACCTGATTAACGAAGGGAACCTGGGTTTAATTAAGGCCGCAGGCCGTTTTGATGAAACCAAGGGCTTCAAATTCATTTCGTACGCTGTATGGTGGATCCGTCAGTCGATCCTGACCGCGGTTGCCGAGCAATCGCGTATTGTGCGCCTGCCGCTTAACCAGGTAGGTTCGTTAAATAAAATACGCAAATCATCGTCTAAACTGGAGCAGCAATTTGAACGTGTACCTACACCCGAAGAACTGGCTGAAGATTTAGAAACAACTGCCGAAAAAATATCGGACGCGCTAAATAATGCCGGCCGCCATATCTCTGTCGACGCGCCTTTTGTTGCCGGCGAAGAGAATACCTTGCTGGATGTTTTGCAAAGCAGTGCCGCCGGCACCGATAGCGATTTAATGATAGATTCGCTTACGCAGGAAATTAAACGATCGTTAGGCATACTGGCCGAAAGGGAGAGACAAGTAATTGTTTTGTTTTTTGGCCTGAACAGCGTAGCAGCACATTCGCTGGAAGAAATAGGCGAAAAATATAGCCTTACCCGCGAACGTGTACGCCAGATAAAGGATAAAGCCTTGATGCGCTTACGTCAAAATTCAAAATCGCGTTTATTGCAATCGTATTTGTAATACGCTACATTTTATAAATTACAAAGCCTGCCGATAAAAATCGGCAGGCTTTTTTTGTTATCGATATCATGGATACCCGGAGACAGTTAAGATGATTACATTGCGCCTTATTTGCCGCCAAACGTATAAAACGCCGACATAGTTAAGCCATTGTTAATAAAGCTAAAGTTAAAATTATCGAGTTTGGTACTCCCCTGGTTACCACTATCTACTTTGGCATGTGTGTAGGATATATTACCCATAGATGCAGCTACACCCAGCTTTTTTGCCGGATAATAAACTAACTCCAGACCTGCGCCCGCAATATAGCTATTGCTTTTGCTTGAATAATCGTAAAAACTATTGTTGCCCGAATTGGCGTATTGTGTATAACCATAGGTGTAGCCAACGTGCCCGCCTGCACGTATACCTACTTTATGATCATACAAACAATATTTTCGTAAAAAAAGGTCGGCACCATAACCATGCCCATGCTGGTTGGCATATTGGTTATTATAACCGTTATCCTGGCTATTGGTCCCATATTGTAACGATACGCCCAAATCAAGGTTATCAGCAATAAAATAGCTGTAATCGGGCCCAATATTAAATGATTTATTATTGTTGGTTTGGGTAGCCGGGCCGCTGCCCGAATTGGTGCTATAATTACTGCTTTTAATATAGCTGTAACTTAAATTAACACCGAGTGTTTGGTTACCTTTTTCGGTTTGCGCGTTTGAGATTTTGGATACGCATAATAGTGCAATAATTGCGATCAGGATTTTTTTCATGTGTTGTGGTTTTGTTGTTTGTGATAGTGAACGGTTAAAAAACGGCTATATTTTACCGTAGAAATAAAAGTTAATTATTTGTTAAAAAATAAGAAAACAATATACCATAGCCATAAAAAAGGCGTTTTATTAAGTTTTTACAAATAAAAAAAAACAATAACCTTACCAATAGGTCGGTATTTTAAATATCTTTCCCGTATGTCTTCCCTCACCGATTCATCCGCTATATTTCACTACCATCGCGCCATGATTAAACAACACGGCGGGCAAAGCACTTACGCGCTGGGCTGGCGCGATGAAGAAAGCCAGCTAAGCCGGTTTAGCATACTGGCCGCGATAGATGATATAAACGGATGTTCGGTTTTAGATGCCGGTTGTGGTTACGCCGACCTGTTGCCTTATTTGCAAACTATTTACCCAAACATTGGGCACTATTGCGGTATTGAACAAATACCCGAATTATTGGACGAAGCCATTAAGCGCTATGGCAATTTGCCTGATGTTTCCTTTATATCCGGCAATTTTATTACGCGCAACCTGCCGGTGATGGATTATATATTGGCCAGTGGTTCGCTCAATTATGCCAGCAGCGATCCCCAATTTATTTTTAAAGCGATTGACAAACTATACCATAACTGCAATAAGGGCGTAGCATTTAACTTGTTGCGTACCGTACCTGTAAACGGTTTGTTGGTTGCCTATAACCCGCAAATGATTATGGATTATTGCCATTTGTTAAGCGACAAAGTGATTTTAAAAGATGGTTATGCCGATGAGGACTTTACTGTTTTTATGTATCACTAATTAAAAAACTAATGTAAAAACGGTTTGCCTTTGAGCGATGGTTTTTAAGGAGAACTCAAAACCGTGACTGAGCATAATCTCCCGGACTAAGGTGAGCCCTATCCCCTGCCCGTCTTTTTTAGTGCTAAAGAATGGAGAAAATAGGTTTTCGCTATCCCCGGCGCTAATACCCTGGCCGGTATCGGTAATAGTTAGCATTTTTTGCCGTGTTGTAAAGCTCACCGTTCCATCCTTGTCAATAGCTTCAATGCTATTTTTTACGATGTTGATAAGTGCCTGCTCTAACAGTTGTTCATCGGCATTTATCATAAATATATCCCCGGCCAGGTCAAATTCAAAGGCTATATTTTTTTCCCGGGCCTTTATGGCCATTAAACTGGCTACCGAATTAATTAACTTATGCAAATCAACCTGGCGTTTATTCGGGGCGGGCAGCTTAACCAGTTCGGCAAAATTGCGCATAAATTGGTTCAGGTTTTGGTTCCGTTCCATAGCCACCTGCAAAGCATCCTTAAGGGTGTTAAACCTATGGTTTTCCCAAAGTGGGTGGGTACCTAAAGCCGATTGTATAATGGAATTTACTGGGCCAATGGTGTTGTTTACCTCGTGCGCCATCATGCGGATCACCTTGCCGTATACATTTTTCTCGGCCGCCAATATCTCGGCGGTCAGTTCCTCTATCATAATAAACTGCCGCGAAAATCCCCGATCTATAAAGTGCGCCTTTTGCAGTTTGTAAGTACTAATGCCATCCGGCTTCACCACCAGCGATTCGCCAACTTGCAAATGCCTGATCTGCTTAAACAATGGGTGTGGCAGTTCGTCAACTAAAAAGCCGTTTACCAGCGCGGCATCGGTAGCTAAAATTTGCAATGCCTTGGGGTTTAACTGCTCAACCCGGTGGTCGTAATCTAAAATAATAATGCCTGTTGGCGATGTGTAGATCAGCTTTTCTAAAAAAAAATGCTGCTGCTCCTGCCGGGTACGTTCAATACGCAGCTCATCAATCATGTGGTTATACACATTAATCAACTGGTCAACTTCGTGCTTGCCTGTATTCAGAAATTTCACGTTAAAGTCGCGATCCTTAATCGCTTCCAGGCCCTGCATTAAATACTTCAGGGGTTTTATCAATTCGCTGTATAGCTGGGTAGCAATAACCAGGGAAATGATGATCAATGCCTCCGAGGCGATAAAAAACACCTTATCATCCTTAAAAATAAACCAGGTGAGCGCCAGCGTCACCACGTGCAATATTACTACAAACAGGATATACTTAGTACTCAGCTTCATCGTAAGGGATCTGGTACTTATCTAAGCGGCGGTATAGCGCGCTGCGGGTAAGCCCCAAAGAGGCGGCCGCCTTTGAGATCTTATTTTTATGATATTCCATTGCCCGTTTTATCATAGCTACCTCTACCTCTTCCAACGTTAACATACCCACACCCGGTAATTGGGTGTCTCCCTTTTTAACCGGCGATAGTTCCAGTTGCGCGCGGAAATCTTCGATATCCAATTCATCTTTTTTACTGATGAGGATGGTACGCTCTACCAAATTCTTCAACTGGCGGATATTACCTGGCAAAGGTAACTGTTGCAACCATTTAATGGCATTGCGGTTTACGGTTAAATTAGGGCGGTTATATATTTCCTTTAAATTATTCACAAAAAAACCCACCAGCAAAGGGATATCGCCCGGACGCTCCCTTAACGGCGGCAGGTAAACGGTAATGAGGTTAATGCGGTATAGCAAATCTTCGCGGAATGTGCCCATGCCCACCATCTCGTTCAGGTTTTTGTTGGTGGCGCATACTACCCGCACATCTACCGTTTTGGTGCGGCTGCTGCCTAATACCTCGTAAGTACGGTCCTGCAATACGCGCAGCAGTTTTACCTGGCTGCCGGCATCCAGATCGCCTATTTCATCTAAAAATATAGTGCCCTTATTGGCCATTTCAAACCGGCCGATCCTATCAAACCGGGCATCGGTAAAAGCCCCACGCATATGGCCAAACATTTCGCTCTCAAACAACGAGGTGGAAATCCCGCCAAGGTTAACTTTAATAAAGGCCTTATTACGCCGGTTACCGTTTTGGTGGATGGCCTCGGCAATTAACTCCTTACCGGTGCCGCTTTCGCCCATAATTAGTATAGAGGCGTCGGTATCGGCCACCCGGCCAATGGTTTCCAATATGGTTAACACCTGCGGGGCTTCGCCAATAATATGCTGAAAGTTATAGGTTTTATCCAGTTGCTTACGGGTAAGGTGCGTGGTTTTTTTATCCTGCAAATCAAGCAATGTCCGTACCGATTGCAGCACATGATCGTTACTCCAGGGCTTGTTAATAAAATCGCTGGCACCTGCTTTCATACCTTGTACAGCCAGTTCGATACTTCCCCAGCCGGTGATGAGGATAATGGGCGTAGCGCTATTCTTTTGCCTGATCGTAGCCAGTAATTCCATCCCCTCGCGGCCTGATGTATCAACCGAAAAATTAAGGTCCATAATAATCAGGTCGGGGCTTTGTTTATTAATGATCTTCAACGCCTCGGTTGGCGATGCCGCGCCCGCAACCTCGTACCCCTCGCCTGTTAGTAACAGTGTGAGGGAAGTACGTACGGCAATATCATCGTCAATGATCAGTATCATATTTCTGCGGCAAGATCGTAAAATTATTCTTCATGCAGGGCAACCGCGGGATAAACAGCAGCGGCTTGCCGGCCCGGGTAAAACGAACAGGCCAACACCAGCAAATAAATAAATATAATGGCTAAAATAATAGCTGTAATGTATACGCTTGCCGCCAGATCAAACACATGTAAGATAGGAAACTGCACCGCGAAGAAAGCACCGATAATTAACGACAAGGTAGCCAGGAACATCGATTCGGTAACTATTTGGCCCGCAACGGCGCTCCCTGATGCACCTATGGCGCGGCGTAAGCCTATTTCGCCCCGGCGCTTATTAATATTATACCAAAGCACCCCGAACAGGCCTAAAGCCACATTAATGATCAAAAACCCGGCTATAATTAGTAAAATAATGATCGGGATGAGGGTTTCCTTATTCATACTATCACGCTTTTGGGTAAGGTGCTCAATTTCTATACTGGCCTCTTTCATAGTGGTGGTCATGGCTTTGTATACCTGTCCTTCAAAAGCCGCGCCCGAGTTTGGCGCAACTTTTATTACAATCTGCCCAATATAATGCATCATGCCGGTATCAACCCGGCTAAATATCGCGGTACCTGATGGCTTGTAATCGCCTTTATCTTTCATATCGGTAACCACGCCTATAACCCGCATTTTTTTAGCCTTTTTATCTTCGTCGTCGCCAATCAGCTGCCCTACAGCCTTACCTTTGCCAAACATCATTTCTTTAAACGACGCATTGATCACGATAGATTTGTAAGCTGTAGCCGCATCCTGCTGATCAAACCAACGCCCCTCCAGTACTTGCATATCAAATACTTTATGATAATCATCGCCGGCATGGTAACGGTTAATGTAGTTATACTTTTTATTTTTATAAGTGAAACCGGTTGTACTGGTACTATTAGCAAAAGGGATATTGCTCGCCGCAAAGCTAACTTCTTTAATTTGCGGCATCGATTTTAATACGTTGCGTACAGTTTCGTAATACAAGGTCATCGAGTCGGTATTGTGAAATACATGCGCGTTATTAAAATTGATAACCCATACATCGTTATACTTAAAGCCCATTGGCTTTTTATAATTCTGGTAGTAATTCACTATCATGGTGAATACGGCAAACATCACCATAAACGAGATCAGCATCTCGCATATGAGTAAAAAATTTTGCTTCTTTTTATTCCAGATCAGTTTAAATAAATGCTTAAACATCGCTTTTAATTTTAATTGTGAATTGATCTTATTGGGCCTTTAAAGCCGTTACAACGTTAAGTTTAGACATACGCCAGGCGGGATATACCCCCGATACCAACCCAAAGAACAAGCAGGTTAGCAAGCTGTAAAACAAAACGGTAAAATTTAGTGCCAGGTGAAAACCGGGGATCAGATCGCTGCTGTTTATAACCTGTAATACAATAAACGACAGCAGAACCCCTATAATACCACCAATAACGGTAAGGATAATATTTTCGACAATAAACTGGTAAACCAGCGTGCGCGACGATGCCCCAAAAGCCTTACGCACGCCAATTTCCGACGAACGCTCCATTATACGTGTGATATTAATATTAACCAGGTTAATGGTAGGCAGCAACATAAATAATACGATAATGATAGATAAGCCTATTATAAAAGTACTTAAGCCCGATTTTGCCCCATCACCAAACAGGTTGCGGACTAAGCTGGTAAAATATGGGTCGGCAAAGCTGTATAGCTTATCCATTTCTTTACTGTTGGTTGGGATTTTACTTACTATCTGATCGTACTCGCGGCCCATTTTTTCAACATCGGCAGCAGACGGGGCCAGTAATACAGCACTATAACCACCCTGGTTGGTAATTTCTTTATAGTTAGCCTTTGATACCGTATAAGGCAAATACATATTGCCGTAAAAAGCCTCGGTGGTTATAGGCGCGTCTTTTACAACACCAATAACCCGGTATTGCACATTATCTGCCTCAATATATTTCCCCACCACTGCAGGCACATCGCCAAAATAATCGCGCTTGGTGCTTTGGCATATTACAGCTACCCGCTGGGCCTGGTTTATTTGCTGCTGGTTATACGGCTTGCCTTCAATAAAATCAAATTCGGCTATGTCCCAAAAATCGGCATTGGTATATTTAATGCCTATTACTATTTTTTTATTGTTTACATACGCGTTTGATGAATTTGTACCCGATGATATGGACAGCTTTACCGGCGTTTTTAAACTACCAGCGTAATGACTTAAAAAATAATAAGATGAGGGCGAACGGTTGATCCATCCTTCTTTGCTGTTACGCAATTCTAACCTACTGATATATAACGAGCGGTCGCGTTTTACATCCGGATAACCCGGGCTGACCAAATTATCTAACAAAGCGGTAAACACCATTAACACCGTCAGCGTAAAGCTGATACCAAACAGGCTGATAAAGGTGAAGAATTTGCGCCGCATTAATACCGCTATGGCTATTTTAAAGTAATTTTTAAGCATGATATCTTAATTTTAAATGCGATGAATTACTGAACTTGCGAACCATCAAACAAGCGCACTAAACGGTGGGTTTTTTGCGCCATGTGTTCATCGTGGGTTACCATTACTATGGTTGTCCCTTCCTCTTTATTCAAGCGGATCAGGATATCCATAATTTCGTTCCCCATGGCGCTATCCAGGTTACCGGTAGGCTCATCGGCCAAAATAATTTCGGGGTTGCCTACAATGGCGCGGGCAATGGCCACACGCTGTTTTTGCCCGCCCGACAGTTGTGTTGGGAAATGTTTCATCCTATTGGCCAAACCTACTTTTTCCAACGCTTCGCTGGCCAGTTTACGGCGTTCGGCAGCGGTTGAGTTACGGTACAGCAGCGGCAATTCTACATTATCCAGCACCTGTAAATCATTGATTAAATGATAGCTTTGAAAGATAAAGCCCAGCTTGGTATTGCGGAACTGCGCCAGTTGCTTATCGGTAAAATGATCTATCTTTTGGTCGGCTATTTTTACCTCTCCTTTTGATGGGTTATCCAGCAGGCCCATAATATTTAGCAGGGTACTTTTGCCGCAGCCCGACGGGCCCATAATAGACAGGAACTCGCCTTTGGCAATATCAAGGCTAATACTGTTTAGCGCCAGTGTTTCAATAGTGTTGGTGCGGTACACCTTTTCAATGTTTTGTAATCGTATCATCGTATGTGAATTATTGATTTAGTGAATTATCGAATTATTGATTGATTGAATTATTGATTGTATGATTTACTTGTATGTGATCTTTTGTTTTTTCTCGAAATCGTAAAGCGACAAGTAACGCAACTGGTAGTAGGCGCTCCAAAAATCGCGCAGGCTGGCTACGTAGTCCCGTTTGGCCTGGTCGTTTTCCTTAAAGGCAATGCTTAGGTCGGTAATGCTCAGATCGCCCAGTACATAGCGTTCGCGGGCTATCTGGTATTTTTCAGATGCGATGCTATCGGCCTGGGCGGTTAGTTTCAATTGCTCCTTCATCATGTTAAACAGCGTAACCTGGGTCACAATTTGCTGTTTAAAGGTTTGTTTATCCTGCTCTACGGCATAATTAGTAAACTGTTCGTTAGCCTCGGCCGTTTTGGTGCGCGACCGTGACCTCCCCCAATCCAGTATCGGCAGCGAAAACTGCAGCTGCACCACCTGCTGATCCTGCGGCGAACGGTACACATCGGGAATATTTGAGGCACTGTTAGAGAAACCAATATTAGCCGATAGTGTGGCCGTCAGCCCATTTTGCCCTTTGGCTTTAGCTACATCGCGTTTAGCCTCGGCCACCCGGCGCACAAAAGCAATCGCATCCGACCGGTTTGCTAACGCTTCGGACAAAACCTTATCGGTTGATACCGTCATATCATTAATAGCCGACGGTACTTCCAGCGCTATCTTTTCGTCTCCCTCCTGCCCGGTATAGCTGCGCAAGTCCAGTGTGGCTATTTCCATATCGCGCATAGCCGTTCCTACTGCTTTTTTGGCGTTCAGTTGCTCTAATTGCAGTTGCAGTATTTCGTTTTTGGATACCTTACCCAGTTCAAATTTCAGATTGGCCACCCGCAGGATGTTTTCGGTATTGGTTAAGTTCAGCTCGGCCACATGCAGGTTTACTTGGGCCAGCAGCAGATCGAAAAAGTAACCGGACACGTTAATGGCTATCTTTTCCTGCGCCTCAATATAGGCTTGCTTGCTTTCGTTATACTTTAAAGGCTCAATTTTTTTATCCCAGCGCAAACTATTAAACTGGAACAGCGGCTGGCTGTAGCCAATGCCATAGGGCACGCCGTTATACAAAGTACTGTGCCTATCAAAGTCATCAAAACGCTGTAACTGTGTTGTGCCATAAACAGTGCCCCCGGTGGCGGTAATAGTCTGACTAAAATTTAGCGCGAGCGATGAGTTATCGTTATGCACCGGCTGAAACAGGATGGTACCGTTAGGCTGTACAATTTGGGTATAGGATTTAGTATAACCCGGCAATATGCCACTTAAAGCCAGTTGAGGCTGATAGTTGGAGCGAAAGGTACGCCACTCCCAATAGCGGGTTTCGCGCACGGTGGCGGCTTGCTTGGCGGCTATAGCGTTCTTTTTAGCCAGTTCTACCACTTGTTGCAGGGTAAAGCGGATGGTATCCGTGCGCGATACGCACCAGCCCCTTACGCTTAGGCTGATGAATACCATCGCAACGAAATATTTTAAATACGATATGTTTAACAGGCGCTGCATCTTAATTCTTAATAGTCAGTTCAGTTGAATTTTTATACTCGCTCATGTCCGATGTAATTACCACATCGCCGGGCTTAACGCCATCCAGCAGTTCTACATAATCAAAATTGGTGAGGCCAATGTGTACGGTGCGGCGTTCGGCTTTGCCATTCTTCACTACAAAAATATCCTGCATGCTTGGGCCTTTAAACGCCGGGCCATTGGCCACACGCATAATTTTGCTATGGGTAGCCGTAATCAGGAATACATCAACCTTCATATTAGGCCGCAGCAGTTTATTGTTACGTTCATCCAGTTGGATATCAAACGAAACAATGCCGTTTTGTACCGATGGCGATACATTGGTTACATGCCCGCGCAATTGGCTGTCGTTAATACGGATAATAACCGGGGTGCTGGTATGCAACTGATCGAGGGCATTATCGGCCACACTACCAGCTACTTTAAAGCTGCCCAAATCGGCAATGCGGGCCAGGGTTTCGCCGGCACTAATATTGGCGCCAATGTTTTTATTAACGTAAGTAACCACCCCGTTGCGGGTAGCCACAATACTGGCCAAATCTAATTTACGTTGCAGTTCTTTCAAATCATTCCGTTGGATATCGGCCGCAATTTGCGCTTCCTTTATCTCTATCTGCATGGTTTGCTGTTTGCTTTTAATTTCGTTCTCCAATTGTTTCTTCTCCAGCAGGGCAACTTTCAGGTTCAGTTCGGCTTGCTCAATCCCTTCGCGGGTGCCGCCGCCGGCTTTAAACAGGCGTTTGGCATTCTCTACAGCGTCGGTAAGGTTGGCAATGCGCAATTGCTTAATATCGTTGTTCGATTTAATATCGTAAAAACTTTTATCCAGATCGAGCTTCAGCTTGCTGATCTCGTTCAGTTTAGATTCCAGTTGAAACTTCAGTTTTTCAAATTCGGTTTGTGAAGCCGATTTATCGAGGGTAAGGATAGATTGCCCGGCCTTTACTTTATTACCGGCATCCATTAAAGCACTTTTGATGGATGCGCTGATGGGGCTGGTTAGGATCTCTTCAAACTCGGGCAAAACCTCGCCCGATGCATTAATGGTATTTTCGATATCCCCTATCTCTACCTTAGCGGTAATGATATCCGACCGATTGATAGACGATTTTAAATAGCTGCGCAGTACCCATATACTTATAGCCAGGGCGGCTATGCAGGTTAGCGCAATTAGGATGTTTTTATGCTTTCTTTTCGCGACGATCTCCGGCGCCAGTTCCTTATCCATTTACCAGTTTTTGAACAAGAGCTTTGCAAGCGCCGTACCAAAGTTAAAATACTAATAAACAATTACTTATATGTTTTTAATTTTCAAAAAGTGATCGATATCGGACAAACCTATCGATTATGGGCAAATGATACTATCGGTTCCTGCTTTTAGTTAATGGTTTTAGCATAGTGGCTTTGCTATTAATACGCTTGTGTTATGTGATATTTACATTACACAACCACTATTTCATATTGTAAATGGCAAAGGCTTGCTATTTTGTTTGTTATATTTGGTAATATGAAGCGCCGGATAAAATACCTTTTAGCTTTCTGCCTTTTGCTTTTTGCCTTTGTAAGCAGGGCCGCTTCTATTTTGATCCCTATGGACGATGTGCAAAAGGATCATCTAAAATCGTACGGTATTGCCTTTTGGGTATTGAAAAACGGCGGGACGGTAGATTGGCTGCTGAATTACCGCGGCGGCAGTTTCCTGACCAAGTACGATAAAAAAGCCGAGGACGAGTGTAAGGTGCGTGGCATCACTTTCGAGGTTTTGGCGGATGCCAGTGTGAACAGCATTTTGGCACAGATCAGCGATCCATCGGTTAATATGGATGTGGTGAAGTTAGAGAAGGTACCCAAAATAGCTTTATACTCGCCTAAAAGTAAAGGCGGGCTGGAAGATGCGGTTGAACTGGTTTTAAAATACGCCGAGATACCTTTTGATTATGTGTACGATACCGAGGTAATGAAAGGCGACCTGCTTAAATACGACTGGCTGCACCTGCACCACGAAGACTTTACCGGCCAATATAGCAAAGGTATGGGCGGAGGTGGCTTTGGCGGAGGCGGATTCCGTGGCGGCGGCGGTGGTGGTTACCCGGATTTTAATGGAGGCGGCGGTGGCCGGCCCGACTTTAACGGCGGAGGTGGCGGCGGTGGCGGACGCCCTGATTTTAACGGTGGCGGAAACCGCAGCAATAACCCCGAAGATAACCAGGAAAGCAGGCCTGTACAGGAAGCTACAGCCAAAAAACTGGGTTTTAAAAAAGTATCTAAAATGAAACTGGCGGTTGCCCAGCGCATCCGCGATTTTTGCGCAAACGGTGGCTTTTTGTTTGCCATGTGTTCGGGCGCGGATAGTTTTGATATCGCCCTATCTGCCGCTAATACCGATATTGTGGATACCCAATACGACGGCGACCCGCCCGATGAAAACGCGCAGTCTAAACTGGATTTTAGCCAAACCCTCGCCTTTCAAAACTTCAATGTAGTTATTGGCCGCGGGCGCAGGTTTAGCGATATCGACGTATCTGATACGCGAAATGTAGAACGATCGCGCGATTTTTTTACGCTATTTGATTTTTCGGCCAAATGGGATCCGGTGCCGAGTATGCTGACGCAAGACCATGATCATGTGATAAAAGGCTTTAAGGGACTGGCTACTGCCTTTGATAAAACTAAATTAAAACCCGGTGTTACCATCATGGGCGAAATGAAATCGGCCGGCGAGGCCCGCTATATTCACGGCGAATACGGCAAGGGCCAATGGACCTTTTACGGCGGCCACGACCCTGAAGATTATCAGCATAGTCCTAACGAGCCCCCAACCGACCTGGCCCTGCACCCCAATTCGCCCGGCTACAGGTTGATCCTGAATAATATTTTATTCCCGGCGGCTAAAAAGAAGAAGCAGAAAACATAGAGAGAAGCTGAAAGGTAAAAGCATAAAGCCGGGAAACAACGCCTTAGTAATGCCCTTTTAAAGAAAGAATATCTAAAATTACAATTTGTTTTTTTTGATTAACCTCGTATACCAAGCGATGTTCATTAGTTATACGCCGGGACCATGCTCCCGATAAATTATATTTCAAAGGTTCTGGTTTTCCAATTCCCTCGTAGGGGTTTTCCTGTATCGCGATAAGAAGATTCTCTATCTTTTTTTGGATAGCCTTGTTACCTGATTTTTTCCAATATTTTAAATCCTCGATGGCACGGGGACTAAAAACTATTTCCATAGATCTTCAGGAGCTATTTTAACGCCTTTACCGTTTTTAATATCCTCCCTGCCCTGCAATATTTTATCTACAAATTCAGGATTATATGGGCTTTTCTCTGTCTTAAAATCAATTTTCAAGGCTTTAATAAAAGCTTTTAATGCCGTTAATTGTTCTTTAGTTTTTGGTTGTACAATCAGCGTTTCCATAATTCAAAAATACTATAAAAGCATTAAATATATCCCCTGTGGGTGTTAAATAATTTTCACCGCACCAGCAATTTACTAAAGGCCAAACTATCGCCCCTGAAAGCGTTAAAATCAACCGTGTGGCCAATGCCGTTTACCCGGGCTACATCCGAGTGTTGCCAAAACTGCCATTTGGTATTGGGATCAATTTTCAAATCTTCCTGCTGGTAATTGGCTATCCATAAGGGATACCCGTCAAAATATCCGGCAAGGTAATCTACATAAAAGCTAAGGTTGGTATAAATAATGGGCCGTATTTTGGTTTGCGATTGCACCTGGCTAAGGAACGCCTTTAACTCCTTACGCATTACCGCGGGCGATGTATTGTTCAACTGCTCCACATCGGCTACAGGCGGTAAGTCGCCCTTCTCTGTTTTTGCATTTTGCAGGAAGAAACGGGCCTGCCACAAGCCATTTTTTTCAGGGTGAAAAAAGTGATAAGCCCCGCAAGTAATGCCGGCCTTGGGTGCTTCGCGCCAGTTACGCTGAAAGTAGGGATCAACCGTAAGCAAACCCTCGGTAGCTTTTACAAAGGCGAAGCTAATGTGTACGCTATCCTCCTGCATGGCCTTTACCTTTTGCCAATCAATCTTCCCCTGCGCATAAGATACATCGATACCATGGATAGCATATTTTGAGGGGATACGGATATGGAAGCTTTTATAGGTACGGTAGTTGGGGTTCTCGCCAATATCCTTTAACCATTGCCAGGTAGTGGTAAAGCCCTTTAGTACATAGCCATAATAAAAAGGCGAGAGCAAGATCAGTAACAGCCCGATAATTAACTTCCACGGTATATTGGAACTGCCCGAATTTTTCCTTTTAACAGGAGCCTTTTTCTTCGGACTTGCCTTGGGTTTTACCATGGGGGTTTTCTTCTTCACTGCCACGCCACGAAGTTAAAAAAGGAAAGGCTCAATCAAACACGTAATCTATCCATTTATTGTGTTTAAATTGATAATTAAGCAAGGGCCCCAGTTTAATACTATCTACTGTTTTATCATTCAGTAATTCTTGTTTAAACTCAGGTAACTCCAATCCTGCAAGTTGCGTGGCCCGGGTATAAAAATCGGCCCTTGTCGAGTGATCAGGCGCGCAGGCGTTAAACACCTGCCCCCATGCGGTTTGCGCTATGATGCTTTGAGTAATGGCAACAATATCATCTAAATGCACCAGGTTAACCGGGCCAAGCCCATTAGGGATACCCTTTTTACCGGCAAAAAAGCGCCCGGGATGACGCCCCGGCCCTACCAATCCGCCAAAGCGGATAATGGTGGTTAAAAAATTAGTTTGGCTTTGAAAAAGCGTTTCAGCTTCTAATAGCAATTTGCCCGACAGATCATCGGGCACAGGGTCAGTCAATTCATTTACCGCGCCCTGATTTTCCCCATAAACCCCTGTTGAGCTAGTGTAGATAACATGCTTAATACCATAATGCTGTATGGCTGTTATAATGCTTTGTATTTTGGATATAAAGGCATCGCTCTCCCCTTTCCTAAATTTTGGCGGGATGCTGACTACTAAAATATCCGTATCAAAAAAACCGGGCTGTGCCGTATCCGGCAGGTTAACCACATAAGGCTGTATGCCCAAGGCTGATAGTTCGGCCAGTTTATCGGGACTGGAGGTTGATCCTTTTACCGCTACACCCTCCTCTAATAAAGCCGTAGCTAATGCCCGCCCGTACCAACCACATCCTAAAATACTAACTATCATTGTCTATGCTTTTGTTTATTATAAAGGATGTTTTAGGGCATCAAAGTACGAAGATAAAAAAGGCCGGGTACTTGTTGTTTAATAAAACAAATAGTTTATTACCTTTCCAATTAATGAAAAAATTTAAGGTTTTAGCGCTCACTATCTTCTTAACACCAATTTTAGCGGGTTTGTACGGCATCCTGCACGACCAATTTACTTATACCATCAGCCACGAATATTTCACCAAATTTAAGTTCCTGCAATTTGGGTTAGTTAACCATGGTAAACTTGTGTTACCCAGTGCCAGGTTAGCAGTTGCCGTAGTAGGTTTTTTAGCCACCTGGTGGACAGGTATTTTTGTTGGTATTGGGCACGCTTTAGTTGGATTAATACACCAGGATGCCAAAGCTATGGGGCGTGCCATAAGTAAAGCCATATTAATAACCATTGCCATTACCGCCATTACAGGTTTAATTGGACTAGCTTATGGCGGGTTTTACTTAGCCAATACCGGTGTAAATTGGTTGTTGCCAGATAACCTTATCGACAAAAAGCATTTTATTATGGTTGGCTCCATGCACAACTTTAGCTATATGGGTGGGGCAATAGGGTTAATAAGTGGTATTATTTATCAAATAGTAATAGCCGGAAAGATCAAAAAGATCTTCCCGGCTATATCATCAATTAATCACCGGTAATACAATTTTAGATTGGTTATGATAAACTTTTATCGTCTCTTTTATAAAGTCACTATCCTTTGCTTTATTAATATCTAAAAACTGCTGCGGGTTACGTTCTGTCAGCGGGAACCAGGTGCTTTGGATCTGGATCATCAACCGGTGGCCTTTTTTAAAGGTATGGGCTACGTCGGGCAGGGTGTATTTCATCTGCGTAGGTTTACCAGGCACAAAAGGCTCGGGCTTTTCAAAACTGTTGCGGAATTTGCCGCGCATCACTTCGGCACGTACCAGCATCTGGTAGCCGCCCATCGGGTAACGGGTAAGCGGATCGGCGGGTGTGTTATCGGGCAGCACATCTATCAGCTTTACTATAAAATCGGCATCGGTATTGCTCAGGCTCACCATCAAATCGGCCACTACGGGGCCGGCTACGGTTATATCGTCGGTTAATATACCGCTATCATAAGTTAGCACATCGGTACGGTGCGCGGCAAAACGCTGGTCGTCGTCCATATATTCACGGGTACGGCGGGCATGTATTTTTTCGGAATATGGTACAGGTTTGGCAGGGTCGCTTACGTAACTATCAAATGTTGCCTTAGCAGTTTTTGCAGCAAAGGATAGTTTCCCGTTAGCCTGCAGGTATACCGGGGTTGGTTTGCTGCCTGCTGCCGGCCACTGGTTAAACCTGCGCCATTTGTTTTCGCCCGAAAAAAAGATGGTGGCCTTGCTTAAACTATCCGTGCCTTTGCCCTTCAAATAATAATTAAAAAACGGCACCTCCATATTTTGGTAATAAGTTGATGTATTGCTGCCAAATTGCACATTGCCCAAATGGGTACCATCGTTACTGGCCCATTGCCCGTGGTACCATGGGCCCATTACCAGTTTGCTGGTAGTGGCAGGGCTTTGTTTCACCAAAGCATCATAAGTATGCCAGGCACCATAACCGTCTTCGGCATCAAAAAGGCCGCCGGTTATCAGCATGGCGGGTTTTACATCCTTTATCCCACTGCGGGCATCACGTGCTTTCCACCAGGCATCGCGGTTGGGGTGGTTCATCATATCGCTCCAAAAGCGCATGGTGTCGCCGCTCATTTTTGTAAAGTTTGGTTTGGCACCCATCTTTAGGTAATACTCGTAGTTGTCGGGATAACTTACCCTAAAACCTCTGATACCCCTGGCAGATGGGGCCTGGCTTGGCGCGGCGAATGCCCCTGCCACCAAAAATTCGTAAGCATCCATTATCATCATTACGCCGTTGTGGTTATCATCATCCCCAAAAAAGCGGTCGGTTACCGGGGCTTGCGGACTAACCGCCTTTAAAGCCGGGTGCCCGCTCAGCGCCACCATAGTAGCGTAAAAACCGGGGAACGAAATACCTACAGCCCCTACGTTGCCGTTGTTATTATCTATGTTTTTCACCAGCCAGTCGATGGTATCATAGCTGTCGCTGGCTTCGTCAATATCCTTGCTGGTTTTTTTATTTGGGTTAAAAGGGCGTACTACCTCAAACTTTCCCTCGCTCATATATTTACCGCGGATATCCTGATTAACCATAATATAGCCCTCGCGGCAGTAACGCATTTGGTAGCTGCGCCAATAAGCCTTCAAATTAGTACCATAAGGCGATACCGAATAAGGCGTACGGGTAAGCATAATAGGGTGCTTCTCGCTTTGGTCTTTAGGTATGTAAATAGAAGTAAAAAGCTTCACGCCATCGCGCATGGGGATGCTTACTTCTTTTTTAATGTAGTTATTTACAAACCAGGCAGAGTCGGGATTTTGCGCATGCACAGCTATAGTAGCAAGCAATAAAAGCAAGGTTAGGGATTTACGCATTTTGGTCGGGTTTTAAAGCGGAAGATAGCAATAAAACCCGATTTTTAAAAAATCAACCTTCGCTAAACCGGTAAAGCAAACCCAAACTTACTCCCTTCGCCAATGGCGCTTTCTACCCAGATACGGCCATTTTGCGCCTCTATAAAATCCTTAGAAATAGCCAACCCCAAACCCGATCCCGATTTATTTTGCCCATCTGTTGGTACCTGGAAGTAACGGTCGAACAAGCGTTTTTGATATTGCTCGTCAATACCCTTGCCGGTATCGCTTACCGAAAACTCTACTTCCGATTTTTTATTGGCTATACGTATCGTCACTCTCGATTTTTCGGCGCTGTATCGCAGCGCGTTCGATAGGAAGTTGACTAATACCCAAGCCGTTTTTTCCACATCGGCATTTAAATCGGGTAAATTGTTATCGGCAATTACTTCCAGCTTCACCCCTTTTTGCCCGGCCTGGAAACTTACCGAATCTATCGCGTAATCAACTATTTGCTGTGGCTTAACCGGCACAAAATTAAGTTGAATATTACCTGTTTCCACTTGCGATAGTTCCAGCAATTCGCTGGTGATCTTCAACAGGCGGTCGCTATCGTCCTTAATATGTTCCAGCAATTGCTGCTGTTCGGTATTGATATGCCCTACCCGTTCGTCCTTCATCAACTTCAGGCTCATTTTTATAGATGATATGGGCGTTTTTAATTCGTGCGATATGGTGGCGATAAAATTGGTTTTGGCCTCATCCCGTTCCTTAAACTCGGTGATATTGCGCAATATATAAACCTTACCGGCCGAGTTTTTAGCAATGGTTAAGGGGCCGGTATTATCATTCGACAGGTTAGGCACATTGATCTCGCGGGTTTCCAGTTGAAAATGCGAGTCCTTGCCATTCACTACAATTTTAAACGGCTTTGTGGTGTTGCCCTCGTCTGTTATCGATTTAAAAAGATCATTACTCTTTAAAACATCGGCCACCAATTTACCCTCTACCTTATCCGCGTTTAAATTTAAAATGTTTTTGGCGGCGGTATTAATAAACAGGATCTCCTGCTTTTCGTTGATCCCGATAATGGCATCGTGCATGTGTTCGATAATGGTTTCGATGCGCAGTTTTTCCGACATGATTTTGGATAGGTTACTATTCTCCCACTCATCCAATCGCTCGGCCATGTGGTTAAACGCGTTTGCTACCTCGGCAAACTCGTCGTTCTTATCAAAATGGATGCGCTGCTTATAGTTTTGTTGGCTGATAGCCCTGATGCCCGACAACAACGTGTTTAACGGATTAACAATAAAGCCCGGGAAGTTTACACTAAAGCTAAAAAGTACCAGGAAAGTAAAGGTAGCCGCAAAGCCCAAATAAATAACCGATCTGTCAACCGCGCTTCGGGCCATATCGTTTTTGTGTACAATGGCACGCATATTAATTATTTCGATATTACGTAAGTGGCGGCGCACCTCCTTTTCTATTGCCTGCTGGTTGGCTATAGCTGCATTTTGTAATAATTGAAAGGATGATTTCAATCCTGCTACTTCTTCGCCCTCACCATGTTCGGTAATATTTTTCCCCTCAAGGGCTAATTGCGCATTAAATTTATGGATAACGGGGGCGCTAAGCGGGGGATTATTATCATCTAAAATAGCGCGCATTTCGCGGCAGTAATTTAAACTTTCGTAATTATCCTCTAATATTACCTTAGCACTATTGGCTATCTGGTTCATGTAAAACACAGATACCGCGCCAAAAAACAGCACCACTACAAACAAAAAGCCGAAGCCCAACCGGAGTTTATTTTTTACTTTCATGATAGTATCACTAAATCAGTTTCCTTAGCTGCTATATTCTTTAACAGCTCGTTAAATACCGCCGTCCTTAATATTACCTGGAACAGGCTCAGGTGTGGTTTACCAATGCAAATGGTAGTTATTTCACGTTCATCGGCCACTTGCATAATGGTTTGTGTTATACGGTCGCTTTTTAATTTTATCACCTCGGCACCCAGTTCGGTGGCCAGTTTAAAGTTATTAATTAAATGGCGTTGCTTATCTAATTTAATGCGCTCCAGGCTTTCGCTGCTGCTTTGCACATACAGCACAATCCATGGCGACCGGTAATAGGATGCCAGCCGCGCTGTTTTACGTATCACTATCTTTGCCGTTTCGGCATTTGATGAGATACAGGCCAAAAATCGTTCGGGCCGTAGCTTAATTTGCTTGGGTACTTCTATATCTATCTTACGCTCCAGGTGGTGCGCCACTTCCTTTAGGGCGATTTCGCGCAGTTGCAAGATCTTATCACTTTGAAAAAAGTTTTGCAGCGCGCGTTCTACTTTGGTTGGCTCGTATATTTTACCATCTTTTAGCCGGTCTATCAGTTCATCAGCGGTCAGGTCAATATTAACTATCTCATCGGCCAGTTCTAAAATTTTATCCGGGATCCTTTCGGTAATCGCCACGCCGGTAATCTTTTCAATCTCCTCGTTCAGGCTTTCCAGGTGTTGTATATTTACGGCGGTAATTACACTGATGCCGGCTTCCAATATATCAACCACATCCTGCCAGCGCTTGCTGTTTTTACTACCCTCTATATTACTGTGGGCCAGTTCATCAACAATTACCACTTCCGGGTGTCTGTTCAGGATGGCTTGCAGGTCCATTTCCTCCAGTTCCTTGCCCTTATAAAAAACTTTACGACGGCTAATAACCGGTAAGCCGGCAAGTAAGGCATGTGTTTCGGCCCTGTTATGGGTTTCAATATAGCCAATTTGTATCCCGATACCATTACGCATCAGGGCATGTGCTTCCTGCAGCATCCGGTAACTTTTACCCACGCCGGCGCTCATCCCAATATAAATTTTGAGTTTGCCACGCCTGCTTTTTTTAACCAGATCTAAAAAGTTTTTTACCGTATTGTTTTCCATCTCGCAGAATTAACCACAAAGGCCACAAAGTTTTTCACAAAGTATACAGCTTCTTTCTTTTTGCATACTTTGTGGTTTAATATTCATTTTGCATAGATAGCCGCCCCAATAAAAATGGGGCGGCTTGATTGGTTTGTTCACATATCCAATCTAACTAAACCTAAATTTAGTTATATCTTAAGTATAACCTATTAAAACGCGTAAACGGCAGCCAATGCAAATTGCGATGCCGATTTGGTGGCAACGCCCTTGTTATCGGTAAACATCGTTTTTGATCCGTTATCTAATCTTACTTCTGGGATAAAAGTCAGCGGGCCGCCTTTTATGTTGGCTGTAAAGGTTAAACCCGTTACCGAATCGCCTGCTGCCGGGCCAGCGGTTACTAAGCCACCCACCTTGGTTTTAAAGTACTCGCCCCTTAAACCTAAGGTTACAGCCGGTGATACCGCTACCTGCGGATACAAGGCCACACCGGTAAAGCCACCTTTAACCGCCGTTGGCGCGCTGAAATCAGCTACGTTCAAACCCAGTTTAAACATGTCGGTAATTTGGTAAGCGGTGGTTAAATCAACTTCGGTACCCGATACCGGGCCGGTGGCCAGGTTGATATAGGCGGTCCAGCCTTTTGCCGGGGCTACCATCAGCTGCGCGCCAAAAGTGTTGATCTTTCCGGCCGAGGTATAAACATTCCAGTAATCGTTAAACAAGCCGGCCATTAAGCTTACTTTATCCGAGAAAGCGTAGGTTAACTTTACACCGGCATTTTGGAACGGGCCGTTGGTGAACAGGTACGAGGTAGAGTAGTTGAAGTTACCGCTTGGGGCTATTACTTCATATCCTACAAAAGTAGCCATATAACCGGCGGTTACATTCAGCTTATCGGTCAAATCGTAACCTACATACAAGTTTTGGATATGGTTGGTAGCTACAGGGATGGATTGATCGCTGCGCGGGCCGAAGGATACCTCGCCTACAAATGAGGCTTTGCCTACTTTTTTCTTCAGGCCCAGGTCAACCATGCCGATCGAGAACGAGGCCTGATCGGTGGCAAAACTGGTGGGGATATTGTTATGCCCTGAAAAATCGTATTTGAAATAGGTATCTACCGAACCGGTGATGGTCAGTGGCGGATCTACCGTTTTGGCCGCTTCCTGGGCATGGGTGATAGTGGCGGCTAAGGCCAGTATGGTTGTTATAGTTATTATTTTTTTCATTGTTATAAATTATATAGTAGGTGATTTTAACCACAGAGAACACGGAGGTTTCACAGAGGACACAGAGGGTTTTTATCTCCGCGTCCTTTGTAGTTCTTTCTCTGTGACCTCTGTGGTTAATTCATCAATTATCATTTTAATTCGTCTAAAGCCACATTCAGCTTCAATACATTTACGCCCTTAGGGCCAAACATGCCCAGCAATGGGGCCTGTATATGTGCGCTCACCAGGGTGGCAACCTTTTGCTCGTCCAGTTTGCGGAATAAGGCCACACGTTTAATTTGAATCATGGCGGCCTCGGGCGAAATATCCGGGTCTAACCCGCTGCCCGATGCTGTTACCAGGTCGGCCGGGATCTCGCTCCTTTTTAAACCCGGGTGGTATTTTAATAAGGTATCTATACGGTTGTTTACATCCTTTAAATAATCGGGATTGCTTGGCCCTTTGTTAGATCCGGCCGAACCGGCAGCGTTATAAGCCACTGCCGATGGGCGGCCCCAAAAGTATTGGGGCTTGTCAAATTTTTGGCCTATGGCAGCATAACCTACCACCTTACCGTTAACGATGATCTTTTCACCATCGCCTTGCCCCTTTGATAGTTTACCGGCAAAGGCAATTAAAACCGGGTATAATACGCATAACAATAAGGTTAATACTAAGGTTAACCGGATGGATTGTATGATCGTTTTCATGATGATATTATATAATTACAGAAATTAATAAATCGATTATTTTGATGCCTATAAATGGCGCAATTACACCACCTAAACCATAAATAAGCAGGTTACGGCGCAATAACGCGCTGGCGCCAATTGGCTTGTATTCCACCCCTTTTAAAGCCAGCGGAATAAGCATAGGGATAATAATGGCATTAAATATTACGGCCGATAATATGGCGCTCTCCGGACTGTGCAAGTGCATAATATTAATGCTTTGCAAAGCCGGGATAGACGCGATAAATAAGGCCGGCACTATGGCAAAGTACTTAGCCACATCATTAGCGATAGAGAAAGTGGTAAGCGTACCGCGGGTGATGAGCAATTGCTTGCCTATCTCCACAATCTCAATCAGCTTGGTGGGGTCGTTATCCAAATCCACCATGTTACCGGCTTCCTTAGCGGCCTGGGTACCGCTATTCATGGCCACACCTACATCCGCCTGGGCCAGGGCCGGGGCATCGTTAGTACCGTCGCCCATCATGGCTACCAGTTTACCGGTGGCTTGCTCGTTCTTAATGTATTTCATTTTATCCTCGGGGCGTGCCTCGGCAATAAAATCATCTACACCGGCCTTTTCGGCAATAAATTTGGCGGTAAGCGGGTTATCACCGGTAACCATTACTGTTTTGATACCCATTTTGCGCAAGCGTTCAAAACGTTCGGCAATGCCGGGTTTAATAATGTCCTGCAATTCAATCACACCTAAAACCTGTTCGTTTTGTGCTACTACCAACGGCGTGCCACCGTTTGATGCGATGATCTTCACCCTATCTTCTACCGCATCAGCAAAGTGGTTGCCGGCATTAAGCGTCATGTTACGGATAGCATCAAAAGCACCTTTACGGATGCGTTTACCATCGGGTGTATTAATGCCGCTTGCACGGGTTTCGGCCGAGAATTTAATAAACTCCGAACCTTGCGGCGGGCTTAGCGACAAACGGCTACTGCCTTGTTGTGCTAACTCAATAATGGATTTACCCTCAGGGGTTTCATCAGCCAGGGATGATAATACGCAGGCTTTCACCAAATCATCCGGCAATATGCCCGGTGCAGGCCAAAACTGGGTGGCTTTACGGTTACCAATAGTGATAGTCCCGGTTTTATCCAGCAGCAACACATCAATATCACCGGCAGTTTCAACCGCTTTACCCGATTTGGTGATCACATTGGCACGCAAGGCCCTATCCATCCCCGCTATGCCGATAGCCGATAACAAACCGCCAATGGTAGTAGGGATTAAGCATACAAACAGCGATATCAGCGCGGCAATGGTGATAGGTGTGTGCGCATAGTTGGCAAATGGCTGCAGTGTTACGCAAACAATAATAAACACCAGGGTAAAGCTGGCTAACAAAATAGTCAGCGCAATTTCGTTAGGTGTTTTTTGGCGCGATGCACCTTCAACCAGCGCAATCATCTTATCCAAAAAGCTTTCGCCGGGCTGGGTGGTTACCACTACCTTAATCCTGTCGGATAATACCTTGGTACCACCGGTAACGGATGATTTATCGCCCCCAGCCTCGCGGATAACCGGGGCCGATTCGCCCGTGATGGCCGATTCATCAATAGTAGCCAGGCCTTCAATAATTTCACCATCGGTAGGGATGGTGTCGCCGGCCTCGCAGGTAAACACGTCGCCCTTTACCAATTGGTTTGATGAACGTGTTACAATAGAGCCGTCTTCCAATACCACTTTCGCGGGCGTGTCTTCGCGGGTTTTACGCAGGCTATCGGCTTGTGCCTTGCCACGGGCCTCGGCAATGGCTTCGGCAAAATTGGCAAATAGCAGGGTAAGCAGCAGGATAATAAAAATAGTGCAGTTGTACCCGAACGAACCCTGACCGGCATGTGTAAAGCTGTAAAAGCTTACATATAACATAATCACCGTGCCTATTTCCACCGTGAACATCACGGGGTTACGCATCATGGTTTTAGGGTTTAGCTTGATGAACGACTCTTTAAGCGCGGTTTGCACCAAAGCGGGTTCAAATAATTTATTTGATTGAGTTTTCATTTTCTTTTATGTTTTCGCCCCTCCCTGCCCTCCCCGAAAGGGAGGGTTCCAAAAGGTTTGTTTCTAATATTTTCTCTCACTATAAGCCCTCCCCCTCGGGGAGGGTTTGGGAGGGGTTTATTTAAGCATTGAAAAATATTCGGCTATTGGCCCTAATACTAAAGCCGGGAAGTACGACAATGCGTTGAGTACTATGATTACGGCAAACGTCATCATACCAAAGGTTACGGTATCGGTTTTCAGTGTCCCGGCCGATTCGGGGATGTATTTCTTTTGCGCAAGCAAACCTGCTATGGCCACCGGACCAATGATGGGTAAAAACCTGCCCAAAATAATCACCAAACCTGTGGTTACATTCCAAAAGATATTACCATCGCCCAAACCCTCGAAACCCGAGCCGTTATTGGCGTTAGATGAGGTATACTCGTACAGCATCTCCGAAAAACCGTGGTAACCGGGGTTGTTTAACCATGTTGATGGCTTAACAGCCCAATCGGCCCCACCGTAAGCGGTAAATACATAGCTGGATATGGCAGTCCCTACCAATATCAGGAACGGGCTTAGTAAAGTAATGATAGCTGCTATCTTAACCTCCCGCGCCTCTACCTTATGGCCCAAAAACTCGGGCGTGCGCCCTACCATCAACCCGGAGATAAATACCGCAATGATGAGATAGATGAGGTAATTAAGTACCCCTACACCGCAACCACCAAAAAAGGAGTTGATCATCATGCCCAATAACTGCCACAAGCCGGTGAGGGCCATGGTACTATCGTGCATACCATTTACCGATCCGGTTGATACAATTGTAGTAAGGGTACTCCAGTAAGCTGTAGCCATTGGGCCAATCCTCACTTCCTTGCCCTCCATGGCGCCGGTAGTTTGGGCTATGCCCATTTTAGCGATGGCCGGGTTGCCGCCCAATTCGCTGCTGATGGTAGGGATCATCAGCATGAGCATACCAATGGTCATTACCCCAAATATGATCCAGCCCAGTTTTTTCCTGCGGATAAAGTAACCAAAGGCTAAAACCATGGCTATGGGGATGATCATTTGCGAAATGATCTCGACCATGTTGGTCAGGTAATTCGGGTTTTCCAACGGATGCGCCGAGTTTGCACCGAACCAGCCGCCGCCGTTGGTACCCAAATGTTTAATAGCAATCATTTGCGCTGCTGGTCCGCGCGATACGTGTACGGTATCGCCCTGCAGGGATATAAACTGATCCTTACCTGCATAGCTGGCAGTAGTACCGTTAAAGGTGAGTATTAATGCTATGATTACCGATATTGGCAACAACAGGCGGGTGATGGATTTTACAAAGTAATCCCAAAAGTTACCAATGCTATTGCTGGTTTTATCGCGAAACGCTTTAAACACACCTACCGCGCAGGCTATACCTGTAGCCGCGCTGCAAAAGTGTAAAAACATAAATATAAAATGCTGTATTAAGTAAGTAGCACCGCTTTCGCCGCTGTAATGCTGCAGGTTACAGTTGGCCACAAAGCTTAATATGGTATTAAAGGCCAGATCGGCGCTCATGCCGGGGTTACCATCCGGGTTAAGGGGTAGCTTATCCTGGTACATTAATACAAAAAAGCCATAAACCAGCCATAACGAGTTGATCATCATCATGGCTTTTAAAAACTGTTTCCAGTTCATGGGTTCGTTAGGGTTTATGCCCGATAGTTTATAAATGCCTTTTTCCAGCGGTTTCATAAAATCGGTCCAAACCCTTTCGCCGGCAAACATTTTAGCCAGGTATTTACCCAGCGGGATAGCGATGAGCAGGGTGATAGCGAATGAGGCTAAAATTCCTGATAGTTCCGTGTTCATTGTGTTGAGTTAAAATTTTTCGGGTTTAAGCAGTACATACACCATGTATGCAAACACTGCGATTGAAATGATGAATAATGCGATCATGATGTTCAGATTTTTTCGAACCAGTCGATAGATTTAAAGAAGATCCAGCAGCAAAGCAGGATGGCTAAGAATAATACGATAGTGTTCATTTCTATTTGTTTTGAACACGTATTGACAAAGGGGATACCAACCGAAGGGCAGATAACTCAATGCACTTATTATCAAGTATTTATAATAATAAAATAAAAACAAAGCTTATCCTAAACAAAAAAACCCTTCCAAAATGGAAGGGTTGATTATCAAAACAGCAGCATCAGGAATAACTTACAGGGGGTACCTTTTTTAAATGGAAGCTATTAACCGGGTTTACCACCATTGGTATTTTTTCGATACGAGTTTCGCTGGTATCCAAACCAAAGGCCTTGGCATCCGACTGGGCCAGGCGTTTAATGGCAAAATAGCTATTCAATATAAAGCCCTCTTTAGCACTAAACTCGTTCTCGTACGAAAGGAATTTTTCCAATATCACAAACTGGAAATCGGCCGCAAGGTTATATTTTTTTAGCGATGGGTAACGGCTGGTAATGTCCAGGCCATCGTTAGCCACCATTTCTTGTACTACTTTCCTAAAAAGCACATTGATGCGGGGCTGTATCCTAAAGCCAAGTTTAAACTCTACCCTTATTACCTTGTCTTCTTCCAGTTCTTCCACGCTGTACTCCATGGTAAACGGTTCATCCGTTCGTTCAATATGAATGAACCAGTATACATTGGCGCGCTTTGGCTTACGACTAAATATGGAGTAGATAATTTTTTGTTCAATTTGCTTACTGTTGTTAGCCTTTGTTAAATAAATAAGATGGGTAGCAAACTTAGATACAGAAGTATCCTCGCTCAGGGCACGTAATACGGGGATCTGCTCTTTCAAATCGATAAAATTGAGGAAGCGGTTATTGATCTTCCGTGCCCTGAACCAGATGTACATGGTAAATATCAGCCCAACCTCAAACCCAAGGAAGAATAATCGTTTTAATATCTTCACCGCGTTAGCTACAAAAAATGAGAACTCTACAGTAAGGAATACACACAGGATAATAGTAACCAGCCATACCGGCCAGTGCTTTACATAGCGCATAAAATAATACATCAGTATGGTAGTCATCAACATGGCAATAGTGATGGAGAAGCCGTAGGCGGCCGTCATGGCCTCGGATGTTTTAAAGTAAAGGCTAACGGCTATGCAGCCAAAACACAGTATCCAGTTAATGCTGGGGATATATATCTGCCCGCGGATGTTGGATGGGTATTTAATAGTGATCCTTGGCCAAAAGTTCATACTTACAGCCTCGCTAATTAAGGTGAACGACCCGCTGATTAAGGCCTGGCTGGCTATAATGGTAGCCAATGTAGCAATCACCACAGCCGGTATTACAAAACCATGCGGTACAATAGCAAAAAACGGGTTAATATCTTTTAACAAAGCAGGGTTAGTTTGCCTTAATACCCAGGCACCCTGGCCCAAATAATTAAGCAGCAAAGCGGTTTTAACAAACAACCAGCTTACCTGTATATTCTTCCGGCCGCAATGGCCCAGGTCCGAGTAAAGTGCTTCGGCACCCGTTGTACACAGGAATACCGCGCCCAACAGCCAAAACCCTTTAGGATGGTCCATCAGTAAATGATAGCCATACATTGGGTTAAAAGCTTTAAAAATGGCCGGATAATGGGTTATTTGGATGGTGCCTAACAGGGCCAGCATTATAAACCAGATGAACATAACCGGCCCAAATGCCGCGCCAACTACGTTTGTACCAAATTGCTGAAAAAAGAACAACAATATCATAATGGCAATTACAATTACCAGCACGGTGGTGTGCCCCGGTATAATAACGGTGGATAATGCCGGCACCAGGTTTAACCCTTCAATAGCCGATGTTACCGATATTGGCGGGGTAATAATACCATCGGCCAATAGGGTGCCGGCACCTATAATAGCTGGTATGGCCAGCCATTTCCCATAGCGCCGTACCAGTGCAAAAAGCGAGAAAATGCCGCCTTCGCCGCGGTTATCGGCCTGTAGGGTGATAAAGATATACTTAAAAGTAGTTTGTAAGGTAAGCGTCCAAAAAACACAGGATATAGCGCCCAATACCATAAATTGGCTGGCTCCTCCCCCTTCTTTTAATATGGTTTGTAAGGTGTACAAAGGCGATGTACCAATATCGCCAAAAATAATCCCAAGTGTAATTAATACCCCACCTGCGGAAAGTTTGCGGATGTGAGGATTCATAATGTAAAAAGTAATTGGGGAGTAAGTAATGGGCCTGATTGATGCTTACAGCACTGTTGATGGCCGGTTAAACTAAAAAGGGGATAATTCATGCCACGCCACAGGCAACACCCATACCAAAATAGAAAAAACGGCCTAAATTAAGCGGAAACGCAGCTTTATAAAAATACACCTCAACCATACCCTACCAAAATGGAAGGGTTATTTTCCATTTCGATAGGATTTTAATTAAACTAATTAATTTTATACTCGTCCAGTTTACGATAAAGCGTGGTAAGGCCAATACCTAACAGTCGGGCTGTTTCGGTTTTATTGCCGTGGGTATAGGCCATTACTTTTTGAATATGCTGCTTTTCTATACTTGCCAGGTCAAGCGCGTTTGGATCCGCACTGCCATATTTAAACTCCGATGGTAAGAGTTCGGTACCCAATGTATCATCATCAGCAAGGAT
This sequence comes from Bacteroidota bacterium, assembly GCA_040389105.1. GTDB lineage: Bacteria > Bacteroidota > Bacteroidia > Sphingobacteriales > Sphingobacteriaceae > Mucilaginibacter. The sequence continues at coordinate 249,011 of JAZKAO010000010.1, forward strand.
AACTACCCGCTCAATTACGTTTTTTAATTCGCGGATATTCCCCTTCCAGTTGTGGTTGTTTAGCAGCGCTATAAATTCAGCGTCCATTTTGGGTATGCGCTTACCTGTTTTAGCGGCAAAGTCCTTAAGATAATAATTGGCCAGCAATTCAATATCAACCTTACGTTCGTTTAGCGATGGCAGCGATATGGTAAATACAGAAAGGCGATAGAATAGATCGAGCCTGAACTTCCCGGCTTCGGCTTCCTTTTGTAAATCGCGGTTGGTGGCTGCCAATATGCGGATGTTTACCTTAGTAGTTTGAGTATCGCCCAGTTTAATAAAGGTTTTGCTTTCCAGCACCCGCAATAGCTTGGCCTGCAATTCCAAACTCATTTCGCCAATCTCATCTAAAAACACAGTGCCATGGTGCGCTTCTTCCAGCAGCCCCTTTTTATCCTTTAAAGCGCCGGTAAACGCCCCTGCCTTATAACCAAACAATTCGCTCTCCAGCAATTCGGCCGAGAAGCTGCTGCAATTAATAGCTACAAATGGCATCAGGCGGCGTTCGCTTTCATAATGTATGGCCGATGCAAATACCTCTTTGCCCGTACCGGTTTCGCCTAAAAGCAAAACGGTGGTATCGGTTGCCGCTACCTTACGGGCCAGCGATATGGCTTCCAGTATAGCTTTTGAATTGCCAATAATTCGGGCAAAGCTGTACTTATTGGTCACTTTGGCTTCCAACTCAAATACACGTAATTGCAATAGCGCCTTTTCTACAGCCTGGTTTACCAGCGGGATAATCCTATCATTATCATCGCCTTTGGTAATATAATTAAAGGCGCCGTTTTTAATGGCCTTAACCCCATCGGCAATGGTGCCGTAAGCGGTAAGGTTGATGACCTCTACATAGGGCTTTTTTTCTTTAATGGTTTTTACCAGGTCTACACCGTTTACGTCGGGTAGTTTTACATCGCTTAGCACCAGTAAAACATCTTCCTGCTGTAGCAACTTCAACCCTTCCTTACCGGTAAAGGCCTGCAATACCCGAAAACCCTCTAAACCAATAATTCGTGATAGTAAATCGTTCAGCTTTTTTTCGTCGTCGATGATTAGGATAGTGTTTTGCATGTTTGTGCTTCTGTAATGCAATATTATAGGTTTATTTAATACAAAGCGAAAAAAGACGAATACTGAGTTTGTGCATAAGCAAAAACCCACTTTAAATTAGAAGTGGGTTTAGCAATAGCACCGTACGTGGGTCTGTATTGGAACAATTAGGCGTAATTTTTATTGGTAGTAACGGAAATAAAAGAGAAACAAAAAATTAGCTACAAAATGCCATTAGCTATTATTTCGGTTCTCCGTCTAAATTAGGTCGCGCAATAAATCCCGGTACACCGGTATTTACTACTTGATTTAGCCGCTGCCTGGTCTGAATATTATTGATTTCATCAAACGCATCTTCTGGCAACGAGGAGATGTTGAAATTTTCGCGCGCGCGGGCCGCAGTTTTGGGAGTGGTGAGCAACGCTGTGCCACGCTGCACAGCCCAGGCCAGCAACACCTGGGCTGGTGTTTTTCCAACCCGTGAGGCAATGGCCAAAATGACTGGATCTTCAAGTAGCCCGGGCCTTATTCCATGGCCTAATGGTGCGAAAGCCAGAAACACAATACCCTTCTGCTTACAAAATTCCAAAAACTCAGTTTCCGGCAAATATGGGTGTGACTCTACCTGGACCACGGCCGGCTTAATTCTTGCAGACTCATAAATGGGTATCAACTGGCTTAAGCTGATGTCAGACAATCCAATAGCCCGGCATTTGCCGTCGTCCACCAATTTTTCCATTGCTCTCCAGGTGTCGGGCAAAGTTACCTCGCGGTCATAAACAACATTGCCGTGTTGATCCCGCGGGTCCTGCTCATCGCCGGGCTGAAACGCAAACGGAGTATGTATGAGATAGAGATCCAGATAATCGAGCCGGAGCCTTTTAAGGCTCGCCTCAAATGCCGGTTCAACCCGTTCGGGCCGGTGATTAGTGTTCCATAACTTCGTGGTGACAAAAATATCTTCGCGTGCAAGTCCCAATGCGGTAAGCCCTGCCTCCAGCGCCTCTCCTACTTCGCTCTCGTTTCTATATCGTTCCGCACAATCAAAGTGCCTAAATCCAGCTTCCAGCGCATCCGTAGTAGCACTTAGTGTTAACGCGGCATCAGGAATCAGCGTACCAAACCCAAGGTTGGGCATATGGATAGTGTTATATGGTGTCTTCATTTTAAGTTATATTGATGTTTGAGTTAGATTAAATTTAAAATTTTTCTTTAACAAGATAAACTGGAATAAGCGGCAATTCCATCGGGACACTGATCTCAACATTCCGTTTAAATCCATAGCTTTTAAAAAGATCGAGATAAACGTTTGTTTCATATTCACTTATCCAAATTACCTGCGGCATAGTTGATATCGACAAACATTTTTCAAATAAGGATTTACTAATTGAAGGGTCGTTATACTTTGTTAATATACCTAAATCTGCTATTCTTACTAAAGTTTTGCTGCCAAAAAGTTCAGACCGCGCGCCTTTGGATGTTACCCTGGCGTAACCGGCGGGCTCATCATCCACATAAACAATTAAATATTGATTGGACATACTGTTTAGTTCAATCATCAATGTGCCTTTACTAAAGTTTCTGCTGATATAGTTTTCAAGTTCCTGATCCGGGATCTTCCCTGCAAACTGCTCTCTTGCAATTTCCGTACTCAGAAAAAGCAGATCACTAATACCTTGCTCGGTACCAATGGTAAATTTGGTTATGATTTTAGGTGCCATGATAATTTAATTAAATTTAAAATCGATTGCATTACGCACCCACCGCTGATTCCAATGGGCGAACACTTTGCCTATGGCGGGGATGATAAAAATCAGCACAGCGAGAACAAGCAGCACTATGGCAAAAAGCATAAATACCACCCGATTTGTTAACAATTGGCTTTGCTGTGTGAGCCCTTGCCATATAGCCGCATTGGCTAAGTTTGTAGCCTGCTCTGAAGTGAACCCCTTTGAAGCATAGAGGGTACGGTAAGTGTTTAAGCGGTTAATAGTGTTTTGATTATCAGCAGTTAGGTAACCCAGAAAATTTTCTTTAAAATATTGATTAAAGTACAATTGCAGGTTATAAAAGCCGGCGAACGAATTTAAAGTTGCGGTAAAACGGGTAAATGCTGCAACCACCAAACCGGTTGTCCCGGTATATGCGGGTGCTGATGACAGCACAAATATCATTAAGGGCACAAACAAAAGGCCAGACGCAGCGCCCTGTATAAATACCGGGACCAGCAAATCCCTAAACGACAGGTCGGGCGTCAATATAAAACTCATCCATGCATTAGCTGCCGCCATCAACCCAAATCCGGATATCAGGAGTGCTTTTATGGTAATTTTTTTAACAAGCATCAGGCGGATAGCGAAGATCAGGAATACCACCACCCCTGTAATATTACACAGGCTTAGTATAATAACCTGCAGTGTATTCCATTTAAGCACTCCGCCAGCGTAATTGTAAATCAGGTTTACACTGTCTTTACTGCCGTAATAAATGGCCAGCAGACAAACGCCTATTATAAAATTTCGTGATTTAAATACAGCCGGATGGATGACCGGCCTTTTAACAATGTGCTGCCTGCACAAAAACAGCATGGCGCTAACCACAGCGGCAAATGCGCTGTAACGTATCCGATGGTCGGCAAACCAATAATATTTTGACCCGTAAATTATAGTATAAGCCAGCGCCAGCATACCACAGGCAAAAAGCACCATTCCACCCCAGTCAATTTGATATAAAGGATAACGCCTGTGCCCGGATGATTGCTTTAACATAAGCAGCATCATAATCAGCATCAGCAACTGAAAGATGATCAGATAATTGTAGGTTACTTTCCAGTCTGCCGACTCTACCACCACCCCGGCAACTAAGCCGATTACAACCGTATTGCTCAATATCGCTCCATAAAATACCGCCGGCGCTATCGTTTTCACACGGTCAGGCGGCAAACGTGTAAAAATGAGCAGCAATGTAGTTACCAGCACATTACCCGTTAAAATACCTTGCAGAAACCTGATAACCAAAAATAAATTGATGTCCTGGCAATGAATGCAAACCACATTCAGCAGGATTGCCAATATGGTACTGGCCAATAAATAACTCCGGGTATTGAAATACCTGAAAAAACGAAACTGCGCCGGTATAACGGCAATAATACCTGCATAAGTTGCCATTACACCAAACTGAATATCTTCGGGCTGCGCGCCCAGATAACCAACCATATAATTCTGTGTGAGCACAAACATGCCCAGTTGTACCAGGCCCGACAGCAGCATCAGCAACAGCGCGATGCGTATGCCCCAATGCCAATCGGTTATCCAATCTTTAAAATAAAGCGGTTTCATGGTTACGATCCTTTTTTAACGGCTACAGTTACATTCATACCGGCAATCACGCTGCCAGCCTCTTCCTCCGCGAATGCAATTTTTACAGGCACCCGCTGTATGATCTTAACAAAGTTACCCGTAGAGTTATCTGGCGGTAAGAGCGAGAAACGCGAACCGGTAGATCCGGCTATAGCCATTACTTTACCTTTATATACTTTGCCGTCAAGGGCATCCACCCGTATCTCCACAGCCTGTCCTACGTACATGCCGGCCACCTGTGTTTCTTTATAATTAGCAGTGATCCATTTCTCACCTTCGTTAATAATACTTACCAGGGGCTGCCCGGGCTGGATTTGCTGCCCTTCCAAAATGTTTTTGCGCCCTAATCTGCCCGGGTACGGCGCACGGATAATGGTATACGACAAATTAAGCTGCGCCAGTTCAAGTGCCGCTTGTTTGCGCTTAATATCTGCCTGCAGCAAGGCGAAATGTGTTTTCAGTTCGGCTATACGCGCATCATTAGTTTTCAGGCTGTTTTTGGCTGCACTGTAATCACTTTCTGCCACATCATACCGTGCTTTTACCTGTTCCAGATCTGCGCCGGTAGCGGCTTCTTCCTTTACCAGGTTGGTGTAGCGCTTGATATCCTGTTCCTGCTGCACGTACCTGGCTAACGCGCCGTCTATCTGATCCCGATTGACACTGGTACCTGTTTGGGCAGAGTGGATAGCTGCCGTAAGTACGGTTAGCTGGGCATGCGCGTCATCCATTGCCGCTTCTGCAACCTGTAGCTGGGCCCTGTATTCTCTGTCATCCAACATAACCAGCGTATCTCCCTGTTTAACCAACTGATGCTCGTTAAACAGAACACGCTGTATATACCCTCCCGCCCGCGCGGATACCGGGTTGATGTATGATTCTACCTGCGCATCGTTGGTTTCTTCGTAATGTTCGCTGTATTTCCAGTATTGGAAAAAGTATACCCCCCCGGCAATAACTACACCTATTGCGATAAGCGTAATCACAATATTGCCCGGATGTGTTTTATAATGCTCTGTTTTCATTTTTTTGATTTTTATAAGTTTCCGCTGGTATAAAGGATATGATAATAAATGCTAAGCGCATCTGTTTGGGCTTTAATTAAATTGAATCTTGATTCCTGGTAAAGGTTGTCGGCATCAAGCAAGTCTGTCAATAATGATAGTTGATTTAAGTATTTAGTATTTACAATGCGGTAGTTTACCTGGGCCTGTTCTACCGAGTGTTCGTTTACCGAGATCCTGGTGAGCGCCTCGGTGTATTTGATATAATAAGATTTGATCTCCGTCCGCACATTATCACTATAGGCCTCCTGTTGTATCTCAAGTTCTTTTACCCGCAGTTTCCCAGCCGTCACCTTACTTTTATTGTGATATAACGATGAGATACTGTACTGCGCTTTTAGCCCCACAAAACCAATAGCGTAAGCCTGGTTAACGGGTGGAGAGAACAAATAATTTGGGTAATTCACACCATAAGCCGTGTAAAATCCCACATTCGGCTTATTAGCGCTTTCAACGCCTCTGAGCCTGGCTTTCTGGATTTCGACGTTTTCGGCAGCTTTCTGTACACTGAAAGAAAAAACGCCCGCGGCCTCGATCATCGGCAATAATGAAACAACTTCGGGCTTGGGCATCCCGGCAGAATCGACAGGTAAGATTCTGACAGAATCAGGGACATTGATCAAAACATCTAATCGCTGATTGGCAATAGTTATGTCGTTTTCATTTTGCTGCAGGGAAAGCTGCACATTAGCAAGCGTTACCTCAGCCCGCAGTACATCACTTTTTGTAACTTTTTGATTTTTGTAAAGCGCGTTAATATTGGCCAGCCGTGTTTCAGCCCTTTTTAGCTGATCCATGATAAATTTTTGCAAATCGTTAAGCCTAACCAGGTCAAGGTATTGGTTAGCCGTTTGCAACGCCATATTTCCGGATTGGTCGCGGGTGTTCAGCCTGGTCAGGTCCAAGCGCGATGTTTGTTCCTTTTGCAAAGCCCGCTGCCTACCGCCGCTATAAATGTTAAATAAGGCATCAACACCTAAGGCCGCACTATTGGGTGTCGGTTTTCTTGGTCCGGTGGAGGAGTGGCTAAGCCCTTCTGTAAACAGTGTTAGGTCAGAGAAACGCTGGTACGCCCCACTAACATTAACCGCGGGCAATGCGGTGTTATAAACATCTTTACGATCTTCGCCAGCAGCGCTCTCCTCTATGCCGGCGGCCTGCACCCATTTATTCTGGCTTTTGGCAAACTGTATAGCCTCGGCCAGTGTAAGCTTATATCCATTTTGGCTTTGGGCACACACAATTCTTATATCTCCTATTAAAATAGCCAGCAATAACACAACGGTTGACATTTGCAATTTTTTGCTGAGGTAAGCATCCTTAAACATAACTTTTTGTTTTAATTTGATGTTGATCTTCGATAGTTAGCGCCGACATGAGGTAATCGACAATTCGCCGGGTGAGATCGTCCTGCGGCGATTGACTTAAATGAATACCCGAGTTAAGATGATCTGTAAATACCGACCGTATCAAGCTCAGTACATTCAGCACGAAAATCTCCTCGTCTACCTTCTTAAAAAAGCCTTTGGTAATACCGTCGTTCACCGTTTTCAGCAGAAAATTATAAATGCGTTTTCTTGCGGCCGCTACCTGCACTATAATAGAAGGGTGCTGTTCTGCAACCAATTCATTACATAGTAAGCGGTGAAAATTTTGATTAGCAGCTACCCGTTTGATATAAGCGATTAGATATACCTTCAATTTTTCGGGTGGGTTAAGATCAAGCTTTGTAAAGCGATTGATCTCTTCGCCGGCATCGGCTAACCGTGATTTAAAAATATCGAAGTAAAGGCCTTCCTTCGACCCGAAATAATAACTGATCATAGCCGAATTGGCTCCCAGCCTTTTGGTAATCAATCTGATGCTGGTACCCGAAAAACTATACTGAGCAAACGCTTCCTCAGCGATCATCAGAATGGTTTCTTTGCGAGGCCGCGCATTATTCAATGGCTTTGTCATAGTCGAAACTTTTAAAGTTTGATAAGACAAATTTCCTACTAAATGCGAAGTGAAAATAGACGAAACTGCTCTATTATTCGTCGAAATGGCCTAATTGTTAAATTTGTTCCGGTATTCAACCGGGGTCATACCTGTGCCCGACCGAAAGAATTTACCAAACACAGACTGATCTGAGAAGTTCAGCATTCCGCTGACCTGGGATACGGAGAGGGCTTTGTTTTGCAACAGAACTTTTGCTTCAAGGATCACAGTGTCATCGATCCACTTCCCGGCAGATTTGCCGCTTTGTTTTTTTATGGCGGCCGACAGCGACTTAGGTGTTAAATGAAGACGGTCGGCGTAAAACGCCAGCTGGTGCTCATCCATATAATTACGACTGAGCAGTTGCCTGAATTTACTAAATAAAGCATCGCCATTTGTTGGAGACGGCGCTTGAACACGATGCTGAAAATGACAGGCATCGATCTCAAAAATCAAAGCGAAAATATAGTTTCGAATAAGTTCGGCCTCGTGATAGTTACCTACCGAATGAGTGAGTTGGATAAGTTCAAAAAGTTTGTTGAATTTAACGGAATGGGGACCATCTAACGGTAAAACTATATGATCGTTCTGTTTAAAAAAATCATATTTAAAAAGAAAAAAAAGATCCGCATATCGCTCCATTAAAAACGCGTCTTTAAAAAAGATAACATCCATTTTTAGGAGTTCGCTGGTTTTGGTAAAGTACCGTATAACCGAAGAGCCCAGCGTAATAATTGACGGAGCTGTAACGTCCCAGGATGACAGGCCGGCATTCAGCCTAACCCCGCCTTCTTTGATAAAACCAATGGCATAACTTTCGGCACGGTAAGGTTCCTCATAATAAGGGCTATTGCCCGAACTGACAAAAAGATATTCTTTGTCAAGATCGGGCACCGAAAAAAGACGGCTGTGCCTTGAAAGTGAAAACGTTTTTATCCCGTCCATCAATATAAAGTTACGATATAGAATTTGATGTTTAATAGTTGCGGCCGTACCTAATTTATGAACAGCAAAAACCACCCCGATATTCGTCGAAATAGCTTACGATGAAATCAAATAGATTTACAACGCGCTTTAGATTTTTCAGGCCCTCAATCCATTAAAATGGGCTGTAGTTTCTTCAATTAAAGATCCCATTAATTCCTTCGCCTTAGTATGTTTTAATATCGGCGCGATCTGCCCGCCCCAAAACAACATCATATCCCATTTCTCCTGTTCTAAAGCCGCTTTCCGCAAGGGCGACATAAAAGCAGTTTGCAGGGGAAACGGCAGGATGCCCGCTTCCTGATGCATTAAATCTTTAGCAATGCGGCTGGTAATCCCCCTGCCGAGGCGGCCGGTAAACGCGCGTGACAGGGTAGTGTATTTGGCCGCGTCCGAAAACAGCATTTGCCTGTGGATGGGCAAAGCATTCGATTCATCTGTAGCCAAAAAAGCAGTACCAATTTGCGCGGCATCGGCACCCAATGTTAATGCTGCCGCAACACCTTTACCATTGGCTATCCCACCTGCGGCTATAACCGGTATTTTAACTTTATCCCTTATTAATTGCAGCAACACAAAAGTCCCCGTGGTCGATGATTCAGCCGAAGCTAAAAATGAAGGGCGGTGTCCGCCTGCTTCAAAACCTGAAGCAACGATCATATCCACTCCCGCATTTTCCAAAAATATCGCTTCATCCAAAGTAGTGGCTGCCCCAACGGTTACAATGCCCAACCTGCGGCACTGTTCTAATACATCGGCCGATGGCATGCCAAACATAAAGCTGAATACTTTGGGCTTAATATCCAGGATAGCTTCCACCTGGTTTTCAAAGCGCGTTTTAAAAGCTGCCGGTTTATGCGGCAATTCAATCTCAACTTCATCAAAATACGGTTTGAATAAGGCTTTGGCTTTATCAAACTGCTCGTCTGATACAGTCCCGTCAACTGCGTCGGTGTCCGAAACCCAAAGGTTAATATTGTAAGGTTTATTGGTGGCGGCTTTAATTTGTTTATCTACATCAATAATCTCCTGCGGATTGAGGGTGTAAGCACCATACCCGCCTAACCCACCAGCATTAGACACTGTTGCGACCAACTCAACCGACGATAGGTTACCACCAAACGGCCCCTGCATAATAGGGTATTGGATCCCCAGCATTTGTGTTGTACCACATAGCTTTAATTTTTATTGCTTAACGTCACTAATCATTTTATTTACAATAAGCCATTTTCCGTCAATTTTATGGAAAGATAAAAACTCATGATAATTAAACTCATACATTTTTACCTTAACCTCGGCTACGGCTATAGATTGTACAACATTAACAGCTAAGATATCGCCTTTAAATGGTTTGCCCGAATCTTTAGGGCTTTGGCGATGCGCTACACCATCTAAATACTCCGCTAATGTTTTGGCGTAAGGCTGTCCTTTTACATCGCCAAACAATAAAGTACCCGGATGGTATATTTGATTTAAGATGCTCACATCGCCATTATAGATACCTTTAAAATAATAGCCCCCCAACACTTGTGAAATAGCTATTGAATCTGCGTTTTGAGTTTCCATTTTAATAATGCTTATTAATTTAAGTTGTGGCCGGCCCCCATACCACCATCCACATTAATAATTGCTCCGCTAATGAAATTACTTTTGGCAACGGTATAAACCATTTCTGCCACGTCTCTTACTTCACCAACACGGTTCAGTAAATGTATACCGGCGCTTTGGTCGGCATTTTCGCCATGCATTGGGGTACGAATAACGCCCGGAACTACCGTATTAACACGTATATTGTTTTTACCGAACTCGGCTGCCAGTTGCAACGTAAGCGCATGAATAGCTCCTTTACTTGAAATAGGCGCTGTTGCAGGTGCCCCGCCAAATGCATGATACACCAAAGGTGTGCCTATATTAATTACTACGCCCCCTTGTTGTTTCAGCATTTGGGAGATAACAGCTTGCGTGGTAAAAAAAGTACCTTTTAAATTAGTGTTTAAAAACCGGTCGAGATAGGCTTCGTCCACGTCTAAAAACGGTTTGGTTTCAAAAATACCGGCGTTGTTCACCAGTACATCTGCCGACCCAAACTTTTCAATCGCGATAGCCACCAACTGTTCGCCGGTGCTTTTATTGCTTACATCGCCTGCCGCCATGGCCAGGTTTGCGCCTTCGCCAAGTTCCTGGTACGCTTGCTCCAACTTATCCTTCGTAGCGGAATTGATGATTACGTTATCTCCCTTTTCTAAAAAATAACGGGCTATTTCCATACCAATGCCGGATGACGCCCCAGTAACTATAATTGTTTGCTTTTTCATGGCTTTATTTTTTATCGGCAGTTATTCCTTTTTCTCGCAATACGGATACCTGCTCGCCCGCGTAGCCCCAATTGTCCAGGTCTATTTCTTTGATCACCACATGGGTGAGATGAGGGTCTTTATTTAGTGTATTACTCACTAAATCGGTTACCCCTTTAATCAGCACTTGCTTTTGTTCCCTTGTAACCCCTTCGCGTGTTACTTCTATTTTAATGTATGGCATGGGTTTAGGCTTTAGCGATAATACTTACGTTCAAATCAAAATCATTATAGATCAGGGTATCGCCCAAATCTTTAAAGAAGTTACCTGAACGGAACCTCATTTCGTATTTGGTGCGGTCAATTACCAGTTTAGCCGACGCGGCTAAGGTATTGCCATTTACGTTTACAGCAGCGTCAAAGCCGATAGGATGCGTTATACCTTTAATAGTCAGGTTACCATAAGCATGATTGCCTGATACTGAAACAATTGCCAGCGTAGCCTCGGGGTATTTGTCAACAGAGAAAAAATCATCAGAAGCCAGGTGACCGGCGAATTGCGCGTTGGTTGCAGGGTCCGTTACGTCAAGGATTTTAATGGATGTGGTATCAATAGTAAATTGACCGCCGGTTAATTCACCATCAGTTAATGTGAGTGAACCTGCTTTAACAGCAATACTGCCATTGTGGGCACCGGTTACCTTACGGCCTACCCAGTCGATATTGCTTTGGGCGCTTACGATTTCGAATTTTTGAGTTTTCATTGTCTTTATGTTTTAAATTATACACAAAGTTGCGCAGGAAAACCGAGAAGGGCATGTGACCTACATCACATTTAAAAAAGGAGGATATTTATGTGATCTACATCACTTTCCGCTTTGATACAGACGGCTCAAAGTTTCCCTTGAAACGCCCAGATAAGCAGCAATCAGATTTTTGGGGACTATATTATAAAGTTCGGGATATAGATTTAGCAATTCCTCATATCGGCTTTTAGCATCATTATTCATCATAGATAACAGCCGTTTCTGGCTGGCTACATAACCCTTATTGGTGCGCCACCGAAAGAAGTATTCCATGGGATGCAGTTCACCACATATCTTCTCACGGTCGTCATTCGATAAACAAAGCACTTCCGCATCTGTGATACAATCGAGGTTAATGGTTGCTTTAGAATGGCTGTAAAGTGCGTTAAAATCAGATGCCCACCAGGTTGACATAGCAAACTGAAGGATAAACATTTTCAGATCGTCGTTAATATAAAACGATTTAAGGCATCCCGATAAAACAAAATACTCACAGTTAACCTGATCACCGGCAGTAATGATATTTTGCCCTTTTTTAAATGATTGATGTTTGAAATGAGCAAACACATAGTCAAATTGCTCGTCGGTTAAAATAGTGGTTTTAGCAATATGTGTTTTGAGAACTTCCAGGGCTTCCATTTATGTACGGTTAATTACTAAATAATTAATGTATGTTAAACATATAAACTAATTCAAAAACCACAATATTTGACAGCCTGAAGTTAAAAAAAATTGACATTTTTGATTACCTGTTATGATAAATTCATCAACACTATAAGACACACTTTAAATGAAAACGATTTGAAGGCAAATCCCGAAGAACTTGATTTATTGAATTTAGTAGCCGAACTAATAACAGAAATAATTATCAAAAAAAACAGCTAACAAATATGGTGAATCCCCATTAAAACGTATTTAGGTAATGTTTTCAGGGTATTTAAGCCTTGTTAACCCTATTTCAATATCGGCACAATTTTCAAGAAATAGCGAAAAGACAAATAGCTGATTATGGATGTTTAATAAAAAACGGGAATAGTGTTCTAACTATTCCCGTTTGTGCGGAAGAAGGGACTGTAATAGAACACCTTGAAGATATATTAGCAGTAATCAAAGCTATTATAGCTTAATGTTTGACAATATATTTTTAACGGGAAAAATGTCTGTACCTTTTTTGTCATTACCGAGTGTGTCATTAAAATGATATCTTTAACTTAAATCAATATTATACCAAATGATTATTAACCTTCCTTTTTTTAACGAGTTGGATTCTGATAACTTAACAGATTACTATGAAGTTGATGTCGATATCGAACAAAACAAAGTCCAATTGGATGTAAACTTCGAAGAAAAAACAATCAATCCTGATAAACTTTTAATTTTAAAAAGCTATTTGGATTCACCCCAAGCTATTATTAATATCGCCAAAGAGGCAATCATAAACAACTTTGCAAATGGTGAAGATGTTAAGGAGTTTTTAACGTTTCATATTGAGGAACTTGATCAAAATGATTTAGGTAACCTATTGAAACAAGCGGACAATACCCTTTCTTTAGAAGAACAAATACTTTCAGTACTCAAATTAAGAAGGATTGGTTTCTATCCCTATGACAATGATGAGTTTGCCATTTTAGATTTTGTTCTTGATGAGGGCATATCCCAATATATTTTGGTTGTTAAATTGAACAATAATAAAATCGTGGATAATATCACAATGGAAAGTTAAAACTATAAGTACATGGGACAATAACATGGGATTCGAACACCAAAAATGCCTTTATTATACTTTAAACCCACATTATAAAATCGCTTAAAAAGTAAAACCCTCTTTAAATTGCTTTAAAGAGGGTTTTCTCATTCAGTGCGGAAGAAGGGACTCGAACCCCCACGCCGTGAAGCGCCAGATCCTAAGTCTGGTGCGGCTACCAATTACGCCACTTCCGCAGTTAGGATTTTTAGAGTTGGCAAAGATATGATTAAAAGCCGGATTGTGAAATGGTTTTAATATTTATACTTGCTTTATGCTGTCAATCAGCTTTATAAAATATTCGGCTGCATAAAGTAACCGGCTGCCATACCACGAAAACATTTCACCATCTACCAATTTCACAATACTATCAGGTAATAATGCCGCAAACTCATCCAGGTGTTTTTGTTTAAATGGATATGGTTCGGATGATAGCAATACTACGTGGGGCTTAGCCTCAATCAGCATATCATTGTTTACCCCGGGATAACGGTTTTGGCTAAAAACATTGTTAAAACCACAGCGGTTTAACATATCATCAATAAAAGTATTTTTGCCGGCTACCATATAGGGTTTGCGCCATATCAGGTAAGCTACGCTAAAATTGACGGGTTGCATTGTGCTTAAGTAATTAAACTGATGACGTATAGCTACTGATAGCTCGCCTGCACGTTGTTTAAGCCCCGTTAACGCACCAATATCGTTAATCATACCTAATGCTGTGTCAAGGTTATGCGGGTCGCTTACGTAGGTTGGATAAGCATTCATTAATTCCTCTAATTGTACCCGTTCATTTTCTTCCTTATTAGCAATGATCAAATCGGGGTTGAGGGATTTTATTAATGGGATATTTAATTGCTTGGTACCCCCTATCTTCAATTTCGCTGTTGTTTTATGAGCAGGATGAATGCAAAACTTTGTTATACCTGCAATTTCTTTATCCAATCCGAGATAGTAGAGCAATTCGGTTTGGGAGGGTACTAGGGAAATAATACGTTCAGGAGGTTTTGTTAAAGTAATTATTTTTCCCAACTGATCTGTTAGGGTAACCATTTATTAAAAGGCATTTTTTTCACCACGTACAGTATTCCATACGGTAAGGAAAATAATCTTCATATCTAATAGGAACGACCAGTTTTCCAGGTACCAAACATCGGCCTCAACCCTTTCCATCATGGCTTCGGTAGTTTTTGTTTCGCCACGCAAGCCCTTTACCTGTGCCCATCCGGTAATACCAGGTTTCATAAAGTGCCGCACCATAAACTGGTCTATCAGTTTAGAGTACTCTTCGGTATGGCTAATCATATGTGGCCGTGGCCCTGCTACCGACATTTCGCCCATCAATACATTAATAAATTGCGGTAACTCATCAATATTTGTACGGCGCATAAATGCTCCTATTTTAGTAATACGCTTATCGTTACGTGTAGCTTGAACGGTATTGGCATCACTATTTATACGCATGCTCCGAAATTTGTAGCACTTAAACGGCAGGTTATCACGGCCAGATCTTAATTGCACAAACAGTACGGGCCCCCGTGATTGTAGTTTTATGATAATTGCTAATATGGGATACAACCAACTTAAAATAAATACAACCACAAAACACGAAAAGGAAAAATCAAAAAGGCGCTTTACCATTCGGTTTAGCATACTTTCAAGCGGCTCGGGCCTGACAGCTATAACCGGTATATGATCAAAGTTTTGTACAAACATTGATTTTTTTGAGTTAATATAATACTCGGGTATAATTTTAAACCTGATCAGGTGCTTATCGGCATCGAGCATTAATTGCTCAATCTTGCCTGAATCAGAAACAGGTAAGGCGCAAAAAATCTCATCTACCTGGTTTGTTATTACATAATCAATACAATTATCAGTACTGCCCAGGTATAGTTTTTTATCACTAATCCTGTCGGGATCATCATCAAAAAAGCCCAATACATTGTAACCTTTCTCTGTATTAGTGTTAAAATAATGATAAAGGTCTTTACCAATACGCCCGGCGCCAACAATGATGATATTACGCGCATCAATAAGTAAATTCCTGTCACTTTTCCTAATGGCCAGGAATATCAGCTTCCATATCCCTACTAAAAACCCAAAAAGCGCCAATGCATAAAATAAATATTCGCGGGTGATAAAATACGTTTTTGTACCAATGATGATGATAATAGTAAAGCATATCAGGCATACAAAAAGCAAGTATGTTTTAAACACACTTTGATAAGTACGTATAGAGTCCTTATTTAAAACCTGCTCATATAAACCCGTTATATTGGCTGATAAAAGCCATATCAGGTTAAAAACAAGCACCACAGGTAGATAGTTTTTATTACTTGCCCAAAAAATGTATGATTTATCAACTATAAGGTATGCTATAACCATACTTATATTTAGTATAGTATAGTCTATTGAAAGATTAATGGCCTTAATAAACGTAGCGTACCTGTAGATCATCCTTAGCTATCCTTGCCCTGGGGTAATTTGTATTAATTTTCCGCTAATTTAATACAAATTAGCGGAAAATATCAAGCATTAGTAATATTGCATGTAATACTTTTTGAAAGTAATTTTTGTCGATAAAAGCATTGTTTTATCATTAATTTATTGTATAAACCATCATTTATTAATAAATATAAACTATATCCTCTTAATTTCCGAATGTCAATCAGTTAAATCATCTATTTCAGAACAGATGATATGCCCTATTAATATATGTGCTTCTTGTATACGGGCAGTAATTTTGCTATCGATAATTAAAGCAACATCGCAAATATCTTTCAGCTGTCCGCCATCTCCCCCTGTAAATCCAACTAATTTACAGCCTTGCCTTTTACCTTCTAACAATCCATTAACAACATTGGGGCTATTGCCGCTGGTTGATATTCCAATAAGCAGATCGCCTTGCTGTGCCAATGCTTCAACCTGACGTGCAAAAATGTATTCAAAACCGTAGTCATTAGCGATAGCTGTTAAGGCTGATGTATCTGTTGTTAATGCGATTGCTGGGTAGCCTCTGCGGTTCTTTACAAAGCGCCCTGTAAATTCGGCTGCAATATGCTGGGCATCACTTGCGCTGCCACCGTTACCAAATAGTAAAACTTTATTATTGCTGGTAAGTGTATCTGTAACCAGTTTACAAACAGTAATTATTTTGTCAACAAAAACATGATCAGATATTGTTTCGATAACTGTTTGATGATCCTGTATCTGGCTTAATATCTTATGCTGGCTATTCATTATAAAATTCAGCTTAGTTTATTTATTTCATCCAAAGTGGCTACAGCGCTACCAAATTTAGCTACCACTACTGCCGCTGCATGATTTGCAAAATTACTGGCTTGATTGATTGGCAAATTGTGGGCTAATGCAAAACCTAAAGCCGCAATAACAGTATCACCGGCCCCGGTAACATCAAAAACATCTATTGCCCTGGTATGTATTTTATCAAGTTTATTATCATGATATATTGCAATTCCATCTTCCGAAAGGGTTACTACAACACTTTGACAGGCGGTTACATCAGCTATTTTTTTACAGGCTAACTCCAGTGTAACATCATCAACAATGTTAATTCCTGATGCTAAAACCGCTTCTTTTTTATTAGGTTTAATCACAGTTGCGCCGTGGTATTTGGATAGATCTTTATGCTTAGAATCAACAATTGTGACAATATCATTTTTATTGCATAAAGCCAGCAAATTACTAACCAGGTAAGGGCTTAAAACACCTTTACAATAGTCGGATATAATTAGCAGGTTAATTTGAGGTAACCTTAATTTAAATTGCTCAATAATGCGATCAGCTATTTGTTTGCTGCAATAATGTTTGTCTTCTTTATCTAAACGTATTAACTGATGCTTGTTTACTATAACCCTGGTTTTTATAGTTGTACGCCTGCTATTATCATTTACCAGATAAAAAAATGATGGATTTGTGTTTTCTAATTGTGTCTGCATAATCGCCCCGGCATCATCATCCCCACAGATGCTAATTATGGATGCTTCGCAACCAAGTGCTTCCAAATTTTTCAGCACATTCCCAGCGCCGCCTAAACTATACACTTCGCCGGATACTTCTACTACAGGCACAGGCGCTTCGGGAGATATACGATCACACGAACCTTTTATATAATGGTCAAGCATGATATCACCAATAACACAAATACTTACTTTTTTACTATCGGGTAATTTAAACAGTGGCATTGTTAAATTTTGTTAGTACCAGTATAATGGTGGATGCACTATTAAAGCATTTTATCTCCCCATATAACACTTGGGTGCAAATATGGCTATTATACAGCTGTATTAACAACGTTAGTTACAGAAAATAAAATACCCCGATAGTAATGCGGCTGAAATTTTGAGGATATAATTATAAAGCTACTGGTATTTCCACATCAAACTCTTCGAATATGGAGTTATTGCTTTTATATTCAGGAACAATTTCCTTCATTTTTCTGACCACCAGGTGATCGTTAAATGAACTGGAAAGGTTTACTAACTCTTTTATGTGTTTATTAATTTGCATATACGATTGCTTCCGCACTTTTGCAATCATTATCTTTTCGTGATGTGTAGGTATTGTATTTTCCGAGTCGTTCAACAATTCTTCATACAATTTCTCGCCTGGCCTTAAGCCAGTAAAAGTGATCTTGATATCCTGATCAACAACAAAACCGGAAAGCCGAATCATTTTTTTAGCCAGGTCAACAATTTTAACAGACTTACCCATGTCAAATAAGTAAATTTCGCCACCGCTACCCATAGAACCTGCTTCCAGTACTAAACGGCAAGCTTCAGGTATAGTCATAAAATAACGCGTAATTTCGGGGTGGGTAACTGTAATTGGTCCGCCTTTTTGTATTTGGGCTTTAAAACGTGGAATTACCGAACCGTTTGATCCCAATACGTTACCAAAACGTGTGGTAATATATTTAGTACGGTTTTTGCCCTTCGCTTTATCACTTATTATGCTCATGCTGTTATTGATAATAACATGATCATCAGTATAAAAATCAATTAGGGATTGCACGTACATTTCGGCTATGCGCTTGGATGCGCCCATTACATTTGTTGGATTCACCGCTTTATCGGTAGATATCATTACAAATTTATCCACACCATATTTCATGGACATATCAGCAACTATTTTGGTACCCAAAACGTTGGTATTTATTGCCTCGCAGGGATTGTTTTCCATCATAGGTACATGCTTATAAGCAGCCGCATGGTACACATAGTTAGGCCTGTAGGTTTCAAACAAAAGTGTCATCCGTTCTATATTGCGCACATCGCCAATAAATGGAATATAACTACCGTTATTATGTCCATTATCCTGTAACTCTAATTGTAGTTCGTGTAGGGCCGTTTCTGCTACATCATTTAAAATAATTACGGCAGGCTGGTATTTTAATAATTGGCGAACTAATTCAGAGCCGATAGAACCGGCAGCGCCGGTTACTAATATGTTTTTACCGTGTATTTGATGCTCGATCAATAAATTATTAACCTGTATTGGTTCGCGTTCCAATACGTCTTCAATTTTAATATTTTGAAGCTGACTTGGATTTAAATGCCCCCCTATCCAATTTGCAATTGGTGGTATATTTAAAACACGCACGTTATATGCCAGGCAAATATCAACAATAGTGTTTTTTATATTAATGTCAATATCGTCTTTAGCAATAATAAGTTCGTTAATTTTTTCGGCTGATATTACTTTTTCAATATCAGCCAAGGGGTATATCCTAATGTTATCTACTTTTTTACCCCGCATTCTATCGTCCTCGTCAATAAAAGCTACAATATTCATGTTTATCCCAGTACTTTGCTGGTCTAAAATACGTTTTGTGGTAATAGCGGTTTCGTTAGCTCCATATATAATAACGCGCTTTTGGTTAAGTTTTAAATTATTAATATATGTAAATAAGTATTTTACTAATAAGCGATAACTTATTAATAATACAAAACTAAATAGCACATTGATTATGATTACTTGAACTATCCTATTTAAAACAACATTGTTAAGTAAAGATGAATTACAGATAATATAAAAAGTAAGGTTACTAAGCAGTACAGAGAACAGTATCCTAACAGAATCTTGCCCGCTTGTGTACCTTACAATTCCCGAATAGGTTTTAAGTATCCCAAAAACTACGCAATTAATAATAAGGAATGTAAAAAGTATTTCCTTTTTATAGCTATAACTTATATTTCCTATTTCAAAATTATTACTTATCAGGTGAGCTGATATTAAGGATATTGTACAAAAAAATATATCTAAAAAAAAGATAATCCATCGGGGTACAATATTCATTCTATTTAACATAGCTATTAACTTTAAGTTTAAGCAGATTATGCAAAAATACTATTATTTAAAAAAAAACATGAATGATTTTTTACTCCATCAAGAAAAGAAGTTATTCTTCTAAAAATCATAATAAATATTTCTAAATGAACTTCTAATTCCAAATGATATAATTGATGTATTATTTGTTCCATTAGCACTACTTTCACGGCGTGCTGTATATCCAAGTTCAAGCCCCAAATTATTTTTAGGATTTAACAAATAAAAAATATTTAAGTTTGAATAATATAAATGGGTTTTAACTCCCTGGCCTATAAAAACACCATAGTCCGATGGCCTTGTTTTATATGAAAGGTTTATGTTCTTACCATAATTGATGCCCAAAGTATCTTGTCCGTATAAACTGTAACCCAACTGCTCGCGTATAGAAAACCTTTTGATATTATAATTCCCTATCATCAAAAACTCCCGGAAATTAGCCCCATACGGATGTGCTAATGATTGATTTAAATGGCTATAATTTGTAATAGTTTTTTGAGATGCATAAGTATAAGGGCGTACAGTATTTAATTCTGCTTGCAAATTTAGTCCTTTTACATTAAGCACATCCAGGTATTTTAACCCTATTTGTCCGCCTTGTTTATTTGCCCAGTACCCTGTACCGGCAAACACTTCTTTAAGCGTAAATTCGTTAATCATTAACTGTCCATACAAAACATAGTGGTTTAAAAACTTGTAGCTGCCCGTAAAACCGATGGTAGACTTACCTGGAGAGCCGTTGGCCTGGTCAACCGGATGGGCAAACATAATGGGATTTAAATAAGTGAAATCAATATCACCAGGCTCCCAAATTATATTTTCAAAAAGGCCAAAATTCACATTCTTATTTACATTCCAGCTTAAATAATGAAATATTCCGTTCTTTTTAGGGAAGGGGGTGTCATCATTAGATACGATGCCATAATCATCTGTAAACTGGGCATACATAGCCATATAACGTAAAGGGCCAAGTGTACCTGTAAGTTTTATAAATGGGTAGTTTACAGCATTGTCAGATAATAAAAGCGAGCGATAACCATCTCCAATAAAATTTTTGTCGTATCCTATTTGGATGTTCAAAAAATCAGATGGGGTATAGGATAGGGTCCCTCCCGAATAAGCATAATCAAAACTATTATGAATGGTTGTACTA
The DNA here is from genome assembly GCA_040389105.1 of Bacteroidota bacterium. Classification (GTDB taxonomy): domain Bacteria; phylum Bacteroidota; class Bacteroidia; order Sphingobacteriales; family Sphingobacteriaceae; genus Mucilaginibacter. Next base: position 269,838 of record JAZKAO010000010.1, read on the forward strand.
TGTAGGGTTGCCTGCCCCGGTGCTACCTGGTTAATATTAATAAAATTGGTAACATAGCCTGGAAATTTTCCCTGATTTTCATAAAGATATGTAGTAAATGAAAATTGTTTCTTTTTGCCAACTATACCCTTTATTTCAAATCCACGTGTATTCAAGTTTAAAGATCGGCTCCCTTCTTTGCCAATTGATAACGAGGGTAAAAAGTCGGCTGTTAATTCAAAATCCGGTCGTGTTAACTCAGCTAAATGTTGAGAAAATATTTTACGGGCAAGCCAGCTTTTTGTTTGCCAATCTTTTAGTTGTACAGGATTTAACAAGGAAGAGTATTTTGCAGAATCGAGCATATCGCCAACGATATAAGGGCGCATGGCTGTATGGCTGCGTTCATTTCCGCTAAAATAAATAGTTTTATCAATTCGGTTATTAATATCATTGCTGATAGGGATCAATTCGGACTGGGCATTAGCATTAATAAAAATAAAGCAGAGTACCAGATTTGTTAACCAAAACTTTTTAATAATAGATATTGACATGCTTAGTTTGATAAAATGAATTTGCACTCATTTATTTGGTTGAATGCGTTAGACCAATTATTTATGTTAAGGATTAATCACTGCTGATAATGTTTTTAAAATAATTTTCAAATCCAGCAGCATTGTTCTGTTTCTGATGTAGGTAAGATTTAAAGAAAGTTTTTGTGGCATTACAATATTGATATATGCTTTTTCCGGGTCTTCATACTTAGCTAAAATTTCATTCTCGTTCCTATATTCAATAGATGCCAAATCGGTTATACCAGGTTTGGCCGATAATACAAGTAACTGCTCATTTTGATATAAATCTACGTATTTCCTAACTTCAGGTCTGGGGCCTACAAAACTCATGTCGCCTATTAAAACATTTATTAGCTGAGGCATTTCGTCTATTTTGTATTTGCGCAACCAGTAACCGGTTTTGGTTATACGCGCGTCTCTGTTACCCACAGTTAATAATCCTTGTTTATCAGCATTTATGTGCATTGTTCTAAATTTAAACAACTTAAAATTGATGTTGTTTTTACCTACGCGTATCTGGCGATAAAACACAGGACCTTTAGAGTCTGTATACACCAATATGCCTATTATTATATAAAACGGCAGTAAAATTATTAGCGATGTTAACGAAAAAAAGATATCAAATGTTCTTTTTAACATACTGTTATTATGAATTATCTTTTACCGCATTTACAACAGTATCAATAATATATACTAATTGCTCATCAGTTAATTGTGGATATATAGGTAATGATATTTCGCACGCATACTGTTTGTATGAATTAGGATAATCGTCAATTTTGTATCCCAAATCTTTAAACAGGGTTAGCATTGGCATTGGTATAAAATGCACATTAACGGCAACTCCTTTTGCCATAATATCATCTATTATTTTGTCGCGAATGCTCTCTGATATACCGTTAATACGCAAAGCGAATAAATGATAACTGGATTCACGTCCGGCACAGTGCATTGGCGGCGCGATAAACCAATCATGACCGCCAAATCCAACACAATATTTTTGCGCTATTTGCCTGCGTATAGGATGAAGTTTATCGGTATATTGTTTTAGCTGAGCTAAACCAACTGCGGCGCACAAATCCGGAAGATTGATTTTTAATCCTTGAAACAGGATATCATATTTCCAACTCCCCGACCCTACTTTTGATTTGGCCAACGCGTCTTTGCTTTGCCCGTTAAGGCTATACATTTTTAAAAAACGGTATTCGTAGTCATGATCAAAAGTTTCGGGCAGGTTGATACAAATACATCCACCTTCGGCTGTAGTTACGTTTTTTACCGCGTGAAATGAAAATATTGTAATATCACATTTATTGGCCGCCGATGAACTATTATAAGTTGCACCAATAGAATGCGCAGCATCGGATATTACCAATATGCGCCCTAGTTGTTGTTGCTTGTCTGATGCAGGTGTAAACATTTTTTTAATATCCGCACCATCAACTATTTCATTTATCGCGTTGTAATCACTGGGCCAGCCTGCAATATCAACAGGCATAATCACTTTTGTTTTGCTGGTAATAGCCTGTTTTATTTTTAGTGGATCAATTGTAAAATCGTCTAAAATATCAACCATAACTGGTGTAGCGCCGCAATGTAATACGCTTAACGCGGTAGCACTATAGGTATAAGCAGGCATAATCACCTCATCCCCTTCTTTTACACCAAACCATTTTAACATTAAAATCGCCCCTGATGTCCACGAGTTAACGCATACTGCGGCTTTAGAATTTGTCAGTTTAACTACTTCTTCTTCTAAAGCCTTTACTTTAGGCCCCGAGGTTATCCAGCCAGATCGAAGTGTATCTAATACTTCATCGATAACATGCTGATCGACAAATGGAGGCGAAAAAGGGATAGTCATTTTTTTAAAATTTTATGATAAAAGTTCATCTTTCTTTTTCCCTGGTAAAAAGAATCAATAAGGATATAGTTATTTTTTAGATAAAATGAATTTACATGTTCATTATCGCTATAGTCGGTTGTTAAAACCACTTCATTTAAACCAAACTTTAATAGCTCATTTTCAAATTCGAACAATAATGTACTGCCAAAACCTTTTGCCATGCTGGTGGGTGCTATACAAATAGATAAAAGAGCGGGTGCCGGGCCATGATTATTATTGGGGGCAGATGTAAGCGATGTTAATAACCGTTTTATTTTAACCGGGTTTTTTATTAAAGCCGGCAATGCGGCAATGCCCAATACCAGCCAACTATTTAAAATTACCGATTTGTAAAAGCCCGAATTATTTTTTGTTCCTACTGCAAAACAAATAAGTTTTAAATCATCATCATACCCTCCAATACCTACACTGTTTGCATTTAACAATACCGATTTGTAAAAGGCCGATAAAAAGGGTTTGCCTAATGTTGTCAGAAAAAAATTTTTAAAAGCTATATAATGCAACGATGCCATATAGGGTGCTGCATCAACGGTTAATTTTTTATACAGCATACCCTTTCGGTTTGGTTACTTCTGATATAAGTCTATCTAAATTTATTTTTTTGCTAAAGTTAGACATACAATAATTATATCCGTTACTACCCAGGCGTTTTAATTCAATTATATCTGTGTAATAAGCCGATACCATTTTATCTGCCAGCCAGTCAACGCTTTCGGGCTGACCAACCCAACCGCAATTTGCCTTTTGTATGGCCACAGCGGTGTCGCTACCTTCATCAACAGTTGCAATAATTGGTTTAGCCGACAACATATAGGCCGGAAGTTTTGATGGTATAGAACTTAAAGCACCACCTTTTATAACAGGCAGAAGTAATACATCGGCCGTGTTTTGGATATTAGCAGTTTCGCCGGGCGCGACATTAATAAACTGGATATTTATATAGTTATGCCCGGTTGCCAGTTGCATACATTTAGTTTTTTGGCTGCCATTACCCCCAATTACTAATTTACTATTGGGAATATTTGCTTTAATAAATGCCTTTATTAATGTTTCCACACCAGCTACCGGGCCAATATTGCCCAGGTACATAAAAATAAATTTTTGTTGTGGCAGGCGTTCTACAGTTAAATTATTAAACAAGCTTTCATCTTGCCAGTTATAAACCACCAGCAGTTTACTTGCATTAACCGGCCTAGTATTTAACAGGTGTTTTTTCATCATTTCTGATATAGCGATAACGCTAAAGGCATGCTTAAGATGATATCTGTCAATTGGCATTAGGAGAGCGGAGGCTACTTGTTTTATAATGGGTGGAAGCTTGTTGATCAACGACTCGGGATAAATATCCTGGATATGGATGATATAGGGCAGGCCCCTGTCTTTACATGCTTTGGCTATCAAAGCCTGGCTTATTAATGGCCATGAATTAACGTATACTATATCGATTTGTTGATAATGCTTATGGATATGCGTTGCTGCTTTTTTACCAAAACTATAGCTTTCTAAAAAGCGGCCGGCAATGCTTGAGCCTGGCGAAGTTTTTGAATTAAGATAAATCAAATTCACGCCATGCAAATCGGTGTGTTGATTTGACAGATCGAAGCCTGCCGGGCGTGATGGCGGAGGTGCAATAACTGTTACCCTGCAACCTTGTTGCTGCAAATTAACCGATAGCGTATAGCTTATCTGTGCAGAAACAACCGGTTCTGGCGGAAATACGCAACTAACAATTAAAACATTTATCATCTCTTTTGCTTTAAATTAAAGCTTAATTATGATTTTATCTTTGTAAATAAATTTGCGAAGGTTGCGACTTATATCCCTAATATGTTGACCTATGCCCGACCATAAGTACTCTTTCCTGTCGCGTACCGCAAATGTTGCGCCTAATATTGCCTGGTTATTTCGCAATTTTTTTATATACGGGATATAAATATCATTACGTATAGTAGTTGATAAAAACGCCAGGTATCTGCTTATATTGGTTAAATAGCTATTAGTTGTTACTTGTTTAAGACTTGCAAAATGATAAAAAATAAGCGGTCGGTTATTTATCATTACGTTATTGCTTTGTGTATCAACATTAATTTTATAACTCCCAACATTCCATGGCGCTACATTTGCACCAATATGCTCTATAATATGTACCCCTTTATATTTTTCAGGCCATTTATCAAGGTATTTCTGATCAGCAAATTTGTCTCCATCCAAATAATCATAGCACCATTTTATACAATCCGTTCTCCAGTCTTCAAGGCAAGCCCTGCCATTTTCATTATTAATAAATGCAACAAGGCCAACATTAAATCTGCCATATTTTTCAAATCGCTTTCCGAGGCCGTAAAATTTATGTTCAATTATACCAACCGAAGCATCTTTTAATTCGTTATACAGCGGTTGGGGCGACGAAAAAAAGTACAGGTCGGCATCCAGGTAGGTAAGTATATCTATACCCTTGTAATTTGAAAAAACATAGCTGCATATTGATGCAGTACTGGTAAAATAATACTCAACTTTTGATCGGTTTTGTTTTACATTATACAATTCAGGATAAAATCGTTCTAACTCTTTTATTGAGATAGGTACGGTTTCGGGCATCTTGTTTTTTTGAAGCCGATCAAAACTTTCTTCGTCCATGCAAAAACAATAAATAACAAAATCATTTACATGCATTTTGAGCGAATCGATCAGGGTCAATACATGTGGCAAATAATTTTTGTCAAACAGTGTACAATACGTTCTTTTCATTAAACTAATAATTAGTTAAAAAAAGCTTTGATCGCATCGGTTATGTAAATGATCTCGTCGCGTTTTAAGCCCGGGTACATTGGCAGGCTGATCATTGTTTCTGAAAAAATTTCGGCCAACGGAAAAGCGCCCTTTGGGATATCTAATTCAGCATAGGCTTTTTGCAGATGTGGTGGCACCGGGTAATGCAATAAAGTACCTATATTACGTTCGTTCAAATACTTTTGCAAAGCATCGCGCTTATTTGTACGAATAATATATAAGTGGTATACATGTGTTGCCCCTGGGTAAATAGCTGGAGTTATCAAATCGCCCACACCGTTAAGTAATGAATTATACAACTCGGCATTGTGTATACGCAGCTTGGTAAACTCATCCAGGTATTTCAACTTAACTAACAATATACCTGCCTGTAACTCATCCAACCTTGAATTATAACCTTTTACCTCGTTAAAGTATTTTTTTTCGGAGCCATAATTTCGTAGCACCTTTATTTGCTGGCTTAAGTTATCGTCATTTGTTGTGATGCCGCCAGCATCACCTAAGGCACCTAAATTTTTGCCCGGGTAAAAGCTTGTAGCATTAACCTGACCAAACGAGCCTGTTAGCTTACCATTAAACCTGGCGCCGTGCGCCTGCGCGTTATCCTCAACCACAACCAAGCCATTATCATCCGCAATTTGCATAATCTGCTCCATTTGGCAAGCCTGTCCGTACAGGTGAACCGGTAGTATGGCTTTTGTTTTTGAGGTAATTGCCGGTAAAATATTATTAGGGCAAATATTGTACGTGTCAGCGTTAGGCTCAACCGGAACCGGAATGCCTCCCAGCGCTGTTACAGCCAGCCAGGTAGCAATATATGTATTTGAGGGTACTATAATTTCGTCTCCAGGGCCTATGCCTAAAGATTTAAGTGCCAGTACAAGCGCATCTAATCCGTTAGCTACACCAACGCAATATTTTGTTCCATTATATTGTGCATATTCCTTTTCAAAACGCTCTAATTGCTGCCCCATAATGTACCAGTTTGAATCAAGTACACTAGTCATTGCTCCAATCAATTGTTCTCTTAAAATAGTATTCTGATATTCAAAGGAAAGAAATGGTATTTTTATATTCATTTAATTATTCATAAATAAAGCAAAGTTGCGAATATAGTCGTTTGGATCATATAATTCTGAAGCAACAACCAATTGTATCGCATTGTTTTTGTAAACCATTGTATGCCAAGATGATGACGGAAGGTATAATCCCTGGCGCGGTGATGTCAGTATAAATAATTGTTTGTCCCCATTTTTTTGGATAGTTTCAACTTCAATTTCGCCTTGCATGCATATCAATACTTGCTGAGTTAACTTATGCGCATGGTGGCCACGTTTTACATCATTGGGGGTTTGATAAGTCCAAAAAACTCTTTTTATTTCAAAAGGTATATTGATATTGCTTTCGCCAATACTTAAAAATCCGGTATCATTATTTCCAAGGCTGCTAAATTCAATCAGGTAAGGTAAAGTCATATGTTAATCGTATATAGGCTAAAATTAAAAACTTAAATAACAAGGTTTTTTTTAAATAAAAATCCGCCGTATTTACCTTGTTCCGGCGCTTTATAAATAGGCATAGCATCGCTAAGAAACATTTCTTTGATCAATGTAAAGCCTCTTTGTACAACAAAATCAATAATTTCTTTTTTATTAAAGATCTGACATAAGTATTCAGTTTTATATCCCATACTATAAGGGCGTTGTATGGCAATATAACTTGATGCATTGTTAATAAATATCATACGGGTTATTAATAAGTAACCTTGTGTTACATTTATTAGTTTGTTAAGTGTATCACGCCAGTTAGGATCATACCATAACGAGCTACTTAATAATGTAAGGTCATAACTTTTTTCAAGCACCTTGTCAATATTATCTACAAATTCTGCTTCGGGATATACTTTTTGTCCACGTTCGCAAAAAACAGGCATATCATAACAGGTGTATTTAATAGCTGTACCAGGCAAAACACTTTCAGCGACTTTACCGTAATGACCAATACCGCCCCCCCAATCAAGCAAGCGAAAAGGATAACACCCACAAGCTGCCATAGCACAAGCATAACTAAAACACATGTAGGTATTATGCGATATTAAATCAGGCTGCGAATAATCGGCTGCTTCATGATTTACAAAAAGTGGCGATGTGCCCTCTATAGCATTACAATACCTGGCCCATTTTTTAACTTGCAGATCAGCAATACTATCTAAATTCCACCCTTTAACCTTTTTCGATGAATAATTCCATCCCTGAGGCATATACTCCCAATCAGCATAAATTAAATGTGCTTTAAGTATTCTAATGGAATTAATTACGCCAGGAGGTACCCATTTTTTAAAAAAGTTTCTTTTTATCATGCTTTAAATTTTACCTCACCTATTGCATTTCCATAATAACATTAACTTTAGTAAGTATTGTATTAGTAAGTATTGTATTACTTATTAAAAATGCAACTATCCAATAAACTAAATCTACATCAGTATTGTTTTGGATATGGTGATCAAAATTATCTGGCTAAATTGGGATAAATAAATCTTTTGTAAAAATACTTAACGGATGATAAGGATAAACGCCTTCTATTATATTTTCTAAAATGCTTCGAACACTTTTTCCGGCTTTCAGTATCTTCTACTAATTTGTTTTCATAATAAGCAATAGGATGAGGGTATATGTCCCAACCTAAAATATCCTTATTATCAGCTTTAAAATTTGTACCAATACTACCAATATTTCTAACTAATGATTTTTTGGGGAATAATGATATCTTATTATTAACAAAGCACGATGCATACCACCTTATTGCCCACGAATTAATTTTACCATTAGCAACACCTTTCAACATCTTCATATAAGGGTACTGTCCATCAAAATCAAACTCCTTACTCTGCCCCTCGGCTTCAATTTTTTTTACCAAAACACTGGCATCCCGCTCAAACAAGTCCCATTTCTTTTTCCATGTTCCCCAGCCAAAACAGTCGGCGTTTTTCAAAAAAAATGTATCAGGAAAATTATCTTCGTATTTAATGGGATAATTGTAGCCATTAATCGCTATAACTTCATCATTCTGCTCATATTTATTAAGAGCGATGTTCATGAAATTCAAAAAATAGGGTGATGTTACCAAATCGTCTTCCAGCACAATAACACTATTATGCTCTTCTAAAACCATCGTTACACCATTTATAATAGATTCTGCTAAGCCTTTATTACTATTGCTTTCTAATATCGTTACATCCTTGCACCATTTTTTTTCTCTAACTAACGCGCGCACTTCATGTATATTTTCTAAATCGCTACTTGTAGCATTTAATTTGGGGCCGTCGCAAAAAAAATAAAGTTTACTGTCTTTAAACTCGGCGTTTTTCTCTAAAGCTTCTAATGTTTGTCGTAAGTAAATTGGCCTGTTATAAGCAAATACAATAATTGGGGATAATTTCATCAAAGAAAACTTATTTTAGTAAATATTAATAATAAACTATTAATCAATATATTGAAAAGTATAATCTATTATAAATTAAAAAACAAAGTTCGTGAAAAAAGTTGAATATGCACTTGTTCCAGAAACGGAATAAAACTTAGTTAGCCTGCCCGCTATACACGGCAAGCAGTTTTGATGTAACCCAATTTTCGGAATATTTATTAATTGCATCCTCTCTTATTTTTTCAGGCTGATAGTCTGAAAATTTTTCGATAATAGTGTGCATGGCTATTATCAATTCATGATGATTCCCATAATTTATTAAAAGCCCATTATCTTTATTTATAATATCTTCAGGTCCGCCCGATCTTGTTGCGATTACCGGTAAACCACAAGACAATGCTTCGATAATAACTACGCCAAATGTTTCGTGCTGCGAAGGCACTATCAAACATTTTGAAGAATGATAAACGCTTAATAAGTCATCAGGCAGTAATTTCCCGGTCAAGGTTACTTGTTCATTTAATATTTTTTGCTCTATTATACTAAGTAGATTATTTCTTTCGGGGCCATCACCACATATTACCAGGCGAACATTTTTTTTTCCACTAAACGCTTTTGAGAATGCCTCTATCAAAAATAAATGCCCTTTATTAGGCAACAAATTTCCGACTGAAACAAATTGAAATATTTCATTTTCTGCTGGTTTTTCAGATGGGAAAAAGAAATCAGTATTAACAATATTGGGTACCACCAAAACTCGGCTATCACACATACGCTTTAAACTTGTGGCAAGTTTATTACTAACTGCAATTACTACTGTAGCACTATTAAATACTTCTTTGCATTTGGTAAGTTGTTGCGTAGTATACTCATTCATTAAAAAACCCGAAGCGTGCTCTGTGATAACATAAGGAATCTGGTATTTTTTAAAAATCTTTTTGGCAACAAATCCTGCATTAAAACAATTATGCACATGTATAATATCAGGGCACCCCTGGTCTTTTATATATTTTTCAACTAATTTACACATTGCGAATACCCAAACGCCTCGGCCAAGTTTATATTGATTTAGTAAACTAACACCATGTATGGTGTATGTTATAACGTCATTTTGAAGTTTCGAGGTAAATTGATACCTATTTGTAAAAGGGGGTTTCCAAAATGATTTCAGGCTTTTCTGTTCTACATAAACTACCCCCACTTTTGAAACTTTTTTTGCTAAGGCTGTAGCTTGCTGCCTAAAAAACATTCCATTTACAGGTCTTTCTTTCTCAGGGTAAAATGATGGTAATAAAAGTATATGCATGGAAGATTTATACAACAGGTTGCTTTGTTCCTATTAGTTCACCAATCATAAACCACGAGATAAATGCCATGCAAAGATAAGGTGGCTCTGATGGAGGGCCAAAAAGATGTGAGTTACTTATCAAGAATGTCATCATCATAATAAACTGAAATACAAACACAGCAGTAACATATTTTTTCAATTCGATTTGGGAAATAGATTTGCGTATTGAATTCATTTTTATCGTTATACTTATTATTAAAATAATGTATAACAATAAGCCTATCAATCCTAATTCGCACACGATCGCTGCCAAGCCATTATGAGGACTACCTAAATAAATGTCTTGCCCTGTAACTACAATTGGTGTAGTATTATGACCAGGAAACATACCATACCCAATTCCCAAAACCGGGTTAGCCAAAAATAACCCATAAGCCGACTGTAACATTAATACCCTAATCACCACATCGGTACTTTCAGCAGAGTCAATTGTTCCATAAGCATCAAATGAACCTATTGCCGCCAAAATAACAATAATAACAATAAACCCAGTTAACACAAATGGAATCGTAACTAAAATCTTTTTTATAGTAAACTTTATGGTTAAAGCAAAATACAACACACACATAATTACAAATGTAATTTGGCTTTGGCGGGTTTGTATAATTAATATACTCAACAATAAAATTGCCTGAATAAATAAAAGTGCATACAATTTATAGCCTGCTTTATGTTTTGAAATAATTGGAAGGCAAAGTAAAAAGCCTAAACTACTATATTGGATACTTATACCCGGAGAGAGTGTTAATGGGGGGGTGAAATTATATCTGCCTATAATGCCATGTGTTGAAATTAACCACGCAATAACATTAACAAAAGCATTTATAAAGCAAATAATAGTTAAAACCTTACATATATTTTGTATATTATATTTAGTAGTACCAAATACTTTACCTAAGCGATAGGCGAGATAAACTACTGCAATATAAATAAGGCCATTTAAAGCTATTTTATAATATAAGCCAGATGGGTGTTCACCTGTGTTTAAAGCATATGTTTGGATAACCAAATTTATGTTATTGATGTTGCCTATATATGATATTATAATAAATGCATCGAAAATCAATAACATATATACAATAGCATCAAATTTTAAAACCTTATTAAATGGGAATTTATTAGGAAATAAAACAAACAGTGCTAATAATATTAAGAAAACAGGATGAAAAATGGTGTAACTACCTAATTGAGTTCTCAATAGCAGAATTGAAGATACAAACAATGCAACTATTAGTACATAAACAATGTTTAGTAATTTCATTTACAACTATATATTTATCAATATCTGGCTTATTGAATTTGCAATGCTTTTTCGGTCAAAGCTATTTATCGCGTCCTTATCGGGTAAGTTTTTAAATTTAGCTATCTTATTCACTATTTCCATAATAATTGTTTCGATAGCTTCAATATCTGTTGTACTGATAGTGTATCCTAAACCCAACTCTTCAATCAATTTCTTTGCCGGTCCTTCATCCACAAGTGCAATAATTGGGTTACCAGTTGCCATATATTCATACAATTTCCCGGGCATTGTACCGCTTCCGGGCCCTGGTATCAGTAATAACCAGTTAGCCCATATTGTTTGTTGAAGGCTTTGTTTGTGAGGAATTGTTTCGTTACACTTAAATATTGGATTAAAGTTTATGTCATTAAAAGCTATTGCTTCAGGATCAAGAACACCATATTGGACAAACTCTAATTTATCGGCAACCCCTGGAAATTTTTTATACATTGAAAATAAGGCTTGCAAAAAGGGCTTAAGTGACCTTTTACCATAAAAATTACCTGTGTGTACAATCTTTATTTTATTATTATTATAACCAGACCGCGTTTCAAGTCCTGCAAAATCTTCAGGATCATAACCATTGGGAACAAAGTTAATTTTGTCTGTTGCGATAGAAGGATATTTATTTAGAAACTGTTGTTTGTATTCGTCAGACGTAACAATGATTTTATCGCATTTGGTGATAACCAATTTTTCGAGTTTATGATCAATAATTTCTAGAAGAAATGGTTTTGGGTGCCTAAACGGATTAAATGTCCACGGGTCCCTAAATTCAACCACCCATTTCTTTGAATTTCCTTTTAATAGTTTATAAATAAGAGGCGCTATATGTACGCTGGAGCATGGGGAACTAGAGTATAGAATATCGATTTTTTGTTTTTTTATTATCTTAAATAATTGAAAAACTGAACCTAATGCCCAAAAAATATCTACATCAGGCGCGAAAACATAATTTGCTAAGCGCTCGTTATTTTGAATTACAGAGCCATCCTTATTTCCGGTGGTATTATTAGTTTGCCTGGCGGGCTTAAATATCTTTTTCAGTTTTTGAAAATATTCGCCAACATCAAATGCCTTGGTTCTAAATATCGATACATTTTCATGCTTTTCATATTTAACCATATTCGCTATTTTACGCGTCAAAACCGTTGGCTGTATTTCACTCTTTTTAAAATACTTTAAAAGTTTAGCTATCCTAATAGTTCCACCCGTTGCGGTTGGCCAAAAATTATCAACAATAAATAATACTTGTTTCACTTTAATTAAAGTTTTTGTCGAACCATATTTTGGTGCATAGTACAGACCAAAGCGCAGATGTGTAATCACGCTTACCTGCAAGGTGGTCATTGAGCATTAATTCAACATTTTTCATGTTTACAATTTCGTTTATATCTGAGTTAATGTTTATCAAATTTTTTCTAAAAAACTGTGCCATTTGATTTTTAGACCAAATACTTATTGGCGTAGGATATCCTCTTTTTACCTTATTTGCTAATATTTCATCCGGAACTACCCCACGTAAAGCTTCGCGAAAAATGTACTTTGATGTATTGTTTTTAACTTTATAGAAACTCGGTATCGTCATACTATAATCAACAAGCCTATAATCTAAGAAAGGGACTCGTGATTCGATCGACCAGGCCATACTCATCCTATCTTCCTGATGCAGCAGTGCCGGAAGATAAAATTTCAATGACATTAGCATATCTTGTTCAAAACGCATTATACCCATACTTAAACTATTAACAGTATCGTAATATCTTTTGTAGGCATTTTTGATATTTACTTTATTATCAAAAATGGAATATCCGGCTGAAGAGAATCTATTAAATAATCTTTTAAACGAACCACCCTTTTTCAAATATTGTGGGATCTGCATTACCTCAGAAAAAGGCACTTTTTGACCATTTTTCATCATCGTTAATAAATTATGGGCCGCCAGTGTAAATGATGGTTTATACCCACCAAATAGTTCATCAACACCCTGCCCTCCATTAACAACGGTTATTTTGTTTTTGCTAATTAACTGATTAACAAAATACATAGGTAAAATTGCTGGCCCTGCAGTGGGTTCATCTAATAGATATATTAAATGTGGTAATATATCCATTACCAATTCAGGATTGGTACTTACTTGATGATGAATAGTATGAAACTCATTTTTAACAATATCAATTTCTTTATTTTCATCAAAATCTTTTCCTAAGCCGCTAAACGTAGACGAGAAGGTGTGAAATTGCTTATCAGTCATTTTGCTGGCTATTGCAACAATAGCACTTGAATCAATACCACCACTTAAATGGGCACCAACGGGCACATCACTGCGCTGATGTAGCTTAATGGAATCATATATTTTTTCAGATAATTCTTCTTTTAAACTATGGTAGGTCCGGCCATAATCAACCGCAACAACTGGCTTCCAGTAGCACCTTTTTTTAACTGTGTTTTGATTAATTGTAAGGCTGTTGCCTGGCTCCAATAAAAAGATATCTTTAAACCATGTTTGATCATCTAACTGGTGCGAAAACACCAGGTAATTATTGATTGCTTCTGTATTATAATTAATGTAAACTTTAGGATGTGCCGTAACTGCTTTAATTTCCGATCCAAAAACAAATAATTCCGAGTTTAGAAAATAATATAATGGCTTAATTCCAACTCTATCCCTGGCAATAAAAATCTCTTTTTTTTCATTATCCCAAATCACAAATGCAAACATGCCATTAAACATATTTAAACATGCCTCACCGTATAAACGATAACACTCAATCAATACCTCGGTATCTGAATTTCCTTTAAAGCGAATGCCTTTTTTTGCTAATTCGGTAGCTAATTCAATATAATTGTATATTTCCCCATTAAAAACAATTATAAAGCGGCCATCATTACTTGACATTGGTTGATGCCCGGCTTGCGAAAGATCTAAAATACTTAACCTTTTATGTGCTAATGCAATCCCTTCTTTAAAATAATACCCTTCATCATCAGGGCCTCTATGCTTAATCATACTGGCCATGGAATATAAAATATTTTCATCTGCGGCATTATTTCCTTTCACATTCCAATAACCTGTAATACCACACATAAATTTATTTTTTAAAAAGTATTAATTTATTTTTAACATAATTCAGATCCGACTTTTTTGGAAATACGAAATCTGACAGTTTTAGCTTATCAATTTTTCTTATGTAAAATACAAAACCCAATGTAATGATGGTATAAGTTATTGAAGAACTGATTGCAGCCCCCGAAATACCTAATATTGGTATTAAACATATATTTAATACTACATTTATAAAAAGCCCTACTAAAAAAATATACGCTCCCATTAAAGGTTTCCCAATTGAGCTTAAATAATTGCTATATGAGTAATTAAGTGTCATAGCCATTAAGCCTGGTAATAAAAATAAAAAGGGAACAAAAGCAGGTATAAACCTTCGCCCAAAAACCACCAAAATAAAAGGATATCCTATTACCAACAAACCTATAATACCCACCAAACCTATAATGAAGCTTACACGCCCAATCATACACATGGCATTTTGTTGTTCTGTCCTTTTAAGTCCGGATAAATGAGGAAAAAGCGCTACTCCCAATGCTGTTGGTATAAGCAGCAATAATTCAGCAACATTTACTGATACTGAATATACCCCCAACTGCGCAATGTTTACCATATGGTTAAGTAAAAAAGTATCTATGCGAAAAACAGTTGTTAAGAATAAATTTGAAAGAAATATTTGCAACCCATAGGTAGAAAGTTTTCTCAATTCGGCCATAGTAATTAAATTGACCCCTTCACTCTTTACATGGGGCTTTGCAAACAATAATAATATTTTCATCAACGCTCCGCCAACAAGCCCATACACTACCCCCAAAACACCTATATGATAAAATAATAATGCTACTGCAATAAATAAAATATAAAATGTATTACTTATAAGTGTTATTACAGACCAATATTGCACACCATCATCATCCGACATGTGTTTATAGCCAATAAATGATGCAAAAATATTTAAGTGAGCTATTAACGCTATAAATACCAGTATTTTCATACTAACATCACTACCTAATAAGTGATTTATTTGTACATTAAAGAAACATAAACATATGATAAAAACAATTGCAATAAATAGGCAATAACAAATAATAAAAGAATTAATTTGCGATTTAGCGATCTCTTTCTTTTTTAAATAATAAATAATTGCTGGTCCAAAACCAAAAGAGAATATAACTTGTACAAGATTAAATGTTTGAGTAATCAAAAACACTTCGCCTTTGCCGGTAGGGCCCAAATTTCGTGCAATTAACATTCCGGAGCCTAACGAAACTATTAATTGAATAACATTACTAAGTAATGAAAAAAGGCTGTTTTTTAATAAGTTATTCAGCATTCCGTTAATTTCTTTACAAGTTTGGCCGGATTACCAACAATAACACAATTTCCATCAGGAAATGATTTTGTAACTACGCTACCTGCCCCCACTATCGTTTTATTACCCAAAACTACCCCTGGCAGTATTACAGCATTCATTCCTATCCAACAATCCAAGCCTATGGTCACATTATCCGGTGGTTCATGGCTGGAAAGGTTGCCAATTTTATGGTTTGTTGTTACAATGCCAACATTTGGAGCAATCCACGTACCTTTACCAATAGTTATAATACCGCCATTGGTGTTTGAATAATAGCATCCAAAATGTTGAAAATTATTCAAATCATCGGGATCAAAATATATACCATTAGGATTATCTATCGCGATACCATTACTTACCGGCCATTTAACATGCCTGTTATTACCCAGTATTTTTTGAGTTATAATACTTCTAAAAACCCATTTCCATCCTTGATAATTACTATCAAAGTACTTTCCCCGCAGATATTTTTTTTCAAAAAACAGGCCGCCAAAAATTTTCAGAAACGGATTTACAAAGTTTTTGTAAATATATTTAATCATAAAATATGAAAATATTACCAAAATTTGTAAAATCCCTCTTTTAGCAAAATATCTTTTTTTAGCAACAATAATGATTGGTCATCCATATCCCACCATTTAAGGTTCTGTATTTTTTCAATAACATCTTGGTTAAATCTATAGTTGATGACTTTTGCCGGGCAACCCGCAACTATTGCAAACGGCGGGACATTTTTAGTAACGATAGCGCCTGCTCCAATAATAGCCCCATCGCCAATTTCTACCCCACGCATTATTATACTGTGGCTACCAATCCAAACATCATTCCCGATTATTGGCCCGCTTTTTTGTTCTTTATAACATTGCTCAACGTTAAATTTTAGTTTACTGTATAATTTAGGTGAAGTTGAAAGCCAATTTATAGGGTGGCTATCCATACCTATGCTGCAAAAACCAGCTATCGAACAAAATGCCCCTATGCTTGCGTCTTTTAACTCTGTATAACTATTTATATAGCTATAGGCGCCTATTTTAACACCAGTACCAATATCAACAAATGGTTTGATATGAACGTCGATCCCGAATACCACATCTGGCGAAATATTCCAAGATTCAATTTTACATAATGGGTATTTCCTTTTTAATTTATAAAGTTTTATGAAATTTATCATAATCCTTTGGCAAATATTTTTTGTAATTCTATTACTATTCTTTCAGATGTTTTACCATCCCATTTCTCAGGTATCGAACCTTTTTTCCATTTCCCCGCGAATAACGTTTCCATAGCCGGTTTTATAGCTTCCGGATTAGTCCCTAAAAGTTCGTTAGTTCCAATAACACATGTTTCTGGCCTTTCAGTCGTATTTCGAAGCGTCATACAAGGTATCCCCATAACCGTAGTTTCCTCTGTAACTCCACCCGAATCGGTGATTACTGCTTTTGCATACTTAACAAGATAATTAAATTCAAGATAACTTAATGGTTCAACTAGATTTAAGTATTCTGAAGAAAAATCAACCTGGGATAGTACCTTAAAAGTTCGGGGATGTACCGGAAAAATTATTTTCATACCTTTGCTTGCCTGCACAACAGCCTTTAAAAGAGATATTAAATTTTCAGATTGATCAACGTTTGAAGGACGATGGAGCGTCAAAACAATATATTCATTTTTCACAAGTGATAATTGTTTAAAAAATGGGGGCTCTATCAATTTATGCATTTGGTTCAACAATGTGTCTATCATTGTATTACCCACAAAAAATATCCTATCGTCGCTTATACCGGAATTCTTTAGGTTCTGTCCGGCTTGTTTAGTAGTTGTAAAAAAATAATCAGTAATAGCATCCGTAACTATTCTATTAATTTCTTCGGGCATGTTTAGATCACCCGAACGTATGCCAGCCTCAACATGTATTATTTTTATGCCCATTTTTTTAGCTACTATTGATGTAGCCAAAGTGGAATTAACATCACCAACAACCAAACAGTAATTTGATGGCAAATTCAACAATAACTGTTCGTATTTAGCCATTATTTGCCCTGTTTGCTGAGCCTGTGTCCCCGAACCGACTTCTAGGTTAACATCAGGAAAAGGGATATCCAATTGTTCAAAAAAACTTCCGCTCAATTTCGGGTCATAATGTTGCCCGGTATGTATTAACCGGTATCTAACATCAAACCCGCCCGATTGCGCTTTTTTTAAAGCATTAATTATTGGCGAAATTTTAACAAAATTTGGCCGTGCTCCGGCAATTATGTCTATTAACATATCATTTTTATATACCAAAGCTCATAATTAAAGCCGCCCATCAACTAAAGAACGATTTATAAATGATTTTGTATCAAATATAACCGCCCCATTTTTTTTGTATTTTTCATAGTCAATATTTATATATTGATCATGTGCTACCGCAACAATTATAGCTTTGTAATTTTCTTCTTTCAATTCATGAGTAACTTCAACTCCATACTCGTTCCTTACATCATCAATATTGGCCCAAGTATCGTATATATCTATCTTTAAGCCAAACTGTTCCAATTCCCTATAAATATCAATCACGCGTGTATTTCTAATATCAGGGCAGTTTTCCTTAAACGTAAACCCTAGTATTAATGCTTTGGCTCCCTTAATTAAATGCCCATTTTCTATCATCAATTTAATTACTTTATTTGCCACAAACATTCCCATATTATCATTTACCCGCCGGCCTGACAATATAACCTGTGGATGATAACCTAATGATTGCGCTTTATGAGCCAGGTAATATGGATCTACACCTATACAATGTCCGCCAACCAAACCAGGTTTGTATTTAAGGAAATTCCATTTTGTACCAGCCGCTTCTATCACATCAGTTGTATCTATGCCCATCCGATCAAATATTAATGCTAATTCATTTACAAATGAAATATTTACATCTCTTTGTGCATTCTCAATGGCTTTAGAGGCTTCGGCTACTTTTATACTTGGTGCTTTATGCGTGCCGGCTGTTATAATACTTGCATATAGGCTATCTACAATATCGGCTATATCTGGGGTTGATCCAGAAGTAACCTTCATGATCTTTGTCAATGTGTTTATTTTATCACCAGGGTTGATACGTTCGGGTGAATAACCACAAAAAAAATCAACATTAAACTTCAATCCTGAGTGTTTTTCTAGAACTGGCACACAATCTTCTTCTGTACATCCTGGATAAACCGTTGATTCATAGATTATAATATCATCTTTTTTCAGGAATTTCCCAATCATTTCTGAAGCCTTTAATAAAGGTTTCAAATCTGGGGCTTTAAAATGATCTATAGGGGTTGGAACAGTAACTATGTAAATATTACAATCATGAATATCCGAATTATTTGAAGAAAACTTTAATCCAACTTCACTATTCTGAAAAAAGTTTTTTTCAATTTTTAAATTCTGCATAGCCGCTTCCTTTGTGCGGTCATACCCTGTTGAAAGTTCACTTACTCGTTCTTTATCAATATCAAAGCCTATAACCGGATATTTTTTACTAAATTCAATAGCTAAGGGCAAACCCACATAGCCTAAGCCGATTACTGAAATTTTATAATTTTTCACTCGATATAAAAGTTTTATAGAATAAACTAACGCTTAAAAATATAATTGATAAAAAGCCAAACAAAACACCACCTATTATTATGCTCTTAAGTTTACTTAATCTTTCTTTCTCTAAGGGATAAACTGCACTGTCTATAATTTGAATTAATGGGGCTTCTTTCCGCAGGGTTATTTTAGATAGCTCGAGGTTTTTAATTAATTCGGCAAGCACACCTTTACTTACTTCGGCATTAAATTGAGAGCGTTGTACCGGTACCCTTAAGGCTTGTCTATTTGAGTTTAAATTAGGAGTAGCGTCCAAACCTGCGGCAGAAGATGAAAGATCTCCATTTAAAGCTAATTTCACAGAATCGGTTTGATGCTTTAATATATCAACATTTTGCCTTGCCTTTTTTATTTTAGTTTGCACATAAAATTCATTCACATTATTTACTATATTATCATTAAACACCTTCGAGAAAAACTCATCAGTTGATTTAACTTCTACCTTAATAATACTAAGCTTTTTATCTGGCCTTGAAACAATTAGATTAGCCTTCCCGATATTATCTGCAATAACATTTATAATACTATCCTGTACCCTATTAAATGGACTATTTGTAGGATTATCAAATTTAATATGATTAAGTGCAGTGTCAGCAGTCCATCCCTGCCTCATTTTATTGAAATCGATATAATAATCTATAATTAATTCTTTTTTTTTATTGTTATTAACGCTCGTCAGCAATGTTTTCAAAAGCATGCTTCTGGATTTATATAGTTCAATAATGTTATCGCCTTGAAACAATCCTCCCCCCCCATTCGCCATATCAATACCAACCATTGATGCTAAACCAGCATATTGCCCCAATGCACCACCACCATTTGAGCCACTTTCTTCTAAAACAAAAGTACATGATGCCGTATAAACAGGCTTTTTTAAATATGCGTATGTAAAACCTAAAATGCCTCCTATGCTACTTATTAATAATATTATTAACTTTTTAGACCATATATATTTACGCCAGAAGCGTATTTTTTTGGCAATGTCCTTTAAAGAGATATCATCACTATTATCCTGCATATTTATAAAGGGGATTTATTTTTTCAAATTAATTATAGCCAAAATAATCGCTCCTAATGATGCGATACCAGTTGTTATACCCACAAGCTCTGCTGCTCCAAGTCCTTTCTTTTCGAGTTTTAATGGCACATATATTTCGCTGCCTGCTTTCACCGAAGGATGGCTATTAAAAAACAAAAACTTGTGTGTTGCTTTTACCGTGCCATTAGGATAAACTATATAAGCCCCCCTCTTTAATGCTCTCGGAGAAAATCCACCTGCATTGGAGACATAACCAGAAAATGTTTTGCCTTTTTCAAACACAACCGCACTGGGATATAATACCTCGCCATTAACACGTACAATTTGTTGTTGTTTGGGTATGCGCAAAATATCACCATCCTCTAATATTAAATCCATATTTGAATTGGGTTGCTCAATAATCTTTTTCAAGTCTATACCCACGTAATCATTTCTGATCTGCGCAGCTGAATTATTGGTAGAGTCTTTAAAAGCCTGCTTCAATCGCAATAGACGATCCTGGCGTTCTTTTTCAATAGTTGCCGTATCTACTTTGTTTTTATCTACACCCAATATAGCGATATTGTTGCGCTTCAATGTTCCACCTTCAACGTCAGCCGAAGCTGTTAAGCCTCCTGCTCTTGCTATCAGATCTGATATTTTTTCATTCTTCTTCTGAATAGCGTAAGGACCGGGATAAAGCACTTCGCCTTCTATCTTAACTGTTTTTTGAGCTTCATAACCAGGCAGGGTATAAATCGATACTATATCATAAGGTTGCAAGGCAAAAATGGCATCATTAGTTTTTAAATCGGCGCTAACATTAACACTAAATACATTAGCTACTGTACTATTTTTCGATAACGGATCGCTATTGTTTATCCGGCGTGCTACCTCAATGCGTTTTGCACTGGCTCCTTCAGTAAAGCCACCGGCTTTTATAATCAGGTCCTGTACGTTCATTTTTTCCGCATAGGCAAACTCACCAGGGTTTCTAACCTGGCCTTTTATACTTACTGTATATTTGTCCCGTAAATCAAAAATTGATGAAATTGTAACAATATCTTCGCGCTGTAAAGCAATATCGGGCACGTTTTTATTAACTATACCTAAAACATCAAATGCTAAAAGTTCTGTACTATTATCAGGCTTCAGCCGCATTATACTTCCCCTACCAGTAAAAGCATCCTCTTTTAATCCCGAAGCTTTTTCTATCAATTTTGAAAGGGTTAAGCCTTTCTCCAATTCAAACTCTCCCGGCCTAAATACTGCTCCATTTATTGTTACGCGGTTTTCAATCCTGTCCAATATGTGGTCAATAACATATTTATCACCACGTAAAGGGACGTAATTTTTATAGTCGGCTTCAAATATATCAACAAAACGGCGCTGCTGATCGCTAATTTGTATAGCTTTAATGCGTCCTGTATATGCCTGATCGGTAAAACCTCCTGCAAATTTTATGATATCCTGTAGTGTTTCGCCCGGTAAAACCTCAAATAGGGCTGGTATTTTAACCTCGCCAGCTAATTCAACCCTGGTACGATAAGTTGGCACGCGTATAATGTCCTGGTCCTGCAGGCTTATATTATCCTTTTGGCTACCACTTACTATAAAATCATAAACATCAAGGTGCCTGATAATTTTACCCCCTCTGATAATGTCTATTTGCCTGAAGGTACCATTATCATTTGGCCCGCCCGATACAGTTAGTGCATCAAAAACCGAAGCTACTGATGGCAAATTGTAAGTATTTGGTTTTATAACTTCGCCTATTACCCTCACCTTAATTGTACGGATATCACCAAGAGTTACTTTTACATCGGTGCCTTTTCCAATAGTGTAATTGTTTGCTGCAAGTTTATTTTTAATATTACTGGTTGCCTGCTCAACTGTTTTACCTGCAACGTTTAACGGGCCTACTCCCGGGATATTTATATTGCCTTCGGGTGTCACATTTAAATTCCAGGTGATTAATGAATTACCATAAACATTGATATGCAGTTGATCATCAGGCCCTAATATATAATTTAGCGGGGTAGCCAATCTTAAGTTAGGTGTTGATGATATCGTACCATTCCTAAATAAATCGGCGCCAAATATTTTAGGTTTTAATACATTAAATACGTCCTTATCAGTATTTGGCTTGCTTAATGTATCAGTACCGTAATTAACTTTCCGAGCCTGATTTTGTGTAGTATCGCTTGTGGAGGTATTCCCAACCTGATTTTTACGTATGCTGCTTATACGTTGCTGCAAACGTACTGCCTGATCTGCTGATAACCCTTGGCTTTGTGCCCGTTGAATTATCTGGGCATCGCTTAGGCCTTGTGCCTGTGCTTGCTGCAGCAATTGTTTTATTTGTGCATCAGAATATTGATCTACAGTTGTACCGGCAGGAATGGTTTGTGCTACTAAGGGGGTATAACCTAAAACACCAATTGAAAATATAATTACGATAAGTAGGAATTTAAAATATCTCATATATTAGACACGGTAGAACTTATTGTTTTTTCGTTAAACCAATTAAATATTGATTTGTTGCAAAATAAATAAATTAAATTTTACAAAAAATCAAGCCACTTTCGCTATTAATGATTATTCACTAACTAAACTGACTTTGAACGGTTGCAAATATAGGCTTATTTTTAAATGATGGTTCTTTAATTATGGCAAAATGCCGCTATGTGTTATATATCTGATATACACCAATAACCGACCGCTTTGCCAAAGTGCCTACCAATATTGTAGTAATCTTTTTTTCCATCATCACAAGTTCGGCCTGGCTAATGTACTCGTCGGCATCAACCATAACCGGATTGGCGGTCATTATTTCGGATATATATATATTACTAATATTACTATTTTTCAAAAGCGCGCGCCGCAAATCGCCATCGGTAACAATCCCTTTTATACCTGCCGCTGTGCCTACTATCACTAAACCCAAACGCCCTTCAGACATACGGAGCAATAATTCGGTAAACGAAGCTTGTTCATCAATGAAAGGTAAATTATCCGAACGCATCATATCCTTAATTTTAACCAGCAGTTTGCGGCCTAAATTACCGCCGGGATGGAAACGGGCAAAATCCTCATGCTGAAACTGCCGGGCTTCCATTAGGGCTACAGCAATAGCATCGCCCATTACTAATGCCGCGGTTGTTGATGAGGTGGGTGCCAATTTTAGCGGGCAAGCCTCATGCAGGATATTAATATTTAAATGATGTTTACTATTTTTAGCCAGGGTTGATGCAGGGTTGCCGGTTATACTAATAATTATATTATCATTCCACTTTAAAAAGGGGATGATCTGCAGCACTTCGTCAGTTTCACCCGAATAGGAAAGTAATAACACAGGATCGTGCTTGCCTACCATACCCAAATCGCCATGAAAGGCTTCACCTGGATGTAAAAAATAACTGGGAGTACCCGTGCTTGTAAGAGTGGCAGCAATTTTTTGCCCTATAATCCCCGATTTCCCTACACCGGCTATAATCAGTTTACCTTTTGCATTTAATATAGCGTTTACTACGCCGGTGAAATCATCCTCGCTAATAGCAGCGGCTACATGCTGTAACGATTCTATCTCGGTATCAAATACTCTTTTGGCAATATCTTTCATTTGATATGGTAAAATATAAATTTAACCTAATAATGGTATGATCACCTTTTCAAGGTCATGCAATTTTACCATGTTTGGCCCATCGCTTAAAGCGTTATCCGGATCGGGATGGGCTTCCATAAAGTAGCCATTGGCACCAAAAGCCTTAGCTGCCAAAGCCATCATTGGCACAAAAGTACGGTCTCCACCTGTTTTGCCACCGGCACCGCCGGGCCGTTGTACCGAGTGGGTGCAATCCATACAAACGGGATAGCCAAAAGCTTTCATATCATAAATATTCCTGAAATCGACAGCAAGGTTATTATAGCCATACATATTGCCCCGCTCCGTTAATATCACTTGTGTATTACCAGCTTCAACAACCTTTTGCACAGGATAAAACATGTCCTGTCCAGACAGGAATTGCGCTTTTTTTACATTGACTATTTTACCGGTTTGTGCAGCAGCCACCAATAAATCGGTTTGGCGGCATAAAAACGCGGGGATCTGCAATATATCAACCACTTGGGCAGCAATGGCGGCCTGGCCCGGTTCGTGTATATCGGTAGTTAGCGGTAAGTTGAACCGATCCTTCACCTTTTGCAACATTTCCATGCCTTTCTCTATCCCCGGCCCGCGGTACGAGTGGATGGAGGTGCGGTTAGCCTTATCAAACGATGATTTAAAGATAACAGGTACGTTGTACTTCTGCCCTATTTCGGCCACCACTTCTGCCACCTGGAACAGTAATTCCTGGTTTTCCATTACACAAGGGCCTAATATAAAAAACGGCTTTTGCCGCATCTGATCAAATAACATATCGGTTTATTAAGATTTGCAAAGATGAGATTATAAACACGAATTTCACTAATATGTACGAATTTTCCCGAGTAGGGTTTATGCAAATTCCATTAATTGGTACAATTTGTATTTATTCAATTCATAAATTTATCCATTAGTGCAATTCGCACCTATCTCCTACCTTTACACCATTATGATCAACTATTTTGAATTTTACGATATACCGGAATCATTTAACCCGGACCAGACTTTACTAAAAAAACACTTTTACCGGTTGAGTAAGGAGTATCACCCCGATTTTTACGCTAACGAAACCGACGAACGCCAGCAGGAAATATTGGAATTATCTACATTAAACAATAAAGCCTACCATACCCTTAGCGACCCAGCCAAGCGATTAGACTATATTTTACGCAGCCATGATCTGATTGCCGAGGGTGCCAAGCCACAGCTCCCCGCCGATTTTTTAATGGAGATGATGGACATCAACGAACGCCTGATGGAGGTGGAAAACGCGCAACAATTGGCCGATATCACGTCAGAAGCACTTGCAGTTGAGGGCGACCTGCAAAGCAGCCTGGACACCTTAACCGCTGATTATGAAAGCTTAAGCGACACAGCCAAGGGGGACAGATTAAACAAGATCACAGATATTTATTACAGACTGAAATATTTGTTGCGGATTAAAGAGAGTTTAGATACATTTGCAACCCGATTCTGAACAAAAGACTTGTTCTAACGGAATGCCCAGCTGGCGGAATTGGTAGACGCGCTGGTCTCAAACACCTGTGGGAAACCGTGCCGGTTCGACTCCGGCGCTGGGTACAAAGCCTGATACTAAAGTATCGGGCTTTGTTATATCCAACTAATTCCGAATCACTTTAAATTCAGTTCTCCTGTTTTGTTCGTGTTGCGCGGGCGTGCATTTAACACCGTTTACACAGCCGTTTATTATTTTAGTTTCGCCGTATCCTTTGGGGATCAATCTTTTTTTGTCAATGCCATTTTTAGCCAGGTAGTTAACCAATTCCTGCGCCCTTGCCTGGCTAAGTTTCAGGTTAACCGCGTCACTACCGCGGCTATCTGTGTGCGACGCGATCTCTATCACAGTGCCCGGGTTGTCCTTCAAAAACAAGATCAGTTTTTCCAGTTCAGGCACCGAATTAACCTTGATTTTAATACTTCCGCTATCGTAATAAACATTTTTCAGGGTGATGATCTTGTCGGGGCTTGCCTCATCAACGGCAAGTTGCAAATTAACAAAAAGAGTGGCGCTACGATTTAGGCCCTTAGTACTCACCTGTTCTATGTTAGAGATATAGCCCGCCTTTTTGCCTGAAACTGTAAAATCGCTACCCGCCTGCAATTGCAAGTTGAAGGCACCATTGCCCGATTGACTTTCGCTGCCCGAATTACTGTTTTGGGTAATATTAGTTAAGTTTACAGTTACGCCCCCTTCGGGTTTTCCCGTGGTTTTATTGTTCACCTGGCCGGTAAGCGTAAACCTTGGATCATTATGCAGCAATGCTATCTTCATATCACTACCTGGAATATCGAAACTATCTTTTGTGATTTGTTTTATAGCGGTATTAATCCCGTTAAGCGCTCCGCTGACCGTATAATCAGCAGCCTGTACATCGTTGAAGCTAACAGCGCCTTTAATATCGGTAACACTCTTAATTTGGACAGATGTACCCACTATGGAAACTGCTGCGCCCGGCAACGGTAAACCGGTTAACGAATCGATTACGCTCACCTGTACGTTCTTAACAACCGGTGCTGGTGTAACCGGCGCCGCTGTCACAGCTGAAACAACTGGTTCAGTAACTTTCTCCGGTACGACAATGGGAATTACGGACAATTTGGCTTTTTTCTTTTTACCTATAGCTGCCCCCACGCCTATATTGTATTGAAAATGATCGTTCACCGCCGGTGTTATAGCACGCCGGTATTGCATATTGCTAAAAACAAAGGCCTGGTTAAATAAGTTAACCTGCACACCCAAGCCCAACGGAATATACGACCCTAATTTACTATTATACATAGACAACCCTGCCCCGACAAACAAGTAAGGCACAAGCGCGTGTCTATCTGTAAACAGTTTAAAATTTAACCCGGCGTTTGCATCCAGCAGCAACTTACTGCTGCCATTGGTTGTACCATCCTTAAATAAGTAATCTGCCGAACTGGCGTCCAGTGTGCTTACCAGATCTATTTTAGTACCTATCCCTTTTAAATAATTAAAGCCGAAACCCATTTGCATATCGCTAAAACTGCTCCAGGTGGTATGGCTAAGGGAGTTGGTCCTGATTTGCTGTGCCGTATTAAAGTCATTATAAAAAACATGGAAAACCAGTGTTGATGGCTTTTTACCCGTACTGTCCTGTGCCGAAAGCTTAAGCACCAGTAAAACCAGGAATAGGATAATGGCTACGCGTTTCATTAGTGTTTTACAGCTTAGTTTGTTTTAATAACAGTTGCTTTTGGGCTTACGATACTGAATGTTGCAGGCTCGCTTCGTCCCTGTATGGTCATATCGGTAGTGGGGACCGGCTGGCCATTGATGTCGAGCGTTTGTACGGTCCATATCAGGTGCCGGTTAGATGCCGAATCAAGCACAGGCAAATTAGGCCGCCATATATATTGGGTGCTGCCTCTTGTGGCCTGCTCATCCAGCAACGGCCGGTTACCCCTGAAAGCCTGCATAGGTGTTTGTCCCGGCAAAATTTCAAAAACCTGCACGCGGTAGGTAGGTATTTCCTGCAGCGCGGGGCTAAGGCTGGTCCACCGGAAGCTAATAATAGCTTGTGCTACATGGGCATCTAATTCGGCCCCGTTAGCAGGTTGCATTAAAACCGGCAATTGGTACGATGTTACAAAAAAAGGGCGGGTTTGCTTCGCGCGGACAATATCACCAGTGGTATTAGTTAACTCAACCGTTAGCTGGTATTGGCCGGCCAATAAGCGCCCTGTGCGCCTCAGCAGGTTTTGTACCGCGCCCTGAAGGGTTAAATTTTGCAACTGCAGCGCATCGGCCATGGTGAATTGGTTTACACCCTGTTTTAGTGTGTAAACTCTTGCAGCGTTGATATTGGATACGCCTATAACGCCCCCTCCCTGATCCAGCAAGGTGGTTTTTATTTTGATATTGGGATCGCCAGATACAGTCCCGGTCGCGTAGTTAATGATCATTACCCCGTTAACTGGTTTTGCCCAATCGGCCAGGTACGGTTGGGGCCTGCTGTTTATGGCAAGGTTTAGGGTGATTTGGCCCTTTACTATTTGAGCTGCCAGCACCATCATTACTATCAATAAACCGTATTTTTTCGTTGTCATTTTGCTTTTGATTAAAACCTGTATTGTAAACCGGTGCGCAGGTTACTCTCTAAATATCTTGGGTCGCCTATATACACCGGTGCTAACGAACTTCCCGGTAAGGCCGAACCATAGCTATACACATTGGCAGTAACAGTTAGTTGCCACTTTAGCTTTTTATATAAAGCCCAATCAAACCCACCAGTTACCAGCAGGTTTTTATCGGCAGTAAAAGGGTTGGTAGTGCTTAAATCATATTGTAACTGCCCTTTCAGGCTAATTTTTTTGCCGGTTTTCCAGGTCATCCCCCCGGTGGCGCTTAGTAAGGTCAAATCAACCAAAGGCGCCGTATTGCGGAACCACATCAGGCTAAAATCCGGGCTAATGCTTTTATTAAAAAACGTTGGGACATATAAAAGCAGGGCGGTTTGTGTATCGTTATGAGTAGTGGTAGCAGGTATAATAGTTGTCTCATCGTATTTGCTGCGGGTATAAGTAGCACTCAGTAACTGACTCATAGTGGCGCTTGTCCAGGTATAGGCCGGGTTGATGCTCAGTTCGTTACTTACGCTTTTATACCCGGTTATATCTGATGAGTTAAACCCAAAATTGTTAAAATTCAGGTTCAGGCTAAACTTATCTGTAAACTGGGTATAAGCATTAATATTTGCAATTAATTGGCTGGTGGTACCTGTGCCGCTGGTATGGCTCAGGTTACCCAGGCGGTCGCCCAGACTTGCTACAATGTTTATCTTCTTTTTCCAGGTATTAAAGTGGGTATTGCCCAGGTATTCTATTTTATCATTATTCATGAAAGGATAACCGGCTGTATAATACCCTGCTCCATAATAGTTAACCTTAGCGCCCGCCTCCCAATCTTTCCCTTTTTTGCTGATGCCGAGCATTACCGCGTTATCCTTACCGGTTGATGTACGGGAATTAAGAAAGGGCTGAAAATCTTTTACCGGGATAGTTGATAACGGTGTGTTCAGGTCGCGGGTAAAAAAGCTTTGCCCAAGCTCCAAATGATAGTTCCAGCCGTTGGCCGTTATGGCATCGGTTAAAAAGCTGATGACCACATTTTGCTGCGGATCGATTGGGGTTAATGGTGGCGAACTGACCGAGCTGATTTGATCGGACGAGCGTACAATATTAAAGCCTGCGAAGTAAGTCCCCTCCTTTGCCAACCCAAATTGAGCCATCCACTGGTTGCGCTGATATGCGCCAATTACACCGGGATTTGCAGGTGGCCCAATAGTAGGTGCCTCATAATTAACCGGCCTTTGCGATACTCCTTGAAATAACCGGAGGCGGAACTTGCCTGGCGACAGATTAACACCATAACCAAATACGCCCACATCGCCGGTGCTTAGGTCGCTGTATTTTAGGGTTTGTGTGCCCAGTAATATTTCGGTAGTGCCAATTTTAGGGCTGATACCAAAGTTATTTGCCGGGTTAGTTAAAAATTGCCATAAACTTTGGCTTCCGCCGCCGGATGGTGTAGTAAAGTTATTTTGCGAACTGCTGAAATTAAAATTAAAAGGGATGCTCCATTTGCCGATATTGAAAATAGGGTTAAAAGAATATCTTAACATATTCCATGGCTTCCTTGGGCGGTAAAAATCGGGTACGGGCTGCTCGGGCGATTTATCCAACCCATAGCCTTCGTACCATACGCCCATATCGCCGCCAACGGTAACCGGTGGTTTACGCTTATCGTCCTGTGCTGCGGCGTGGAGCGACAAGAGCAAAAGCAGGCCTGTTATTAATTTAGCGTACTGGTTCATACTTGTTATTTTTTAGTGCGCGCAATTACCTACTATTGCTGAAGCATGCAGATTACAGGCTGTTGATGTCCCAGGGAAATGCACTGTTACCGCATACGTTCCTGCTACCGTTACCGAAATACTGGCGGTTGTTGCTCCGTTTGACCACGTATAGGTTGGCATCGGCCCGCAATTGCCGGTTATCACGGCACTTAGCGAAACGACATCGGTTGCGCTGCAAACACAACAGGAAGATTGGGCTACAACTAATGTTGGTGCGCAAAGTGTAACTACATTCGATTTAGTTTCAGTTTTACAGGTACCGTCTGAAACTACCACACTGTAGTTACCCGGTTTTAGTGGTGTATATGTTTTATGCGTAGCATTAACCCCCGCAATTGGCACACCATCCTGGTACCATTGATAGGTCAGCGGATAATTTACGGTGGAACTATTACAACCATCGTAGGAGGTAGCCGCTGTAAGTACAGGGTTAGTGCATAGTAGCGGCGATGCTGGTTGGGCAATACTCACCAATAGTTCGGGCCTTACTTTAACGGTAATTGCGGTGGACGGAACTGTACCACAGGCCCCGTTTTTTATAGCGGCCCGGTATTTTGTAGTGGCGGTTAAGTTACCAGTCCACCAGGTGCTGGTTGTTCCCGATCCTGGAATAGTTTGCCAGGATGTAAAAATACCTGAACAGGGAGCCGTTTCATGCTGATATTCCCAATGATCAATTGTCCCGCAGGTTGGAATTTCTACTAACTGCGTCCCCATTTTATTGCACAATATTGGAGCTATTGATGTACCGGTACCTACATCGTAAAAGCTTGTAGACTGGGTATGTATTTGCCCCGGTACCGGGTGATTGTCAATCATTATCGTAATGGGGACGTAAGTAGTGCCACAGGCGTTTACCAGTTTTGCCCTGAAATCGTACCCCGAATTACATCCTACCGATGAAAGTAAATAAAGCAAGCCCGTATTTATTTGTGTGGGGCTACCGGTTGTTGATATAGTAGTCCAGGTATTTAGGCTGGTTGGTTTTTTCTCCCATGTTATTGTTGCCGGGCATGAAGTAGGCGATAGCGTAAGGTTGAGTTTGCCCTGCCATTGTATACAAGCATGGTATTGGTTGTTTATTAATTGCAAGGCTGCATTTGCCCCTGTTGGTGTTGTGGCTATAGTTGCGCCCGGCGCACCATTGCAAACGGTAATTGTTTTAACATTCGATACATAACTCCAGCAGCCTTGTTTAACTACAGCAACAAAACACTCGGTATGTGTGAGCGCGTTTGTAGGGAAAGAGTTTCCGCTCGTCTGTGCAGCGGTACCCCATCCCGCTACATCCCAAGGGGTTGTTGAGGGACAGGCTATGTTGGTACCCGAACGGTACCAGGTAACCTGCGAGCCAGCCGGCGGTGCCGGGCTTAAATTTAGTGTAGCAAAAGCCCCGCTGCAAACCGAAGTGTTGGTTCCTATGTTATAGTTTTGCGTTGGTGGTGTAAAAATAAAACTGGTGCCACAATCCCAAACACCCGAATAAGGCTGGTTACCCGGTGGCAGCCAGCCCGCGGCATTTGCAGGGATAGGCGGAGCCCAGGTATTTGGCCATGATTGCCCGATAAGCGTCCGCACAACCACTGTTACAGGGCCTGTTCCGGGATTAATCCTTATGCGTGCTTTTTGCAGTTGACCACTTGGGATAGCACTTGTTGGTAGTGGGCAAGTACCAGCAGGTTGTTTATTAAAATAAACAAAATTACCTGTAGGCGAAGCCGGAGTTTGTACTGCGCCGGCTAACCACGCGCCCGTTCTGATGGGACTGCTTGCGATGGTTGCACCGCTAAATTCAACGTAAAAGCCGTGCGGGGCCTGGTTGATATCACAAAACTGGCTGGCCGTTAAAGACCAAATGGGTTTGTATTCCACATCGTAAAAACAACCTTGTGCGTCGCTTCCTTGCGTTACATTTATATTTAAATCGCCGGCGGCACAACCAATGGCTGTTTTGCCAACTGACTTAGTAAGGATTTGACCGCGCTGACCGAATACTGTACTGCTGATCAATAGCAGGCAGATGAGTAAACGTATATTTTTATATGTGATATTAAGTTTCATGGTGTTATTGAATTTATCCTTGTAATAATTCTTCATTTTTTTCGCGTGAATATTAAGGGCAAACTTTTACCGCAATGGATGTACTTGCCTGGCAACCGGTTGCAGATGTAACAGTTACCGTATAAGTAGTTGTGCCAGCCGTAGGCGATACCTGAACTGTAGTACCTGTGGCACCGGCAATAACAATTCCGTTAGCATACCACTTATAGATATTAGTGGTGCCCCAGCACGGTGGATTTGTTGCATGTACTGTTAAGGTTACCGCTGCCCCGGCAGATGTGTTGCATGGCCCGGTAATAGTTAGCAGGTTAATACAATCGGCTACTGCAAATGGTAACGAGGTACGCGTAACACATTGATTTTTTACTTCGAGGGTGTAATTACCCGGCAAAACCGCTGGATAAGTTGGGTTTGTTGCACCTGGTATAGCTATCCCGTTAAGGTACCATTGCCATGTTAAAGGGCCGGTACCGCTGCCACAATTAGCCGGTGCCGATAGCATGGCTGCCGAACCAGGGCACTTAGGCAAAGCTATGTTCGACGAAATAACCGGCGTACAAGGTGCTTGCAAAATATTTATGGTATAGCTGGCCATTGCTGGCGCACAGGCCGAATTTGGCGCGGTGACCTTAACACGCCAGCATAAGCTTGTGATTGGCACGGGAGAATACGGCCCCATATTGCCAATAGGGTTTGTATTTTGGGTACTGGTACTAACCGAACTGGCTGTCCAAATTCCCGAGCAATTGGCCGAGTATTCCCATAAATAGGTACTACCGGCAGGCGCGGCGGGGGCATTAGCAGTAAGCATAACCCCATCATTAGGGCAAACGGCTGCATTACCATTACTACCCGAAATGCTTACGGTTAACGGATCCTCAACTACAACGGTGATCGACCTGATTATTGAAGCGCAGGTACCGTTTGATACGGTTGCACTAATAACATACGTACCCGGCACAGTAACCTTAAACTGGCTTGGGTTTGCAGCATTAGGTACAAATGTACCACCACCAGGGCCGGTATAGGCCCAGCTAACATTCCCTACAATTGAGCCATTGAGGGTAAGTGGAAAGGTAAATGGGTACACATTGTTTGAACAAATATACCCTGCTGAATTACCCACCGGGCTAATTGCACCCGCAGCGCTTGGGCACCATACCGTAAGCGAAACATTTGATAT
Source organism: Bacteroidota bacterium (assembly GCA_040389105.1). Lineage (GTDB taxonomy): Bacteria > Bacteroidota > Bacteroidia > Sphingobacteriales > Sphingobacteriaceae > Mucilaginibacter. The sequence continues at coordinate 302,991 of JAZKAO010000010.1, forward strand.
GGGGCAAGTGGCCGGCCAGCCGGCTATTGTTGCCCTGAATGTACGTGTAACGGAAGTAACACCGGGTGTACATTGAGTTATTATGGCATTTGTATTAATAGGATTGCCTGTCCCAAGCGGCTGCGGTGTACCCGAGCCATCCCACCAAAACCAATTTACAGTATAACCCGGAGGTAAATTGGGTACATTTAATTGCGCATCCTGTCCATTACATATTTGTGTATGATTTATAGCGGCACTTAACGATTGGAATACATTAACTGTAAACGTTGCAGTACCGGTGCAATACATATAATAATGGAGTAACGGGTTGTATACTAACTTATACCCAGCTACGGTATAACTATAAGTACCCGGTGTTGCAGGCGACGGAAATGATATTGTTTGGCTGGTAGTACTGCCACCGCCCGTATAAACAGTGCCGCCCGTGCCTGCAATTGAAAAGGTATAGCCGGCAACCGACCCTGTAAGGTGAATAACTACAGGTGCCCCCTGACAAACGGGGACGGGGTTGGGCGTTATCGTGAAATTAATACATTGGGGTGGCGTAGGGAATGGCTGAGCCGGCAATAAAAATGAGCCAGCTAAACTTTGCGCTATTTGCTTGCCTCCCCTATCAAAAACGGTAACAGCCCAGGCATACGCTTTTCCTGTATCGATTGGGGGCAGTTTTGGTGGATAAGCTACAGACAACTCGTTTAAGCTATCTTTTTCAAAAAAAGGTTTATTTTTACCAAGCGCCTCCACAGGGCTTTGACTATCATGTATCTCCACCACTTTAATGCCATAGGATTGACCAGGTTGGCCACCGGTTGACTGCCATCTAAATACAGGCCGGTTGTCGCCGGGTTTTAGTTCAATATCGGGCGATACCAGGTCAATCCGGATATTCCCGTTGTCAACAGGGGTGTTAGCGATATCTTCTTGTTGATAGTTAAATGCAAATAATTCACTTGTCCCATTGTTACCGCCTATGGGTTTGCCATCTCTATTTAGCGCCTGTACGTTCCACACAAAATCACACAGATAAGGCGGTTTACAAGGGCCGGTAATAATACCGTTTGCCACAGCCTGGGTAATATTATTATCTATATCTTTAGTAAAGATGGGTTGATTAACCCGCATGGCTTGTACACCTGTTTGCCCCTGCATTAACTGCCAAACGCTTAAACGATAGGTTACAGGTTCTGTTGGTTTGGGTATAAGCGGGGTCCAGCGGAAAGCTATCGGCTTCCTGACATCTGCATCCTTATAAATCGTACCGGTTGCCGGGGTAATAGGCTGCGGTACCCGGTACACTTGCTGCTCGTTTCCCCTTATCGTAAAAGGTTTGATTTTTTCGTCGCTTATAGGGGCCGATTTGGCCAAACTGTAACCAAAAAACTGCACACTAAGTTCGTAATCGCCGGGTGGCAGCGTGCAATCCTGTCCTAATAACGAAATAGCGTTGCTGCCACTCCAAACTTTGGTTAAATTGTTAAAGCCCGAGGCCGGTGCATTGCCCGATGTATAAGCCCCGCATATTTTGCTGCCGTTTTTTTTAATAATCACCAGTATTTTGCTTTCTGTCACAGCAGGGTCTATCCTGCCTGCTGTAGCCTTGGCATTAGCGGTGATAGTTAGCATAGAGGCGCCGGTACCCCAGTTAGCTGTATTAGCATCCGGATTGGCCGGCAACGTGATATTAATGGCCGTAATTGGATTGGTTTGTGCAAATAACTGCATGGTAAATGCAACTAATACCACTGTGAGGAGCTTTTTCATTTGGGTTGTTTTATTCCCCCTTTGCTATGGGAAATTGTGAAATAATAGGCCTTAAGCTTGTTTAAGTTATTGCGAATTAAATGCACGGACAAGCCCCCCTGTGCAAACGGCAGGTATAAGCTATTGATTTACAGCAATGAATGAGTATACGGGGAAAGCCGCTATTGCTGCTGCGCCCTTTGCCAGGCACCAAACAGTTCGGACGGAATAAATAACACGATCTTATTGCCAGGGTTTCTGTCATCGGCAAAAGCGGTTTCCATTGATATAGTTATGGCATGCGCCCCAAAGCGGCTAAGGGCATTTACGCGTTTTTTTATAAGGTCCATACCATGGCTTTTATGGTCGGTGTCACGTTTCAACGCTGTGCTATTGGCTATCCCAATACCATTGTCGGTGATTGTGATCAGTAAATTACCTCCCTTTTCTTTAAAATTAATAAATATTATACCATCAACAATAGATGGAATAATACCGTGTAATAGCGCATTTTCTAATAATGGCTGCAATATCATTGTGGGTACCATCCATTCATCGGCATCTAAATTGTCGCTTACTGAAAGGTGGTATGTAAAACGTTCCTTAAAGCGCATTTGCTCTAAACGAAGATATATTTTTATGTTTTCTATCTCTTGCTCCAACGGGATGAACGACTGCTGGGCGGCTTCAAAATTTTTACGGATAAGGGAGGCAAAATCGCTAAGGTAACGGTTGGCATTTTGCCTGTCCTGCAAGTTAATATAATGTTGTATGCTGTTAAGGGCATTAAACATAAAATGCGGGTTCATTAATGAGGTAAAGGCTTGCTGTTCAAGCGATGCGGTTTGTACGCTTAAAATCTCGCGCGCTAACCGGGCTTCCTTTCTTTTTTTAAGCCGGCGGTTCACCAGGTAAATAATAAGTATTTGTGTTACGGAAGCAAGCACTATCCAAAACCATATCGCTTTCCAAAACGGGGTTGCTATATCAAATTTAATAGTAAGTATCTTTTTGCTAATGTTTCCATTTACGTCTACGGCCCTAATTTCCACCGTATGATTGCCGTTGTTCAACTGAACGGCAAGGGTTTTGTCATCTAACCTAATCCAGTTTTTATTTTTGTCGATAGTGTATTGCAGGTTTTTAAAGTGCCCGCTTAATTCAATCGCGGCAAATTTCATTTGTATATTTTTTTGATAGTAATGCACTTGATACGACGATGATAATACGGTGTCGCGTTGGTTAACGCTCATGCCTGTTAACTGCACCGGAATGTTAAATAAAGGGATGGTTATATTTGCCGGGATAACAGAGATGCCATTGCCTGTGGCTGCATAAACGGTATCGTTATGATAAGCCATCTCATTAACCATATTATTACTAAGCCCATCGTTTACCGAAAGGTTTTGGATGAAATAATGCATAACACCGGCTTTCATCCGATATTTAATAATACTAATACCACTTTCGGTACCTAACCATACCTTACCCGGGCCGGCGGCCGTAATACTTAGGATAGCATTATTGATAATACCATCCTTTTCTGAAAAATGCACCCTCACTTTGTCATGCTTTAATGCCACCACCCCGTTGCTGGCCGTTGCCACCCAAATCAAACTGTCGGGAGTGGTACACAATCCGGTTATCCGTTCATTAAGCAATGGTGAATTTTTGGCCAGGGATACCGAAGTATTTTTAACATAATCATGCTTATATAAACCATCTGTTGATCCAAAATAGATAAAGCCATCAGCAGATTTGCTTAACGCGGTTAAGCGCTTGCGCGACGAGTTGAGTACAGTTGTCTCTTCTGTACGCATATTAAGTGACACTAACCCACTCAAAAGCCCAAATATGGCAATGCTATCATTATACTGTAACGCGGTTTTTGCCGAATATGGCATATTGTTAAAGGGATTAATGATAATACGGTGATAATCTATAATAACCCCCCGTTCCGAAAAAGTAAAAACCTTTTTTTTATATAATAATATCTTACGTATCCGTAGCTCCTTACTTAGTTTTGGAACGGTGTGGATGCTATTTGTTTTCCCGTTCGTTTCTAATATTTCGCCATAAGAATTGCCTGTCAACAAACTGCCATCAGGTTTGCGGGTGATGCTCAAAAAACCGGTATTTGTAAACCCGTATGGTGTTTCAATAGCGCTAATAGCTGTTTTTCTATATAACAACAATCCTTTATCAAATGTACTTAGCCATATATTCCCTTTACTATCCTTATAAATCGCGTTATATACCGCATTTGGTAAATAATTATCATCGATAACCATTACTTGCTGCAATGTTTTTTTATCGAAAACATACATTTTGCCCGAGTAGCCCAGCATAAAAGCATAGCTATCGTTAACTCCGCTAATGGTAAAATGTTCGGGGATACTTATGGAATCATACTGGCATCTTAAAGGGTTTGTTTTTATTTTCCCATAAATAAAACACTGGTTTTGCAAAGGTGAAAAAGTGTACACTTTACTATCGTCCACAACTGATTTGGTAGACAAAGCAGAAGTTTTGAAATTAACGTCCCTAACCGAAATACTATCAATAATCGTGTGGTTTTTCACCTGATAAAGCATTGGCAGATTGGTTTTAATAGCGGGAGAATAACTTGCGCCATATCCAATATAGGAGCCATCGCTATTTTGTTGAACAAACAAATCGCAACCCCGTAAAGCCGGGTATACAATTAGTTTTTTGTCTTTAAAAACAAAGCTCCCTTTTTCGTTAACATACAGTACGCCTCCGTCTTTAAGAGGAAATGAGGTCATAATGCCGGTGCCCTCGGTTACCTTAGCCAGTATAGGATCATCGTTGGCGTTAATAAACCTGTTTTTTATCTCGTCAAAATAAGCGGGCTTCTGCTTAAAACAATTCACCCATAAGCGCCCGTTATTTTCTTTTACTGCCTCCAGCACGGCATTATCTGGCAATCCTTGTTTTGTGGTAAATAACTGAAAGCGCTTGCCATCAAAGCGGGCTATCCCGCCATCAGTAGTTACCCATAAAAAGCCCGAATTGTCTTCAATTACACGGTAAACATTATTGCTTGGTAAGCCATCGTTCACCGTAAACGCGGTATATTTCATTTGCTGCGCGCCGGCGTTAAACACCATCAGCCATCCTAATGAAATAAATACGGCAAAACGCATAGCATAAACGGATAAGGGTATTAAGTGAAGATACGGGTTTTATTTACCAAACGTGAGGCTGGTTACCTTCATTTTTTCCAGGAACATATCCAGTTGCCTGCGGCTTATGCTCCATCGGTTACCATCGCTCATTTTTACAATCCCGCCGTCGTGCGCACTATATTCTTTTATAAACTTCAGGTTAACAATGTAGGATTTGTGGATACGTGCAAATTGGTTGGCATCCAGCAGTTCCTCAAAATCTTTTAGCGTTTTGCTGATCACCATTTTTTGCATATCCTTCATGTGCACAATGGTGTAGTTGCTATCGGCTTGCAGCGATACGATATCGTCAACATCAATAAAGGTAATGCTTCCTAATTGCGGCAGGGCGATCTTTTTTGGCGCCGATCTTTTGGTCACGGTTTCTACCAGATGCTGCATCAGGTAGCGGTTCTGTTCAATTGCCGAAGGGCTGCTGAATGAGCGTTTTACTTTTTCAATCGCCTTTCGCAGTTCATCAATATTAACAGGCTTTAAAACATAATCTACCGCGCTTGCTTTTATGGCCTGTAACGCATACTCGTTATAGGCGGTTATAAATACCACTTTAAAGTTTTGTTCGGCAAGGCTGTTTAGTAACTGAAAGCCATCTTCGCCGGGCATGGTGATGTCCAAAAATATCACATCGGCAGTGTTTGCTTGCAACCAATCCCGTGCCTGGGCGGCACTTTGCGCCTTACCCGCAACCACAACCCCCTCACAATCGTTATTAAGTAAAAACTCAAGGCTTGCCAGATTATTCGCCTCATCATCAACCAGCAAAGCTTTTAACATCTTAATTGTATTAGTTTAGTAATTAAAGGTATGCATTTGCCGGGCAATTTATTTACCAATTGTGTAAACGCCAATAATAGTTGAGTGTAGTAGAAAATGATTGAGCGAACGGTATAGCATTATCATCTATCCAGCCTTTAGATGTTTAAATAAAGCAAATACCCCCTAATTATTTATCGTTTGCCAAGTGTTTACGCGCTGTGCCGTTTATTAAAAAATGGCTATGGCAGGTAAAAATCAGATCATGATCAATTGCTCAGCAGCTTCAGCAGATATGCCGGGTAACTTTCCTTATCTATAGTACCATCGCCTTTGGTAATGCTATCGCCAAAGCAAACGATGTTGGATATGGGGAGCTTATTATCTATAACAAAATCGTACACGGCCAGCCCCATAAAACGGTAGCCATTGGGTGTAGGATGTATGCCGTCGGTTTTATTGGTATTGGCTTCGTTCTGTATCAATGATTCTTTGTCCAGCCCTATTTTACCAATGGCTTCAAACCGATAGCCCATATCTAATAAATAGATCTTTTGTTTTTTAGCAATTTCGATGATCGCCTCGTTCACCTGTTTGCGGCGCGCAGCCACTCCTTCGGGCTGATAAAAAGCTGCCGCGTGACGGGTAAGTAAATAAGCTTCGTAAGGCGGTAGAATAGTCATTATAAGTACTTTGCTACCGATAGCTTTTATTTTAGTAATAATCTCAATAACGTTCACTTTATATTTTTCCAGCGGGATGTATTTTAAGCTATTCATGTCGTTGGTGCCTACCATTAAGATGGTTAGTTTAGGGTTATGGGCCAGGCAATCCTGGTCTATACGGGCAAGCAGGTCAACCGTATTATTACCCCCTACCCCTGCATTGATAACCGATATAGCGGCGTGATGCATGTTCATATTGTGGCTATAATTAGCATCTGCGAAAGCTAATTTACTAAGCGTTATACCTGCTGCTGCAGCCGCCAATTGTTTTATCATTTGCCGTCTTTCAATTTTCATTTGGAAAATGTTTTTTAGGTATTATTTCACGGGGACAAATAATACGGCATCGGCCACTACCGGGCCATCGGCGCCAGTCTTATCTACTTGCACGTACGCTTGTTTACCGGCCGGCAATTGACTAATGCCTAACGAAACCCATTCGCCCGATGTTTGGCCAACAACGTTCACATCTTTTTTGTTAATGTTTTTACTGATGGTGGTATGTCCATCGAAAACATTTACGTGTGTAATATTACGGCCATGCGCCAATTTGGGTATATAGATATAAACCCGGTAATTGCCTGCCTTTTGTATTGTTGGAATAAACTTCACATCGGCCTTTGCCGATAAAGTGTCGGTAAAGTACGAGGGACCATAGCCGCCTATCGTTTGCCTGCTCCAATTGCCGGTTTTGGCAACATGCTCTTCATCATCATTATCCACTAAAATTTCGGGAATGCTGTTATCGGCCAAAGGATTATTTTTCAACTCGCCCTGCAATGCTTTAATATCTATATTTTGCACAGTCGCCTGCGCATTAATAGCCTGGCAAGCTGCCACCGCCGCCGATTGCCCCAGCACCATAAACACAGGTTCCATACGGATAGAGCCATAAGCCATGTGACTGGCCGACAGGCACACCGGCACCGTTAAATTACTACATTCGGTGCTTTTGGGAGTGATAGACCGGTAAGCTATAGGATACGGGTTGATACCTTTTAATTGTACATCGCCCTCGTTTTTTACCATGCCATTAACCACCAAACGCTGGGCATTGTGCGAGTCCATGTTATACGCGCCCATACCTACACCATCCGGCACTACTTCCTTACTCTGGCAGTTGGCCTGGGTCATTACATAAGCGCCTACCATTCGGCGTGCCTCGCGCACATACAATTGTGTGGTAAAATGGTTACTTGTTAAGTACTCATCTTTAGGATACCCCCATTCCAACATTTGCTTGCGCAATTGCTCGGGCATACGCGGGTCGCGGCCAATAAAGTAAAGCAAGCCTTTGGTATAATCGTCATGTGCTTTAATAATAGCTTCCCGCGTTTTGTAGTTGCCATCGGGGTAAGCATAGTTCATGCCTATCATATCGGTAGAGAAAGGGCCGTTGTTGTTAATATCTGTTTTATGATTAGGCATCAAATCCATTTTCAGGAATCCCCACAAATCTTTTGATGGCTTGGCGGCCAGATATCTTAACAGCAATTCGTAATGGGTAGAATCATAATTTGCCGGACGGGTAATAGCAATCCGGTTAGCCGGATCGTTAGTTAAACAGATACGGAAATTATACGACTGGATCTTTTTATCGCCACTGCCAGTTTCAGCCATTGTACCAGGGCTTATCCCCCAAAGCAAGCCACTTTCGGGCTTGCCGGGTATTTTGTAAGGATCTATCCCTTCGGGGAACTGGTGCTTATCTTTTAACTGCACGCCATTTACGGTTTCGTTATAAACGGCATTCGCCTCGCGGCCCGTGGTGTAACTTACACCTGCCATTGCCATCAGGTCGCCCTCGTAGGTGCAATCTATAAATTGCTTAGCGTTAATGGTGGTGTGTTTAGCAGCACTATTTATACTACTTTCCAGTTGTATGCTTTTAATGCCTATACCGTTTTTTATCACTTTGTTTAGCCTTTGGTTATAGAATACCTTAAAGCCGCCTCTTTTTACATAACCCAAAAAAATACTTTCGGCAACGCCAGGTTCAAAGGTCCACTGCTCAAACTTGCCGTAATGCTGGCCTATACGGCGGTAAAAATCGCGGGCAAGGCCTGTTACTACATACTTATTGCCAATATCGGTAAAACCCAAGCCGCCCGACGATAAACCACCTAAGCGGTCGCCGGGTTCTATCAGCACCACATGTTTGCCCATTTTGGCAGCGGTGTAGGCCGCTATAACGCCTGCCGATGTACCGCCGTAAACACATACGTCAACCCCGGCATCGGGCCGGGGTTGCGCGTATATAGCCAAATTAAACAGCATAATTAAAGCAGTTATTACCGGTTTTGATAATTGCTTCCACATTGGCTTTAGTTGGTTAACGTGTAGGTAAATACTTTATAGTTTCTATCGGTACCCACCCCTACTTGTGTATTATTGGTGGCAGCGGTTAGGGTGATGATGATCGTTTTATTACCCGATAGTGTGGCATTAATAACCGGCATAGAAATATCCGCATACCATTTGCCCGCCGGTATAGTAATACTTGGCGACGTTGGTGCCGTATAATTAGTACCGGCCACCGCCGTGCCCGATAAGGCATACGTTACCGTAACATCGGCAGTTTTAAGTGTATTTACATACACCCTGGCTACAGCCGGGGTAACCGAAACTTTGCCCGTAGCCGAATTGGTAATGGTAGTTGATGCCGTAGGCCCCGAACCTGTTACCAGGTTAGAAGCGATATAGATATAATCGCCCACGGGCGGATAGGTTTCATTTTTTTTGCATCCCGCAAAGGTTAGCATTGCCAGGATAGCCACTGAAAACAGTTTTATGATATTTGATCTCATGATTTCTCTTTATAATTAATATCCCGGGTTTTGAACTAAATTTTTATTAAGCGTTACCTCGCCCGATGGTAATGGCCAGCGCACAAAATTTACATTGGTAAAACCGGTTACGGCCGCGTACCTGCCGGTGCGCACCAAATCGTAATACCGTTTGCCTTCGTAAGCCAGTTCGGCAAAGCGTTCGTTCTCAATAGCCAGCCTAACATCAGCTTGTGTGGTAGCGGCAGTAGCGCCAATACCCGCCCTTGTCCTTACCTGGTTTAGCAAAGTTATAGCAGCCGGGGTTTGGCCCAGCTCGTTTAAAGCTTCGGCGCGGAACAATATTACTTCGGCCAGGCGGTAGATGATCCGGTTGGCATCCTGATATAAGGTTGTGCCCACAATGGTACCCGGATATTTGGCTATGTACAATTTATTAGCATCGCGGAAAGGCGCGGGCACCGTACCTGTGTTTTTGTAGGTGATGGCCGCACGGTTATCTGTAACCGGTAAGGCAGCCATTAGGGCCGCTGTAGGTTGATAGCGCAGGTTACCGGCTGTAATCGTTCCGCCTAATGGTAAAAACAGGTCGGTAATATTATTCAAATTTTCCAGGTAGCTATAGTTATACTGCACCTCAAAAATTGATTCTGACGTGTTTTTTGAAGTAAAAATGGTAGCAAAATTAGCGCCCGATACCATGCTGTAACCTGCCGCGCTGCTAATTACTAAAGCGGCCGCGTCGGCAGCTTCCTGATATTTTTTTTCCCACAGGTATAAATCGGCCATGGCAGCATGGATAGCGCCCTTGGTGGTTTTGCCTTTATTCTCCAATGTAGTGCTGAAAGGCACATCACCTACAAGGGGCTCGGCTGTTTTAAAGTCCTTTTCTACCTGTGCAAAAATGGCTGACCGGGTGCTTACCGCCGGGAAAAAGTCGCCGCTTAAATCCTCGTACGGGTTTAAAATAAGCGGCGCGTTTTCATAAGTACGGGTTAGGTAAAAGTAGAAGAGGCCCCTTAAAAAATAAGCTTCGCCCATTATCCTGTCTTTACGGGAGGCCAAGCTGGGGTCGTTAATATTGGGCACATTCTTAATTACGCTGTTGCAACGGTTTATGCCGGCATATAACGAGTTCCAGCTTACATAATCGCTGGTGGCTGATACGTTGCCGCTTACCACTTGTAGGTCCGATCCGCTTGAACGATCGGTACTGGCCAGCATATCTGCGCGGCCATCGCCCCAAATCTCGTAATTGGCAGGGCTACCCTGCAAGGCATCATAACAGGCATTAATAGCGTTATCCGCGTCAGATGCTGTTTTGTAAAAGTTAGCAGGCGTTATGATACTATCCGGCACCTGGTTGGTTACCTTGGTACAGGCACAAACGCTTAGGCAGGCTATTAGTACGTATATTTTTTTACTGATCTTCATGTTTTCCAAAATTTAAAATCCAACAGTTAAACCAAAGATGAACGCACGGTATTGCGGGTAGGTACCCTGGTCAATACCAATGGTGGTAACCCCCGAATTAAAGGCGCTGGCCTCGGGGTCGTAACCGGTGTATTTAGTAAGTGTGATGAGGTTTTGCGCAGTGGCATATACCCGGCAACTCTTCACACTGATTTTGCTAACCAGGTTTTTAGGCAGCGTGTAACCTACGGTGATATCTTTCATCCGCAAATATGATCCATCCTCTAACCAGCGGTTGCTAAACCTGCGGTTGCCGGCAGGGTCGGTATAACTGGCCCGGGGTATATCTGTCACGTCGCCTTCATTTTTCCAGCGGCGCAGCAGCGTTAACGACGCGTTAAAGCCAGTTGCCGATTCGGCCGCGTAACGGGTACCATTTACCACATCATTACCATAGCTAAAGGTTATGTAGGCACTCAGATCAAAATTCCTATACTTAAAAGTGTTGTTAAAGCCCCCTGTAAATTTGGGCTGCGCATTACCAATTACCACCCGGTCGTCGTTATCAATGGTGCCGTTACCATTGGTATCCTGGAATATCATATCGCCGCCTTTAAACTTATAGCCGTTGGTACCTAAGCTGGTATTGGTGATATTTTTTGAATTGTCGGTCGAATATTGGTAAACCCCGGTCTCTTTCCAGCCATAAAAGCTGCCGATAGGTAAGCCTACCTGCAAAAGCCCGTATGATGTTAGCGACCCTGTTGAACCCAGCCCCGAACCCACAATAATATTGCTTGCGCCGCTGTATAATTGGGTAACCTTATTGCGGTTAAAGGATATGTTGAAATCTGTGTTCCAGCTAAAATCCTTTTTATCAATATTAACCGTATTCAGGGTAAATTCCAGGCCTTTGTTTTGGGTTGAACCCACGTTTTCCAACACCGAACCAAAGCCCGATGTGTTAGGCAGCGGAACATTTAATAACAGGTTTGATGTATTTTTAACGTAAGCATCAATGCTTAATGTGATCCTTGACTGGTACAATGCAATATCTACACCGGCATTATATTGCAGGGTAGTTTCCCAGGTTAGGTCGGGGTTGGGGATAGTGCTTAGGTTAATACCGCTTTGGCCAATATAACTGGCACCCGTGGCATACTGCCCTTGCGAAACGTAATCGCCAATGGTTTGATTACCGGTTTTGCCAATGCTGGCACGCAATTTTACATCGTTAACTATGGTGGCCTTGTTCCAGAACGATTCGTTTGAGATACGCCAGGCGGCGGATGCTGCCGGGAATATGGCATACCGCTTATTGGCACCAAAACGCGACGAACCATCGCGGCGGGCTGTAGCTTCCAGGTAGTATTTATCGCCATACGAATAACCCAGCCTGCCAAATGCCGATGATAGGCCATAGGCTGATGTATTGGAACTTGCTTGGGTGGGCAAAACCGCTGCGTTAAGGGTATAAATATTGTTGGTGGCATACTGTGTACCAGCCGCGCTTATCGCGTACGAACTACGCTCCTGCTGGCTGTAGCCTGCTAAAGCGGTGAAATGATGCTTCCCAAAATCTCGCGCGTAATTCAGCGTGTTCTCGTTTATCCAACTATCCACTGTCGATGAAAAGGTCGATCCGCTGGCGGTGCCATTCCTTGTCGCGTCTGATGGGATAAAATACACATCTAAAATAGATGCATAATCAATACCAAAGGTGGTGCGGAAGGTTAACTTGGGTAGTATAGCGTATTCGCCATAAACATTGCCAATAACCGATGATACCTGGTTAGTATACTTTACCTTGTTAGCGTAAGCTACCGGGTTGATAAAACCCGAAACATCGCCCTGATAATAAGTGCCGTCGGGATTGTAGATGGGTAACGAGGGCGATTTTTTTAGCGCTACCTGGATAATGGATGTAGCGCCGTCTTCGGTTGATACCCTTTTATTATCGTACCGGGTTAAGGAAATATTAGTGCCGAACTTCAGCTTGTTACTGGCATCATAGTCCAAATTTACACGGCCTGTACCGCGTTTAAAACCCGAATTAATGATGATACCGTTTTGGTTAAGATAGCTGCCGCTAATGGCGAATTTCAACTTATCCTCGCCACCCCTGATAGACATACCATAGTTACCAATGGAAGCTGTGCGGAATAAAGCATCCTGCCAGTTGGTATCGGATATGGTACCATCGGGCGCGGGCAGTAAAAAGCCGTACAATGAGGTAACACCGTCACTTAGCGAATTGGCCCGGCCTTCCTCAATCAGGTCAATGGCCTGCTGGCTGTTCATCAGCTTAACACGAGTATCCTTATTATCATTCTGTATACCCTGGTACATGTTAAAATTATACGATGTGCTGCCTTTTTTACCATGCTTGGTAGTAATGATCACCACGCCGTTTGCCGCCCGTGAGCCATAAATGGCCAGCGCGCCCGCATCTTTCAGCACGTCCATCGATTCGATATCGTTAGGATCGATAGCCGACAAAGCCGAAGTTTGGCTGCCCGAAAGACTGATACTGTTCAGCGTCCCCGATTCTACCGGGATACCGTCAACAATATACAGGGGATCGTTACCGGCATTAATAGAAGTAGTACCCCTGATCCGTATGGTAACAGCACTACCCGGCGCGCCTGAGTTTTGCACTACCTGCACGCCTGATGCATGGCCCTGTATTAATGATTGCGGGGTGGCCACAGGCAAGTTTTCGATATCTTTGCCTTTTATGGATGACACGGCCGAAAGCAAATCCTTTTTTTGTGATGTGCCATAGCCCACTACCACTACTTCGGTAAGCGCCGATGGCTTTTCTTCGAGGCTAACATTAATAATACTTTTACCTTTTACAGCTACCTCCTGCGGTACATAACCTATAAAGGTGAACACCAGCGTACCATTATCATCGGGCAGTTTTAGTGTGTATTTACCCTCGGCATTGGTGGTAATACCCATTTGCGTACCTTTTAGCACCACGCTTACCCCGGGCAGGCTTTGCCCTTTTTGATCGGTAACCACGCCGGTAACTACAATAGGCACCGGCGCTACCACTACAGGTATTTTTATTGCCGGCGGTTCGGGTATCAGCTTTTTCCTGATCACTACGGTATTACCGTTAATAACATAAGTAAGTGGCTGGTCCTTAAAGCACATTTCCAGCGCCTCGTTAAGTAATTCATTGCTAAAGGCCAGGCTCACAGGCTTAGCCGAGCGTAACATGACCGAGTTATAAATGAAATTATAGCCGCTTTGCTCGCTCAGGTTATTCAATACCTCATCAAGCGTAGCATTTTTAACGTTTAAACTTACTTTCTGAGCATAGGTAGCAGCGCTAACCTGCATTAAGGCAACTACCCATAAAACAATGGTCAATTTCATTATTTTCAGAAATTTTGGCGATATGCAGGAACGCGCCCCGCATATAATTGCAGTAAAATTTTTATACATTTGAATGTTCGGTTATTTAATAATTGGTTGTTCAGAGAAACGATTAATGATGAGTTACCCGGCATTGGCCCCTAAAAGGCCCGATCATCGGGGACGGTGCGAACGTTCCCGGTGATTTTTTTACTTCAGGTAACAATTATCAAATAAGTAAGCTTATTGCATAACTGTAACCCTCCTTCCATCTATTTTAAAGTGTATAGTTCCGGTTAGCTCCATATTGTGCAATAACTCGGATATGTTTTTGTACCGCGATACACGCCCGCCGTATTCCTTCCCGGCCATATCGTCCTCGTAAACTACATCCACATCGTACCAGCGTGCGGCTTGCCGCATAATACTGGCAATACCTGCATTGCGGAACAAAAAGAATCCGTTTTTCCAGGCCATTACTTCCTGCGTATTTACCTGTTGTACCTGTAAGCCCTTGCTGGCCGCGGTGCCTACTGCCTGCTGGCCCGGTTTTAAAATCTGCTGTATGTTGTTCCTTGATATTTTTACCGAACCTTCCAGCAATGTGGTTTTTGCTTCGGCTTCGTCGGCGTAAGCCATAATATCAAAATGGGTACCCAATACTTCTACTTCCTGATCATTAAACTTTACCTTAAATGGCTTGTGTTTATCCTTGGCTACTTCAAAATAGGCCTCGCCTGTTAACTCAACCCGGCGTTCGTTACCCGCAAATGTGGTAGGGAATTTAATAGATGATGCCGCGTTTAACCATACCATAGTACCATCGGGCAATACCACATGGTATTCGGCACCACGCGGGGTAGTAAAAGTATTAAAGCCCGGCTCCGCCGTTGCATCATCGCCTTTGGCTTGGGTCGATACCACATATTTCAGTACACCATTTTTTTCTTTACTTACTATTACGTTACCCTGCTTGGCCAATGTGCCGTTGGTGGCATCGGTTAATATTATTTTTTTTCCGTTAGCCAGTGTCAGTATCGCTTTATTGGTACCGGGGGCAACATCATTTTTCATGGCACGGGCATTTATCGGCTGCATATTTTTGCTGTCGCGATAACTTTTCCATACCAATAAGCCCGCGGTAAATGTCACCAAAATAGCTGCAGCAGCATACCAGCGTACACTACGGTACATTTTACGTACCTGCCCATGGCCGGTGCTTTGATTAATGTTGCTGATGATCCTTTTCCCGGCCGCACGGTCTTCTTCCGTTAAAACGCTCCCCGAAGTGTCTGATAATTCAAAGTCATCCCGGTGCTGCATCAGGGTTGCAATTTCTTGTGGCGTAGCCTTACCGGCCAGATATTTATCAAATAGCAAAAGGTATTCGTCACGTGTCATGGTCAGGAAGATTTGTTATTGGCTTATATGGTTACAGAGTATGTTTTACTTAGGGCACACACTTATTATTTGTAAAAAAAATTTAATTGGATATATTTTTTATAAATGTATTTTTACCCTAAACCAATTATACAGATGACGCTAAATTCCTTAAGTGACTCCGACTTATGGGCATTGATCGTACCCGGCGATTACCGGGCCTTTACCGTGCTTTACGAGCGCCATTGGCTAAAACTGTATAAAACCGCCCAAAAATACATCCGCGATAATGAAGCCTGCGAGGAAATAGTACACGATTTGTTTGTTACGCTATGGAACAGGCGCTGCTACCTAAACATCCTTGATTTTAATCACTATCTTAAAGCTGCTACCCGGTACCAGGTATATGCTCACCTTAAAAGGGCCAAAACCAGCCAGATTATTTATTGCGAAGAACTATTTGAAGATATTGGCAGCTATGAATTAAACCAGGGCCAGGAAAAAATGCTGTATACCGAACTGGAACAGCAATTAACCGAGCAGTTACGATCGTTACCCGAACGCTGCCGCGAGATATTTTTATTAAGCCGTAAAGAACACTTAAGTAATATGGAAATTGCCGAACGCTTATCTATCTCTAAACGCTCGGTAGAAAACCAGATCACCGCTGCTTTAAAACACCTGCGTTATCATTTAAAAGATATCGCCCTGATAGTATTTATTTTAACCATTACCGCATCCTAATTTTTAAATTTTTGGAGTGTGGCATATATTTCCAGCATAGCGGCCTGATCCAGTAGTTTTTTTGCCGGCTTAGGGCCAAGCATGTTATCGGTATCGCGCTCATTATCCCAAACGGCATCAGCATCTTTCCGGAAAAAATCAATCCATTGTTCGTCTTTGTCTACCTTGTATAATGCCACATACCCGCGTAGCATTACCGCGTTAAACCAATAATTACCATTTGGCAAACGGCCATTTTTAAAAAAATGTTCAAATCCTGCTTTTGCTACACGCTGGGCCTCACTAAGGTATTTTTTATCTTTTGTAATATCATATAATAACACATTGGCCTGTAGCATGGTACCGGTATTATAAGTATACGCAGCCTTACCCACCTTTAGCGATGGTAGTTTAATATTATCATAATATACGCCATCAAGGGCCTGCAGCCTGGCGTTAGTCCATTGGTAAACACTTAAAGCTGTACGCAGGTATTCGGCTTTATGTGTGATCTTATATAATTGCAACAGCACTAATACTCCCGGCCCATTAGAGCAGGTATTTTTTGTTTGCCTATCTCCCTCTTTCCAGTAAAAGCCACCTCCGGCTACGGTATCTAACCCGGTAAGCATAAAACGGCATATCATTTCCGATTTATCCAGGTATTTTTTTTCATGCGTGCGATTGTACGCATCCAGGTAAGCAATCGCTATCCATTGATTGTCATCAAAAAAACGGGCATCGGCACGCTCCCGGGTAACTGTTGCCTGATAGCCGGGAACCGGCGGGGCATTATTTAAATACTGATTGATAGCATTTTCAACAGGGAGCATATAACGCGCTTTAGGCGTTAATGCTTCCATTTCATTAGTGGCCTGTATCAGCGCGCAAAGCGGCCATAGGTACGAATGTTTTTTATCGCCCTCATTAGTTTCATAATACAGGCCTGTTTGGTTGTCTTTAAATTTACTATTGATAACTGCATGCAGTGTGTTAATTCGATAGCTATACTCAATAGACTGAGCTTTGCCGTTCCGTACAGCAAAGCTCAATAATATTAGCAGAACAATTTGTTTACCCATTCCTTTTACTTTTTTGTTATTATACCTACAAAACCGCCACCTGTTGTCATGCTTACTTTTAGTTTGGTGTTTTTGTTTACGCTGACGGTTTGCATTTTGAAATCCTTGGCGTTATGGTCGGCATTGATGCCATCTTTCCATAATTGCAGTGTGTAATCGCCATCGCTTAGGAAACTTAGGTTTAACTCCATGTCGCGGGCTGTCCAGTTGGTCATGGTGCCAATAAACCATTTATTGTCAGGCGCTTGTTTGGCTACGGCCACATATTCGCCAACTTTAGCTTCCAGCGGGATGGTTTGCTGCCATACGGTTGGTACTGCTTTCAAAAACTCCATACACTCCGGTTCGCGCAGGTAATGGGTTGGCATATCGCACAACATTTGCATCGGGCTGTTATAAATCACGTACATGGCCATTTGATTGCAGCGGGTACCTAATGTCATCGGCTCGCCCGGTACGGCTGCAAAGGCATTCTTCTGTACGTTTAACATGCCCCCGGGGGTAAAGTCCATTGGCCCCGCCGCCATGCGGATGAAAGGGATAGTAGTAGTATGCTCCGGATCAATTGACGCGGCAAACTTGCTGATCTCGTTCCCAAGCACCCCTTCAGATGTGATAATGTTGGGATAGGTACGGCTCCAACCGGTGGGTTTGTAAGCACCATGAAAATCAACCGTCATTTTACGTTTGGCTGCGGCTATGGCTACTTTTTCGTAATAGTTCACCATATCCTGGTCATCGCGCTGCATAAAATCCACCTTGATGCCTTTAATACCCCATTGCTCAAACTGGTCAAGCGCTTTATCCATTTGTTGATCCAATACCAGCCAGCTTGTCCATAGTTGCAGGTCTACATGTTTGCTTTTAGCGTATTTGGCCAACTCTTCGATGTTAATGCCTGGGGCTTGTTTAAATAGGTCGCGGGTGTCGCACCAGCCCTCGTCCAGCAGTACATACTCAATACCGTATTTGGCAGCAAAATCAATATAATATTTGTAGGTATCGTTATTGATACCGGCACGGAAATCTACATTGTAAATATTGTTATAGTGCCACCAATCCCATTGTACCTTGCCCGGCCTTATCCAGCTATAATCGCCGGTTGACGGCCGGCCCAGCAGGTAGGGCATTTGGTTGGTTAGCAAATCGCCATCTGTTTTTGCCACCATCAGTATCCGCCAGGGAAACTCCTGCTTACCATTAACTTTAGCGATATAAGCTTCGCGGCTTACCACTTTTTCGCTGCGGTCGCCCTCTATTCTTTTCTCTTTAGGCGCATACGGGAAAGTGGCCCTGATACCACCCATTCCGTTACCCCTTACCCAC
The DNA here is from genome assembly GCA_040389105.1 of Bacteroidota bacterium. GTDB lineage: Bacteria > Bacteroidota > Bacteroidia > Sphingobacteriales > Sphingobacteriaceae > Mucilaginibacter. The sequence goes on from JAZKAO010000010.1 coordinate 321,497, forward strand.
ATACCTGCATAATTAAACAGGGATGCTTCGGTAAGTAAAATTTTGGTGCCCGACACGTCAAATAATACGGGCAAACTGGCCAGTTTTTTATTGTCCATATCGCTTACGGTGTATTTTTTATAAGCACGCTCGTTATGCGAAAAAAAGCCAACCTCTTCAGGATACCATGATTTTGCGCCTCCCGGCATATTAACAGCAGCCTGCTCGTTAGTTACCATATAGGTGTTCTTGCTGTTATTGATCCAGCGCCAGGCTATGCCGTTATTAAATGCTTTCCATTCCAAACTTAGCCCGTTGTTGAAATCGATATGTAGCTGATTGTAATCGTCGACCACGGTTTTGCTTTGCTGCCAGATAACCGGGTTGAGTGTTTGGTTATGTGCCGATGGTATGGCTTTACTTACTTTCCAGCCCTTGCCGCCAGTTTCATTGGTTTGGAAACTAATGGCTGACGAGGTAGTGATCTCCTTACCATCCAGGCTTACCTGGTAATAAATACTATCGGCTACGGTTACCTGTACGGTTATTGCTTTATCGGGCGAGGCAACCGTATACTTTTTTTGCGCTAAAGTTACTGTTGAAATGATGACCAACCCAAGCGTCCAAATCGTTTTTTTCATGATGATTGATGTGCTGTTTTTAATAATTATAGTTATGCCAGTAAATGCGGTTTGGCCTTATAGGTTTCCCACAAAAACTCGCCAAACAAGGTATTGGCCCAGGCAAACCATTTGCGGGTGAATTTTTTAGCATCGTCCTTGTGGAAACTCTCGTGCATAAACCCGGTACCTGCATTGCTGGCTTTTAACATGGCAATGCAGTGCTTAATCTCGGCATCGTTATTACTGGTTAGGCCGCGCATAATAATGCCCAGCGGCCATATCATATCCTTACCTGCATGTGGCCCGCCAATGCCTTCGCCGGCTTTGCCTTTAAAAAAGAATGGGTTGTTTAATGACAACAACATTTTACGGATATTTTGATAAACAGGATCGTTTTTAGGCAGGGCATCCAAATAAGGCAGACCTAACAAGCTCGGTACGTTTGCATCATCCATCAGGTTATAGCTGCCGTAGCCGTTAACCTCGTAAGCGTAGATCTTGCCGTATTGGGGGTGGCTGATGATGGCATGTTGTTTTAAAGCATTCTCCACTTCGGTGGCCAAAGCCAGTAACTCCGCTGCCAATGCGGCATCCTTAGTAATTGCTTTTATCATAGTAGCCGCCTGTTTTAAACTTACCACAGCAAAAAAGTTGGATGGGACCAGGTAATTATAAATAGTCGCGTCATCACTTGGGCGAAACGATGAGCAGATCAACCCGTTTGGTTTTACCGGGTAGCCATAGCCCCCCATCGGCACACCATCGGTTGCCCACGATGTCCTTCTTTGAAAATTGTATGGCCCCTGGTTATCCTTGCGTTGCTGCTCCTTAAATGTTTTAAGCGTTAGCGCAATAGCCGACTTCCATTTGGCATCAAATGGTGAGGTATCGCCGGTTAGCTGCCAGTATTTGTGGGCTAAACGGATAGGGTAACAAAGTGAATCGATCTCCCATTTACGTTCATGGATGCCCGGCTGCATTTTGGTTTCGTCTTTTGCCCATTCGCCTACTTTGTTTGGATCGTTATAAAAGGCATTGGCATAAGGGTCTTTTAGCACGCATGTTGCCTGGTGGTTAATTACCCCAGCAATCAGTTGCTGTAGTTTTTTATCCTGCTTAATAAAGTGTAAATAAGGATAAACCTGCGCACTGCTATCGCGCAGCCACATGGCATCAATATCCCCGGTAATCACATAGGTATCGGGCTTGCCGTCCTTTTCGGTAAAGGTTACCGTGGTATCCAGCGTATTGGGGAAACAGTTGTTAAACAGCCAGACCAATTCCTCATCTTTTACATTTTTTTGAAATTCGGTTATTGCAGCCTCAATGGCCGTACTGCTGAAATTGCGGTTAGCCGTTCTTACAGTTGGATAGGCCGCCTGTGCCGCAAACGATGGTAATTTATTAAACAACAATGCTGTACCGGCAATGCCTGTAGTTTTGATGAAGTTTCTTCTTTGCATGTAGATAATGGTTAATAGTGTAGTATGCTTTAAAGGCTATTTACACACATGTAATATCTAATTTTTTATTTAATAATGCATCGCACACCAAAGTACCGGTGCCTGGCCGCGCGTATCGCCTATGATGCGTTTCATGGATTTTTTGTTCAGTCAGCCCTCATTTACGCTACCGGCCACGGGCAAATAGCATTATCTTATCTGCTAAAACCGAAATCCGGCCGATAGATAGAGTAATGCCCCATCGGCACCGGTTGTTGTTTGGCCCATTACTGCTGATAGTATCATTTTATTATAAGGGGTTATAAATATCCCGCCGCCGTAGGCATCGTGTATCGTATCCGAACTTTCGCCCGGGGTCCATACACGGCCTGCATCATTATAAGCAATTACCCCCAATGTGCCGGGGAATACATACGTATTAAACTTAAATAGTTTTAACCGCAGCTCAAGGTTATTAAATATCATTTGTTTACCTATAAAGCGGCTGGTATGGTACCCTTGCAGGCTAAGCGGGCCACCCAGGTTCATCATCTGGAAAAACTCGCCACGCCCGGTAAATATCCCGCCGCCTATACGGTCGGCTATTACAAAAACAGAATCGCTCCCCGGGTTTAAATAAAAATTCAACGATGTAAATAGTTGGCCATTAGTATGGTTTTTTACATTAATGCCGGTAAGGCCGGTAAGTTTGGTTGACCAATAAACGCCTTTAGTAGGCCAGGTTTTACTATCCCTGGTATCCAATTCGGCACCCAATACCAAGCCACCGTATGCTTTGGTTGCAAAAAAGTCATCAGCCGGCTGCTGTTGATTAAATTCGTAAAAGTAGTGGTTTATATTAGTGGCCAAATTACTGGTATAGTATTGCCCTATAATCCCCCCGCTTAAGCGCCATTTACCGTATTGATGATACAGCCTGATATCCGCGTCGATATGATCGTACCGGTTACGATAATAGTTAAAAGATTTTGTGCCCTGATTAACAAATACCGAATTGTTGCCATATCCAAAAAAGCTGTTTACATTATTAGGCCCCCGGCCAATAATATTGATACCCAGGTCGCTTGTCCCAACGGCTTGCTTAAAATCGCCCAGGTAGGTAAAAATGAATGAACTTTTAGATAAGGTATATCCCATGGTAAGTTCCTGCTTGTAAACATAGGGGCTATCTCTAAAACCATGTTTTTCTATAGAATAGCCAACCTCCAGCCTTACGCCATCTTCGGTATTATAGCCTAAGCCTACTTTGGGTAAGTATAAATCGTATTTGAAATGGGTTTTGTCGTATTTGTTTACATTGGTGTCTTTAGATGCTAACACCCTTGCTAATCGTCGCGGCGGTAAATCATTCTTTTCATCCGACCGGTCATAAACAACCAGTTTGCCGCGGTTGTCCAGCGCGCTATCTATTACAAACTTGTCTTCTCCATCTCCCCCAATCATTCTTACTTTTATGGGGGACGGTGTGTGGCCATTTACAATAAACGCATCCTTACCACCCATACCATAAAGGCGTATGCTTTTGGTTTCATCCGGTTGTAAAGCGCGGTGGTAAACAACTTTCCCCAGGCTATCATCCTTTTTTACCGAACGTACGGTAACGTCCAGGCCGCCATTATCCAATTCGTTAACTGTAAATTGCTCCTTTTTATCAGAAGCAGAAATATCCACATTTTTTGCAAGGAAGTGATAATAGTTCAGTGCATCCTCTTTGATATGATTACGGCGGGCTATTAGCTTTTGGGTAGTTTCCCTGCCGGTAATTTTATAGATATCGGCCGGTAATTTTTTCATCGCGCTGGTTAGCACATCGTCGGTAAGTTTGCTTTGCACATAAGCTATTTGCTGTTCCCAGTCGGTTTTACTTAACTGGTTAAGAAAGTACATATCAAAAAAGGTGGCGTTTGCGTTCCAAAATTCTATTTTGCTGATGTAGTTGTTATAGGGCTGTAGCTGCGGGTTAGCTAAAGCTGCAAAAAACGGAAAAACGCCGGATGTGGAATAAAATACCTTATCCCTATCCTTAGGTATGGGCTGGTATAAGGTAATTTTGCCGGTATCCTGCTTTTCCCATCGCCACTGATCGCCATGCCTGTCCCAATCACCTATAATCATGTCCAGTAAGCGGGCACGCAATAATTGTTTTTGGTTTATTTGGTTGTCGTTGTCGTCCTGTAATTTTTCCTGAACTTTTTCTGTTTTATACGTTTTTGTGCCGTCAAGCGGTTCGCGTTCTTCAAACAAATAAACATGGTTAGCAAATTCCTTGCGGTATTTTCCAAGCGCGGGGTCATCGGGCAGGTATACAAATACCGGATTGCTATGCGGGATATTAAGCGCATCGGCCAAAGGCGGCACCGTAAGCGCCGCATACGGGTTTGACGTTGATACCTCGTCCTGCAAAATATCTTTCAATACCGTATGCCGCTGGTCTGCAGGCAGCGCCCTTTCCGGGAATTTTTGTACGGAACGTAAGGCCCATTGGTGCCCCGCAGCATCTGTTAATTGCAGCGAACGGGTTTGGTTACCACCACCCACATCAGTTATAGTTAGGCCGCCATTCTCCTTTTCAATGTAAAAAACTTTCATATTAACAGGCACGGCCCAAAGTTCACGATAGTTTTTACCCCAAAAGGCTTTGTGCAAAAAGCTAACATGATTGTAGGATGGGTAAGCAGCAATTTTAATACTATCGGTTAAAGTATTTTGTTGTGCTAAAAGCAGGTTACTATAACCCGATAAGGCAATTGTGAGCATTAATACGGAATAGGGTATTTTTTTAATCATAATCTTGCTTGTTATTATTTACACCCACCGCTGCAAAAAACACCCTTTGTAAATATTAATTGATAACACATACAACTATCAAATGTTATTTAAAGTAAATATATGATAATCTGCTACTGATATTTTATACCTACCCGCAAAGCTTTAAGCCCGCTTACGCCTTGTAAATTTTCAAGTTCAACAAGTTCCATATCTTTTTTCAGGTTCCCATTTTTTTGAAACTGTTTTATTAAGGTAATGTACTCTTCGGCTTCAGCATTATTAAAATACACCAATGCTATTTTACCGGGTTGGGTTAACCTTTCCTTTGTGTTTTTTACATGCACTTTATCTATGCGTTTTTTTATCACTTCGTACCTGATATTGTAATAACCTTCTACATCAAAGTGGCGTTCATCGTTTCTGAAACAGATATCAATATGGCTGGAGTGTACAAATATCAACGATGCTGTTTGCAGCGGGACAGGCATTTTTTCAATAAGCTTATAGGTGATCTTAGCTACATCTATCATCGCTTTTAATTGCCATTTTCTGAAATTTGTTAAGTACTTATCTTTAAATGGCAAATCGGGGGCCAGGTTTTGCCCGGTATAAACATCGTACTCTATACCGTCCGACCGGAATTTTTCAAAATAGCAGGGATATATTTTTTGCAGCTTAACCTGCGCTGCATCAAAATAATTACTCATCGCCTTATTGATCAGCTTGATCGATTTTTCTAAAGCAATACGATGCTTATACACCAGCCCTGTTTCATCAACAGCTTTGGCATAATCGGCTATCAGTTTTTCAACAACCGGATATTTATCGCATAGCGCAAAAAACTGTGGATTAATACCGTTATTTACCAGGTCGTTAAGCATGGTTTCATCGTTAGCCTTTTCAAAGTTCTGTATTAATACAAGCCATTGATTTTGCTTTTTTACCAAAGCCGCGGCTACGCGCTTGTTAGTGATTACCTGCTGTAATTGTTTTACCAGACCGGTAATTGTATTGATCAATACATCCGTATCCTGCTTTAAAGCTTTATTATGCTGAATGGTAGAATCACGGATATCAATAGCACCATACAGCGGATGCACATTATGGAAGGCCACCACTTCCATTTCGGGCTTCTTGTTTTTTTGCCCTTGTATTAAGTAATGCCAGGCGGCTTCGTTAAACTTCCATTCAACCGATGGTTGTAAGGTAGTAAAGCTTGTTTTTATAACTCCCTGCAACTTTTCGTTAAACTGCTCGGTAGTATTATGCAGCAACTGCGATATTAAGGGAATGGCGTTTTGCAGGCGCGATAAAAGCTTCTCGTAAAAAACAACTTTTTGCTCCGAAAATATTTCTAACGCACCAGCCAGGTGCCGGTTATAAAAAACCGGGATAATAACATACGAACGAATATTTGCATCTCTTAACCGCTTTAAAAACGGATATTTGGCTACCTTTTTATCTGAAATGGTAATAAAAAACATAGCTTCGGGCTGTTGGATGTAGCCTTTGATGAATGATAGAAATTCGTTGGTAAATGCGCCGCGCTTTTTACCGGTTCGCACCAGCATACTGTTTTTACATTCGGGCGGGTCAAATACCAATTGATTATTAACCCTAATAAATGGCATTAACCCAAATTTCACCGATGGGTTGCCTGATAAGGTTTGCAGCGCGTTTAATATATTTTTGTATAGATCCTTTGTTTTTGGGGTGTTGTTAATTAACGAATGCCTGATGGTTTCGATGGCATGTTTTGCTGTTATATCGTGAATAGTGATCACCACAAAGCCTTCCAACCGAAACATTTCTAACGGGATAATATCCTTTAAAACACCCATATCGGCCCCCTCGTATAAAAAGGGTTCTATCATTTCGGGGTTTATATCGGGCAGTTTCCCATTGGCTATCACATCAATAAACTTTACATCGTTATGTACACGGTAATATTTGGTAAGCTTGGTTTTTTTATCGGGCAAAGCATAAACATGATCATGCCCGGTATCGGCCGGAAAATTGTATAATTTCTCTAATATCAGCCTGTAAATAAAGTCTGTTTGGCGCTGTTTCAAGGTCGCATCGCTCATGATGCCTTTCTGATCGCGCTTGTTGCGTTCATCTATAAAATCATAAAAAGCATCGGTGCTGAAAATTATTTTAGAGCGGATGGGGTTACCAATGGCCCAAAACAAAGTACTTTCATCTTCAATACTGGGCGACAGTACCGTATAAACCAATTCAAGCAGGTTGGTATGCAGTATCGCTTCCTCGGGTTTTATACAATCAGTTTCAAATTGGGGGTAGGCTTTAAACTTATTCAGCACAAAGCGATAAAATTCTGATTTAATGGTTTTTTCAACCTCTACCCTATGTTTAAGATAACTAATAAAAGGCCTGAAGGATAGTTGATGATCAACCATATCCTCTAATTTTAGAAACGCCCGGATATTAATTAACTGATGATGCATTTTAAAAGGTTAAACTAAAATTAATATACGGATAAAACCCGTCCTGGGAGTAGCCGCCCTTTATTACATATAAATATTAAAAATGTTTACCTGTGGGATACTATAATTCAAAATCGCATACGCTAAATTTAAAGCATTACGATATTAAAATTACGCTGATTGGATATTAGTTTGATTATTATACAAGGCAAAAAACATACAATTACCTGTCCGGGCTAAATGCGTTGATATCCATTAACGTGGGTTGGCCTGCAATTAATTGGCTTACCAGTTTACCTGTAGCGGGGCCAAGGCTTAACCCCATCATACCGTGGCCTGTAGCTATCACCAGGTTTTTATATTTATTTGCCCGGCCTATATAGGGTAAACCATCGGGCGAACATGGCCTGAAGCCGTGCCATATTTTTGACTGGGGTGGTAACTCCGGTTTAAAATCGGGCAGGTATTTTGGTATCGATTCTACAATACCTTTTACCCGGTTCATATTTATTTTATTGTTCAATGGGCCCAGTTCCATGGTACCACCAAAACGGATCTGGCCGTCCATAGGCGTTACAGAAACGCGCGCTTCCATTAGCAAGGCGGCAATATGCATACGTTTTGCAGGTTCATTAACCATAAAGGAATAACCTTTGCCCGGCATTAACGATAATTTCAAACCAGCCAGACTGGCTATTGCGGGCGACCACGCCCCACCGGCAATTACAACTTGATCTGCCTCATACACGGCATCGGTGGTGTAAACTTTGTTTATCCTGCCTTGCTGATGGTCTAATTTCACTACCTCGCTGTTGCGCTTAATGGTAACCCCGGCTTTTTCTAACCAGTTGGTTAGTTGCTGCATTAATACCTGTGGCATTAAATGCGCATCGCAACGGTAATGTACGGCCCCTGCCACATCCAGTTGCAGGCCGGGTTGCAGGCTTTGTGCTTCCTTTGCAGAAAGTACGGCGACATCTAATCCAAGCTGTATGGCTTTTTCGGCCATGTGGACTTCCTCTTCGCCTGTTTTTTCGGTTTTATACAGCATCAATATGCCGTTATTTTCCAAACCAAAAGTAAATCCGGGTTCTTTAGCTATATCCTGGTAAAGCGCTTTGCTTAGTAACGATAGATCGCGCAGGGGAACCGCCGCGCGTTCTACGTTGTCTTTAGTGGCGTTTTTCATAAACTTAAAGCCCCACCAAAACAAAGCAGGATTAAGCGATGGGCGTACATAAAACGGGCTTTTACTATCAAACATCCACCTAATGCCCTGTTCTAACATCCCCGGCGCAGCCAGCGGCACAAAATGGCTGGGGACAATCATCCCGGCATTACCAAAAGAGCAGTTGTCCTGTAAGTCGCCTTTTTCAAGGATGGTTACCCGGTAGCCCGCTTTATGAAGATAATAGGCCGAACTTAAGCCAATAATCCCCCCGCCTATAATAACAATATGTTGCATGTGTATTTTAAAACTTAAATTACCTGGAAACCGTGCGCGTACGGATCCTCGTCGTCTATTTTAATGGTGTTATAGCCATACACCCTTGCCCAGCCTTCAATGCTGGGTATAATGGCAAGCTTGCCGGCCACATCGGTAATATCCTCTACCCTGCCCGTAAATTTGCTACCAATGATACTTTCGTGGATAAACTCATCGCCTTTTTTCAACTTCCCTTTAGCAAACCATTGTGCCATGCGCGCCGATGTTCCGGTGCCGCATGGTGAGCGGTCTATCGCTTTATCGCCATAAAAAACGGCATTACGGGCGGTTGATGTTGGGTCGATTGTTTTACCGGCCCATAGCACGTGTGTGCAGGTATTAATGGTTGGGTTAAACGGATGCACAAAAGTGTATTTTTCGTTGATCCTTTTCCTGATCTCGCGGCTCCAGGAAATTAGCTGATCGGCGGTGTGGTTTTCCAATCCCGAAAAGTTTTCCTGTGGATCGATAATGGCGTAATAATTACCACCGTAGCTTACATCAAAAGTAAGCTGGCCCAAACCGGGGCATTCCACTTCCAGATCCTCGGCTGCCAGGTAAGCCGGCACATTAGTTAGCTTTACCGATGTAACCTTAGCGCCATCGCGCTTGTATTCAATTAATACCAACCCCGCGGGGGCTTCCATGCGCACTATGCCTTCCACTTTGGGCTTAATCAACCCTTCTTCAATAGCAATGGTAATAGTGCCGATAGTGCCATGCCCGCACATAGGCAAGCAGCCGCTGGTTTCGATAAACAGCACAGCCACATCATTATCAGGATTATGAGGCGGGTATAAAATACTGCCCGACATCATATCGTGCCCGCGCGGTTCAAACATCAGGCCTTTGCGTATCCAATCGTACTCCTTTAAAAAATGCTGGCGCTTTTCGCTCATATCGGCACCTATAAGTACCGGGCCGCCGCCTGCAACCAACCTAACCGGGTTGCCACAAGTGTGTGCATCAACGCAAAAAAAAGTTTTTACTGCCATATCGTTATTTTGTCCATTGCTGGTTCACCAATCGCCAAATATGTAAGGGGTTATCAATTTTCAACTCGTCGGGCAATAGGGATGGCTCCCAGCTTTGCCAGCTTACCGGCCGCACAAAACGGCGGATAGCCGATGTGCCTACCGATGTAAAACGACTATCGCTGGTAGCCGGGAAAGGCCCTCCATGCTGCATCGCGGCGCAAACCTCAACCCCTGTAGGTACGCTGTTTAATATAACACGTCCGGCTATCGCTGTAGCTTTATCAATTAAGGTTTGATAGGTACCCAGTTCGCTATTTTCGGCCATTAGGGTAACGGTTAGTTGCCCTTCAAGCGATACGATTACGGCTTGTAACTGGGCAGCATCATCGGCAATTACCAATAAGGAATAAGGGCCAAAAACCTCTTCTTTAAGTTTTGGGTTTGATAAGAATTGGGCAGCACTTACTTTGGCTACTATAGCCTGCGCCTGGTTGTTCTTATCTGCCTTATTTGTGGCTTGCGCGATAACTTCTATCCCCGCCTCTTTCAGCATTTCTGCGGACAAGTGATTGAAATTATTACAGATACCGCCAGTAAGCATAGTAGCCGAGGGAATATCGGCAATAGCTTGGGATAAGGCGTTTTCAAACCTATCTAACCCGGCAGACCTGATACCCAGCAGCAAGCCGGGATTGGTACAAAACTGCCCCGCGCCCAAGGTTATGGATGCCGCATATTGTTTAGCCAGTTCTTCGGCTTTTGTTTTTAATATTTCCGGCAAAAAGATGACCGGGTTTATGCTACCCATCTCGGCAAACAGCGGGATAGGCACCCTGCGCTGTTGCGCTAAATGATAGAGCGCCATCCCCCCTTTAAACGAGCCTGTAAATGTAACCGCTTTGGCAAGCGGATGCTGTACCAAGGCTCTACCTACGTTAAAACCAGTATCGTACAGTAAAGAAAATACACCATCGGGCATGCCGGTTTTTTGGGCTGCTTTAAGTATGGCTTCGCCAACAAGCGCGCTTGTACCGGGATGTGCCGCATGTGCTTTCACAATTACCGGGCAACCCGATGCCAATGCCGAAGCGGTATCGCCACCAGCCACAGAAAAAGCCAGCGGGAAATTGCTTGCGCCAAACACCACCACCGGGCCAAGCGGTACCAGCATTTTGCGGATATCCGGCCGTGGTAAGGGTTGCCTTTCGGGCAGGGCTTCGTCTATCACAGCCTCCACCCACGAGCCTTCGGCTATCAGGTCGGCAAATAGGCGCAACTGGCCCGTAGTACGGCCGCGCTCGCCTTGCAGGCGTGGCAGTGGCAAACCGCTTTCGGCTGCCGCCCTATTGATCAGGTCATCGCCCAAAGCTTCTATTTCCGAGGCTATTGCCCTTAAAAATTCGGCTTTGCGGTCTTTCCCAATATTTTTATATACTGTATAAGCATCATCTGCCAACTGCATGGCCGTTTCAATATCGGCAGGTGTTGCTGTATAAAAATCGCCATCTAAAACCGCACCCGTTGCCGGGTCGGTTACTTTAAACGGCTCGCCTTGAGGTGGCGCGTAGATAAACCCTGTTAAGTTTTTCCCGGTCATGTTATACGGTTGCTTGCTGTAAACTCCCCCAACTGCCCACAGGTAATTGGGGCCGGGTTGCAATAGTAGTATTAATAATGTTTAACACACGTTCACGTTCGGTGCCCGTAATTTTAAGTCGCGGCGCGCGTACATTTTCGGTACCTAAACCGGTGCAGGTTTCGGCCAGTTTAATGTACTGTACCAGTTTGGGGTGGATATCAAGTTCCAGCACCGGCAAAAACCAGCGATAAATAGCCAGCGCTTCTTCATATCGCCCCGCTTTTACCAGGCGAAAAATAGCTACGGTTTCTTTAGGGAAAGCGCAAACCAAACCCGCCAGCCAGCCATCGGCGCCAAGGCACAAGCTTTCCATAGCCAGCGGATCGACACCCGTAAGTATTTTAAAACGATTGCCAAAACGATTAAACATGCGTGTAATATTGGTTACATCGCGCGATGATTCTTTCACGGCTTCAATATTTTCATATTCGGCCAATTGGGCAAACATATCGGGCGTAACGTTAATGGCATAATCAACAGGGTTATTATATATCATAATGGGCAGGGCCACATTTTTAGCAATATCGGTAAAGTAGGTCACGGTTTCGTGATCGTCGGCTTTATAACGCATAGGTGGTAATAGCATTAGTCCATCGGCGCCGGCATCAAGGGCTTGTTTACCCAAATCTATAGCCACTTTGGTGCTTTGTTCGGCAATATTAAATATTACCGGCACCTGTTGCCCAAAGCTATTTACACTGTGTTTAAGCAGTTCTATCTTTTCTTCACTGGTTAAGGTACTGGCCTCGCCCAGGGAACCACCAATTACAAAACCGTTGATACCGGCTTCTATCTGTGCATCAATATTTTTGCTGAATGCATCAAAATCTAATTTATCATCAGCCGTAAATTTTGTTGTAACGGCAGGGATTACGCCTTTCCAGGTAACTTTCATAATTATTTGTTTTGAAACTATACAATACAAAGCTACCCTTGTACCGGCATATTTAATTACAGTAAATTAGCCTATACCAACCACATATTAACCAACAGGAAGCAATTATTAAAACCAATAGAACAAAATAGTACCTGAATTATTTAAGCGCACCATGGTAATTATCCAGGTATTGCCTTGGCGAACAGCCGCTTACCGCCTTAAAAATACGGTTAAAGTTGGTAATACTGTTAAAACCACAGCTATAAGCCACCGTTGCTATCCCTTCTATTTTACCTGATGTTAGTTTTTTGCAAGCCTCGTTTACACGTAATTGGTTGATAAAAGTGATAAAGGTATTACCGGTATGTTTTTTAAAATAGCGGCAAAACGCCTCGGGTGTCATGTTAGCTTCTGCCGCAATTTGTTCAAGCGTAATAACTTTATCAAAATGCTGCATGGCATAATTATAAATATTGCTGATACGTACCCCCTCGCTTTCGCTAACCTTATCTAACGATGCTGCCGATAATGGTACAAGATCCTTTAGCCCATAGAGGGTTTGAAGTAGCTGCAAAAAATGAATTATCTGATCAGTATTTTTTGATCCGCGGATATCCAGCATTCTCTCTCGCGTTTGTTCGGCATAGGCTAAGGGTATTTTAAACCCGCCTGCATATTGCTGTATAAACGTGTAAAGCGGCTGTATTTCGGGCATATTAAATATAGGGTAAAGTTTATCGTGCGGGTCAAAAAAAACCATTAACGAATGTACCTGCAATGGTTTATCTGCCTGGAAATATTCGGGGCTGCTTTTAAAAAGATGGGGCTGGTTAGCGCCAAGTAAAAACACATCACCTGCTTTAAAAGCGTGCATGTTTGTACCGGCCAAAAGTGTGCCCTCTCCCTCCAATATCCACATCAACTGCGCTTCGTAATGCCGATGCAAATAGGGATAAAAGTGCGGCAGTACATCTTCCTGCACAATGATAGACTGATCGTGCGCAACGGGTATGGTGAATTGAAGTACTTTCATTATAAAAAAACAGATCAATTAAACATACCCAATATTAACACAAAAAAGGTATAATTAAATCACCACACATCAAAATACTACTCATTTATCTTAAAACCAATTCAGAAAAACGATCATTTAACCCAAATGTGTTTTATGGCCTATCCATTGCGTTTGATAAAAGGCAGGAAATAATCACAACGCCCTTAAATTACTCTCATTTGCGCCCACATCTAACACATGCTTTACGCCGCATTTCAGGGCCACGTTATTCCTTTGGTGCCCAACCGGGAAGTCGAAGCAAACCGGGTAATCGTATTCCTTTACCTTTTCCATCACTATATCATAAATGGTTTTGCCAAACTCCTCGCCGGGGGTATCGGCTTTTAATTTAAATCCACCTATAACCAATCCGGCCAGCTTAGCTAATTTGCCGCTACGCTTCAGGTTCCAAAACATGCGATCAATGCTGTATAAGTATTCGTCGGTATCTTCAACAAATAATATTTTACCTTTAGTCTCCAAGTCAGATTTGGTACCTGACAGCGTGGCTATCATACTTAAGTTACCGCCAACCAATTGCCCCTCAGCCCTGCCCGGCCTGTTATATAAAGATGCCGGTGCGGTATAAGCCATATCTTCGCCAATTAATGCTTGCTTAATAGATAAGATAGTGGTAACCTGTATAGGTTCGGCCTTTGTCCAATCGGATGGGAAGCTGTTACACATTTTAGAGTGTAACGTAGCGACACCTAAATTGGTGTTAATGTGGCTGTGCAATACTGTGATATCACTAAAGCCAATCAGCCATTTGGGCTGCGCTTTAAATTGCTGAAAGTTCAATTGATCAATAATTCGCACTACACCATAACCGCCCCGGGCGCACATAATGGCTTGTATATTGGGATTATCCAGCATTTGCTGTAAATCGGCCATACGTTCTTCATCTGTACCGCCGTAAGTGAAGTCCTTTTTACCTATGGTACTGCCAATTTCCACCTTAAAACCCCAGCTTTCCATTAGCTGAACCGCCGGCTGAATATCTGCCAAACTAATATAACTTGCCGGGCTGGTGATCCCAATGGTATCGCCCGGTTTTAAGTAGGGCGGTATTTTATGCCTGCTCATATTTTTGCTTGCTGATGGACTTGCCCAACTATTTAAAGTTGACATGGCTACGCCTGAAGTGGCTAACAGGGAGATGAATTTTTTGCGGTTCATTGCTCAAATATAATTACTAATAAATGATAGCAACATGCACCTTAATTAAGCACCTCCTTAGTTTATGATGATATTTTAGTAAATATTTACTAAAGCAGTTGCCTCAGTAATTCACCTCCGACCGATAAAAACTATTAGCAAATCACAACGTATGCTATATATCGTAGTAGCATTACTTTTTAGCCAGTCCTAAAACAGCTATCATTCTTAATCTATTGTAACGATAAATCAATAATTTATAATTAAACCATTTAAAAAAATATCAAAATATGACTGTGTTTTAATATATTTAAATAATCATAACCTTATGCCTAATAATATATCACAAAATTCCTTTTTTAGCCTCATCCTAAGTAAACTCGCCGTTGATATACCCACATTATTGGTTATCATAGTTGGTTATATTAAACGTAAAGGCATACTAAAAGCAGTAAAGTCATTTTTTATAAAGCAACCATTAGATAGCAATTATTTAATGGGATTTAATCAGTATATTAAAACACCTGTAAATGAATTACCTAAAGAGTCTGATGTCTTTTATAAGAGGATTAAAGACTTATTTGAGTCCAAATACAATACATTAAACCTCATTTATAATGCTCAGCACTCTGTACTTTTTGGCAATTACGAAGAAGGATATACTACAACAACGTTTATTATATATTGTTACAAATCCAACTTAAATAAAACTATAGAAACTATTTCTTTAGATCAAAATATTAATAACTTGAAAAAGGTGTTTTGTAAAAAAGGCACTCCATATCTTTTTTACTGTGTAATAGAAAATGGCCAGTTTTCCGGTGAACCAATTTCAGATGTTATTTTTAAAACAGAGACTGATTTGATCGACGGCTTGATTAATTTCAATAGATATCTTGAGGAGCTTGTTTATCAATTTGAAAATGCACCACTTCCATTTAGCGATAGGACTGTTACTATCAAATCGCTTCATAATGTATTTATACTTCCTGAGTTTTACGTTTCAGACAACAAAAAAGTACAGAAATCTGATTTAGAAGACTTCATCGCAAAATGGCTTCAGGAAGAAAGCAATCGTCATATCGCCTTATTGGGTGATTATGGCATGGGTAAAACATCTTTGATGAGATATCTTGCGTATGATTTGGCAAAAAAATGCCTTCGAAATGAAAATGTAAGAATTCCGATTTTCATTTCCTTAACAAACACATCCCCTATGCATGGTGGAATGTTATCAAGGATAAAAGAATTTGTATCCGAGAACCTTGGTGTTAGTTACAGTTCATTTGAAAAATTATTGCAGAAAGGTAAATTACTGTTCCTTTTGGATGGGTTTGACGAATTGGGGTTTATTGGAACAAAGGAACAGCGATTTAAACAACTGGATGCCATCTGGCAACTAGCATTTGAAAAAAACAAAATTATTGTTTCAGGTCGCCCTGGGTATTTCCCAACAGAGTTTGAGCTGTTAGCATCATTGAGAATTAACGAAGATAACCCGGACAGCAAATTTTCGGAAGAACCGTATGCGGAACGAATTACTTTAGCCCTGTTTAATGACGTATTAATTCTTAGAACTATAGATCAATATTTCGAAGGCAACCCTCAAAAAAGCAAATATCGTACTTACTATTCGAAAAGCCCGATATTGCAACAATTATGCAAAAGGCCATCCATGTTGCATATTATAATTCAAATGCTACCTGAATTATTTAATGAAAACCCATCGTTTATTAGTGAGAGTACAATTTTAAATAAATATATCCAAAGGCTTGCCAAACATTGGATTGAAAGGCAAAATGTAAAAAAGATTATAAGCGTTATAGAGAACCCTAATGTTAAACAAGAATTGATAATTAAAGTTTTTACCCAATTAGTTGGAAAAAACTATAAAGATTCATTTGGAAATATTAGCATAACAGCTAAAGACATCTTATCTACACTAAAAGAGTGTTTAGGACCAGAACAAATAGTGAAAGAAGAGGATTTAATTGATTTACAAACTGAAATACTCTCAGGTTATTTTTTACAAAGGGTGAATAACGAATACACTTTTATGCACAAATCATTTTACGAATATTTTGTTGCATTAAAAGCATTGCAAGTATTTCAGGCAAGGGATTTTAAAAGCCCAATTTTATTGCAATATTGGACGACACCAATTAGGAACTATATTAACGAAACTATTGAGGTAAAAGAGGCGGTTGATAAACGCAATCAAATAGCGGCATCGTATCCGGCTGTGTTTTTATTGATTTATAAAAGCCAGACTATGGCAATAATTACATATAGGCTATTTCGTTTAAAATGCGTCCTTGCGCATTTTTTTATCGATGGGTTCATGTTTGTTGGTATTATTATAGGGCCCATTATTTACGCACTTTCAAAACTACCCGGCAGTTACAAATATTTAATTATTAGTGTTATTGTTTTAACTGCATTATACTCAAATAGCCTAGAATTGACTGAAAGAATAAAAAGTTATAGCATTAAATTTTCCAAATTTATTTTTTACCGTAAAAGAGAAAACATTATTTCAAAAGCATTTATACTGGAAATTGACAGGGAAAAGAAAAATAAGAACAGCAATTTGATCTATACCAGCGTTCCAAAATACCTATCTTATATCTATAATTATACTCTATAAATGAAAACAAACAGTATTAAGCTGCTTTTATTGCTTCGTTCTAATACCTATCTTGCGGTTCACCGCCCCCAATATAATTACTAATAAATGATAGTAACATGCACCTTAATTAAGCACACCCTCAATTAATCATCACATTTTATTAAATACCAGCTTTAGTGAAATAGCAATCTCATCATCAACCACCTCGTTTTTAATTGCCGAAAGAAAATCCCATTCCTTTTTAGGTTGTTCCTGCATATCAATATGATACTTAAGGCGATGAATTTTAGTATCAGCCATAACATTTAGGCTATTACCGGCTTTTTTGATAATTGCCGTAAATACAATGGGGTTGGTAATACCCTTTATAGTCAAATCGCCCGAAACCTTATAGCTTGTTGTTTGATCGATCCGCGTAATTTGTTTAATGGTCATAAAAGCTTCCGGATATTTGGCTATATCAAAAAAGTTTGGTTTTTTGATAGCTTTATCCGTTGCTAAGTTCCCGGTGACATCCTTATCGTCCTGGCTACGGACGCTGTTCATATCCATACTGAAAGTCCCATCCGAAGGTTCACCAGAAGGGGCATAGCCCAAACTGCCCGAATTAAAAAGCAGGTAACCATAATGCCCACCCATGGTATGACCGTTGTTCCATAAAACTTTACTTTTTTTAATATCTAATTGGTAGGTTTGTTGGGCATAAGCCGTAAATTGCAGTATGGCCAGCAGGATAATTACAGTTGTTTTTTTCATAACATTTAAATTTGAAGCTGTAAACCTACCCATCTGCCGTAAGGCTGCTGTAATGAAAATTGTAAATAAAAATGTAAACTTTGTAAATTCAACCAACACATTTTGAACACAAAAACAAAATATCTGCTGGGGCTAATGGCCCTAATGCTCATCACACTAATTTGCGCGGCTTTTAGCTTTAGCAGCGTAGATGATTATGATTTGGCTAAGCAGGAGATTATCCTGCGTAAAATAGGCCACGAGGTGCTTTTACACTCAGGCGATAGCACCTCAAGGGTTTTACCGGTACGTAAAATAGCAGCAAATGAATACCAGGTTACTTTTGAAAATGAGTTTACCTTTCAGCCCGATTCGTTGGTGAATATCATTAAACGGTCGTTGTTAAAAAACCAACTGGCGCAGGATTATATTGTAAACGTATTAAATTGCCAGGGCAACAGTGTGTTGTTTGGCTATGCTATATCGCGAGACGAAAAAAGCAACATTATAGCATGCTCCGGGCGCAAGCAACCCAAAAGTTGTTACATTATTGATATCAAATTTCAGGATGTGGCAGGCATTACACCTGTACAAAAAGGATATTTAATCGGCAGTAGTATACCTTTGCTGGCCTTTGTTGGCCTACTGCTTTTTAGGTCGGCTAAAACACGAAACCGTAACGAAGTTACCGCCGATGCTACCGAACCCGAATTAAAAATTGGGAATACTTTGCTTAATGTTCAAAAACGGCAATTGATCACTGGTCAAGTTACCACGGCACTTACCGCGAAGGAATGTAAGCTGCTGCTGATTTTCGCGCAATCGCCCAATATCACTATTGAAAGAAGCCGCCTCCAAAAGGAAATTTGGGAGGATGAGGGCGTAATTGTGG
This sequence comes from Bacteroidota bacterium, assembly GCA_040389105.1. Classification (GTDB taxonomy): domain Bacteria; phylum Bacteroidota; class Bacteroidia; order Sphingobacteriales; family Sphingobacteriaceae; genus Mucilaginibacter. Next base: position 340,225 of record JAZKAO010000010.1, read on the forward strand.
GCCGCAGCCTGGACATGTTCATCTCTAAACTCCGCAAAAAATTGGAAAGCGATACTGCCCTGCAACTGGTAAATATACACGGTACAGGGTATAAATTAAAAATCAGCGACTAACTACCAAAACCTGATATAAATAGCCGATAGCAACAATAAGATCACCGCTATCCCCATCACTGCTGACGGTTTCAGTTTAAACATAGATGAATCTATCTCTATAGCCTTGCCATTTGTTTTTTGCCCGAATAAACTGATAGACACCATCACCAGGAAAGTAATGAGGAACGACCAGCTTAACGATATGAAGAAAGGTATTTCATACTGCCCTGCCGCATTTTTAAAGGCTGTATAAAGCAAAGTTTCAGGCCCAAATACCGTAATAGCAAACTGATTAAAAAACACCGATGCTGCAAAGCCGGTAATGATGCCAACTACGGCAGCTTCGGCAGTGGTACGCTTCCAAAACATCCCTAATAAAAACGTGGCCAATACCCCCGGACTAACAAAGCTGGAATATTTTTGCACAAAAGTGTATCCCCCCGCGCTGCCTATACCCAGCGTATCATTCCAGGTTAGTAAAATAGAGATGATAAGGCTGCTGATAATGGCGGCACGGCCAACCCAAACCATTTTGCGTTCGCCGGCACCGGTTTGCATGTATTTTTTGTAAACATCCAGCGTAAAAATAGTAGCTATACTATTTACCTTACCCGCCAGCGAAGCTACAATAGCCGCTGTAAGCACAGCTAATGATAAGCCTTTTAATCCCGATGGCAAAAACGATAACATGGCCGAGTAAGCGCTATCCTTACTGCCATTAAGTAATTGCGGTAAATGCCCGTGCCTGTATAATACAAAGGCCACAATGCCGGGCAACATTACAATAACCGGCATCAGTATTTTTAAAAAGCTGGCAAATAATATCCCAGTACGGGCAGTATCAATATTTGCACCTAACGCGCGTTGGGTAATATACTGGTTGCAGCCCCAATAGTTTAAATTACTAATCCATTGGCCACCTGCATACATGGCAAAGCCCGGTAAAATGAGGTATTTGCTAATGGTTTCTAACGATGCACCATGGGCCGGTTTTTTAAATATGAGATGAAAGTGATCGGGCGAATCTTTCAGTAACAGCTTAAAGCCAGTTAACGCGTTTTGCCCAAAGCCAAACTTATCGCTCACAATGGTTAGCGAAAGATAAGTGATAGCCAGGCCGCCGATGATGAGTACCGCAACCTGTATTACATCGGTATAACCTACTACCTGCATACCCCCCAGTGCAATGATCACCGCGAATATGGCCAGGCCAATTAGTATCTGGTGAAAGTATTCGCCGCCTAATAACCCGTTGATAGCCAGCGAACCTAGGAACAATATCGCCGTAAGGTTAATAAACACATACAGGAACAACCAAAATACCGACATTACCAGCGCCACACCACTATTATACCTCTCCTGCAAAAATTGCGGCATGGTATATATTTTGTTTTTGATGTAGATGGGCATAAAAAACACGGCTACTATAATCAGTGCAGCCGCGCCAAGCCATTCGTAAACAGCAACCGCTATACCGGCAAAAAAGCCATCACCACTCATGCCAATAAACTGCTCGGCCGATATGTTGGAGGCAATAATTGACGCGCCTATAGCCCACCACGTTAACGAACCCTCGGCCAGGAAAAAACTATGCGAACTGGAATTGGTTTCGGTGCGTTTACGGCGATAGATCATATATCCGTAAACTGATACGATGATAAAGTAGGTAAAAAACACCAAAAGGTCGGCCGTGGAAATAGCGTGCATTTAATTATGATTAATACGGTTGAAAAATGTACCCCCGATTAACGGGGCTGGCTTATAAATATAAGCGATAATAGGTAAAAAATTTGGGATGTAATACAAGGATTAACAAATTACTGTATTATGGACAGGTAATTTATAAAATCACCTATCCATAGTATTTACCTTATCTTTGCCGGGAATACATTATACATGATTAAACAAGCCCTGCAAAATTTAAAAATAGCTGCCCTTAACCCTATGCAGCAGGCCGCTATTGAAGCTGCTAAAAAAGGCGATGTGATATTGTTATCGCCAACCGGGTCGGGCAAAACGCTGGGCTTTTTATTGCCATTACTGGGCATGTTAGATAGTACTATCCCAACCGTTCAGGCCATGATTCTGGTACCATCGCGCGAGTTGGCTTTGCAGATAGAACAGGTTTTCCGCGCTATTGGCAGCGGCTTTAAGGTGAATTGCTGCTATGGCGGCCACTCGGTAAAAATAGAGATGAACAACCTATCGCAGCCGCCGGCCGTGCTGATAGGCACACCGGGCCGTATAGGCCACCACCTGCGCCGTGAAAGTTTCAGCACCGATACCATCCATACTTTAATACTGGACGAATTTGATAAAGCGCTGGAGTTTGGTTTCCAGGAGGATATGGCCTATATCATCAGGCAAATGCCTAAGATCAATAAACGGATGCTTACATCGGCCACCCAAATGGACGAGATCCCATCCTTTACCGGGATGGTTAAGCCGCAAACACTTGATTATTTAAGCAACGCTGCAATAGCCCCCGATTTAAAACACAAGGTGGTGATAACCGAAGCTGCCGATAAACTGGAAGCCCTGTTTGCACTGATTTGTAAGATAAGCGATAAGCCTACACTGGTTTTTTGCAACCACCGCGACGCGGTTGAACGTATTAGCGATTTGTTATATGATATGGGCCTGCCGCATGATATCTTTCATGGTGGTATGGAACAGGACGACCGCGAACGGGCCTTGCTGAAATTCAGGAATGGCAGTCATAGGATATTAATTACTACCGACCTGGCATCACGCGGGTTGGATATCCCCGAAATTGAGCATGTGGTGCATTACCAATTGCCGCATAACGAGGAAGCATTTTTGCATCGCAACGGCCGCACCGCCCGCATGCATGCCAAAGGCACATCGTACCTACTGCTGGCACCCGATGAAAAACCGGGCTATTTAAAAACGCTACCCGAGGTAGAGGACTTATCAGATAAATCTATTATCCCTAAGCCATCGCCCTGGGCAACGCTGTATATTGCAGCAGGTAAAAAGGATAAGGTAAACAAGGTGGATATAGTAGGCTTGTTACTTAAAAAAGGTGAGTTGGATAAGGACGATGTAGGCTTGATAGAAGTGCTGGATAATTCGGCCTATGCAGCGGTGAAGCGTGACAAGATAGAGCGCACCGTACAATTAGTTAAAAACGAAAAAATAAAAGGCCGGAAGATCAAAATAGATATCTCCCGCTAAACATAAATACTGCAATATGAGTAATAACGATATCATGAAAAAGCTACGTGTAGCTTTAAAATTTACCGATGATGATATTATCAAGGTGTTAGAGTTGGTTAATTTCAGGATAACCAAAACCGAGATCGGCGCTATATTCCGTAACGAAGACCACCCCAATTTTAAACCCTGCGGCGACCAGATACTGCGCAATTTTTTAAACGGACTAATTATCCACAAGCGCGGGCCACGGCCTTAAACATTTGCCTTATGAATGGCAAATGTTTAAGCGGCTTATTAGATCAATAAAAACTTATTTTAAGGTGTAAACCCAGGTACCCGAGGCTAAACCATCGGCCGATGCTTTCACTGTTATTTTACCGGCCTGATTACCCCCCTTTAGTAAAGCTGTAGCAATCCCTGCTTCGGCCTTTAATTCGCTTGCTCCTGTTAATACCCCGGCACCAGCAACGGTAAACTTCACCTTTTGATTTGCCGTGGGAATGGTATGGCCATCCTTATCGGTAATATAAGCATAAACAAATACATGATCGTTTTTGCCCGGCGCTAATCCCCTGCCGCTTAAATCAGCCTTCAGCACAATTTTATAAGCATCGCCGGGAGTGGACACCTCATCAGTAACCACCTTTTTACCGCCGATATAACCAATTGCAGTTAATTTACCGGGAGTATAACTATCGGGATGAAATGTAAATGGCGGGTGCTTTAAATTTTTAGCATCGGCACTGGTATCAGGATTTTGCCTGCCTGCCGATTGACCGTTAATAAACAATTCCACCTGCTCGCAATTGCTATATATCTTCACATCCTTTTGTTTGGCATCGTTCCAGTAATTGGCAATGTGTAGCATGGGTTTGCCAAATCCGGCATCATCCACAACTGGCCCGTATTGGCTTTGATAAAAGTAAAAGCTAAATTTAGGCAAGCGGAAAATATCCATCACACCCGATGATTCCAGATCGGTAGCGTAGCCGCGTTTATAATCAAACATCAGCCAGTTTACATCGCCTATGCCGGGGTTGTTTTTATCATCATTGTGCGCTTCCTGGAAGTTTAGGGCCTGTTGTGCCAGGCGTTGCTGCCCGTCACCCCTTACCTGCCGCGAATTGCGCTCCTCGCTTTTTAAATTGGCGTATTCCTTTTGGTTAAAGCCTGCATTTTGGGCGTAGTACTCCCAATCGCCATATTCGGCTATCAGCAGGGGTTTGTCTTTATTATATTTTTTCCAGTAATCAGGCGCTTTTTTATGCTGGCGCGCGGGGTTAAATACATCGTAGGCGTAATCAATCCAGCCGGTGGTATAAACATCTTTAAAAGGCATTTCGCGATGTGCAATGGCATTGGCGGTATCCATATAAGGCTTGCTCATGCCGGTTTCGTTCAGCGATGCTTCCCACAAAATAATGGCGGCATGGTTACGGTCGCGGCGCATCATATCTTTAATATTCTGCAAGCTATTATCCTGAAACTCCTTATTCCCAAAAAACTGCCAGCCGGGGATGGCATCCATCACTAAAATGCCTAATTCATCACAAGCATCAAAAAATGCCGGCGATGGCGGGTAATGCGAGCAGCGTACAAAGTTAAAGCCTGCATCCTTTATCTTCCAGGCATCGCGGTACTGGGCATTGTCTGATAAGGCATAACCGATATAAGGGTACTCCTGGTGACGGTTGGTGCCTACTATCTCTAAACGCTGCCCATTCAGGTAAAATCCCTTAGCATCAAATTTGATGGTTTTTATGCCGGTTTTAAGCCTTTGCTCATCCACCGCCTGCCCGTTTTGTAAAACCTGTACCTGCATTTTGTACAGGTTAGGGTGCGTGGGCGACCACAACTTAGGATCATTAACAGTTAATGTTTGGCTAATAGAATTAAATCCATTGGCGCTTACTGCTTGTTCTGCCGATGTGGATGTAGCTACTATCTTACCCATTTTATCCATCAGGGTAACCTTAACCCGCACTTTCTTCTGTTGCGCGAAATCGTTATTCACCTCTGTTTTAACCAATAGTTTGGCTGTATGATCATCCAGCAGTTCATTATGTACCAGTACTCCGCCGCCTGCGGTATGGCCGGCCTGTACAGCATTGTTGATATAAACCTTGTTTTTGATGATCAGCCATGTGTTGCGATAAATACCGCCATAAAAGTTAAAATCCAAATCCTTAATGGGCTTGGCCGGTGGGATAACCGGATTATCACGGTTGTTTAGTTTAACCAGTACACAGTTTTGCTGGCCATACTTTACCTGTTCAGATACATTTAAATAAAAGGGCAGATAGCCACCCACATGCTTGTAAATATGTTTACCGTTAAGGTAAACATCGGCATCGTTCATGGCGGCATCAAACTGCAAAGCAATATGCTTGCCCTTATCCGCGGCAGCGATAGTAAAAAACTTGCGGTAAAAACAAGTACCCTGCCATTGCTCCTCTACCTTTTGTATAGGTTCGATACGTGGTGTATGTGGCAGCGAAACCTTTTCCCAACTAATGTTTGGTGTTTTGATGGCGCTAAGCAACCAGCCCGAATTAGTGGTATCTATATCCTTTACAAATTGCCAGTTCTGATTAAAGTCAGTTGTTTTTAACGAGGGCTTTTGCGCCTTAGCATGTATTAAACAGCTAACGATCAGCAAAAGGCATAGTGAGTATTTTCTCATTGATAAGTAGATTAATGAATTCTTGGTTTTTATGAGTGAGCGATAGCAAACCTTTGGGTTAATAAGATCCCGTATTACCGCGTAAACTGGCGGTAATTGGCTTAGCTTTCGCTTGAGTCTGTGGCTTTCATTATTGTTTAATATTATACTTTTTGCTGATATCCGAATAAGTGTTCATGTGCGTGTTAGCTTTTCCATCGCGGTCGAATGCGGCCTCGCCATAGCTAAGTGGTTCCCATATAAAGGTGCCTTTCATTTTATTGCCTGGCAGGGATAATGCAATGTCATTTACCTCGGGCTTTAATTGGGAATATTCGGCTACAATAACATCTTGTTTATAGCGGGTGGTTAAATCGTTCAGGTTGTGTTTCAGGCTATCGATAGGCCCGTGCCAACGCGGATAGTACGATTCGCCGATGATATCAAACTTCACATTTCTTTTCAGCATATTATCTACAAAATACCGCGATTCGCCATTTTCGCCGCCGCAGGCAATGTGCAGCATAATTTTTATCGATTTATCTACATCTTTCACGCCCTGTATCCCAGCTTTAAAAAATGCGGCCAGTGTATCCAGGTTTTTAGTGCGGCCATCAGGCCATAACATGCCGTGGTTAATTTCGTTACCAACCTGCACCATATCGGGTAGGGTGCCTTGCTTTTTCAAAGCCAGCAAGGTGTTCTTGGTAAAAGCGCGAATGGAATCCTGCAATTGCTGAAAGTCGAGCTTTTTCCACGCGGCAGGCTTAAACTGCTTACCCGGGTCGGCCCAGTTATCGCTGTAATGAAAATCTAACAGGAAACCCATATTGAGCACCTTTGCCCGTGCTGCCATTTTTTTTGTATTCTCCAAATCGCAATAGCCTTTTTTAGAGTAGCCACTATCGGCCCTGGGATCATTAAAGATCCGCAAGCGGATATAATTAAAACCGTGATCTTTTAATATCTGGATCACATCCTTTTGCACGCCGTTATCATAAAATTTGCGCCCGGCATCTTCCAGCGATGGCAGGAACGATATATCGGCACCCATAATTTTATCAAACGTAATGTGCTTGTCTTTGGCTGGCGCGATAGTAAGCGCGCAAAACAGACCGATAGTACAAATGCTGATCAGGCCGCCAATGGCGTACCTGATATGATTTAAGTTTTTATTTTTCATATATAGATAAGATTTTAATTGATAGCAGCCATTTCGGCCATGGTACTTTTTGATGTATTAATTTTCACCGATGCCTCCCTTAACCCATCGGCTTGTACGGTAATGATAATATCGCCGGGCGTATTGGTTGATTGAACCACTCCATAAGCATGCCCCTTCCAGGCATTACGCTGGGCTATTTTAAACGAATGGGTATCGCGCTGATTGCCGTTATCTACCCCTATTAGTTTGCCGCTGCCCTGTATTTTAAAATTAATGAGGTTATCGGCAGCACTTACCACATTCCCTTTTTCATCCAGCACATCTACATTAATTAGGGCGATGTTATTAGCACCATCCGTATTAATTTGAGCAGTATCCGCACTGATTCTTAACGATGCTGGTTTACCTGTTGTGTGTATCTCATCAATAATTACTTCCTTGCCATTTTTACGACCAACAGCTTTAATAATACCCGGTTCATAAACCACATCCCAGGTTAGGTGCAGGTCGGCGGTGTTGGCAGCTACGGGTGTTTTGGCATACCTGTTCCACCCGCCCGAATTGCCCTGGCGCGGGAACTCCTGCATTTTCATTCCGTACGATTTTCCGTTCACAAACAACTCTACCGTATCGCAATTGGTATAGGCCACTACCGGCATTACCTGCCCTTCGCGGCCGGCCCAATCCCAATGCGGGAACAGGTGCAGCACGGGTTTGGTAGTCCACTGGCTTTGGTAAAAATAAAAGGCATCCTTAGGCTTATTGGTCATATCTATCACACCCGATGACGCGCCCTTTCCCGGCCAGCGGGCTTCGCCCAGGTAATCAATACCTGTCCACATAAAATCGCCTATTACGTAGTTATGCACGGCCACAAATTTCCACAACTGCTCACTTCGCACTATCCCCGCCAGGTAATTGGCATTGACCCTTTTTGGATCCATCCCTAAGGAATAATCGGCCACGCTGCGCATCGATTCGCTTTCGGTACCTACCACCTTCCAGTTGGGATGATCAGGGCGATCAGCATCATAAAACAGTTCGCGGCGCTCGTGCCAGCGGTCTACATAGTTATAGCCTACTATATCTTCTGCTTCCAGGAAATCCATCCTTGTCGAATGTCCATCGGCCGCTATTTCATCGCTGCCGGTAGTAACCGGGCGGGTATTATCTTCTTTGTGAAATATGGCTAATAGTTCTTTCAGTACTTCCGTACCACGGGCCGAACTTTGATCGTGAATTTCATTACCGGCGCTCCACATCACTACTGATGGATGGTTCCAGTCGCGGTGGATATGGGCAATCAGGTCTTTTTCGTGCCAGTCTTTAAAGTACAGGTGGTAATCGCTTTTCGCCTTGCCGCCCTCCCAAACATCAAACGATTCGTCCATCACCAGGAAACCCATTTTATCGCACAGGTCTAAAAATTCGGGGGCCGGCGGGTTGTGCGATGTGCGGATGGCGTTACAGCCCATTTCTTTTAATCGTGCCAAACGCTGCTGCCATATCTTGATGGGTACGGCCGCGCCAACGCACCCTGCATCGTGGTGCAGGCAAACGCCGTTCATTTTTACACGCTTACCGTTCAACAAAAAACCATCGGTATTATTGTATTGGATATTGCGGATGCCGAAGGGCTGACTGTATTCATCAACCGTTTTACTACCCTGTTGTATGGTGGTGCGCAGGGTGTACATATAGGGATGTTCCAGCGACCATAAGGCCGGTTCCTGTACCGTTAATTGCATAGCTACGTCGGTTGTTCCCTTATCGGATACTGAAAATTCAGTCCTGTTAGTGGAAACCTGCTTGCCGCTTGCATCCAGCACATCAGCTATTAATGTAGCCTTGCCCGTAGTTTGCACTGTGTTTTCAACCTGTGTTTTAACCGCAATGGTAGCCCCCTGCGGTGTAGCTACCGGAGTAGTAATATAAGTGCCCCATTGCGCCACATGCAGGTTATTGGTGATATTCAACCAAACATGCCTGTAAATGCCCGAACCTGAATACCAGCGGCTGTTAGGCTGCTGCGAATTATCAACCCTTACGGCGATGATATTTTTGTCGGATTTTAAATAAGGGGTCAAATCGTAAACAAAGCTGATATAGCCGTTTGGCCGCTTGCCTAAGTAATGCCCGTTTATCCAAACTTCGCTGTTTTGGTAAATGCCATCAAATTGTATACTTACCTGCTTATCCTTTGCCGATACGGGCATTTTAAATGTTTTGCGGTACCAGCCAATGCCGGTTGGTAAATAGCCGCCGCCACCGCCGGTTGGGGCATCCTTATCAAACTCGCCCTCAATGCTCCAATCGTGCGGCAAGTCTACGCTGCGCCAATCATTATCGTTAAAATCGGTGTTTTTGGCCAGTTCTTTATCGCCCAGGGTAAACTTCCAGTTGTGATCCATTAAAAAATGGTAACGGCTGGCGGGGATGGGCTTGCCAAAGCTGATCTTTATAACCAGCAGCAAAGCCAGCACTATCAATACGGTAAATATATTCTTCTTCATAGGGTGATGGGGTTATTGTTCAATCCAGGCTTTTTCAACTTCCATTTCAATTGGGCCGGCCGGTTGGTTTGCCCCGGTGCCCATGGTCAGTTCCAGCTTATCTGCCTGCAATATATTAAATTGGTTAAACGAGGCTGCCCTGAACCATGCTGGTAAAAACCCGGGATAAGGCCGCGGTACCAACACGCTGGAATCAGGCTTAAATGCCGACAATGGTATTACGATATCCTTCATATCCGCACTTGCATCAATATAAGCCGCGTAAGTTTGCGCATCCTTATTGGTAATGGCCACCCGCAACTGCGCCGAGCCACTTACACGCCTGGCCCTAACCACTACTTTAGTAAAGTTGCCCATTTCAGATAACCTGCCTTTCAGCTTATCGCCAATGTACAATTGCATCCCCATCGATTGGTTTTTTTGCGCCCGCGCCATGGCCAAATCCATCACCAGTTTACCAGTCTCGTCGCCGGCGGCAAATTTTACGCCCCCGCCACGGCCAAAGCCTTGCGAATAGGTGTTGGCGTTGCCCTTATCGGCTGTAGCATCAAACAAAACCAGCTTGCCCTTAGCTGTAGCAACAAAGGTTTGCCAGTTATCATTGTTCAAATAATCCCAATTAGCCGGGTCGCCTTTATGGTTGCCGGGGAAGGAATAATATTCGTTACTGGATGTTTGAATGATGATATGATAGCTTAATACCCCCGGTGTGATGTTGGCTTCGGGGATAACGGCCTGGTAATCGTACGGTGTTGTTTTGGTCATGGGTAAAGCCAGCGGGCCCCCAAAGGCACGATTAACCTGCAGGGTCACTTTATCATTCGCACCGATATTTACAATTTTGGCGTTAATGGTTAGCGCCTTGCCTGCGCTTACTTCACTAAGCGGGTGGTGTACCACCAATAATTCCTTGCTGAAGGATTTGGGTGCGACAAACTCATCCAGGCGGCCTGTGCCCATCATTTTATCGCCTGTCCATTTATCGGCTTTTTTATCTTTTTTTACGATAAGATAAGTGCCGGGTTTAATGGTAAACGCGCCATCATTAGCCTTAGTCTGAAAGCTATTGCCGGCGTTGATAGCTTTTATATCAAATGCATCACCTATATCTACCAGGCTGATCTTCATCGGTTGGTTCTCCCATTGAATGTGTACCGCTTCGCGCGATGGTGATGGTTTTTCGAACGGATCCCTTACGGTGATGACATCAGGCATTACTTCCAGTCGCCAAATACCGTTTTCCAGTTTATCTAAAAAATAAGCGCCATAGCCCTGGTATTTTACAATAAATGAGTTGCCCACACCAGCCAGATGTTCTAATGCAGGTACATTTACTGGGATGGTAGCGGTATTGCCCGAGTAATAAAACTCCTTAGCGCTATTCATCTCGCTCATGGCTTGCTTATAGCTTACGCGATAAGCCCCAAACACGCTATCGGCCGGGTAAGTACCATAATTGCCTTTGGGCAATTGATGGAATACACGATTGGCAATTAAAAAACTGATAGCTTTAGCCGGGGTATAGGCCAGGTTTAAAAAGTGGGTTTGATATTCGGTATTGGCATAAGCGGTAGCCATAGGATCGTAAGCAAACTGGGTTACCCACTGGAAGCCGGCCTGTTTAAAGCTGCGGGCTACAGCCGGGTACATGCACGATTGCAGCACATCGGCCACATCAAACTCGTATACCATTTTGGCCTTATGGATAAATTCGGGGATGGTATCGAACGGGATCTTATATTGATCGATATTGGGCAGGAAATTGCCTAACTGCTCGTGCCCCTCTACCAAACCTGTAGGGTACCATTGAAAGCTGAAGCCGTTCACATTTGATTTAGCCACGGCATCGGCATAAAAAGGGCTTTGGCTGATGTTGTAGAACAATGGCTTGTTCCAGCCGGCATCACGCGCGGCTTTTTCTAAACGGTTAATGTAAGCGGTCACTCCGGCTTTGGGGCCGCTGTGACTGGGTTCGTTATTCAGTTCGGCGGCAATAACATCAGGGTCATCAATATAATTAAGTTTGGTATAGGGGTTTTGGTGTTGTAATAGTTGTTTCAGATAAACCTCCTGCGCCAATATTGCGCCCTCGGTTGATGTTGCCCTGCCTTTGCCATATTTGGTAGAGAAGCTGGGTGTTTTTTCGTCCTTTTCGGGGTAACCGTTACCCCAAAAGGCGATGGGGGTAATAATTAATTTGATATTACGCTGCTTTAATTTATAAACCAGGTAATCAAACATCTTGAGGTGATCATTTTTGAGCAGGTTACCAACGGTATCGGTAATTTCGGTATCCCATATATGCACCCTAAAGGCATCAACTCCCATGCGCGAGAGGTGATATACATCGGCATCAATTTCTTTTTCTATCTCGAGATTCAGGGCCTTAACCGATCGGTAGCCATACGCGAATGGCACGGCATAATTAACGCCGAACAGGTAAACTTCATCATTGCCCTTTGTCCAGCGCAGGCGGCCCTCCTTATCTACATAAGTCAATGGCTTGGTTTTAGTTTGCGCGTTGCCGGTATTTACCAGCAGCAGTAACCCTAAACAGGTAAACAAGGTAATGGCTATTCTATTTTTGATGTGATCCATTTAAGCTATTATTCGTATCGGGTTAATATTTTAATTAATTAAAGGCATCCAGCGCTACGGTTGGTTTGCCGGTATTATCAAAGGTGCCCAGTCCATAACTCATCCAGTTATAAGCTTCGGGCTCCCAATAAAACACACCCAGGCCATTACCGTTGCTGATGGATTTTGTTTTGTTGATCAAATCGGTTAAAAATGCTTTGGCCGTGACCGCATCCGACGAGGCGAAACCTGTTTCGCAAATCATCACCGGCTTCCCGTAACGGGTTATCATATCGTTCATGTTAGCCAAACATTGGGTATTATACGTTTGCCAATTACTGGCCGATGGATAAAGCGACATACCAATGATATCCCATTTGGCACCGTTATTCTTCAAGCCATCAAACATCCAGCGGAACAGGTTATTATCATACCCGTTAGAGATATGGACAATAACCGGTGTGGTGCTGCTTACATCCTTAACACCCTGATAGCCGGCGGTTATCAGCTTAGCAAAATTGGCCATGTTGGTTGATGCGCGGCCATCTTCCCAAAGCATACCGTCGTTAGTTTCGTTGCCTACCTGCACCCAATCGGGCGTAATGCCGTTGGTTTTTAGGGTATTCATTACGCTTTGGGTATAATCGTGTACGGTAACCTGTAGTGTCGCAAAACTCTGACTGGCCCATGCGGCAGGTTTAGGCTGTTTACCGGGATCGGCCCATGAATCACTATAATGAAAATCTAGCAGGATCTTCATACCCAGCGCCGAAACCCTTTTGGCTTTAACTATCAGGTCGGCGGTATTGCACCAGCCATCTGTCGGGTTAACCCAAACCCTCAGCCTGATGGAGTTCATGCCTTTATCTTTCAGTATCTGCATACAATCCTGCTGTGTGCCGCTGTTGTTGTAAAACTTATAGTTTGATGCTTCCATCTGTGTCAGCCAGCTTACATCGGCACCTTTGGCAAAAAAGGTGGTTGTAGTGCCACCCGTGGTACCGCCTGTATTGGCGTTACCTGTATCAGCGGTATCATCTGACCCACCCTTTTTACAAGTCACGCAGCATAACAGTACAATTAATAAACAGGCTATCCTTTTCATTTATAATTAAAATTAAGCATTATTTAAACCATCATCTACCCAAAAGCAGATGATGGTTTATGATGATTTTAATAACCCGGCGTTTGGGTTAGTTTACCATTACTAGCAGTCAATTCGTAAGTTGGTATAGGCCATAAATACGGGCCTGCCGCACCTGCTGTTTTACCAACCGCGGTTAAGGCCTGGGCATACTGCCCGTGCCTGATTAGTTCCATTTTGCGGTCGCCCTCAAAATATAAGTCCCAACCCTGCTCCTGTAAAATCCACAAATCGAATGTGTTTTTATCTGTTGTAGCCGATGCCGGCACCACACCTAAACCGGCATGCGCGGCGCGTACCTGGTTAACTAAACCTACAGCTTCGGCAGTTGGGCCGCTGTTTTGGTTAATAGCTTCGGCCAGCATCAACATTACATCACCCAAACGGGCCAGTGGGATATCATTACCCTGATACGAGCCTACGTTGCCGCTTAAATCGGGGTATTTGGCAATTACCGGGCCGGCAAGGCCGTTGGCCTGGTTAGTTATACCGCCCGTTTTGTTGGTATAGCTGGCTACTAATGGGATCCGGCGTTTATCATTCGGATCAAACGAATTATAAAAACTCCAGGTGCAGGAGATAGGCTGCGCGCCGGTACCGGCATACGAACTGGTGATTTTATTACCCGGATAGTTTTTTGGATAGGTATAAAAATCCCAGGCGTTAAAACCGCCATGGTTTTCGGCGCCATCCTGATTAGGTACGCAGTTGGCCGCAAACATGGTTTCGGTATTTTGCTCGGTAGCTTCCTTAAACAAACTGGCGTAATCGGTAACCAGGGCATAACCCATAGTCATGATCTGGCGGCCAATTTTTTCGGCGTTTACAAAATCCTTTTCGTTCATATAGGTACGCATCATTACTGTTAAGGCAATGGCCTGGTTAAAGCGGCCATAGTCAGCCGGTTTTTTGGGCAGGTTGGCTGCCGCGAAAGTAAGGTCGTCTATCATATAAGCTAAATAGGCCGCCCGTGATGGTCTGGTCAAATCGTATTCGGCATCGGTACCTATCAATTTAGGATCCATGATCACAGGCACAGGGCCATATAACTGTAGCAAATAATACATATTATACGCCCTGGACATCCGCGCTTCGGCGGTCAGCAAGTTTTTAGATGCAGTGCTGATGCTGGAATTAGCGATATCATTAATAATTTGTGTGGTACGCGTAATAAACCTGATCTTTTCGAAGTGGTTACTGCCTGTACCCTGGTTTTTAAGGAAAGTATAAGTCCCCTGGCTAAATTGGGTAAAAAACCCGCCAAAGCCTGTAAATATATTGCACTGGTCGGTACCGTAATCAAACAACAGGATCTGGCCGTACTCGGGGCTAAACCAATCGTTCTGGTATCCTGCCGGGTCATTATATCCAAACTTAGATTGGAACGGCTTGTAAACTTCCAGGGTGTAATTCACAAAATCGGCCTCGGTTTTTGGGAAGGCGGTAGTTGCCAGGCTACCATAGATCTCGGGATCTAACCCTTTTTTGCAACTGCTTAAATTTATGCAGGTAACCATGGTTACCAAAATCAATATCTTTTTCATGCTTCTTTTTATGATAAATTAAAATGCTGCCCTTACGCCAAATGAAAATGTTTTTGTTTGCGGATACGGCGCGAAGCCTCCCTTTACACCGTTATAAGTGACTTCAGGGTCAACACCTTTATAATTTGTAATAATGAACAGGTTTTGCACATCAACAAACACACGCAGCGAGCGGGCAAATTTGTTAATAGTAGCCGAGTTAAGTGTGTAGCCTAAGGTTAAGTTACGGCAGCGCACAAAGTTGGTGCTTACCCGGTTAATATTAGTACCTACCAATAAACCGGCCGCGCTTTCTACATAGTTTACACTTGGTCGGGTAGCCGTTTGGTTTACGCTTGTCCACGCATCTAAGCCCTGTATATCGCCGCTTTGCGTACCGGTAACAATACTGGTTGGATCGGCCCAGGCATAGTTGGGGTTGTTACCCGAACCACCAAACTGTCCGTAAAAGAAGATCCCCAGATCAAATTGCTTATACCTGAAATTGTTGCCAAAACCCAGGATGATCTTAGGATCGGGGTTTAGTTTAAATACATCGGCGGCATCCAGTTTGCCATCGCCATTTACATCCAAAATAAGCGGTGAACCCGGTAAACTTGCGCCGCCAGCGGTAGGCTGCGAAGCCGGTACAACCTGGCCTGGTTTAATTATACCGTTTGTTTTAAAGTAGTACACCTCGTTAACCGGATCGGTTGGATCCTGGTACGATTGTAACGTGCTATTAATGGTGCGGGTTACCCACTTATACTCGTAGTGACTTACATTAATGGTACTGTTCCAGCTAAAATCGCGCATCCTTACGTTTTGGGTATTAACACCGATATCATAACCCTGCCTAAAATTGTGGCCGCTGTTTACCTGCACGGTAGCATATAGCGATAAAGGTGCAGCTTTGGGGCTTGATAGTAATTGCGTAATATCATCCTTAAAGAAATCTACCGAACCAGTGATCCTGTCCTTAAACAAGCCAAAATCCAAACCGATATTTTTATTGATGGTTTTTTGCCAGTTTAGGTCGGGCAGGTTATTTTGGCCTGCTGCTATGGTTAAGTAGGTGGTATTACCCTCGTTAAAAAACAAGCCATTGCCATCATTGGCAAAATAACCGTAAGCTGCACTACCAATAGTTTGCCCGGTTATCCCGATACTTCCCCTGATCTTCAGCAGATCGATAGCCGTAAAATTCTTCATAAACGATTCCTCGTTGATCTTCCATCCTATCGATACAGCCGGGAAAGCAGCATATTTATGTTCGGGGAAGAAGAAACTGTCGCCATCTTCGCGCAATGAAACCGACATCAGGTAACGATCCAGCAAGGTAAACGAGGCCCTCCCGAAATAAGAGCGTTTGGTATTAGCCGTTTTGCCCGAACCAATACCCAGGTTACCGGTTTCGGCAGACAGGTTGGTAGTACCATAAGTATCAGGCGCACCCGAACCTTGTGCGCTAAACTGGTTAAAGGTGTTTTTATACTGGCCTGTACCAACAACCGCGTCGATATTCAGGATCCTTTTAAAGAAATCCTGTTTGTAGTTTACAGTTCCTTCAAGGGTATAGTTTTCGCGGTTTTGGTTGTTTAATGATGCCCGTTGTAAATTTAACTGCTGATAAAAAACAGTCCCGGGGACAGCAAAGCTGCGGGTGGCAGTTTCGTAATTATCGCCAAAAAGCAAATGCCCGGTTAGCACACCCGGAATAAATTTAGCATCAAGCGATGTGTTGGCTGCTAAGGAATGGTAAACGGTATTATCGGATACATCCAACAACGATACCGGGTTTGATATTACACCAAACTGGTAATAGCTGCCATTATCGTTACGGATAGGTACGTTTGTTGGATAACCCAATGCCGCCTGCACAATACCAAAACCCTGGCTGCCCGAACCGTTAGTTTGCCCGCCCGATGAGGAGTTGATATAACTGTTAGAGTTACCTGTAAAATTGGTATTCAGTGTTAAAAACTTGGTTAGTTTAAACGATAGGTTAGTGCGGCCGGTATATTTAGTAACCCCCGAACCTTTTAATACGCCTGACTGGTTATAATAGCCGCCTGAGAAGTAATAGGTAGTTTTATCGGTACCGCCGTTAATATTTACGTTATGGTTATTAACCGATCCCGAACGGAAGATCTGGCCCAGCCAGTCGGTACCTTCGCCCGCGGCTGCAATTTGCGCTGCCGAATAAAATGGCGCAGGTACACCTGCCGTAGCCACTGTACCGTAAGGCGCCATTAAATGCTGACCCAGGTATTGATCGATAGTTAACTGGTTATATAGTGTTTCGTATTGTGTGGCGTTTAAAGGTTTTAAATAAGGCTGGTTTTTAATAACCGAATAATTACCATCGTAAGTAATATTCATTTTGCCCATTTTGCCTTTTTTGGTAGTTATTAACACTACACCGTTTGATGCGGCCACACCGTAAATAGCGGCGGCAGCATCCTTCAATACTTCTATCGATTCAATGTCCTCGGGGTTTAGGCCTGCCAAGCCGCCACGGTTAACACCGTCCGTACCTGAGATAGAACCGTTGCTCGGCTCTAATCCGCTGCCGGGGTAAATTACACCATCTACTACAAATAGCGGGGTGCCCCTGCCACGGATAGAGATGCTGATACCACCGCCCGGCTGTGTACTGGATTGGGTTACCTTTAAACCCGGTGCCCGGCCAAAAAGCAATTCACCTATTGAACTGTTGGCCGCCTGCGGGATATCCTTAGGGTCGACCTTTGATACCGCCGTGGTGATATTTTGGCGGGTAGTAGTACCGTAACCTATTACCACCACCTCGTTCAGGTTATTTTGCTTTACATCAAGTGCAATGTTTAGGGTTGCGCCTGTTACTGTGGCCTCGTGGGTTTCGTATCCTACGGCTTTAAATACCAGCACAACACCTACGCTGGCCTGGATGGAGTACTTGCCTTCGGCATCTGTTGATACACCTTTGGTGGTGTTTTTAATGGTAATGGTTACCCCGGGGGCCGGGGCGCCGTCTTCCTTAGCAGTAACCACACCTTTTACGGTAATGGCTTGCTGGGCACTGGCGGTAAAGCATAAGCATGCCAGCATTAACGCTAACAAACTACAGCTACGCCAAAATTTTAAAGTAAATCTTTGCATAATTTATTGGTTTAAATGGTTTATAATAATGCGACCTGCCTGGAGAAACAAGTCATTTTTATTTGCATTAAACACGGCGGTACTTCTCACATAATACCGCGTTTAACACATCAGCAAATGAATAACAATTTAGGGCGATGGGCTTGTCCGTTTGTTTTAATGTTTTGTTCTATTGGTTATTTCGGCAGGATGCACGGGAATTATCCTGTAATGTTGCCGCTATTATCCTAACTTTAAAATGCCAAATGCGGGTAGCAACCCGCATAACCAATAAAACCATTGCTTACCATTTTCAGTAATAAATAATGCTAACCAGGCACACGGGGAATTACCTCATCAAATTTTTATGTAGCACGGCAGTGCTGGGCTTGTTTAATATGCCTGTATCTGCTCAATCTATTAACATTAAGTTTAAGCATATTACCGGTAAACAGGGTTTATCAAACAGCACCATCGAAACTATTTACCAGGATAGCCGCGGTTATATATGGTTCGGCACCCGCGATGGATTGAACCAGTTTGATGGCAGCACGATTAAGGTATTCCGGAATATAGCAAATGATACCGGCAGCATCAGTGATAATTATATCCGCAGTATTGGCGAGGATGCCGGCCATCATTTATGGATAGGCACCATTAACGGCTTAAACAAGTTTGACCCTTACAAAAATACCTTTACGCGCTATAAGCACGATGCCTCATCTGTAAAAAGCCTTTCGGGCAATGGCATCACCTGTATTTATAAAGATAAAAAGGGCAACCTTTGGGTGGGCACCGAGGGCGGCGGTTTAAATTTATACAACGAAAAGCAGAACGGCTTCAGGCGCTTTCATCATACAAAAAACGACCCAGCCAGCCTGCCCGGCGATGAGGTGAATTGCCTGTTTGAAGATAGGAATCATCGCTTATGGATAGGCACAGATAAAGGCTTATGCTTATTTAATACAGCAACAGGTACATTTTCGACAACAATTAAGTTAGATGGCAGCCCAGATATACAGCTTACTACCGCCATTGTAAAAATACAGGAAGACAAACAGGGCAACCTATGGCTGGGCACTTTTAACGATGGTGTGATGATGATCGCTCGTGCGGCGCATCGCGTTAAGCAATTCCGGCATGATGATAAGGATAAGTTAAGCCTCAGTACCGACCAGGTACGCAGCCTGCTGGCCGATAACGAGGGGTGGATATGGGTAGGCGGCATTAATGGCAGCCTTGACCGGTACCGAGCCGATAAAGGCGATTTTGAACATGCCCAAAACGATCCGGCCAACGCGCTAAGCCTCTCGCAAAAAACACTTTCTGCCATTTTTGAGGATAACCAACATAACCTGTGGGTAGGTACTCACCGCGGCGGCATTAATGTTTATACCCCGCTGGCCGATAAGTTCCAATTGGTACAACAGGGGGCTAACGTTACCGGGCTGAGTTATAACGATGTAAAATCCTTTTACCAGGACCATCAAAACAATATATGGATAGGTACCGATGGTGGCGGCCTGAACTTGTTTAACCCGGCCGATCAATCCTTTCAACATTTTAAGTATAATGTTTATAACGGCGCGGGCATTAGTTCGGACGCGGTGCTGAGTATTAACGAAGACCGCTATAATAACCTTTGGGTAGGTACCTGGGGTGGCGGACTGGATTTGATGGACCGCACCCATAAAACCTTTCAGCGCTTTGTAAACCATCCGGCCGCCCGTAATTCCATTAGCTCTAACTTTGTGCAAACCACTTTAGAGGATAGTGAGGGCAATTTTTGGGTAGCCACTTACTATGGGGGCCTTAACCTGTTTGATGTTAAAACCAAAAAGTTTACCCGCATCACCGGCGACGCGCACCAGCAAAGCAGTATTTACGGCAATAATGTGGTATCGCTAAACGAGGACCAGGATAAAAACCTTTGGATAGGTACCGATGATGGCGGCCTTAACTGCTATAACCTGATTACAAAGCAATTTACCCACTACTTTGTAAACGGCGAAAAAACACCCGATATCCGCGCCATATTTACCGATAGCAAGGGCCGGGTATGGGTGGGGCAAACCGGCTTATACCTTTTTAACAAGGCCGAACGCAAGTTTCAATCATATACTGTAAAAGGAGGTTTATCAACCGAGTTTATTAAAAGTATTTTAGAGGATGAGAAAGGCAATTTGTGGATAGCCACATCAAACGGGTTAACCCGTTTTAACCCCGATACCTACGATTTTAAAAAATACAATATGGCCGACGGGCTGCAAGGCCTGGAGTTTGAAGCCGGGGCCAGCATGAAAACCCATGGCGGCGAAATGTACTTTGGGGGTATTAATGGCTTTAACAAATTTTACCCGCGCGATATTAAGCTGAACCAGTTTGAAGCCCCGGTTTATATTACCAATTTACAGGTGCTGAACAAAACGGTACTGCCGGGCCAAACTGAATCGCCGCTGCAAAATGATATTAGCCTTACCCACCAAGTTACGCTGGACCATTTGCAATCTACCGTATCGTTCCAGTTTGCTATTTTGGATTATACCGCGCCCGATAATAACCAGTATGCTTACAAACTTGATAACTTTGATAAGGCCTGGCACTATAATAATACCGAGGGCAAGGCCAACTATACCAATCTAGACCCCGGCCATTATACCTTTTACGTAAAGGCATCAAACAACGATGGGGTTTGGAACCACAACATTGCTTATGTTAATATTGATATTTTGCCGCCGTTTTGGGCTACATGGTGGTTCAGGTTTATAGTGATTTTGTTAGTAGTTGCCATAACTTACTTCCTGCTTCGGTTTAAGAAAAACCTGGACATGCAAAAAATTGAGGAGAACAAGCGCGAGGAATTGCACAATATGCAATTACAGTTTTTCACCAATATATCGCACGAGTTCCGCACACCTTTAAGTTTAATATTAGGCCCGCTTGAGAAAATGATGGACCAGGATAACCGCTCGGTTTTTCATCAGTATTATGATACCATTCACCGTAATGCCAACCGGCTGCTATTGCTGATCAACGAGTTAATGGATTTCCGCAAGGCAGAAACCGGCGCCCTAAAACTAAAGGTAATGCCCGGCAACATGAATATTTTTATCGCCGAAGTTGCCGAGGATTTTCGCAACCTGGCCATGCAAAAACAGATCAGGCTAAGCCTGGTTTTGGGACAAGATATTGGCGAAGCCTGGTTTGACCGGCAAATATTGGAAAAGATCATTCTTAACCTGATGGATAATGCTTTTAAGTATACCAAGGTTGGTGGCGACATCACCATCGAGTTGTATACTAACCCGGCCCAGTTTGTATCATCGCATGAGCATGAAATTACCGTGAGCAATAGTTTCCGAAGTAAAAAGCAGGCGTATATCCGGGTATCCGATAATGGAGTAGGCATTTCGCAGGAATCTATCAGCCATTTATTCGAACGCTATTACCGCACTACCGATACCCACATGGGCTCGGGCGTGGGTTTGGCCTTTGTAAAAAGCCTGACTTTATTGCACAAAGGAAATATCTCCGTACATAGTAAACGGAATGTGGGTACCGATTTTATTATCAGCCTGCCGGTTGACAGGGACGATTATTTAACCCACGAAAAATGGATCACTAACAGCGTAGATAACCATGTGCAATTGGAAAGCATCAGCGCCCCAATTTATCAAACTGAACTGCGGGAATTTGATGATGAGGTATTGCGCTTTACCGATACCGAGCATCTATCGGCCCATTATAAAATATTGGTGGTTGATGATAATGACGAACTGCGTAATTTTTTAGACCATAGCCTGAACGAGTTTTACGAGATTATTGAAGCCACCGATGGATTAAGCGGCCTTACCAAAGCCCGCGAAGAAATGCCCGATCTGATCATCAGCGACTTGATGATGCCCGAAATGGATGGCATTGAATTTTGCCGCCACATTAAAACCGAACAGCGCACCAACCAAATCCCGTTCATTATCCTATCGGCTAAGGATGCTATCGAATCTAAAATTGAGGGGGCCGATTCGGGAGCTGACCTTTACTTCCCCAAACCAGTGAATATCAATTTGCTGCTGCTATCCATCAAAAACATTTTCGAACAACGAAAAATTCTGAAGGAGCGATACCTGAAAAACTATTTTGTAGAAGCCCAGGAAATAACCGACTCGCTGAACGATAAGGAGTTTATGGATCGGTTTATTAAATTGATCGAGTCGCAATTAAGTAATTCGGATATGGATGTAGATTATTTGTGCCGCGAAATGGGGATGAGCAAAACCAAACTATACCATAAAATAAAAGGTATCTCGGGCCAGTCTATTGGTGAGTTTGTGCGTACGTTCCGCTTAAAAAAGGCAGCCTATATCATCACCCACGAGGATGTTTTACTAACCGATGCTATGTACCGGGTGGGCATCCAAACCCAATCGTACTTTACCAAGGCTTTTAAAAAGGAGTTTGGTAAAACGCCATCCCAGTTTTTGCAGGAAATTAAAAACGCGGTTGCCGAAGTGCAAAGTTAACGTTTGATTATGGCGGTTTCCAGCACTACATAGAAACAAGCCTGGTGTACAAAGTGTACAAGGTGTTCAATTGTATAACTTGTACACTTTGTACACCTGCCTGTTTTTGTCTCCGCAGGGTCTCTCGGAGAGGACCCTGCGCACGATTGCAAATCGAATAAGCATATCGGACCTGCATATTCATGCAGGGGCTCTCGGAGGTTTATTTAACCCATAAACCATAGGGGTTCGCTATTAGAGTGGCATCGCCCCGGCTTATATTTTAGCAACGGATTTTAATCCGTTGATGGATGGAAATGGTTTACACAAGAGGTAGGTTCGGTCTATATAATTATCCTTTACCATATTAGTCAGATATTTGTCGTTCCGAAGGAACTCCGATCTGTTTTATACATTCCTCAACGGGTTGAAACCCGTTGCTACAACATGTTTCGTCCGCTATGCGGACTTGCTGGTGTACTCATTCAAAACTCAGGGCATTTCATTTTATGGGTTAAATAAACCCTCGGGAGACCCTGCGAAGACGCTGAAACTAAGTTTAAATCTTAAAGCCTACTGCAACGCGCACAAAGCTATGCGGAAGCCCCGGTAAGCACTATCCTCGTTAGGTGGGTTTTGCGCGCGGTTAGCCGCCCGCTGATCATTTGCACCGCTGCCCCAGCTACCGCCCTTGTTCGCTTTAAATCCGCCTGTAGCCGGGCCACCAGGATCAACCAAATTGCCACCGGGTAGCGGGCCATACCAATCGCGGCACCATTCCCATAAATTGCCCAGCATATCCTGCAAGCCCAACGCGTTCGGTAACTTTTGGCCCACATTACGCGGCCCGGCTAAGGGTTTGCCCAATCCGCGACCTGTATAACCAATGGCACTGGTTTTATTATACCAGGCTACTGTGTTCAAATCCACAGTACTTGTATCAACTCGGTTTCCCTTTATCCCCCGGCAAGCCAGTTCCCATTGCGCCTCGGTGGGCAGGGTGTAGGCATAACCTGCAGGTAATCGCCCGGCAGCCTGCTCCTGTTTGGTTAACTGGCGGCAAAAGTCCATTGCTTCGTTCCAGCTTACAAAATACATGGGCATTTCGTCATTTTCGTTCACCATAATTTTGTCTGGATTAGCGGGATCGAAGTTCATAAAATCGCGTATTTTTTGCTGCTTGCCATTAAAGTCGTATAGGGTTTCATCGCTTAGCATTTTCATCACCTTATCGCGCACGTTCATCCCAGTAAGGGCTTTCCATTGGCCTATGGTTAATTCTGTTTTCCCAAGCCAAAAGCCTTTGGTAATAGTGACTGTGGTTTGCAGGCTTTCATCAGCCTTATGCCCTTTTTCGGTAGCCGGGCTGCCCATTGTAAATGTTGCAGGATCAACCCAAATCATGGGCACCTTAACATCTCCGGGCAAAGCTACCAACCATGCCTTGTTTTTTTGTGGCACTTGCTTACCTTTAGTTTGAGAGAAGCAGGGCCATACGCAAAAAAGCAGAACGGCGATAATTGAAGCCTTTAAATAGCTATGGATAAAGCAGAATGGTTTCATTTTATACAGGTTAATTTGGTTTAATAACAGGCAAGGGTGCCTTTCAAAGTAAATGTAAGTAAGTATCTTATTGCTATATTGTATCCTGATTAAATATAACCAATACGGCTAAAATCAGGCACAATAGCACAAATGGATAACCCTGTTTTGTTGGTTATTTGAGTTACCAATAATAAACCGCCTAAAAACCAATATTATGAAACCGATATCCTGCCTCGCGGCATTAATTGCCCTGATACTTTTCTGCTCGCTGCAAAAAGCAACCGAACCAAAGGAGATTTTGCTTTGGCCAAGCGGCGCGCCGGGTTCTGAAGGGAAAACTGATGCGGAGAAAGTGCGGATAACCGATCAGCAGGATGTGGTGATCTCCAGTGTACATAAGCCGTCCATCACCCCCTATCTTCCTAACCCTAAACTGGCTACCGGCACGGCGGTAATTATTTGTCCAGGCGGCGGCCATAGCGAGTTATGGATCAGTCACGAAGGCTATGCCCCTACCCATTGGATGATGGAACATGGCGTTGCCGCCTTTGTGCTGAAGTACCGTTTAGCCAAAGAAAAAAACTCCACCTATACCATCGACAAGGACGAACTGGCCGATATACAGCGCGCCATCCGCCTGGTGCGCAGCCGCGCTAAAGAATGGGGCATTGATACCGCGAAAATTGGGGTAATGGGTTTTTCGGCTGGTGGCGAACTGGCCGGACTGGCGGCCATGCGTTTTACCAAAGGCGATCCGAATGCCACAGATCCTATTGACCGCGAGGATGACCGACCCGCTTTTCAAGGTTTAATTTACCCAGGGAATAGCGGCAGGCTTACCGTATCCCCAAATTCGCCACCGGCATTTATGGCCGGTGGGTATAAGGACCGGCCCGATATTGCCGAAGGCCTGGCCATGCTTTACCTTAAATATAAACAGGCAAAAATCCCAGCCGAGTTACATATTTATGCCGCTGTAGGCCATGGCTTTGGCATCCGTACCAGTAACCATGGCGCGGTAGCCGAGTGGCCCCGTCAGTTTTATTTATGGCTGGCCGATATGGGCTTGTATAAAAACAAGCTATAAGATGATTTAAGGAGCAGGGCATAGTCGCTATTACCAATGGACATTTTGGATATACAATTATATCCTTATCTTCATTTTTATAAGCGGCAGGCCATGATCAAAACCAACATTTTAAAATACTTTCTTAGCATATTTTTTATTGCTTTGGTTCCGGCGTATAGCTTTAGCCAGGCCGCAAAAGCCGAAAGTGATATCGAGGTTATTATGAAACAGTATGAGGCTGTAGGGCTATCGGTTGCTGTGGTAAAAAAGGGGGCGATTATTTATACCCATTCGTTTGGATTAAAGGATGTGGAAAGCAATACCCCGCTTACCGATAAGGACATTTTTAGGATAGCATCCATTTCCAAATCATTTTCAGCCACGTCCATAATGCAATTAATGGCAGCCGGTAAACTATCCATTGACGAAGATTTTAGTAAACTGGTTGGCTTTAAGGTACGCAACCCCAAATATCCCGAGACTGTTATTACCATAAAAATGGTGATGTCGCATACATCAAGTGTAAACGATAGCCAGGGTTATTTTAACCTGGATGTGATCAATCCCGATAAAAACCCAAACTGGGCAAAATGTTATAACGATTACGAGCCGGGTACCGGTTATCAATATTGCAACCTCAACTTTAATATGGTAGGTGCTGTAATAGAAAAATTATCGGGCCAGCGCTTTGATCTATATGTAAAGCAACATATCCTTGATCCTTTAGGATTGTATGCAGGATATTGTGTCGATTCGTTAGACAAATCACGGTTCACAACCCTGTATGAGTATGACGCCAAAACAAAAAAATTCAGCCCATCCCCTGCTGCTTACACACCCCGTAGCGAAGATATAAAAAACTACACGCTTGGATATAGCACCCCAGTATTTTCGCCCACCGGCGGCATGAAGATCTCGGCCACCGACCTGGCCAAATACATGTGCATGCACATGAGCAGGGGTAAGTATAAAGGCACAAGGATCATATCTAAAAGCAGCGCCAACCTAATGCAAACCGTTGTTGCCGAAAAGGATGGTTACGGACTGGCTATTATGACTAAAACCGACCTGATCCCCGGTAAAGTAATGAAAGGCCATACCGGTTCGGCTTATGGACTTTATAGTGCTATGTTTTTCCAGCCCGATAAAAAGTTTGGCATTGTAGTAATTACCAATGGCTGCAACGTTGGTGAATATAACAGTGTAAACCCTTTCTTAAAATCAGCGATTAACAGTTTGTACGATAATTTGATCAAGTAGCCGGTGACTTATCTTATCTCAAATTCGTAATGCCCCGATGATTGTTTAAATGATTTGGCATTAGTTAACAACTTACCATCCAAATAAACTCTCTTCCCGTTAATTTCGGGTAAGCGGATAGTAGCAGTTGAATTAGCAGGAATAATTACCGAATATTTAATTCTGTCGCCCTCCTTTTTCCAATTAGAAACAATGTTGCCATAAGAGCCTTTGTGCAACGATTCAAAATGATCCAGCCCCGGTACAAAATGGGGTTCAAGTATCACATTTTTAAAACCGGGCTGCAATGGATCAACTTTAATACCGCCAATACCTTTATATAACCAGGCCCCAATTTCGCCAAACATAATGTGGTTTAACGACAGGTCGGACTTGGCTTCGATATCCCAATTCTCATATAGCGTGGTAGCCCCGCTTACGATCCACCATCCCCATGATGGGTAGGTTTCCTGCGATGCAATGCGATAGGCTACATCCGGGTAACCGTTATCACTCAACGCGCTTAGGATAGCTTTAGCGCCCAATATACCGGCATCTAAATGGTAATTATCGGCCTTTACCCGTTCGGCAAGATTAGTGGCAACTTTGCCTTTCATATTTTCGGGTACCAGTCCCCAATATAATGGCACACTTAATTCGGTTTGATAGCCTTTGTCGTACATCCCGGTAATCGGATTCAGATATTTGGCGTTAAAGGCAGTCTTGATCTTTAAGGCCAGCGCGGTATACTTCGCCTCGTCGGCTTTATTATGGAATATAGCCGCGGCTTTAGCCAGTATGCTAACATCAGTAAAGTAATAAGCAGTAGACGTAAACTCAACCGGCGATACCGATTTAACCGGCACCCAATCGCCCAGGCCCCAAGTAGTTAAACCCGATGGATATAGGTCATCAATATGGTTTACATAGCGTTTGATGTTATCATAATTATCGCCCAGTGTTTTACTATCGCCATAAAACAAATACAAGTTCCAGGGAATAATGGCGATGGTGCTTGTCCAATCGGGGCCATTACCCCATTCGTAGCCCCATCCGTCCGATGGTACAATGGATGGTAATACCCCGTTAGGCTGTTGTTCATCGCGGTGATCGGCCATCCATTTTTCGTAAATGGTAATGCCATCAAAACTATAAAGACCGGTTTCGCTGGCAATGTGCGCGTCGCCTGTCCAGCCATTTTTTTCGCGTTGCGGGCAATCGGTAGGATAACCAAACAGGTTTGACAAGTACGAATTATTAGTAGCCGACCATATTTTATTAATGGTATTGTTAGATGAACTGATCTGCCCGATAGCCTCCACATCGCTATGCATAAAATAAGCGGTCAGACTTTCTTTGGTTAAAGTAATAGGTTTATCGCTGCTTACCTCCACATACTGAAAGCCTTTGTAATTAAACTTAGGCATAAAACTTTCTTCGCCAGTACCGCTTAAAATAAAAATGTCGGTTTGGAAAGGGTCTTTATCATCGGTAGGGCGGTAATGAATATCGATATTTGATTGATCGGCACGGCCGGCCTTGTTCAGTTTCTCGGCATGTTTCAGCCTGATCACTGTACCCTTTTCGCCCTTTACCGTGATGCGGCTTACGCCGGATATATTGCGGCCCAAATCAAACAGGTAAAGATTATCATCCAGTTTAACCATGCTTTTAGTCGGTATGGTTTCCACATTACGCACAGGCACCATGGTTTGCGACACGATATTTGACGAGGGTGCCGAGCGGTTAATGACTCCCGTCCAGCCCTTTGGATTAAAATCAACAGTGTTCCATCCGGGTTGCTCCAGGCGGGCATCGTAATGTTCGGCTGTATAAATACTATTGAAGATAACCGGGCTAAGCGATGTTTTCCATTGGGTATTAGTACTAACGGTTTCGGTACTGCCATCGGTATAAGTTACCCGCACATCTAAGCAAAAAGCCGGCCGGCCACGCCACGGTGCATTATGGAAATTCCAAACGGCTGTACTTTGGTGATTATACCAGCCATTACCCAGTAGCACACCAATAGCATTTTTACCGTTTTTAATTTGCGCTGTAACATCATACGATACATACAGGTTTCGCCTGTCAAACCGGGTATACATGGGGTCCAGTCGATGATCGCCTATTTTTTGGCCGTTGATGAATAACTCATATAAACCAGCTACCGCGATGTAAGCCCGTGCCGATTTTACCTGCTTGCCTGCATTAAACGTTTGCCTGAAATAAGGCGCGGGCTTAACATGGATGTCTTTATTATCACTGATCCAGCTACCCCGCCAGTTGCTTTTATCCATCATGCCGGTTTCAAAGCTACTGATGGCCGAACTGATGGTTTTAGCGCCATCCCATACTATTACCCGCCAGTAATATTTAGTAAATGGCTGTAATACCTTACCCTGGTAAGTGATCAAATTGGCATCTGAAACAACTTTTGCACCCAACCAACCATCCGCTTTACCTTTGCTTACAGCCACCGAGTCGGTGCCGACAAATAACTGGTAGGCACTTTGCTTTGCACCACGACTGTCATCAACCAGCATCCAGGTGAGGCGCGGGTGTTTGGCATCAATGCCTATCGCCCTAACCAGGTACTCACATTTTAAATCGGAAACTTGTGGTGTTGCGCTATATACAGATAAGCTAAGTACGCTTAGTGCGCAGTAAAGAATGGATTTTAGAAAAGGCCTACAGTTAATAACAGATTTGATCATATACCAAACCTAAATATTCTGCAATTAATTATCGGGATTTAATTACGATTTACCAGCCGACCGGGTAGCTTGTTCAATGGCATCCCACATTTTATCGGGCACCATCTCCAACGCGTTAAACTGGCCTGCGCCTTGCAGCCATTCGCCGCCATCAATGGTAATTACCTCGCCGTTGATATAGCCCGAAAAATCGGATACCAGGAAGGCGGCCAAATTAGCCAGTTCCTGGTGTTCGCCTACTCGCTTAAGGGGCACGCGGTTTTTAAAGTCGAATTTTTGCGCCATCTCACCGGGCAGCAGGCGCTCCCATGCACCCTTGGTTGGGAATGGCCCCGGAGCAATAGCATTGGTACGGATGCCGTGGCGGCCCCACTCAACCGCTAACGAACGGGTCATGGCCAGCACACCTCCTTTGGCACAAGCCGACGGCACTACATAAGCCGAGCCGGTGAAGGCATAGGTGGTTACAATATTCAGGATATTACCTGCAATTTTCTGATCTATCCAATACTTACCCAAAGCCAGCGAACAGTTGGCCGAGCCTTTCAGTACAATATCAATCACCGTAGCAAATGCGTTGGCCGATAGCCTTTCGGTAGGCGATATAAAGTTACCGGCAGCATTATTCAACAGCGCGTCCACCTTTCCAAAAGTGTCTACCGACTGCTTCAGCATGGCTTCTACCTGGTCATAATTCCGTACATCGCAGGCTACGGCCAGTACCTTACCGCCAGTGGCGGTTTCCATTTCGGTTGCTGTTTTTTGCAGCACATCCAGCTTGCGGCTGGTGATAACCAGGTTGGCACCCAGTTGCAGAAAGTAAGTCCCCATGGCCTTGCCTAAGCCGGTACCGCCACCGGTTACAATAATGGTTTTACCCTTCAGGGCATCGTCCCTTAACATTCCTGTAGCCATCATATCTTTATTCGGTTAGCTGTTTTTTGATTTCAAATGCTGGATCATCATCTCCAAACCCTTGCGGGTTGCCGGTGCCCACCATTGCTTCAGCATCATATCTAAAGTAGCGGTTTGGTCGGTATTAAGCTGGGCTATCATTTCCTTACGGAGATTTAATTTGCTTTGGCTCCAGGTTACCGGGTTAAATTTCATGTACGATCTTATCTTCGCAATTGCTTTTTCCATTAAATCGGTGCCGGTAGCTACTTCATCCACCAGGCCAACGCTTAATGCATCGCTTACATTCAACAACTTACCTTCCATCAGGTATTGGTAAGCCAGGCGTTTTCCCAACCAAAACGAGTAAACACGGAATACACTATCGGGTACAATAATACCAACCGGCACCTCATTTAGCCCAATGATGTAATTTCCTTCTGCCATAATCCTATAATCGGCGCAGATGGCCATTACACAACCGCCTGCCGGGCTATGCCCGCTGATGGCCGCCACCAATGGTTTTTTGAACGATGCCAACGCCGTTTGCATCTGCATAAAGCCAGTCCAAAAGGCGCGGCTTTGTTCCTGATCGTAACCGTAGGCTTCAATCAGATCTATACCCGATGAAAAGAAACCGTCCTTACCGGTCAATACCAGGCCGCCTACTTCATCATCATTATCCAGGTCTTGCACGCAGGCAATCAACTCCTGCACCATCTCGTAATTGATGGGGTTTGACCGGCCCCTGTCCAACTGAATGACAGCCAAACGGTCGTTTATCGTTATTTGAAATGTGTTCATCAGGTGGTGGGGGTAATAATGGAACTGCTAGGGTCAGTCGCATCGCCCGAGTAAAGTTTTTCTATCTCGGCCTTATATTTTTCCATAATTACCTTGCGCTTCATTTTGCCGGTTGGGGTTAGTTCGCCACTCTCTACCGACCATTCATTGGGCAACAGCACAAGTTTTTTCACCTGCTCCACATGGTTAAATTCGGGGTTGAATTGATTTACCGCATCCTGGAACAGGGCTATTACCCTGCTATCCTTTACCAGTTCATTATGGCCAACAAATAATATGTCGTTCTCTTTGCACCAGGGCAGCAGATTGATATACGATGGCACGATCAAGGCCGCTACAAACTTTCTTTCCGATCCGATCACCATCATTTGTTCAATAAAATGATTTTCTTTCATCTTATTTTCAATAGGCAGCGGGGCAACATATTTACCGCCCGATGTTTTAAAGATCTCCTTTTTACGGTCGGTTATCTTCAGGAACTTACCCTCATCCAGCACACCAATATCGCCAGTATGGAACCAGCCGCCCTGCATCACTTCGGCCGTCATTTCGGGATTTTTATAATAGCCGGCCATTACGTTGCTGCCCTTGCACAAAATCTCTCCATCCTCGGCAATCTTCACCTCCACATCGCCCAGCAAGGGGCCAACTGTGCCGAACTTGCGCATATCTTTTTTATACTGGTTTACAGCTATTACCGGCGATGTTTCAGTTAGCCCATATCCTTCCAGTATTACAATTTTAGCCGCTGTGAAGATCTTTTCCAATTTTATTGGCGTGGCCGAACTGCCTATTACTATGGCCTTTACATTACCACCTACCGCCGCGCGCCATTTGCTGTACACCAACTTATCGGCTACAGCCAGTTTAATTTTATACCACAGGCTGGTGCCTTCAATTTCAAACTCTTCGGCTACCGCTATCGACCATAAAAATACTTTCCGTTTAAAGCCTTCCAGCTTTTGCCCTTCGGCCATAATCCGTTCAAATACCTTTTCCAGCAAGCGCGGTACGGCCGTAAACAGGTCGGGCTTCACTTCGCGCAGGTTAGGGCCAATGGTATCCATACTTTCGGCGTAGGAGATAGAAAAACCGAAGAAGAAATAGATATAGGTACACATTTTTTCGAAAATGTGGTTCAGCGGTAAAAAGCTGAGCGCATGTTTTTGCTCGGTAGGGATCTGTTTCAACACCTCGCCCGAATCCATTACGTTGGTCAGGATATTGGTATGCGTCAGCATTACGCCCTTGGGATGGCCTGTAGTACCCGATGTATAAATAATAGTGGTTACATCGCTGCCCTTAACGGTATCGCTAATGGCTTTTATTTTTTCCTTATCGCCGGGCTGTAATGGCTTTATCAAATCCGACCAATGGTTGCAGCCATCAAACCTGTCGAACGCGTATATCTTTTTTAAGGATGGGATATTGGCCTGTACTTCGGTTATTTTAGCGCAGAGGTCGGCACTGCTGACAAACACATATTTAACCTCCGATTCGTTCAGGATCTGTTCTAATTCCTTGGCATTACTATTAGGATACAAAGGTACCAAAATTGCGCCAATTTGCTGCACAGCCAGGTCGGTTATTAGCCATTCGGGGCGGCCATTACTAATCAGCGCTATCTTATCCCGGCCCTCGGTTGTGCCATCCCCTGCCGAGATCCCTAAATTTAACAGGGCCATAGATAACTGATCTATCGTGCGGTGTACATCCTGGGTGCTATAGGCTTCCCATACACCGTTTTCCTTGGCGTTTAGCAAATTGGGCACAGGCGCGGCGGCTTGTATAGCCATGCAATCAAACAATCTTGTCGCTTTCATTTCACTCCGTTCAAGTAATTGGCGATTAGTTAATTAGTGACCAGGCAAATCCTATTCCTAACCACTTTCTCCTAATCTCTCTAATCACTAATTAACTAATCACTATAATAACTCAAATATCCCGGCGGCGCCCTGCCCGGTACCTACGCACATGGTAACCATGCCGTATTTTTTATCGCGCCTTTTTAATTCGTTAAACAATTGTACGGATAACTTTGCCCCCGTGCAACCCAGCGGGTGACCAAGCGCAATTGCGCCACCATTTACGTTCACAATATCGGGGTTTAAATCCAGCCCTTTGATTACCGCTATAGATTGCGACGCGAAAGCTTCGTTCAATTCTATCAGATCAATATCCTGCTGTTTCATCCCGGCGGCCTTTAATACTTTAGGGATAGCCACCAACGGACCAATACCCATTATCCGTGGCGGCACACCGGCCACCGCGTAGTTTACCATACGGGCAATAGGTGTTAAGTTATTAGCCTTCATAAACTTTTCGCTCACCACCATTACAAAAGCTGCGCCATCGCTTGTTTGCGATGAATTACCGGCTGTTACCACACCCTTAGCATCAAACACCGGCTTTAGTTTAGCCAGCGCATCCAGCGATGTATCGGCACGCGGGCCTTCATCTGTATCTACCTTAAATTCCCTTTTCTTCTTTTTGCCACTTTCATCTACATAAACTTCGGTAATGTTCATTGGGACGATCTCGTCCTTAAACTTACCATCGGCAATAGCTTTCAAGGCTTTTTGGTGCGAGTTAAAGGCAAACTGATCCTGCTCTTCGCGGCCAACTTTATACTCCTTAGCTACAGCTTCGGCGGTTAGGCCCATGCCCCAGTAATAATCGGGGTTGCTTATCGCGATATCGGTATTGGGGACAATACGCCAGCCGCCCATGGGCAAGAGGCTCATACTTTCTACACCGCCGGCAATAATGCAATCGGCAATGCCAGCATGGATCTTGGCCGATGCGATAGCGATAGTCTCCAGCCCCGACGCGCAATAACGGTTCACCGTCATACCCGGCACCTTATCGGTATCCAGCGCCATCAGCGATATTAAACGGGCGACATTCAGCCCCTGCTCCGCCTCGGGCGTAGCATTACCCACAATCACATCGTCAATCTGTTCCTTATCAACATTTGGTACCGATGCCATCAATTCCCTGATCACGTCTGCCGCCAGCGTATCCGGCCGGGTGAACCTAAATCCGCCCCTGGTTGCTTTCCCTATCGCGCTGCGGGTACCCGCCACTATGTATGCATTCATAAATCTACCTCACCCCTCCCAACCCTCCCCTTCGGGGAGGGCTTATTGAGGTTCTATTTTAATTTGTAAATATCCTATTCTATAGCCCTCCCCTTCGGGGAGGGTTGGGAGGGGTGTGCTAATTCCTCAACACCTTACCACCCGTAATAATACTCTGTATCCGCTCCAGCGTTTTGCGTTCGGTACACAGTTGTAAAAATGCTTCGCGCTCCAAATCAAGCAGGTAATTTTCGCTTACTATAGTGGGTTGAGACAGGTCGCCGCCGCAAAGTACATAGGCCAGCTTTTGCGATATCTTTACATCGTGTTCGCTAATGTAGTTGCCGCTGTACATGCTGTTGGCGCCAATATAACCCAGGCCTAAGGCCTGCCTGCCCAACACCCGGATATCCGTGCGCGGGATAGGTTGTACATAACCCTCATCGGCCATTACCAGGCATTGCTGCTTGGCTTCGGCTAATAAACGTTTCTCGGATACTACTACCATATCGCGGCCTTTCTTCAAGTAACCCAATTCAAAAGCCTCGTAAGCCGAGGTAGATACTTTGGCCTGGCCGATAGTGAGGAATCGTTCGCGGAAGTTATTCATTTCGATATCACCGTCCTGTAGTTCATCTGATAATCTCAGCGCAAATTCCTTGGTACCGCCACCGCCGGGTATAAGGCCTACGCCAAACTCCACCAGGCCCATATAGGTTTCGGCATGGGCCACCACCTTATCGGCATGTAAACACATTTCGCAGCCACCACCTAAAGCCATCTGGTGCGTGGCAATCACTACCGGGATAGATGAGTAGCGGATGCGCATCATGGTATTTTGAAAAGCGCGGATCACCATGCTCAGTTCATCATACTCCTGCTCTACCGCCATCATAAATATCATGCCCACATTAGCGCCGGCACTGAAATTAGCCCCCTCGTTACTAATCACTAATCCTTTGTACGATGCCTCGGCCAGGGTAATGGCTTTATTAATGCCTTCAATCACCTCGCCGCCAATGGTATTCATTTTGGTATGGAACTCCAGGTTGATGATACCATCGCCAATATCGGTAATGGTAGTACCACTGTTTTTCCAAATGGTTTTGCTTGCGCGGATATTATCCAGTAATATAAATTGTTCCGTTCCCGGGATGATCTTGTATGTTTTGGCTGGGATATCGTAATACTTTTTGTGCCCGTCCTCAATTTGATAAAAAGACTTAGCTCCACTTTCCAGCATATCATAAACCCAAGCTGCGGGTTTGTTACCGACAGCTTCCATGGCTTTTACGGTAGCTTCTACACCCAGGGCATCCCACTTTTCAAACGGCCCCATTTCCCAGCCGAAACCGGCATTCATGGCCGCATCTATCTTATATAATTCGTCGGAGATTTCGGGGATGCGGTTGCTGGCATAGGCAAAAAGTTGGTAAAAAACAGCGCGATAAAAATCGCCTGCTTTATCTTTTGCGCCAAATAGTATTTTCAGGCGTTCGCTCATATTGTCAACCGTTTTAGTGGTTTCCAATACCGGGAACTTTACTTTTTGCGATGGCTTGTATTCCAGCGTTTTCAGGTCGAGCGCGTAAAACTCGTTCTTGCCGTTAACCTTTTCTTTTTTATAAAAACCCTGGTTGGTTTTACTGCCCAGCCAATTGTTTTTGGCCATGCCGCTTACATATTCGGGAATGCTGAACAGGCCGTTAGCTTCATCATTGGGCGCGTTCTCGTGCAGTCCGTTGGCCACATGCACCATGGTATCTAAACCAACTACATCAGTTGTGCGGAACGTAGCTGATTTTGGGTGACCGATAACCGGGCCGGTCAGCTTATCCACTTCTTCCACCGTCATGCCGGTTTTTTCTACATAATGTAAAATGCTCATGATACTGAACACACCGATACGATTGCCAATAAAGGCCGGGGTATCCTTAGCCAGCACCGTGGTTTTACCCAGGAACTTCTCGCCAAAAAGCATTAAAAAGTCTGTCACCTCAGGCAGGGTATCCTTTGTGGGGATAATTTCCAGTAGCTTCAAATAGCGCGGCGGGTTAAAAAAGTGGCTCCCGCAGAAGTGCTTTTTAAAATCATCGCTGCGGCCTTCGGTCATTAAATGGATAGGGATGCCCGAAGTATTGGAAGTGATTAATGTTCCGGGCTTGCGGAATTTCTCGATATTGGTAAACACCAGTTGCTTAATATCCAGGCGCTCTACCACTACCTCAATCACCCAATCGCAATCGGCAATTTTGGGCATATCATCCTCAAAATTACCCGTAGTAATGCGTTTGGCAAATGATTTAAGGTAGATAGGTGACGGGTTTGATTTCAAGGCGAAAGTCAGCGCGTCGTCTACTATTTTGTTCCTGCTCTTTTTATCGGCAGCAGCATCTTTAGGTACAATATCCAGCAGCAACACCTGCACCCCAATGTTAGCAAAGTGGCAGGCAATCCTGCTCCCCATCACACCCGAACCCAGTACAGCTACTTTTTTTATTACTCGTTTAGCACTCATCTTTATGCTTGTTATTAGATTAACCGCCCGTTCAGGCGTCCACGCCTGAATGAATTTTATTGTAAGCGTCCACGCTTACGATCTTAGTTTTAAAATGTAAGCGTGGACGCTTACATTTAGCATACAGCCAAGCGTGGACGCTTGGCCGGGCAGCATTGGTTTATTCTACCCTCGTCCAGGTAGTGGTACGCCCAAACAGCGAGATCCCAATATACCCGCGGATATCCAGGGATTTACCTTTATAAGTCATTTTGCAGGAATAGGTTTTACCATTCAGCGGATCGTATATCGTACCATCGGTATATTTTTTATCACCATCCTTTACAAAGCCGTTTAACACCGGTAAACCCAGGCGGGGGCGACTGCGTAGTTTTTCGTCGGTATTCATTTCGTCCAGCTTGGGTTTGCCATCTTTTAATGGTTCTTTCAGCCATACCACTTTGCCATTAAAATGGCCGCTGGCATCTTTTTTAATTTCCACCTTACCCGTTTTTTCGGCATTATACCACAGGCCCTCAATAGGGTCGGTTTGTGCCTTGGCGGCAATGTTGAAGCAGAAAACAGCCAGCAGTGCAAATGACAGGCGGATAAAATGTTTTTTAAATACAGACATGATTTTTTGATTTTTAGGCAGGTAGTTACGGTCCTTTTACAGATCGGCAAATTCCCGGCTGGTTTAAATAATTTAGTATTGGTTTATATGGCAAGTAACATATTCCAAAGCAAATTACAAAGGTTTATATGGCGGAAACATTTGTCATAATTTCGGAACCTCACCCTGCCCTCTCCAAAGGAGAGGGTTCTAAAAAGCCCTCCCCTTCGGGGAGGGTTGGGAGGGGTATTACCCCTTCAACTCCCCTACCAAATCCACATAAGCCTGCATCGCCGCATCTGCCGATGTGCCTTTTCTATCTTTCCAGGCAT
The DNA here is from genome assembly GCA_040389105.1 of Bacteroidota bacterium. GTDB lineage: Bacteria > Bacteroidota > Bacteroidia > Sphingobacteriales > Sphingobacteriaceae > Mucilaginibacter. Next base: position 377,493 of record JAZKAO010000010.1, read on the forward strand.
CGTATTTGGCCTGGGCTACAAAATCAAACATCTTGGGCTTTTCGGCATCATCGGGCATATCGCCGTCGGTGGCTTGCTTGTACAGGCTGTATAATTTCAGCAGCGTTTCGTTATTGGGGCGCTTGGTTAATTCCTTGCTACCCGCAACGGCTTGTTCAAATGTTTCTTTCAGGTCACTCATATAGGTATTTGTAGATTTTCTTATTGTATCCTTATCCCGCTTTCAGCTTTAGTCTTTTAGCTTAAACTTTCGGCTGCTCCTCCACATAATCGGCGCTTTTGGGTGCATGGGCAAACAGGGCACTGATTTCAACCGGCAGTACAGCCAGTTTGCGCTTTTCCATATCAATCCACGATCCATCGGCGATAATTATAGCGGCCTTTACGCCATCCTCCCGGTAAACTTCGTGACGGATAGTCCACCGCGAACCATCGGCGCGGGATTTGATCACCTCGCAGGTTACCTTAATATGGTCGTTAAAGCCAACCTCGCGCAGGTAAAACAATTCCTCGCGGAACAGCACCGGGCCTATTTTATATTGAAATAATTTGCCGGGTTTTAGTCCAACGCTTTCCATCATAGCCAAGCGGGTTTGCGCGGCGAAATCGGCATAGGCCGAGTGGCGCATGTGCATGTTGGCATCTATCTGTGCCCATAGCACCGGGCCTTCAAAAAACACGTTTTCCATGTGTTGTTATTTATGGCTTTCTTTAAATTTTTTAACGGCTGCTGTCAGGCGTGGCAGTATCTCCATGGCATCGCCAATAACACCGTAGTTACCCGCCTTAAAGAACGGCGCTTCCGGGTCTTTGTTTATCACTACAATAGTTTTTGATCCGTTTACGCCTGCCAAATGCTGGATAGCGCCCGAGATGCCCACTGCAATGTACAAATTCGGGCGAATCGTTCCGCCTGTTTGGCCTACATGTTCGTGATGCGGCCGCCAGTGCGCGTCGGCCACCGGGCGCGAACAGGCTGTGGCCGCGCCTAATTCCTTAGCCAGGTCTTCTATCAAGCCCCAGTTTTCCGGGCCTTTCATTCCTCGTCCACCGGATACCACTAATTCAGCTTCACTCAATGGCACTTCGCCTTTTACCTTATTTACTTCTTTCACCTTTACGCCAAAATCTTTATCGCCGAAAGTTACATCCAGTTTTTCAATGGTAGCCGAACCATCTGCCTGTTGTAGTTGGAATGTATTTGGCATCAGCATCACCACTTTAATATCGCTGGTAATATTTAAATAAGCAAAGGCCTTGCCCGAGAATACCGCTTTTTTAATGACGAAACCTTTTGCCGTATCCGGGTAGGATAATGCGCCGGCAACCAGTCCGGCTTTCAGTTTCACCGCAACACGTGGGGTAACGGCACGGCCATTAATATCGTGCAAGGTTATAATCACCTTACTGCCATCCTTTTGGGCAGCAGCAATTACCGCGCTGGCATAGGCACGGGCATGCAGTTCATTTAAACGGGCATCGGTTACGTGCAATACCTTTTGCGCGCCGTATTGGCCAAGGGCAGCCATTTCAGCATCGGCAACGGTGCCCAATACTAAGGCGGTAACGCTGGTGCCTTGCGCTTTGGCTATGCCGGCGGCATATTGCACGGCTTCAAAACTCTTCTTTTTTACATTTCCTTCGGTATGTTCTACCAATACTAATACAGACATGTTTGTTGTGTTTAGATATTAAATAACCTTAGCCTCGTTATGCAATAGCTCTACCAGCGCGTCCATATCATCCGGACTAACCAGTTTAATGCCTGCCTTAGCCGGCGGTAACTCGTACGATAGTATAGCTGTAACCGCATCTACCGCCGTAGGTGCAAGCACCTTTAGCGGACGGGTACGTGCTGCCATAATACCCCGCATATTAGGGATGCGGGCTTCGGCCACACCTTTTTGGCAGGAGATCACTACAGGCAGGCTGCAGGTATCGGTTTCCTCGCCGCCTTCAATCTCGCGCTTTACGGTGGCGGTTGTGCCATCAATTTGGATATTGGTCGCAAAGCCAATATAGTCCACATCCAGCAGTTCGGCCAGCATGGTGCCGGCGGTGCCGTTGTTGTAATCTATCGATTCCTTACCGCATAATACCAGGTCGTATCCTGCTGATTTAGCATATTCGGCAATATAATGGGCGGTTTGGTAAGGATCGTTACTCTCCGCATCAATACGGACGGCTTCATCGCCGCCTAAGGCTAATGCTTTACGGATCACCGGCTCTACATCAGCTTTGCCGACGGTGATGAGATGAACATCGGTTGCCGTTCCGGCTTCTTTTAGTTCCAGGGCGCGGATTAAGGCGTACCATTCATCGTACGGATTAATCACCCAGGTTGTGCCCTGGCTGTTAATGGCCGTATCGTTATCCTTTAAAATAATTTTTGTACTGGTATCCGGCACCTGGCTGATGCACACTAATATTTTCATAGGTTGGTTTTATGTAGAGACACGATACTTCGTGCCGCCCGTTTTATTATTTGAAAAGCAGGGTAATTGTTGCTATTAACGTTTGCTCCTGCTTTCCGTTGCAAATCCTCGCTTGCCTTCCCGCTTTCCCTACCCATGCTCCGGGTTTTCCACTGCAATCAGGTTTATGATGAGCGGTTGCTTATACTCACCCGGTCGTTGCTTCGCTCGACCACCCTCTCTTCGCTGCGCGGAAAGGGATTGGAAAAACGACTTAGGACTTTAAACTCAAGACTTAAGACTTTATTAAAAACAATATTTATTCTCCGCTATCACCTTGGCAGCGATATTCCTGCGGGCGGCGGTGGTATTAACATCTTCGGTTTTGGTAAAGCGGCGCAGGCCCATCATCATCATGCGGCGCTCGTCGCCTTCGGCAAAGGCGTTTAGGGCCTCCTTGCCCGATTTCATAATCTTTTCGGCGGCATCATTAATAAATACGCGCATCATATCCAGTTGCAGGGCGCAGGCTTCTTCGCCACGCATGCTTACCAGTTTTTCAACCCGTAATTGCAGCGATTCGGCTACGTACAGCTCAATCAGCATATCGGCCATGTTCATCAGCACTTCCTGCTCCTTGCCTAATTGCGCCATCAGCTTTTGCACAGCAGCGCCAGCCACCATTAATACTGCTTTTTTAAAGTTGGCTATGTATTTCTTCTCCTTACTGAATAAGGTTTCTTCTTCACCTCCACCAAAATCGGGGATGCTCATCAGTTCGCCCGCTACTTTTTGGGCGGGGCCCATCAGGTCGAGTTCGCCTTTCATGGCGCGCTTCAGCATCATGTCAACCGTTAACATGCGGTTAATCTCGTTGGTGCCTTCAAAAATGCGGTTAATGCGCGAATCGCGGTAAGCTCTATCCATCGGCGCTTCGGCGCTGTAGCCCATCCCACCGTAAATCTGCACACCCTCATCCACCACATAATCCAGCGTTTCCGACGCGTTTACTTTGATCATGGCCGCTTCAATAGCGTATAGTTCGGTACCTTTCAGCTTGGCTTTTATCGGATCCATGCCTTCGGCTATCATGTGTTCGGTAGCTTCCTCCATATTCTGACTGGCGCGGTAAATAGCCGATTCGGAAGCGTAAGTTCTGATCACCTGTTCGGCCAGTTTATAGCGGATAGCGCCATATTTAGCAATAGCACGGCCAAATTGCTCGCGCTCGTTAGCGTAGCGTACCGAAAAGTTAATGATCTCCTTACCTGCCCCCAACGTAGCGCCGCCTAATTTAATACGGCCCAGGTTTAATATGTTCACGGCTATTTTAAAGCCATTCTGCCGTTCGGATAACAAATTCTCAACCGGTACTTTGCAATCGTTAAAAAACACCTGACGGGTACTACTGCCTTTGATACCCATTTTATGTTCTTCGGTATTCAGCGATAATCCTTCGAAACCCTTTTCTACAATAAAGGCGCTCAGGTTCTCATCGTCGTCTATCTTGGCAAATACGGTAAACACATCGGCAAAACCAGCGTTGGTGATCCACATTTTTTGCCCGGTGATGAGATAGTATTTACCATCTTCGGATAGTTTAGCCCGCGATTTACCCGAGTTGGCATCCGACCCTGCTCCCGGTTCGGTTAAGCAATAACACCCTTTCCACTCGCCGCTGGCCAGTTTGGGGATATATTTGGCCTTCTGCTCATCAGTACCATAATATAGTATGGGCAGTGTACCAATGCCTGTATGCGCCGAAAAGGCTACCGAGAACGAATTGCCCGCGCCCAATTTTTCGGTTACCAGCATCGATGTTTTAAAATCCTTGCCAAAACCACCGTATTCTTCGGGGATGGAGATGCTCAGCAAACCCAGTTGACCAGCCTCTTCCATCAGGTGCGGCATCAAGCCTTCTTCCTGCTCGTCGATACGATTAAGGTTGGGGACTACATTCTGCGCCAAAAAATCGGTACAGGTTTGGGCAATCATCAATTGCTCTTCGTTCCACTCTTCGGGGATAAAAATGCTATCGGCCGGGGTATCCCTGATCAGGAACTCGCCGCCTTTAATGGCGCTTGCAGTTTCGGTAGTGCTCATAACGTGTTTTCAGTAAATATTTAAAAAGCCGGGGTGCTGCTTTTTCAAGTTTAATAATCGAATGTAAAATTAGATCCGACGAGGGCCTAAAGAAAGGGCAGCAATGCGGAGATGTTGGTCAAAATGTCGGAAAGGCATACACCTATCTTTTTACCGATGGGCAAATAACAGTATAACAATCAACCAAAATAGGGTTAACATAGTGTAACATAATTCAGGGTCAAAAATGATATAAATTATTGATAATAAATAACTTATAAACGACATAGACATAAAACATGTTAAGGCAATTTTTATGCTTTTTCTGTTCCCGCCCGTCCAAGCGTGCCGCTTGGGCACATTATAATTTAAGCGTCTCGCTTAAATTATTCCCGCGGGTTTAGCGCAGTGTAACCTGCAACAGAAAGTTAATTTATTGATTTAAGCGGAACGCTTAAATGGGCAAGGGAATACCGAACATAATTGCATAATGTTAATTCAAATTAATAGTTTTGACATTACAACTTATATCATATAGGAATGCGAAAACCATTTATATTTTTTGAGAAACTAAAGGAATGGGAGATTATTGTTCCGCTATTATATGGTATCCTCACTTTTTTGATTTTTAATAATGTGGAAGAAGCAGGGTCATTCATATCCATGTATGTAATACTCTCACAACTTTTCTTATATCTTTTTTTATATGTATCTCTGCGAAATTTCACAACCTATTTAATATGGTGTGCATTTGCCCTGATACATGCCGTCTTGTATTTCAAGCTTAAAGATAATCCTGCTTTACAGATGTATAGAGGGAATGAGGCTTCAGGACTTATAAACACCATTATATTATTAGTACTTTTTCAATTATTAAGATTCTTCAGTTTTAAAATACAAGGGCGTGAATTTGTTGCTCCATCCAAAAATGGTATAGATCTTTTTGAAAACAAAAGCGTTACTTATGCCGATTACACTATCTGTTTAATTTACATGATAGTTGGTTTTGGGCTTTATGCTTACGAATTGAAGTAAGAGACATATTGTTCTTTTGTGTTCCCGCAGGGTCTCTCGGAGAGGGGAAAACTACCACTGTTATTATCTCAATTCCAGCTCATACCCTATAATACAACAGCCATACAACTGACTTAAGCACGTGGTTCAAACCACTTGTGAACTATACGCTTTGGCGATAAAATCGGGAATAGGAATAGATAAAATCAAAAACATTTTGGTAATATTGTAATAATGAAACTCCGGGATAAATATAACGCCTTAAAAAACGAAGCATTTGTTAAGCAGATGGTTATTAATTCGGTTTATGGAACTATGCAATTGGAGGATCAGGGTGTTTCCCGAGATAAGATCGAAAACATGTATGACAAGTTACAGGAAGAAAAGAAAGCATTAGTTTCTAAAAGGAACTAATTTTTCTTTAATAATCGACTTTAAAATATCCGAATCAAAAGTATCAGCTGCCCTTAAAGCGCCTTTATATTTTTCGCGTTCGGCACCAGTTTCCATTACATACAGTTGAATATTCTGATAGCCATTTATGTTAGCTATTATATCGGTTAACAGCCGCGCTGTGCGGCCATTTCCATTATTAAACGGATGTATTTGTGTGTAGCGAGGCTTAACATAAAAAAAGGCATTTTTATGTTCCCTACTGCCCATCCAGGCGTGCCGCTTGGGCACATTATAATTTAAGCGTTTCGCTTAAATTACTCCCGCGGGTTTAGCACAGTGTAAGCTGTAACAGAAAGTTAATTTATTGATTTAAGCGGAACGCTTAAACCGTTTCGCATTCAAGCGACACGCTTGAATGGGCAGGGGCCTGCGGGGACAGGAAGATGAGGTTTTTATTTTCCTTTATGTATCGCATTTCCCTCCCAGTCTGTTATCATTGGTTGATGAAGCTCATGCCATCTTTTTATAAAGTGATCAATGTCAGTTAAATCACTTTCAATCAGATTTTTTAAATCCTTTACACTACTTCGGTAGCCGCTTTTAAAGTAAAATGATTTTAATTTGTGATGTGTGAAATTAAAAAGCGGCATCCCTTTAAAATCACCGCTTCTGAGCCGCATTTCTGCAATGGAGTTAGGCGGTAAGTAAAACGGCATACCTTCATTCTTCTTTAGCTGGCCCAGGGAATGAATTGCTGGTCGTAATTCAAAAATATTAAGAAATATTTTTATATATCGATCACCGCGAGATATATGGGTAGTAATTTTTTCTAAGTGCGAAAGTTCATTTACTCTGCATAAATCGTATGTAAAGTCTTTTAGATTGTTTCTACCATAGTTAGCTACTGTAAACGGCGATCTTTCAAAACCATTTTTTTCAAGCGCAGGAATGCCATTCTTTACAAAGATCTCATTTCTGATGTCAAGCAGTTCTTTTCGTGATACTTTATAAAACAATTCCATATTGCTTTTTACTAATTCCCACTTACCACCCGATAGTCCGACGGCGACATGCCCGTATGCTTTTTAAAATACTTCCCAAAAGTGGATTGATCGGGGAAGTGGATATCATCGGCTACGTTGGCTATGCTGATATCGTTATTGCGCAGCAATACCTTGGCTTCTAGTATTACGGCATCATCTATCCACTCGCCGGCGGTGCGGCCGGTTACTTCCTTAATGGTTTCGGTGAGGTGTTTGGGCGATACAAAAAGGGCATCGGCATAGTATTGCACGTTGCGATGCTCTTTATAATGCTGAAAAACCATATCCTGGAAAAGCATGTTCAGCTCTTGCTTGCGGGTTTGTTTGCCTTTAATAATGGTATGTTGCTTTTCGTAAACGGATTGCACTTCGTACAGCATGGTGGTGAGCATACTGCGCGAAATTTGCATGCGGTATGGGTGCTGGTCGCGTTCCAGTTTTTGCTGCATCAGCAGGTAAATATCCAGTATCATTTTAGCATCGGCATTATCGGGGTAAATAACCGGGATAGACGCGCTTTTAAAATAACTGAACGACTCGAGGAAGTGGCTATTGGTATTATTCTCGGTAAGGAATGCCTTAGAGAACACCAGGAAACGACATAAAAAATCGGGACTGCTGTTATAGATCCGCAAAACGTGAAAAGGCGTGGCCAGCAGCATAGCATCGGGCCGGGCTTCGTAAACCTGCAGGTTTACCTCTACCTGGGCGCTGCCGCGGGTACATATCCCGATGATATATCCGTCCGAACGGTAAGGGTATTCGCTTAAAGTAAGTAATTGCTTTTCGTCGGCCACAAAAAAATCGGCACTTACAAAATTATCTGCGTATAGGTCTGCAAACTTCGATAAGCTTAATTGCCCGATCTTTTTACTCATAGGTTATATTATTGTGGCTATTTAACCACAAAGTACGCAAAGAAAAAGAAACACAAAGGCCACAAAGCCATAGCTAAATAATAAAAATATGCCTTCGTGTGCTTTGTGCAAAAATCTTTGTGTGCTTTGTGGTTAAATAATTCTCCGACTTATTGACTAATATCTCCGCATTATAGCCCTTTTTTTCGTTTTAAACCACCGTATTTTTATTTTTTTTAAACTGTTTGTTTGCGTCCCACGTAAACAGCATATTATAAACCATTAATATAAATCATGAGAAAACTATTACTCTTGCTCCTGGCAACAGTGCCTGTTATGGCATTTGCCCAGGGCTTCCAGGTTAACTTACACGGACAGAAGCAGATAGGCATGGGCCATACCGGCACCGGCTTGCTACAGGATGGCGCTTCGGTACTGTTTAACCCGGGTGCCGTTGCCATGCTGCCCGAAAATTATATCCAGGCAGGCGTTAGTCCGCTGATGTTTAAATCGGCATTTGTTGCGTCGGGTTCTAACACCCAATTTAACAATGCTAATAAAATAGCTACTCCGTTTACTGCCTATGCGGTATGGGGGCCAAAAAACTCTTTCTGGAAATTAGGTTTAGGTGTTTATACACCATTTGGCGGTTTAACCGATTGGGGTACCAATTGGACAGGTAAGTACGCGCTGGAAAGCCTGGACCTGAAAGCCATATATATCCAGCCCACCATCAGTATTAAACTGGCCGACTTTATTAGCGTTGGCGGTGGTTTTGTGTATAACCGCGCCAGTGTTGATTTAACCCGCGCTATCCCATTATCAAGCTCGACCGGTGCCGATGGCCAGGCCGAACTAAAAGGTGATGGCAAAGGCTACGGCTGGAATGCCGGTGTTTACATCAAAACCGAATCGGGTGTTACCGTTGGTATTACACACCGCAGCAAGGTAACTACCACTATTAATGATGGCAATGCCATGTTTTCGGTTCCCAATTCGGTACAGCCTAACTTCCCGCAGCCAAATACATTTACGGCAAGCCTGCCATTACCGTCAACCACATCATTGGGATTGGGCTTTTACCCTACCAAGGACTGGACTTTGGCGCTCGACGTAAACTTTGTACACTGGAGCGTATACCAGGCTTTAGCGTTTGATTATGCTAAAAATACGCCCGTTTTAGCCGATACCTATTCGCCGCGTAATTATAAGGATGCGCTGGCCTTGCGTTTTGGCGCCCAATACAAAACCAGCGATAGGGTAGCCTTACGTTTTGGTGGCGGCTTTGCCAGCACACCGGTAGCCGATGGTTATGTAACCCCCGAAGCACCTGATGCCAACCGTTATTACGTAACAGCAGGCCTTGGTTATAAAGTAGCCAGCCATTTAGATTTGGATCTGTCGTTCGAGTACGAAAACGTTTCGGCACGTAAACAAACCAATATCGAATCGAACCTGTCGGGCACGTTTAAAACCAATGTTTATATCCCCGGGATCTCACTTGCTTATCACTGGTAAAACTTAATAATTTTAATTAGATGAAAAATTTCAAATCATACTCATACATACTTGTATTTGCTGGTTTATTAAGCTTTACCGCTTGTAAAACCAATATCAATACACCAACGCCTTCGGCCGGTTCGGTCAATTTTTCGAGATACATTTCTGTAGGTAACTCGTTAACCGCGGGCTACGCCGATGGCGGTTTATATCGCGACGGGCAATTAAACTCGTACCCAAGCATTATTGCCGCGCAAATGGCAAAAGTTGGCGGTGGTACTTTTACCCAACCCCTGTTTACCGAGGCACAGTTTAACGGATCGGGCTATGTAAAACTAACCGGGTTTGATCCGGCTACGGGTTCGCCTATTACTACCCCGCAAACCAATAACCTGGCCGTAACAGGTATAACTGCTGTTCCGGGCTTTGGTAATGTAACTACTTATACCAAATACGCCGGCGATTTAAACAACTACGGTGTACCCGGCATTAAATTGCTGCACATCACCCTTACATCATACGGCAACCTTAATGGTTATTACGAGCGGCTGCTACCGGGTGCTATATTAACCAACTCTACCGCTTATCTTGATTTTATTACCGCCAAACCCTTCACTTTCTTTACAGACTGGCTGGGTAATAACGATGCCTTAGGCTATGCCACATCGGGCGGCGCGGGTGATGTATTAACAGATAAAGCTACTTTTTCGGCACTTTACCAGTTATCTATCAGCAGGTTAGTTGCCGGTGGTACGGGTGGCAGCGGCGCTAAAGGCGCGGTAGCAACCATTCCCGATGTTACTACCATCCCTTATTTCACTACGGTAACCGTACCGCTTATTTTAGGTAACGTACAAAAAGCTAATCCAAGCGTTCAGGCGCTTTATATTAACGCGCTGATCCCGGGTACAAGCACCTACGCGCCAAGGGCCGCCACCGCTGCCGACCTGATTGTATTAACGTTCCCTACATCAAAAATAGGTGTGCCTAACGGCAGTGGCATCCCTTACGGTTTACACCCGCTTAACCCTATTGAAACCCAGTATGTTTTGGATGCAGGCGAACAAGCTTTGGTTAAGGATTATGTAAACTCTTATAATACCACCATCAAATCTGTAGCTGCGGCTAATGGCCTGGCAGTATTTGATGCCTTTACTTTCTTAACTAATGTTAAAACTAATGGCCTGGTTGTTAACGGCATCAGCTTAAACTCCAATTTTGTTAGCGGCGGTATCTTCTCGTTAGATGGGGTACACTTAACCCCGCGTGGTTATGCTATAGTTGCTAATGAATTTATTAAATCTATTAATGATAAATACGGTGCATCTGTTCCACTGGCCGATATTTCAGCTTACCCGGGTGTTAAATTCCCATAAGAATTGAATAACAGTACGCCTGGAATATGGCGCGCATATATAACAGGCATTACCTATAAAAAGGTGATGCCTGTTTGCTTTTAGAGTAATTTTACCTTTGCGTAAATGTCTTGCTGTTTATCAAATCCCGATGGGACTTTAAAGGCTGGCATGAAGTAATGTAATACCAGCCCTCTTTCCGCCGCAGGCGAAGAGAGGGCAGACGGGCGAAGCCTCGTCGCGTGAGTCGCGGCGTATGCAGAGCCGGCGAGTTAAACACCCGCCCTTCGCTTCGCTGGGGCACCCTCTCTTCGCCTGCGGCGGAAAGAGGGGAAAAATACATATTATAAACACTTCATCGGCATCTTGTCGAAGCATGCTGGGCAGGCCTACGCACGCACCATTAGATGGCTCATGCTGGACACCCTCTCCTGCCATTCTTGGTTCATCTATTTAAATATTACCAGCAGGTAATCCAAAAAATCGTCTTCGGCAAAATCTCCTATTTCAAATTGCTCATCAATTTGTGCAGAAAAGTCTATTAGTTCCTGGCTCATAGCTTTAATAATTTATTATGCTAACATAGTATTTTTTATACCAAAAACCAAATTGGTATATGTTATGTTTTTGTAAATTTTTATTTAAAGGCACATCCCACTTTTAAAATCCGTTTCTGTCATCACAAGAACAATCCCCCACCACTGCTGTTGTATCTGAATTAAACACACCCCTATGAAAAAACTGATCATATTTGACCTGGACGGCACCCTGGCCCAAAGCAAGGCCGCCATTGATGAGGAAATGGCCGGCATATTAACCCGCCTGCTAAAGGTGGCCAAAGTAGCCATCATATCCGGCGGGGATTGGCCACAGTTTCAAAAGCAGGTACTTGCGCACCTGCCCGATAAAAAATCGTTAAAGCGATTATCCATCTTGCCCACCTGCGGCACCAAATACTATCAATACAAAAAAAACTGGAAGCAGTTATACGCCGAAAATTTTACCGACGAAGAAAAAATGCAGATCATTACCAACCTGAATCAGGCCGTTGAAGCATCGGGTTTTAAAGCCACAAAAACCTGGGGCGAACAGATAGAGGACCGCGGCAGCCAGGTTACCTTCTCGGCCTTAGGGCAACAGGCCCCGCTGGAGCAAAAGAAAAAGTGGGACCCTAAATTCCTGAAGCGTAAAAAGATCAAGAAGATCCTGGATAAAACGCTGTCTAAATTCTCGGTACAAATGGGTGGCGCTACCTCTATTGATATTACCAAGCCGGGCATTGATAAGGCCTACGGCATCCGCAAGTTGAAAAAGGTGCTGGATATGAAGATTTCGGAAATGATCTTCATCGGCGATGCCTTATTTGAGGGTGGTAACGATCACCCAGCCCGCACCACCGGCGCCGACTGCATCCAGGTGCGCGACCCGGAAGAAACCAAAAGGGTAATTGAAGCGATTATCGTTTGCCTTGATAATTAATTCACCCGGTTTACGTCGGGGTAAGTCGGTTAAAAATTATGATTTCACAATTTTATAACAACTTATAGCATAATAAAACGGATATTGGTTTAACCAATCGTAAAATAGTATATGCCTTTATAAAAATAAGCCTATTGTTATAAATTAATAAACTTACATTTTTAACCAACCTATTATTCAAAAAATTGTGCAGACTGAAACCTTTAATAATAAATACATTATTGACATCTCCTTTATATCGGCCCTGGGCGGGTAACTGTTTGGATTTGACTTTGCCGTAATAGCCGGCGCGCTCCCCGTGGGAGGGAATTAAGAATCTTCTGAACACGTGCATACAAAGGCCCGGAAATGGGTTCCTTATTTTTAGAGCAAAAAAAAACAAACCCGTACCTGTTTATATATGGATTTAACAAAGGATTATTGGGGTAGCTATGATGGGCAGGATGTGCATCTTTTTAAGCTGGATAATGGCAATATGCAGGTAATGCTCACCAATTTTGGAGCGTCAATTACCAGCATAACCACCCCGGATAAGGATGGCATCAAAAAAAATATAGTTTTAGGTTACGATAACCTGGCCGCTTATATTGGCGATGAGTTTTATACCGGTTGTGTAATTGGCCGCTTTGCAGGGCGCATAGCCAATGCCCAATTTTCCGTTAATGGCTCGTTGTACCTGCTGGCACAAAACGATGGCGACAATAGCTTACACGGCGGCAATAAAGGTTTTAATAAGCGGGTGTTTACCGTTACCAACTCGGGCGTTACCGATAAAATGGCATCGGTTGAGTTTTACTACCGCAGCGTGCATTTAGAGGAAGGTTATCCCGGTAATTTGGATGTTTGGATCAGCTACCAGTTATCGGCCAGCAACCAGTTAACCATTAAATATAAAGCCCTTACCGATAAGGATACGCATGTTAATTTAACTAATCACAGTTATTTTAATTTAAGCGGGCAGCAACAAAGCGCCCTTGGTAACCAGTTGTTTATTGATGCCGACAATTACCTGCCGACTGATAAAAACCACATCCCAACCGGCGCTATTGCACCTGTAAAAAACACGCCGTATAATTTTAAAATACGCCGCCCTATTACCAACAGTTTACCCAAATTCCCGGATAGCGGTTATAATGAGTGCTATATCCTGAACAAGGATACAGGTAAACCCTGCGCCGCTTTAAGCGATGCTGCCACAGGCCGCGAACTTACCGTTGAAACCGACATGCCGGCATTGTTATTTTACAGCGGCGATTACCTTGGCGGGAAGTTTTTAAAGAACAGCGGTGTATGCCTGGAAACCCAATATTTCCCCGATAGCCCCAACCATAACCATTTCCCCGGCACACTGCTTAAAGCCGGCGGGGAATGGGAGAGTTATACGCGCTTTACCTTTTATTGGGATAAGCAACCGCTTTAAGGCAGTGCTATTTGCGGCCTGTAACCCGCCGAAAACGCGTTAACTACCGAACGCGGCGTTAAAACCGTCACCCCAACTTTTGGCAATGGCAAATTTCGGCCATACCCAAATGGCGTCCAATGATGCAGGGATGAGTTTGCTAACAGGTAAGGTTCGTTTTCAATCAATAAGCACGTGCCATCGGGCAGGTTTTCGATAACTGCTTCAAAGGTTACTTTATTCCCGTCTATCATTATTCTTTCCCGCTGCATTATCTCATCTATTTGGCCAATGGGCACTTTAGCTGCGAAACCATATTGGGGGTTGCCCTTTAGCCAGGCTGTTTTAAATTGAACGGCATCTTCGCGGCGGCATTCAAAACAAGGGCGGTGACCGGCTGCAAAGGCGGTGGCTTCGTCCATAAAGAACAACTCCGTCCAAAGCCCGGGCGACATTACCTGCCGGTGCCGGTTTTTAAATTGCAGCAGGCAAATGATCCAGGCCTGATGTTTAAACGGGCGCAAGATAGTTTTCCCCCTGCCATGTAATTGCCCGCGGTTACCCAGCCAGGCACCACGGGCGGTGGTGCTAATGATATTCCCTTGTGGGTCGACACGATTTTGTAGCATAGCAATTATTTAGCGATCGGGCTTTTTATGCTTCGTTAAAAATAAATTTACTTTTCCCCGTTTACAACACTACCGGGTTCAATTCCGAATTTATCAATTCGCCTACGGGTTTATTCATCAGCCACTTTTCCAAATCGTTATGCTGCCATTGGTTAATAGGTGGCGCCACGCGCGATCCATCGGCCACGTAAATAATGGTCATTACCTCGCGCATCGTGTCCGAATAGTTTCCGGGAGCTTTATGGATAGTAAAGCCACGGTGCCAGGTAGCATCGCCGGCCTGCATTACTTCGGCGCGGGTAATATCAAATCCATTATCGGCTACATATTTATCAAATAGGTTTTCCGATTCATCAGATATCTCAAAATCAAAAACCGCCCCCTTAGTGAACGACCCTGAAGCAAAAGTGAGCATCCCCATTTGCACATCAATATCAATCAGTGGCATCCACATGGTAATGGTTTTATCATTGTCTATGGGCCAGTAATACTGGTCCTGGTGCCAGGGCGTTGGGCCGCCGCCAGCCTCCTTAAACAAGGCCTGATCATGATAGATGCGTACATTTTCGACACCCAATAAGTCGGCTGCAATTTTACCTAATCGTTTAGCCAGTACAAATTTTCGGGTATCGGCATCATCGCGCCACAGGTTCATAATTTGCAAAAAGGCTTTGCCATAAGTATCCCTATCCTTTAGTTCGCGTTTTTCGGTATTATACTTTTCGGCCGCGTTAACAATTACCGGGCGATAGGCTTCAACCTCTTCCTTAGTCAGCACCGCGTGAATAAGTGTATGCCCTTTCTTCCGGAACTCGCCGATATTCTCACTGTCTAACTTTTTTATATTATCTAACGCAGGTAAAGTTGCCATATCAAGTTTTAATTAAACGTAAAAATTTTGCCTGCGCTTTATATCGCGCAGGCAAAATTCATTAAAAAAACACCTTATATTTAATACCCCGGGTTTTGTAATAACAGGGGATTAAAGGTAACATCATCGGTAGGTATAGGGAAATAGTAATAAATATCCTTAAAGTAACGTGGTGTTACGTTTATCCTTAAATAAGTATATGTGCTGCCCGTTTTGGTAATTTGCATACCGTGGGTCATCATACCATCAATTTGGCTGGCAATCTTCCACCGCCTGATATCAAAGAAACGGTGCCCCTCAAAGGCCAGTTCAATTGATCTTTCGTTCATGATCAACGTACGCACATCGGCTTGGGTACCCGTTGCCGGGATGCCATACAAACTGCCCGTACCTGCTGTAATGCCTGCCCTAACACGCAGCAAGCGTAAAGTATTTAAAGCTTCGGTTTGGTTACCCGTTTCGTTACTGGCTTCGGCATAGTTCAGCAAAATTTCGGCGTAACGGATCACAGGTAAGCTGCGGTCTACGTTGTTACCACCCAGCACCGTTCCGTTTTCATCCTGCATTTTACGCACATAATAGCCGGTAATAGTTGCCGTGTTTGATGATACTGCCACAATGCCATCGTTAGCAGCGCCCACATAAGTGTTTACTTCGGCCAGGGCTTTGGTGGTGTTAAAAAACATCAGGCTGGTATTGTAAACAATGGTAGCCGACATCCGCGGATCGCGGTTGGCATAAGGGTTGGCCGCGTTATACCCTGTTGGGTTGGTTGTAGCGTTATAAATATCGGTAGCTATGGGCAAGCCTTTTATAGTTGGGAATTTATCTACCAGTTCCTGCGTTGGGTAATAATAAAAATCGGCACCACCGCGCGATTTGGGGTTGAAGTAAGCTTCAACCGCCTTGCCTGTAACCTGCGGCCGCGGTAAAATAAATTCCGGGTTTTCGCGCATAATAAACAGTTTATAAAAGCCATAACCCAAACCTGCCGCATTACCTCCCCAGGCAGTGGTATTGTTGGTATTTAAGGCATAAACACCTAAATCCATTACAGCCTTGGCGGCATCGCGGGCGGCTACCCAGCGGTTAGCATCGGCAGTTGGGTAAGCTGTGGCCGCTATCAGCGGTGCAGATGTAGCCGTACTGCCACCGTTATAAAGCGGGCTTGCAGCATACAATAGCACCCTGGCTTTAAGCGCCAGGCAGGCCCCTTTTGTAATACGGCCATAATCAAGCCCTGTATAACTTAAGGGCATGTTTGGCGCAATGGCATCTAACTCGCCCACTAAATATTTCACACATTCGTCATAAGTACCACGCACTACGGTGCCGGGTTCTGCTACGTCAAATACCTTATCGCCTACTAATGGGATGCCGCCAAAATAGCGCATCAGGTACGAGTAGTATAAAGCCCTTAAAAAACGGGCTTCGCCTTTTACACGCACCTTTTTACCTGCCGATAGTGGCGACGAATCTACATTTTGCAGAAAGATGTTGATGTTGCGGATATCCGCGTAAAAATCAGAATAGTGCGCGGTTAAGGTATTGGCAAATGTACTGGCAAATGTCCCCTGGGTAACTATCTTATCAAAATTACCGGCAGCCGGGTAACGGCCCGTAGCTTCATCGCAATCGGGCGAAAAATCGGCCAGGTTATTGGCAATGGTGGCTGTTGCTGTAGGCTTTGATGGAAAGCTGTAAGCGATATCGATATACAAGCCGGCCAAAAAATCCATCGTATTGGCGCTATCGGCAAATGTAACGGCCTTGTTAAGGCTTGCTGTGGATTTATTATCCAGGAAACTACCTTTACGGCACGATGCTATGGTTACTAAAACGATAGCTATACCTATTAAATAAAATTTCTTCATCATCGTATTATTTTATTGAGACGTTAACACCAAGGTTAAATATAGCCGACTGCGGATAGATGCCGCTTGCGCCCGAAGCGCCCGCGCCACGCACCACTTCCGGATCAAGCCCGTACTTTTTTAATGTTGCCGACCATGTATATAAATCGTAGCCATTAGCATACAAACGGATCCCTTTCATACCCACCGCGTTAGCCCATCTTTCAGGCAACTGATATCCTAACTCTACCGATTTGATACGCAAATAGTTGCCGCTGATAGACCAGAAGGTTGAATAATTACCTGCTGTTTGATAGGTTCCGTGAAAATTGGTTACCAGTGTAGGGAATTGCGCTGCCGAAGGGTCGCTGGCTTGCCACCTTTCTAAGTGGACGGCCTGTAAGTTACCTTTAAACGGCGTAGCAAATGCATAGTTCACCTGCACATCATAATTTAAGGCCGATTGTAATAGTATGTTTAAAGATAGGCGTTTAAAAGTTAAAGCGGTAGTAAAACCAATAATGGTTGTAGGTAAATTAGCGTTGCCTACATAAGCCTTATCCAAATCGGTAATTACACCGTCGCCGTTTAAATCGCGGTATTTTAAAAATCCCGGTAAGGTAGTACCTGCTACCCCGGCCACTGCCGATCCGATATACTTAGGTACTGATGGATCAGCCGCTTCGGCGGTTGAATAATAGCCGTCCCAGATCCATTCGGGCACCTCGCCAATGGAGCGGCCCGTTTGCTTTTGCCATGGATACAGCGGCGGCACTTCATCAATTTGAATGATCTTATTTTTGGCGTACGAATAGCTGCCTTTAAAGCGATAGGTAAAATCCTTACCGGCCTTGCCATTATAGCTTAATTCAAACTCGTAACCACGGTTTTCTACAATCCCTAAGTTTTCGGGCGGTAAGCCCGAGTTGGGTACACCAAAATAATGCGGTACGGTTTGCAATGCCGACAAAATATCTGTACGCCTGTTCCTGAACACGTCAACCACACCATTTAAACGGTTATTGAATAAAGAAAATTCCACACCGGCATCAAACTTACGTTCCTTTTCCCAGGTTACGTGGTCGTTAGCCAGGGTGCTTGGCGTAATGCTTGAATAGGGTGTATTGGTTTGGCCAAACGAATAAATGCCGCCACGCACATAATTTTCCTCGTACGAGTTTTTAGCGCCGTTTGGCAGGTTATCGCTGCCTACCAAACCATAGTTGGCCCGTAGTTTAAAGGCGCTGATAAACTTTAAATTATTTTTTACAAAGTTCTCTTCAGATACGTTCCAGCCTACCGACGCGGCAGGGAAAAAACCATAACGCTTATTGGCCGCAAATTTATCGGTACCGTTATAGCTGCCATCAAACTCCAGCAGGTATTTATGGTTAAAATCGTAAGTTACCCTGCTTACAGCGCCCCTTATATTGGTTGGTATGTAGTTATTTTCAACCGTATTATTATCAGCGGCTACAACAGTGCTTTGGGTAGCCAGGGCTAAAACGCTTACGTTGTGCTTGCCAAACGAACCGGCATAATTTAAACTTGCCTGTATGCCCGATTGCCTGCGCGGAGAACCGCCTGCATAAGTAGTAGCAAATGGATCGACCCGGTAAATGGTAGCATCCCTTGGGGTGTAGGTGTTAGCAACCGGATCGTAATAAAAAGATGGGAAATTGGTACGGCTGGTTCCCCGTGTTGATGCTTCGGAGTTGGATGCCGATAAGGTTACCTTAGCCTGCAAGCCTTTAACTATATAATCCATTTTTTCTACAGCCGATATATTTACGTTCAGCAGGTTTTGCTTAACGCGGGTGTAGCCGCCATAAGTCATACGGCCAATAATATTATTTGATGGCGCGGCTTTATTAGGGTTTGCCGCACCAAAGCTGCCATCGGGGTTATAAATAGGGTAACTGTATGGTGTTAAGGATTCAAAGTTAAATACCTCGTAAAAAGCCGCGGTTTCGGCCGAGCCGCTGGCACCGCCAAACTTAGGGCTGTTGGTAATGGTATTATTGCCCGAAAGATCTATCTTAAAACTCAGCGATTTGCTGGCCTTAATATCCAGGTTAGAGCGGAAGTTGAAGCGGTTAAAGGCATAATTATTATCCAGTTCGTTAGATGTGTTGAAGTTCCGGAGCATACCGCCCTGATCTTCGTACCCTAAGGATACAAAATACTGCACATTTTCGGTACCGCCGCTTAGGTCTAAACTGCTTTTGTTAATAGGCGCGAATTTTTTGAACAGGGTATTATACCAATCTACATTAGGGTGCCCGTAAGGGTCAGACCCATCCTGGTATTTTTGCAGATCGGAAGCGCTAAACTCGGGCACATAATTTGCCAGTGTTGCCCCCCCGGCAATTATAGCGTCGTTTTTACCTGCCTCGTTACGCAAAAGGGCGGTATTATATGCATCTAAAAAATGCGGCCTTTGTGTTGGTGTTTGCAAACCAAATTCGGTACGGAAGTTGATCCTTGGCGTACCTACCTGGCCACGGCGGGTAGTTACCAAAATTACGCCGTTGGCACCTAATATACCATAAGGCGCGGTAGTGGCGGCATCTTTTAGTATGCTAATGCCTGATACTTCGTTAGGGTCGATATTGGCAAAATCAGCGTAATTGGTAATGATATCATCAACCAATATCAGCGGCGATTGGTTACCCGATGGCGTACTTACACCACGGATAAAAAAGTCGGCCGCATCGGCGCCGGGGCGCCCGCTGCGCTGCTGCGAGAAAAAGCCGGGCAATTTACCGGTTAAGGCATTTTGGATACTGGCCGATGGCGTTTGCTGGATCTCGGTACGGGTAACCGAACTTACGGCACCGGTTACGTTGATCTTCTTTTGGGTACCATAAGCTACCACAACCACCTCTTCTAAACCTTTAGCATCGGCCACCAGTGTAATAGCTATAGTTGGCTTACCGGCCACATTCACTTCCTTTGATACATAACCTACGCCACGCACGGTTAACGTGTTGCTGTTGCCCCGCAGGGTGATGCTAAACTTACCTTCGACCGAGGTACTTACCCCATTGGCGGGCACCCCTTTTTCCAGTATGGTTGCGCCCGGAAGCGGGCCATCTTTATCCTGTACAATGCCGGTTATTACCCGCGATTGCGCGTTTACCGCATGGCTACCGCATAGCAATAGCACCAGGAACAATATTTTGTATATATACTTCATGTTTTTCGCTGTCAAAAATTAATGTTCTGTTGCTATTACCAACCCGGGTTTTGTGTAAGCGCACTATTGGCCTGCAGCTCGCTATAAGCAATGGGATACAGGTACATTTTAGGCGCCAGGAATGCGATATTAGCAACCGTTTTGGTTTGATAGGTAAACGTTGTCCCCGTTTTGGTAATGGTTACCCCGTGCAGCGGTTTGTTAAAGTCGGTAGCGGCGGTGTTCCAGCGGCGTTCATCCCAAAAGCGGTGTTCTTCAAAGGCCAATTCCAGCCTGCGTTCCAGCTTAATGGCATCGCGCATCTGGGTTTGGTTCATTGCCGCCGTGAGTCCGTATAAGGAGCCTGTTCCGGCCGTAAGCCCGGCGCGTTTGCGGATATTGGTCAGCTGGGTATAAGCCAGCGTGGTATTGGCTGCCCCGCCTACTTCGTTTAGTGCTTCGGCGTAGTCCAGCAATATCTCGGCATAACGGAAGATGATAAAGTTATGGTCCTGCGTACTATAAGCCGTAGCGGTGGACAGATCGGGCAGGAACTTGCGCAGGTAATAACCTGTTTTGGTTTGCACCAGCGTACCGCCCGGTTTATCCTTGCCGCCCTCAAAGGTTTCTACCGCGCGGCCCAGCCATTGCTGGCCATTGTAAAACACCGTGGCGTTTAACCGCGGGTCGCGGTTGGTATAAGGCGCGGTGGCATCAAAGCCGGTGGTATTAGTACCCGATTTAATGTCTGTACCGATAGATAAGCCCTTAATAGTGGGGAACGCATCTACCAAATCCTGCGTTGGGCTGGTTTGGCCCTTACTGGTGGCGATATCTGTAGTATAACCTACCGGTGCCTGCGCGGTTTCTAAAGCCTGGTTTTTAGCTTGCTGAAAACCTAAGATCACTTCCTTATCGGCACGGTTTAAAAACGCGGCTACAAAACTGGCGTTCAGCGCGTAATAGTTCAGATCGATAACGGCTTTGGCTGCATTAGCCGCGGCCTGCCATTTGGCTACATCATTAGTAGGATTGTTTAACGGACTGGCTGCATATAATAACGTACGCGCTTTTAATGCCAGGGCACAACCTTGGGTAGCATGCCCAACCAGCGTGGTTGATAATGGTTCGGGGCGTAACAAGCCGCTAATAGCATCACATTCGCTTACAATATAGGCCACGCAATCGGCATAAGTGTTGCGGGCAATCTTCAGGTTGCTGCCTGGGGCCAGTATCTGGTCGCCTATTAAAGGCACACCGCCGTAACGTTTTATCAGTTCAAAATAAAACATAGCGCGCAAAAAGCGGGCTTCGGCTTTATCGAAAGTTTTTACCGCGGCTGTAACAGGCACCACATCAATCTTTGATAAAAACTGGTTGGCCCTGTAAATGCCGGTGTAATTGGTAGAGAAAGCATCATCAACCAATTGGGTTGGGCTTTGCAATCCCCTGGACAGGATATCGATATTGGAAGATACCTGCGAGGTGATGCCATCGTCGGTAGCGGCATCCAGATACGAGTTATCTACCCGGTTAAATCCTTTTGGTAAAAAGGTATACAGGTTGGTCAGGGCCTGGTCGGCGTAAAAGCCGTTAATGTCCATTTTATCATAAATCAGGTCCTCTGTTTTTAAATCCAGCGGTACGCTTTCGTTTTTGATACAACCAAACTGGGCAATGCTCATTACCAGGAGCAAGGCAAAAGTTTTTATTTGATATGTTCTTTTAAAGTTCATCTTGTTTCTCCTCCTTATAATTTAACCGATAAGCCCCCATTGATGATCCGCTGCAGCGGGTACAGTCCCGTATAATCTTCGGGATCCGACTCTTTGTAGCTGGTGAACGTGAGCAGGTTTTCGCCACGTACAAACAGGCGCACCCGCTTAATTTTAGCGGCCGACAGATATTTACTGCCGAAGCTGAAGCCCAGTTCAAAGTTTTTGAGGCGGATATAGTTGCCGTTGCGTACAAATAGTGATGAGGCGATATAGTTATTTACATCGGTGCCCAATGTTACCCTTGGCAGCGTGGCGGTTGCCGCGGTGGCCGGGGTATAACGGTTTAGGTTATATGCAAATGCCTGCCCTAAGCCCGCATTGGTAAATGGATACTCGTAATTACCGGTGGTCAGGATATCGCGGTTAGATACACCCTGGAACAGGATGTTCATATCCAACCCGCCGTATTGCAGGCTTAAGCCTAAACCGTAAAATAATAGTGGCTTGCTGTTGCCGATAACCGTTTGGTCGTTCTGATTAATGATCCCGTCGCCGTTCAGGTCCTTATACTTCACATCGCCCGCAGATGGTACAAAGCCCGATTGTGTAGCGGCACCTAAATTGCCGGAATTAAAAAAGCCGTCGGCCACATAACCCCTGATGGCGTTTACCGGCGTACCTGTTTTGGCCAGGTAAGGATAGGCCTGTGCCGGTTCGTCGTTATAAATTACCTTGCTGGCTACGGTAGAGAAATTGCCCGAAATACTGTAGTGCAGCTGACCTATCTTTTCGGTCCAGCCGGCATTTAGCTCTACGCCGTAGTATTTGTTTTTACCCAAATTAACCAGCGGGAACGTTTGGCCCAGTATGGAGGTACTATTGCCCTGCACCTGCAGCAAATCGTATTGCTTATTGTTATAATAATCAAAGTTCAGCCAGCCATGTTCGTGGCTAAATGTTAAATCGAAGCCTAAATTCAGCTTATTTGCCTTTTCGGCTACACGGTTAGGGTTAACCAAATCGCCCTGGAAAAACGAGGGGCTGCTGGTTGCACCCGTACCGAAGAAATAGGCCGAACCGCCCGAATAAGCTTGCAGATAAGTATAGTAACCGGGATTGGCGTTGCCTACTTTACCATAGGTAGCGCGTACTTTCAGTTCGTTGATGTAAGACATCCCTTTAAAGAAATCCTCGTTACTGATATTCCAGCTGGCCCCTACCGATGGGTAAAAGCCGTAGCGGTTACCCGGTGCAAAGCGGTTATTACCATTGTAAGCGCCGGCAAATTCCACATTAAAACGCTTATCGTAACTGTAATTTACCCGGCCCGAGATCCCTTTGTACACCTGGTTCAGCGTGTTATCGCCCTGGGTATTATCATAGCGGCCCATTAATAAACCGCTTAACTCGTTCTTGTTCCAGTTATGATCTATCCCCATAGATAGTTCGGTATAGGTTTGCTGGAAACGCTCGATAATGGTAGCGGCATTGCTTTGATCGGATATGGTGTTTACCCGGATATGCTGCGTAGTATCGCCGCTTACAGGATAGCTATAGGCATTATAGTTTTTAGACCGGTCAATCTGTTGCTCGTACGATGGCGTGTAAGCCAGCAAAGCTTTTACATATAAGCCTTTCAGCAAATCGTCCATATTACGCTTAACCGATATATTGGCCGATGCCGCCTGCAGGTTGTTTTTTAAATAACCTGTGGATACCGCCTGCGCGTAGGGATTGGTTGGGTATTGCTTGGTACCCGCGTAAGTGCCCACGGCGGTATAAATAGGTGTAGCGCCGTTAGGTGTATTCAATAAGCCGTTAAACACAGCGGCGTAGCCTACACCCGGTTGATAATAATCCTGGATATTGCCCAGCAGGTTAAATGATGCTGATAAGTGTTTATCCAGGTTAACATCGATGTTTGACCGCAGCACATAGCGTTTATAATCTACATTGGTACCGTAAGCCGTATTAGCGTCCTCGTTCAGCAAGCCGCCCTGGGCCTGATAATCAAGGGACAAAAAGTACTTCATATTGGTATAATTGCCACCGGCGCTTAGGTTATAACGTTGTACCGGGGCATTCTTTTTCAGTACCGCCTTTTGCCAGTCGACATTGGGGTACAGGAAAGGGTCGGTACCGTTTTTGTAGGCATCTAACTGGGCCTGGCTGTATACAGCCGAGCCGCCGCTGTTAATGGCTGCTTCGTTATATAAGGAGGCATAATCAAAGGCCGACAGCGTTTTACGCATCCCGATTGGGGTTTGGATCCCTGCCTGCGCGGTAAAGGTTACCGTCGAGTTTTTTTCGGGCAAGCCCTTGCGGGTGGTGATCATCAGCACCCCATCCATCCCCTGGTTGCCCAGCATAGCGGTTGATAGCGCGTCCTTTAATAACACTACCGATTCTACCTGTTCGGGGTTGATGGACAACACATCAAACAAGCTTTGATTGGTTAAGCCCGATGTAATGTTGGTTGCTGTTAAGCTTACCAGGTTGTACATGGGCACGCCATCAATAACAACCAGCGGATTGCGGCCACGCAGGCTTAGTGTGGGGTTATCAAAGCGCGGCGCGCCGTTAGTTTGCTGCACGTTTAAACCCGCCAACTGCCCGGTAAACGAGTTGCTGAGCAAACTCACCGGCGAACTTTCCAGTTGTTTGCCGTTTAAATAACCTATGGATTGTACCAGCCTGCTGCGCGATTGCTCGCCAAACAAAACGGGTACGGTGTGCGGACTTAAAGTTGCGGCAATGCCTGTCGCTTTTTTAAGTGAATCATCGCTGGCTTTTTTGCTGCTGTCGCGCTGCAGCGTGGCCGACCATGCCGTATCGGCTATCAGTAAGCCGGTTGATAACAGGCACAAGCAAATGATCTCTTTTGTTGTGGTTCGTAAATTTCTCTTCATAGAAAACTCCCGTAGCACTTATTAACTACTAATTTGTGGTGTAAATTTCTGCCCTGCTGTATGCAGGTTAGCGTTTAAAATTCTTTGTATTTTGAGTAATTGCCTTTTTCAATTTTGCTTGCAGACAGCCATGGGGTAATAACAGATCCGCGTCCTTTTTAATTTGTTGGTTTCACATATAGAGAGACGGGCATTGTATTAGATATACTATGCTTTTTTGTTTTTTATTTTATTATTAAATATCACACCGTGTTATTAGCATATTGATAACTATTAGTGATATAATTTACAAAAAACAATACTAAAATCAGGCTGTGTTAAATTGGCGTAAAGCATAGTAAATGATTGCTTTATATTATATTAATATAAGGATATTTTTTTAATTGTTTAACCGTAAAAGCCGCAAAGCCAAAGTGTATAATTATTATTGTTATATACTAAGCAAGCATAATTTCAGACTTACGCTGTTTTTAAAGCTTCGTAAGTCTGGCAGATAGTTCTTGATATAGATCAAGCTTTTTCATTACCCCCTCTGTGTATCTTTGTATATCAATTTTACAAGAGGAGTAATCAAAATGAAAAAATCAATTGAACGTATATACAGCCGCCCTGCCCGCCCGGGTATGGTTGGCGATGGGTTTAGGGTGTTTAACTATTTCCCCGGCGGCGGTATCAGCCAGCAAAGGGTTAGTCCATTTTTAATGATGGACTTTAACGCCGAGTACGATTTTGGCGCGTCGGACCATATCCGCGGTGTAGATGTACACCCACATAAGGGCTTTGAAACGGTGACCATTGCCTACAAGGGCAGCGTGGCCCATCATGACAGTACCGGCAACAGCGGCGTTATTTACCCCGGCGATGTGCAGTGGATGACTGCCGGCGCGGGGGTATTGCACAAGGAATATCACGAGCAGGAGTTTAGCAAACGTGGCGGCCCGTTTGAGATGGTGCAGCTTTGGGTAAACCTGCCTGCAAAGGATAAATTAACCCCGCCCAACTACCAGGCCATTACTGCCGGCCAAATGGGTAAGGTAACCTTGGCAAACAATGCTGGTTTGGTAAATGTAATTGCCGGCGACTTTAACAATAACAAAGGCCCCGCCACTACCTTTACCCCCGTAAATATGTTTGATATCCACTTAAATGCGGGCGGCGAACTGGAAACTAAAGTAGCGGCTAACCATAACACCGTAATTTTGGTGGTAGAAGGCAGCATTGAGGTTAACGGCGAAGCGGCAGAATTGCACAGCCTGGTACTATTTAAAAATGATGGTGAAGATATCAGCATCCGGGCAACCGAAAACAGTGTGTTGCTATTGCTAAGCGGCGAGCCGATTAACGAGCCCATTGCCCAGTATGGCCCTTTTGTAATGAACACCAACCGCGAGTTGCAGGAAGCTTTTGAAGAGTTTCAATCGGGCAAATTTGGTACGTTGGATTAAGTTAAGATTTAACCACAGAGTACACAGAGGGTTTCACGGAGGTCACAGAGCTATTCTAATAAATTTAGATAAGTCTCTGTGACCTTTGTGTTTTATCAAAACTTGCGCTCGTCTGTGACGAGTGTTTAATGCTGTATTGCGATTGTATCGCATAGGCGTCGCAGACGCCAAACCATATTAAGCACTCGTCACAGACGAGCGCAAGTAATATTAAAATTCGAAATTGAAATTCCGAATTCCGCAATTCACTCAATTCTTCACCCGGCTTTGCTCGCTATCGGCACCGTTTGCATCGTGTTTACGCTGGTTTGATATGGCCTTACCAAAGCGGTAGCTTAGTGAAAGCACCACATAACGCGAATCGTTCAGGTTGCGGTAATCGGCTTTGGTATTGGCCAGGTTGTTAATATCGCCCGAGTTGATAAAGGTGTATAATACATCATTTCCCACCAGTTTAACAGTTGTTGCGGTCGACAGTTTTTTAGATATGGCCAAATCTAACCTGTACCTGGCGCCAGCTACAAACTGGGCGTTGGTAACCCGGCTTTGGCCGCCGCCGCTGGCCTGCATTACCCAATCTTTACCTGTTTTAAATTGCAACACCCCCCTGGCAAAAATATAGCTGCCTGCAGTATTTAGGTCGCCGGTATAAAAGGAACTGACGGTATGGATATTTTGCACACGGCTGTTCACATGTATATTCAGCCATTTCGCGGGGTCGAACCCGGCATCAATGGATATGGTTTTATATTCGGTATAACCCAAATTACCGGGACGGCTGTAATAAATACCGTTTAGTATTTCAATAGTTTCGTTCACATTATCGGTGGTTTTGCCGTAGCTAAATTCGGTAGTGATGGTTTTATAGGTATAGCTCAGGTCTATATTATTACTGTACGATGGCTTAAGAAAGGGGTTTCCCACATAATAAGTAAACTTATCCAACGGCGACTGGAAAGGGTTCAAATCCTGGTAATACGGGCGGTCTATCCGGCGGCCATAGTTAAGGCCAATACTTTGCGTACCCGCGCTATCCAGTTTGTATTGCAGGTAAATGGTGGGGAACAGGCTGGTATAATTCCGTTTAAAGGACGAATCCCGCTTTTGCGCGTTACCCAGCTGGTGCCCGTTAGAGAAAGTATTCTCTAACCGTAAGCCTGTTTGTATGGAGAAGCGCTTAAAATCCTTATTAGCATTAATATAGGCCGAGTTGATATTCTCGCGATAGAGAAAGTGGTTGGTTTTTCCATAATCGGGGTTGGTGGCGTTATGGATGGTATAATAGTAATCGGCCGTATTATCGGTGGTGGTTAAACTGGTTTTTAAGCCCGCTGCCAGTTTAATGCCATTGGTTAAAGATTGTGTATAATCGGTTTTAGCCGAATAAATATGTACATAGGCCGGCAGGTTACCTGTCAACAGGTCGCTCCCGGTCGCTGCTCCGTTAGGCTGGTAGCTGGTATTTAAAAACGATTGCTCACTATTACTGTAATACAGCAAATAGTCCAGATCTATCGTCAATTCCTGTTCTTTTTTATATTGGTGGCGATAATTAAAGTTCAGGCCGCCGTTATCAAATAAAGCATCATCGCTGTTATTGGCAATAATGGTCGAGTCGGGCTGATTTTGCGGATTTAAAAAACGGCTGGTACTAAGCGTAGTACGATGTGTTGGGTTGTATAAGCCTGTTAAACCTATACCAAAAGTTGTTTTATCGGATGCGTAATAATCTACCCCTATTTTGGCATTATAGCCTTGCGCGGTACGGCGGATAAAATCATTTTGCAGGAAGTTGGAGGTAACAGCCCCTGCCGAATTCATAAAGTGCCGGTTAATGGTTAGGTCGTTATAATTGCTGTTGGTATTAAGGCTTAGGTTGCCCGTGGCGTTAAACTTATTATTACGGTAATTAAAATTAAGGCTATTATTGGTGCGGCCATACTTACCCTGTGAATAGCTGAGGCTGGCATTGCCATTAAAGCCTACGGCCTTACTACGCTTAATGCGGATATTGATGATACCGCCATTCCCCGACGCATCGTACTTGGCGGGCGGGTTGGTCATCAGTTCCAATTGGTCTATAGTGGATGATGATAACGAGCGCAAGTAATTTTCCAGGTCGGTACCCGATAGGTAAGTAGGCTTATCATCAATAAATATTTTCACACCCTTACCGTTCAGGCTGATGCCCCCGCTTTGGTCTACAATTACCCCCGGCGCTTTTTCCAGCACATCCATAGCGGTCGATCCTGCGTTGCTGATCAGCGCGTCCACATTCACCACCGTGCGGTCTATCTGGTGTTCTACAAATGGCTTGGCCGAGCTGACGGTTACTTCCTTTAAAGCAGTACCTTTCGCTTGCAGTGCAATGGCGGGTAATGTTATATCCTTTTCATTTAAATTGATCACCTCGCTTTTATACCGCGCAAAACCCATCATGGTAACGGCTACTTTGTAGGTGCCATTTTTCAAATTCCCCAGCAGGTAAGTACCATCGGCGTTAGCCAAAGCACTCTTCACCAAAACAGAGTCGGCAGCGCGTTGCAGGTAAACGGTAGCGCCGTCCAGGGGCCTACCATCGGCAGTTGTAATTTTACCGCTTATTTTCAAACCCGTTTGGGCATAACCAAAATTGCATGCAATAGTTATCCAGGCGGCTAAAAATGCCGTTATTTTAATGTTCATATATAGATAAGATGGTTTGTTAAATAGTTAATGTTATGGGTAGATCTTTAATTTAAAAACGATGTTTTATTTTTTGTTAAAAGACACCAGATATTAATAAAGGTTACACTTTGGCACCAGCATTTATGTGCCTATCTTGCCCATAGCCCGGCACAAAGCAAGCCCCTGCGATTAAAAAAATCGCTTTAACATTTCTATTCCGGGATGATCAGGGTTAATTTTTACCGGGCGTGGTATTATGGTAGCTGTAATTCAGATCCACCGTATCGCCGGGCTTTTTCTCGAATTTTGACAGCATAAGTTTATGGTTTTCTTCCGATTGTTTTTCGCCATTTACCACCAGTTCGTTAGCATTTAGCTTTACGGTAAAGTTGTTTTTATCGGTAATTAAACGGGCTTTCAGCAATTCGTCGCCAATGTTGCCTACCGAAGGGCCAGATGATAATTTGGATTGCACGAGCGATAATTTCCCCTGGGAAGGAAATAGTTTCGACCGCATGGGCGACATAGACGATAGTTTTGCTTTTGGCGAAACCGCGAGTTTTCTAGTACTATCCAGGTTAAATTGCGGGCTGAAGTTTGTTTTTGTATTTACCTGCACATTAGTATATGCATCTGCTTTTGCACTAACCTGCACGTTGGTGTTTGCATTCACTTTTGGATTGACCTGTACGTTGGTATTTGCATTTACTTTTGGATTAACCTGCACATTGGTGCTTACGTTTGCTTTTGCATCGACCTGAACGCCGGCATCGGCCGAACTGCTTACTTTTTTATCATCGGTAGTGGTGGCGGTAGATGTCCATGCCCAGCCAGCGCCCGCACCTGCCGGAACATATTTGGCCCGGTATTTTTGATAGATATCATCGGCCTGTGTTTTGCCGTTTATAACAAATTCCTTATTGCTTAATTTAAACGCCAGGTTAGCTGTCGATGAGATAAGTCCATCATTCAACATATCGGCTAATATCTGTTTCCTGTCCAAATCATACTTGTCTTTTTTGGCTACATAAGTATTATAACCCGGCTTGTAAGCTTTATCATAGGCCTGTTTGTAATTTTGCGGATAATAGGACGCTTTGGGTATAGTATCGTTAACTGCATCACCCTTTTGCTGCCCCACAGGCTGAACGGTTGACGCTTTTTTAACGGTATCCCCATCCGGTATAAAACGTGGGGGTGTTTTTTGCAGTAAAGGTTCATTTCTTTCTGCAATTTCTTGTTGCGCTGCTAAGCCGTCTGCCTGTTTGTTTAGTGCTTGCTGCTGATTTTTATTTAATGGCTGATGCTTAATAGCCGCTACAACCGCATGGGCCGCACGTTTAATATTATCCCGCTCGGCAAAGGCCGAAAGGCACAGGCCCGACATCACCAAACAAATGGTGAGCAGCGTTTTTTCAAACAGATCCAAACTATGATTACGATTGGTTATCATACGTTTAACCCTATCAACCAAATGATTTTTTTGGCCCGGGAAACCCATAGCATAGGCCGGGGCCGCCTGGTATTCCTGGCAACTTACCAATGCGCGGATATAGCCTAAGCGACTGGTATTTTGCGCCAGCGCCATATCATCGCAGCAATGCTCGCGCTCGGTTTTTATCAGTTGTGATACCCATAGCACGGCCGGGTTAAAAAAGTAAACGATCTCTACCAAACTTTGCAATAGGTTAACCAGGTAATCGCGCCGGCGGATGTGCGCCAGTTCGTGCATTAATATGGCCTCTACTTCATCAGGGGTTAAAGCAGTCAGCAAGCCCACGGGGATCAATATCACCGGCTTTAAATGGCCTATTACCATGGGGACTTGTGCAATGCCCGATTCCAGCAATCCTATTTTTTGCCTGATGCCCAGCTTATCAACCATTTGCTGTACCCATTGCTCCCATTGGGCATTAACACCATAAACTTTGGTACGCTTAAGGCGGTAAATGCCCTGCAAGCCCGTAGCCAACTGTATAGCCTTGGCGCAAATAATTAAAAACCAAACCAGCACAATGGTATTACGGTAAGTGTGCAAATATCCCGATATCACCGCCATAAAGCCTGGGCCATTGGCCTGTAGCGGGTTTTGATCTACTATAGTTACTACATCAACTTTACCAATTACGTTATGCACAGTTTGCAGCGGCGCGGCTTTTTGCACATGCCCAAACTCCATTACAAAAGTTATGGCCGTACTAATGGCAAACAACACCAGCGCCCCTACCAGCAAATTATAGCGCGTTGCCGCGCTGGCCTTGCGGGTAAACACAATAACTAATCCCGCTACGGCGGCTAATACAACTCCCTGCAACAGGGAATAAACCAGCGTATTGCACAAAGCGGCTATCAGCTGATCGGTAAAAACGGAGGCGATGATGTTTAACGACATGATCTTTTAGTTTTTTAGGTTAACGATTGTTTTTTATCCAGTTTATCCAGCATTTCGCGGATGCTGGCCAAATCTTCCTTTGATGCTTTTTTATTGCCCAGCAATTGCATGACCAATTTACCGGCCGATCCCTGGTATACCGAATCGATAAATTTCTCCAGCAAATGATCTTTGGTTTTTTCTTCGGCTTCGGCTACGTGGTAAATGTGCTTCATCTGGCTTTCGTCTCTTTTCAGGATGCCTTTGTCGGCCATAATCTGCATCAGTTTTAGTGTAGTGGTATAATTCACGTCCTTTACTTTCAGCAACTCATCGTTTATGGCACGCACGGTAGATGGGCCTTTATCCCACAGTACCTGTAGTATCTCCAGTTCGGATTTGGTGGGCTCGGCCCTTTTGTTTTGATCTTCCATATTGTTCACAAACCAAAGGTAGGAATATTTTCGTACGAAACAAGGGATAGGTTAATTATTTTTTAATTTACCGGTAAAAAGCCGCCTGACAGATTGATGACACCACTATTTAATGATGGCTTAAATACATTTGTCAAAAGCTTATTTGGGTAAATGCCGCCACTATAACCAAACAACTATTGGTTGTATAACGTAAAAACACCTCGCAAAACACCGTGATTATACGGTATGGATATCATTTATTATTTCAATACTTTTAACTAATGCCATTTTAAACTGGTATACAATTAATTATCACAACCCTGAAAGCCGAAAAAGGGATAAAAGAGTAGGCACCTAACTTATTCCACATGTTTAATAATGTAGTTTTAGATGTAGCTATAGGTATTGTATTTATCTTTTTATTATACAGCCTGCTCGCAACCTCTATCCAGGAAGCCATTGCTACAGCATTTGCCCTACGCGCCCGCACCCTAAGGGACGGAATTATCAACGGTATGCTTTGCAATACACCCAACATCACCCGTTGGCAAGCCTATTTAAAAAGCATAAGGTGCTTTTTTACCTACCTGTTTCATATTATTATCCATAAGCCCGAGATCGAGAACAAAAAACTGGGGCATTATTTTTACGATCACCCCGTGATCAAAAACTATGGGGCCAGTCGTATCTTCCCTATCCCCTCCTATTTGCCCGGCAGCAACTTCTCTACCGTATTGCTGGATGTTTTAAGGAAGGATTTTGAGAAAAAGCTGGATGCCATTGTAAAACTCAAACTCCCGGCCGCGGCAGCCGATAGCGAGGACCTGATTAAACTAAAACTTGATTTGCAAAACAGCGCCGATGCTGTTAAAGTGAAGGAACTGCTTAATTATTATGGCACCTATTACACCAGCGCGGCGCCCATCCCCCCCGGCCTCGACCTGGTGATTGAAAAAGACACCTGGCGTATTTTACAAATGCACCTGGCCAACAGCTTA
This sequence comes from Bacteroidota bacterium, assembly GCA_040389105.1. Taxonomy (GTDB): domain Bacteria; phylum Bacteroidota; class Bacteroidia; order Sphingobacteriales; family Sphingobacteriaceae; genus Mucilaginibacter. Next base: position 410,087 of record JAZKAO010000010.1, read on the forward strand.
TATAGTATTGATGAGTTTACCAAAAAACTGGAAACCTGGTACGACGACAGCATGAACCGGGTATCGGGCTGGTATAAGCGCAAAGTGCAGTTTATACTATTTGCCATTGGGGTAGTTATCGCGGTAGCCTTTAATGTAGATATTATTCAAATTGCAGGTAAACTATCAACCGATAAGGATGCCCGCGACCAGATGGTGCAATTAGCCATAAAGGAAGCCGATAGTTATAAAAACGACCACCGGGTACAACCCAAAGGTACAAACATGGTAGATAGTATTAAAGCTACCGACTCGTTATACCGTGCGCAAATTAAGGAAGCAAAGCGAACTATTGATACCAGCATTGTTAAAGCTAACCAAATAATGGCGCTTGGCTGGGGCGATTACGGCGCGCACCGCGATAGTGCAAAAGTTTTGCAAAAATACTTTGCCGATGAAAAAATAAGGATAGCCGATAGTATTGCAAAAGCTAAAAAAAACGGCACCAAACCTGCAAAAACTGTTACCACAGCCACGGCAGCAAATGCTACTGCTAAAAAACTTACCCCAGCCCAAATTAACAAAGCCTTATTAAAGCAGATATACGATGAGCATTATATTAGGTATAAACTAACTTATGTACTTGGTCAGTCGTTCCTGCACGGGCGAAAGTTTTTAGGGCTGATGCTTACCGCGCTGGCCATTGGCCTGGGTGCCCCCTTTTGGTTTGATTTGCTGAACAAACTGGTTAGCCTGCGCGCAGCTGGTAAAAAGGAAGACAGCAATAGCGGTGGAGGCACCGGTGGCGCTACTACCGCGGCAGGCGCGGCACCACCTGTAAATGTTAATGTAAATACCCAACCAAACAGCGAGGAGGCAGTAGGTTAGTATGGCACAATATATAGTAACAGCTAATAAGCTGAACAAGCGCAGCGTAGTACCTGCCAACCTGCCCGATAGCAACAACATTGCCGGTGTAGTATTTAAAGATTTTAAATTTAGCGGCCAGGAGGCCGACGCCTCTGAAGTGCCTAACCCGGCCCTGGGCAAATGGTTTAAGGATGGCGATGGCTTTTATTACTGGGGCGGCGCCATTACAGAAATTAGCGCCCCGGCACCCGTGCCTGCCCCGGTTGCCGGCAGTTTACAACTTACCGCCCAACAGGTACAGGGAGCTACAGGCGCTAAACTGGCCGTTGCCCAAAAGTTTTTGCCCTATATAATTGATACCTGCACCAAGTATAAGATAGATACGCCTGCACGGCAGTTATGTTTTTTGGCACAGGTTGGGCACGAAAGCGCCGGTTTATTTTATACCGAAGAACTGGCCAGCGGCAAGGCTTACGAAGGCCGGCACGATTTGGGCAATACCCACGAGGGCGACGGCGTGCGCTACAAGGGCCGCGGACTGATCCAAATAACGGGGCGGGGTAACTACCAATGGCTCACTAAGGATTTTAAGGTTGATTTTGTAGGCAGCCCCGAACTACTTGGCGGCAAAAACGCTGGTGTATGCAATGCCGACCAGTTAAAGTACGCTACCATGAGCGCCGGGTGGTATTGGAATAACCATACCTTAAACGCCGTTGCCGATTTGGTTGATATACAAATGCCGATAGACGAGGGCACCAATCTTGATCATTTTAAACTGATTACCCGGCGCATAAACGGCGGTTATAATGGCCTAAGCGATAGGATATCGCGCTGTAAAACCGGTGTGCAATATTTTAAATAACTATGGCAAAAATAATAGTTACTGCCGCGAAAATAAATGTGCGCAGCCGTGTGCCCGACAGGTTACCATCGCCGGCGGGCATTACGGGTACGGTAGTTAAAGGCTATACTTTTGATGGTACCGAAGTACCCGCAGACGAAGTGCCCAACCCCGATCTGGGCAAATGGTACCGGGATGGCAATGGTCATTTTTACTGGGGCGGCGGCGTAATGGAGGTGGGCGATAATGTACCTGCCGCCATTGCTGTAAATACTGGTGATGTAGTTGACGATAGTGGCATACAGCAATGGATGACTGATTTACAACTTACAGAAATATGGAAGCATGCTACTGGAAAAGGTGTGGGTATTGCAGTTGTAGATACAGGGATAAGCGCCAACAATCCAGATTTGGTATATAATAAAAATAGTTTTTATGTGTTTGACACCTCAGTTTCATTACTGGACACTAATGGCCACGGAACCCATTGCGCAGGATTAATAAGCGCACGTAATAAAAATGGAAATGTTATAGGCGCGGCTCCAAATTGCAATTTATATGTATGCAAAATATCGGAAGAAGGGAGCCTGCCCGAACCCGAAACAATTCGGTATGCCGCAGCCATTGATTGGTGCGCTACTCAAAAAAACATACATGTTATATCGATTAGTTGGGCCTCATTTATAAACGATGAAGGTATCATTTCAAAAATACAGGCATCGGTTAACAATGCCATCAAAAATAACAAAGTTGTTGTTTGTGCCATGGGTGATGCATCGCAGTTTAATGATCCCGGCCCGTTATATCCCTCAGCGCTCAGCAATACCATCGGTATAGGTTCTATTCCTGTCGAAAATGTTATATACCCATACATAAATAATAGTTTAACAACCATTATTCAAGGTGTTGACATACCATCTTATGGGTTAGATAACCAAATAGTTAAGATGACAGGTACCAGCCAGTCCAATGCAATACTTGCTGGCATAATTTCACTCATTATAGAGAAAAAGAAATTTGTGTACAGTCCTTCTGAAATAAAAAATATATTAAAATCGCTATCAGATATTCAAACATTTGAAGGTATAGAAATACCTGTTCTTAATGGCAACCTACTATTAAAATATTTTCAATCATGAAAAAAATCCTTATCACAGCTTTTATTTGTATTAGTATTTTAAAAACTCACGGCCAAAACCGCATCGCATATTATGATGCTGTTTATTTAAAGTCGGTAATGGATGCTAATGGCGGAAAATTTAAAATAGCCGGTAATGGGGCACTTTTTAAAGCTTATTTCGGACCCATAACCGATGCTGCACTTACACTTAAACTTCAAAATAATCCTTTCCTAAGTCAGTATTTTTCATCGGCAGGGGTAGCCGGTGCGCCTGGTAATACAGCTTTTCCTAAAGGCATTATTTCTTCTATTGGCAATTTAAACGTTACCAATTTTGCCGATGGATTAGCAAAGTTTTTAGTAGAACGAAGTAAAGAGGAATTAAATGTTGCCTTTTTCAGAAAATTTCAAGAGTATTTATCACACAATCCTGAAGTTAAAGTGATTTTTCCCGCAACGGTGGGAATCATTAACAATATCATGGCTTATAATTACACAGCCATGCTTCCCGCACTTAGGGCCGCATTTCAAAAGGATTTAAACGCGTTTAGTACCAATTTGCTAAACCTGCGCGATCCCAAAAAATACGGGAGTGATTACGCTGCAAACTCGGTTAGGATTGATAACCTATGCAAATTTTTAAATACAACATTAGCTGGCAGGTCGGCTGTTGCAGCATTGCTGATTACCGATGGGATAATGAAAAACAATAATGCCGCTGATATTTTGAGCAATTTATCAGGGGATAAAATTTGCGAACCCAATGACTATTTTTCTAACTGGGTACAATTTGTTGACCTTGTTTCTAAATCGTTAAGAAGTACAGATGAAGGCAGAATTTGGATCACAAAACAAGAGGCAACAGAATTAATTACTGATGATGCAACGCTGCAAATATACCTCGGGCTACTTTATGCTACCGATCAAAAAAATGCACATCATATTCAACTTACTTTCGACACTACACCAGTAACATTACAAAGTTTTTTAAGCCAGTTAAAAACAAAATGGCCTACAAAAGATGCTGAGGTATTTAAAGAAAAATTTAAAGACCTTGCAAATTCGGTAACCCGTATAGCTGATAATGCAAAGGCTGTAATAGATTCGAAAAAACAAGGAGCCGATCTTTCAATTGCACCTTATGCTGATTATGCAACATCTATAGCCGACTTTTTAAAATCTGCTACTTTTGTTTTATCAGACAATGCAGCTATCGACCCAAGACTTACCGGTAAAATACCTGACTTAAAAGAACTTGCAGACATTATAGACAACGCGGTTGATTGCAGTTATGATATAAAATCTCAAAACTATGGCAGCTTAGTGTTACATACTTCCGCAATTATTAACTTGCTGATGCCCGATAATTCAGCTTATCCATTTAAAGCCAGTTATGTAAAATACGGAACTTTTATGGCTAATATAATTGAGGCCAAAAGCTCGGACGAGGTTAAAGCCGCTATAGATGCTGCAGTGTTACCGGTAGGCAGTTCGTCCGTAAAAAGAGAAACAGCCGCAAACATTTCACTTAATGCTTACATAGGCCCGTATTTGGGTGGCGAGTACATGCCGGTATTGCCAGACAAACGCACATCTGTATCAGCTGGCATTACTGCTCCGGTTGGCTTAGCATTTAGCTGGGGACAAAAGCATTTTTGGGATGGGAAAAACCCTGGAGGCAAAAGCTTCACTATTTTTTTATCGCTTATTGATGTAGGCGCCTTGGCATCATTCCGTTTAAATGATGACAAAAGCAATATTGCATCAGATATTCAACTAAAAAATATTATTTCTCCGGGATGTTATTTCTATTGGGGTCTTGGAAAATGCCCTGTATCAATTGGTGCAGGGGCACAAGTAGGGCCACAATTGCGCCAGGTATCCACAACTGTGAATACAAATAGTACTAACAATATTTATATACGGTATAGTTTAACTATTGCCGTTGATATTCCTTTATTAAATTTTTATACAAAATCCGATCACTAACCCATCAAAACCCAAATCATTATGAATTACCCTGGCTACACCATTAAACAGCACGATCCGCATAAGGACGTGGTAACTGCTATACAAAAACAATTAAACGCCAAAGGCTGCGGCCCTATTGGCGTGGACGGCGATTATGGCGATAATACCTTTAACGCCGTATTGCTTTTCCAAAGCCGTTTTGCCGATGCTAACGGACACCCGCTAACTATGGACGGTATGATAGGCCCGGTTACGTGGTCTACTCTGTTTGGCGTTGCTACAGTTGCACCTGTTTTAACCGCCGCCAGTCCACTGTTAACAGCCGTACTTAAATTTGCGGGTACGCAGGTAGGCATTATGGAATCGCCCGAGGGCAGTAACAGCGGCCCCGAAGTAAATAAATACCTAAAAAGTGTTGGCTTAGGGCCGGGTTATTCCTGGTGCATGTCGTTCGTTTACTATTGCTTTGGCCAGGCCAGTACCCAGTTAGGTATAGCCAACCCGGCCTATAAAAGCGGCGGGGTGATAGATGCCTGGGATAACACCCATGGCAAAAAGGTATTACATGCCGATGCTATCGTCAATACATCGCTGGTGCTGCCGGGTCAAATATTTATCATATCAACAGGTGGCGGCCATGGGCATACCGGCTTGGTTGAAAAGGTAACCAACGGTTTGCTTACTACTATTGAGGGTAATACCAATAACGATGGCAGCAGCAATGGCATAGGCGTTTTCCGCCGCTCCGCGCGTACTATCAACTCCATTAATATGGGCTTTATCCAACATTAGTAATTTAACCACAAAGGGCACTAAGAAATATAAACAGGTTAACACAAAGGGCACTAAGATTTTAAAGTAAATAAAGGAGTTATGATGTTCTATAAACTTCAAAACTCTGTAAGCCAATATTCTTTGTGTGCTTTGTGCAAAAACTTTGCGCCCTTTGTGGTTAAATGTAAAAATAACAAAAAAACTCTGTAATGATTAGGCTAAGTACCCGACTAAGGCATAAAATCTATATATTATTTTATGAAAAAGTACTTAGTTCTATTCATTTTTGTTTTGTGTTTGGCTTCAGCATCATTGTATGCCCAAACCGGCCTTACCGCAGGTACCGTTGCGCCTGCATTTACCGCTAAAGATAATTCCGGTAAAACCCTCGATTTGAAAGCCCTCCTAAAAACACACAGCGCCGTGGTGCTAATGTTTTATCGCGGCCAGTGGTGCCCTTATTGCAACAAGCACCTGCAACAACTACAAGATTCGCTGCAACTGCTAACAGCTAAAAATGTGTACGTAATTGCCGTTACCCCCGAAACACAGGATGCGATTGGCAAAACAATCGAAAAGACCCACGCTTCATTTTCTTTAGTTCACGATGAGGGCTACAAAATTATGAAAGATTACAAGGTTGATTACGTAATGGACGATGCCATGGTAACCAAATATAAAGGTTACGGCGTAGACCTGGAGAAAAACAACGGCAATGCCGACCATATGTTACCCGTACCCGCAACTTACATTATTGGCAAAAACGGCAAGATTACTTACGTGCATTTTGATAAGGACTACCGCAATAGATTAGCGGTAAGCTCAATACTGGCTAAAATTTAAATTGTTCGCGTGGTGATTTAACCACAAAGGGCGCAAAGTTTTTGCACAAAGATCACAAAGTTATTTTTCAAGATTTACGAAGTTTTTAAAACTTCGTAAATCTGAATATAACATATATAAAAAATGTTTGTGCCCTTTGTGTTAACCAGCTTGATATTTCTTTATGCCCTTTGTGATTAAATAATCACTAACACCCTCCCGTTTTTCTACTATCTTCCAACTAATTTCCCCGCGCCATCGCCAATCATGGCAATATCCTACAATTCCTTGCACAGATAATACAATACCTCTATTGCCCCTGCTGATAAATTTGTTAACGATAAATCTAATTCTGTTAAAAATTTAATGCAAACCCGGTGATGACGGGCAGACTGTGCAAACAGCCTTGCCATACGTTAGGCAACCCGTGGTTTTAACGGGCGATATATACATGCTTGAAAATATAACTTTAAAAGGAATTACCTGGAACCATAGCCGTGGCTTTACCCCCATGGCGGCCACCGCTCAGCGCTTTGCCGAATTAAACCCCAATGTAAACATCACCTGGGAAAAACGCTCGCTGCAACAATTTGCCGACCTATCCATCCAGCAACTGGCCGAACGTTACGACCTGCTGGTTATCGACCATCCCTGGGCAGGCTTCGCTGCTAAAACAGGTTCGATATTGCCCTTTGATAAATACCTGTCTGCTGAATTTCTGAAAGATCAGGAAGCCAATACCGTAGGCCAATCGTACGAAAGTTATCACTATAACGGCCATCAATGGGCGCTGGCTATTGATGCGGCCACCCCGGTAGCGGCCAGCCGGCCCGACTTATTGGAGCAGCACGGCTTAGTTTTACCCAAAACTTACGATGACTTATTGGCTATGGCTAAACGTGGATTGGTCGCCTTCCCGGCGATACCTATCGATGCGTTAATGACCCTTTACACCTTCTGCTGCTCCTTAGGCGAAGACCCCTGCCAGCAGGATGATACCGTAATCAGTGAAGCCACCGGCATTAAGGCCTTGCAACTATACCGCCAACTGGCCTTAAACATCCACCCGGATTGCTTTAACCGCAACCCCATCCAAACTTATGAGGCCATGACTTTGGGCGATGATATTGCTTACTGTCCTTTTGCCTACGGCTATTCCAACTATTCGCGCCAGGGCTATGCCCGCAAGCTGCTGCATTTTCATGATATGATTACGCTGGATGGTAAAACCAACCTGCGCAGTTCGCTGGGTGGTACAGGGTTGGCGGTTTCGGCTAATTGTAAGCATGTGGATGTAGCTATGCGATATGCCGAATTTGTGGCATCGCCCGCTTGCCAGGCAGGCTTATATACCGATAATGGCGGTCAGCCGGGTCATTTAGGCGCCTGGACAGATGCGCATACCAACACCATCACCCATAACTATTTTGCTAATACCCTGCCCGCCTTGCAAAGGGCTTACCTGCGGCCGCGTTATTTCGGCCACATGTTTTTCCAGGATCATGCAGGGGATATAGTGCGCCATTATTTAATGAACGGCGGCGATGAGCGCGAAGTTTTATGCGCGATGGATGACCTGTACAAACAATCCAAACAAAAGGTACAGGCATGATGAAACCGCTGGAAGGGTTGCTGATATTGGAGTTTAGCCAGTTTATGGCCGCGCCAACGGCGGGTTTACGGCTGGCCGATTTGGGCGCACGCGTAATTAAAATTGAGCGCCCCGTAAAAGGCGAAGCCGGACGGCAAATAGCCATCCGCAATATTTTTGTTGACGGCAGTAGTTTAGTGTTCCATACCATTAACCGCAATAAGGAATCGTACGCGGCCGATTTGAAAAACCCTGAAGATTTGGAGCGTATTAAAAAATTGATCCGGCAAGCCGATGTCATCACCCATAACTTCCGCCCGGGTGTGATGGAAAAGATAGGGCTGGATTACGCATCCGTTAAAGCCATTAACCCGCGTATAGTTTACTGCGTGGTTACCGGCTATGGTAATAAAGGCCCATGGGCTTTAAGGCCGGGGCAGGACTTACTCATTCAATCATTGTCCGGTTTAGCTTATTTATCTGATACTAACGATGCCGGCCCCGTTCCGTTTGGTTTAGCTACTGCCGATATGATTTGCGGGGCACATTTTGTACAGGGCATTTTAGCAGCATTAATTAAACGCGCCAAAACAAATCAAGGCGTATTGGTAGAAGTCAGCCTCTTAGAATCAACCCTCGATTTGCAGTTCGAGGTGATCACCACCTACCTGAACGATGGCGGCAAACTGCCGCAGCGCAGCAGCCTAAAAGGCAACGGACATGCTTATTTAAGCGCACCTTACGGCATTTATCAAACAAAAGATAATTACCTGTCCCTTGCTATGGGCGACTTAAATAAAATCGGCAAAACCATTGGTGCCGACCTATCCGGCTATACCGAAAAGACAAGCTGGTTCGATAACCGCGACGAGATCATGGCCTTATTAGCCGATCAGATCAAACAAAAAACTACTGCCCAATGGCTGGGCATATTAGAAACCGCCGGCATCTGGTGTTCAGAGGTATTGACTTATGAGCAAGCCCTTCAGCATGAAGGTATAAAGGTGATGGGTATGCAACAGCAGGTTACCCTACCCGGTGGCGGCAGCTTAAGCACTACCCGCTGCCCTATCCGCATTAACGGGCAAAAACTATATTCAAACGTGGCCGCACCACAACTAGGGGCGCAAACCGAGATTATTAACCATCAATTTAACCTGCTATGAAACCATTAGAAGATTATTTAGTGGTTGATTTCAGTCAGTTCCTCTCGGGGCCGTCGGCCAGTTTAAAGCTGGCAGACCTGGGCGCACGCGTCATCAAAATAGAGAAGCCCGGCACAGGCGACATCTGCCGCCACCTGTATACATCAAACGTTATCCTCAACGGCGAATCGTCGGTATTCCATGCCATTAACCGCAATAAGGAAAGTTTCGCGGCTGATATTAAAAACGAAGGGGATAAAAAGCTAATATGGGAACTGGTTAAAAAAGCCGATGTGGTGATGCACAATTTCCGCCCTGGTGTAATGGAGCGGCTGGGCTTTGACTATGCCAGCGTGCGGGCCCTTAACCCATCCGTAATTTATGGCGAGATTTCGGGCTATGGCGATGAAGGGCCGTGGAAAGACAAACCCGGGCAGGACCTGCTCCTGCAATCTTTATCAGGCTTAACCTGGCTCAACGGTAACGCGGGCGGGCCAACGCCTATGGGGCTATCCATTATTGATATGCTGGCCGGCAATCATTTGGCGCAGGGCATTTTAGCCTGCCTGCTCCGTAAAACCATCAGCGGCGAGGGTGCGCTGGTGCAAGTAAGTATGCTGGAATCGGCTTTGGATTTCCAGTTTGAAGCCATTACCACTTATTACTACGATGGTAAGCTGCCCCAACGATCTGAAAAAAACAATGCCCACGCCTATTTGGGTGCGCCTTATGGCATTTATCAAACCGCCAATGGCTTTATGGCACTGGCTATGGGTTCTATCCCGCAGTTAGGGATGCTATTGGGTTGCGATGGATTATTAACTTACACAGATGTAGCCCAGGCCTTCCATCAACGCGATGAAATTAAAGCCATACTGGCCGCCCACCTGCAAAGCAATACCACTGAACACTGGCTGGTGATATTACAGGCCGCCGATATCTGGTGCGCCGAAGTGATGAATTGGGATACCCTGATGCAACACGATGGGTTTAAAGTACTGGATATGATACAGGAAGTGCAAATGGCCGACGGCTTTAAATATCGTACCACCCGCAACCCTATCCGTATGGATGGGGAATTGTTTACCTCTGCCAAAGGATCGCCGAAACTGGGGCAGGATAATCAAAAGATCATTAACGAGATTAAATCATGAGCGCCCAAACCATCCGCATAGCTGTACGTAAATTCGGGCCGTTTGAAACGGCTTTGGCCAAATTATGGGCCGAGTTTTGCGATCAATCCGGTTGCACCCTCCAAGCCGAAATGGTGCCGATGGACCTGGACGACCTGCACAACAGCATTCTTGAAAAAGATGGCCTTAAAAACGGTGATTGGGACATAGCCCACGTAGTAACCGACTGGCTGTATGAGGCCTGGACTAACGGCGCCCTGCTGGATCTGCAACCTTATATCGCCCAAAACCCGCCCGATGATTTCCCCAAGGGCTGGAGTAGCTCGTTGTTAGGGATGCAGCAGTTTGGCCAATCTGTAGCCGGTTTGCCTTTTCACGATGGGCCCGAATGTTTGATCTATCGCCGGGATCTGTTTGAGGATAGCGCCGAAATTCAAAGGTTCCATGAAATATATGGTCGCCCCTTACAAGTGCCGCAAACCTGGGAAGAGTTTAAAACCGTTGCCCGCTTTTTCCATCGCCCAGAACAGAATTTATATGGTACCGTCTTCGCCGGCTTACCTGATGGGCATAATACCGTGTTTGATTTTTGCCTGCAATTATGGACCCGCGGCGGCGAGCTAACCAATAATATGGGGCTGGTTGATATCAACACCACCGCGGCTATTGAAGGCTTAGCCTTTTATAAAAACATGCTGCGCGATCATCAGGCTGTGCATCCGGGCACCATGACTTACGAATCGGTACAATCGGGTATGGCCTTTGCCCGTGGAGAGGCTGCTATGATGGTGAACTGGTTCGGTTTTGCATCCATGTGCGAGGTAATTGACGAATCGCGTGTGAAAACCAAGGTAGATATTGCCCCCATACCCTGCACTTTCGGCAACCGCCCGGCATCGTTAAATGTGTACTGGGTATACGGCATTGGCGCGGGCAGCAAGCATAAACAAACGGCTTACGATTTTATCCGCTTCGCCATCACATCGCGCAACGATAAATTGCTGACGTTGGAGGGCGGCATCGGCTGCCGCATTTCTACCTGGACCGACGGCGGTATTAACGCCATTATCCCCTATTACCATAAACTGGAACAATTGCACCAAACCGCCCGATCGCTACCGCAAAAGGGCAATTGGGCGCAGATAGCTAAAATAATTGACGAGGTGGTTTTACAGGCCATCAATACCGATACGCCTGTAGAAATACTGCTGGCAGCCGGGCAGCAAAAAATAAATTTGATAGATAAACCAACGTATGCAAATACCCTATAAACCCATATTGCCCAACAATCCGCCGCCAATTGTCATTATAGGCGCAGGCGGTATTGTTGGCGACGCGCATTTGCCGGCCTATCGTAAAGCGGGCTTTAACGTTATTGGTATTACTAATCGCACACGCGCCCGTGCCGAAAAGCTGGCGGCCGAATGGAACATTCCCAACGTGTACAATACGGTGGATGAGGCCGTGGCCAATTCTCCTGCCGATACGGTTTACGATATCACCATTATGCCCGAGCAGTTTGTAGAAACGCTGAACAAGCTGCCCGATGGCGCAGGTGTGCTGATCCAAAAACCCATGGGCGACTACTTTTGGCAAAGCAAGGAGATATTGGAAATTTGCCGCAAAAAAAACCTGGTAGCAGCTATTAACTGCCAATTGCGCTTTGCCCCTTTTGTAAGCGCCGCACGGTATTTAATTGAACAAGGGCTGATTGGCGAACTGTACGATATGGAAGTGCGCGTAACCCTGCAAACACCCTGGGAACTGTTCCCGCATGTCATTATCCATCCGCGCTTAGAGATCCAGTATCACAGTATCCATTATATCGATTTGATGCGCTCGTTTTTGGGCGACCCAAAAAGTGTGATGGCCAAAACGTTGAAGCATCCGGCTAAAACCTTGTCATCATCGCGCAGCACCATTTTGTTTGATTATGGCGATACCGTGCATGCCGTCATCAACACCAATCACGATCATGCTTTTGGTCCGCATAACCAGGAAAGTTTTATTAAATGGGAAGGCACCAAAGGCGCTATTAAAGCCCGCATGGGCCTGTTGATGGATTACCCGCATGGTGTACCCGATAAATTTGAATACTGCATTCTTGAAGATGGCAAAGCCCCCGAATGGACTGAAGTAAAACTGGAAGGTAGCTGGTTCCCCGATGCATTCATCGGTACTATGGGCAGCCTGATGCGCTACAAACAAGGCGAAAGCGACGTACTACCGACAAGTGTAGAAGATGTAATTAAAACGATGGCAGTAGTGGAAAGTGCGTATATCAGTAGTGATAGTGGCGGGGTGATAGTGGCGGAAAGGTTTTAAACCAATATAGCCGTAGAGACACATATTTGTGTCTTTCTTAAACAATAGATATGAACATACAGGAGCCACATATTTGTGGCTCTCTTAAACAAGATTGAACATACAGAAGCCACAAATATGTGGCTCTACAACAAATAACACCATGCAATTTAAATCGACCTATTTTGAAGATTACACCCTGGGCGATAAGCGGGTAACCTTTGGGCGCACCATTACCGAGACGGATTTTGTGGTACACGCGGGCCATACCGGCGATTTTTTTCCGCACCACATGGATGCCGAGTGGTGCAAAACGCAGCCCTTTAAACAGCGCATAGCGCACGGGACGATGATCTTTAGCATCGGCATTGGTTTAACCGCATCCGAAATTAACCCCGAGGCTTTTAGCAAGGGTTACGATAAACTGCGCTTTGTGAAGCCGGTTTTTATTGGCGATACCATCCATTCCGAAATTACGATATCGGAAAAAGCAGACGCTAAAAAACCCGAATACGGCACCGTGACCGAACACGTAGAAATTATTAACCAGCATGGCGAAGTGGTAGTAGTGTGCGACCATTTATTACTGGCAAAAAAGAAAACAACCTAACATTATGGCCAATATCAACACCGGCGCCGATGGCGCTACAATAGGCGAATCGGCGCTGAAAGGCAAATTATTACTGATGCCTTTTATCCTCGTGATCAGCCTGTTTTTTTTATGGGGCATGGCGCACAATCTCGATTCGTACCTGATCCCGCATTTGCGGAAAGCCTGCCAGTTAAATAACCGGCAATCTACCTATATAGATATGGCTGTGTTTTTCGCCTACTTTGTAATGGCTATCCCGGCCGGCATGCTACTAAAAAAGTTCGGGTATAAAAACAGCATTATTTTTGGCTTACTGCTGTTTGCCTGCGGGGCCTTGCTATTTGTGCCGGCGGCTAATACCTTAACCTACGGTTTATTTATTGGCGGCTTATTTATTATCGGTTGCGGATTGGCCACGTTAGAAACCGCGGCTAACCCTTATGCGGCTATCCTTGGCGATCCGGTTAAATCGGCTTTCCGTTTAAACCTGGCCGCTTTTTTTAACGGGATAGCCGCCCCTGTTGCCGGTTATATCGGTACAAACTATATCCTATCGGGAAAGGAGTATACAAAGGACCAATTAGCGGCCATGACCGATACCCACCGCATGAGTTACCTGCTGGAAGAAGCATCGGCTGTAAAAACACCGTACATCATTTTGGCTTGTGTGCTAATAGCTGTGGCTATTTTGTTTTACTTCAGCAACCTGCCCGAAATAAAGAATGTGGCAAAGGAAGAAACAACCGGTGGCAATTTTTTTGGCGCTTTAAGGCATAAGCATTTGTTATGGGGCGTAGTGGCGCAGTTTTTTTATGTAGGCGCGCAGGTTTGCGTAACCAGCTTTTTTATCCGCATGGCCAAACAAGGCGGCGGCCTGGACGAAAAAACCGCGGGATATTATTACCTCATATACGGCCTGATGTTTATGGGCGGGCGCTTTTTCGGGACTGTTTTCCTGCGCTTTATTTCCTCTAATAAATTACTATCTATTTATGCTGTGATATCCATTGTGCTTTGCGGTGTAGCCATTTTTGGTAAGGGTGCTTACGTGGTTTATTGCCTGGGGGCGATAGGCTTTTTTATGTCGGTCATGTTCCCAACAATTTTTGCTTTGGGAATAGATGGCATTGGCGACGATACTAAACCGGGCTCATCGTGGCTGGTGATGTCGATTGTTGGCGGGGCTATCCTGCCTTATATCATGGCTACGGTGATTGACCTGAACGGCGACAATATCCAGGTAGGTTACATCATCCCATTAATCTGCTTTATTGTGGTGCTTTATTACGGTATAAGTGGTTACAAGATCAAAAAACAGTTATCGTAATGGAAAGGATCACAGCAAAATATTATATCGAAACACCCTACGCGCTTGAAAAAGCGGCGGCCGTACTGGCCGGCGAGCAATCGTCCGGCACCTTTGTAGCCGTTCCGGGCGAAACGGAAGAGTTGAAACAACGCTTTGCGGCGAGGGTGGAAAGTATTGTTCCATTGGATGAAGCGGATCAGCCTGCTATCCCGGGCGCGGTAGCTAAGCCCGGGGCCAAATACCAGCGGGCTAATATCGAAGTATCCTGGTCGATTGAGAATTTTGGCTATAACCTACCGGTGATGATCTCTACCCTGCAGGGCAACCTGTACGAGTTGACCCAGTTTACCGGCTTAAAGCTGATGGATATTGAACTGCCGCCATCGTACGGCGATCATTTTGTTGGGCCGCGCTTCGGCATTGCCGGTTCTAAAAAAAGCGCGGGTGTTATAGGCCGGCCAATGATAGGGACTATCATTAAACCCAGCATTGGCCTATCAACAGATCAAACCGCCGCGCTGGTGAAAACTTTAGCCGAAGCCGGGATTGATTTTATAAAGGACGACGAACTGCTGTCTTCATCGGCCAATTCAAAATTTGAGGACAGGGTAGATGCCGTGATGCAGGTCATCAACACTTACGCCGATAAAACCGGCAAAAAGGTAATGTATGCCTTCAACCTGAGCGATGAGGTGGATAGCATGCTATCGCGATACGAATACCTGGTTAAAGCCGGGGCTACCTGCGCTATGATTAGCCTGAACAGTGTGGGCTTAAGCGGCGCTAAAAAAATATGCGACCAGGGCGCTTTGGTTATCCACGGTCACCGCAACGGTTGGGGGATGATTAATCGCCACCCGCTGCTGGGGATCGAGTTCCCGGCTTATCAAAAATTGTGGCGCTTGGCGGGTGTAGATCAGTTGCACGTGAACGGCATCCAGAATAAATTCTGGGAATCGGACGATTCGGTGGTACGATCGATAGAAGCCTGCTTGAAACCTCTGTTTAAAGGCGAAACTCCCCTACCTGTAGTATCATCGGGCCAATGGGGCGGCCAGGCTTTCGAAACCTGGCGGCGCACCCAAACCACCGACTTATTATACATGGCCGGTGGCGGTATTATGGCCCACCTGGATGGGCCAGCCGGCGGCGTGATAGCCCTGCAGCAAGCCTGGGAAGGCGCGGTAAATGGGCTTTCACTGGAGCAGGCCACCCGGCAATACCCCGAGTTTGCAAAATCAGTTGAAAAATTTGGCGGCAAATAAAATGGCAAAACAGCACAACCTTTTATTAGCCTATTACGGCGACGACTTTACCGGCAGCACCGACGCGCTGGAGTTTTTGAGCCGGGCCGGGGTAAAAACGGTGCTGTTTATCGAGCCGCCCACACCTAAACAATTAGCCAGGTACAAAGGCCTGCAAGCTATTGGTGTAGCCGGTATGAGCCGATCAATGCCTCCCGCCCAAATGGAGCAGGAACTACTGCCCGCCTTTAAAGCCTTAAAAGCTCTGGGCGCGCCACATGTGCATTATAAGGTATGCTCCACGTTCGATTCATCGCCAACAATGGGCAGTATCGGTAAAGCCGCTGATGTGGGCGCGATAGTTTTCGACGCGCCTTTTATACCCTTATTAGTGGCCGCACCTGCATTGGGCCGGTATTGCGTTTACGGCAACCTATATGCCCGCATGGGCATCGGCAGCCAGGGCCAAATTTATCGGCTTGACCGCCACCCATCCATGAGCCGCCACCCATCCACCCCTATGGATGAGAGCGATTTGCGCCTGCACCTGGGCAAACAAACCACGCAGCAAATCGGGTTGATGGATATCCTCAGCATCGGTCTGCCCGAAAAGGAAGCCGAGGATCAATTGGAACAACTTATTAATGCAGGCAAGGAAATTATTTTGTTTGATGCCCTGTACACCGGCCAATTATTATCCATCGCGCAACTGATAGACCAGTATGCCGATAAAAGCCAACCTCTGTTCTCCATCGGTTCATCGGGCATTGAAATGGCTTTGGGGCAATTGTGGGAACAACAAGGCCTAAACCACCCCATCCTAAACTGGCCCGCTGCAGGCAAGGCCCAAACCATGCTGGTGGTATCGGGCAGTTGCTCGTCGGTTACGGCTAAACAGATTGGGTTTGCCCTGGATAATGGCTTTGCCGAAGTAGCGATTGATACCGTAGAGATTGCGGCATCGTCGAACACATACGCATCCATTCAAAAATATATTGATAAAGCAGTAGGCTTAATGCAGCAGGGAAAACCCGTTATCGTTCATACCAGTTTAGGTACTGATGATGCGCGGATAGATCAAACCTACCAGGCTTTCTTAAAGCAAGGCCTAACCGAACAGGAGATCCGCAGCAAAACCGCGCAGCTTTACGGCGAAGCATTAGGGCTGATTGCATTGGGCGTGGCAAAACAGGTAAAACTGCAACGCCTGGTTATTGCCGGCGGCGATACCTCCAGTTTTGTAGCCCGTACCATGGGTATTGAGGCGGTGGAGATGATAGCGCCGGTATCGCCGGGAGCGCCGCTTTGCCGGGCGTACGCGCCGGGTACGTCTATTGATGGTGTTGAAGTGAATTTTAAAGGCGGCCAGGTTGGGGCCGAGGATTATTTGATAAACGTACTGCACCCCCTCTAAACGGCGTAGCCCTCATGAACACCTAAAAATAAACAACTGTGAATAATCTCCCCCAAAGGGGGAGACTTCAGAAGCCCCTCTCCGTTGGGGAGAGGTCTAAACTATTTAATTATGAAACCAAAAACATTAGGATTAATTCACACATCGGCAACGCTGATACCGGTATTTCAACAATTGTGCAAGGAGTATTTGCCGGGCGTGGCCACGTTTAATATTGTGGACGATAGCCTGGTTAAAAACATTCGCGAACGCGGCGAAGTTACGCCGGCCATTTATAAACGCGTGGCCGATTATGTGGATTCGGCCATTGATTCAGGGGCCGATTATGTGCTGGTCACCTGCTCGTCTATCGGCGCGGCTATTGAGGCGGCGGCAGAAAAAGCCAGGGTGCCTGTTTTGCGGGTAGACCAACCCATGGCCGATATAGCGGTGCAGACCGGCAAGCGCATTGGGGTGATCGCTACCCTATCTACCACGCTTGAACCAACCAGCGATTTAGTAAAACGCAGTGCGGCAGCAGCCGGTAAGGAAATTAAACTGACCGCCAAACTTTGCGACGGCGCTTTTGAGGCCTTAATGAGTGGCGACTCGGCCACGCACGATCAGATTGTGGGCGATGCCTTGCGCGCGTTATCCAAACAGGTAGATGTGATTTTGCTGGCACAAGCCAGTATGGCCCGCGTGGTGGATACCTTGAGCGATGCGGATAAGCAGGTGCCCATTTTAGCCAGTCCGCCAAATGCCATTAAATATATAGCCGGGATAATTAATAATTAGTACCAAAATAACTGGGTATCAGTCCGAGTTTGTCGAAGACTGGTGCGATGGGCCTGCCCGCCATGGTTCGACAGGCTCACCATGACACCCTACTTTTTATATAAAATAAAAATGAAACTACTGCGGAAGATCTGTTTGGGCCTTAGCGCTATGGCGTTTATTTGTATGCTGGCGGGCATAATTGACCACAACCCGGCTATCTGGCAACCCGCGGCGGTTACGCTGGCGGTTAGTTTTGCAATAGGCATTGGCGGGCTAAGTGCCTTAAAAAATTACCAATATACCGCCTGGATCATCGTGGCGGTGGTTTCAGCTATGATTTATCCACAGGCTTTTATTAAATGGGGACCGGTTGATTTGCGTAATAAGTGGCTGATATTGACCATTGTACAAATGGTGATGTTTGGCATGGGCATCCAAATGAGCATCCGCGATTTTTCGGGATTGGGCAGCACGGGTAAAGGTGTACTGATTGGTTTGGCCTGCCATTTTTCGGTAATGCCACTGATGGGTTTCCTGCTCACCCGTATCTTTCATTTCGAGCCGGAAATTGCAGCGGGGATCATCCTCATTGGTTCATGCAGCAGCGGGCTGGCATCAAATGTAATGGTTTACCTGGCCCGGGCCAACCTGGTTTTATCGGTTACGGTAACCGCTATGGCTACCCTGGCCGCGCCGTTTTTAACCCCTTTACTGATGCGCTTACTGGCGGGTACCCTCATCGAAGTAAAATTTGTGAACATGATGATGGAGATCATCAAGATTGTCATCGTCCCTATCGGAGCGGCTTTTGTGCATGATTATTTGAAGCGCGCATCGCCGACAGACAAACGGAATTTTGCTGTTATTGCTATTGGCTGTATGGTTTGGCTGGTTTGCCAGCCCGCGTTTTTGTGGGATTGGTTTAGCGCACATTTCTCCGAAGCTGCCCTGCAATCGGTTGCAGTATTTAATTTTTTTACCGGGGCTTTCATTGTGGGCTGGGCTTATCATCAATTGTATTTGCGTTTTAAAAATATCGACGGGTATATCCCATATCTATCCATGTTTGGTATTGTTTACTTTACTACGGTTACTACGGCCGCCGGGCGCGATAATTTACTGAACGTGGGCTTGCTGCTTTTCCTGGCATCGGTTATCCATAACGGGGCGGGCTATTTCTTTGGTTACTGGTTGAGCCGGCTGTTTAAGCTGGATAAAAACTCGGCGCGCACTATCGCCTTCGAGGTGGGTTTGCAAAACGGCGGCATGGCATCGGGCCTGGCCGGGACGATGGGCAAACTGGCTACGGTTGGGCTGGCGGCGGCGGTATTTAGCCCCTGGATGAATATCTCGGGCAGCATATTGGCTAATTACTGGCGGAGGCGTAAGGTGCAGGAAGATACACAACCACTCAACATAAACCAAATTACAACAGAAGATCTGTAGAGCCACATATTTGTGGCTCATTACAATGCATAAAAGAGCCACAAATATGTGGCTCTACACCCATACCGCCCATCAGGATAAAATCGTACAATATCCTGATAACCTTTCATCACAAACCGAAGCTGCGATACCTTAGTTTTGGATTAGAAGCCGCTTTCTGTTGCGGAATTTATCCAAATAACCAATTAATAACATTTATAGCACAATGAGTACTAAAGCGAGCTTAGGCATCATTATCGGTAACCGCGATTTCTTTCCCGACCGTTTAATTTCGGAAGCAAGAGCGGATATTTTGGCCCTGTTTAGCCAGCTGAATTTAAACCCGGTGATGCTGGAAGAGCATGAATCGAAACTGGGCGGTGTGGAAACTTTTAAGGATGCACAACGCTGCGCCGAGCTGTTCCGCAAGCACCAGGATGAAATTACCGGCATACTGGTTTTACTGCCCAACTTTGGCGATGAAAAAGGTGTGGCCGAAACTATTAAGCTCTCCGGTCTGAACGTACCTGTACTGATACAAGCCTACCCCGACGAACTGAATAAGCTGGACGTGGCCCGTCGCCGGGATTCGTGGTGCGGTAAAATTTCGGTTTGCAATAACCTGTACCAATACGGCATTAAATATACGCTGACCAGTCAGCATGTCATCCACCCTAACCAGCCCGAGTTTAGCAAGGAATTACTGGACTTTGTAGCCGTCTGCCGCGTGGTAAAAGGACTGCGCAAAGTACGTATAGGCGCGGTTGGCGCCAGGCCTGGCGCATTTAATACCGTTCGGTATAGTGAAAAGATCTTGCAACGCAACGGCATTTCGGTTACTACGGTTGATTTGTCGGAGATTTTAGGCAATGCCAACAAGTTAACCAAAGATCATCCTGAAGTTAAAGCCCATTTAGATAAAATATTAAACTACACCCCCATTGGCAATACGCCTGATGAGGCCATGGTGCAAATTGCCAAGCTGGATGTAGTACTTAACCAATTTGTAGAAGAAAACGCGCTGGATGCCACCGCCATACAATGCTGGACATCGCTCCAAAAAAACTATGGCTGCAACGTGTGTACCAGCATGAGCATGATGAGCGAGAACATGCTGCCCAGCGCCTGCGAGGTGGACGTGACCGGCACCCTCACCATGTACGCTATGCAACTGGCATCAGGGTCGCCAAGCGCGCTGGTGGACTGGAACAATAACTACGCCGATGATCAAAACAAATGTGTGCTGTTCCATTGCGGTAACTGGGCCAAATCGTTCCTGCCCGATATCGAGATCAGCACGGCTCCTATTTTGGGTACTACCGTTGGCGAGGAAAATACCTACGGCGCATTAGCCGGTCGCACGCCTGCTATGCCATTAACTTATGGCCGCATCAGTACCGACGACCCGAAAGGCATCATCAAAGTTTACATTGGTGAGGGCGAACTGACCGACGACGCGCTAAACACTTTCGGTAACCGGGCTGTAGCCGAAATCCCCGACTTGCAAGGGTTGATGCAATACGTTTGCCGTAATGGTTTTGAACACCATGTGGTAATGAATGCCAGCAAAACGGCCGGTATTTTAAAGGAGGCCTTAGGCAATTATATGGGCTGGGAGATCCATCAGCATAATTAATAAGCGATGACGGATAAGGAATTAGCAGCAAAATCGGTACAGTACCGCAAAAACATCCTCAAATACATTGTGGGTGCCAAAGCCGGGCATACGGGCGGCAGTCTGTCGTGCATTGATATTTTGAACGTGCTGTATAATGAAGTGCTGCATGTATCACCCGATAATTTCAGTTCGCCGGATAGGGACAGGTATATCCAAAGCAAGGGCCATTGTGTGGAAGCATTGTTTGTTACTTTGGCAGATCAGGGCTTCTTCCCGGAAGCTGACCTGGAGACGCTGTGCAAATACCAGTCGCATTATATCGGCCACCCCACTAAAAAGGTGCATGGGGTTGAGCAAAATACCGGGGCCTTGGGTCATGGGTTACCTATAGCCGTAGGCACCGCCCTGGCCGCCAAAATGGATGATAAGGCTTATAAAGTTTATACGCTGTTAGGCGATGGCGAATTGCCCGAAGGATCGAACTGGGAAGCAGCTTTAACCGCGGCGCATTACAAATTGGATAACCTGTGTGCCATTATTGATAATAACAAATTACAGATAACCGGCAGCAATGCCGAGGTATGCAATACCGACCCGATTGACGGCAAGTTTGAAAGCTTTGGCTGGGCCGTGCGGGAAGTAGACGGGCATGATTTGAAAGCATTAAAAGCAGTTTTCGCGGCGATGCCTTTTGAGGTTGGTAAACCCAATTTGATCATCGCCCATACCATAAAAGGCAAAGGCGTAAGTTTTATGGAAAACAGCGTAAAATGGCACCATGGCGTGCCCGATGCAGCGCAATATGAGGCGGCGCTGGCGGAGTTGGGGTAGTGAATGTGCATATGCGTGGAATGCAGATGTGCAAATGAAAAAAACGGGGGCCTGTGCGATTCCCTCCCTATGGGAGGGTGTAGGGAGGGGTTTAGTCACGATGTAATATCGCAGAAACCCCTCACTGCCACCGCACAATCCATCGCCCCCCTCCCCATGGGAGGGAACTGAAAAGCCGCGCGGTGAATTTACTCACCCGGTCTACGCTGCGCTGGACCACCCTCTCTTCGCTTCGCGGAAAGAGGGGTTTGGGTTACCGGCACTGCTTCTTGCCCGCTTTCCGCCGCAGGCGAAGAGAGGGCCGACGAGCGAAGCAACGCCGGGGGTGAGTTAACCCGCAGGCAGGGCGAAGCGTTAGGTCTCTGCCACCTGTTTACTCACCCGGTCTACGCTGCGTTGGACCACCCTCTCTTCGCTTCGCGGAAAGAGGGGTTTGGGTTACCGGCACTACTCTTGCCCTCTTTCCGCCGCAGGCGAAGAGAGGGGTTTGGGTAACCGGCATTGCTCCTGCCCTCTTTCCGCCGCAGGCGAAGAGAGGGCCGACGAGCGAAGCAACGTCGGGGGTGAGTCAAGCAGCGTTAGGGATAGCAGTGGAAAGCCCACAGCGCGCGGTGGAATTGAGCAACGGAAAGGCGAGGACTTGGAACGGATAGCCCGGGCCGCAGGTAACGCCATTTTGGTCATTAGTCATTTCGCTGCGCTGTCATTGGTCATTGGGCTTTAAAAGGCAGTTATTACCTGCAAGGGTGCGATAATGATCTCCCCTCTTGAGAGGGAAACTATAACGAATTAATAAAAATGGGAGCATCTACAGAAAATACCAACATCAGCTACAAGCCTAACCAGGATGTATTTGCGGCTACGCTTTTGGAACTGGCACTGGCCGACAGGGACATTGTGGCCGTCACCAGCGATTCGCGCGGGTCGGGGAAATTGATGGGCTTTGGACAGGCTTTGCCTAAGCAAATTGTAGAGATAGGCATAGCCGAGCAGAATTTGGTGGGTGTTGCCGCTGGATTGGCATCGGCAGGTAAAAAGGCATTCGCGGTATCGCCGGCTTGCTTTTTAACGGCCAGGGCTTTAGAGCAGATTAAGAATGATGTGGCTTACTCGGATAACCCGGTGCGATTGATCGGTATTAGCGCCGGGGTGAGCTACGGGGCCTTGGGTACCACGCACCACAGTCTGCACGATTTTGCGGTGCTGCGGGCCATTAACAATATCACGATAGTTGCCCCCGCCGATAATTTTGAAACACGCGAAGCCGTAAAGCTGGCGGTAAAACATAATAAGCCCCTGTACCTGCGCTTCGGTAAAAAGCCAATGCCTTTACTAACGGAAGACAGCAGCATTGGCTTTGAATTTGGCAAAGGCCGCATAGTGAAAGAGGGTAAGGACGTAGCCATTATAGCCACTGGCGAAACCGTTTACCCGGCGCTGCAAGCTGCCCATAAATTGGAGCAAGAAAACGGCATACGGGCAACAGTGGTGAGTATGCACACCATTAAACCGCTGGATGCGGAACTTATTTTGGCTTTGGCCGATAAAACGCAGGCCATGATTACGGTAGAAGAACACATGGTAAATGGCGGATTGGGCGAAGCTTGCGCATCGCTGCTGATCCAGCATGGGTATAATAAGCCGTTCAAAATTATGGGCATCCCCGATGAGTATACCGTTACGGGTAGCCAGGTAGAGATATTGAACCATTACGGCATCAGCGCGGATGGGATTGCGGCGGCTGTGAATGGGATGTTAGTTGATCAGTGATTAGTTAATTAGAGATTAGGCCGTGTTGGTGAGTCAGCTAAAAAGTGGGGATTGTGCGATTCTCTCCCATAGGGAGGGTGCAGGGCAATGTCATTAAGTTAAGAGTCCGGCCAATCTCTCCCCGTGGTTTGTGTCCGCACAAACTACTAATTGCAGGTCTGATTTTAAGGCGCTTGTGGGGACACAAGCACCGGGTGGGTGAGTCGGCTAAAAAGCGGGGGATTGTGCGATTCCCTCCCATAGGGAGGGTGTAGGTAGGGGTTTGGTCACGATGTAATATCGTAGAAACCCCTCTCTGCTACCGCACCATCAGCCGCACCACTCCCCATGGGAGGGAATTAATTAGAAAGAGAAGAACCAATTTTGATAACCAATAATAATGAACCGTATAAAAATATTCCTTTTACTGGCGCTACTGGGCTTTGCCGGCTGTAAAAGCCGCACGGATAACCATCAAAAAAAGATGGCCATTGTGGTATCAACCCTTAATAACCCCTGGTTTGTGTTTTTGGCGCAAACGGCTGCGGCACAGGCTAAAGCGTTGGGTTATGAGTCGAAGATCTTCGATTCGCAAAACAATACGGCTGTGGAGGCCGAACATTTCGAGAACGCTATCGCGTCGGGCTATAGTGCCATTTTGTTTAACCCTACCGATGCTAATGGTTCGGTAGCCAATGTACTGAAAGCCAAAAAAGCGGGCGTACCTGTTTTTTGTATGGACCGGGAGGTGAACTCGCCCGATGCGGCAACCTCGCAGATCCTGTCGGATAGTTATTCGGGCTGTGTGGATTTGGGGAAGTACTTTGTTAAAAGCACCCATGCCAAGGGTAATTATGTAGAGATTTTGGGCATTGTGGCCGATAATAACACCTGGGCACGGTCGAAAGGTTTCCACAGCGTGGTCGACTACTATCCCGGTTTAAAAATGGTAGCCCAGCAAAGCGCCGACTTTGACCGCAACAAGGGCATGGAGGTAATGGAATCGATACTGCAGGCCCACCCCGATATTACCGCTGTTTTTTGCGGGAACGATGCCATGGCTATGGGCGCTTACCAGGCTTTATCTGCCGCGGGCAAGGCTAAAAATGTAACGGTTTTAGGGTTTGATGGCGCGGGCGATGCGATACAGGGAATTAAAGACGGCAAAATTATGGCTACGGCCATGCAGTTCCCCAAGGTAATGGCACAAACGGCAGCCAATTATGCCGATGCCTATTTTAAAGGCAAGCGCGATTTCCCTAAAAAGATACAGGTGGGTGTGGAAATGGTGACGGCCGATAATATTAACGATTATATAGCTTACGGTAAAAAGGATTAGTCATTAGAATAAATTGGATCATGGGAAAAAAGGTTTTGAAATACTCACTGATTTTTTGTATATTGGGGTTAATAGCCTACAACTCGGTTTACTTTAAAAAACTAAGTGAGGTGAAAGCTTCGGCAGCTAAGGTATTTAACCCTGCCGCCTATGCCCGCGCTTATTTAGATAAGCAATTGCTCCCGGCGGCCGGCAAAGCGCCGGATGCCGATCAGCTGATAGCCCAGCTTAAAAACAATCCCGTTAAGGCCTTTAAAGCTGATGCCCATGGGCTGGATATTGGCAACACCCGTTTTTTTATGGTAAAGGGCGAGGGTGTTATTATCAATGTTGATGAAAGCAATGTATATCTCATCACCCCCGGCAAACAAACACTTAAAATAGCTACCGAATACATTTTTGGCAATGCCCTGCGCGATGCACCGGGGATCATCACCGTAAACGATTTTACCAACAGCATGGACCTGAACAATGTATCGGCCGAGGTAAATAAGCTGGTGCGCAACGAAGTGTTGCCACCCTTTAAAAGCAAAGTAAAAAAGGGCGACAGTATTACTTTCTCCGGTGCTTTTGAACTGAACCAGGAGCATATCAACCTGGGCAATATCGAGATCATCCCGGTTAAACTGGCCATCAAATAGTATGTTAATAGCGGCCAACATATCTAAAAGGTTTACCGGCGTTATTGCACTGGACAAGGTAAACCTGGAATTACCTGCCGGACAGGTAACGGCCATTATTGGCGAGAACGGCGCGGGGAAATCAACCCTGATGAAGATCCTGTCGGGCGTGTACGCCGATTATGAGGGGGATATTATTTTAGATGGGCAAACCGTAAAATTCAAAAACCCACGCGAGGCGCAGCAGGCCGGTATCGCTATCATCCACCAGGAACTGAACCTTATCCCCTACCTCAGCATTACCGGGAATTTATTTCTTGGTCGCGAGATGATGAACAATTGGGGGATGTTGGATAAAAAGGCAATGAGGCAGAAAGCGGAGGAATTGCTGCAAAAACTAAAGCTGTCGGTTAACCCGGATACGCTGATCGCCGATCTGAAAGTAGGCCAACAGCAGGTGGTAGAAATAGCCAAGGCTTTGCTATACGATGCTAACGTGATTATGATGGATGAACCGACCTCCGCCATCAGTGAAAGCGAAGTGGAAGTACTTTTCGGCATTATAGCCAATTTAAAAAAGGAGAACAAGGCCATTGCCTATATCTCGCATAAGCTGAACGAACTGTTTAAAATAGCCGACCGCTATACCGTCCTCCGCGATGGTAAGACCATTGAAAGCGGCAAAATGCAGGGCATCAGCCACGATGAACTGATCCATAAAATGGTGGGGCGCAATATCGATATTGTGCGCAACAGCAATGCCATTAACAATAACGATGTGCTGCTAAAAGTGTACGATTTTAGCATGGCTCGATTTGCAAAAACCCGTAAAAACGATAAAAAAATACTAAATAACATCTCTTTCGAACTAAAAAAAGGCGAGGTATTAGGCATTTTCGGCCTGATGGGCGCAGGAAGAACGGAATTAACCGAAGCGCTATTAGGTACTTGCCCGGGCTTAACTACCGGCAAAATCACGCTTGATGGCAAGGAAGTTAAGTTCAAAACACCGGCCGATGCCATTAAAGCCGGCATGGCCCTGGTACCCGAGGACAGGAAGAAGGATGGGCTGGTTTTAGGGTTAAACGTCCGTACAAATATAAATTTAAGTTCGTATGATCAGATTCTACACTCATCGGGCCTTATCAACCACAAAAGCGAAGCGGCACTGGCCCAAAAGTATATCACCACATTAGGTATCAAAACCCCATCCGACAAGCAAACCGCAAAAAACCTGAGTGGCGGCAACCAGCAAAAAATAGTGATAGCCAAATGCCTGGCCACCCAACCCAAAGTGCTGATGCTGGACGAGCCGACCCGGGGGATAGATATCAACGCCAAAAACGAGATCTATAAACTGATAGCCCAACTGGCTGCCACGGGGCTGGGCATCATTATGGTATCATCTGAATTGCCAGAGATAATGGCTATCTCCGACCGTATCCTGGTAATGGCCGACGGTAAGATCACCGCCGAATTTGAAGCCGCCAACGCCACCGAAGATAATATACTTAAAGCAGCGATTGCTGATATATAAATTGATACGATTATGGATTTAAGCCTTAAAACCCACCGCCCGCAACTGGTCAAGTTTCAATCGCTGATAGCGCTGATCCTGCTGTGTATCGGCATCAGCCTGATGTCGGACAAGTTCCTGACAGTAGATAATACCTGGAACGTGATGCGGCAAATCTCGGTCAACATCTGCATCTCGGTGGGGATGACGCTGGTAGTACTCACCGCGGGTATCGACCTATCGGTAGGTTCGGTACTGGCGTTATGCGGGGCTATTACCGCCGGGCTGTTAAAGTTTGGGGTAGAGATGCCGGCTAATAACCTGTTTATTGGTTTTACCATTTTAGGCGCGGTATTGGTGGGCTTGATCGTGGGTTCACTTTTAGGTTTATTTAACGGCTGGGCTATCACTAAGTTTAAAGTCCCGCCCTTTGTAGCCACGCTGGCCATGCTTACTATTGCCCGTGGGTTAACTATGCTTTGGACAAAGGGCTTCCCTATTTCCGATCTGGGCGACCGCTTTGCTTATATCGGCACCGGCTGGTTTTTAGGCATCCCATTACCGGTTTGGATCTCGGGCCTGGTGGTCATCGCGGCGGTGGTCATCACCCAAAAAACGGCTTTGGGGCGCTACATTTATGCCATTGGCGGTAACGAACATGCATCGCGCCTATCGGGTATCAACATTAATAAAGTTAAACTGACGGTATACGCTATTGCCGGGATCCTGGCCGCGGTGGGTGGTATTATGGTAACCTCAAGGTTAGATTCGGCGCAGCCTAATGCCGGGATGAGTTACGAGTTGGATTCCATAGCGGCAGTTGTGATTGGCGGCACATCGCTTTCGGGCGGGCGGGGGACCATTATGGGCACGGTACTGGGCGCTATCATTATCGGGGTGCTGAATAACGGGCTGGTGCTGCTGAATGTTTCTCCATTCTGGCAGCAAGTGGTAAAGGGTGGGGTGATCTTATTAGCTGTGATTATCGATAAGGCCAATTCTAAAAACGACTAAACACCGATGGACAACAACTATATACTGGCTATTGACCAAGGTACCAGCAGTACCAAAAGCATTGTGTTTGATGCAAAGGGCAAGGTATTAGCAAAGGCTACCGAACCCCTGCATACCTTTTACCACGAAGGCGGCTTTGTGGAGCAAAATGCTGAAGATATCTACACCAACGTACTAAGCTCGGTTAAAAACTGCCTTGCCGCATTTCAAAAAGCAGGTGGCAACCTCGCCGATATTAAAACCTGCGGCATTAGCAACCAGCGCGAAACCTTTGTGGTTTGGAACGAGTTTGGTCAGCCGCTTTACAATGCGGTGGTTTGGCAATGTAAACGATCTGTACCTGTTTGTCAGCGGTTGATAGCTGAAGGGATGGAAACTGATATCAACCAAAAAACCGGGCTCATCATCGACCCCTATTTTTCTGGCACTAAGTTGATGTGGTTGAATGAGCATATCCCCCTGGTAACTTCGACTATTGAAGAATGCCAGGCGCGTTTTGGCACCATAGATACCTGGCTGCTGTATAAACTCACCAAAGGCAAAAAATACCTGACCGACTATACCAACGCGTCGCGCACACTGTTCTTCAACCTGCATACCCTGCAATGGGATAAGGAACTATTGGCGAAATTTGGACTTAGCCGTTTGAAATTGGCTGAACTCCGGCCATCATCCTCACACTTTGGCGATACGGACTTTGGCGGCTTACTGCCTGCCCCTATCCCGGTAATGAGCATGATCGGCGATTCGCACGCGGCGGCTTTTGGCGAGGGATGTTTTGCCCCCGGTACGGCTAAAGCTACTTTAGGTACAGGCTGCTCTATCCTGATGAATATTGGCGATAAGCCAAAACCATCAGGCAACGGGATGATCACTACGGTATGCTGGAGTACCGAGCAGCAGGTAGATTACGCGCTGGAAGGTGTTATCGTATCCTGTGGATCGACCATTGAGTGGCTGAAGAACGAGTTGGGTATCATTACCGATGTATCGCAAACGGAAGCTATAGCTAATGCCGTTACTGATAATAATGGCGTATATCTTATTCCCGCTTTTAGTGGCTTAGGCGCACCCTATTGGGATATGAGCCGCAAGGCTGGCATCACAGGCTTAACATTTGATTGTAATAAAGTCCACATAGTACGTGCCGCGCTGGAATCTATCGCCTATCAAATAAAGGATGTGGTTGATGCCATGCAAACCGACGCGGGCATCCAACTAAATGAGTTAATGGTACACGGCGGCCTGACCGCCAACCAATTTGTACTCCAGTTTTTAGCCGACCTGCTGGATTGCGACCTTGTACGCAGCGAGATGCCGGATATATCGGCCCTGGGCGCAGCGCTTTTGGCCGGCTTAAAGGCTGGGATATTTAAGGATATAGCGGCTATTAAAAACCTATATGCCCAAAAGCAGGTAGTGGAAACCGGCAAATTCGCTGATAAAATAGCGGCGTATTACCAGGGCTGGCAACAAGCCGTAAAATAACTGATACGCAATCGTTCCCGAAAATAATTTAAGTCCCGGCCTATTAAAAATACCGCGATACTTTCTTAATATCGTATAAATAAACCTGCTTCAATAAAGCATCATCCTGAAACCAAGATTTAATGGCATGGCTAAGCCCTGTCTAAATATATCTGAAATGAAAAAATCGAACACGCGCCGTTCATTTTTAAAGCAAGCCGGGATGGGTTTACTGGCCTTGCCGGCTGCATCGCTGGCTGCTAATCTGCAACTTAAACCGTCCGGATTCATTGATAATACATCGCAAGTCAAAAAATTGGCACTCAACATTCGTGATTTTGGCGCTTTAGGCGATGGGCAAACTAAAGATACGCTGGCTATACAACAGGCTATCGACCGCTGCAATGTATTAGGTGGTGGGATTGTACTGGTACCTGCCGGAAATTATCTTACCGGGGCTATTCAATTAAGATCGCAGGTTACCTTAAATTTAGAGAAGGACGCCGTTATTATTGGCTCGCCCGATCTGAAAGACTATGCCGTAATGCAGGTGCGCTGGGAGGGTAAATGGATCCAGGGATATTCGGGGTTGATATATGCGGTGGGCGCTAAGGCTATTGCAATTCATGGCGCAGGGAAAATTATGGGCAGCACCTTAGTAGGCGGCAGGCCAACGGCCGATAACCCCTTGCGCAGGCCTGCTTTGATAGAGCCGATAGATTGCATAAATGTGGAATTTTCCGGCTTCTCTACCGAATACCATTTGATGTGGTCTATCCATTTAACTTATTGTGGTACAGTATCTATCAAAAATCTCCATATCCGCAGCACCGGTGGCAATGGTGATGGTATCGATATAGATTCTTGCGCGCTTGTAACTATTGATGGCTGCGATATTGCCACCGGCGACGATTGTATCTCGTTGAAATCGGGCCGGGGTATGGAGGGCTATAAGCTATACCGTACTACCGAGGATGTGCTTATCAGCAACTGTACCTTTGCCGATTCGATTTTTGCCTGCATTGGTATCGGCAGTGAAACATCTGGCGGTATCCGCAATGTCACTATCCAGGATTGCAAATTTACTGGGGCCAAAACCTTTGCCTTGTATATAAAAAGCCGTGTGGGCCGTGGCGCTTTTATCGAGAACATCAGCGTTAATAACATAGAGGTTTCGGGTATGGGGGGCGGTTTGTTACGTTTCAACCTAAGCGGCAGCGGCTTGCAAGACCAAGTACCCGTGCCAGGCCTGGAGGGTATACCTACCACTAAAAATTTCAGCTTTACTAATATTAAGGTAACAGATGTGCCGGTTTTAATAGACGGTACCGGTGTACACCCAAGCAAACCGCTGGATGGTTTTACGCTCGGTAATATCTCGGGTACTTGTAAAAAAGGTATCGAACTGGCCAACATCAAAAATGCTAACATCAGCGCGATAAATGTAAAAGGATATGCCGGGCCCTTGCTAAGCACCTATAACGTTATGGGTAGCGGGCTTAACGGTGCTACTACCTTGCCGCAGCCAAAAGCACCGGAAATAATACCGCTACCTGCAACGGCCTATCAATTAAAGTAAATTAGATACACCCATCACCATAAAACCTATAGCTATGTATCGTTTAACAAAAAGCCTGTTATTATTTAGCGCCTGTGCTGCCCTTAGCGCTCAGGCCTTTTGCCAGAATACACCGCCCGTAAAACCACCGCCGACCCTTGTGGCGGGCATCCCGGTAAATTACGATGAAGCCAAAGTGGGCAACTATACCCTGCCCGATGTGCTGACCATGCAAAACGGCACTAAGGTTACCGATAAGCAAACCTGGTTAAACAAGCGCCGGCCCGAAATTGTTAAACTGTTTGAAGAAAACCAATACGGCAAAATGCCCGGTAAACCGGCCGACATGCATTTTAATGTTTTTGATAAGGCTACGCCTGTGTTTGGCGGCAGCACCATCCGCAAACAGGTGACCGTTTATTTTACCAGGGATACAGCCGACTATAAAATGGATATATTGGTTTACTTGCCTGCAAAGGCAACAAAGCCAGTCCCGTTGTTCCTGATGATCTCGTTTTCACCTAACTCCAGCATGGCGGTTGATGACACGGGTGTAAAACAAGGCACTATGTGGGATAAAAACGGTAAAAAAGTGCCGGCCCCTAAAACTGGCCTGGGCGCGTTAAATAAAGACCTGGTAGAACGCTTTACATCGCAAGGCTATGGCATAGCCACTATTTACTATGGCGATATAGAACCTGATTTTAAAACCGGATACAAATATGGCATTATAGGCAAATACCTAAAACCGGGCGAAACCATTCCGGGCGATAACGATTGGGGCACTATATCGGCATGGTCGTGGGGGCTGAGCCGGGCTATGGATTATTTTGAAACCGATAAACAAATTGATGCTAAACGCATAGCGCTGCACGGTGTATCGCGCTTGGGCAAAACC
Source organism: Bacteroidota bacterium (assembly GCA_040389105.1). Lineage (GTDB taxonomy): Bacteria > Bacteroidota > Bacteroidia > Sphingobacteriales > Sphingobacteriaceae > Mucilaginibacter. Next base: position 441,993 of record JAZKAO010000010.1, read on the forward strand.
GTGCTGTGGACAGGCGGACACGATACCCGCTTTAAAATGGTAATAGCCAGTTGCTCGGGCGAGGGCGGCGCAGCTTTAAGTCGCCGTAACTATGGCGAAAATTTGGCGCACATGAGCGATACATCGCGCTACTACTACCAGTTTGCCCCGCAATGGCATAAATATGCCCGCGATTTTAACCTGTCGCCGGTTGATGCGCACATGCTGGTATCACTGATGGCCCCGCGCGCGCTGTTATTGCAAACCGGCGATACCGACTTATGGTCTGACCCGCATGGCGAGTTTTTATCGGCTATAGCCGCGCAGCCTGTTTACCAATTATTTGGCCAGCAAGGCCCCGGCAATATGCCATGGCCAGCAGCTAAGGATGCATCGGTTGCGTATAATCCACTGGGCTATTTTATGCACCAGGGAGGGCATGGCACGGTACCAAGCGACTGGGATATTTACATAGCGTATGTGAAGAAGTTTTTGTAATTGCCTAAACTGTGGTTTAACAGATTTTTCAGATTACAGGATTATTCCATCTATTGACAATTTTGCTTTATTTTTTAAAATAATGGTTTAAAATCAATAAAATTGCAGAATAGAAATTTGATAACGATATAAGTACTTCATACATGAGAAACAAGATCATCATATTCGCGATATTTATAGCCACCACCAGCGCTTTTACTGCTTGCAGCGGCCACGAAGCCAAACCAGGTACCGACAGTACCGGGCATTATGTTGCTACCAACCCATACCGCGATACTTTTAAAACTACCGATACTTATGGCGATGCTACTACTACCGATAACAGCGGATCGGGCGGTGCGGGCATTGTTAAACCTCATGCGCCTCAAACTGCAGTTGCTGCTGTTGCAGATAGCACAAAAAAGTAATTTCGGCCCAAACCGTTAATTTTTCAAAAGAAGCAAAATTGAGTTAAGCCCTATATCGGCTGCCGGTAATATATGCGCCTGCATGTAACAGATTTGTTTCATTTAAATTAACTCTAAAGAAACCTTCTTTTCAAACAAAAGACCGGGCATGGCGTTATTATGGTATGACAGGCCAAACATATACCATATTTCCCATTAAGTTTGTTTATAACGGCGTGGGCGTTGAAACCAAAGCATTAAAACACAGCTACAATAAACAGGTAATCTATAAAATTGCCATGCCATCGGCAATATCACCGGTGCAGCAATGCTGGATAACCATGAGTACGGATGAGCATTGGGAAGTAATTATGGGCAATGCAGATAAGCCTGTAATACAGCAATTGATCTCCGCCATCAAAAAACACGAGCAGGCATTAACCCTATATGCTAAAGCCGAACCTGAGCAGGAATTAAAATCGGCTTAGTAATTAGCAATTTAACCCTAAAGAAATAAAAGCCCAAAGATCGCTAAGTTCTTTGGGCTTTTACTTAGTGTACAACCGCAGCACATACATCATACTTTAGCCAAATTTACTAATTTAGCCATTATAGCCTGGAGACATACAGCATAGCACAAATAATAATTAAGAAAAAAATCTTCTAAAATGATGAGGTTTACTTCTATACTTTTTTTAACGCTTCTGGCTATAAGCAACCTTGAAGTTACCGCACAAATTGCATTAAACCAACGTACATCAAATAACCGGGGAATTATTACAGGTGCCGATCAGACTGAAAAATATTTGCCTTATCTAAAAGGAAAACGAATTGGCATAGTTGCAAATCAGAGTTCCATAATCGGCAAAAAAAGCAGCGTAGACAGTTTATTGAGCCTTGGAATTAACATTGTAAAAGTGTTTGGACCTGAGCATGGTTTTAGAGGCAATGCCAGTAATGGAGCTGTGGTTGGCGATGAAAAAGATGCTAAAACTGGCATTCCGATCATCTCTTTATATGGCAAAAATCAGAAACCAACAAAAGAACAGCTGACAGATATCGACCTTATGGTGTTTGATATTCAGGATGTCGGTTGCCGTTTCTATACTAATATCAATACGCTTGAGCATGTGATGCAGGCCTGTGCAGAAAACAATAAAGAACTGCTAATTCTTGACAGGCCCAATCCTAACGCGTATGTAGTAGACGGGCCGGTAATGACTGATGATAAATTTAAATCGGGCATTGGGATACATTACACGCCTATGCCCCATGGCATGACAATAGGAGAATTTGCACAATACCTTAACGGCGAAGGATATCTGAAGGAGCAATGCAAAATAAATATTATAAAAGTTGCCAATTACAATCATAACATGCCTTACGTGCTATCGGTAAATCCCTCGCCGAATTTAAATACGCAGCAAGCTGCAATGCTTTTCCCGAGCCTGTGTATGTTTGAAGGAACAGCTATTAATGAAGGCCGCGGTACTTATATGCCATTTACTATTTTGGGGGCGCCCGCATTAAAGGGCAAGTATTCATTTTCTTACAAACCGGTAAGTATCCCTGGAATGAGTGAGAGCCCAAACCATAAAGACTCTATTTGTTATGGCCTCGACCTTCGTAACTATGATATAAGCAAATTACGGAAGAGCCGACAGATTAATCTGTCATGGGTAATTGAACTGTATAATGCCTATCCCGACAAAGCCAATTTTTTCAACAAGGCCCGAACAGAAAATGGTGTATCTGCCTTTGATCTGCGTATAGGTACCGATCAGCTTAGAAAGCAGATAATAGCAGGAGTACCTGAAGCTGAAATCAGAAAAAGCTGGGAACCGGGGTTACAAAAGTTTAAGGCTATACGGACAAAGTATCTTTTATATCCGGATTAATTAATTTTTTATTGTCTCTACTCAGGACAGATCTAACCTATTAACATGTCAGATCTTTTTCCGTTTATAGTCAATAACATTTACAAACTGGCTTGCTATTTATCCTTTTATCCAACAAACTGGAATAGGATCTAAGCTATTTCCGCTGATTTCTGTTTTGCTATTTTGTTCTCAGCTACCAGCAGTACGATTAATAGCACCAGGCCTATAGCAAAAAAGCCATCAAGCGCCAGGGCCGAATTACGCATGGTACTGGTATTGTCTTCCACAAAGGCAAAAACAGCCAATCCTACCACAATGGAAAGTTTCTCGGTAGCATCGTAAAAGCTAAAATAAGATGCAGTATCGGGGATATTTTCTGGAAGCAGTTTAGCATACGTTGAACGCGAAAGTGATTGCACCCCGCCCATTACTATCCCAACTGCAAATGCAGCTACGTAAAACTGGCTTTGGTTAGTTATATAATAAACGCATAAACAGGTTATTGCCCAAAAAACCACCAATACAATCAGTGCTTTGGTATTGCCGTATTTATTTGATGCTAAAGAGGTAAGCCATGCACCTATTATGGCAACCACTTGTATCACCAATATAATAGTAATCAGGTCGTCGTCTTTCATGTGCAGTTCTTTAGCTGCAAACTCTGCGGCAACCAGCATAATGGTTTGTACACCTACCGAATAAAAGAAAAACGCCGGCAAAAACCGCTTCACTAAAGGCATGTTTTTGATCTTCCCGAATACTTTTGCAAGCTCTTTAAACCCACCCGTAAATACATTAAATTGATGCGATCCGGCATTTGGCTGGCCTTTTGGTAATATTTTGAAAGGGATTATGGCAAAGCCTACCCACCATACAAAAACGATGATAAACGATATGCGCGCGCCCATATCTTCGGTAATACCAAACGAGTTGTGAAAAAGTACGCCTACCAGGCAAACCAACTGTACTACAATGCTGCCTGCAAACCCATAAATAAAGCCTTTGGCGCTTACATCGTTCTGCCTATCAAGCGTGGCTATTTGCGGCAAATACGAGTTATAGAAAACAAAGCCGCCGCAATAGCCAATGGTGGCCAGCCCAAAGCAGATCATCCCAAACTCTATCGGCTCCCCTTCTTTCATAAAAAACAGGCCGGCGCAGGCTAAACCACCCAACCAGGTAAATAATTGCAGATACAGTTTTTTTGCCCCGCGATAATCGGCAATGGAAGTTAGTATGGGCAATAAAACTACAATAAGCAGGTATGATGCAGCCAGTATATAGTTTTGCAATACGGTATTTACAAACTTATGCCCAAAAAAGCTGACCATGTTTTTCCCGTACCTGGTGTTAGCGGTAATGCCGACATAATAGGCCGGGAATATGGTGGAGGTGATCACCATGTTATAGGATTGGTTGGCCCAATCGAACATGCACCATGCCCAAATGGTTTTCTTGTTATTCTTTGCTTCCATTGCTGCACTAAAAATATATAAATTTTAGTGCTTACAAAGCATATCGCCCCAAAGCAATTAAAACAGCACTATTTCTTTACAGTATCGTCTTCGGGTATGGTGAACCAAAAGGTAGATCCTTTGCCTGTTTCGCTCTCGATATTGATATAGCCGTGGTGCCTGCGTACAATCTCGGACGAGATATACAAGCCTAAGCCTAAACCCGCATACTTTTGCGAAGTTTCGTCGACCCTGTAAAACCTGTCGAACAAAAATTGCTGCTTATCCTTTGCTATGCCTATACCAAAATCGGTAACGGCTATTTTAACCCCATGATCTAATTTAGTGACCGTAATGATCACCTTATCGCCCCCGGGCGAGTATTTGATGGCATTTGAAATTAAATTAACCAATACCTGCTCCAAACGGTTCCTATCGGCATAAATACTTATATTGGTACTACCATCAACTACCAGTTTATGTTTTGAAGAGTGGATGTGCAGGTCTTCGCAACATTCGGATATTAATTCGTTTAGCTTAAAGTTTGTCTTTTTCAGTTCCAGTTTACCTGCTTGTATCTTGGTAACATCCAGCAAGTCCTTAATTAATTCTATCAGTTTATCAACTTGTTTAATTCCCTTTTGAACAAAGCCCTGAACAGGTTTCATGGCCTCGTTTTGCAAGGAGATGCGCTCAATCATTTGCAGGGCCGCCTTTAAACTGGTAATAGGCGTTTTTAATTCGTGGCTGGCAATGCTGATAAACTCATCCTTTTTACTCAACAACTCGCGGGTAGCCTCGTCAATTAGTTTTTGTATGGTAATATCCAGCAAGGTGCCAATAAAGCGGTTGGATACACTCTCATCATTAAAATAAGCCCTGCCTTTGGCTTTTAACCATTTAATACGGTCGTTAATAGGGATTGTGCGGAATTCAACATCAAACTCGCCCGAATCTTTATCCTGCAAAGTTTCAGAAATACTCTTTTCAACACGTTTCCGGTCATCCGGATGGATCAATTCTAAAAACGAAGCATCGTCAATATGGCCTGAAGCTGGCAAAGCAAATATTTCCTTGCAGCGTTTATCCCATATCAGTTCATTCGACCGAGGGTCATAATCCCAGGTGCCTAAACCAGCCGAATCAACCGCGAATTTTAGCCGTTCTTTACTTTCACTTAACAAGCGTTCTACCTCGGCTAATCCGGCTTCAACCTTTCGCTTATCGGTAATATCTTCTATGGCTACCAGTATCAGCTTTTCGCCATTAATATTATCTATCTCACGCGCGTTTAAACACATGGTCCTTTTCCCTATTAACGGGAAACTTTGAGTAACTTCCACATCGGCCAGCGCTTTTTTTGCCGGCAGCACATCCTCCAGCATCTCCCGCAATTCGGGGATATCCCATTGCATTTTGCCCAGTTCGTAGATATAATGCCCTTCGGTATCTTTTTCAGATGTTTTAAACTTATTGTAAAACCCGCCCGTGGCGCGTTTTACACGCAGGTCCTTATCTAAAATAATCAGCGGGTCGCGTATAGTACTTACAATTCCCTCTGCGTATAAGCGCATATTATTTAATTGTTCATTCCTATCCAGCAGTTCCTTATTAACGATCATGATCTCCTCGTTAGTGCTTTGCAGCTCTTCCTTAGATGTTTCCAATTCCTCGTTCAGGCTTTGCAATTCCTCGCTGCCCGATAACAGTTCTTCGTTAGCGCTTTGCAATTCTTCGTTAGCCGTTTCCTGCTCTTCGGTAATGGCCCGCATATCCGTGCGCGCCTGGCCCAGTTCTTCTTCCAGCTTTTCTATCCGTAACTCATTTAAATTATAACCTGCAATTTCTGATGTGTATTTAGCATCGGGTGGTAACTGAACAACAGTGGCGGCAGAACTTTGAAAAACGATCAGAAAATATGGATCGGGCGTATCTTTAAGCGGGATAGCATGTATATTAACAAAATGCTGTATATCGTTTAACTTAAAAAACACAGCAGTTTTGCGTGCTGGCAGGTTTGTTTTTTTAGCCTGGTGCAGGATATTACGTAACTCGAAAGTTAAGCCCTCGCGGGCCATTTTTAATATATTAAAGCTGGGTTTACCCGATGGCGGCACCAGCCAGGTTTCGGTTGAGCCGCGAAACTGGATAATATCAAATTTTTCGTTAACCAGCACGCCCGGCGGCATAAATGTGGCCAGCATGGCCTCGTCGGCTATTTTAAAAACATCCTTGTTGGTACTTTCCTTTTGGATGCTTTTATCAATCTCCCTAAAAGTTTTTTCGTGGCCGGATGCACGCAGTGTCATTAAGCGTCCTAAAGGGCCTTTACGGGCATATATTTTTTCGGCGTTGCTTACTGCGGTAAAAATATCGGTATTGCTGCCAATGGTTTCCGATTTACCCAGCATTAAAAAACCATCCTCGTTTAATGAATAGTGGAACGTGCTTAAAGCCTTTTTTTGCAAAACGGGCTCCAGGTATATCATTACATTACGGCAGCTTACCAGGTCTATTTTTGAAAAGGGCGGATCTTTAAGTAAATTGTGACTGGCAAATACGCACATGTCCCTAATAGCTTTACTTACGTGGTAATTACCATCGTGCTTACTAAAAAATTGCTGCAGGCGCGATGGGGAAATACCATCCAGTTCGGTTGGTGTGTAAATACCTGTACGGGCTTTGGTAATAGCTGTTTCGGATATATCGGTAGCAAAAATCTGAATCTTCATAGCTGCCGCCTTATCGCCTAACAGTTCCTGCAGGCACATAGCCATAGAGTAAGCCTCCTCGCCTGTAGCGCAGCCGGCTATCCATATCCTAAGCGGATCATGATCTGCCTTTTTACTAAACAGTTCGGGGAATATCTTAGTACATAAAATATCGAAGCTTGGCGGATCACGAAAAAAATGAGTGACCGATATCAGCATATCATTATACAAGGCATCCTGCTCGCTTTTATTCTCTCTTAAATAATTAAGGTACTCAGCAGGTTTCTCGGCTTTATTGAGTGCCATACGCCTGATAATGCGGCGTTTTAAAGTACTTTGTTTATAGTAAGTAAAGTCGACCCCGCGGCGCACGCGCAATACGGTCAATATTTGCTTAAAAACTTCGGTATCCTGCTGTGGCAGGGTATCTGATATTTCGGACGCGGAATAGTTGGCATGGAAAGGATGATTAACCGCAATAAGATGCTCGGCTATTTCGGCCGGGGTTAAAACAAAATCAACCGCGCCGGCTTGTACCGCGCTGCGGGGCATACTATCAAACGCGGCCGAATCTTCGTCTTGCGCAAATGTTAAACCACCGTACGATTTAATTACCTGTAAACCAAGTGTGCCATCGCTTAACGATCCTGATAATATTACACCTACGGCATAACTTTGGTGTACAACACCTAACGATGAAAAGAAAAGATCGATGGTGTTAACTTTTTTATGGTTTTTATCCAAAGGGGCCAGTTTAAGTATCCCATCGGTTGCGGTTACAATTTTGTTTTCGGGTATAATGTATAAATTATCTGGTTCCAGGTGTATATTATCGGTGATCTGCTGAACCGGAAATGGTGCTACCTTTTGTAGTATTTCGGGTAAAATACTTTCGTGCTGGGGGCTTAAATGCTGTACAAAAACATAAGCCATCCCCGATTTGGCCGGTAATGCCCTTAAAAATGCCTTAACAGCTTCTAAGCCCCCGGCTGATGCACCGATACCTACAACAGGGAATTGCGGACTGGAAGCTTCCTTATCGATCACTTTTTTCATTAATTAGTTTTAAACCCTGTTAAGAAAAAAAGCCGGATGGGGCTAAATTAAATCCGCCGTGATAAATATACAAGTAATTAATTGCCTTGTACGATAATGATATAGGATGTTAATTAAGTTTAAAGTTGATATCCTGTTAAAATATGGTGCTAATACAGTTGAAAATTTTGCCGGCGATAGGCTTGTAAAATATGGTCGGCGGGGTCAAGGTCGGTTATCAGGCTATTGATCTGCTGTAGTTCGCAAACCCGCATACGCTGTACCGAATTTAGTTTTTCGGCAATGCACATAATTACCAAACGCTTGGATGCCTTGATCATGGCTTTTTTTACCTGCACAATATCCAGGTCAGAGTCGGTTACGCCATCCATTAGCGAAATACCGTTGGTACCTAAAAAGCAGATATCAAACTTAATTTCGCTTAAATAACTCACCACCTGTGTGCCGGTGCAAACTTGCGAATCTTTTGAGAGTTCGCCACCTATTAGTACCACCTTTATTAAAGGATGATCGGCCAATTGCAGGGCTACCGGCGGGCTGATGGTAAATATGGTTATCGAAAGGTTTTTGGGTAACTGCATTACCATTTCGATAATTGTAGTACCACCACCGGTTAATACAACCATGCCATCCTTTATCAACTCGATAGCCTTTAACGCGATACCCTTTTTAGCATCGGCCGCGTAAATAGTATTGTGCTGAAACGGGTAATGGTATGAGCGGGATAAAGCCCCGCCATGCACCTTAACAATCTGCCCTGTTTCGTCCAGTTCATTCAAGTCGCGGCGGATGGTATCCTCGGATACATTTAGCTCGATAGCCAGATCAGACGACAAAACCTTATTATGCAGATTTACCTGCTTGATAATGTGTGTATGGCGTTCTTTTTTAAGCATGACAAGGTGTATTTTTTACAAAAAGATATTCTGCGGTTTTTTGCAAGTTTTTTAAATAAAATTAGCTAAATCATGCAAAACTTAAAATTAATTTTACATATCTTTATTAACTGCTTGGCAAACATGCGGTTTTTTGCTGAAATTACTGCAAAAACCTGCAAGTTTACAAACAGGCTTGCATCGCATAACAAACAAACTAAAATAAATTAACCAAACAATTCACGTATGAAAAAAAGTTTACTCTTTTTTTTCCTGGGACTATGTTGCTGGACCATGCAAACCTATGCACAGGCCCAAGCAGTTACAGGAAAAGTGTCCTCGGCCGAGGATGGGTATCCCCTGCCGGGTGTAACCGTAAAAATTAAAGGCACATCAACCGGTACACAAACCGATGCTTCTGGTAACTATACTATTAAAGCGACCAATGGCCAGGTAGTGGTATTTTCTTTTGTAGGTGTAACTCCCCAGGAATTTATTATTACCGCAACCAACCGTAACTTAAACGTAGCTTTAAAAACCGATGCTACCGCATTAAAGGAAGTTCAAATTACTACAGGCTTTGGTGTAAAACAATCGCAGCGCGATCTTACATCGGCTGTACAAATTATTAAGGGGTCAGAAATTCAGCAAACACAACGCGAAAACTTGCTGAACGCCCTTAACGGTCGTATTGCGGGCGCTACGGTTACCAGCACAAGCGGTAACCCGGGCGCGTCATCGGCCATTGTACTGCGTGGTATTAACTCTATAGGTGGCAACAACAGCCCCTTGTTTGTAATTGATGGTGTACGTGTTAATAACGACCCTGTAGACCAGGCCCTGTTAACATCAAACGGTGCTAACAGAAGCGCTGATTTCACCAACCGTATTGGTGATATTAATCCTGATGATATTGAAACTTTAACCGTATTAAAGGGTGCAGATGCTGCAGCTGTTTACGGTTCATCAGCATCGGGTGGTGCAATTATCATTACTACTAAAAAAGGGCGTTCAGGCGCGGGTATGATTACTTACGATAACGATTTTAGCTTTGCTAACGCTTACCGTTTCCCGCAAGTGCAAACCGTGTACGGTATTGGTAGCAATGGTGTGCCAAGTGCAACAGACAGAAGAGAGTTTGGGCCGGCAATACCTGCAGGCGCCACTACTTATAATAACCTGAAAAATATTATGCAAACAGGCCGCACCCAGGTGCATAATCTTTCGTTTGAAGGTGGTAATGAAACAGCCACCTACCGTGTTTCGGCATCTATGCGTAATACTAACGGTGTTTTGCCTGTTGCTTATAATGATAAAATATCGCTTCGTTTATCAGGAAGTGCTAAAATATCGCCTAAGTTCACAACCAATGCATCGTTTAACTACTTTAATGTAGATAACCGTAAAAACAACAAAGGCTCTACCGGCACTTATTTAAACGCCTTGGCATGGCCAACAACCGATGACGCGCGCAACTATCAAAATGCTGATGGCTCACGCAGGTTATTATTACCTGCCAGCGTAGCTAACGTAACTGCCGAGGGCTCGGTTGACTTTGATAACCCACTTTGGGATATTAACCACAACTACAGTCGCGACAAAACCAACCGTGTAGTTAGTACTGTAGATCTGTCTTACGACCCTTTTTCATGGCTTAATATCCGTGCATTAACCGGTGTTGATTTTGCTGCTACTGCCGGCAACAACATGATCAGCCAGTTCAGTTCAGCTTATCAAAACTCACCACTAAACAGCTTTGCCGGTACCTCAGGTTTGGCCACCGGTGGTATTATTGATAATTATAACGATAATAACACCCAGCTAAACGGATCGCTGTTTGCAACTGCCAAAAAAACATTTGGTGATTTCCGTACCACACTTGCTGTTGGTACCGAAGCTATTAGCAACACCGATGACATCAACGGCTTTTACGGTGAAAGATTCATCCAGCCCGATTTTAACAGCATTAACAATACTACTCCTACTACCCAGCGTAACTCCGATTATTTAAAAAAGGTACGTTACCTGTCGGCTATAGCCCGTGGAAGCGTTGTTTATAAGGAAATGCTGACCTTAAATGTTTCTGCAAGGGAAGAAGGCACTTCAAAACTATATGGTACTACCAGCTATAAATATTTCTATCCCTCAGTTGGTTTAGGCTTTATTTTTACCGAGTTGCCTATGCTTAAAAACAACAGCATATTATCATACGGTAAGTTAAGGGCATCGTATGCCGAAGTAGGTAAAGACCCTGCGGCTCCGTATAAAATATTCTCGACCCTGTTACAGCAAACTACAACAGGCGGCGGTTTTGCCTATGATGTTACCGGTAACAACCCGGCTTTAAAAGCAGAGCGCGACAAAGAGTTTGACCTGGGTGCTGAATTCCAATTCTTTAAAGGCCGTTTAGGTGCCGATATCAGCTACTACCAATATAGGGCAACCAACCAAATATTTAACCCTCGCTTAAGCTATGCATCGGGCTATATTTTGGAATACCTGAATGGTGGTGAAGTAAGAAACCACGGTGTGGAAATTACCTTAACCGGTGCCCCTATAAAAACTAAAGATTTTACCTGGGATATGACGCTGAACTTTACATCGGCTGCGGGTACTATTAAAAGCTTAGGTGGCTTACCGGAGTATTATAACTCTGATACCTGGTTGTACCTAAATGTACGCTCAAGCGTATTCCCGGGCAGCAGCACCAGCAACATTGCCTCGTTCACTTATGCCCGTAACAATGCCGGCCAAATACTGGTAGACCCTACCAGCGGTTTACCAATATCTAACGGAACGTTTGTTGTATCAGGCGACAGGCAGCCTAAATTTACTATGGGTTTTGGCAACCACTTTAACTTCAAAAACTTCGATCTTTCATTCCTGTTCGATATCCGTCACGGTGGCGATATATTTAACGGTAACGAAGCATTCCTTACCCGTTACGGTTTAAGTCTGCGTACTTTAGATCGTAATAAACCAGTAGTTGTGCCAGGTGTATTAAAAGATGGTAACGAGAATTCTGCGTCGCCAACGGTTAATACTATACAGGTTACCCCTTACAACCAAAATGGTTATTACACAGGCGCAATTGAAAGCGACTTTATTGAGCATAACATTAACTGGTTAAGGATGCGCGACATTACGCTTAGCTATAAAGTACCTCAATCGTTAATGAACCGTCAAAAAGTATTTAAAAATGCCAGTTTATTTTTAACCGCTACCGACTTGTTCCTGATAACCAACTACTCGGGTGCAGATCCTGAAGTAAATGGTACAAACTCGTCAACCTACGGTTCGGGCGCTGCCGGTTTTGATTATGGAACCCTGCCAACGCCACGTACAATTTCATTCGGTGTTAAAGTGACATTATAAAAGAAAAAGACATGAAAAATTTTAAATATTCAATACTTACATTACTTACCCTGCTAAGCGTAAGTAGCTGTAAAAAATATTTGGATGTAAATACCAATCCAAATGCACCGGTAGCAGTAGATGCTTCGGCTTTATTGCCACCTATACAGGCGGGTATGGCTCGCGGTGTATGGTTTGATAGCCGTTATATTGGCCAATATGCCCAGGTATGGGGTTCATCAAGTGCAAACAATATTTGGGATGAGGAAGGCTATGCCCCTGCATCCGATTCGGCTGGTGAAATGTGGCGTACCCTGTATTTTAGCCTTGGCCAAAATGTGCTGCTAATGTGGCAGGACGCGCTTGCCAACAAAAAATGGGATTACGTTGGTGTAGGTTACGCTATGCGTGCCTGGGCCTGGCAAACCGCCGGCGACATGCACGATCACATGATTGTTAAGGAAGCGTTTGATCCTAAATTGTTAACGTTTGATTATGACGATGGATCGGTAGTTTACGCGCAGGTGGTTAAAGAATGCCAGCAAGCTTTAAATTACCTTAACCTGGCTATAAAAACTGATGGCCTTACTACCTCTCCTTCTTTGCAAAAAGGTGATTATATGTATTATGGTGACCGTAGCAAATGGATAAAATTTGTTTACGCTATTTTAGCCCAAAATGCAGCGCACCTTAGTAACAAAGCAAGTTTTAGTCCTGCTAATGTGGCTAAATATGCTGATAGTTCATTTGTAAGCAATGCAGATAATGCAAGCGTACAGTGTACTGGTTCACAATCAGGCGATGCAAACTTTTGGGGCCCTACACGCCAAAACATTGGGGCTTATAAACAATCGGACTATATAGTGCGCTTGCTTGATGGCCGTATATTTACAGGTTCAGCAACTCCTGACTACACCTTAGATCCACGTATCAAACAAATCATTTCGGCCAGTAAGGACGGGGTTTATCGTGGTGTTATAGGCAGCAACGGTGATCCAAATGGTGCCGACCCAAATACACTTGTCCCTTACCTTTTTGGGGATGGCGTAACTACTTATCCAACTGCCGCAGCTAACGGATCCACTTATGGTACCAGCCAGCGTTATATTTACAACGATAATTCGCGCGGTGTATTAATGACTTATTCTGAAGTGCAATTTTTCAAAGCGGAAGCTTTATTAAAAACCAATGCTGCCGGAGCTTATGATGCTTATATAAAAGGTGTTACCGCTGCGTTAGATTTTGTGAGCAACCCACCGCAAGCAAATGCATTAACAGGTGTACAAGGGAAAATAGCACCTGCCGCCATAACAGCTTATATTAACGGCCCATGTGTTAAACATAGCGCCGCTACATTAACCCTGGCCGACATTATGCAACAAAAATTCATCTCGCTATATGTTTGGGGTAATTTAGAGGCTTGGGCAGATATGCGTAAATACAACTACGATACCAATATTTTTCAGGGGTATTCAAAACCGGCTACTATTTATCCTGATAACTCAGGTAAACAGGTGTATGTTGTAAGGCCACGTTATAATTCAGAGTATATCTGGAATATCCCGGCGTTACAATCATTCGGCGCTACAAACCCTGATTATCATACTACCAAGCCATGGTTTATTTTACCTTAATTAAATCAGAAAAAATCGACATGAAAAAAATATTATATACATCAGCCTGCCTGTTAGCCTTTGCAATAGGTGGTTGTACAAAAAACGTCCTCAAGCAAACAAGCAACCCAGCCACTGGTGCGCAGTTAAAATTTGTCCAGGGCGTTGCGGGTATCCCCGCGGTTGATGAATTTGTAAATGGTTCAAAAATAAGCCCTGTACAAAACTTAGGTGTTACCGATAATTCAAAACCAACATCGGTAATAACCGGTATAGCTTACCCTTCGGTATTTAATACGGCTTTGCAATATGGCGCAATGTTTCCGGGTGGTTCATCCACTAATTATGCAGCTGTTGCGGCAGGCAGTACAACTATTAAAATAACAACATCAACACCCTTACCTTTATTGGTTAGTCCGCAAACGGTAGCAGTAAACACTACAATAGCCACCGTTACACAACCGCTTAATGACCGTACACCTTATACCCTTTTCACTATGGGTTATCCCGATAAGGTAACTGCGCTTTTGGTGCAGGATAAGTTTACAGGAACAGATACAACCAAAGCCTATATACGCTTTGCAAACCTGGTACCTAATAATACTACGGCAATTGATTTGAAAGCTACTTACACAATTGGTACGGCTACAACCGTTACAGAATTTACGGCTACACCGTACGGCACAGTTACAGATTTTATTCCAGTTCCGGTTGCACCATTAGGTTTAACAGGGTATGTGTTTACTGCATACAATACCGGTACTGCTACTACCGTTGGGGCTGCTGCAAAATCTATCAGCCTTGGTGCCAATCGCTATTATACCATTGTTGTAAATGGTTTATCGGCCGATTATCCGGTACCTGGTACAAGTATCACATTAAAGGCTTCGGCCAGGCCAACTGCACCAACAAACCCAAGCAGTTTACTGCCCGAGATCTATTTCAATCCACCCGGCATAAGTTATTATACCAGCAAATAAAAAAAATGCCCTCCGGTTAATTTCGGGGGGCATTTTTTTATCTTTCTTTATCAGCAATTGGCTATGAAAAACACCTTTATTATTGCATTCGTTATGTGTTGCTTAAATGCATCAGCCCAGCAACCTGATACCGTTTTTTTGAAAAATTTGCTGGTGCAACACCCCGAACTGTTTAGCGGGATATTAAATCACCCCACCCAAAACGAGGTGCAGATATTGTATACACAGGTAAACCGCGATGAACGGAATATCCCGCATTTTAAATCGTACAGCTATCGCTTAAACCCTAACCACTACTTTTACCCCGCCAGTACGGTTAAGTTGCCTACGTTGATCTTCGCGCTGGAGAAAATGCACGAGTTGGGTATAAAGGGCTTCAACAAAGAATTAACCATGCTGACCGATAGCGGCTTTGCCGGCCAAACCCGGGTAACGCGCGATACATCGGCCAAAAATGGTTTACCCAGTCTGGCCAATTACATGAAGAAGATATTACTGGTGAGCGATAACGATGCCTATAACCGCCTGTACGAGTTTGTGGGCCGCGAGGAGATCAATCAAAAACTGAAAAAATACGGGCTGACCAATACCCGCATTGTGGGCCGCCTGGCCATTGGTGATGGCGGCAATGGTGCCCGGCATACCAACCCTATCCGATTTTACGATGGCAATAAACTGATCTACACCAAACCCGAACAGGTGGACAATAACGATTACCCCATCCATGCCGAAAAACTGCTGCAAGGCAAGGGTTACCTGGACAGGAACGATAAACTGGTGATGCAGCCCTTTGATTTTTCGGACAAGAACAATTATCCCCTGGCCGACCAGCAAATGGTTTTAAAGCGCTTGCTTTTCCCCGAGACATTCCCAAAATCCGAACGCTTTAACTTAACAAAGGAGGATTACCGCTTTATTTATAAATACATGAGCATGTTCCCGACAGAGAGTGACCATCCTGCCTATAAACGGCCTGATTACTTCCCAGCCTATTGCAAGTTTTTGTTTTATGGCGGCGATAGCAGCGCGGTAATTAATCCCGATATCAGGATCTTTAACAAAGTGGGCGATTCGTACGGATATGATATCGATAACGCCTACATTGTAGATTTTAAAACCAAAACAGAGTTTATTCTATCGGCCGTAGTACAATCAAACGAGGATGGTATTTACAACGATAATAAGTACGAGTATACTACCGTATGCCTCCCTTTCTTAAAGAACCTGGCACAGGCGATCTATCAGTATGAGTTGACCCGGCCGAAAAAGAACGCGCCTGATCTTGGTCGATATAAATAAAAACAACAGAGCCCAACCGCTATGGTTGGGCTCTGTTGTTTTATATGATTTAACTATGCGTTGTCGTACGCTGCCTGGATATCTTTAATAATGATCTTCTTCATTTTCATCATGGCTTGCATTACGGCCGTCGATTTTTTAGGGTCGGGGTCATTCATCAGGCGTGGAAGTATTTCGGGTGCTACCTGCCACGATACGCCATATTTATCTTTAAGCCAACTGCATGGCCCTTCTTCGCCACTATCAGCTATCAGCGCATTCCAATAATAATCAACTTCTTCCTGTGTTTCAGGCTCAATAGCAAAAGAAATAGTTTCTAAGTATTTGGCTTCCATTCCCCAGTTCAGGGCGGTCATCTTCACCCCTAAGATTTCAAACGTGGCTGTCAATACGGTGTCGGGCGGCATTGGCATACCTTCGGGATATTTTGTAACCTCCAGCAGTTTGCCGTTAAAAACTGATACATAAAAATTTGCTGCTGCCTCGGCTTCGTCCTTAAACAACAGAAATGGTGTGATGTGTGCTTTCATAATTGATATAGATTTTATATAAGCAAAGTTAAATGCTACGGATACAGTATGTCATGGCCAAATAAGACAAAACAGCGGGCTATATGCGACAATAGCGATTGTCATTTTCCCTTAAATGCCTTATCCAAAAATGCTACCGTATAATTTAGTGTAGGCGTAAACCATGGTTCAAACATATTAAAAGAATGGGGCGCACCGGCAAAAGCATGTACCTCGTGATAGATGCCAAGCGAGTCGAGTTTTTTGATCATATCGTTCCGCCCGGCATGCATCCGGTCAACCGAGCTGTTCAGGAACAGGATTGGCGGTGTGTTTTTATCCACATGGTTTAAGGCCGATGCTTGTTGCCATAATTCGGGGTGTACGGTTTTACCGGATCCAAACCAATACGTGGCCGATGATGTACGCTTACTATCATCCCCCTCGCCCGATTCGGGGTGGATAAAGGCCAGTGTACCATCCACATCAACAATAGCCTGTACCGCGTTTGATGTAACCCGGTATATGGTATGCCCCGGAAACAAAGGGCTATTAGGCGTAGTACCTATCAGCGCAGCCAACTGCCCGCCTGCAGAAAATCCCCAAACGGCTATCTTATCTTTATCTATACCATATCGCCCGCCCTTGTCGCGCATCCACATTACAGCCGTTTTAAGATCGTTTACCGCGGTGGGGTACAAAGCCTCGGTAGACAGGCGATAATCGGCTGTAACCACGATATAACCCCTTGCAGCAATAGCCTGCGCCATTTGCCAGTGCATCGTGCGGTTACCCGACCGCCAGCCGCCGCCAAATATCATTAGCACCGCTGGTAATTTACCCTTAACTTTTTTAGGCGAAAACACATCCAGCTTTAATTGCCGGCCATTAATGGTATAATAAACAAGATCCTTTACGGATTTGACACTATCGCCCAGATTTAATTGCGGGATGGCGGCATTGGGGTTTGATTTTTTCACCCCCTGGAAAGCGCTGTAAAAAGTAAACGAGGTATCGGGGATATTGGTGATGCCTTGCTGAGCATTTGCCGCGCTAAACCCGGTTATGAAAAAAAGCCCGGTAAGGATGTAGCGATATGGTAATTTGCTTGCCATGGTTTGATCTTGAACAAATCTATATAAAATAAAAATGTCATTCCGATGGTGGGAAGAAATCTTGGATAGTTGCTTATCGCGCGTAGAAGATTTCTCCCGTTGGTCGAAATGACATGATGTTTTAGACTTACGAAGTTTTTAAAACTTCGTAAGTCTTTATATGATAACTACACAGCAGCCGGCTTTTCTGATATCTCTGGCTTATCTTTAAAGAATAGCAAAAATGCGATCAATACAACCGCTGCAATTTCGGCTGGGATCAGCCAAATTGAATGCCAATCGTGCCCAGTAGCAGTTTTATGTGCATCAACCAATGGGCCTGAGATATACGAACCGATTAACATTCCGACGCCGTAAGTAGCTAAAGTAATAAACCCTTGCGCGGCGCTTTTAAAACGATCCCCTGCCAGCCTATCGGTATAAAGCTGACCTGTTACAAAGAAGAAATCGTAACATACTCCGTGTACTACAATGCCGGCAATCAGCATCCAATAGTTTGCGCCACCATCGCCATAAGCAAAAAACACGTAGCGCACTACCCAGGTAAGCATCCCTATAGCCAGCATTTTTTTAACACCTAAGCGTACAAAAAAGAAAGGCATTGCCGCCATAAAGATCAACTCGGACCATTGCCCCCAAGATTGCTTAAAGGCGGCCTCTTTCATACCTACTTCATTTAAAAAAGGGTTTGTGAAATTATAATAAAACGCCAGCGGTACGCATATAGCAATAGAAGCCAGGAAGAAAATCAAATATGACCTGTTTTTTAACAAGCCAATTGAATCCAGGCCAATCAGTTCGCTAAAAGTAGTTTTTTGGCCTTTTTTAACTGGAGGTGTATCAGGCAGAGTAAAGCTCAGCAAGCCCAATACCAATGAGGCCACGGCAGCCATTTTAAAAGTAAGTATCAGCGTGTTATTATGCTCCCAGGCCAATTTCCCTATAATAGTTCCGGCGATAATCCAGCCGAGGGTACCAAAAAAACGAATAGGCGGAAACTCCTTACTGGGGTTAGCCATTTGCTTAAATGATACGGAGTTTACTAAAGCCAATGTCGGCATGTAAACGATCATATAAAGCAAAATGATCGGGTAAAAGCTTTCAAAATTGCTAAGGGTAGTTGCATACCACATTAACCCGGCACCGATAAGGTGCAGAACACCTAATATGCGCTGCGCCGAAAAGTATTTATCGGCAATCAAACCGATGATAAACGGCGCTATTATGGCCCCTAGCGATTGCGTGGCGTAAGCGGTACCTATTTGTGTTCCGGATGATTTCAGCGTAGTAGCTAAATACGTACCCATGGTAACAAACCATGCGCCCCAGATAAAAAACTCCAGGAACATCATGACGGATAACTTGATCTTGATTGTGCTTCTCATAGCAATTGGTTAAAGGTTTATAATTGGTTATGCTTGGTCTACTTTTGCGTTAGGATGTATTTTATCATTTCCTTGGCATCATCCTTTGATATTGAAGCATGCGGTGTCATCGGTACTTCGCCCCATACGCCGCCGCCGCCTTTAATTACTTTATCGGCCAGTTTATCTACATCGGCTTCGGTGTATTTACCGGCAATATCTTTAAATGATGGGCCTACCACTTTCATATCAGGCTTATGGCAGGTATTACAATCGGCTGCGGCCATTAGGGCTGCACCTTTTGGTTCGGCAGTAGCATTGGTAGCGGCCGGCTTGGTAGCACTGCTATCGCCGCTGTTATTTTTGGTTGAACTTGAGCTACATGCTGCAAGGCCCATGCATAGGGTAATGATCAGAATTGCGTTTTTCATTATTATTTATTGGTGTATTTGTTAAATGCCTAATGTTTTTTTGTTTAATGCTTCGTCGGCACCCGATGATGCGAAATCATCAAAAGCCTTATCGGTTACCCGGATAATATGGTCCTTAATAAACTGAGCGCCTTCCCTTGCGCCATCTTCAGGGTGCTTTAATGCGCACTCCCACTCCAGTACCGCCCAGCCCTTATAATCATACTGCGCCATTTTGCTGAAGATGGATTTAAAATCAACCTGCCCATCACCTAAGGAACGGAAACGCCCGGCCCTATCTATCCAGTTTTGATAGCCGCCATATACGCCCTGCCTGCCTGTTGGATTAAACTCGGCATCCTTAACGTGGAACATCTTAATACGCTCGTGATAAAGATCGATATATTCCAGGTAATCCAAACATTGTAAAATAAAGTGCGATGGATCATACAGTAAACAAGCTCGGGCATGATTATTTACCTTATCCAAAAACATCTCGTAAGTAATACCATCGTGCAGGTCTTCGCCGGCGTGAATCTCGTAGCACAGATCGATACCATGATCTTCGTACACATCCAATATCGGTTTCCAGCGGTTAGCCAGTTCGGTAAAGCAGGTTTCCACTATGCCCGCGGGCCTTTGCGGCCATGGGTAAACCATTGGCCAAAGCAGGGCACCGCTAAAGGTTACGCTGGCATTTAAACCTAAATTTTGCGAGGCTTTTGCGGCGTACTTTAACTGCTGCACGGCCCACTCCTGCCGGGCTTTGGGGTTGTTACGGTATTGTTCGGGCGCGAAGCCATCAAACAGGTGGTCGTACACCGGGTTAACGGCTACCAGTTGCCCCTGTAAGTGGGTAGATAGTTCGGTAATTTCCAATCCGGCGGCGTTCACTATGCCCTTTATTTCATCGGCATAAGTTTTGCTTTCGGCTGCCTTTTGCAGGTCGATAAAGCGCGGATCGCCGGTGGGCAATTGCACGCCTTTAAAGCCTAAATCAGCCGCCCATTTACAAATAGACTCCAGGCTGTTAAACGGAGCCTTGTCGCCTATAAATTGTGCTATAAAAATTGCAGGTCCTTTAACTGTTGTCATGCTTATATCTTAAAATCTATCCATTTCTGCCCGGACTTGCCCGATGCTATCACATTCTCAATAAAGGCCATGCCCCGCACACCCGCTTCAATACCCGGGTAATCCTGCGATTCGGCACTTGGCTGCTTGCCCTCTAAACCAGCCTCCACACATTCGGCAAAGTTGCGATACAGGTTGGCAAATGCTTCCAAATACCCTTCAGGGTGCCCCGGCGGCGTGCGACTGTTATGTTGCGCGAACGAGCTTAAATAGCCCGCGCCGGTGCGCCAGATCTCCATGGGTTTATCCAGCCATTTTACCTGCAGGGTGTTGGCATCGCTTTGCTGCCATTCAAGGCCGCCCTTTTCGCCATATACGCGTACTTTTACGTTATTCTCTTCGCCGGCTGCAATTTGGGTAGCCATCAGTACGCCGCTTGCGCCGCCCGATAGTTTTAATAATACCGCGCCGTCATCATCCAGCAAGCGGCCGTCAACCACAATATTAATATCGGCGCAAAGTTTGGTTACCTGCAAGCCGCTCACATATTCAAGCAGGTTAAAAGCATGGGTACCAATATCGCCCATGGCACCGGCAATGCCGCTTTGCTTGGGGTCGGTGCGCCAGGTGGCTTGCTTGTTGCCGGTAGCTTCGGTAAATTCGCTTAACCAGCCTTGGGGATATTCCACATAAACTTTACGGATTTTACCCAGCTTGCCCGCTGCCACAAACTGCCGGGCCTCTTTTACCATAGGGTAACCGGTATAAGTATGTGTAAGGCAAAACAGCTTCCCGCTGGATGCTACCACTTTTTGCAATTCCAAAGCCTCGGCCAGGGAAAAGGTCATGGGTTTATCAAGCACTACGTGGAAACCATTCTCCAATGCCATTTTTGTTGGCGCGAAGTGTACATGGTTTGGCGTAACAATGCTGATCACCTGTACGCGTTCACCTTCGGGTAATTGCTTTTCCTTTTCAATCAACTCGGTGTATGAGCCATAAGCGCGGCTTTCGGGGATGCCCAATAGTAAACCGCTGGCTTTTGATTTTTCGGCATCACTGCTAAAGGCCCCGCAAACCAACTCGTACTTATCATCAATACGGGCCGCAATGCGGTGTACAGCGCCAATAAAAGCACCGCTTCCCCCACCTATCATACCTAATCGTAGTTTCATTAATGTTATTTTAGTACTTATCTTTTTATAATAGTTCTCTCTCTTGCGAGGGGTGTGCCGGGTTATGTTGTGGCAGGGAGGGGTTTGTACAGCAATCTGATGAAACCCCTCCCTACACCCTCCCTATGGGAGGGAATCGCACTATCCCCCGCTTTCAAAATCCGAAATTATTGCAACGGATTAATTTCCCTCACCCAAATATTCCTGAAGCTAATCGGCTCGCTTTTATCACCGTGTGCCTGTAATTTGATTGGGCTTGGGCCATGCGCTTTGCTATAGCTTGGCTTGCCTATATACTGCGTTGGGCCGGCCAGTTCAAAGTTATTTTGTACCAGTACACCGTTAAAAAGTACAGTTACTCGGGCGGCGCTTTTTAAGCTGCCATCGGTATTAAAAACGGGGGCAGTCCAAATCACATCGTAAGTTTGCCACTCGCCCGGTTTTTTATTGGGATTGGCTAATGGGATACCTTGCTTATAGATACTACCCGCCTGACCGTTAGTATAGGTTTTATTATTGTAATTATCCAATATCTGCAATTCGTACCCGGCATCGCCCTTACCTATCGATGCTAAAAACACACCGCTGTTACCACGTGCCTGGTCGGTGCCGGTAATATTTTCGGGGATCCTCCACTCTATATGCAATTGGTAGTTATTGAATGATTGTTTGGTTTCGATATTACCTGTTCCCTTTTTAACCGTCAGGATACCTTTTTCCACCGTCCATTTAGCCGGGCTTTTATCATCGGTGGTTACCCATTGGTCCAGGTTTTTACCATCAAACAATACAACAGCATCCGATGGCGGCGTGGCCGTAGTAGCGCCGGGTGTAACTATTGGCGGTACGGGGGTGTAAACTTCGGTATCCTCGTGCTTGGCTTGCGCCGACGCGGTAAATATGGTACAGCCGCCTAATAAGGCAAGTAATAAATAACGTTTCATGATCATTATTTTTTAGATGATAGATTATTTAAGCAGCGTATCCTTCATATACGACGCGCTTTGTGTGATACTGGCATAAGCATCCATCGAGAAGTTTTCCTGCTCCATATAGATATGTTTTACGCCCGATAGCTTTTGATATTCGAAGATCTTTTTAAAATCGATACTGCCCGAACCTACTTCGGTATTGATCTCGCGTTTAACCTTGTCCATATCCTTAATATGCCACATAGTAAAGCGTCCCGGGTGATCCTGGATTAGTTTAATGGGGTCCTGACCGGCGCGTACCACCCAGTAAATATCCATTTCAAAACTTACCAATTTAGGGTCGGTTTCTTTTAGCAGTACATCTTCCAGCATTACGCCGTCCACAGCCTGAAACTCAAAATTGTGGTTATGATAACCGGTTTTTACCCCGGCCGATTTACCCAGCACTGCTATCCTATTTACGTTCTCGGCAATTTTATGCAAATCGGCAACAGTTTTTCTGAATTTATCAGCCAAGTGCGGCACAACCAAAGTCTCCTGCCCCACTTCGTGCGCGGCTTCTATACAAATCTTCAAATCATCTTCTTTACCGTTGGTCATAATCTCATCTACGCCATAATGGCCGCTTGGCGTGGTGATACCGTTATCGCTCAGCAACGATTTAAAATCTTTAGGACTTAAACCCCAAAAGCTTTTTTTAGCGGTATCGTAACCGTAAGTTTCCACCTCGGTATAACCGGCTTTAGCTACTTTGGCAATTACGCCCTTTACATCCTTGCCAATATAATCGCGCAGGGAATATAGTTGCAGGCCTACTTTTAGGTTTGATGGCTTAGCGAAAAGCATATCGGGTTTAACCAAAAACATCCCTGCCGATATTAAAGCGCTTTGTTTAAGGAATTTTCTTCTGTTATTCATATTTTGATGGTTAGATTTTTTCAGACTGTTTTTCAATTATAAACTATACGTCGCAAATTTTGATCGCATTTTTTAGCGATGCCATTTTATCGGTATTTTTTGGGATAAACTCCTGGGCTACGTAGCCCTTATAGCCGGTAGCTACAATAGCTTTCATAATGGCCGGGTAGTATAACTCCTGGGTATCGTCAATTTCGTTACGGCCAGGTACGCCGCCGGTGTGGTAGTGTGCGATGTATTGGTGGCTTTCGCGGATATTATGGATCACATCGCCCTCATCAACCTGGATATGGTAGATATCAAACAGCAGTTTAAAGTTTTCGGAGCCTAACCTTTTGCAAAGCTCCACGCCCCAGGCTGTGCGGTCGCAAAAATAATCCTTGTGGTTAATTTTGCTGTTCAGCAATTCCATCACCAGTACCACCTTATGCTTTTCGGCCAGGGCCACTAAGGGTTTTAAACCTTCTACGCAGTTTTTCCAGCCGGTTTCGTTATCCATACCACGGCGGCTGCCGCTAAAGCAAATGAGGTTGGTATAACCGGCCTCGGCTACTTTCGGGATCATCTCGGTATAGCTTTTTTGCAGCGTGGCATGAAACTTTGGTTCGGCAAAGCCATCGGTCAGGTTTATTTCGGCGCCATTGCACATAGGCGAATCTAAACCGTGTTTTTTTACCGTAGCCCAATCTTTAGGGCCCAGCAAATCGATGCCTTTTATGCCCATGCCCTTGGCGGCTATACAAAGCTCGTCCAAAGTCATGTCCTTATAAATCCACGGACAAACGGAGTGATTGATATTTCCTTTAAGCTGCATAGTTGTATTTTGCTCGTCGGGAGCAGATGTAAAAGAGGTTAACATACCGGCCGCGCCTACGGCAACCGTACCGGTTATCATATTTTTTATTGCCGCCCTGCGGTTTTGATTATTTGCCATTGCTGATTAGTTTTAGTTTATGAGGTAGCCCAGGCCTTATCGCCCTTTTTATAGTCTATACAGCCATCATACTTTCCGGGTACCGGCACGTAGCGCAAAGCCTGCGTACATCCTTCCTTCGATGTAAAATAGCCCAGCAGCGTCAGTTCCTTCATCATCCTGAAATAATGGTTGGGGTCTTCTTTCTTTTTGGTTTTGGTATAGGCTTTTTGTTCCTGGTCAAGCATGTTCAATAATTCGGTACGCTGCGCAGGGCTTATGGCCATAAAATCGCTGCTATACTTTTTCTTAGAGACATCGTTAAGGCTGTTGATACCATCTAAAAATATGGCCTGGTCTTTATCATTATAACAATCCTTTACCATAAAGGCCATAAACTGGCCAATATGTACCGCCTTGGCACCTGGTGTTTTGGTAGCGGGGATAATGGTTTCGCCAATTTCATCCAGCAAGCTAACCTGTGCATTGCTAAACAATTCGCTATAGTTTTTAGGGGCAGTAACACAGCCGCTTAAAAAGTATTCGGCACCAATTACGGTCCCTCCCATTATCAGGGCCACTCTGGAAATTGCATCTCTTCTGTTCATATTGTGGTATGATTAGATTTTTGTTATCAGATAATAATTAAGCGCCTAAATTCCAACCCTGGCGATAGGTGCGTTTTACGTATTGATTAGCCTCGTCAAAATTGGTCACCTTCATATTCGCGTTATCCCAAAGCATTTTTACGCCGCGGCCGGGGTAGTAAAAGTTTTTTCCATCGCCCTTAGGCAATTGGATATCATAACCCCTGATAGCCAAATTAGCCATCAGCAATGCTTCGGTAAGCGGGCCCGCCTTATCAAACGACGAGCTTAACTCGGTTTTACCATGGCCTGCAATACAGCCCTCTACCCATTGCGCGTAGTGCCCGTTGGCGCTACCGGGCACACGTGCCAGGGTTTGCTTTACATGCACTTCGTCAGTGCGTAAAATAGGCAGCAATTTGGGGTTTTCGGCATAGCAACCGGCAATCATTTTACCTTTTGTGCCAATAAACAAGATCCCGTTACTGCCATCGCCAAATATTTCGTTAGCCTCTAATTCGTCAGGGCGTTCGGGTTGTATACCGCCGTCCATCCAATGCAGCACTACATCGCCTTTGGTTTTATTTGTTTTAGGGAAGGTTAAGGTAACGTGGCTTGATGGCGGGCAACTATCGGGGAAATACCCTCTTTTAAATTCGCCCACATATACACTGCCTACGCTGGCCTGTACATCCTTAGCATATTTAAGGTTGAGTACGCTAAAAGGTGCTTCCACAATATGGCAGCCCATATCGCCAAGCGCGCCGGTGCCGTAATCCCACCAGCCGCGCCAGTTAAATGGCACTAAATTATCTACAAAACTCTTTTGCGGCGCGGTGCCCAACCACAGGTCCCAATCTAAGGTAGCTGGTACGGGTTTCGGCGTTTTTGGCCATTCTATACCCTGCGGCCATACTGGGCGGTCGGTCCAGCAGTAAACAGTATGTACATCGCCAATTACACCGGCATTGTACCATTCCATTAATTGCCTAACCCCATCGCCCGATGCTCCCTGGTTACCCATTTGCGTAACCACGTTATATTTTTTGGCGGCATTGGTTAAAGCGCGGGCCTCGTACAGGTCATGCGTCATTGGTTTTTGCACGTATACGTGCTTATTCAACTGCATGGCACCGAGGGTAATAATGGCGTGATTATGATCGGGCGTGGAGATAGATACCGCATCAAAGTTCTTCGATTCCTTATCAAACAACTGGCGCCAATCTTTATAATATTTTGCCTTAGGGAAAGCCTTTACACTGGCCGATGCACGCACATCATCCACATCGCACAGGTAGGCAATTTCGGACTTACCACTTTTGTAAAAATTGGCGATATCACTTTGGCCTTTCCCCCCTGCCCCTACCGATGCGATAACCAGTTTATCGCTTGGCGCAGTATAGCCCTTACCGCCCAGTACAAAGCGCGGCACTATCATAAAACCGGCTGCAGCTATAGCGCTATTCTTTATAAAATCGCGCCGGGATGCATCTTTTGGCTGTTCAGAAGCTTCGTTTTTCATATAGATCAGTTTTTCTTCTTGCAGATGATTAAAACTAATTAAATGTTTTTCTTTTTAAGCTCGCTAACGGCATGGTCAACCGCGCGGGCGGTAAGTGCCATATAAGTTAACGATGGGTTTTGGCAAGCGGCCGACGTCATACAAGCACCATCGGTAACGTACACGTTTGGCGCGTCCCAAACCTGGTTATGCTTGTTCAGTACCGATGTTTTAGGGTCGTTACCCATACGCGCCGTACCCATTTCGTGGATGCCCGCGCCCAGGGTATAACCGTTATCGTACGTTTTCACATTTTTAACGCCTGCTTTTTCCAGCATTTCTACCGCGTCCTGCATCATATCTATGCGCATTTTGCGCTCGTTTTCCTTTATTTCGGCATCGATAGCTAAAATAGGCAATCCCCACTTATCCTTTGTGTTTTTATCTAATGTTACCTGGTTATCGTGATAAGGCAGTGTTTCACCAAAACCGGTGATGCCCATAGTCCATTTACCCGGTTCGGTTAAGGCCTCCTTAAACTCGGCGCCAATGCCCATCTCGGCTATTTCGCGGCTCCAGCCCTGGCGGCTTGCGCTGCCCTGGTAACCAAAGCCACGCAGGTAATCGCGTTTATCGCCAAACAGGTTGCGGTAGCGCGGCACATAAATACCGTTAGCACGGCGGCCGAAATAGTACTTATCCTCGTAACCCTCTACATCGCCGCTGGCACCGCATTTAAAATGGTGGTCCATTAAGTTATGGCCCAACTCGCCGCTGCTACTGCCTAAACCGCCATCCCACACATCGGTAGCCGAGTTCATCAGTACCCAGGTAGAGTTTAACGTAGATGCATTCAGGAAAATTACTTTGGCAAAAAATTCGTAGGTTTTGTTGGTTTCGGCATCTAACACCTCTACGCCTTTAGCTTTTTTGGTATCCTTATCATACAATATTTTGGTAACGATAGAGAAAGGCCTTAGCATTAAATTACCGGTTGCCACGGCAGCAGGTAACGTTGATGATTGCGTGCTGAAGTACCCCCCAAACGGACAGCCCAAAGCGCATTTATTACGATACTGGCAATTAGTACGCCCATGATGCGGTACAGTGATATTGGCCGTACGGCCGATGATCATGTGCCTATCCTTATAATTTGCTTTAATACGGGCGGCAACATCCTTTTCCACACAGTTCATTTCCATAGCGGGCATGTAATCGCCATCGGGTAATTGCGGCAGGCCATCTCTTGTACCGCTAATGCCGGCAAACTGTTCCACATGGCTATACCATGGGGCCAGGTCCGCATAACGGATAGGCCAGTCGACAGCTACGCCATCCTTTGCATTACCTTCAAAATCAAAATCGCTCCAGCGGTAGGATTGACGGCCCCACATCAGCGAGCGGCCGCCTACATGGTACCCGCGGAACCAATCGAAAGGTTTGGTTTCTTTATAAGGGCTTTCCTTTTCGTTCACCCAGTAATCCAGATTGGCTTCGCTTAAAACGTAATCGCGCTTAAGCACAGGGTGGTCCTCAACCATTTGCTGGGTGCGGCTGCCGTGGTGTTTAATCTCCCAGGGATCTTTATTGGCATTAACGTAGCCTTTAATATGTTCGATATTTTCACCGCGTTCCAGCATCAGGGTTTTTAAGCCCTTTTCAGTCAATTCCTTAGCGGCCCATCCGCCCGAAATACCCGACCCGATCACTATCGCGTCGTATACGTTATTAGCCATATTAGAAGGTTATAAAGAAGGTTTTTACAATTGAGAAGATGTAAATATATTGCTTTTTACCATTTACGTATATTTGTAACAAAATGGATACAATAAGGGTGGTAATTGTACAATATACACTCATAAAACCGGGGCGGTTTTTAAGTAGTAACAAGGTTTGGTCAGGTAGCTTTTTGCGGCAGAATTAACCGGTGAAATTATCTGCCGGATAAACACACGGATATTATATTCCGGTAAAAAAGGCCCTTAAATAAAAATGGATAGCCGGTAAAGGCTATCCATTTTTATTTTACCGGTATGGCCGGATAAATTAGGCTACTTTCCTTTTAGGAGTAAATAGCGGAGATAACATAATCACTAATAATGCGGCAAATTCTAATACAACTGACATAGCTTTAATTTTTTGATTTTTTTAATAAATATTAACAGGTTTAGGGAAAAACAACATTCATCTTTTTGCCTGTTAACCAGGTCGGTATATCAGAATAATTGCGAATCCTCTGCCTGCCATTCGGCTAAAAATATGCCATATTGAAATTTGCATGATTTAGCTGCCCGATGCCTTAAAAAGTGCGATTTATAATTTTACCCAAAAAAAATAATCACTTAAAAAAATGGAGGTTTTACGGATATTTATTTCTGATTGCGAAACAACATATTAAAATATCCGTCTTTAAAAAAAATACGATTTCTGTTTTTTATAAACGCTTGAATTTTAGTTTAAAATCCATCAAATAGCGATTATGGCAGTCGCTTGCGCCAGAAATAGCTGAATAAATGCCCACTTTTCTCAAATCAGGTATTAAAAACAATAAAAATGGCTTCGTTTAAGCAAAAAAGTCAAATTCTCAATCTCAAAATTTCAGTCTTAGCATTTTGAAATATTTTCACTGACAATTTGACATCAACATGACAAGCGCCCAAATTCTTATACCAACCATCTGCCAAAAGCATGACAAAATCCTGACAGAAGATTTCTTTTGCTGTATATATATTAAATCGGTTTGCCATTACAGCGACATCCTTAATTTCATCATCACTTAACAACAGGTTAAATAAGCAATTTTATATTCGTTCTTTTTATACCATATTAGATCAATCAAAACACCTATGAAAAATTACCTGTTTATACTATGCCTGTCCCTATTTACAGCCAAACTGCAAGCCCAGACTAAACCTATAAAGGCATTTTTGGTTTGCGGCGATTATAAAGTACTGCTGGTAGATTATACTTCGTCGAAAGATAGCATCCCGCATATTATCTGGAGCTGGGATGCCCAAACCGCCGTTGGCCTGCCCGATGATTACCGTACCAAGTTTAAATCGGTTGATGATTGTAAATCCTATGGCGATTATATTTTGGTATCGTCATCATCGGGCGCGGTTGCTGTTGTAAACCGCAAGGATAATAAAACCGTTTTTTATGCCGATGCAGCCATGGCCCATTCGGTAGAGATGCTGCCGGGCGGCTTGCTTGCCGTGGCGGCAAGTACGCATGTTAAGGGTAACAAACTATTTTTATTTGATATTAA
The DNA here is from genome assembly GCA_040389105.1 of Bacteroidota bacterium. Classification (GTDB taxonomy): domain Bacteria; phylum Bacteroidota; class Bacteroidia; order Sphingobacteriales; family Sphingobacteriaceae; genus Mucilaginibacter. The sequence goes on from JAZKAO010000010.1 coordinate 471,844, forward strand.
AAAAGGGAATACACCCATTTATAGCGATACACTTTACTCGGGCCATGGCGTAATATGGGATAAGCAAAAGCAAAGCCTGTTTGCATTAGGCTATAGCGATTTGCGGGAATACAAATTAAACAGCGCCGCGGGTACGCTTAGCCTTAAAAACCAATGGAAGATACCGGGCAAAGGCGGGCACGATTTGCAAATGGCCCCCGATGGCAAACGCCTGTTTTTAACATCCGAAACCAATAATTTCGAATTTAACCTCGGCACTTCAACCTTTAGCGATATACAAGGGTTTAAGAATGTGCCCAATGTAAAAAGTGTTGGGCAAAATACCGAAGCGCAGTTTATTTACACCATCCCCGAACAAAGCTGGTGGACTTTCCATGTTAAATTTGCCAATCCGGCACGCAGTTTCGCTTTCCCCGATATGAAAGTTTATAAAGCGCGCTGGTATAATTAAACTTTAAACTATACCGTTATTAATTTGTCTACCTTTTAAATGGATCCATTTATCGATCATAACAATAAAAACATCGGCCTCGCCTTATCAGGCGGGGGCATCAGGGCTGTAGCACACTTAGGGGTAATGCAGGCGCTGACCGATCACGGCATTAAGTTCTCGCATATTTCGGGCACCAGCGCGGGGGCAGTGGCCGCGGCTTTTTTTGCCGAAGGGTATGCCCCGCAGGATATTTTACAGATTATTAAGGATGCCAAACTATTTAAGCTTTTACGCCCTGCCCTTGGCAGTAGTGGTTTGGTATCCATATTAAAAACACGTTTTTTAATAGAACAATATATCCCGCACAACTCGTTTCAAAAACTTAAAACACGGGTTACCATTTCCGCGGTTGATTTGGGCGAAGGTAAACTGGTTTACTTTACCGATGGGGAGCTTGACCTCACCATTTTAGCATCGTGCTGTTTGCCGGGTATTTTTAAGCCCATTATTATTAACAACCACATGTATGTGGATGGCGGTATCCTGAATAACTTCCCGGTAGAGCCGCTGGTGGGTAATTGCGATTTTATTATCGGTTCGTCCTGTAATCATTTACCGGTGGTTACCGAAATTAAATCGTTTGGTAATTTGATAGACCGATCGGCCATGATCGCCATTAACTCCAGTCTGGACACCCGCAAAAACATGTGCGATGTTGTTATTGAACCGCACGGTTTAGGTGGTTATGGCATTTTTGATACCGATGATGCCGAAGAGATTTACATGATAGGTTACGAGGAGGGCCTGAAAGCCATTAAGGGCAACGAGCGGTTAAAGGAAATTATCCCGACTGTTAAAAGGGTAAAAAAGCAAGCTTAGTAAATATCAATTGTGTGCATTGTATGTTATTTGCCTCATAACAAACCAATCACAACAAAATAATTGCATATAATATATTAAGGTAACTTTAAGCCTTGCCGGGGATTTACTATTTTCGGCCCTGTAACCTATTTTTAACATGATGCTGAGGAATAAAATTATATTTAAGTTAGCTGCTGTGCTGTTATTTGTAACGGCAGCGCTATTGTTCTCCTTTATACAGGATACTCCTAAAAAACCGGATGAAAGCCGTTTTACCCCGGTTACCCTTACCCAACCTGGCGACCTGGACGAGCCTAATAGCTTTGAACCATTAAAAGATGGCCGCGTTTTTATTAGCGAGCGCAAAGGGGCGATTAAACTATACGACCCGATCACTAAAATGGTAAAGCTGCTGATCACCATACCGGTTAATACTAAATATACCAGCGCCAAAGGCACCGTTACCGAAGCCGAAGAGGGTTTATTAGGCTTAACCGTTGACCCTAACTTTGATAAGGATCATTTCTTATACACTTTTTACTCGCACGCTACCGAAAAGAAGTTTCAGCTAACCCGCTGGAAGTTTGAGAACGATCAATTGGTTGCCGGATCGGAAAAAACAATACTGGAGTTTGAAACCCAGCGCGAAACCTGCTGCCATACCGGCGGCGGCATGACCTGGGATGCCAAGGGCAACCTTTACCTAACTGTGGGTAACAATACCGGCACAGCCCTGTCATCATCAACCGACGAGCGCCCTAACCGGGTACATTGGGACGATCAGCGTGGCACAGCTAATACCAATAGCTTGTTGGGTAAGATCTTACGGATCCACCCACAGCCCGATGGCAGTTATACCATCCCGGCAGGTAACCTTTTCCCTAAAGGTACACCACAAACCCGGCCCGAAATTTATACCATGGGCCACCGTAACCCATGGCGGCCATCTATTGATAGTAAAACCGGCTGGTTATACTGGGGCGACATTGGCCCGGATGCTACCGAAGACAGCGAAATTGGCCCCAAAGGTTATGACGAACTTAACCAGGCCCGTAAACCCGGCTTTTTTGGCTGGCCATACTTTGTTGGCCCCAACGCGGCATTTCCTATTTTTGATTATGTATCGGGCGAGTTAGGCGATAAAAAAGACCCTAATAAACCCATCAATAATTCGGTTAATAATACCGGCTTAAAGCAATTACCGGCCGTAGCCGCGCCGTTTATATACTACCCGTATTCGGCTTCTGCCGAATTCCCCCTGGTGGGCAGCGGCAGCCGCAGTTCGGTAGGCGGGCCAATTTATCACCGCACCGACCGCCCTACGGCTAAGCGCCCATGGCCTGCTTATTACGAGGGCAAATGGCTGGCAACCGATTTGGCCCGGGGCTGGATCATGTCTATCTCTATGAAAGAGAATGGCGACTACCAGGGCATGGAACCATTCCTGCCATCGTACCATCCCATTGAACCTATTGATATGAAGTTTGGCCCCGATGGCGACCTTTATGTTTTAGAATATGGCAGCGTTTGGTTTGGTAAGGCCGATAACGCCAAACTGGTACGTATTGAATATAATGCCGGTAACCGCAAGCCAATTGTAATGGCAGGCACCAATAAACAAGGCGGTACTGTTCCGTTAAATATCACCCTGTCATCGGCCGGCACGAAGGATGCCGACGGCGACGCGCTGAAATATAGCTGGAAGGTAAGCACAGCAGGCGCACAGCCAAAAATATACCCATCGGCCAACCCGGCTATTACCCTAACTAAACCCGGCGTTTATAAGGCTACCCTAACCGTTACCGATGCCCGCGGGGCCAGCAACAGCAAAACCGTGCAGATAATTGCCGGTAACGAAGCCCCTGTAGTAAGCGTAAACCTGGCCGAAAACCGTTCGTTCTTTTTTAATAAGCCTATTAATTACGCGGTAACTGTAAACGATAAGGAAGATGGTAGCCTTGATGCAGGCAGCATTAGCGCCAATCAGGTGGCAATTAGTATTAACTATGCGTCCGAAGGTTTTGATGTGGCCGAAATTACACAGGTACAACGCAGTGTTGATGCATCTACCAAATTTGCGGTAGCCCAAGCCTTAATTAGCCGTACCGATTGTAAAAACTGCCACAATGTTAACACGCCTAATATAGGCCCCATGTTTACAGAGATATCGGCCAAGTACAAAGATAAACCGGCGGAAATTGAACGCCTGGCACATGTGATCCGCGAAGGCGAGACGGGCAGATGGGGTAAACCTGTTGCCATGCCATCGCACCCCGGCATTTCCCCGGCCGATGCGCGCACCATTATTGATTACGTAATTAACAGCGGCAATAACAACATTAGCACCATGCCGGTAAAGGGCACTTATTTAGCCAAAGCCCCCGAGGGCGATAATGGCAAGGGCAGTTATATTATTCGCGCGGCCTATACCGATAAGGGTAATAAAAATATCCCTAAGCAAACTACCGAAACCACTATTGTGCTGCAAAGCCCGCATGTTTCGGCCGCTAACGCGCCAATTATTAAGGGCGCTATAGTTAAGGTAAATGGTTTAGATGGCACCACCAGCGTTGTGGCGCATGCCAACGGCTATATCGGCTTTAAAAAACTGGACCTGACCGGCATTAAGCAATTGCAATTAGGCGCTAACGCCAGCACGCTGGAAAATAACCCGGGCGGAAGTATCGAGGTAAGATTAGATTCGCCTGTAGGCACCCTGGTGGGGCAAACCGATGTGGAAATACTGGATCAAAAACCTAAAACACCGGTATTGTTAAAAACGGATATTAAAGAAACCAGCGGCGCGCACGATGTTTACTTTGTGTTTAAAAACGATAAGGCCAAAGCTATCGAGGCTATCCTATCCTTAAAAACAATAGATTTTAACGACGAGAAGAAGTAAGCGATACCTATCGCTATTAAACAAAAAGACCTGCTAAGCTTTTATACTTAGCAGGTCTTTTTTTATTGAGTTCATTTCAGATCTACTTCACCCGCTTCAAGGTCCCCTTAAAGCTTGTACCCTGGAAACCTACGATAACATCCATTTTATCACCATCAACCTTACCTTTAACATACGATACGGCTATACCGTTGTACGAGAACGGCTTAAAGGTAATATCGCTTCCATTGATTACACCATCCTTTAAGGGGATCTCGCCTATCTCGGTAGTTACCGTTCCGCTCACTTTTCCGTTATCTTCCTTCATAGATACTGTAACATCATACAATAAAGCAATCGTCCCCGACCATTTGCCGCTCACCGTATCGGCATAGCACACGGTAACTATTAACAACGCGCTAAATAATAGCAACAAGCGTCCTTTCATATTCCTATTTATTTAAACCCCGTCCCTAAAAAGCAATAGCCTCCTTTCAGGAGGCTATTAAAAAACGCATGGGCAAATGCTTTATAACTTGGCTTGTTTAAGCGTTGCCTTAATGTTTTGTGTACCAAACGTGGTGGTCAGCACTAATTTATCATCGGCAAGTGTGCCTTTGTAAACTACCGGCTTACCATTAAAGGTGGTAGTAAAGGTGATGTTGTTACCATCAACCTTACCATCGGTAATTACATTTTTGCCCATTTGCGCGGCAACATAAGGTGTATAACCGGCATCGTCAGGGTTTTCTGATTTTGGGTTGTTATCAACCAAAGCAAAAGTGCCGGTCAATTTTGTTCCTTCTGTTTTTAAGGTAACTGTTAAATTATACTGCCCTTCAATGTATCCCTTCCAAACGCCGTCAACCGTAGCGGCAAAGCACACGGCTATTACAGTAAGCACTAAAGCAGCTGATAATAATATCTTTTTCATTCTTTTTAAATTGGTTTTATACTATTCTATTCCGTCACAAATTAAGCAAATTAGCATTAATTTACGGTAAAAATTTTGCTTTAAACTGTAAAACCGGTGTATACCGGCTGGCCTCCACTTCGGTTTGTATAATTACCCTGGCGGGTGTGGTGCCGTTCTCATCATATATCACTAAGCTGTTGATACCAGGCTTTAACCAGCATTCCGGGATATAATGCCCGGCTATCTTTATCTTTTCGGGGTAACGCCCCAGGTTATGCCCGTTAACCCATACCGAACCATAGCTGAGGCTGGTGGTGTTTACCCGCCATATTGTGCGAGTACCTTTTAAAACCGGCAGGCTGAAGGTGCTGCGGTAAAAGCGGGGACTGTTTACCTTCACGGCTGATAAAGCTTGCCACCCACTCCCATTATTCCAATCACCCGGGCCGCCTTTCATACGCCAATTGTTTACAGGCATTAGTTTTCCTGAACCATCCGCCTTTTGCAGGGTAACCGGGCCCGATAATCCCTTGGCATCTATGGTATCCACTTCGCCCACACGGAAGATCAATTTATTGCGCCCATCGTGCGCGGTAAAAAGGGCTATGGTATGATTAACATTGGTCTGCAAATGCAGCCTGATTTCTTTATTAAACACCTCGCCGGTATCTATACGTTTACCATCTAAAAACAAGGCTGCCCTGTCGCGTATATTTCTAAAACGCAGCGCATAATCGCCGGTTTCGGCTACCTTTATTTTTGCACGATACCAGGCATTGGCAGTAATATCGCCATCGGCACCCATTTGCATTGGGTCAGGGCTTTGCTTCCAGCTTTTATCATCATAACCCGGCATGGCAGGCAGGGCGGCATCCTTAGTTTGCCATTTGCCCGGTTTTAATTGGGTAAGATGTTTTGTTGATTGTGCTTTAACAATGGATTTGATTTGTGTACCATCGGATTTGAATAGCCAAACAGTTTGATTTGGTTTTGTTCCCCATGGGGTTTCTGTATGCAGGTTGACTACTCCTTTCTGATTGAGCATTTCACCCACATAATCCGGCCCGATCACCATATCCATTTGCTTTTTATCATTCACAAACCAGGTGCGTTTGGCTAAGGCATCGTTTATCGTTATGATGCAAATCAGGTGACCATCCGCCTCAAAGCTATAGGTTGCTGGCGCTTCACGTGCTATCGGCGCGTTAAAGCTAAGGGCGTTACCCGATGTTTTAAAGTTAGCTGATCCTGATTTGATTTTCAAACCCGACGGAACATCAAAATAGATGGAAGCGGTAGCATTTGCCGCGCCATAAAGTAATATGGTAGTTGTTTTCCCTTGCGGGATGATGCCATAAATACGGGTGGGCGCCCATGCTATCTTTACGGATGGCGTTATTTGATAGTTCATCACTACCGGCATAATTTCGCCGGCGGCCAGTTGAATGGGCGTGCTTGTCGCGATCTCACAATCGGCGGGCGGGGTAAGTTTAAATTGAACGGCTACACTATCGGGGTTATCTAAAAAGGCTATCGCACCCGCCGGGCTTTTGCGGGTGGTGACTTTAACTATGGTATCCGATACGGTGGGTTTATTCCCGGGATCATCGGTGCTATTGGCCAGCACATCCTGGAAACTGCGGGCAAACCAGTTGGCGCGTTTAAAGCTATAATATAAGGGCCGCAAATCACCGGCCTGGCCTATGGATGCGCCGTAATCGTACGATGCGGCCATATCCCTATCGTTATTATAATCAAAATTAGTACCGCCATGCGCCATGTATACATTATAGCCGTTACCGCCATGGGCGATGATCTTCCAGGTGCGCCTGTCGTACGTGGCCGAATCCAGTGGTTGCGGACCATAATTAAGGAACCATACGCCCCAGTATTCGGTAGAGAACCAGGGGTTCGGCCGCTTAGCATCGTCCAGATTGCCCACATCCCCGGCAGGGTCGTTACCCGAATGTAAGCCGCTAAAAAAATACGGAACGGCTAATCCTAAGGATACCGTTTTATCAATCAGGTGCTTAAAATAATCATTGGGTGTAACCGTGCCCCAGGCCGCACGGTGTTCGTTTTCCAGTTGCACCATAATCACCGCGCCGCCATGGTTAATTTGATTTTTGGATACCATGGGGATTAACCGATCGAAATACCTGTCCACCGCCGCCAAAAACTGCGGATTATCTTCGCGCACACGCAAACCGGGTTTAAATTTAAGCCAGATGGGGTAACCACCCATATTCCATTCGCCGCAATAATAAGGGCCAACCCGCACAATAGCGTATAAACCTATTTGCTTCACCAGTTGCAAAAAGGCGTTCAGATCGTGGTCGCCGGTAAAGTTAAACTGCCCTTCTTTGGGTTCGTGATAGTTCCAAAAGGTATAAATTTCAATAGCGTTATAACCGCCTCGCTTTAAACGCAGCAGCCTGTCGCGCCAAAGCGCGCGAGGCACACGGGCATATTCCATCCCTGCCGACGCGATGAATACCCGCTTGCCATTAATCAAAAACCCACGGTTATCGTAATTAATAAAGGGTTTGGCCTGCGCCGATGCCGGGAAAATATGGTCGTTACGGGACGCGGGCGAGAACTGCGCGTTTGCCCCTACCGATGATAGCAGCAGTAAAAAATAAAGCAGAATACCTCTTTTAAAAACACAAAATTTCATGCCGGGTAAAAATACACAGTAAATATTTAAGGGTATAAAAAAGAGTAATAGCCTTTGAATGGACAGTTATGCATTATTTAACACGCCGCTCCTACGGAGCTTTATATTTTTTTACGTTTTCTACCAACAGATCACCCCTTTGGGGTTTATAGTTTTGCATCAGGTATATCTACGGCCTTTAGCTCCGATAGGAGCGATGTGTTGGTAGCAAAAGCAGCCCGAAACTTCATTAAGCCCTGTAGGGGCGACCTGTCCATAGGTTATTAAAAAAGGAGGTGACTTTATAAAAAGCACCTCCTTTTAATATGATCGGCGGGATATTAAACGCCGCTAAGTTTCCATGGTTGCCTGTACTCGCGTTTAACAAACTGGTTTACTTCGTCAACATTAGTAACCTTCATGTTTGGTGCATCGTAATTAAGGTTAACATAGCGTGCCGGGTAAATTGGCCCGCCCCTGCGGCCTGGTGTAACAGGCGCTGCCGGGTCGGCAGCTTTAGGTACGTTAACGCCCCTGATAGCCAGGTTACACATCAGCATGGCTTCGGTTAACAAGGCAGCCTGCTCAAACGGCGAACTGGTTTCCATGTTACCGTAACCGGCTAAACATGCCTCTACCCACTGGGCGTAGTGGCCTTCGGTTCCGTTTACAACACGCGCGTATTTTTCAGGTACTTTTAAATCGTCCATGCGCGATACCGGTAGTAAACGTGCCCTTGCCGCGTAGCAGCCGGCTGTCATTTTACCTTTGGTACCAATAAACAGCATACCGCCATCGCCACGGCCCCATTGCTCGGCCGGGTCTAATTCTTCCGGGCGTGGAGGGATCATGCCGCCATCCATCCAATGCACCTTAACCGGTCCGCTGGTTTTAGGCGTTTTAGGGAAAGTCATAATGGTATAGTTAGAATTAGGGCCGGTATCAAACGAACCGCCGCCGCTCACACTGGTTTGTACTGATGATACATATTGCAAGCCTAAAACTTTCATTGGGCCATGCAAAATATGCGCGCCCATATCGCCTAATACACCGGTACCGTAATCCCACCAGCCACGCCAGTTAAATGGTAATACTTTTATACCGCCAGGTTGGTCTAAACCAATTGGATAAGGCTTATCGGGCGCTGTGCCCTGCCACAAATCCCAGTTTAAAGTGCTTGGGATAGTGCCTGTACCCTTAGGCCATTTTAAGCCAGCGCCTTGCGGCCATATAGGGCGGTCGGTCCAGCAATATACTTCGGTTACATCGCCAATAAGGCCGGCATCGTACCATTCCATCATTTGGCGCACACCATCGCTGGATGAGCCCTGGTTACCCATTTGGGTTACCACTTTATATTTTTTACCCATATTGGCCAGCATACGTGCTTCGTACACATCGTGCGCCATTGGTTTTTGGATCCAGGTATGTTTTTTTAACTGCATAGCCGCCGAGCCTACCACCGCGTGGGTATGATCGGGCGTGGCAATATGCACCGCGTCGAAGTTTTTATGCTCCTTGTCAAACATCTCCCGCCAGTCGATATAGCGTTTGGCATCGGGGTATTTGTTAAACACTTTTGCGGCATAATCCTGGTCAACATCACATAAAAACGCCGATTTAGCCTTACCGCTTTTTACAAACGCGGCAATATCGCTATCGCCCTTACCGCCAATGCCCACACTGGCAATGTATAAGGTATCACTTGGCGCACGGTAACCACGGCCAAGCACAAAGCGTGGCACAATAGTAAAAGCGGCAGCAGCAATGGCGCTGCTCTTCACAAAATTTCTGCGTGAAGCATCTCCTCCCTTGTCTTCTGTTTCTTTCATCGTATTTGTTTTTCAGTTATATAATAGGTAATTATAGTTGCTTGATCTTGATATTCCTCCACGCGCTTGATCCGGGATGCTCCTGCAAGGCTATTTTGCCTTTGGCCACCTTAGCAAAGTTTTCGAAACCCTTGCTGGCAAACTTACTGTTGGCTATCATTTTATTCCACTCGTCGCTGCCCATCTGGCCTTCAAAGGTTTTTATGCCGTTAAGGTAAAAGGTAAGGTGGCCTTTGTTTTGGATCAGGCGCACTTTATTCCACTCGCCAACAGGTACCGGTTTAGAAACCGACGCGTCGCCGGCCATATCATATAAACAACCGGCCAGGTGGTTTTCTTTTTTATTATCGGCCGCGTCAATATTATCCAATACCTGCATTTCGGGACCAGTTTGATAAGTAGCGCCAAATTTTGGTGATTCCTGGATATCGAAGATGATACCGCTATTGCTGCCTTTGGCAACTTTCCACTCCAGGTTTAGCTCGTAGTTTTCGTATTCGTTATTAGTTACGATATCCCCACCGCCGTTTTTGGGTTGGCTTGGGTCAAAAATAATGGCCCCATCCTGTACCTGCCATTTAGAGCCTACGGTATCCCGCAGGTAGGTGTGCCAGCCCTTGGTGGTTTTACCATCGAACAATAATTGCCAGCCTTCCTTTTTTTCGGCCCTGGTTAATTCGTTTGCTTTTTGCGCTGATGCGGATTGTTGCATAAAGGCCAGTGCCAATATGCCAATTACGTAAATTTTCATTTTTATAAGTTTTTATAGGTTTTTTAACGGCCTGTTAATGCCGTGTTTACATTAGGGATAAACTGTTTTAAATGTAGTAATTATTACAATAAATACCTGATCCATTTTATGATAACAAAAATTAATTACCACCATCTGCATCAGTTGCTATACTAAAATTTAGCGCGTACGCTCAGGCCAAATGTGCGGGGGTTACCCAGGTGCGCGGCGCCAAAATCGTAAGCATAATCTATATAATGCCTGTTAAACAGGTTGGCTTCCCAAAAAAACACATCCAAGTTTTTGGTGGTTACCCCTATCCTGCCGTTAAACAGGTGATAAGCATTTTGCTTCACCTGGTTAGCCAAATCAAAATAGGTATCGCCCAGGTAGCGCCATTCGGCACGTGCTATTAATTTACAGGTGTGGCTGCTGCTGCCCATATCATATCCATATTGCAGGGCCAGTACTGATGTTAGGTCGGGCGTAAATACCTGGTGGTTGCCGGTTAAATTAACCTCGGCCCCGTTTGATGCTACGTATAACGATTTATACCGCGCATGGGTATAGCCTAAATTATAATCGGCCTCCAGGCCTTTTACAGGGTTAATGGCCAGTTCCAATTCGGCACCCTTGCTTTCCAGTCTACCGGCATTGCGGGTTACAGTAATAGCATCGGGCAGGATAAGGGTTGGCACCTGTGCGTTATTAACCCGGGTATAAAAAAGGGTAGCGTTCAGCCGGATGCGATTATCCCAAAAGGTGTTTTTGCTACCCAGTTCAAAGTTATCGCTGCTCTCGGGATTATAGGCATATAAGGGTGGCTGGCTCTGGTCTGATCCTAACTGGCTGATACCGCCGGTACGGAAACCGCGGCTATATGCAGCGAACAGGTTGCTTTTATCGTTGACATGATAGGCCAAACTCATCTTGGGCGAAAAAGCCTTAAAGTTTGCCGCAGATGAGGTATCGGCCTGGGTTACCGTGGCCGGTTGTCCATCGGGCATAAACTCGCCTTTTACACTTTGTTTGTTATGCTCGTAATCGTACCGCAAGCCCACAATCACATCCAGTTTGGGGTTAATGGTATAGGTAACCTGCCCAAATATTGCAGAACCATACAGGCTTTGCTTATTGGTGCTGATGCTGGTGAAAAACGGGAACGGCGCACCTACCAGCGCGGCATCCTTACCAAAATGAACGCTCTGTTTTACGGGGTTACTTTCGTAAAAACCATAAGTACCGGCCACCCATTTAAAATCGGATGTTGACGATGCCGGTGATGTAAACCTAAACTCCTGCGTAGCAACTTTTACCTTATTATAATCCCTGCCGTAATTGTTCACGATAGCTACACCATCGATAGGAGAAAAATCGCCATCGATTGGGGTATTATAGTAGCGATAGTTAGACTGGTAAGCGCTTTGCGAACTGAAGTTAAAATCGTTGCCGGTATATTTTACCGATAGGGAGGTATTTAAAATATTATCGATCAGTGTAGTGGTATTGTTTTGGTTCACCACAAACGGATTGCTAATAGCCGTACCCGGGTCGGATGCCAGCGGGAACGCGCCGTTATTGCGGTTCGCTACATGTTTTACGTTTAGTGTTAATGATAATTTTTCGGTAGCCAGGTATTTCAGGTAATAATTACCCATAAAGCTGTGCTGGTTATCAAATTTGGTATTAGTAAAGCTGTTGGTATAAAAGCCATCCTGTTTGGTAAACAAGCCCGATACGCCGAAAAACAGTTTATTATTAATTAATGGGGTGCGCAGGCCAAGGCTGTAACGCTGCTGGTTATAATTGCCATAATCTATCCCGGCATAGCCCCGGGTTTGGTTACCCGGCTGTTTGGTAATGATATTAATTACACCGCCCATGGCATTACGCCCGTATAATGTACCCTGCGGGCCGCGTAAAACTTCTATACGCTCTACATCTTCTAACTGGGCAATATAGGTATCCAGGCCAAACTGGTTTACCCCATCAATATAGGTAGCAACGGCCGGATCGTACGATGTGGTGGTAATACCACGGATAGAGGTTACGTTGCGGTTATCGCCGGGATTAGCCGAATACAAATTGGGCACCAGCGTGGTAAGATCTTTACTGTTCCACAATTTGGCATCCTGCACCTGCTGCGCCGAAAAGGCCGATAAGCTTAAAGGCAGCTTTTGCGGTTGCTCATCGCTTTTTTGCGCGGTGACGATGACCTCTTCCAACTGCTTGCCAGCTTCGGTAAGGGTAAAATCAATTTTTGTACCTGTGTTATTTAAATTAACCGTTTTAACAAGGGTGGCATAACCCGTAGCGCTAACCTGTATACTGTATTTACCTGCCGGGATATTTTTAAAGCTAAACCCGCCGTTGTTATCCGTCGTGCTTGCAAAATTGGAGTTCAGTAAGTAAACCGTAGCAGCGGTAATGGCCTTGTTGCCGGCATTGTGTACCGTACCGGCAAATTGTTTAATTACCTGCGCGTTTACAGTAGTACCAAACAACAACGCAATACCTATTAGTATTGCGCTGCCTGTAGTTTTAACATATTTATTAGCCCCTGTATCTCTCAATAATCCCATTTCTCTTTTTTATCTCTCTAATAAATTGAATTGACTGCCGCTTATTTAACAGAAAGGATATAGGCGATCATCTTCTTTACATCCCCGCTTGATAAATTGGTATGCGGAGCCATAGCAACCGGGCCCCAGGTACCGCTGCCGCCATTCATCACCTTTGCAATAAGCAGATTGAAGTTTGCTTCGGTAGGCGGATATTTCGCGGCTACATCCTTATAAGCAGGGCCAACTACCTTCATATCCAGCTTGTGGCAGGTTAAACAGTCGGACTTGGCAATCAGGGCCTTACCTTCGGCAATATCGGCACTGCCCTTTTTAGCTACCGGTTTTTTAGCTTTTGATTGCGCCGAAGCATTGATACCCGAAAATACGATAATAGCAATAGTAAAAAGTAGTGTAGTGAATTTTAACTTCATAGTTTTTGTATTGGTTTGATTCTTATTCGTTTCCAAATATAGTATTGTTATTGATAATTGTGTTGGTTGTACACTTTGAAAATTTACGGAATGGAATTTATGATTAGTCCTGGTTAATTGGCCAATGCAATAACGGGTTTATAATGCCTGCTGTATTAGCGCAAGCCCATCTTCGGTATAGGGCAATTGCAGTGCAAAGCTATGGCCATGCGTGTCCATCTTTAATAGCGACTTACGCAGGATGTTGATCATTTTTTCGGGGTCGTTCTCGTATTTTTTTCTGAAATCCTCGTATTGGTATTGCAGAAATACCAGGCAAAGCGCGTTTTCCATGGTTTGCACGTCTGGATCTACCTTAATGCGTTTTTTTAGAATAATTTGGCTCACGCGTTCTACCTGTTCATTGGTATAACCTGCCTGTTTCATTAACTTACCGGTGATGGCGGCATGGTGCAGGGCCAGGTCTTTACGCCATTTCAGGTAGGGTTCCCGCCCCTCGGGGTAGCTTTCACGCGGCATTTCCCAACGACCGATATGCTGGCTGCGTGATGCTAAAAGCAATTCCTCATCTGCATTAGGGTCAAGTTTTAAAACCCATTCATACAACGCCATAGCAAAGAAATATTCCTGCGGGTAGGTGGTATCGTCCCATTCAAAACTGCGCGGGTCCTGTTTATTATAATTATCAAAAAGTTGAAAAGCGGCATCTAATTTATTCATCGCCTTAAGTTACTATCTTTTCTCCATCAACTCAAAACTATCTTTATCCGCTTCGCAAACAGGGCAGTTGTAGGTAGCTATATCTGTAAATAAGGTACCGGCCGGGATATGGTTCAGGTCATCGCCATAGGTTTTATCATAAACGGTTAGGCAATGTTTGCATTGGTAAAGCAATAAAGCATTTTCGGGCAGTTCTTCAGCTTCGTTAACCAATACAGGTACAGCTTTGCTTTTATTTTCTGAAAGGCGATAATAACTATTGCACAGATCAATTAGTTGCGGCACCAGGTCCGCGCGCTTGATCCGCCTTTTATAGGAGATATAGTTTTTTGAATTAGGGTTAAAATCGGCCGTATGTAATACCTCAAACGTGCCCGACGGCTGCGTTTTAATGACAACCGAACCCAGCAAGCCTGTTTTAGGCTGTGTTTTTATAGCAAAGCTTAAACGATAGGTACGCAAATCGGCCTCTTCAAACTCGCGGACTAATGCCTGTTTTAGCGTAAGCCCCTCTTCGCACATATCCTCTATTTGCCAGTTTAACTCGTTTGATGCATGGCGGATATTTAATCGGTATTTATCCAGGATAAAACCCCAATCGTTACGGTCGTCGGGCTCAATACCTTTTATCAAAATAGATTTCCAGGGCGTGGTATACAACTGCCCTATTCTTGACTTCAAACACAGGTTACATACATCCTTTAAAAAGGCGATCTCAAAAAGTTCGGTTCGGCGGTAAATGCCCAGCCAGTATTTGTTGGCGTAGCGGTTGAAACCTTCGTAATAGGGCAAATAAAAATCGGGCAGTTGCAACGGCGTTATCAGCGGTTGCAGGGGGATGTTTAAGCCCTTGCTTACTTTGTCAAAAAAAAGCTGCTCGTCCATATGGGCTGCATCGTAAAACAGGGCTTTGTTTTTCAGGATAACCTCCTCGGCCTTTTTACTGATAGTGGGGATATCATCCGAATATACTAACGATGGCCAGCAATAAAACCGGCTGGTTTTTGGGAAACGGATATGCAGATACCAATAATTGCTCACATCCGAACTGATGAAATTAAAGTTGCCGCTAAAAAACGGGATGAAGGTTTGGTGCCGGTCTATCAGGTTTATTTTTAGCTGTGGCTGATAGTTAAACATATCGAAGATATCCTTATAAACACCCTCGCGCAACCAGCTTTCGTGACTAAAAATAGTATCGCATACATACGAGCTGATGATGTTGGGATATTTATCGGCATCTATCTCATAAGCAATACCCGCCCGCAGCATTTCCATCTCCATATCTTCCAGTTCATTACCAGCTACGGTAAAAAATAGTTGCTGGCGGTTACCAAAACGAATGTGCCGCGCGCCTGCATCGCCGGCAATTACCAATATCTCGTATAGATCGCCTGCTGATACCACACCGCCGGGTAAATTTATTTTGATGAGATGCTCCATATTATGCTACCTTTTGCGAAACCAAATTCTTCAACCCTTCTTCCAGCAGCCGCTTCACCTCGGGCCGGCACGATCCGCATCCGGTACCGGCACCCGTGGCCGCGCACAGGTCCTTCATATTATCGCAGCCATCGGCCACTTTCTTGCTGATATTCTCGCTCCCGACATTATTGCAGCTGCATATCAGTTTGCCCAAAACCGGGTCGGCTTTATTGCCGCTGCGTAATAGTTGCAGGCGCTTTTCGCTTAGTTCGGTTTTGTTGGCTATCAACTCCTTAAACTCCAGGAACTCGCTTTTGTCGCCAATCAATATAGCCCCTACCAGCCTGTCCTGGTGAATAATGCATTTTTTATAGTAGCGCTTGGCCTTGTCAATAAAAACCACCTCTTCGTACCCCGGCTCGTCCGGGCATTCGGGTAGGCCGATACTGCACAGGTCAAAACCATGGATCTTAATGATATTCATAAACAGGCTGCCCTTGTAATAGCTGGCAATATCGCCGTTCATATAGCCAGCCACAACAGCGGCTTGTTGCTCGGCGGCGGCGGTAATGCCGTATAGGGTGCCTTCAAATTCGGCAATTTCGCCTATGGCGTAAATATCAGGGTCGTTGGTTTGCAGGCGCTCGTTCACTACTACGCCCCGCTTGCAATCCAGTCCACATTCGCGGGCCAGCTCCAGGTTGGGTGTTGTACCAATAGCCAAGATCATGGCATCGCAATCAATTTTACGGCCGCTGCGTAAGCCAATACCTGTTAGTTTGGCTCTGCCGTAATACAATTGCACCTCATCATCGTAATAAATATCGCAACCCTGGTCTACCATTTCTTCGTGCAGCAGCTTGCTGCCCAGGGCATCCAATTGCCGGTTTAAAAAGCTGGATGTACGCTGAATAATGGTGATCCTAATCCCCATTTCGCGCAGGGATGCCGCCATTTCCAAACCCAGCAAGCCCCCGCCCACAATTACTACGTGGCCGTTCTTTTTAATGTGCTTTTTAAAGTTATCGGCATCGGTACGACTGCGCATGCTGAAGATACCGGGCAGCGATGGCACGTTTTTAGGGATAGCAGCCCGGCTGCCCGTAGCCATAATCAGTACATCGTAAGGGGTTTTAATCCCCCGCGAATCGGTCACGTATTTAGTTTCGCGGTCAATATGCTCTACACTTACGCCGCGTAGTAAACTAATGTGATAGGCCGGTTCTTCCGAGTCTTTCATTTTTACCAATTGCTCCCATTGCTGTTCGCCGCTGATATAATCGGGCAGCATTACCCGATTGTAAAACGGAAAATCTTCCTTACTAAAAATGGTGATCCTATCGGCAGGGTTCAATTCCCGGTACGATTTTACAAAACCATAAGCGCCAGCCCCCGCGCCTATCACCACAATACGCTGAAAAGGCTTTTTAAACTTGGCGATGTTAACGGCACAATATTTAAAATCCGGTTCTTTAGATATCGGGTCGAGCGCGTCGTTGGTTATATTATTAACCCGGTGCAAATCGTTCCCTAATATTTTACCCCAATGCATGGGCAAAAAAACTACGCCTGGCTTAATTTGTTTTGTCAGTTTAGCTTTAACCTGTACCTCGCCCCGGCGCGAGGTAATCACCGTAACATCCCCCTCTTTAAGCCGCAACCTGGCAGCATCAAGTGGATGTATCTCCATAAACGATTCTTTCAGGTGTTGGTTCAGCTTGTTTACCTTGCCCGTTTTGCTCATGGTATGCCACTGGTCGCGGATGCGGCCGGTGGTTAATACAAAGGGATAATCATCATCTGCCCGTTCGCTGGTAAAGGCATCGGGCACGGCATGGATAATGGCTTTTTGCGATGGGGTGAAAAACTTCCTGTCTGCAAAAAGGCGCTCGGTACCACCGGGTTTGCTTTTCTTTTTATAAGGCCATTGTACGGATGATTGTTCTTTCAGCACCTCGTAACTCAGGCCGCTGATATCGATACTGGTTTTAGCCGTTAGCTTCACATGCTCGGCATAAATTTCGGCGCTGTTTTTAAAATCAAAACCAGGATAACCCATTTTACGGGCAAAGCGGCAAATAATCTCGGCATCGGGAATAGCCTCGCCCGGTGGATCGATGATCTTATTCAAATAACTAATTCGCCTTTCCGAATTAGTCATGGTGCCTTCTTTTTCGGCCCAGGCCGCGGCGGGGAGGATCACATCGGCGTAAGCCAATGTTTCGGGTTTATTACTTACCTCCTGCACTACCACAAACTTGGCTTTCTTTAAAGCTTGCTCAGCCAAACGCACATTGGGCAAACTGGTGAGCGGGTTGGTGCACATAATCCATATCGCTTTCAGGCGGCCATCGTTCAGCGCCTCAAACATTTCGGTAGCGGTGAGGCCCGGTTCGGGGTTGATCGTTCTGCCTTTCCAAAACTTTTGCACCTCTTCCCGGTGCAGCGGGTTTTTTAGGTCGCGGTGGGCGGGCAGCAGGTTGGCCAGCCCGCCAACTTCGCGGCCGCCCATGGCATTGGGCTGCCCGGTCAGGGATAAAGGCCCCGACCCGGGCTTGCCCACATGGCCGGTTATCAAATTCAAGTTTATAAGGCTCAAGTTTTTGTTTACACCAACGGCGCTTTGGTTTAATCCCATGGTCCACATAGTAATAAAACCTTTGGCTTCGCCAATGTATTTTGCGGCCAGATGTATATCGCGCTCGCTTACGCCGCATATTTTTGCCGATTGGGCCAGCGTACGTTTAAATACCAGTTCGCTATATTGTGCAAACCCTTCGGCATGGTTACGGATAAAATCGATATCGATATCGCCATTCTCAATCAGCAGCCGGCCAATAGCATGGTTCAATGTAATATCTGTACCGGGGTTGATCTGTAAATGCAGATCGGCCAGGCTGCAGGTATCCGTAACCCGTGGATCGACCACAATAATTTTAATGTTTGGGTTAGCCGCCTTGTGCGCCTCTACCCTGCGCCATAATATGGGGTGGCACCAGGCCGGGTTAGCACCGGTTACATAAAAGCAATCGGCCAGTTCAATATCATCGTAACAAAGCGGCACGCTATCCTCGCCCAAAGCCATTTTATAGGCGGCCACCGCGCTACTCATACACAGTCGCGAATTAGTATCGATATTATTACTGCCGATGAACCCTTTCATCAGTTTGTTTACCACGTAATATTCCTCGGTTAAACATTGCCCCGAGGCATAAAACGCTACCGAATCGGGCCCATATTTTTCAATAAAGGTTTTAAAAACGGCTACTGTACGGTCAAGCGCATCGTCCCAGCTTACCCTTTGCAGGGGCATACTTTTGCTATAACGCATTTGGGGGTACAGCAGCCTATCGCTTTTATCGTTAACGGTATAATGCAGGTTAATGCCCTTGCTGCATAGCATCCCTTTGTTAACCGGGTAATCTTTATTCCCGGCAACGGTAATATCCCCGTTCTTTTCCTTATTTACAACCACACCGCAACCCACCCCGCAGTAACAGCAGGTAGAGGTTAACTGATTAATGTTTTTCCCGGGTGATGGCATATTTATATTTCAGTTTATACCGCGGCTACTATGCCCGCGGGTTGTTCTTCATCGGCCGTTTGTTTGCGAAAACGGGTAACAAATACAATTACCGATACCACCATTACCGTGTAACCGATATAGGTAAAGGCCTGCACATAAGTTATAGCCGATGACTTGAACAGGAAGCCAAACAGCATCCCGCCAAGGTTACCGCCCGCGCCTACTATGCCACTTACCAGGCCAACATTCTTTTTGTTTATAAAGGGCACAATACCATAAGTTGCCCCGTTAGACATTTTAAGGAACAGCGCGAACGATAGCATGGAAACAATAGCTATAAATAAGCTGCCCGATTGCGCGAACAGTACCAGGCCGCAGCCTTCTAAAAGCAGTACGCCGGCCAGCAGCAAGCCCTTACCGCGCATACCATGTTTTTTGCCAACCTTGTCGGATACGATGCCGCCCAATGCCCGGGCAAAGATGTTCATGAAGCCGAAGATGCCGGCCCAAAACCCTGCCGAGCTTTGCGATAAATGGAAACTATCTACAAAATGCAGCGAGGCTACGTTATCAAAAGTAACTTCCATACCAAAGCACATAGCGTATGCCATAGTTAAAGCCCATATACGCCAGTCGGACAGGATAGACCAGTCTGTTTTGGTTGATTTGGCTTTGTAGCCTATCTCATCGTAATTGCCATTAGGTGTATCTTTGGTGTATTTATAATACAGAAATGCGATCACCAGCATCATGGTGCCGGGGACGATCATGGCATAACGCCAGGCCTGGGCCGATGTATAGCCAAAGCCAACTATAGCCGCAAATATTAATGGCATTACCATATTGGTGACACCGCCGCCCAGGTTACCCCAGCCGCCGGTAACCGCGTTTGCAGTGCCTTTTATGTTAGGTGCAAACATCATAGAGGTGTGAAACTGCGTGATAACAAACGATGCCCCGATAACGCCAATAGCTAACCTGAACATTAAAAAGGTAGCATAACTATGCGCCAGCCCTACAAAAAACACAGGCAGCGAGCCAATGAGCAATAACCGTACTGCCGTTTTGCGCGGGCCCCAGGTATCGCACAGTTTACCTATAATTAGGCGGGCTATAATGGTTGAACCTACCGAAGCGATGATGATATTACCTATTTGCGCCTTGGTTAAATGCAGTTCGGCACGGATGGTGGGCATTAAGGGTGCCAGGCCAAACCAACCGAAGAAGCAAACGAAAAACATTAACCATGTAATATGGAAGGTTTTCATTTGGATGCCTTTTGTGGAGAATATATTGAGTTTGGTGAGTTGCTTTTCCATGATCTTTCTTTTTTCAGGGTGATTATTTATTTAGAAATTCTGGTGTGATGTTGAGCTGGAGATAGGCCCATACCGGGTTTAAATGCGCGGTACCCGGACTGATATTTTTAGCATACTCCATACTTTGCGTGGCCGACATGTAGGATAAACCCAAAGTGGCCAGCGTAAACTTATTCAACTTATAACCTGTGGTTAAATCAAACTCGGTACCGAGGTATTTGCTAATGGCATTGCCGCTTACATCCTTTTGATTATTGGCCAGCATAAAATAATGGTTAGCCAGTTCGGTACTGAAGCGTTTATTGGCCGATGTATATTTTAGTTTAAGATAAGGGTTGCTTAGCCCGCCTGTCGGCGCGCCGCTAACCGCATAGAAATAATCCATCAGTCCCCAAAATTTGTGCGGGGTACCATAAAGCGGATCGAACCGGTGATTGGTTTTTGATGTAGAAAAGGCATCGTTACCGGATAAATAATCCCAGCCGATGGTATAAGCCAGCTTCCCGGGATTATATACTGCCGATAGGGTAACCATTGATGCATCAAGGCTTAAGCCATCTTTATCGTGCCCGCCCTGGTAGTAGTAGCCGCATGTTAAGGCAAATTGATTTTTAGCGCCAAACATTGGGTTAATAAGCAACCCGGTAGTATAACGCAGGTTTACGCCCGGCTGATTGTATCTATAACCATATACATAACCCACATCGGTACCGGTGGTATTTTTTACCGAATCGAGCGCGTATTTGCCAAACTGATCGGTTAGGAACAGGCTGGAAATTTTGGTTTTATTAATTTTTTTGGCGATGTATAAGTATTGCAGCGCCTTATATTCTTGGTTTAAGCCGTTACTGCCGGGTGGATTTAATAATGCCGGGCTGCCATTTTTTGCACTGATGCCCGCGCTGCTGACCAAGGGGATCATCCCAGCCGGGGTATTTACCAAATTGCCCTTACTATCTTTTATGGTAGCGGGTACGTTGGCAGGTGTATAATAGGTGCCATTATAGTTTATAGCATCGGTATTTTGGTTAAATGCCGCGCCCAGATCAATTTGCCAGCCTTTTTGGATAGCCTTAAATACAATAGCATCGTGGCGGCGGGCTTGTTGCAGCCAATCCGTTGAACCCAGCAGGCGTTCATCATCATAAACAATTTCCTGGCGACCTATTTTAATGGCGAAATAATCGAGTGGTGATATCTTAAAGGAGGTGTCTTTTTTGTTGGAGAGGATGATCTCGGCCCAGGCTTCGTGCAGGCTTAAGCGGTTGCCATCGTTAACCGTAATGGTAGATGCATCCTGCCCCCAAAGCCGTATATCCTGAACAGAGGTTTGAAAAATAAGGTGGCCCGACTTATAGTTGAGCGTCAGCCGCGTTCGTTGCGAAATAAAGGCGGCATTTTTGTTGCCGAGGGGTTCTAAAGTACCGTAACCGTCGCGCAATTCGCCCCGGGGCCGTAGCTGCCCGGTGATGGTAAATTGCGCCCTGGCTGTAAAAGCAACCAGGCTAAGGCAGGTTACAAAAAGAACAACCCTGCATTGTTTAAATACATTTTTGTACATTTGGTAAGGTTTTTTAATTTGTTAAAGCAATTGAAAACTGATAACCTCGTCCGGGAATGCGACCTCCCGGCGGGGCTTTTTTTTGGAATATCCTATCTATTTTTCTCCCATATTTTAATTTTTATCATTTATTGAACAAATAGCGTGTTTCGTTTTTATAAATATATCTATTTTAATGAAAAAAATGAATAAAAAAGGTCATTTAATTAAATTTTTATGATTAATAATATATAAAAGCTGATTTTTTATCAAAAAATCAATTAGAAAAACCAACAAACACACATTTATGCCATATTTTCAATATCAATTTCACATTATCTATTAAATAAACAATCAAAAACAGTAATAAAACCCCAAATTTTATTACTTTATATTACAAAACGCACAAAATACAGGGCAACAACCTTGTTTTTGTTTGATATCCACCTAACAAAAGGTATTTTTACTGCATAATTGAGACCGATAGCCGTGAAAGAAGATAAAAAATCGAAGAAAAACAGTTGGCTTTGCGATACCAGCACTTGTTTTATGTGCAAATACTGCATGGAGGAATGGCACCCGGCTATTTGCGCCAATAAAACAAACATTAAACTTAAAAAAGGTGATGTATTGTTTAATGAGGGCGACCCGGTGGAAGGTATTTACTTTGTATATAGCGGCAACCTGAAAGTATATAAGCAATGGGATAATGACAAGGAATTAATTATCCGCTTTGCCGAAAACGGCGCTATACTGGGCCACCGGGGCATAGGGCCCAATTTAAACTACCCCATCTCGGCCGCGGCGCTTGAACCATCGGTAGTTTGCTATATCAGTATGAAGTTTTTTGAAAGCACTTTAAAAGTTAATGGCGAGCTGACCTACCAACTGGTTAACTTCTTCGCCAGCGAACTGCGCAAATCAGAACGCCGCATGCGCGACCTGGCCCACATGCCCGTTAAGGGCCGAGTAGCCGGAGCTTTAATTAAACTGCAAAAACAATTTGGCATTACACCCGACGGCTTTATTAATATTATACTCAGCCGGCAGGACCTGGCATCGTTTGCCGGCGCAACTTACGAAACCGTTTTTAGGGTAATTAACGAGCTGGTGCAGGAACAAAGCATCAGGCTATCGGGCAAAAGCATAGCCATTACCAACCCCGATGCCCTTGCCGCGCTGAGGCAACACGGCAACTAAGCCTGCGCCACCCCAACATACACCCTGCCATCGGCCACTTTAACCGGGTAGGTTTTTATTTTATAATCATCGCCGCTTAAACATTCGCCACTTAAAAGCGAAAACGTTTTTTTATGGAATGGGCAGGCCACCTTTGGCTCGCAAGCCTCGCCGGCGCTGCCTATCATTCCACGGGACAGTGACATTTGTTGTTTATGCGGGCATAAATTTTGTGTGGCATACCACTCGCCGCGCCTGCTAAAATTATATATGGCAATCTGCTCGTCGCCATGCTTCATGCAAACGCCGCCATTTTCGGGCACATCATCGGCATAACATGCCAGCACCCATTGTATATCTATTAGTGTTTCCATGGCTTTTTAATTTTGAATTATTGATTTACTGAATTATTGATTTCCGGCTGTCTAATTTTATCGGTCAAAATCCCAATGACCCAATGACATCCCCAATTACCACACCGCCTTTACCTGCTCTCGCATACCTTCAAATTTCACGCTTGGGTCTTTTTCGCCGGGGGCGTTTACAAAATGAGTAAAGCGCTTACGCAAATCGGGGTTATTCACTACCTCTTTCCATTCGCAATGGAAGCTATCAACCAATAATTGCATTTCTTCCTCCAACTGATCGGCAATACCCAGACTGTCGTTTATTACCACATTTTTCAGATAAGCCATACCGCCCTCCATTTTATTTAACCAGGTAGCGGTACGCGTAAGTGGGTCGGCGGTTTTTATATAAAACATCAGGAAGCGATCGAGATATTTAATCAGCGTTTTACTATCAATATCGGCAGCCAGCAATTGCGCGTGCTGCGGCTTAGAGCCGCCGTTACCACAGATGTACAAGTTCCAGCCCTTTTCGGTAGCTATAACGCCAAAGTCCTTACTTTGCGCCTCGGCGCACTCGCGGATACAGCCGCTTACCCCACCCTTTAACTTATGTGGCGATCGCAAACCCTTGTACCGTTCCTCAATCTCGATAGCAAAAGACACACTATCGTGCAAACCAAACCGGCACCAGGTACTACCCACACAGCTTTTTACTGTACGGAGCGCCTTGCCGTAAGCGTGGCCACTTTCAAAACCGGCATCAATTAATTCTTCCCATATCAGTGGCAGGTCACTTACATGCGCGCCGAACAGATCGATACGCTGACCGCCGGTTATTTTGGTATACAGGCCATATTTTAGGGCCACCTGCCCTATTACGATCAATTTTTCAGGGGTGATCTCGCCACCAGGGATGCGTGGCACTACCGAATAGGTCCCCCCCTTTTGGATATTTGCCAGGTAACGGTCGTTACTATCCTGTATGGTATCTTGTTTAACAATCAAATCATTCCACAAGCTGGACAGGATACTGGCCACCAGCGGCTTGCAGGTTTCGCAGCCATCACCTTTGCCAAAATGATCCAGCACCAGATCGTAGTTCTTCAGTTTGTTAATCTTCACCAAATCGTACAACTCCTGCCGCGAATAATCAAAATGCTCGCAGATCACATTCTTCAGATATTGTCCGTTAGCTTTCATGGCGCCAACTATCAGATCTTTCACCATGGGTACACAGCCACCGCAACCTGTCCCGGCCTTGGTGCATTTTTTCACAGTATCCAAATCCGTAGCGCCATCATTCACCACGCCGCAGATATTGCCTTTAGTCACCGCCTCGCACGAGCAGATCAGCGCGTCATCCGGCAAGCTCATTACTCCGGCGCCTTCGCTTTGCTCGCCGCCACGCAATCCCAGTATCATATCTTCGGGGTTTGGCGGCAGGGCAATTTTATTATTCACGGTTTGCAGCAGCATATTATAAGCATCGGCATCGCCAATTAATATACCGCCCAAAAGCAGCTTCCCATCGTTACTAATATTAATGCGCTTGTAAACGCCTTTATGGGTATCCTCAAAAACAATGGTACGGCAGGCAGGCTCGGCCATAAAAGCATCGCCAAAGCTGGCTACATCTACCCCTATCAGCTTCAGCTTGGTACTCATATCAAAACCGTGGAAGCCTTTATCGGCACCCAGCAACTGCGCCACCACCACATCGGCCATTTCATAGCCGGGGGCAACCAGGCCATATATCATATTATCGTACAGTGCACATTCGCCTATGGCAAATATGGCATCATCGCTGGTTTGCATCCGCTGGTTTACCATAATGCCGCCGCGGGTACCTACCTGCAACCCGGCCAGCTTAGCCAACTCATCGCGCGGGCGGATCCCGGCCGATATCACCAGCATATCTACCGCTAATAAAGTATCATCATTAAATTGCAGCGCTTCTATTTTATGGTCGCCGGCAATACAGGCCGTACTTTTATTTAAATGAAGGCTTAGCCCTAGTTCGCTCAACTTCGATTGCAGCATAGCACTACCAGCCGCGTCAATTTGCCGTGGCATCAGGCGCGGCGCAAACTCAATTACATGCGTTTCTTTTATACCAAGATCAATCAATGCTTTTGCCGCCTCCAGGCCTAACAATCCACCGCCCATTACCGCGCCGTTTTTAGCGTTAACGGCATAGGCCTTTATCAGTTCAAGATCTTCGATAGTGCGATAAACAAATACACCCTCCTTTTCAATTCCCGGTATATCGGGAACAAAGGCCGACGATCCGGTGGCCAGCACCAGGTAATCGTACCCGAGGGTTACACCTTTTAAAGAATGGATGGTTTTATCGGTGCGATTGATCTCCTGGATAGGGTCATCCAAATGCAGCTGAATGTCATTATCGGTATACCATGCCGTGGTCGACATGGAAAGGTCGTCGGCCGATTTACCGGCAAAGTACTCGCTCAGATGTACACGGTCGTAAGCGCGGCGCGGTTCCTCGCCAAAAACAATGATGTTAAAGGCCGATGTTTTAGATACCAGTTTCTCGCAAAACTTGTACCCTACCATACCATTGCCAACAACTATAATAGTTTGTTTTGACATAACAGATCTTTTAAATGTTAAAGCAATTTTTATGTAAACACATTTAATTTGCGACCAAACGCGTTTACAATAACAATTATAACCAATTACATGAACAAAACAACAACATTCAGTACCAATTTTTCACATTTTGGGTAATTTTTATGATTTTAACAATATTATATAGATATAAAACGTAATTTTTATCAGTTTTTTATTAAAAAAATCATTTTTAAACTCGAAATTTGACAACAATCATTAAAATATGTTTTAATTTTTAATGATAAAGCTTATTAAATTCATGAATAATGATTTTTAGATAGAAAAATGACCACAAAGCCCATTATACCCCAATTAATTGTACTGGGCGCAGGCCCCGGCGACCCGGAACTAATAACAGTTAAAGGCCAGCGCGTTTTACAACAGGCCGATGTGGTGCTTTATGATAACCTGGCCAATAAAGAACTATTAAACCTAACCAAAGCAAGCTGCGAAAACGTATACGTAGGCAAACAACCCTACGGCGAGTATACCACGCAGGAAGAAATACACCAAATGATTGCCCACTACGCTTTTACCAAAGGCACCGTAGTAAGATTAAAGGGCGGCGACCCCTTTATATTCGGACGGGGTTATGAAGAGATCATTTATGCGCGCGCTTTAGGCATACAAACCCAATTTATTCCAGGCATTACTACTATGCAGGCAGCGGGCTTTGAAGACATCCCATTAACCCACCGCTCGCTAAGTGAGGGGATCTGGGTAATTACGGGTACAAAAAAGGATGGCACCCTATCGGCCGATTTGCGGCTGGCTATGCAAAGTAATGCCACCCTGGTTATTTATATGGGCATGAAACAGCTGGGCGTTATTGCCGATACTTATATTAAAGAAAACCGCGGCGATACCCCTACAGCCATTATACAACACGCATCGCTACCGCAGCAAAAGGTAGCTAAGGGAAAAATTAAAGATATGCCCGCTTTAGCCGCCCAACAGGGTTTAACCTATCCGGCTATTATTATAATAGGACAAGTTACAGATATTAACGCGCTAAACTTATGAAGATACGCATCAAAGGAAACTCATTAAGATACCGGCTAACCCGGCCCGAAGTGGAGCGCTTTGCGCAGGATGGTTATTTGGAAGATACAACCGACTTTGGCGCGGCGCGGTTAACTTATTCACTGCAAAAAATAAGCTGCGGTAATTTATCTGCCGGGCTCGAAAACAACAACATCACCCTTTACATGCCCGGCTGGATGCTGGATGAATGGACCACAACCGAACGCGTAGGTTTTAACAGCAACGAAGACGGCCTGTCCCTGCTGATTGAAAAGGATTTTATGTGCCTGGATATAGTAGCCGAAGACCAAAGCGACAATTACCCCAACCCGTTAATGCTGGTTAAATAAGGCGCTGCATAACCGAGCATAGGATGTCGGCCTAAGGCATCAAATCCGGGTGGGGTTTTGAAGGTTTTGATGACGCTAAAAAATCAGCTTGTCATTTCGATAGAGCTAAGGGGGAATTGAGCGACGGGGCGAAAGAGAAATCTTATACAGTTTGCCTATCGCACGTATAGGGTTTCTCCTCACGCTATCGCACAGGCCGTCACGGTTCGTTCGAAATGACAAGCTGTTTAAATACACCTGCGACAAGGATAGCTTGCCGCTTTAGCCACCCAATTGTAAACCTGTGGCAGGCTTACCGATAATCTGTTTTAATAAATCGTTTTCTTTTCCCTATATTTAATTATCTATCGCTTTAAACAAATTAAGGCGATACCTCGTATTAGTGCTTAACCAATTCTGTTGCTAAAAGCCGCCCTATGCTAAAAAAAATAAACGATCTATGGTTTAGGCTAATCGGCAGCCCATCGGTTTTCGCTTTAGAAAGCCGGATCTTTCACTCCATTAGCATTGGTTTAATTATCCTGGCTATTTTCTATATCCCCTATAATGTTTTTGCCGGGCTTTATATTGCCGCCATATCCAGCTTTTTACTGAGCCTGTTTTTTTCGTACCAGTATTACCAATCCCGCTTTCACGGCAAGGCGCACAGCAGTGTGGTATTTGGGTTAACGGGCATCCTTGTATTTTCGGTTAACTATTTTGCCAACTCGGGCATCAACGGCTCTACCGATTTAATATGGCCGGCTTACCTGCTGCTGGTATTCGCCATATCGCCCTACCGCCAGCATACTACGTGGTTAATTGTTTACCTGATATCCTTTTTAATACTGCACCTAATAGCGTATCAATACCCTTTATTAATAAAATATCCTTTTACTGCCGGCAAAGGCCAGTTATTGGACAGGGTTACGGCATTCCCCCTACCGGTGATAGCCATTTATATCATTATTAAATTCATCCGTAAAAGTTATGATAAGGAGCGGGTTGCTGTTGAAGAAAAGGCCATAGCCATTGAAGTGCGCAACCAGCAGATCCTGCTGCAAAAACAGCAATTGCAACAAAGCAACGACGAGAAAAACAAACTTATGTCTATCATATCGCACGATATGCGGGCACCCCTCATCCACATACAGGGTTACCTGGAATTGCTGAATAGCAACGCGCTGAACAGTCAACAACGCCCGGCCTTAGAGCAGGACCTGCTAACGGCCACTAACAGCACCATGGAGATGCTGACTAACCTGTTGCAATGGTCTAAATCGCAAATGGAGGGGCCTGTTGTTAATTTGTCGGCCATCAACCTGCTTACAGCCATACAAGGCACCCTGGAAATGGGAAAAACACAAGCCTCCAAAAAGGATATTGCTTTTAACTACCGCATAGGGCCCGAAATAATGGTAATTGCCGATATTGATATGCTGCAACTGGTGGTACGCAACCTGGTAAGTAATGCCATAAAATTTACCCCGCTTGGGGGTATTATTAATATCGACGCGCAATTAATACAACAGGAATGTAAACTCACCGTTGCCGATAACGGGAAAGGCATTGATGAAACTAAACAGGATAAAATCTTCTCTATTAATACCGAACCTGACTTTGGCACCAATAACGAAAAAGGCGTTGGCCTGGGCCTGTTGTTATGCAGGGAATTTATAGAACGCCAGGGCGGCCGCATTGGCTTTGAAAGCGTGTTTGGGCAGGGATCCAGCTTTTTTATTTTTATACCGGCGGTAGTGTCATAATACCAGCCCTATCTGTCACTACGCTCTTCCATATTCAAATCGGTATCGAACGGGCTTTTGGTAAACGGGTAAACTGATTGCTTAAGGAAACCTTTAGGATAACTCCCTTCATGCACACCGGTACCCGCGGGCCATTCCTTACCGGGTAGATAATAGGTGCCAAAAATAATATCGATCAATGGAAATATCGATGCGAAATTATGTCCGTAATATTTCGGGTCCTCGCAATGATGCCAATGGTGGTATTGCGGCGTAGTAAAAATATACTTTATAACCCCGAAATTAATACGGGTATTGGCATGTATCAGCACCGCATGTATGGCAATAAATATAATATAAACGTTAAAAACAGTTGTAGAAAAACCCAACACATACAGCGGAATAAATGTCATAGCCCTGGTAAAAAATATATCCATAAAATGTGTGCGGCTACCGGCCAGCCAATCCATGCTTTTGGTAGAATGATGAATGGAATGGAAACGCCATAAATAAACCCGCGTATGGAAAAAACGGTGAGCCCAGTACTGGAACAGGTCTGTTGTGAAAAAAGCAAGGAACAATGCCGCAATAAAGGGTAAATTTTGCACCCATACATGCACTTTATCCAGACCCATCCAACCAAAAAATAAAACTGCTGGCTTTTGTGTAACAATGCCAAAAAACTGTATAAATAAATGGCTGATAACAAAGTACATCAAATCGGTTCGCCATTCTTCATGAAACTTTGTTTGGAATTTGTTTTTCGGAAAAAACAACTCCAGCGGGATAAATATTACAGTCATTAAAAGTAAATCAAGCAACATCCAGTCTAACCCGAAATGCCAGCTTACTTTTTCAACGCTTCGGCCTTGCACCGTAAATGCACCAAGTAATATGGCCAGTCCGGCAATTGCCGATCCTGTTAAAGCCAGGCCGATCTTTTTGCTGAGTATGATGCTAAGCAATGCAAAAAAGAATGCTGCAATAATACCGGCTGCCATTAAAATCTGCATACTTTGCTTTGTATAAATTTCCCTGAACTCGGGCGTGGTCAATTGCTCGGGGTAACGGAAACAAAAAATGCCTAATAGCACCAATACCGCCAAAAAAATGGATATATAACCACTAATCCGGCCTTCGCCAATTTTTAAACGTTCTCTTTGCGACATGAACTTTAATTTTTACTCAACAAAATGCGGCTACTCAATTAAGCTACAACCCTAATTAATACATTCAAAAATATAAATAAGATCTATATCGGCGCTATTTTGCTGCTAATGATTCAGGCTGTCATTACCCATACCCATCCAATCAGGCGTCCACGCCTGATTGTAAACTAATGAAGCGTCTACACTTACATCAAAATTATGCTCTTTCATCGCAAGCGTGGACGCTTGCCAATATCAACGTTCAGGCGTGGACGCCTGAACGGACAGAGGCAGAGGTTGGCACAGGATAGTTCGATAGAAAAATTACTTTTACATTTGGTACTGATCCATTTAAATGAGCATTAAATAAATAGCCGAGATGTTTAAACGAATATATTTTTTAATACCGTTCCTTATTCCCTGCTTATCAACCCTTGCCCAAATAGCCCCCGGTAAGCTGTATACCGTAACTATCGATATGAACCATACGGCCCAGACGATGGATAATATAGGCGCGTCGGGCTGTTGGTTTTCGGAAGGGATTGGTAAATATTGGCCATCAGAAAAAAAGGAGCGGATCGCAGAGTTATTATTCAGCCAAAAAATGGATGCGCAAGGCGCTCCAGTGGGCATAGGCCTATCAGCCTGGCGCTTCAACATTGGGGCAGGCACATTTGAGCAGGGCGACAGCAGCGGCATCAGGGATTTCAGGAGGCGGGCAGAATGTTTCTTAAACCCGGATGGAACTTATGACTGGACCAAACAGGCAGGGTACCGTTTTTTCCTGCAAAAGGCGCGTGATTATGGTGTGCCTAATTTAATCGCCTTTTCCAATTCGCCACCGGTTCAGTTTACCAAAAATGGCTTAGGTTTTAAAACAGAGCGCGATTTTAAAGCAAATCTTAAAGACGACGCTTACGATGCTTACACCAAATTCCTGACCGATGTAATTAAGCATTTTGACAAGGAAGGCCTGCATTTTAATTATATCAGCCCCGTGAACGAACCGCAATGGGATTGGGCACACCCCGATAAAAAAGGCGACCAGGAAGGGTCGCCGTGGAGTAATGCCGAAATATACCGGGTTACCAAATCATTAAACACCGCGTTGGACAAAGCCCGTTTAAACACCAGGATTTTAATAACCGAAGCGGCTAAACTCAGCTATTTATATGGCGATAAAGCCCAGGCGGCACACCAGGTACAGGCTTTTTTTAAGCCCGCAAGCCCTTACAATGTAGAGGAATTGAGCCATGTGCCCCAATTAATTGGCGGGCATAGTTATTTTACCGAAGCGAACGATAGCACATTGGTTGCCACGCGCAGTATGCTGGCCGATACCTTAAAGAAATATGGTGTAAATTACTGGCAAACCGAGTATTCTATGCTGGGCGATGGCTATAAGGAGGGTTTGAAAGGAAGAAGGAGCGCCATGGACTGCGCCTTGTTTTTGGCGAAGGTGATCCATACCGATATCAGCGTGGGTAATGCCACAGCCTGGCAGTTTTGGAATGCCTACGAACCCGGGAACGCCGCCTTTGATACCCGGTATTGTTTAATAGCGCTAAAGGCCGCGCCCGATTTTAAGGATGGCGAATTTACCGCCACCAAAAACCTTTGGGCGCTGGGTAGCTATAGCCGTTTTGTGCGCCCCGGCATGAAACGGATTATCACCAGCATGGCCAATAATCAAAATGTAATTAACGATAAGCTATTGGTTACCGCCTTTACCAATAATAAGCAAGTGGTGGTGGTGAGCATTAACTACGATACTACAGATGCAACACTAAAACTGGATGTGATTAACCCGAAGAAGAAGTACACCCTGCAAACCCGCTATTTAACAGCCGACGGGGACGAATTAAACATGAAACCATCGCCCGGGCAGGCCTGTGGCCAACAAATTACTTTACCGGCAAGGTCGATATCTACTATTATTATTAATTAACTGGTCCAATCAGCCCCCCGATGGTAATTGCTACCGCAGGGTTAGCATAGCGTAACTTGTGGCTATGTTTCACGGAAGTCTAAGACCTCGGCTATTATAGGCACATTTAATCCATCGCACAGGCAGCCCTTAAACTTGCGCCAGCAGAGGGGCAGAGTGCAGTATATAAATGAGCTAAAACAGCCCGCTATCTATTCAATAGCGGGCTTTAAGCTTTTACGGCGCGGCAAAAACTTCAACATACGCGTATAAGGGGTACGAGGTAGTGGCCGTGGTAACGGTACAGATCACATCTTCAAAACCCGCGTTGCTAAAAATAATGTCGATAGCCGTATCCCAGGCCGGGTAAATAGTGGCGTTGGTATTACCCTGAACCGACCAATCGTAGGAGATAGCTCCCGGCTGCTCGTCGACATAATACCCATACGAATCGCCGTTAGCATAAACCGGTCCGGATGAATTAGGTTTTACTTGTGCAAAAACGCCAGTGCCGGCAAAAGCCAGCAATAAAACAAATAGTAACTTTTTCATAAATTGATAATTAAATGGTTTTAATAAAGGTTAGTTTTTTTCGTGTTGTATATAGGCTGCAACACAATGGCACATAGCGTATTTAAGGGGCTTATAGCCATGGCCTCTCTTCGATTAGGTTTTCAAATTGTTTGTGCTATAGGCTTTAAGGTTTAGTTTGTCCTACTCTTTTTAAGATTTTCGGCTGCTCTGTTTAAAGGCCTGGGGCATTGCCTTCATCGATAAAGCTAGCCTTAATCGCCTTTCTAAAATCGGCCACATTAACCAATGATTAAGTTATTTTGTCGTTAAAATAAACCGGCTTTAGGTCCCAGTGTTTGTAGTTTGATATGGAGAAATGTTGTGGGCGATGGAGTACTTTCACTATCCGCGCTTCAAGCAAATGACAGTAAATTCCGTTTGTAAATCCGGCAAAATTTCGGTATATTGTAGCTACACGCCACTTTAAAAATAAGCCATTATACTATTTTACCCAATTGAAAATAACACTTGCAGGTAAAAACGCGTATTATCGGCATTAATTTCGGTAATAAGGGCCATAAATAGTAAGTTCTTTGACGTATCACACCACAATAGCCAGGCTTCTGGTCGGAGGAAATCCATTCCATAAACTATGGGTATTCCTCAAAATGGCTGTTTACCGATGTTTAAGGAATAGATATGAAGTATCCCCAAAAACGGCACTGTCAAAACCCCGAAAAAAAGTTCTGAAGATAAGATTGTACAGTAGGTCACCGGGCTAAATACAAGTGCTGCCTTTGTCGCGTATAACTCGTTAAATGTCGCATCGTGGTATAGCTGCCTATTTTAATACAGATTATATTTGTGTTGAAATTAAAACCAAAACACCATGGATAACAAGAAAGTAATAGCAGCCATTGTACAAGCTTTTAATGATAATGACAACGAAGCCATATTACAGTACATGACCGACGATATAGAATGGCACATGCTGGGCGACTGCATACTGGCCGGCAAGCAAAACATTCGGGATTTTTTTAAAAACAACCCGGAGGTTAAGGTACTAAACTGTACCCAGGACCATTTTTTGGTAGACGGCGATGTGGCATCGGTTAGCGGCGAGATACAATGCCATAACCCCAGCGGCAAGGATTTTAATATGTACTACTGCGATATTTATGAATTAACCGGCGGTAAGGTTAAAAAAATGATCACTTACGGCATCAACAAAAAGTAATTTGGCAGGTATTTATTGTATTTTAGTTGCATGCATCACGCCGTAATACAATACACCTGCTTGCTGGTTATTATCCTTTTTGTGGTTATGCTGGCCCAAAAAATCAAGGTTGCCTACCCCATTCTGTTGGTACTGGTGGGTTTGCCTTTAGGGTTTGTGCCTTTTTTACGTGGCATCGAGATCGAACCCGAACTGATCTTTGTCATCTTTCTGCCGCCCCTCCTTTACGAGGCCGCCTGGAATACATCATGGAAAGATTTTTGGAAATGGCGTCGGGTCATCAGCAGCTTTGCTTTCCCGGTGGTGATCTTAACGTCCTGTGTGGTGGCTTTTGTATCGGCCGCGTTAATCCCCGGCTTTACGCTGGCTACCGGCTTTTTATTAGGCGGCATTGTTTCGCCGCCCGATGCGGTTTCGGCCAGCGCAATTTTAAAAAACATTAAGGTACCCAAACGCTTTGTCACCATTGTCGAGGGCGAAAGCCTGATGAACGACGCATCCAGCTTGGTGGTGTTTAGGTTTGCCCTGGCAGCCATACTTACCGGCTCGTTTGCTTTTGGGCAGGCTGCTACCAGTTTTGTTTTGGTAATTGTAATGGGCATTGCTGTGGGCGTAGCCGTAGCGTTGCTGTTTTACGCCATACACCGCTGGCTACCCACTACTACTAATATGGATGTGGTGCTTACCTTTATTACGCCCTACACCATGTATATGCTGGCCGAGGAGTTCCATTTTTCGGGCGTGCTGGCCGTAGTGAGCGGCGGGCTTTTTCTCTCGGCCCGGCGGCATCAGTTTTTATCGCATCGCAGCCGCCTGCAAGGTGTTAATGTATGGGAAGCGGTGGCCTTTGTACTTAATGGCATTGTATTTATTTTGATAGGGCTGGAGTTCCCGGTGATTATTAAAAACCTGGGTGCCGATGGATTAAAGCCAGCCATTACCTATAGCCTGATCATTACCGGGGTGCTAATTGCAGGCCGCTTTTTATGCACCTATAGCGCTGTAGTGATTACCATAGTGATGAGCAAAATAATTACCGTAGCCGATCCAAGCCCGGGCTGGAAAGCCCCAACCATGTTGGGATGGACGGGGATGAGGGGTGTGGTATCGCTTGCGGCGGCATTGAGTATCCCGCTAACGCTGCATTCGGGCCAAGCTTTCCCCAACAGGGATATGATCTTATTCATCACCTTTACGGTGATACTGGTTACGCTGGTGCTGCAAGGCTTAACCCTGCCGGTTGTAGTTAAATGGGTAAACATGCCCGACCCCGACCTGGCCATTTCCATGGAACAGCAAAGGCAGCTGGTTCGCAAAAAACTGGCGCATTTATCGCTGAAAATCCTGCACGAAGACTATAAGGAGCCGGTTAAGCACAATGATATGGTAAAAGGCCTGGTATTCCGTTTTAATGCCGATATGGAACTGCTGAAAGACTGGGGGAAAGGCGATAACGAGGCGCGGGCAAAAGTTTTTTATAAAGATTACCGCAAAATTATGGCACACCTGCTAAGGGAGCAACGCGCGCTGTTGCTTACTCTCAACAAAAAGGAAAACATCAGCGATGACCTGGTGAAACAGCAATTTGAGTTACTTGACCTGGAAGAAGAAAAACTACGCCAGCATTTTGAAGCTGCTGATTAGATCACGAAAATACCGTTCGGGCACGCCGACAATAAAGAAATATCTTTATCAAACACAACTCCCCCTACCCGATCAAAACCGATAGAACCAAAGCAGCAATAGCTGCTTTTAAAATCACAAGTTCCCCTGCGTGAAGTCGAACCACGATCGTCCCGGCCGGGGCCGGGATATGCTGCCATTGCAACACAGGAAAATTGGAGGTCGGTACAAGATTCGAACTTGTGGACATTCCTTTTGCAGAGGACTCCCTTCAACCACTCGGGCAACCGACCATTTTTTATAGTGGAAATAAAAGGGCTTGAACCTTTAACCCACACCGTATAAGGGTGTTGCTCTAACCATTGAGCTATATTTCCGTAATATTAGTAGGGCAACCCGGACTCGAACCGGGAACCTCTCCGTTCCAAACGGAGTAATCTAAACCAATTGATATATCACCCTAAAAAAATCGCCTTAAAACAAAAAATCCCCTTAGTTTTTATCTAAGAGGATTAGTGTTGTATTTATATTTTTCAATCAATACACTCCCATCACCTCCGATAAATCGGTTGCGGTACGGGGCAGCATATTGTTGTTCTGTTCATGGCACAATGATACACATTATTTTTATAAATCAAGAAATTCTTTATATTTTTTTCATTACATCAAATCTCTCGCCCAGGTACAAACACCCGCATAAGTAAACGGGCCGTTAATCCTTGCTTTACGCCTATTATTTTTCCTTTAAATTAATTTGAAATAAATATACTTGTATGTAACTTAGTATTACCAATTCCAAAATAAACTTAAAGGAGAAGTCGTCATGAAGAAAAAAACTGTGATAGTTGATCAGGCTGACAAGACTGAAGCTATTAAACCCGAATTGCTTGCCACCCTAACCCATAGTCAAAAAATGTATCGCGATCATTCCCATCATGATCATTTACATGGCCGGGTTAATAAATTCCCGATTGGGAGTAGTCACGGCCCGCTGTTCTTTTAATCAATCTTTTATAAAAGATAACGATACATCGCGATATGCTGGCTTTTGCAGCTGCAGGCGCAGCTTCTTAAAACTTTGGGTAGGCCCTTCGCCAGCCACCATGTTTACCAACCAGGCGGGTATAATGCCACCGGGATCAACCTGCAAGGTATAAGTTACATGTACGCGGCCACCTGCCAGCGGCGCAATCACCCATTTCCCTATAGAACGCTCAATCCTAACCACGCCTTTTTTTATGGGTACCATACCCGGTACAGCCGGGCCGTCAACATATACTACTTTGGTATCGGGGTTTTGGGTAATGGTTAAATGCGCCACAAAGTCCCTATTTTGGGCTGGCCATGGGATATTAACCTCCGAGTAATAATACAGTTCGGATGCGGATACCTGCTTCAGCAGTATGCACGATTTGGTATTATAAACCCAATCGGTACAGGTCTTTATATCCAGCAATACAGTAACCAATTGGGCCAGGGTAGCCTGCAAATCGCACTCTACCTTAATTGCCTTCACTTTCGAGTCGGGCACTGCCGCACTGTAAACCTTTATGCCATCAACCTCGTTATTCAACTTCCAGTTTTGCTGGCCCGATGCTGTTAAAAAGCCTAATAGCAATAAAAACAAAGCCGCTACTTTATACATGCTTAAAGGTACAGCGTATAGCCGGTAATTTTAAATAGTTAACATCACAGCAAGATCATTTTTTAGCGGTGTATAAATGCCCGACAATTATCTAAGCGTTAAACTGCCGCAAATGGTGGTCTATGTGCTTATAAGCCATCTGGCCAGCTTGGTCGGGCGTAAGCTTCCCAAAAAATGGGTGTACAAAACCTTGTGCAACACGATCGTCGTGTTGCCTGATCAGGTCTATCCATTTAGCTTTTTCGGCCGATACATCGCCACTGTCTGTAATTTTAAACCCCGGCACGGTGGGTAAATTACGTTTTATTGGTTC
Organism: Bacteroidota bacterium; assembly: GCA_040389105.1. GTDB lineage: Bacteria > Bacteroidota > Bacteroidia > Sphingobacteriales > Sphingobacteriaceae > Mucilaginibacter. The sequence goes on from JAZKAO010000010.1 coordinate 509,341, forward strand.
ATCTTTAAGCATATCCTTTAAAGCAAATTTACCCACCAGGTGCCCCAGGAAAGATTGCCGGTATAGTTGCCTGCCCAGGCACATCTCTTCCCACATGCTACAATGCCGTAACATTTGGTAAACAGTCATCTTGCCCCATTGGGCCTTGCTGTGTTCATTCAAGGTATTAATCCGTGTAATCAGTTCGTCGCGGGTTGGCTTATCAAATATGGTTTTCATTTGTAATTGATCTTATCTAACAAAAATAGTTGATAATGCCGGGCGACAAAGGTTATTTCAAGACAATTATGGGGGCGGATGCGACAAAGAATATCCGGTAAGGTCATTTTTCGAAATCAGAACAATTGTTTATTAGATGCAGGCTTCCACCAAACTATCTCAGTATTAAATAATACCCATCTAATTGCCATATAAGAAATTGAGCATTAAGCGTATTGCTCAAAAAAAATATTTTTTTTTTGATGTCCCCTCAACTATAGAATCCCCAATCCGGCGAAATTATCATTGTGTACCAAGCGTATCAGTAAAATTTTAATTTACTATTAATCAACTAATTACAATAGATTTGCCATTGGAATTCCAGCTTCAATAAACCAATTGTAATTTTTCATTCTCGTTTTTAAACCCCAAAATACCTTGATAACCAAGTTAGGTAGATCATTGTGTATTAGCAGGTTTAATTATCGAAGTAGATTTTTATTTAATTAATAATTAACCTTTATTATGAAAAAACAACACTTTAACCGCTATTTATTAAGTTTTACTTCCCTATTTGTCACCTGTATTTTTTTCACAAATTGCACCAAGCAGAAACAAGCTAACCAACCAGTGGAAACCGCTTCGTCTGCAACCCTAAAAACAGAAGCCACCGGGTTTGTACATCCCGGTATACTTAACACCCAGGCCAGTTTAGATTACATTGCTAACGAAGTTAATAACAACACCAACCCCGACCGGGTTGCGGCTTACAATTTAGTTACGGCTTATTGCGACAGCCACAGCCCAAGCGGCAATTACCAGGCCACTGTTGATGTAGCATCGAGCGCGGGCACGCCCGACGAAACCAGCTTTAAGGGCGATGCGCTGCTATCATACGCGCTAGCCCTGCGCTGGGCCAAAACCGGGAATGCCGCTTACGCCACCACGGTAAAGCAAATGTTAGACGGTTGGGCAAATGCCTTTCAAAATATTGTCGTCGGGGGATCTAATCCCAATCCAAACCAGGGTTCGTTGGAGGCAGCGTGGGCTGCACCAACTTTTGCTGCCGCGGCTGAAATTATTAAGTATTACCATTTACCCAACGGCCAAACCGGTGGCTGGACAACCAGCGAAGACAATCAGTTTAAAAGTTTTTTGAATAAGCTAAAGGACAACTACATTAATAATACGCCGGGCTATAATAACAACTGGAACGTTTCGCAAGGTTATGCAAAAATGGCTATCGGTATATTTGAAGACAGCCAGGTTGTGTATAACAACGGGCTATCCATCATCCAAAGCATGTTACCATTGGTAATCGCATCGGATGGATCGATGAACGGCGAAGTTTGCGGATCACATAATGATTATGTCCATTTTCAGTACTCCCTCACCGGATTTACTTACGCGGCCAACCTTGCGGTAATGCAGTTTAATGATCAGTCGGTATACACTGGCAGCAGCTCGCGTTTATTAACCGGTTATAAATACCAGTATAAGTTGATCATGGGAACGGTTTCTCCACCTTGTTCGCCAAATGGCAACCCAACCAACCCAATATGGCCGGGTATTGAGATTGCCGACCGCCATTATCATACTACCGAAACCACTTATATCCGCAATTTGCAAGACCCTTACGGCCTACCCGGTGGCGACGTTGGCTTTTTGGGCTGGACATCATACACCCATCATAATGTTCCATAAACAGCTAACTTAAATACAATTTATAAACAGTAAGAAATAAAAAAAGGAGGTTATCCCAAAAGGGATAGCCTCCTTAATACATTAAAAGTACTATTGAATTAACCTGTTTTACTTCCAGCCGCCGCCTAATGAGCGGTACAGCGCCGATACGGCACTTAATTCATTCCTTTTGATTTGGGCCAGTTCTAACTCGCTTTGTAAAACATTGCTTTGCGCGGTTATTACTTCCAGGTAATTAGCCAGGCCATTTTTAAACAATAAATTGGCATTACCGGTAGCTTGCTGCAAGGTACTGACCCTGTTGGCCGCTATGACTTGCTGTGTTTTCAATTTTTCGATACTTACCAAAGCGTCCGACACTTCGCCCACAGCGTTTAATACCGACTGACGGAACCTTAGCACTACCTGTTCGCGCTCTACCTGTGCTACCTTGTATTTAGTGCTTAGTTCTTTATGATCGAGCAGTGGCTGCACCACGCTGCCGGCTACAACGCCGAACAATGATGCAGGTACGTTGAACCAATTACTGGCCTTAAAAGAGTTTACCCCGCCGGTAGCCGTAATCCGTAATGCCGGGTACATACTTGCTTTGTTTATCCCAACGTTAGCATTTGCTATATTAAGTTCCAATTCGGCGCTCCTAACATCAGGGCGGCGACTAACAAAGTTGGTTGGTACGCCCGTATTTATATTTTCGGGGATGATGATCTGATCGAGGCCTGCACCACGGGTTACGTTATCGGGCAATGCGCCTGTTAAAATACGCAGGGCATTTTCCTGTATGGCTATATTTTGCTCAAACTGTGGCACTAATTGTGCCGCTGCCTGGCGCTGCGCATCGGCCTGTTGCACCGCTAACGATGTAACCTGACCGGCATTGTACTGCAAACGGATGATCTGCAAGGTACTGTCATTCAGCTTTACATTTTTTTGCGCGATAGCCAATTGCGCATCCAGCATCAGCAGGTTATAATAACCTTGCGATACGCTGGCCACAATATTAGTTTGGATCAGCTTTTTTGCTTCGTTGGTTTGCAGGTAAGCTGCCAAAGTGCTTTTTTGCTGATTATGGATCTTGCCCCAAATATCTGCCTCCCACGAAACCGCCAGGTTGGCCGAGTAATCTTCGATATGGTTTTTACCAATATTATACTGGCTTAAGCTCAATCCGGTCACGCTGTTATCAGACGGACGGCTGGAATTAGCCGTCACATTTAAAGCTACTTCGGGCACATAGTTCCATTTTACCTGCTTAAACAATAGCTGCGATGCTTCTATATTTTTAACTGCTATCTGCATATCATAGTTTTTAAGTATGGCACTGTCTATCAGTGTTTGCAGGGCAGCATCGGTAAAGAAACTTTTCCACTGTATATCGGCAATACTGCTGCTATCGCCGGTGGTTTGAATAGCCGCGTTCCTAAAAGTTGCGGGCAATTCGGGTTTGGGTGATTCGAGGTCTTTTGAGACCGAACAGGCGCTGATGATCAATGTGATCAATGCCAGCCCGCTTATATATTTTTTCATATCCTTATTTTTATTTGATGTTTGGAACTACGCTGATTAAGCAATTGGTTCCTCTTGCAATTCTTTAACTGTGTGGCCATTTATATGCCCATGCTCGTGATGCCCATCCATTAAAACAGCTACGGGTACACCGGTTATCCGTTCCTGTAATCCCTGGAAGATCACAAACAGCACTGGGATAATAAATAAGCCTAATAACACGCCCGACACCATCCCGCCGGCCGCGCCGATACTAATAGAGTGGTTACCTTGCGCAGATGGGCCGGTAGCGATACTCATAGGGAATAAGCCGAACACAAAGGCTAGCGAGGTCATGATGATTGGGCGTAACCTTAACTTGGCAGCTTCCATAGCGGCTGCAACCAATGGTTGCCCTGCCCTGCGGCGCTGAACGGCAAACTCAACAATCAGGATGGCGTTTTTAGCCAGCAACCCGATAAGCATGATGAGTGCAACCTGTACATAGATATTGTTTTCGATACCGGTTAAACCTAATACCACAAACGTTCCTAAAATACCTGTAGGGATAGAAAATATAACCGCTAATGGCAGGATATAACTTTCGTACTGGGCTGCCAACAGGAAGTATACAAATACCAAACACAGCATAAATATCACAGCCGATTGCCCGCCCGATGAGATCTCCTCGCGGGTTTGGCCCGAGAACTCATAAGCAAAACCTGATGGTAATTCTTCCTTAGCAGTTTCCTGAATGGCCTTAATGGCATCACCCGAACTGTAGCCCGGTTTAGGAATAGCATTTACTTCGATAGAATTAAACAGGTTATACCTTGATGCGGTTTCCGAACCATAAACACGGGTTAGTTTTACCAATGTATTAATCGGCACCATTTCGCCGCTTTTGTTTTTCACAAACACACGATCTATTGATGATGGGTCGGTACGGTCGGCAATATCAGCCTGCACCACTACACGGTAGTATTTACCAAAGCGATTAAAGTCGGATGCTTGCGCGCTGCCGAAATAGGCTTGCATGGTTTGCAAAATATCCTTCACATTTACACCCAATTGATTAGCCTTGTCGTCATCAACTTCTAATTGTAACTGCGGATAATCAGCTTTAAATGAGGTGAACGCGTAGGCTATCGCCGGTTTTGCCATCAGCTTGCCGATAAAGTTATTGGCCACGCCGCTAAACTTATCCAGCTTGCCGCCGGTTTTATCCTGCAATACCACGTCCAATGCTTCCACATTACTAAAGCCCGGCACGGTAGGGAAACTAAATACAAAGAAGCTACCGCCGGTTACCGCGCCTAATTTGCCTCTTAACACATTCTGTATATCGTCGATATTTTTCACAGCGCCCCTGTCTTCGTTTGGTTTCAGCAGCACAAAAAACACGCCTGCCGATGGGCTGGTGGAGTTGGTTAATAAGTTAAAACCCGATATGGCTGTAACAAAACGTGCTGCAGGTAAGCTCCTGGCCGCGTTTTCCGCTTGTTTTAAAATAGCCGTAGTACCATCTAACGAAGTACCCGATGGTGTAGATACCGATACGGCAATAAAACCCTGGTCTTCGGTAGGGATAAAGCCCGATTTGGTGGTGCTAACCAGGTAAACGGTTGCAGCAACCACTAATGCAAGCCCGCCTAAAGCGATGCCCTTATTTTTGATCAGGAATTTTACACCGCCCAAATACCTGTCAGTAATGGAACTAAAGCTGCTGTTAAAGCCAGCGTAAAATTTCTCTTTAAATCCTTTTTTAACTTCTACCTCGCCATCCTTAACAGGGTGACTCTTTAAAAACAAAGCGGCCAATGCCGGGCTTAAGGTTAATGCGTTCACGGCTGATATCACAATAGCGATAGACATGGTAAAGGCAAACTGGCGATAGAAAATCCCAGTAGAGCCTGTCATAAAGCCTACCGGTAAAAATACCGCGGCCATTACTAAAGTGATGGATACAATAGCGCCGGTAATCTCGTGCATGGCTTTGGTGGTGGCCACCTTTGGCGCTAAATGCTCGTGTTCCATTTTGGCGTGTACGGCCTCGACCACCACAATGGCATCATCCACCACAATACCAATAGCCAGTACCAACGCGAATAACGTGAGTAAGTTAATAGAGAACCCAAACAGGCTCATGAAGAAGAAGGTACCCAATATGGCTACAGGAACCGCGATAGCCGGGATGAGTGTCGACCTAAAATCTTGCAGGAAGATAAACACCACCAGGAACACCAGGATAAAGGCTTCAATCAGCGTATGTTCTACCTGGCTGATGGATTCATCCAAAGCGGTTTTGGTACGATAAAAGTTATTGTATTTAATGCCGGAAGGGAAATCCTTCGATGCTTTTTCCATCAGCTTATCTACCGCTATCTGTATTTCGTTAGCGTTAGATCCGGCTAATTGTATTACACCAATAGCAATACCGTCATGCCCGTTTAAGTGGGTCATGCTGGTGTACGAGTATGAACCCAGTTCTACACGGGCTACATCCTTTAAATGCAGTACAGAGCCATCAGCATTAGCACGGATAGCAATGTTTTGGTATTCTTCGGGCTTGGTAAGTTTGCCTTTGTATTTAATTACGTATTCAAATACTTCCTTGCTGCGTTCGCCCAGCTTACCGGGAGCAGCTTCCAGGTTTTTATCCTGTATGGCACTCATTACTTCGGCGGGCGTAACCTTATAGGCTGCCATTTGGCCTGGATTAAGCCATACGCGCATCGAATAATCTTTAACACCACCAAATATGCTTGCCGAACCTACACCCGGAATACGTTTTAGCTCGGGAATGATATTGATTTGGGCATAGTTGGCTACGAATGCCTGGTCGTATTTGGTACTATCTTCGGTATACATGCCCACCGCGCCAATCAGGCTATTCTGCTGTTTGGTGGTGGTGATACCTTGTTGCACAACCTCGGCTGGTAACTGACTGGTAGCCTGGGCTACCCTGTTCTGCACATTTACCGCGGCCTGATCGGGGTTGGTACCCTGTTTAAAATAAACGGTGATAGCTAAAGTACCGTCGTTACTGGCGGTCGAACTCATATAGCTCATATTTTCCACACCGTTAATAGATTCTTCTAACGATGGTGCTACCGAACGCAGCACGGTTTCGGCATTAGCGCCGGGGTAAACAGCCGCTACCAATACTGCCGGCGGGGCAATATCCGGGAACTGTTGCAGGGGTAATTTGGTTAAGCCAAGTACACCCAATATCACCAGTAAGATGGAGATAACCGTGGAGAGTACCGGCCTTTCTATAAATTTTTTGAACATGACTTTGTTGTTAATGTGAGTGTGTTGGAGTCAGGATGATAGAATCAAGAGCCAAGAGTTTGGGCAAGGATCATCACGTAATGGAGATAAATCTCCATTTTAGCTGTATCCCGATATGCTGTTGCTACTTTCTTATCCTGGTTCCTGAATCTCTATTCTTGATTCTAAATTAGTTTTTTACGATAGCTGCTATTTTTTCAACAGGTTTTTGAGGCTGGATAACTGTGCCTTCCTGTAGGTGATCGATACCGCTCAGTACAATTTGATCGCCGATTTTCAGGCCATCTTTAACCAGGTAATTGGTACCGCTTTTGCCTACAATATTAATAGGCACTTTTTTAACCTTGTTGCTATCGGCCATGGCAAATACAAATACCTTATCCTGCATTTCAATAGTGGCCGATTCGGGTACTACCAGCGCGTCTTTATGTTGCAAGCCAAGGCGCACTTTACCGGTATTACCGGCACGTAACAAGCCATCGGGGTTTGAGAAGCTGGCGCGGATGGTGATAGCAGCGGTGGTTTTATCAAACTGTCCGTCTATCATATCAATTTTACCTTGTTTAGCATAAGTCGAGTTATCTGATAACAGCAGGCTAACTAATGGCAGGTGCTGCAATTTATCTTTAAGGGTAGCACCGGGGTATTGTTCTTTAAAGCTTACAAAATCCTTTTCGCTTAGGGAGAAATAAACATGCACATCGTGTACATCAGATAATTGGGTTAATTCCTGCACATCGGCCGGACTAACCAGGCTGCCTTGTTTTTTTAGTAACCTGCCTATATAACCGCTTACCGGCGCTTTAATTAAGGTATAGCCTAAATTAATTTGGGCGGTAGCTACGTTTGCTTTGGCTTGCTCGATATTTGCTTTGGCAATATCGTGCGCGGCTTTAGCGGTTTTTAGCTGATAATCAGAGATCACTTTGTTTTGTACCAATGGGGTTAACTTATCAATCTCTAACTGGGCATTAGTTAATGCGCCTTCGGCTGCATGCTGGCTGGCCAACGCGTTGTTTAAGGCTGCGCGGAAAGGTTGTTCGTTAATTTTAAACAGTGGCTGGCCTGCATTTACATAAGCGCCTTCGTCAACAAACACTTTATCTAACGATCCGCTTACCTGCGGGCGTACTTCTACGTTAACGGTACCCTCTATCGAAGCGGGGTATTCCTGGTAAGTTGTGTCTGTACCCGATTTGATGGTGGCCACAGGTAATGATGGAGGTGGCGGAGTCTGCGCCGTTTGTGGTTTTGGTGAACAGCTGAATAAAGCTATGGCGATAATCGCGAGGAGGATGATTTTCATAATAATTAATTTTGAGTTGTTGTTTATAGAACTTAGGGCCGAGCGAATGCTGTTAACATATATCGTTTCGGTTGAATCATAGTTTTTGTCGTTGTTAAATTTATTAACAGCGTTAACGGTATGATATGGGTCAAAACTGTTGAGTGTCATGGTTTTACTATTTATTTTTATTAGTAGTAGATAAATATGATTATATATTACTTAGTTAAATTACTTAACAGTGTTAAATAATTGTTACAGATGTGTTTAGTTTTCATAGGCAATTGTATTTAAGTGTGAATAATATTTTAATTAAGAACTATCAGCGAAATAGCTTACGCTACGGCTTGATAGAGCGGATGATCCCGCCAATGGCATCTTTCAATACCTCTTCGTTCATCCCGTCGGGCACACCCTGGCGCACCAGGTTAATAGATATCAGTCCGTGTACTACCGACCAAAAAGTATAATAACGTTTGCAAATCAAGTCTTCGGGCGGGTTTTCCACTCCCATTAGTTCGCCTATTACTTCCCATATCATATTGGCAGGTACTTCGGCTTCGGGTATCGAATTATCCCAAACGCAACAGTTAACTTCTATCCCAAACATTAGCTGGTATAATTCCTTTTCGGCAAAGGCAAAGTTCCAGTAAGTAAGCCACATGTCTTCCAACTGCTTTTCGGGCAGGCGGTGTTTTTCCTGCGCGGCTTTCATGTCCTTAGCTAAAATGCGGTAACCTACTTTAGTCAATTCCAGCATCAAAGCTTCCTTATTGGCAAAATACTCGTAAATAACCGGTGGGGTATACTCTATTATATCCGCTATCTTGCGCATACTTAAGGCTTGCCACCCTTCTTCCCTGCCGATACGCATAGCCGCATCCAGGATACTTTTCCGGGTGTCGTCTTTAATGCGTTGTTTCCTATCTGCGCTGGCCATTTTTTTACTGCTTTAAATTATCTAACAGTGTTAAGCAAATATACAGGTGTTTATTTAAAAGTTTGTTCACCCGTTTGTCATATAAACCTCTGCCAATTGTCATTAAAGGGCATAAAAGCCTAATTATCATGCCTATTGAACACTCATCACATCATTTTCACAAAAATACAGACATTCATTTTGCGCTGATAAACGAATTTAATTAAGAAAAAATTGGACTTCAATAAGATGCTAACAGGTGCGATATGGCCTATAATCTTACAAATAGCATTAACTTTAATACATTAAACATTTATTGCATCTTTTTATTAAAAACTCCTATAGCTAATTCCTCAAAGAACAGACCTTAGCCAATAAGTTAAAATAAATCTTCCAAACTTTATGAACCGCAAATCCTATAGCTTATCCAGCTTGTTTATCATCATGCTTTCGCTTTTGGTATTTTCAGCTTTTGCCGATATTAAACTACCTCAATTGGTTAGCAACCACATGGTGCTGCAACGCGATATTAAATTAAAGATATGGGGATTGGCTAACATTGGCGAAAAGGTTAATATATCCTTTAACGGGACTAAAGCCCATACAATAACCGGGCCTGATGGCAAGTGGCTGATAACCCTACCTGCTATGAAAACAGGCGGGCCTTACACTATGAGCATTAAGGGGAATAATGAAATCATATTAAGCGACATTTTAATTGGTGATGTTTGGTTTTGCTCGGGCCAATCGAACATGGTATTATCGATGGAGCGTTTAAAGGAACAATACCCCACTGAAGTAGCGCAGGATAATTTCCCCGCGATAAGGAACTTTTTTGTACCGACCAAAGCCGATGTTACTAAAACTTATGATGACCTGCCCCCCGGCAAATGGACCCTTGCAGTGGGCCAGGGTGTGCTGGAATTTGGTGGGGTAACCTATTTTTTTGCCAAACAGCTTTATCAAAAATATCATATACCGATAGGCATCATCAATTCGAGCGTTGGTGGTGTGCCTGTAGAGGCCTGGATGAGTGCCGATGCCTTTAAGGATTTCCCGGATGACCTGGCACAAATTAAAAATTTCAGAGATACGGCTTACATGAACAGTTTAAGCAGGCAAGTACAGGCGGCAAGCCGTGTAGCCATGCCACGCCCTTTAATTGAGCCGGACAAAGGCATTAGTGGCCCGGTAAAATGGACAGATGCTACTTATGTACCCCAAAATTGGCATCGGTTTTGGATGCCGGGCTATTGGGCCGATCAGGGTGTAAAAGGATTAAATGGTATACTCTATTTCCGCAAGGAAATAGATGTTCCCGCATCAATGACCGGCATGCCTGCCAAACTATTTGTGGGGCGCATTATTGATGCCGATTCGACATTTGTTAACGGGAAATTTGTGGGTAACACCACTTATCAATATCCGCCCCGCCGGTATAATGTGCCGGCCGGTGTATTGAAACCGGGTAAAAATATAATTGTTGTAAAGGTTATAAATACCGCGGGCAAGGGTGGTTTTGTGCCTGATAAAAATTATTCGTTAAATACTAATGGCCAACGTATCGATCTGCGTGGCGAATGGACATACCAGGTGGGTCAGGTACAGCCAAAGATAACCTTTGACGCGGCAGCGATGAGAGGCAATAGCGGGCCCAGGCCAATAATTGCCCAAAATGCACCTACCGGTTTATATAATACCATGGCCGCACCGGCTATTAATTATGCCATAAAAGGATTTATATGGTACCAGGGCGAAGCTAACACCACAAAAGCAAGGGAATATGCCAAATTACTGCCTGCATTAATTACCGACTGGCGCAGTAAATGGGGCGAGGGCAATATCCCGTTTTTATTCCCGCAGTTGCCTAATTTTATGGAAGTAGACTACTCGCCCGGCGAAAGCGATTGGGCGCAGCTAAGACAAAGCCAGTTGGAGGCCTTATCTATACCGAATACGGGGATGGCGGTTGCTATTGATGCCGGCGAATGGAACGATATTCATCCGCTGGATAAAAAAGACGTTGGCGAACGCCTGGCGCTTTGGGCGGAACACCTGGCTTATGGTGCCAATGACCCGGTTTATTCCGGCCCCATTTATCAATCATCTATCATCGAGGGTAATAAGGTTATATTAAAATTCACTAATACCGGCGGCGGTTTAACTATAAAAGGCGGTGGCGATCTGTATTATTTTGCCATAGCCGGTGCAGATAAGAAATATGTTTGGGCAAAAGCCAAAATAGATGGCGACAAGGTGATAGTTTGGAGCGATGCCGTTACAAACCCGGTTACAGTGCGTTATGCCTGGGCTGATAACCCCGAAGGTGCAAACTTATACAATAAGGAAGGTCTGCCCGCCTCCCCTTTTGAAACGGGGAGCAAATAAAGGAGCTTGAAAACCTAATCAGCTGAATTACCTAAACAATAATTTCATTCTTATTATTAAACATTTGTAGTAGTACGTTTCGTTACAGTAACATATATTTGTTTGTAACCAATTAAACATTTTTTGCATGGCCTGCACCTATTGTTACCAGGCCCGGCATTTAATAATTGGTTATCTGAATTATGATAAAACGATTATTTGGCGGCCCTGCCTTGGTATTTTTAATAGGCACGTTATTCATATCTCAGCTCACTTACGCACAAAAGGATCTTAATTTTATTACCTTAACAACAAAAAACGGGCTATCGTCAAATACAATAAACACCATTTTACAATACCATAAGGCTTTGCAGGGTACAGTGCCTGTAAAGTTGAATTAGGTCGCAAACCGTTCAAAAACCACCTCATACTTCCATGAGGTGGTTTATTTTATTTATCGAATGACATCAGGATTAAAACAAGTCTGCCTTTATCGTTTTTACAGGATTCCCTCGTTCCAACGCGTTATGCTCCTGCCATTGGCTTTGTTGTTGTTCCATCAGTTGTTCGGTTTGCCATATCAGTATTTTAGCTTCAAGCCTGGCCAAACATAGTTTTTTGTTTTCCAGTTGAGAGCGGGTATCCATCGCCATTACTTGCAAGCCCGACGGTAAATGTGTTCCCCGTACCGCGGTTTCTACCTTGTTTACGTTTTGCCCACCCGGGCCCGATGACCGGCATGTTTCCAGCTTTACATCTTTGGGGTTCCATTGCATCAGTTCCCTCACATCAAAAGCGGCTACGCCTACAAACCAGTTTTTACGCTTATGGTATTTGCGATAAGGGCTTTGCGCTATCCATTGCACGGTGCCGCTCCATTCTTTCACAAATGCTTCCAAACCATCACCGGTGACCATCATTGTGGCCGAGAGCAGTGTGCCATTCAAATCGCCGGGAATATTTTCCAATACCTCCAACCCGATGCCTTGCTGTTTTGCCTGTTTCATCATCCGGCTTTGCATGCAGGCAACCACCCGGCAGCATTCTGCTGGGCCTTTGCCTGCTGTAATTTGTATGATCATCTTTTTCATCACTACTCCTTGTTCATTCTAACAATACGTGGATAAAACTTACCCTCGACATCAACGAGGGCATTTTGCGCAGCAATAACCATTTCGATGTCTTTATAAGCCAAGGGATTTTCTTCAACAGTGCCGCCAATTAAGGTAACGCCCGCGTTAGTCAACAGCTTTTTCATGGCCGAAACCGTCATGCTATCTTTCGCTTTCTGCCTGCTCATGGCCCGGCCTGCACCGTGCGATGCAGAGTATAAAGCATCACTTGTGCCCTTGCCCGATACCAGGTAAGCCGGCGTAGTCATGCTGCCGGGGATGATGCCCAGTTCCCCTTTATGCGCCGGAGTTGCCCCTTTGCGATGGATGATCACTTCCCGGCCATCGGCCAGCTGTTCTCGCCAGGCAAAGTTGTGATGGTTCTCTACCACGTGAAGTGCCTTTAAGCCCAATTCTTTCAACAGGTTGGCATGGATCCGTTCATGACAAGCTTTGGCGTAATCACCGGCGAGAGTCATGGTCAACCAGTACTCCTGCCCTGCTTCGCTATTCATATCCAGCCAGGCCAGTTGCTGTGCGTGGCGGGGTAGTTTACAGGTATTCATGGCTATTTGTGTATAGTGCTTCGCAATGGCCGAGCCTAAACCCCGGCTACCCGAATGAGTTAGCAACGCGGTATACTTTTTAGCCGGTAACCCTAAAGTATTATCAGCCAGCAACTCCATCTCGCCAAACTCTACAAAGTGGTTGCCATTGCCCGATGTACCTAATTGCCTTACGGCTTTACTGCGCAGTGGTTTCAAAAACGGAATTTGGTTAAATACAGGGCTATCTAAAACCTCATGCTCCTGCCTGCTATCCAAACCGCCTTCCATACCAAAATGGGTATGTTTTTTTAAGGCCTGTTTAATTTGGTATTCAAACCTGTTTAGGAAGCTGTCGCTCTCGCCAATAATAGACAATGCCATGCGGCAACCGATATCCATACCAACGGCATAAGGAATCACCGCGTTATCTGTAGCTAAAACACCACCGATAGGCAAACCGAAGCCCATGTGCGCATCGGGCATTAAAGCGCCTTGTACGCTGATTGGCAACAGGTTGGCCAATTCCATTTGTTTTTTGGCGGATTGCTCAATGCCCCTACCGCCATAAGTTTTGCAGTATATCGGTTCAGCCCGCAGTTCAAACGTTTTAAAAGTTGGGCCTTCCACTTTGCCAATTACCTTTTCAGCTATTTTAGTTGTTAATTCATTATCCAGAAATGCTTCCGGATTGTTCTTAATATCCACCAGCAAGTCCAGTAATTGCTGCTTACTGTGGTGTTTGAAATTTTTAGCGGCTATGCCAATCACCAGGCTTCGCAGCTGGTCGTTATGATAACCTATCTTACTTAAATCTTTTGTTTTTAAATTGCCCATATGGCTTATGTTTCTAATTCCAGATACACCTCTTTGGGGCTATACCTGGATATGTTTTTAAATTTGTTAATGTATTTGGCGCGCTCGTTAAACTCGTCTTTCCAGCGATACCTGCGGCCGCGGGTCAATGTGTTGATGCGTGGATCAAGTTGATGGTTATCGATATGGACATCTATGTACGCCAGTTCCCGTTCTATATCCAGGTCCAACGGCCTGGTATGTGTTATGATATACGGCACAACCTTTAGCACATAACGCCACGGTTCGGTGATCACATATTTTACATCTAAGCGCCTGGTCTTCACGTCGTAGGTATCAACACGGGTAAAGCACGCTTGCTCCTCTTCGGTTAACTTCATCCTGTTAAATTGCCAACCGTAAGGATAGAACTCGCGCAGCAACTGCTGTTTAACCACATACACATTACGCCCTTTACGGCGTTTCTTCCGTTTGAACGACTTATCGTGGTGGTATTCTACCGTATTTACCTTTGCCAGTAATGCTTCATAAAACGCTGCTTTTGGGACTCGTTTTATATCATCGCGCAGTACAAAAAAACGTTTCCACCCGCTTTGATAAGGGTGTTCAAGAGCTAACCGCGGTAATTGTCCTTTCTGTTGCCACAACGCTTCGCGCCGTTTATAAAGCTGAATCAATTGTTTATCACGATCTGTTTTTACGAGCCGCCTTTTTCGCCGCGCCGATTTAATACGGCACGGCCATTCATGTGTGTTCATCACACTTTCATTTAATTTGTCCTGAAATATTATCGGATCTCTCTGTTCATCCCCGAATGGAGGTATACCCTTTTATGGTACTCAAAAAATTGCCGATAAATTAATTCGGCAGGCAAAAACAATGGCATGGTCGCCGAGGGCAACCTTATCTAATTCATTAAAAATGCGTAGCGTTTGCCTACCTAATGGGCAATGAGCGAAAGGGGCGATATGTAGCGTGGCTCTGTCATGATTCCTTGATATTTAAAACGTTAACAAATAAGGAATTGGATGCAAAGATATTCTTTTATTTGAAATACTTAAAAAAAATTATTCATCTACAGGTTCCCCTGCTCCCGCAAGCGCCCGCTTGTGGGCATAACGTAGGTTAATAATTATGGCTTCTCCACCACCCTTTTCAATGTAGCATGCGTAGACCGAGTACCCACCCGCAGGCTTACCGAGTCGCCGTTAGCGTAAAATCTGCCACGGTTTTTAATCTGCATGTTTTTCATGTCAGCAGTGAACCATAAGCTGTCGCCTTTCATTAGGCCATCCACAATAGGGAAAGTACCTATCGAAGATGTCAAAGTACCTGTGAGCGTGGTACCGCTGGTTTTAAAAGTATAAGTTATCGGGAATTCATTGCCATCAGGCCCTTTTAACATGGCCGACCATTTGCCATCTATGCCGGCATAATATGCAAGTGCCGCCCCAAAGGATACAAGCAAAGCCACAATTGTTAGTATCTTTTTTTTCATGGTGTAAGAGAGGTTTAACGATTTATTAAAAGTATACATTTTTCCTAAAAAGCCTTCAGTGTGTATAGTGGAGCTGCAATTTTTGTTCCTGGAAATGATGCACCCTTAGCTCCCGCGCCCCCAATGTCATTAAGTTAAGAGTCCGGCAATCTCTCCCCGTGGTTTGTGTCCCCACAAACCACTAATTGCAGGTCTGATTTTAAGGCGCTTGTGGGGACACAAGCACCGGATGCGTAGGTGAGATTTCCTTAAATAATGACATTGCCCGCGCCCCCGCATACGTCCGCATTCTGGTACAAATATGCAGCGTAAAAGCGCGGCGTACTTGCGCATTTCCTTAACCAAACATGCTCTTCCGCATTACTACCACAAAGGTTGCAATAGCCAGTATAAAACCCGTCATAAATATATTATAAGCTACCCTAAGCAAGCGGTATTTGCGCCCCAGGATGATGCCTTGTTTATAAATATCAGTAATGAGGCTTTGATAAATAAAATCGGCATCGCTGAGCAGGTGGGTCATCCCGGCCGAAAAATCCGACATCGGCATCTGGTAAAAATTGCCGAAAAACAGCAGGTTAACTTTTTTCTCGGCAAGGTCAGTCATGGTAAATTTCCCCCGCGGCAGTGATGGCCGTGTAGACAGGATAGCAAAAACAAGTGTGACCATACTGGTAACCAGCAAAATAAGCACCGGCACCACCAGTGCATGAAACTCTTTTAAATGCCCGAGTGAAAGACTGATGATTGCTGAAAGAATGAGTGAATTGACGGTGATGAGCAACTGGGCTTTATTATCGGCCATATCGCTTAAATGATGATCGTTTCCATTAATTACTTTCAGTAGTGTTTCGGTTATGGTGGCCACATCCACTGGTGCAACAGCCCGGATATTACCATTTGTTTCTTTATTTCTTGCTCGCATCATGAGGTTAAGGTAATCATTCTGCACAATTAGCACCAAAAAAACTATCGGGCAAGCTACTGTAGCCAATTCAGCATACTATATATCGTTAGGCTCCCACAGCTCAATCTTATTGAGCTTTCGGGGTCCATCAGGTGTACAAACTTGCCGTAACTGGCCTTTTCTATCTAACTCAGTGGGCATTCCTCTCCAAATTGGATAGTTAGTTTCTAAACTTGTTTTTACCTGTTCGCTCCCGTTTTGGCGCATGGACCCAATTTGTCAGATCATTTCCATAACAAATAGGGTGAACGAATACATCTAAGAAATTAGATTCTTTTTAAAGTAATAATTTATTTAAGAACAATATCGATATTAACCCATGATTAAATATTATTAAATTATTGCGATAATAGTTTTATCTAAATAACTTCAAATAAAAATACCTGATCACACCATGAAATATCCTTAACCTATTGATCTCCTAACAGTAAACCTGTTCCTGCGTTTGTTATACCAATTATAAAAAACAGTTCATTAATTGCCTGGCTTAACCTTAGTTAATTCCCCCAAGGATGAATATCCGTCGGAATTTCCTTTTGAGTAAAACCAGCACGATGATTGGCTGGCCGGGATTTGCTATGCCCCGCAAATATTACTAATAGTACGATATATATTATTTTACACAATTGGGATTAGTGCCTATAAAAATATAAACGGGTATAAACCGGCTGCATATCTAACCCGTATGAACCTGGCTTACCTATACTTAATATACTAAAAAAATAAAAATTATGGGAAAAATTTTTACAAAAACTTTTGGTTTTGTTGCAGCGATTGTTCTTTTTGTGGGGATAGCGCTGCCTGCACATGCGCAGTTCGTTAAAAAGTCGTTCGAAAGTAACAACGAATTTTATACTGCGGTTACCAAAGACCCCGTTGGCAACATTTACGCCATAAGGAGCGCCGATGGGGTGCATGCATCAGTTATAAAATACGCGCCTAATTCAACGAGCTTTACCACCCTCTTTAGCGGGCTTGCTGCGGGTGGCGGAGACGAGTCAAATGGTGGCTTTTTGGCCTGGGGCCTTGCTGTAAACAGCCTTGGGGATGTTTATTGTACAACCAACCTTAGCCCCGGTAATACCACCACTGGTACAAATGTGGTAAACGGCTCTGCACTTACCAATCATGGAAACGTTATTAAGTTGGCGACAAATAATGGCTTTAACGGCACGGTTTACACGGCCAGTGTTTTCCTTAATGGGGGTTTGTTTTATACGTCGCTCGCTTTTGACGCTGGCAATAATTTATATGTTGTACAAACTGACAATTCATCCCTGAGCCATTATACGGTAAGAAGATACCCTTCAGGCAGTACCAGTGGCACGGAATTGTTTAACGATTTAAACAACGATGCTGCTGATAACTATCCGCATGGTATTGCTATAGCTTCAAACGGCGATATTTATATTTGCGATGCAGGGCAGTTAACAACAGGAGGTACCAGCGGCCATAAGGGAGGGGTACGTCATTACGTAAATTCAAGCGGCAGCTATTCGTCGCACACCAATGTGTCAATAAACACTTACGCGAAGGCGGTTGCTCTCGACGCTTCGGGCAACCTTTACGTTTCAGAAACCGATGGCACTGCTTATGCAAACTACCGGTTAAATAAATATAATGCCTCTTCTCATGCTTTAACTGCAGGGAACATTACCACACCACTTGTTGCCAGCGGAGGTATTCTTCCGGATGGTATTACAGCCGTAAGCGATCGTAATATTTTTGTGGCCGCCGGCGGCAACCCGAGTGAATTTTTCGAGCTGATCGGCCCGGCAACCACACCTGCCAGCGGTATTAACTTTACGGCAACCGGTGCTACAACCGCCACCATTAGCTGGACCAATGGCGATGGCGACGCCAGGGCGGTATTTGTTGCACTCGCAAATTCGGGTACGCCAAGCCCTGCCAATAGTACAAACTATACAGCTAATGCTAGCTTTACTTCAGGTTCGCAGGCCGGGGCCGGCTGGTATTGCGTTTATAATGGAACCGGCACCTCGGTAAACGTTACCGGCCTTACATCCGGAAATACATACCGCACAATGGTTGTTGAATATAACGGTTCAACAACGTTAACAGATGAGAATTACCTAACCACCTCGAACACTGGTAATACGGCTAATGTAACCACGCAAAGCCCGACCACCATCAACTCGGTAAACAGGGTTACCAGCACACCAAGCAACCTGGCTACGGTTAGCTTTACGGCGGTATTCGGTTCGGCGGTAACAGGCGTAACAGCGAGCAATTTTAGCGTCACCACCACAGGTGTAAGCGGGGTAACCAACGCAAGTATCGGCACGCCTACCACCGGCGACGGCGGCGTAACCTGGACCGTGCCAGTTAGCACCGGCACCGGCGATGGCACCATCCAGCTAAACCTGGCTAATGCTACAGGCTTATCAAAATCCATCAGTACTTCGTTACCATTTGCAGGGCAAAGCTATAATATTGATAAAACGGTACCTGCTATTAGTATCGGAGCGCCGTCGGCAAGCGCCACTAATGCCGGCCCTGTATCGTACACAGTTACTTACAGCGATGCCAACTTTAACAGCAGTACGCTGGCCACCGGTAATATAACCTTAAATCCAACCAGTACAGCCAATGCCAGCAGTATCGTTGTAACCGGCTCAGGAACAACCCGTACGGTAACACTGTCAGGCATTACCGGGAATGGTACCCTTGGCATTTCAATTGCAGCCGGCACTGCCAGCGATTTACTGGGTAATACAGCACCGGCAGCAGGCCCGTCAACAACATTTAATGTTGATAATATAACTCCGACCGTATCCTTCATTCTCAGCGATGGCTCCCCTAACATTAAGGAGCATGTGCTTGATTATCAGGCCCAATTCAGCGAGGATGTAACAGGTGTGGACCCTAGCGACTTTACACTTACGCATGTAAGCGGCAGCTTTACCAATGATGCCGTAACCGTCAGCCAGGTCGATGCCAGGACCTATAATATCACCGTAGGCAATGTAAACGGCAACGGCGAAGCCCGGATAGATATGAACGGTGGCACCAATGTAAAAGATGCGGCAGGTAACGTGGTGGCAGCTACTCATGGCGCAAGTTATTTTGCCGATCAGGTAGCGCCAACTGTTAGTAGTATAACTATTGCAGGTACAAGCCCCACCAGCGCGACAAGCGTTAGTTATACGGTAACGTTCAGCGAGTCTGTAACGGGTGTTGATCCCAGCGATTTTACCGTTACCAAAACCAATTCGGCCAACGGCAGTGTGACTGGTGTAACCGGATCGGGTACTACTTATACTGTTACTGTTGGTTCAGTAAGCGGCGAGGGCGATTTGCGGCTTGACCTTAACGCCAGCGGCACCAATATTTTTGATATTGCAGCCAACCCGGTTTCCGGGGGCTTTACAACCGGGCAAACTTATACCGTAGACCATACCCCTGCGACACTTACTTCCGGCTCCTATTTCAGCAATAACGGCTTCTCCTCGCAGTATGCCAAGGTAGGCGACAATATCACTTTAAGCATTGGATACAATGAAGTTTTACAAAGTCTGACGATGACCATAGGCGGCAACGCGGTAAGCGTTACCCCATCAAACGGTAACAGAAACTGGACCGGTGTGTATACGATGACCTCGACGGATACGGAAGGCAATGTGCCATGGACGCTTAGCGCCACCGACCTTGCGGGCAACGTGCGGAATTATGCCAATACAGATTTTGGCACGGTGCTAATATTTGACAAAACACCTCCGGCGGTTACCATCACCCCTTCAGTTGTTGCAGCTCCCCCGGGCGCTGATGCCACCTTTACGGTAACTTATACTGATGCAAACTTTAACTTCAGTACACTTTCATCTACTGATATTACGGTTACCCCTACCGGCACAGCCGCCTATACTTCTTTAGCGGTAACAGGCTCGGGTACCAGTTATACCGTTACCTTAGCCGGCGTTAGCGGGCTGGGTACCCTGGGCATATCTGTAGCGGCTGGTACCGGACAAGATATACCGGGCAACATTGCCGTTGCGTCGAACCCGTCGCCAACTATTATTATCGCGCATAACAATGCCGACCTTTCCACTTTAACTACCAGTAGCGGAAGCTTAACCCCGGCATTTGACGCGGCCATATTAGCCTATACAGCAGCCGTTTCAAATGGCAACACCCCGATTAAAGTAACCCCGACAGCGGTGGGCCCTGGCGCCATCATAAAGGTTAGGGTAAACGGCGGAGCTTATGCCGCTGTAAACAGCGGGGCAGCATCAGCTGACCTGGCCCTGAACGTAGGCGACAACACTATAGACGTACAGGTTACCGCGGAAGACGGTATAGCCATTAAAACCTATACCATCACCGTGAACAGGGCAGCCGCGCCTTCCATTGCCAGCGTGAGCGTACCTGCTGATCATATTTATAAAGCCGGGGAAACTTTAAGCTTCACGGTTAACACTTCCGAAAATGTGACGGTTACCGGTACCCCCCAGCTTCCGCTAACCATCGGGACAAGCAGCGTGAACGCGGCTTTCTCGGGCGGTTCAAACTCATCAGCATTGACATTTACTTATACCGTACAAGCCGGCGATCTGGATGCTGACGGTATAACACTGGGCTCGGCCGTTGTATTAAACGGTGCCACTATTAAAAACAGCGGCTCGGTTGACCTGGTACTTACCCTTAATAGCATAGGCAGTACGTCAAATGTTAAAGTTGATGCCGTTCCACCCGCTGCACCAACCGCTTTAGCGATGGCACCAGGCAGTGATAGCGGAACCCTGGGCGATGGCATTACTAACTCAGGCACACCGGTCATCACCGGCAACGCCGAAGCTAATGCGACCGTAAAGTTATATAATACCGACGGTACAACCTTATTAGGAACAACCACAGCCGACGGCTCGGGCAACTGGAGCATTACCAGTTCTGCATTAACGGAGGGCCCCCATACCCTAACCGCCAAAGCTACCGACGCGGCAGGGAACACCGGCAGCGCATCGGCCGGCTTTAGCTATATACTGGATACCGTAGGGCCAACCGGCACGGCACTAAGCACCACTACTGTCAGTGTAAACCAGGCCACCAACGGCTCTACCGTAGCTACTCTTTCGGCAACCGATCTTACAGCCATCACTTATAGCTTCGCTGTAGGCAACGGTACTATTGATGCCGATAATGGAAAGTTCAGCATATCGGGCACTTCGCTGGTAGCGGCGCAAAACCTAACTGCGGGTGCTTACCACATTTACCTTAAGGCTACCGATGCGGCAGGCAATGATTCTTTCCAGCTATTTATCATTAACGTGGTGGATATACCGGTTGTTAACTCCATTGTCCGGGCAGGCGGCGCGTCGGCCACTGTTCCAACTGCTACTGCTTCCGTAAACTACACGGTAACGTTTAGCCAGGCAGTAACCGGTGTAGATGCCAGCGACTTTACCTTAGCTAAAACAAGCACCGCTAACGGTAGCATTGGTAGCGTAACCGGAAGCGGCACTACCTATACCGTAACCGTAAACAGCCTTTCAGCCGATGGCACTATTCGTTTAGATCTGAACAGCAGCGGCACCGGTATCCAGAACGGAAGTGCTGTAGCCATCGCGAGCGGCTATACCGGTGGGGAAACTTATACGCTTGATCATACAGCCCCAGCCGCGCCAGCTACCCCTGTACTGGCCAGCGGCAGCGATAGCGGAACCTCCAACAGCGACGGTATCACCAATGTGGGTACACCAGTTATTACCGGAACTGCCGAAGCCAATTCAACCGTGAAATTGTATAATACCGACGGTACCACCTTATTAGGAACAACTACAGCCGATGGATCTGGGAACTGGAGTATGACCAGTTCTACATTATTAGCAGGCCCGCATACCCTAACTGCCAAGGCTACCGATGCGGCCGGAAATGTTAGTACGGCATCTGGTGGCCTATCGGTAACTATTGATACTACTGCGCCAACGTTAGCAATCACCAGCAACGTATCCGCATTAAAAGTGGGCGAAACAGCCACCATTACCTTTACCTTCAGTGAAGATCCGGGCGCAACCTTTGCCTGGAACGGATCTACAGGCGATGTTACCGTAAGCGGCGGTGCATTAAGTGCGATCAGCGGCAGCGGCTTAACCCGTACGGCAACATTCAGCCCAACAGCCAGTACCAATGGCGGTACGGCCAGCATCTCGGTAGCAGCCAGCAGTTATACTGATGCTGCCGGCAATAACGGCGGCACGGGCGCTACCCCATCGCTTACTTTCGATACGTTAATCCCAAATGCGCCATCCACCCCGGACCTGGCCGCAGCAAGTGATGCCGGTACTTCCGGTACAGACAATCTTACTAACGTAACTACGCCAACCTTTACCGGCACTGCCGAAGCAGGCGCTACCGTTACTTTATATGATACCGATGGCACTACGGTTTTAGGGACCGGCGTAGCTACGGCAGGTAACTGGTCTATTACATCAACAGCATTAAGCCCAGGCGCGCATACCATTAAAGCCCAGGCTACCGATGTGGCGGGAAATTCAAGTGTGGTATCTGCCGGTTTAAGCGTCACTATTGATACTACCGCGCCAACCTTAATAATTACCAGCAACGCATCCGCCTTAAAAATTGGCGAAACCGCGATCATTACCTTTACCTTTACAGAAGATCCGGGCGCAACCTTTGCCTGGAACGGAACTACCGGCGATGTAACAGTTACAGGCGGTACGTTAGCAGCTATTTCGGGCAGTGGTTTAACCCGTACGGCAACGTATACACCAACAGCTAATACCAACAACGGGATAGCCGGCATTACCGTAGCAGCCAGCAGTTATACTGATGCCGCGGGTAATAACGGTGGTGCGGGCACTACGCCAGCTATCAGCTTTGATACCAAGGCGCCGGATGCACCATCGGCCCCGGCCATCAGCGGCAACCCATCTACCATCACCATCAATAACCCAACCTTTACCGGCACCGCCGAAGCTGGTGCTACGGTTACGTTATATGATACCGATGGTACTACGGTATTAGGCACGGCCACAGCTACCGGCGGCAACTGGTCTATCACCAGCTCTACCCTGGCAGATGTTAGTCATACCATTAAAGCCAAAGCTACCGACGCGGCCGGTAATGTAAGCGGCTTCAGCACAGGCACCACATTTACGGTGAATACCGCTGCAACTATAACTGCTACCGGTAGTTTAACCAGCATGAGCACCACTTATGGTGTGGCTTCGGCAGCACAGGTCATCACCGTATCCGGCACCAATTTAACCGAAGGCATTAAAGTTACGGCGCCTTCCGGCTTTGAAGTTAGTAAGGATAACAGCAGCTACGCGGCTAATGTTACCGTAGGCGCGGCCGGCACCGTAAGCACGACCAGCATATATGTGCGGTTAACCGCAACAACCCCTGCTGGCCCTTACAACGGCAATGTGGCGGTAAGCAGCACCGGCGCGACAACCGTTAATATAGCCACCAATGCCACCAATACGGTTAACAAGGCAACCGCGACAATTACGTTAAGCAACCTGACTGCAACCTATGATGGTACGGCAAAATCGGCTATAGCTACTACTAATCCAGCCAGCCTTTCGGGTGTAACCATCACCTATGGCGGTTCTGCTACGCCCCCAACAGCGGCCAATACTTACGTGGTGGTGGCCAGCTTGAACAATGCGAATTACACTGCTACCGATGCTACCGGTAACCTGGTGATTTCGCCAAAAACCCTCACCGTAACGGCGACGGCAACCAACAAAGGTTATGATGGTACCGCTAACGCTACAGTGACCCTGGGCGATGACCGTATAAACGGAGATAACTTTACCACTAACTATACTGCTGCTTTCAATAACAAAAATGCGGCTACAGGTAAAACGGTAAACATCACCGGTATCAGCATCAGCGGCGGCGCTTCCGCCAACTATACGCTGGGCAATACTACTACAACGGCTACGGCTGATATCGCTAAAAAAGCCATCAACGTAACGGCACAAACCGATACCAAAACCTATGATGGCACAAGTGCTTCATCGGTAGCACCGGTAACGGATGTACTGGCCACCGGCGATGTGATAGCGACTAACCCGACTCAAATATTTGATACGAAGAATATAGGTTCGGGCAAAACGCTGACCGCGGCTGGTTTGGTAATTACCGACGGTAACAGCGGCAATAACTACGTGGTTAGCTACGTAACCAATACCACCGGTAAGATCACTACCAAAGCCATCAACGTAACGGCACAAACCGATACCAAAACTTACGATGGCACAAATGCTTCGTCGGTAATACCGGTAACAGATGCGTTGGCTACCGGCGATGCAATAGCAACGGCACCAACCCAAACGTTTGACAACAGGAATGCGGGCACCGGCAAAACATTGACCGCTGCAGGCCTGGTCATTACGGACGGTAACAACGGCAATAATTACGCGGTGACCTATGTAACCAATACCACCGGCAAAATTAACGCCAAGACCCTTGCTGTAACGGCACAGTCGGATAGTAAAATTTACGATGCGACCACTGCCTCGGCAATAGTACCGGTAATAGGTACATTGATCAGCGGCGATGTAATAGCCACCGCACCTAAACAAACTTTTGACACCAGAAATGTAGGAATTAATAAAATAATAACCCCTTCTGGTTTGGTGATTACCGATGGTAACAGTGGCAATAACTATAGCGTGAACTATATCACCAATACTACCGGGGTAATTACTACGGCTACCTTAACTTATACCGCTGGTGCCGCCAGCCGCAATTATGGTGAGGTTAACCCATCGTTTACCGGTACGGTGACCGGTTTTGTGGGTACCGATATCCAGGGCACAGCCACCACCGGTACACCAGCCTTTACTACCACGGCTACTATATCCAGCCCGGTAGGCAGCTACGCCATCAACGGTTCGGGGCTGAGCGCGGTAAGCGGCAATTATACCTTTGTACAGGCAGCAGGTAATGCTACCGCCTTAACCATCGGTAAAGCAGCCATCGAGGTAACGGCTGTTGCCAAAACCAAGGTGTACGGCAGTATCGATCCGCAACTGACCTATAACATCACTACCGGCGCGCTGGCTAACGGCGATACATTCACCGGTGGTATTAGCCGCGATGCAGGCGAGCATGTAGGCACCTATGCCATTAAACAAGGCACTCTGGCGCTAAGCAGCAACTATGCGCTGAGTTATATCCAGGCCAATTTAAGCATCACCCCAGCTGCCTTAGCTATCACAGCCGATAACCAAAGTAAGCTATATGGCCAGGCCAACCCGGTGCTGACAACCAGCTACACCGGCTTTGTAAACGGCGACGATAAAACCAAGCTAACCACCCCGCCAACCATTGTAACTACAGCAACAAATAGCTCGGCAACCGGCACTTACCCTATCACAGCAAGCGGTGCCGCCTCTGGCGATTACAACATCAGCTATACAGCTGGCACGCTGACTGTAAGTAACGCGGCCTTGACGGTCACAGCCAATAACCAGAGCAAAGTATATGGCCAGGTTAACCCTACGCTTACGGTAAGCTATAGCGGTTTTGTGAATGGTGATGATCAAACCAAGCTAAGCACTCCTGCTACAGCTGCTACTGCGGCTACGCAAGCCTCGGCAGCGGGCAGCTACCCTATCATTGCAAGCGGTGCAACCATACCGAACTATACCATCAGCTATACACCGGGCGCGCTGACCATTAGCAAAGCGCCGCTAACAATTACGGCCGCTAATCAAAGCCGTAATTACGGCGTAACCAACCCCGCCTTAACGGTAACTTATAATGGCTTTGTAAATGGCGATACACCGGCCAGTTTAACAACCGCAGCAACTGCCACTACTACTGCTACTACAACCACCGCGCCAGGCACTTACGCCATTACACCGTCAGGGGCGATATCAGGCAACTACAGCTTTAGCTATGTGAACGGTACACTGACTATTATCCCGTTGACCATTGCAGATATGAACAATCTGACGATTAGCGATGGAACCTTGTCACCGGCATTTGATAAGGGCCTGTTTACCTACAAAGCGGAAGTAACCAACGCGACTGAACGTATTAACTTGACGCCAACCTTCGACCCTACGGCTACTACCCGGATCAACGGCAGGCAGACGGCCAACGGCAGCCCGTCATTTGATATCCCGCTGAACGTAGGCGATAATACCCTTATTGTTGAGGTAACGGCGCAGGATGGCCTCACCAAAAAGGTTTATACACTAACCGTTTATCGCGGCCAGTCACCGGTTACTATCGATGCCACCAATATCCTGACACCGAACGGCGATGGAAAGAATGACACCTGGGTGATCAAGGATATTCAACTGTACCCGAACAATACGGTAAATGTTTATGATCGCGCAGGCCGTCCGGTCTACGAAAAGCATAGATACAACAACGAATGGGATGGAACGCTCAGCGGCGTACCGCTGGCACAAGGCACCTATTACTATACTATAGACCTGGGGCCGGGCTTCCCTAAGATCAAAGGGTTTATTACCATTATGCGCAGCACTAATTAAGCGGCAGCAGGACTAAAGCAAAAAAACAACAAGACACACAATGAAAAATCAACCTCACTATAGCAGCGGTAATTTAACAGGCAAACTCAAGAAAGCAGGACTGGCGGCAGTCCTGCTGCTGGGTACTGCCCTCAGCAGTCAGGCACAGCTGAACCCCTTTCAGGCGATGTACTTTCAGAACCAGTACCAATATAACCCGGCCATGGCGGGATTGAATAAGGGGCTGAACATCAACTTAGGCTACCGGCAACAATGGAGCAACTTTCCGGGTACGCCTAAAACGGGTTCGTTTACGGCCGACCTACAGGCTGCCGACAAGGTTGGCTTAGGCATTAATGTAAACGATGAACAGACCGGCTTGATCCGCTCGACCCGGGTGATGGGTACTTATGCTTACCACCTGCCGCTGAACGGCGGGGACCAAAAACTGAGCTTCGGGCTGTCGCTGGGCTTAAACGACTCGCGAGTGAACTATGCTAACATTAACGGTGACCAGGGCGACCAGGAAGTAGCGCAGTATAACCAGCTAAAACCCTATGTGGATGGCGATTTCGGGTTTGCCTATACCAGCGACAAGCTGTCGGTAGGCGGAGCGTTACCCAACCTGAAATCGGCTTTCTTTAAAACCTCGGACAGTCGTTTTGACGCGGACCGCATGGTATTTATTGCCACAACCAGCTACAAGTTCCTGCTGCCGGGCGATGGCAAGGGCTTTATACTGGAGCCCCTGGCTGCGTACCGGATAGTGAAAGGCTATAAGGACATTATAGATGGCGGACTGAATTTTACGCTTAACGATTACGGGCTGTATTTCCAGAGCATTTACCACAGTAGCCAAAGCATGGGGCTTGGCGCAGGCCTTGATCAACAAACCTATGCGTTCAGCTTCAGCTATAACCTGGAAACCGGTCAGCTGGCCAGTTACACCCACGGCGCTTTTGAATTCGGGCTAAAACTCAGGTTGTTTGGAAAGTAGCATATCAGATGCCGCGACAAGTAAAATCGCGTTTTTGAAATAAAAAAGCCGTTTTCCTTTCGGAGAAACGGCTTTTTTTGCAAAAAGAACAGCCATAGGCTAACTCTTCTAATTTGTGCGCCAATCTGGGCTACTATGGCTATATCTGTATTCATTGATTATCAATCACTTGCAATAGAAACTGGCGATAGTGGTGGCCGCTTTGGTCGCTGACCGCTCAACCATTGTAAAATTGGGCATTCCGAAGCCATTGACCATCTCATTCTGAAACTTACAGCAGGCGATTTCGGAACACTTTGACCATGTTAACTTTTTGATTGTTAAATTGCAGTTTGTCTTCTAATAAACACAACTTGATGCTCTAAACCGCACGGAATACTGTGATAAAGCCCATCGTAATATCCACACTTGTACCAATTAGCGGTAACTTTAATCTATATAGGTAGTTTTAATAAAATGAAAAAAAGTATTTGTGATAGTAAGTAAATCGCAAAATTTTGGTGTCTTATATACAGATGGATTTAATCACAAGGTCAGTTTCCGTTTTATTTTCTTTGATACCGGCCGGTGATGCGGCGGCTTTTGATGAACTTTTCCTTAACTATTACCCTCGCCTGATTGCTTTTGCCCGCCAATATGCAAAGCAACAGGAAGCCGCCGAAGAGATAGCATCGGATGTATTGATGAAACTATGGCTTAAACGCGCTGCGCTTAATCAGGTTAACAAACCCGAAGTATATTTATACGTATCCGTTAAAAACGCCGCGCTCAATTATCTCCGTTCTGTTAAAAACCAACCGTCGCTTGTTTTGGATGAACCCGAAGTTATCGAACCGGCAAGCTCCACGCATCCCGATCAAAAAGAACTTCAATCAATTTTACAGCAAGCCATTGCGGCCTTGCCTGAGCAACGCCGGTTGATATTTAAAATGATAAAAGAAGATGGTTTAAAATGCCGCGATGTGGCTGAGATCTTAGATCTGTCTACCCGAACGGTAGAAAGCCAGCTATATAAAGCCGTAAAGTTTTTGGCCGACCGCTTAAGCGCCTACCTGGGTTATAACCCACAACGGCCGGCTAAGCGCAAATCGCTGCTTTTAAATGTATTAATGTATTGCTGGTAAGTATTTTTCGAATCAACGGTGTCCTATGGATATGAACAGGGAGAATTTTCTGAAATTATTGACTCGGAAACTGGCAAAAGAACTGACCGCGGAAGAACAGCAGCAGTTTGATGAGGCTTGCAATAACAACCCGGAATACCGGCAAATTGCCAATGAATTGTTAGTCACAACTTCAACAGCACATCACCTGCCACAGGCAGCTTTGAAAAAGGCCTGGCAGCAGATAAAACAGGCAGAAGAACAAGTACCAGAGCAACCGGCGCGCCGTTTAAATAGTTATTGGTTAAAGATGGCAGCTGCAGTGCTTTTGATGATTAGTGCAGGCTTAGTCTTTTATCTAAATCAAAAGCATGGTGAAGCAGTCCCCCTGCTTTCGTTAAATTCCACCTATCAAAAATTATATAAAACGCTGGATGATGGTACAACAATTTGCCTGAACCGCAATTCTGTTATCCAATACAACGTAGATTTTGGGAAAACCAAAAGAGAGATCACGCTACAGGGCGAAGCATTTTTTGATGTGGCTAAAAACCCGGCGGTGCCGCTGTTTATCCATGTGGGTGAAATAATTATAGAAGTGAAAGGTACCGCCTTCAACGTAAGTCAGCAGCCAAAGCAAATAGCAATTGCCCTGGTACGCGGCCACATTATGGTAAGTAATAAGGCCGATGAGCATGTGGCGCTAAACCCTAACGAACAATTGATTGCCAGTAGTAATTCATTCAAAGTATTGGCTTTGGATACCACACTAAAAGTAGCCGCAATCAATTGGACAGGGGATTCGCTGGTATTTAAAAAAGAAAAGCTGATAAACCTGGCGCTGTTGCTGGAGAAAAAGTATCGGGTTAAAATTGAAATCAGGAATGAAAAACTCAAATTAAAGCAATTTAGCGGCGTGATTAAAAAAGAGCAACTGACCGAAGCTTTGGACGCGTTAAAGTTATCGTTCCCCTTTTCGTACGTAGTAAGTAACAAGGTAGTAACTATTAAATAAGCGCAAACTGATGAAATTAAAAACAACCGGTTTGCTTGTATACTTGTTGCTGGCAGCTTCGCTATCTATCGCTCAAATGCAAAAAATAACAATATCGGCTGATAACCAACCTATAAAAACAGCTTTTGACCAATTGCAGGCCAAAAGCAAATACTATATTTTGTATAGCGATGAGGTAGTTCCCGATTCTATGAGGGTATCTATACAAGCTAATAACCTCAGCATCAATACAATTATGGATCAGTTGTTGGCCGGTAAAAACCTTAGCTACCATATCACGGGCAAGGGCATGGTTGTTATTTCGGCTAAAGCCTTACAAAATGCAGCATCACGTAAAGATGATTTAAAAACAAGTTTATCGGGCACGATATACAGTCAGAATATTACATTGCCTTTTGTTTCGGTTACCCTTATCAAAAATGGCAAAATTGTATCGGGCTGTATCTCTAACGATGACGGTCGCTTCAGCTTTGAATACCCTTTTGCAAATGGAGAGGCTTACCAGCTTAAGGTAAGCGCCATTAGTTACCAGCCTTACCGGAAAGATTTTTTTTACCCTGATACTGCCTTTGCCAAAAAGATTAATCTAACAGAAGAAGCACGGACGTTGAATACTGTTAATGTGGTTGCTCAGCGCCCACTGGTATCGCGAAAGGCCGACCGGTATATTATTAACGTGGAAGGCAGTTTTTTAGAGAATGGCTTTTCGGGCCTGGAGGTATTGCAAAGATCGCCGGGCATTTGGGTAAATAACGATGGCAGCATCCGCATTAAAGGGAACCAATCGGTAATGGTGATGATCAATGATGTGGTGCAGCGCATGTCTACCGATGATCTGGCCCAATACCTGCGCGCCTTGAAATCGGAATCGATCAGTAAAATAGAGGTTATTTCTAACCCTCCCTCCGAATTTGAAGCTTCGGGCACGGGTGGAATTATCCATATCCAGCTAAAAAAATCACGGTCGGATGGTATGGTAACCAACCTTTATACGCAATACCGCCAACAGCAAAAACGGCCCTTCTTCTCTACAGGTGGCCTGGTAGATTATAAAGCGGGAAACTTTTACCTGTTTGGCAATGCCTTTGCAACCAGCGACGAAAGCGCCTATATTGCCACCTACCATATCATCTATCCGGATAACAGCCTTTACGATAGTTTCACCAACCGCTATAACCATAACCAGCGGATGCAATACCGCCTGGGCATGGCTTATGATCTGGGTAAAAACCAATCTGTTAGCGTGCAAACTATTGGGAACACTTCCAAACTGGAGCAATCTTTTTTAACAGATATCTTGTTTAATAGTACTACCGGTTTCACCAATTCGCGCTGGCTGCGACGGCCCGATCAAAGCAGCAGCACGTTTAACTATATTTGGAAGATAGATAGCCTGGGCACTATGCTGAAAGTGATTGGCGATTATGCCTACAGCCACAAAACCGAATTGAACCAGTTTAACGGAGATTATTCGGACGTTTCGCGCAATTCCGTTTTTCGTGTAAACACGCCAAATACTACGCACATCTATAGTTTTCAAACAGATTACACCAAGGCATTGGCTAAAAAAACCGAATTTAAAACCGGTGTTAAATTTGCCTCTACCGACCGTGATAATGAGCTTATTAATGAAGATTACATTAACAATAACTGGGTGTTAGACCAGCTGGCCAGCAACCACTTCCTTTATAACGAAAAGTTGTACATGGCCTATACTTCGTTAGAAAGAAGCTCGAAAACCACCAGCCTAAAAATTGGCTTACGCGGTGAAGAAACGCAGGTTAACGGTAACTCAGTAACCTCTAGCCAGCAATTCAGTAAAAACTACTTCGGGCTTTTTCCTTCTTTTTTCATCAACCATAGTTTCGATCCAAAACAAAACGAGGCGATACACTTTAGTTATTCCAGGCGGTTGCAACGGCCCGCTTATAAAGAGCTTAACCCCTACCGCCTCCAAATTGATAACTTTTTGGTAACCGTGGGCAACCCCGACCTGCAACCTCAATATACCAATAATTTTGAATTGGGGCTCGATCTGAAACAGGGTTATTCGGTTAACGTTTATTTTGCACGCACCAATAACACTATCGCCCAATTTGCCCAGCCTATTCAAAACAATATCCTGGAGTATCAGTTCCGCAACTTTAGTAACAGTACCGAATACGGTACCAATATTAACTTACCCATTAAAATTACCTCATGGTGGAACATGAATAATAGCATGTCGCTTTTCCATCTATCATACCTGTTGCTTAATAACCAACGCAATACGCAAACATCTTTTGCGGCAAAAACGGCACAGTCGCTTATGTTCAAAAACCTGTTCGACGTTAGTTTTTATTATGAGTACCGCTCGCCTTATGTTAGCGGGAATACACGGTTTAGTTATGTGCTTTTTAACGAATTGGGTTTCTCTCGCAAATTTTTAAAGGGTAATAAAGGGCGCGTACAGCTTTACTTCGAGGATATTTTCAATACTTTCCGGGAACAGGAGATCACCAATTACAATAACACGCAAATCTATTTTTACCAGAAAAGGCCAACACGAACGGCCAGTATCCAGTTTAGCTACACCATTACTTCGGGTAAAAAGTTCGCTAATAAAAAGGTAGATCAAAGTAATAACGAGGAAAAAAACAGGCTGGGGAACTAACTATGCTTAAAAAGGAACGACACAATTTTATTTTAGCCGAACTAAATAATCATAAAAAAGTAGTATCGGCACAATTGAGTGCCCAACTTGGCACATCAGAAGACACAATACGCCGCGACCTGAATGAACTGGCCGCCACAGGCTGTTTGTTAAAAGTGCATGGTGGCGCTTTGTCCCCGCCGGTCGCCCGACAGGAAGATACCCCCCAATTGGATAACACTGAGAAAATGGCCATAACATTGGTACAACAGGCACTGCAATTGCTGTTAAAAGGCAAGCTATCGCAAACTATTAATGTGATGATATTTAGTGTTGATACACCGGCTGATAAATAATTCTTTTTGTGGCTCCGGAATATCCACCTAACAAGCCACGAAACCTTATTATTGTAACGATCTTGCTCCTGTTATAAATAATTTGCTCAAACCTTATTTTTTGACTATAATTAGCTCACCATCGTAAAAACCTAACTATGACCATCAATCATTTATCGCGCCGCCGATTCATCGGTAACGGCGCAGTAGCAGCAGGTGCATTATTGCTGTCAAACAAATTATTTGCAGAGCGCGTTGTTAACAAATCTGACAAGCCTAACTCGCTTGTTGGCGGCGTACTGATAGGGGTAACTACCTACTCGTACCGCGATATGAAGAACGTCACTGCCGAGGATATGCTGCAATATTGCCTTCAAAACAACCTTAGCGGTGTCGAGCTGCGCGGTGATGCCGCCGAACTGTCCGCGGGTGCGCCAAAGCGTGAGGCGGGACAATCGGGTGCTGATTTTAGCAAAGCCATGGCCCAATGGCGCGCTACAGTATCAATGGATTTGTTTAAGCAGATGGGTAAAAAGTTTAAAGATGCCGGTGTGCAAATTTATGCTTATAAACCGGTAGTTTTTGGCGTTGACAATACCGATGAGGAGATTAACTACGCGTTTAATGCCGCCAAAGCGCTTGGTGCAAACCATTGTAACTGCGAAATGCCCACAAGTGATGCACAAACCAAACGCATCGGCGATATAGCTACTCAACATAAAATGCGTGTAGGCTATCATGCCCATACCCAGGCCACACCTACGTTATGGGATACGGCAATGGCGCAATCAGACTATAACTGTATTAACCTGGACATTGGCCACTATGTAGCCGGTAATAACCCAAGCCCGGTAGATTTCATTCTAAAGCATCATGACCGTATAACCAGCATGCATTTAAAGGACCGTAAAGTTAACAACGGGCCAAATACAGAATGGGGACAAGGTGATACGCCGATAAAGGATGTATTGCTGCTGTTAAAAAAGAAACGTTACAAATTCCCGGCTACCATTGAACTGGAATATAAGATCCCGGCCGGATCAGACGATGTAAAGGAAGTAACCAAATGCCGCGAATATGCCGCAGCAATTTTAAGCGCTTAGTTTATCATACTATAGTAGACAAATTAATCTAAACTTTATGAATTTAAACAAATCCTCCCGCCGGTCATTTATCAGGCAAGGCGCGTTGCTGTCAGCAGCTACGGCCATATCGCCAAAGCTGCTTTTTGGAAGAAATGATGTAAAATTGGCAAAACCGGGCGAACGGGTAAATATTGCCTGCATTGGTATCGGAAATCGCGGTGCCGAAGATATAGAAGCCTTGTATGCTACAGGCTTGATTAACATTGTTGCACTTTGCGATGTAGATATGGGCGCACCGCACACGCTGAAAATACTGGCTAAGTTCCCTGATGCTAAACGTTTCCAGGACTTTAGGCAAATGTTTGATAAAATAAGCAATGAGTTTGACGCGGTGTGTATCGGGGTGCCGGATTTTTCGCATTTTCCAATTACCATGATGGCCCTGGGGATGGGTAAACATGTTTATGTAGAAAAACCCATGGCTCGCACGTTTAACGAAGTGGAGCTGATGATGAAGGCCGCTAAAAAATATCCTAAATTAGTTACCCAAATGGGAAACCAGGGGCATTCTGAAGCAAATTATTTTCAGTTTAAGGCTTGGGTTGATGCAGGTATCATTAAAGATGTTACAGCAATAACCGCCCATATGAACTCGGCCCGCCGCTGGCATGGCTGGGACCCTAAAATAAGCACGTTTCCGCCGCCCGAACCAATCCCTTCAACGCTTGATTGGGATGTATGGCAAATGGCAACCCAGGGCCATACCTATAATGTAAATTTTGTGAACGGGCAATGGCGATGCTGGTACGACTTTGGTATGGGAGCCCTGGGCGACTGGGGCGCGCATATACTGGATACTGCCCATCAGTTTTTAGACCTGGGGCTGCCGTACGAAGTGACCCCGGTAAAGTTAACAGGCCATAATGATTTCTTTTACCCTATGGATACGACACTTTCCTTTAAGTTTCCTGAAAGAGGCCATATGCCGCCGGTAGAAGTGAAATGGTACGATGGGGTGAATAACCGCCCACCCCTTCCAGATGGATATGGCGTATCGACCCTCGATCCCAATATTCCGCCGCCGAGTACAGGAGCGATCAAAAAAGAAGGGCTAAATCCGGGTAAAATTATTTATAGTAAAACATTAACCTTTAAGGGAGGTACGCACGGTAGTACCTTATCTATTATCCCGAAAGAGAAAGAAATAGAAATGGCTTCAAAACTCCCAGTTGTACCGATCAGTCCGTCTAACCACCATAAAAACTTTTTATTATCCTGCAAAGGCGAGGAGCAAACACGTTCCCCATTCGCCATTGCCGGGCCATTAAGCCAGGTTTTTTGCCTGGGCGTATTAGCGCAATGGTTAGGTACTAAAATAGAATTTGACCGGGGTAAAAAAATCATCACCAATGATAAACGAGCTAACGAGTTACTAACAGGGCCGCCGCCACGCAAAGGCTGGGAGCAATATTACCGGGTATAACCACGTCCGCCCCATTGGAGAAGTATTATCCTCCCTCTGCTACCGCATACGTCCTCGCTTGTGATAAACTAAGCAGGTAAATACATCCAGCCCGTAACCTAAAAAGTTGCGGGCTGTTTTGTGACTTGGCTGGGCATTCCGGCATGCTTGATGACCATGCCGTTCCGTGCCCATTAGATCAAGGTTTGTGTTGTTGAATAATAATTTCAAATTTTCAAATCAGCAACTTAGCATGGCCAAAGTGCAACGGAACACGCTGAACTTTTTTTCCGGAACACGGTGATCAATGGCTCCGGAATGTCTCATTATAATATCTAATAAATATCTGCAGGTTTCGAACTCATTTGCATCGTTAGTCTGCCTCCTTTTAATACATCAGCCAGTGACACAAAAGGCTTATGCAGCGGCTTGCCATTCAGCATCATGTTTTTCACGTAAATATTTGTTCCATAGTTGCTCTTTGTTTCAATAACAAAGGTTTTACCGGTGGCGTTCTTTTTACTCAGTTTAATGGTGACCTTATCAAACAGCGGGCTGCCAATGCCAAACGACGATTTGATATCTGTCAGGCCTTTCACATCAAACAAACCGATGCTTGACATCACATACCATGCCCCCAGTTGCCCCTGGTCTTCATCCTGACCGTACCCGTAGCCATGTATACCATCGGCACCATAAAATTCATTACAGATAGTGCGCACCCATTTTTGTGTTAGCGATGGCTTGCCCGAGAAATTAAACATCCAGGAAATATGCAGATTAGGCTGGTTACCATGATTATAAGGTGCTTCCAAACCCGAAAAAGCGTCGAGCGTAGTGCCGCCGCCAAAATTGCTTTTTTGTGAGTTGATGAACACGCTGTCCAAACGGTTGTTAAATTCATCTTTGCCTATTTTGGCTATCAATCCCTGCGGATCCTGTGGCACGTAATAGGTATATTGTAGTGCATTCCCTTCCTGGAAACCACGCCAAACCTCGCTGGGTTTAAAGTTGCTTATAAATTGTCCATCAGCAAGCTTGGGGTGCATCATTTTTAATTGAGGGTCGTATACTTGCTCCCAGCCTTTCGACAGGCGCATCAGCTCTTTATAATCAGCATCTTTGCCCAGCATTTTAGCCCATTGCGCTACTGCGTACGAACTGTAAGCATACTCCAGCGTATGTGATGCCGAATACTGCCAAAGTTCGCCGCCGCCTTTACCTTTATCTAAATGGTCAACATAACCCTGCTTCACAAAGCGTTCAACATCCAATTTACCTGCGCCATGCGGTCGGTCTTTGCCGTCCAGTTCATTTTTCAATGCGGCGGCATAACCTTCTTTAATATCAAAATCTCTAATACCCGATAAATAAGCGCTGGCGATGGTTAATCCTACAAAGTTAGTCCCAACTCCCGACACATATTTGCTGGCGGCAATGCCATCGCCCAACCAGCCGGCATCTTTATAAACCAGCAGCTGGCTTTTAACAAAGTCCGAATAATATTCAGGGTAAGCGATTGCCCAAAGCTGGGTTAGGTTCCAAAAACCGCCCCAAATGGCATCGGTGTTGTAATGATTGTATTGTGGTTTGCCGGTAGCCCCCAGCGGGATGTGCCCGATAGCGCCATCGTTTTTAGGATAAGCGCCGTTAACATCGCTGGCAAGCCCGCGACCTGACAAAGCATGGTACAAACCTGTATAGAATTTAACTTTATCCTGGCGATTAGGCGTCTCCACCTCCACGCGGTGCAGGTAATTGTTCCAAATGGTATGCAGTTTAGCTTTCGCCTGATCAAAGCTAAGTCCGGCCGCTTCTGTTTGCAGATTAAGCCGTGCGTTCTCAATCGATGTGAATGATAAACCGGCTTTAAGGGTGATGCTCTCCTGTTCTTTAGTGGTAAAAGTAAGGTACAGGCCAGCCCCTTTGCCAGTTGTTTCTTTTACATCAGGTGTAATGTCAGCACCTTTAAAAATCCCGTAAGCATCCGGCTTTTTATCCAGCACCAGCGAAAAAAACATTTCAACTTGTGCCTCGGGCTGATATTTCACTACATATACCGGTTTGGTAATAACATAGCCTTCAATGCGGCCATCGGCGGTCATGTATACTTTGGCATCTTTCACTTCGCCGCTTTCGCCCTGTTTATTGCCAATATCGAATAAGATATGTGATTCCTTCCCAGCCGGGAAAGTATAGCGATGGAACGCCACGCGCGGGGTTGAAGTTAGTTCGGCTTTAATACCGTAATCTTTCAGCAGTACCGAGTAGTATCCGGCGGTGGCATGTTCATCTTTACGGTCGAAGTTCGAACGGTAGCCCTCTTCCGGATGTTCCAAACGGCCAGGAATGGTTTGCAGTTTGCCGGTGATAGGTGCAAAAACTACACCGCCAATCTGAAACTCGTGAAAGTTGGCGAAACCTTCTATAGAAGTATGGCGGTAATCGTACCCTACTGCGTCCCAGCCGTGCGCGTTGCCGTAATGGCCATTGGTTGAGGGGGCGGGTTTAGCCATGCCAAACGGAGATTGCCCCGGCGTAAAGAAAAACCAGCGCGAATGCGCCGTACCGATCAATGGATCGACATATTGGGTCAGGTCTGTTTGCTGTTGTGCCGATGCGATTGCCGGTAAAACTAATGCAAGGGCGGCAAATATCATCCGCGCGAACGGGCGTTTCCAAGTTTTTAACATAAGCTTAGTGTATAGGTATATGCTGATCGTCGTACTGGCGCTCGTTGGCATCAAACCCTTTTTCTTTCCAGTAATTCTCAATATGTTCCAACGATTGTCCCTTGGTTTCGGGCAGCATTTTATAAACAACAATGTAGGCGACCACGCAAAAGAAAGCGAAGAACCAGAATGTGCCATCGGTACCTAAACCTTTCAGCAAAATTGGCGTTAACTGGCCAACAATAGTATCAGCAACCCACATTGTCATGATACTAATGGCAAGCGCCCTGCCACGTATGGCGTTCGGGAAAATCTCTGAAGCCACTACAAACTTTAAAGGACCAATAGAAAATGCAAAACAGGCTAAAAATGCCAGCACGCAAACAGGCAGTAAAACGCCGGTTGTTAAACCAAAGTAGAAACAAGCTCCGGAAGCGATCAGCGTTATTGCCGCGCCTGCTGTTCCCCATAAATATAAAGGACGGCGGCCCCAACTGTCTACTTTCCAAATGGCTATCAGGGTAAATATCATATTGGCCAAGCCGAAAAATATCTGACTTACCAGCGAGTTGCTCAGTGGGATTCCTGCGCTGGTCAGGATCTTTGGCCCGTAATAAATAATAGCGTTAATGCCGCTAAATTGCGAGAACAATGGCAGCAGGATACCGATAAGTAAAGCCTTGCGCATACCCGGCGCGAATAATTCCTTGTACGAGCCTTCGCGGTGCGCGGCGTATTCAACAGGCACGGCGGCGCCATTAGTGCCTGATATGCGGTTAATGATATCCTGCCCTTCGGCAATGCGGCCTTTTTGTATCAGCCAGCGGGGGCTTTCGGGCACAATAAACAACCCGCCAAAAAACAGCAGTGCAGGTATAGCGCCAAGGCCAAACATTGCCCGCCATATATCATTTTTAAACATGGCGCCTTCGGCCGCGCTGGCCGCATAACTAACCAGGCCGGCGTTGGTTAAGTAAGCCACCAAAATACCAAAAGTTAACGCCAACTGATAATAAGTAACCAAACGCCCGCGGATATTGGCCGGGGCAATTTCAGAAATATAAAGGGGCACCACGTTAGATGCGATACCTATACCAATACCGCCCAGCAAACGCGATGCGATAACCCAGCCTAACGAAGGTAAAAAAGTACAACCAATGGCTGATAGCAGGAACAGCGTGGCAGAAACCAGCAATGGTTTACGCCTGCCCAGCCTGTCGCTCAATTCGCCTGAAAAGGCTACACCGATAATACAGCCTACTAATGCAGCCGATACAAACCAGCCTTCCTGCACGGCGTTCAGAGAAAATTGTTTTTCGATAAAGGGCAGTACGCCCGATATCACCGCCATATCAAAACCAAACAAAAAGCCGCCAAGCGAGGCCACAATGGTAACGGTACTTAAGCTGATGCTTTTATCTTTCATGTTATGAGTTTTGAGATATTGGTTTATTATTTAAGGAAAGCCTTGATCACTTTAGCCCGGCGCAGGCCATTATTATAAAGCGTATACATTTCGGCTGCGGCGGGGATAACAAAGGTTTCGGCATAATGATAGGTTGTTTTAACTCCATTTACCGCTACAGATACGGTTGTACCCTCTACCAGCATTAAAACGTGGCATTCGCCATTAGTTTTTATGGTGATGGATGAGTCAAATTCAAAGCGATGTACATCGTAAAAATGCTCGGCATGGGTTGGTAAATGTACCTGCTGCCAATCGCCGCCCCTATCAATAACGGTTTGTTTTGATATCAGTTCATCTATTACTTTTTGCCCTTTTAGATCGAATTTCAGATTATTGAAGGCGTGGTCGATATTAATTGCGCGAGGTTCGCCGTTCAAATCAAGGCGCAGCCAATCATACATTTTAAAGGTAAAGATGTATGGGGTAGCGCTGATCTCCAGCACCACATTGCCTGCACCCGCGCTGTGTACTGTACCGTTGGGTATCAGGAACAAATCGTGCTTTTTTGCCTGGTGCGATTGTACATATTTTGTGATCTCCAATTCCACTCCGTTATCGCGGCTATCCTCCAGCTTTTCGCGGAATACTTCAGGGTCAATATCCTCCTGAAAGCCCAGGTAAACAGTTGCATCCTTTTCGCAATCCAGTATATAATAAGTTTCATCCTGGGTAATATTTTCGCCAAAATTCTTTTGAATATAGGGCAACGATGGATGGCATTGAATAGACAGGTTGCCGCCCTCCCAGGTATCTAAAAAATCAAACCTTATAGGGAACTCATATTTAAATTTATGAGTATGTTTACCCAAAACAGCTTCGTTACTGCTAAACATCAAAAAATCGAAAGATACTTCGAGCAGGTTACCGCCGCTTTCAAACACAATACCGTTTTCAGGCACAATCAATTCAAACGACCAGGCATAGTTCACCTCATTTTTATTGAGACCTTCAAAGCGGTCTTTCATCCATTGGCCGCCCCAGGTGCCCGGTTCAAACCATGGCCTTACCCTAAACGCGGTTGTACTTAATTCCTTCAGCGCATTTTGAAAATCCATGGCCAGCATCCAGTTCACATCATTTTTCCATTGCGAATCGGCAACAATTGCGATCTTACTCAACGCCTGTTGTTTATACTCGTTAAGTACAGGCCAGTCCACAAAATAGAAGCGCTTGTACATTTCGGCGGGGGTTTCAGCCTTATTGTTACCCAAATTGGTAATATAACCAGCACGCATCCTCAGCTGCAATTCATTTTTTGGCAGATCGAAGTAAATTAAACCGGCATCGGGCGCCAAAATACCGGCACCAACACCATATACAATGGTTAAGTTATTCCCGCTTTCGTGTGTAATTATTTTATTAAAATTAAAAAAATGAGCAAGCGTCAAATCGGCCTTAGTTCCCCATACCGAATTAGGCGTACCCAGGTAAGGGTATACCATTTTTTGCACTTCGGCCGGCGATTTCAAATAATCGGCTGTATTGACCCAGCGTACCGATACCCCCTGCTCATCAAATTGTTCTTCAAGGCATTGCCTAACATCATTCCAAAAAACACCCACATATCCATCCAGTGCGGCAAACTGCCGCCCTGCTATCCAACGCGCAAGCGATGCGTAACCGTTATTAATTTTACCTTTCCCTACGGCATGGTAAGGATAAATATCATATCCATCAGGGCTGCCGGTTTTTGCCTTCGCGGGCATCAGCGGCTGCATTGTTGCTCTCCAATCTGTTTGTATGTTATCTTTTGATAAGTTTAAGCTTATATCCATATACAATTTATATATCTCTTTCGGGTCAGTATATTCCCATCCGGTTATTGTATGCTTTGTTTGCCTTAACTGCAGGTATACATAATGATGCGTAGCAGGGTTAAAGCTTTTGGCAAAATACGTGCAGTAAATTCAAAAATCAATATTTGGTTTTAAAACTGGACAGGTTGTTCTATGTGTTTATTATGTACAAACATATAAACATATACATAATTAACAAAATATTTTTTTAAATTTGTTGTAACATTGTACAATCAAATTTAAAACATATACTATACATGGCCTAACAGGCTATTTATGGTGATGATATTTAACGGGAATAGTTCTCCTAAAGCAACCTTATAAATGAAATTCTCTATCAACCATAAAAGCCCGATACCCCTGCATATGCAGGCCGAAGAGCTTTTACGCAGCATGATAATTGATCCTCAATACGCCGACGGGAAGTTTTTGCCCAACGAGGTTGACCTGGCCAAACAACTGGCCATATCGCGCACCACATTAAGGCAGGCGCTTAACAAGCTGGTTTACGAGGGGCTGCTGATCCGTAAAAAAGGGATCGGTACCAAGGTTGCCGGCCCATCTGTAAGTTCAAAATCAAACAACTGGCTTAGTTTTTCGCAGGAAATGCAGGCCCGGGGTATCCCTATCAAAAATTTCGAACTGCATATCAGCTGGGTTAATCCCGACGATCAGATCGCCAACTTTTTTGAAATCGGTACAGATAAAAAAATCCTGAAACTGGAACGCCTGCGCGGCAGGATTGAAGGCCCATTTGTATACTTTGTATCGTACTTTCACCCCAGGGTTGGCTTAACCGGCGACGAGGATTTTAAGCGACCGCTTTACGAGATCCTGGAAAAAGACCACTCTACCATCGCCAACCTATCGAAAGAAGAGATCAGCGCGAAAGCGGCCGATAAATTTATTTCGGCCAAGCTGGAAATAGAACATAACGCCCCTATCCTATTTCGTAAAAGGTTTGTATACGACCAGGGCGAACGGCCGATTGAGTTTAACCTGGGCTATTACCGGGCCGATAGTTTTATTTATACTACAGAAAGCAGAAGGGATCAGTAATAACGATCCCTCTTTCCTGCCTAAACTTAAAACAAACTATTTTTTCCGCAGGAAGCCCGATTCTTCGTCCTTGTATTTTATCTGCAAAGCTTTTAAACGGGCTTTCAAATCGGCTACTGCCGGCTGATATTCAGATTGATCGTACACATTGGTTATTTCGTACGGGTCTTTTTTCAAATCGTAAAGCTCCCAGGCGTCAATCGGGTTATAAAAGTGCATTAAGGCATACTGCCGGGTGCGGATGCCGTAATGAGCGGTGAGGTTAAACGATAATTCGTAATAGTGGTAATACATCTCATCACGCCACTTTTTTACCAGTGGTTGTTTGGTTAGCAGGGGTTTCATCGATTCGCCCTGCATATCATCGGGTGGTTTAATACCAGCCAGATCAAGCAGTGTGGGTGCAATATCCAGGTTCATTATAAACTCATTCAGCTTGTTATCAGGCTTAACTACACCGGGATATCTTATCATCATCGGCGTTCGGAACGATTCCTCATACATAAAACGTTTATCGTACAGGCCATGTTCGCCCAAATAAAAGCCCTGGTCGGACATGTAAACTACAATGGTATTTTTGGCCAAACCTGTATCGTCCAAATATTTCAGCACGCGGCCCACGTTATCATCCAGCGACATGATGCAGCGAAGGTAATCTTCCATATAGCGCTGAAACTGGAAGCGCGTGATCTCGGCCTTGGTATGCAGTTTTTTAAATTCATCATACTTTTTTTTATAGGCTTTGTCCCATATGGCGCGTTCTTCGGGTGTCAGGCCAACTAATTCACGCTGATATTCGGCAGGTGCCCACTCGTTTATTTTAGTAACCGGGCAGGTGTCACAGGGGATCTTACTGTCGTAGCGGATATCCAGATCATTTTTTATGGTAATGCTTTGGCGCTGCAGGGCAGGCTTATTGGCGTAATCGTCGTAAAAACTGTAGGGCAGGGCAAATTTCACATCGTTAAACTTATCCAGATACTTAATTGGCGGCATGGCGTTTCTATGCGGTGCTTTATGATGGAGCATCAAAAAAAATGGCTTGTTTTTGTTCTGCCCTATCCAATTAATGGCCATATCGGTAATAATATCCGTCACGTAGCCGCTATACATAGTGTCCTTGCCCATTTTAATAAATT
This sequence comes from Bacteroidota bacterium, assembly GCA_040389105.1. Lineage (GTDB taxonomy): Bacteria > Bacteroidota > Bacteroidia > Sphingobacteriales > Sphingobacteriaceae > Mucilaginibacter. The sequence goes on from JAZKAO010000010.1 coordinate 552,772, forward strand.
TGGGGTGATAGTAGTTCCCCTGATCGGGCAGGATGTTCCAGTAATCGAAACCGGTTGGGGTACTAAACAAATGCCATTTACCCACTATAGCTGTTTGATACCCATATTGTTTTAATATTTTAGGCAGGGTTTGCTGGCCGCCATTAAAGTAAGTGCCGTTATCTTTCATCCCATTCATGTGCGAGTATTTGCCGGTAAGGATAACAGCTCGGCTGGGACTGCATACCGAATTGGTGACATAAGCGCTCCGCATCAGCGCACCTTCCCGAGCAATACGGTCGATATTTGGTGTTTTTACCAATTTAGACCCATACGCGCTGATAGCCTGGTAGGCATGATCATCGGCCATAATAAATACGATGTTGGGCCTGGTGGTTTTGGAAGCTGCCGGCTGCTGTGCAAAGGCATCCAGGCAGGGTATTAATAACAGCATCCACAAGCGATATATTTTACATTTCATAAGGGCAAATATTTGGTTTAGCAATAATAAGGATTTTTCATGTATGTACATTATTACATTAAGTTTATGTTATACTTTAATTATGCTTTTTTAAAAGCTAAATTAGTTATAAACCGATCTGTATTTTAGCGCCATATATTGATAATGATACTATTAACACACTATTTATCCTTTTACGAATCGGGTTATATATATCGTATTTGCACATACACCCGCATTTAAAAATCAAAATTGACAGAAAAAAAAGTAAAATAATTTGGAATAATAAAAATATTCATATGTTTGTACATTATAACATATATAAACCTTCAATCATCATCCCTAATAAAATGTGCTGACCGATATGGTGCCGCATGATGATTGTGATCTGTACTATAAATATTCCGGGCAAACAGGCTTCAATGTCTATCATCATAGTCCATGGTAAACGGCAGCCGGAGTACCGCCTTTTAACGAATTCTAAACTAAAATCAATGATAAAATATAAACAAACCCAGCACTAAAGTTTTAAAGCCCGCAGGCTTTTACAGCACCTAACCTGCATATGTTAGGGTTACTGTTAATCAGTCCATTATAAACAAAAAAAACATGATTTAGTATTTACTATTATGAGAGTTCCTTTACATGATCACCTCACAAAAAAAGGGCAGCAATATTCAGATGCTCCGCTTTTGTATCATTCAAACGGCCCTGGCGGCGTTCCTGGAAACAGGCGTTTATTGTTGACACGGCTTAAAAAAGTGTCGATGGCATTATCCGCTCTTTTAGCTGGCTTAGTTCTTTCATTGTCGGTTTACGCACAAACAACGGTACAAGGTACTGTAGTTGACGAAAAAGGCGCTGCAATACCCGGCCTTACGGTAAAAATAAAAGGTGTAACAAGCAGCACACAAACCGATTTAAACGGGCGTTTTTCTATTAAGGCGGCAAGTACCGCCGTTTTAGTTTTCACTGCTATAGGCTATACACCTAAAGAAGTTACCGTTGGCGATCAAAAAAACATCAGTGTAAAAATGGATCCCAGCAACTCGTCATTGAACGAAGTTGTTGTGGTTGGTTACGGTACGCAGAAAAAAGTCGCGCTTACCGGTGCGGTTTCGTCTGTAAGCAATGCCGAGATCGTAACCACCAAGAACGAAAATATTTTGAACACACTGGCCGGTAAAGTACCGGGCCTACGTATTGTGCAAAACACAGCAGAACCAGGTGCATTTGCAGATAACTACGACATCCGTGGTATGGGCAGCCCGCTTATTGTTATCGACGGTATCCCGCGTACAGATATTGCCCGTGTTGACCCTAACGATGTGGAAAGCATTTCAGTACTGAAGGATGCTTCGGCAGCTGTATATGGTGTGCGCGCGGCAAATGGCGTTATCCTGATCACTACCAAAAAAGGTAAAGCCGGCTCTCTCGAGCTTAACTACGCCGGCAACTACGGCCTTCAGGTACCGGTAAGCTTTTCAAAATCGGTTGACGCTACCGATTATGCAATCCTGTCTAACGAGCAGGCGGTTCATAACAGGGCAAATGCTGTAAAAGGCGCCCGCATATATACCGACGCCCAGTTAGCCCAATATCAGAATGGCACGCTGCCGAGTACCGACTGGAATGCCGCCGTACTAAAAAGGCAGGCCGCACAAAGCCAACAAAACTTAAGTGCCAGTGGCGGTTCCGAAAAATCTACCTATTATGTTAGCTTGGGTTATACCGGGCAGGATGGTATTTTACGCACCGGCGATGAAACTTACCGAAAATACAATCTGCGTTCAAACCTTAGTTCAAAAATAACCAAAAACCTTACTTTCGATTTAAATCTGTCGGGCATTATGGATGTAACCAATGCGCCGCTGCAGCCAACCTGGTGGATCATCCGCAGTACCTGGTACCAACCACCCATATATTCACTTTACGCCAATAACACGGCACCTTATTATAACGCGGTACCTAACCCGCCGCTGCAGGCCCTGGCACAATCAAGTATTGACGCAAGCGGTTACCGCAATTATAACAATAAATGGTTCCAAAGCTCATCAGCTCTTACCTATGATGTGCCGTTTGTAAAAGGTATGCAAATTAAAGGCTTATACAGCTACGATTATATTTTGAACGATAATAAAATATACCAGAAAGCGTATAACGAATACAATTACAATGCCGCTACCGACAGCTATACCGTGGGCAACGTTCAGCAATCGCCAAGCACTATCCGCCGCGAAATGTATGAGTATCCCACTACCCTTGCACAGCTTTGGCTTACCTACACACACAACTTTAACAATGTACACAACATTTCAGCATCGCTTATCTATGAGCAAAGCACACGTAGCGGCGATAACTTTTACGCTCAGCGCGAATTAGCTATCCCGATAGACCAGTTATTTGCCGGTAACAGTACCAATCAGCAGGGTAGCGAAAGTTCATCACAAGCCAACGAGTTTACGTACAAAAGCGCATCGTACATAGGCAATTTCACTTACGATTTTAAATCACGTTATTATGCCAAGTTCGCTTTCAGGTACGATGGTTCATCGCGTTTTGCAACAGCAAGCCAATGGGGTTTCTTTCCCGATGCCGAGGCTGGCTGGCGGATCTCTGAAGAACAATTCTTCAAAGCGATTAAAGCACTGTCATTTATTAGCAGCCTAAAATTCCGTGGTTCATACGGGATTTTGGGTGATGATTCGGCTTCATCATATCAGTTCCTTACCGGTTATACTTACCCTGCAAGCGGCTCGGCAACGGGCCAGCCCGCTGGTTCGGTATTCGATGGTACATTTATTAACGGTGTACAAAGCAAGGGGATTGCCAACCCAGTGATCAGCTGGTACACATCGCATACGCTAGATATAGGTGCCGATCTGGAAGCATGGAACGGTAAACTGGGTATCTCTTTCGATTATTTCCGCCGTAACCGCACAGGCTTGTTGGCAACTCAGCTGGGTTCATTGGCCGATGTTGTGGGCGCTTCACTGCCGCAGCAAAACTTAAACTCAGACCGTACCGAAGGTTTCGACTTTGAACTAAGCCATCGCAACCGTATTGGCCAGTTCGGCTATAACCTGAAAGGCACCTTTGGTTTTGCACGAGTAATGAACCTGATTCAAACCGCGGCACCACAGGGTAACTCTTATCTTAACTGGCAGCAAAAAAATGGTTCAAACATAGCTACCGGTTCAAACCGTTATAATAACGTTTACATGGGTTATACGTCAACAGGTCAGTTCCAGAATTACGGCGCTATTGAAAACAGTCCGTTTTTTGTGCCAAGAAACACTGTTGTAGGCGATTATGCTTACCAGGACTGGAACGGCGACGGCCAGATCAATGCCGACGACGTTCATCCTATCGGCACCTTTGGCTTACCTATCGTAACTTTTGGTTTTAACGTGGGCGCATCGTACAAAAACTTTGATATAAATGCCTTATTTCAGGGTGCGGCAATGGTAAACGCAAGTTATGTTGAGCAGGCACAGCAGCCCCTTTGGGCCGGCGGTAACGCGCTAACACAATTTCTTGACAGGTGGCACCCTACCGATCCCAATGCCGATCCTTACAGCCCAACTACACAATGGACACCGGGTTATTATTCTTACACCGGCACCTACCCTATTACTAACAGCACCGGTAATACACACAGCGCGGCATATGTACGTATGAAAAGCCTTGAAGTAGGTTACAGCCTGCCAGCAAGGTGGCTGGGGCATTCGGGCATTCGCAATGTAAGATTATTCTTTAACGGTTACAACCTGTTAACCATCACCGGGCTGAAGTATATGGATCCGGAACACCCATCGGGCGTATCTCAATTTAATGCTAACAGCCAGCAATATGACTATGCTTATCCGTTGGATAAAGTGTATTCGTTTGGTGTAAATGTGAAATTTTAAAACCTAAAATAATGAGAACAAAGATATTTGTACTGTTACTTGCACTGAGCGCCATAACGCCTGCCTGCAAGAAAAACCTCGACGTTCCGCCGCTTAACATTATCGCGGATAAGGACGTGTTTAGTAACGTAGCGGGTATTACTGCTTATATGGCACGTATTTACAGCGAGTTGCCTATGGAAGATTTTAAATATCAGGCTACAAGCGGTTTTAAAACTTTCTTTTACGGTTCGGCTTACGCGAATGCTGGCGAAGCCATCAGCCGCGACGTAGCCAATACTACCGAAACCTTCAATTACTGGGCCGATGCTTACATCCTGATCCGTGATTGTAACTATTTTATGGAAACACTTCCGCAGTATGCCAGCAATTATTCCGCTGCTCAAGTAAACAACTGGCAAGGCGAGGCACGTTTTATCCGTGCATTCACTTACTTTGCCCTGGTAAAAAGATATGGCGGTGTACCACTGGTTGATAAAGTACTGACCAAACCGGGTGAATCTATCGACGATATCGTTGCAGAAATAGCCAGTTTCAAAATTCCCCGTGCATCCGAACAGGCAATTTATGATTTCATCGCATCCGATCTGGATTTTGCTTTCACCAACCTGCCCGAAACAAACAGTAAAGGCCGCGCAAGCAAATACGCTGCAGCAGCGCTAAAATCAAGGGCAATGCTTTTTGCCGGCTGTATTGCCAAATACAACAACATTAATTTAACCAGCGGCGGTACACAAGTTTGCGGTATCTCATCAGCAAAAGCTAATGATTACTTTAAAGCCGCTTACGATGCCGCTACCTTGCTAAACGGCAAATACAGCTTATATAAGGCATCTTTTTCAGCTACCGATAAAGCTGCGCAGGCAACAAATTACGCTAACCTTTTCCTGGATGCGGCAAGTGCCGAAAACATCTTCATCAGGCAATATCACGTGCCCGATGCGGCGCACTGGTATGATGCTAACCAGATCCCTCACCAAATGTGGGGTAACGGCTACTCGGCCGAGACTAACCCTACGCTTGATTTTGTAGAGATGTTTGAAGGTATGCCAAAAAATGTTGATGGCACTTTCCAAACCTTAGATGCTGCTGGTCATTATTTATTATATGACAACGCGGGCGATCCGTTTGCAAACGTGGAGCCAAGACTGAAAGGCATGGTGCTTTTCCCAGGCGATGTATTCAAAAACCAAATAATCGATATTCGTCGCGGTATCTACACCGGTTCATCTGCAGGCGGCATCAACAAACTGGTGCCTGCTAACAGCACTGCCCTGTACCCTACCGCAAACCTGCTTGTTTCGGTAAATGATGTTCCGAGCCCTGTTGACGTGGGCGGCGGCAAAAAAATGAACCCTGCCGGATCAAGTGGTTTCTTCACCAACATTAGTGGTGTTGCGGGTTGTATATCTGGTTTTACTATCCGTAAATATCTTGACCCCAACAAGGCTCCTGCCGATCTTGCCACCAACAAGTCAGATCAAAGCTGGATAGAATTCCGTTACGCCGAAGTGCTGCTTAACCGTGCAGAAGCTGCAATGGAATTGTTCAACGGCGGTCAGGGTAGTGCTTATCAAACCCAATCGCTGGCCGATGTAAATACCATCCGCGACCGTGCCGGCGCTACACCGGCTACACTTGCTACGCTTAATATCAATGCGGTGCGGACAGAAAGAAGAAAAGAACTTGCGTTTGAAAATAAAGCATGGTTTGATTTGCGCAGGTGGCGTATTGCCGATACGGAAATGAATAATCGTATCTACCGCATCCTTAACGGTTTTTATTCAACAACCGCAGCCAAATATTTTTATGATGACCGTTGGGACGAACGCGCCAGTCGTTATACTTTCGACCCAAGATGGTATTATGAACAAATACCCGCTGCGGTAATTACCAAAAGCCCTAACGTAGTTCAAAACCCAGGATATTAATTTTTATAAAATGAAACGAATATTAAATCATATCGCATTAGGGCTGCTGATGATCACGGCCGCCTCCTGCACTAAAACAGATGACTATAAAGGCCCCGACCAAACTTTACAAGGGACTATAAGCGATGTAGCGACCGGACAGAATGTACAGGGCGAGGTGGGTGATGGTGCCAACAGCAACCGTATTAAGTTGCTGGAGATTAGCTACAGCGCTAATCCAACTCCCCAATATCTTGGCGTTATGCAGGATGGTACTTATAATAATACCAAAATTTTTGCAGCTACTTATAAAATAGATGCCGAGGGCCCGTTTGTACCACAGGTGCAAACTACACCCGTGGTAGATCAAAGCCAAACCCTGGAGGTTAAAGGCGGTAATACTACCGTTAATTTCAAAGTAGAGCCTTTGCTGCGTGTAGATTGGGTTGGTACACCTGTATTAAACGCCAACGGTACCATCACGGTGCAGGTAAAAATGTCCAGGGGGACAACCAATGCTTTATTTCAAAATAACATCACTGATATAGCGCTGTTTGTTAACACCAGTCAGTACGTAGGTAATAACATTAACGATGCATCCCGTACAGCAAGGACAAGTTACACAGGAAATGCTGCCAACGCAGTGCTTGGCACTACGCTTACTTTAACCACTGTTGGCGGCGCATTGCCTGCCAGTCGCGATTATTATGTACGCGTAGGTGCCCGTACCGATTACGGCCTTAAACAGTACAATTACACCGGCGTATTGAAGGTAGTTGTACCTTAATTTGTAAGTTTAATAATTTGGTTGATTTAATAAATGGAAGGAAGGAGGGCATCTGCCCTCTTTCTTATTTTACCCTACCTGCAACCCCAATATCCGCACAAACATATGAGATTTGCCTTAAACAGCTTTTGCAAGCCAATTTTCACCCTTATAGTCCCCATCTTTTTAGCTATAACTACATTAGCACAAGTTCCACCATCAGGATTAGCGTGCAGGGTTAGGCCCTGGTATAAACACCGCCCCGATGGTAAGGCTGGTCGGGAAGTTACCTTACTGTTTAAGGGTAAATTATTTGGAGCGGCAGTGATAAAAGTTGATGCCGGCAGTATTAAGGAAGAAACCCATATCAATAACCTTAACGGTATCGATTCGTTGGCGCTGCTGCTGCCTGAGGGTATTGGCGTAAAACAGGATTGCGAAGTACGTATAGCCGTTATCGGCCCCAAAGTTGAATTATACCAGGCGTTGATGGTACTCGCCCAGCGGCAGTGGACTGTGTATATTTACCCCCACTCACATGTAGACATAGGCTATACCAACACGCAGGAGTTTGTGCGCAAACTGCATACCCGCAATATTGATGTAGCTATTGATATCGCCCGCAAAACGCAAAATAACCCCGAAGGATCGCGCTTTGTATGGAACCCTGAAGCTAATTGGGTGACCGAAAACTATTTGAAAGAAGCATCACCCGAAAAGAAAAAAATATTTATCGAAGCCGTAAAAAAAGGATGGATCTCGTTGGATGGCGATTACGGCAATATCAACACCAGCGCCACCAGCGATGAGGAACTGCTGCAATTATTCCATCAATCTAAATCGATACAAAAACTCACCGGGGTGCCCATTAAAACTATGGTACAAATGGATGTGGCCGGCGTATCATGGGGGACCGCGCAGGCGGCTTATCAAAACGGTATACATGGTTTTTTCCTTTATCCAAACATTGGCACGATCCGTCGCCCATGGGAACATCGGCCATTTTACTGGATCGCGCCTGATGGAAAATCAAAGATTTTTTTCCTGCAGGCGCTCCCCTATGGTTTTGGTTATAATATTAAAGGTTCTAAAATCGGCCTGGGTAAGGTACAGGGCCGCGGCGGCGATATTGACTGCATTACTACCAAAGACCCGACAGCCAACTTTATAGATCCGTTGATATTTGACGAAACCCGGCAACTGGAATTGAACAACTCGCCTTACAATATTTTTGTAATGCCCTGGGCGCTGGCCGATAACGCTTTGATAGATGCCGACTTACCCGAAGCGGTACGTTTGTGGAACCAGAAATACGCTTATCCGAAAGTGATTATATCAGGCTCGCAGCGCATTATGGATGATTTTGAAAAGCGCTATAGCAATATCATCCCTAACGTAAAAGGCGATTATAGCGAGTACTGGACAGATGGCCTTGGTTCGGATACCCGCCGAGTAGGTTTATACCGCCAGGCTACCGAAAACATAGTGCAGGCCGAAACCGCCTGGTGTATGCTTAACTATGGCAAGGCATCGCCAAGGGCACTGGTAGATACCGCCTGGGAAAATGCCCTGTTAGGTGCCGAACATACCTGGGGATACCAGGACCCGAAAGCGGCTTTAGCCAAGCAAATCGAAGCAACAAAAGCGGGTTATTTTGAAAATTCATATAAAAACAGCCGGCAGCTGTTAAACGAAACCTTTAAGCCGGTACAAAAAAAAGGCAGTAGTAAAATAGCTGTATTTAACACCCTCTCGTGGGAACGAAGTGGATTGATAACCCTCGACAAAGAACAAAGCATAGCCGGCAACCGGTTGCTGGATGATAAAGGCAACGCGGTTATATCCCAAAGACTGTCAACTGGCGAACTGGCATTTTGGGTTGATAAAATACCGGCTCTGGGTTCGCGCACTTATACGGTAGTGAATGGCGAGCCTGCCAGGTTTGCCGGTACCCTGGTAAATGGCAATGTGCTTTCAAACTGGGCGTATTCGGTAACCATTGACCAAAAAACCGGTGATATTTCCAGTTTGAAAGACCTGAAAACAGGCTATGAATATGTCGATAGCAAATCAGAATACGCGCTGAACAGCTACCGGTATTTATTGGGGCCCGATAGTGTTGATAAAGCATCGAAACCATACGATGTGAAGCTCAAAGTAAAAGAGAACGGCCCGCTGGCAGTATCTATTTCCGTTGAGTCGGCCGCTAACGGCGTTAACTGGCTTACCCGTGAGGTGCGAATAATAAAAGGCCAGCCGTGGGTAGATATGATCGATGCCTTCGATAAGATCAGTACACAAAATAAAGAAGGTATTAACATTGGCTTTGCCTTTAATATACCCGGTGGCACAACCCGGCTGGATATTCCCTGGGGCGTTATGCAGCCAGAGGCCGATCAGTTGGTGGGTGCCAATAAAAGCTGGCTAACGTTTCAACACTGGGTGGATGTTTCCAACAAAACCAACGGCGTGACCTGGACTTGTATAGAATCGCCTTTGATTGAACTTGGCAAAATCTTTGCCAACCTGCGCGGTGGCGCGCATGGCAGCCAAAATTGGTACAAGCATTTCACCGATACCCAGCCCCTGTTCTCGTGGCCGCTCAACAACCACTGGGGCACCAATTTCCCGCTGGAACAAGGTGGGGTAATTACCCTGCATTACGGCATAATGCCACATGGCGCTTATAATGCAGCAACGGCCAGTCGTTTTGGACTGGAAGAAAACCGCCCGCTTTTAGCTGTACCAGTAGATAAAGCACCGGGCACTAAAAGCTGGATAAGCATCGGCAATCCTAATGTACTGATATCAATTTTAAAGCAAAGCGACGATGGCAAAGGCATGATTTTGCGCCTGCGCTCGGTATCAAACAAACCCGAGAAAGTTTTATTAAGCTGGCCAAACGGCAAACCGCGCAAATTGTACAGCTGTTTGGCTGATGAAAAATTGGAGCAGGAAATACATACCGACCAAACAATTTTGCCTTTGGGAACCATTACTTATTATTTTGAAATGTGATGGACTGTAAATTAAAAAAGGCCTCCCTCCTGCTATTACTGGGTAGTTTATTCTTTGTAAACTGTTTCGCGCAAACGCAGTTGGTGAAAAACCTTCAGGCTGGCAAACCGCAGGTACTGGTAGTATATGGTACCAGTTTATCATCGTTCACAGGCGGGCAGGCCTGGGTTAAAGCAGTGTCCGATTCGCTGAACAAAAAATATAACGGCCTTTTAAAAGTATTCAACTCCGGCAAAAGCGCTATGTGGTCAACCTGGGGCGTACAGCATTTGGAAGACAGTGTGATCAGCAAAAAACCCGATGCCGTATTGATGGAATTTAGCATGAATGATGCTTTTTTAAATTATAAAACCAGTGTTGAATTGGCCCGGCTAAACTTAGTTTACACCATAGATAGGATAAAACTATTCAATCCAACCTGCGAGGTAATCCTTCAAATCATGAACATCCCGGTAAATGTACATGCCGAACAACGGCCCAATCTGCTTCAGTATAATAATATGTACCGGCAGGTGGCGCGAAAAAAGAAGTTACTGCTTATAGATCACTACCCGCATTGGAAAGCGATATTGGATAAAGGAAAAGATGGATACATGAAACTGGTACCCGATGGCATCCATCCAGATGCGGCAGGCGCACGCTTGATTGTAGCGCCTTATGTGCTGGAAAAACTAATATCAGGTAAGTAGCAACCTTGTATATTGGGTTTACACAAAGTTTACACAATTCAACATTAACCCTTTTTAACTATCTGATAATTAAAGCATTAAAATTACACGGGTTAACATAAAACACATGCTAAAAGTTGAAAAGCAAAACTTGATTGTACGATGAGGACAACCGTCGATCAACGGGATATTCATCAATTTAAAAATACTTTGTATTAACATATGTACATAAAAGCATTTTTCTTAAGTTTGTCTTAAATAACTCTATTTTTAATAACCATTACATCTATCTTTTAAAACAGGATGAAAAAAATATTTGCCCTCATCGCGCTGTCCATGGTGCTAACTACGCAGTCTTTCTGTCAGCAAAAACAAATATGGAGTGTCGGCAAAGGCGATGGTTCGGCTAATGAATTTGCGCTTGCCCCCAAAGGGTTTAAAGATTTTGTAGGGCATGATTTTGGTTACGAAGATAAATTCTTCCTGATTGGCCACTCTACCGAAAAAAAAGATTTCCCTTACGTACTCCCCGGCCCGGTTGATACCTGGGGCGGCACCTGGCCAACTGCCGGCTGGCGTACCAATCAGGTTAATATTTTGTTCGAGGTTAAAAACAACCCGGCCAATGGAGATTACAAGCTGGTGATCAAACTGGCAGATTATGCCAAAAAGTTTTTACCACTGCTAAAAGTGACCCTTAATGAGCAGGATGAATATATCCAATTAGGTGCCGCCGGTTACGATGTAAACAAACAGCCCTACCCTCACCTGGATGAGAAGTACATTGATACCGCGTCTATCACCGGTAATCTGGCATCGGCTACCCCAAAAACAATAGAGATACCTGTTAAAGCTGGAATGATCAAAAAAGGTGGTAACAGCGCGGTCATCACGGTGATGCAGGGTTCGTGGATCATGTTTGACCAGGTAAGTTTAGAAGGGCCGCCATCAACCGCACTGCAGGCACCGGGGCAGTTTTTTATTGGCGAAGTAAACCCTGCAAATTATGAGTTAACTAACAACAGCAAAAGATCACAACCTTTAATTATTAACGCTATCTACCTTAAAAACCGCCCAAAATTGCGTGTTGAATTAGACGGGGAGCCAATTTTTACCGAAACGCTTGAAAAAGGGCGTTACGAGTTTGAAGCCTTAATGCCGGCCGTAACAGCGGTGAAACAAAGTAGCTACAAGATCTTTGAAAATGGTAAAGTGATAAGGGAAGGCGCGGTTAAACGCTCGCCGCAGCAACTGCAAACGCTGGCAGGGTATGTGGATACCCGCATAGGTACAGCCCACTCGCGCTGGATGATCGCCCCCGGGCCATGGATGCCCTTTAGCATGGTAAAAATGAGCCCTGATAACCAAAACGCCGGTTCGCAGGCGGGTTACCAGCCCAGTTACGAGAGTATTGGCACTTTTAGCCACATTCACGAGTGGACGATGGAAGGCTTGGGCATTTTCCCAACCAACGGCAAGCTAAAAACAAATATGGGCAGCGAGTTAAAACCGGGTTCGGGTTATCGCTCGGGTATTGATAAGCGTACCGAAGAAGCGCCCATCGGCATGTACAAAGTGCAGCTGACCGATTATGATATTAAAGCAGAAGTTACCGCCACAACCCGCTGTGGTTTTGAAAGATTTACCTTCCCTAAAGACAGGGACAGCGCGCGCATTTTGGTGGATATGCATGTACCGGGCGAGTATAATTACCAGATAAAAAATGTACACCTTAAAAAAGTAAGCGACTACCGCGTGGAAGGGTCATCGCACCAGTTATCAAAGTCGATATGGAGTACCGATGCCGACCAGGACTATACTGTTTATTTTGTGCTTGAATTTGATAAACCCATAAAAAGCATGGGGGGCTGGGTTGGTAATAAACGGCAAACAGGTGATGAACTGGAGGCCATCGATGTAAAAGATGCGGGGGCATTCCTGCAGTTTGATGCTAAGGCGAACCCTGTTGTGCAGGTGCGTTCGGCCATCTCATTGGTGAGCATTGCCAATGCCGATGAGAATTTACGTACAGAGGTTACCAAACCTTTCGGCTGGAGTTTTGAAGCGGTACGCCAAAATCAGGTAAACGCATGGAACGATATTTTAAACCGGGTAAAAATCAATACTACCAACAGGTTAGATAAAATGCGCTTTTATAACTGCATGTACCGCTCGGTTTGCAGCCGCAGTACCTGGAGCGATGTAAACGGCCAATGGCGTGGTACCGATGGCAAAGTGCAGCAGATGAAAGATAAAAACAATGTGGCCATGGGCTGCGATGCCTTTTGGAATACGTTTTGGAACCTGAACCAGGTATGGAACCTGATTACCCCTGAATGGAGCAGCCGCTGGGTAAATTCTCAGTTGGCCATGTACGATGCTTACGGCTGGCTGGCCAAAGGCCCTGCGGGGATGAACTATGTACCCGTTATGGTGGGCGAACACGAAATACCGCTAATGATATCGGCTTATCAGATGGGGATCCGCAGTTTTGATGCCAATAAAGTATTAGAAGCCGCTGTAAAAATGCAAACTACCCCCGCGCAAAAGGTTTTTACAGGTTATGCGGGCAATAGGGATATGGTACCATACCTTAAATACCATTATGTGCCATCAGACCTGGGGCGTTTCTCTAATACCATGGAAACGTCTTTTGATGACTGGACAGTAGGGCAATTAGCAAAATCCTTAGGTAAAACAGATATCTACAACGAATTTAATGCCCGCGGCTACTGGTGGAAAAACGCCATGGATACAGCCGGTTACGCCCACATGAAATTAAGTAATGGTGAGTTTACCAAAAACTTTGATCCCTTTAGAAGCGGGGCTAATGAACAATATGTTGAAGGCAATGCCTGGCAGTTAAGCTTTTTTGTACCACAGGATGTGCCGGCTTTAACCAAATTGATTGGCAAAGATAAATTTAACGCACGGCTGGAGTGGGGCTTTAAATTAAGCGAACCATGGCGTTACAACGGCATGAACGACCAGTACTGGGATTACCCCGTGGTACAGGGTAACCAGCAAAGTATGCACTTTCCGTTTCTGTTCAACTGGTCGGGCAAACCCTGGTCAACCCAAAAATGGAGCCGGTCTGTATTGGAGCGTTTTTATGGATACGAAGTTGGCGATGCTTATTTAGGCGACGAAGACCAGGGCCAGATGAGCGCCTGGGCGGTAATGGTATCAATGGGCCTGTTTCAAATTGATGGCGGCACCAGCGTTAAACCTGTTTATGAAATAGGAAGCCCGCTGTTCAACAAGATAGAAATTGACCTGGGCCAAAAATATGGCCGCGGTAAAAAGTTTACCATTTTGGCCAAAGGCGCCTCGCGCGGAAATATGTATGTGCAAAGTGCTGTTTTGAACGGAAAAACGCTCAATTCGTTCAAGTTCCCGGCGTCCGAACTGTTAAAGGGCGGGTCGTTAGTATTGCAAATGGGGCCGCAACCGAATAAAAACTGGGGCATTGCGAACAGTAATTAGGGCTTTTGGGGAAACCTTTATTCCTGTAATAGCATACAAAAAGCCTTCTGGAAACAGGGGCTTTTGTCATTTTACCCTCTTATTCTTTTACACCTATATCCTGGACATTCCAGCATGCTTGGCCATACTGTTCCGTGCGCGTTAGATCAATGTTTGTGTTGTTGAATAATAATTTTAAATCAATAAGTTAGCATGGTCAAAGTGTAACGGAACACTCTGAACTTTTTTCCGGAACACGGTGATCAATGGCTCCGGAATATCCACACTATCGGCGTCAGCGAACAGTTCAAAGAAGATTTTAATGCTTTTTTGATAAGTGCGAGTTGTAAATTAATTTAAACTCCGGTACTCCTGCGGTGTATGGCCGGTACGTTGTTTAAACAGCCTTGTAAAATGTTGCGGGTATTTAAAGCCCAGCTCATAGGCGATCTCGCTCATCGAGCGCCGCGGGTCAAAGATGCGTTCTTTGGCCATATCCATCACTTTGGCCTGGATATAATCCAAAGCCGATTTGCCAGTTTCCTTTTTGATCAGGTCACCGAAATAATTGGGGGATAAGTTTAATTGCTCAGCGCAATAAGCCACCGAAGGCAGGCCATTTTGCTGCGGTTTGTCCGATTCAAAATAGGTATTCAGTAATTCTTCAAACCGGTCCACGGCTCCCCTATTTGCTACTTCACGGGTGATGAATTGCCGGTCATAAAAGCGGGTACAGTAATTCAGTAGCAATTCGATATTCGTAACGATCAGCGTTTTGCTGTGCTTGTCTATCGGGTGGCGTAATTCGGTTTCGATTTTGGCCAAACAATCAAAGATCACCTGCCTTTCGCTTTCAGAGAGGTGCAGCGCTTCATGCACTTCGTAAGAAAAGAAATTATAATCCTGGATATGTTTACCCAATGATGTGCCACGGATAAAATCCGGATGAAAGACCAACGCATTGCCGGAAGGTTGAAAGGTCCCCTCGCTTTCAATACCGATCACCTGGCCCGGCGCTAAAAACACCAGTGTGCCTTCCTCATAATCATAATAATTGCAGCCATAGCGCAGGTTACCGCATTTGATCTGCTTGAAGAAAACGGTATAAAAACCAAAGCGCTGGCGGGCATGGCCGCGTGGTGCTGCTTTGGCCATATCGATCACATTCACCAAGGGATGCGGCGTGTCGTTATTATTAAACTGATTGTATTGCCCCACAGTATCGAAGCTGGTCACATTTTCCATAGCTCAAAGTTAACCACTATTTGAACACTTGACGCGCCATCAGTAAAAATGGTAGGTAATCCAGTAATCGGTATAAGCCTGATGCGGAAAACAGGCCGCACCTTTGTAGTGTTGAATTAAGAGACATCAAATTATGGAAAAGAGAATATTAGGAAAAGACCTGGAAGTATCTGCATTAGGCTTAGGTTGTATGGGTTTGACTTTCGGTTATGGACCGGCAACCGAGAAACAGGCAGCTATACAATTAATACGACGTGCGTTCGAGTTAGGCGTAACGTTTTTCGATACTGCCGAGGCTTACGGGCCTTACGCTAATGAAGAACTGTTGGGTGAAGCACTGGCACCATTCCGTAACGAGGTAGTGATCGCTACTAAGTTCGGTTTTAAGAATGGCAAAGTGCCCGACGGACTGGATAGCCGCCCGGAAAATATCCGCGCGGTAACCGAAGCCGCTTTGAAACGCCTGCGTACCGACCGTATAGATCTGCTATATCAACACCGCGTTGATCCCAATGTACCGATGGAAGATGTAGCGGGCACGGTTAAAGAGCTGATCGCTGAGGGTAAGGTCAAACACTTCGGTATGTCGGAAGCCGGAGCGGCCAGTATCCGTAAAGCACATGCGGTGCAGGCGGTTACGGCATTGCAAAGCGAATACTCCTTATGGTGGCGCGAACCGGAAAAAGAGATCCTGCCTTTATTACAGGAGTTGAATATCGGCTTTGTCCCCTTCAGTCCATTAGGTAAAGGTTTTTTAACCGGTGCCATCAACGCCGATACCAGTTTTAGCGAGAACGACTTCCGTAATATCGTACCGCGTTTTACCGAAGAGAACCGCAAGGCTAACCAAGGCCTGGTTGATGCTTTAGGCCGCATTGCTGTTGATAAAGGCGTAACCAACGCGCAGGTAGCCATCGGTTGGTTATTAGCCAAACAGCCCTGGATCGTACCAATTCCCGGCACTACGAAGATCAGCAGACTGGAAGAAAATATGGCAGCTGCCAATATATCATTAACACCATCAGACCTGAAACAAATTGACGAAGCATTAGGTAGTATTGAAGTACTTGGCGCCCGTTACCCACAACACCTGCAAGACAGGCAGGGCAGATAATAAAAAAATAAATATTCAGAAGATCACCGATGCGCGCATCTTGATCGATATGCTTTCTTTAAAAAAACTAATATGACAAGAGAAAAAATATGGCTTATTACTGGCGCCGGGCGCGGTATGGGCCTGGATATCACGAAAGCCGCATTGGCAGCCGGCTTTAAAGTAGTAGCGACCGGGCGCGATCCGGAGAAAGTAGCAAAGGCCATCGGCGATCACCCGAATCTATTGGTACTCAAATTAGATATTACCCAAATAAATGAGGCGGAAGCTGCAGTTAACGCAACCGTTGAAAAGTTTGGTGCGCTGGATGTGCTGGTGAATAACGCGGCCAATTTCTATGGCGGGTATTTCGAAGAACTTTCTATGCAGGAAATCGAATTGCAACTGGGTACAGCGTTATTCGGGCCGATGAAAGTTACCCGGGCCGTTTTACCGGTGATGCGTAAACAACGGTCCGGTCACATCATTACAATCTCCTCAACTGGCGGTTTGCAAGGTTATACTTTTTGCGCAGCTTATTCGGCTGCTAAATTCGCGACTGAAGGCTGGATGGAAGCACTACAAACCGAGGTAGCGCAATTTGGCATCCATACGACCATTGTTAACCCAGGTTTTTTCAGAACAGAATTGTTGACCGAAGAGTCCACTAAGTATGCAGGCCACCAAATACCAGATTATGCAGAAGGCAGGAAACAGCAAATGGAATTCTGGAAGGTTGCTAATGGTCAGCAGTCTGGTGATCCGGCCAAACTTGCTGCGGCACTTATAACTATCGCAGCAGAAGAAAAGCCGCCGTTACGTTTTATCGCGGGTGCGGATGCCGTTGAAACAGCCGAACAAGTGGCTGCAACGCTGCAGCAGCAAACCAATGCCTACCGGGAATTATCATCATCATTAGCCTATTAAATCAAATGGAAATTACAAGAATAGCAACCAAACCGTCGGTTAAGGGGCCGGCGGATTGGTTCACAGGAAATGTGCGCATCGATCCTTTATTTGATGCCAACGGATCACGCCGCGGTGCTTCGGCAACCGTTACTTTTGAACCGGGAGCCCGCACTGCCTGGCATACCCATCCGCTTGGGCAAACGTTGATCATTACTTTTGGCCTGGGCTGGGTACAACGCGAGGGCGGTCTCGTAGAAGAAGTGCGGCCTGGTGATGTTGTTTGGTTCGAACCTAACGAAAAGCACTGGCACGGAGCTTCGGCCACAAACGGCATGAGCCATATCGCCATACAGGAGAATCTAAACGGGAAGGTGGTTGATTGGCTGGAACACGTGAGTGATTCCGAATATTCACAATAAAAATATCTTAAATAAAGGGCCGGATCAAACCGGCCTTTATGATTTATGTAACTGTAACTAATTAGCCATGTTAAGCCTGCCTATATCATCTTAATTCTACTAACAGGCGTTAATTTTTCGCGAATCCGCTGTGAGCCTTTAGAGCGATAAGGCAATAAATATTTTAAAAAAACGTGGTGATTTACCCCACAAATCTTCAATTATCCTTACAAGAGATTATTTACGGTTTTATAGTAAGGACTATTCCTCGCCTTTTTGGGCGACGATCGTTAAAGCTATTACGATTGCTAACTATCCGATTTTACCTGAAGTATTCCATCTGTCTTTATAAAATGCTAAAATCATTTAATGTTCTGACAATTGGCCGGACAGGTTGTTAGTATATAATGTTGATATTGTGAGTTATCAATTATTACCCAATTATCTATTCTAAAGATAATTGCTCATTAGGTTTTTTGTTGTTTTATGGAAATAAATCCTTGATTTAATGGAGCAGTTTCAACCTATTGAAACCGATCTCATAGCGCGGCTATCAAATGGTGATGAGACCGCATTTGCTGCCGTATATGAAATATACAGCAGGCGGTTGTATTATTTTGCATACCGATTTTTGAAAAATAAAGAACAGAGCGAGGAAATTGTTTCTGAAAGTTTCCTGCATTTATGGCTCAATAAACACAAGCTCGATACCAGTTATCCGATAGGCCCGTATTTGTATACCATTGCCCGCAGGCTCACGCTAAATGTGTTGCGTAGCATAGCTACATCAAAAGCCGCGCAGGAAAAACTGTGGCTGTCATTTAACGAAGCACATAACGAAACAGAAGAAGCTATTTTTGTTGCAGATCTTGAACGCTTCAGCGAAGAATCAATTATAAAGTTACCCAAACAACAACAACACGTTTTCCGGTTAAGCCGTCACGATGGGCTTAGTTACGATGAGATAGCTGATAAGCTCGATATTTCACGCAATACCGTTAAAAACCATTTGGTTCAGGCAGTTAAAAATCTGCGGGTTCAAATTAGCCGATCTCATTTTGGCACCCTCCTTTTAATTATTGCTTTGCTACAAAAAAAATAATTTTTTTTCACTAGTCCTCTTTACGCACTTGCGTGTATTACCTATATAAACCCAATATAGACCAATATTCAAGTGAATGAAGAACGTATACAGGAGCTTTTAATAAGCTTTGCTGAAAATAAGATCAGTCGTGCCGATTATGATGAGTTAATGGAATTAATTCGTCAAACGCGCGAAAACGAAGCTTTACACCAGGCGATGGATAGCGTATGGAGAAAGCTTGGGCATGATAACCCTGTTGATCAACTGCAAACCAGCAATATTTACGATCGGATAATTAACGATGCGCGCTTTATACAACCTGATATTACTATAAATAATCGTTCCGGCTTATTTAAATTAACCTGGCTACGGGTTGCGGCTACCGTATTATTAGCAAGCACGTTTAGTGTGCTTGGTTATAAGCTGTATACTTCATCAAAACAGGCTGTTCAAATTACTTATCTTCAGTATGTAGTACCGGCCGGGCACCATGCCCAATTTGAATTTGCCGACGGCACTGTAGTAGCCGTAAACGCTGGAAGCAAGTTAAAATATCCATCAACATTTACAGGCAAAACACGGGAAATATTTTTAGAGGGCGAAGCCTATTTTAAAGTAGCGCATGATGCAAGCCGGCCTTTCATAGTTCACACCGGCACAGTTAGAACGCAGGTACTGGGTACTGCTTTTGACATTGAGGCTTACGGCACTAAAAAGCTACAGGTAACAGTAACCAGCGGCAAAGTAAGTGTACTTGACGGCAACAACAAACTTGGCCTGTTAACCCCCAACCACAAATTGGCTTATAACTACCAGAATAAAAAAGCTGAAGAGTTCACCGTGAATGCCATAGACGCTATTGGATGGAAAGATGGGAACCTGATTTTTCATGATTTGACCATGCAGGAAGCGACCGAAATACTGGAGCGCTGGTATAATGTTAAGATTAACGCCGACGATATCAAAGCGAGCCAATCTCGCTTTTCAGTATCGTTTTTAAAGAAAGAAAGTTTGAAAGAAGTGTTAAATGTACTTAGCCGGTTAAACTCATTTCGCTATACCGTGCTATCAAACGGCGATGTAAAGATTCACCAATTAAAATAACTCAATTATAAACTTAACCAACTAACCATGATAAAACGCTCTCCTTAAAATATCTACAGCAGGTAATTCCTTTTTTAAAAACAGATCGCCGTGGTTGCCACCACAGCGATCAGAATTTGTTACAGCGCCTACGATCAAATATTCGCTGTAACTGCGATCAGAAACCGATCATGTAAATCAATTTAAAATCAATTAAAAGTATGAATTTATTATTACTTATAAAAAGTAATACCTCTTATCGAAAGCTTATAAACCCAATATTTATTATGAGGTGTACTGCATTAACATTGTCGGTACTGCTAACGTGTTGCGGTATAGTAACAGCAAGCACTGCAACCGGCCAAAATGTTAAAGAAAAAATGATATCGTTAAGCGTATCCGACAATAGCCTGGAGTTTGCGCTTAAGCAGATAGAAAAATCTACAGATTTCAGGTTCGCCTATAAATCTGCCGACATACAGAATTTTCAGCATGTCAGCATACCGCCTGGCAAACGTTCTGTAGCCCAGGCGCTCGATTTATTGTTAACGCCACGCAATTTAAGTTATAGCGTAAAAGACAATTATATTCTTATTTCTAAAGCCACCGCCCCGCCGGTAAAGAAAGAAACGACTGTTAACGCTATGGCTAAAATAACCATAACGGGTTCGGTAGCCGATTCAACGGGTTCTTTGCCGGGTGTATCTGTAAGGGTTAAAAACAAAGAGAGTATTGGTACCACCACCGACCTTAATGGTAAATACATTTTAGATGTGCCCGACGAGGATGTGATATTAATTTATTCGATGGTAGGTTATATTACCCAGGAAATGCCAGTCAGGAACCGGCACACCATTAATATAATTTTAAAACCCAATATCAATGCATTAAACAGTGTTGAAGTGGTTACAGTAGCCTATGGCACGCAGAAGAAAGAATCGGTAGTAGGATCTATCACCACCATCAGGCCTGGCGAACTCAAAGTACCTTCCAGTAACCTGACTACCGCTTTGGCCGGGCGTTTAGCCGGTGTTATCTCTTACCAACGAAGCGGCGAGCCGGGTGCAGATAATGCAGAATTCTTTATTCGTGGGGCAACCACTTTTGGTTACAAAAAGGATCCGCTTATCCTGATAGATGGTATGGAATATACCACAACTGAATTAGCCCGCCTTAATGTAGACGATATAGCTACCTTTTCTATCATGAAAGATGCTACTGCCAATGCCATATATGGTGCAAGGGGTGCTAATGGGGTTATTTTAGTTACAACCAAACAGGGTAAAGAGGGAAAAGCTAAAGTTAGTGCCCGCTTTGAGAATTCGATCTCGGCGCCAACAAGGGATATTGAACTGGCTGATCCTATAACCTACATGAAATTAAATAACGAGGCGCTATTAACACGGAACCCCAATGCTGGCGAACTTTTCCCTCAACAAAAGATAGATAATACCCTATCGGGCATAAACGCTGGAATGTACCCGGCTGTTAACTGGAAAGATGCCCTTTTTAATAAGTATACCAATAACCAGCGGCTTAATTTAAACTTAAGTGGAGGTGGCCAAATTGCTACCTATTATGTGGCCGGCGCTGTTAACCAGGATAATGGCATCCTTAAAGTTGATCCGCGGAATAACTTTAACAGTAATATTAACATGAAAACGTTCTCCCTTCGTTCAAATGTTAATATTAAGGTAACCAAATCAACCACTGCTTTAGTGCGGTTGTTTGGCACATTTGATGAATATGTTGGCCCAATTGGTGGCGGATCGGCATTTTACCTGGAGATGCTTAAAACCAGTCCGGTAATGTTTCAACCTTATTACCAGCCCGATGATTTGCATAAGGGTACCGGCCATATCCTGTTTGGTAATGCCGACAGGGGACAATACTTAAATCCATACGCCGATATGGTAAAAGGTTACCAAACATCTTCTTCCTCGTTAATGGGCGCCCAGTATGAGGTTAATCAGGATTTTTCGGACATCATCACTCAGGGCCTATCGTTACGAGGTATGATGAATACCAACCGCAGGGCAAATTTTTCGGTTTCGCGTAACTACATCCCTTTTTATGTTAACCCTACCAGTTATGACAGGATAAGCAACACCTATTCGTTAAATGATATTAACCCCGATACCGGTACAGATTATTTGGGTTACGCGCCAGGTACCCCAACCGTATCATCAACTTTCCATGCCGAAGTAGCAGCTAACTATAACCGCACTTTTAAAAAGAATATGGTAACCGGCATGTTGCTTTATACCATGCAAAGTTCTTCCAACGGTAATTCGCCAACGTTATTGGAGTCGTTACCGTCCCGAAATATTACACTTGGCGGTAGGGCTACTTACGCTTACGATAACCGTTTTTTCGGGGAGTTTAACTTTGGTTATAACGGTTCCGAGCGTTTCTCTACCACCCATCGCTTTGGTTTCTTCCCTTCGGTAGGTGCCGCGTGGTATATCTCTAACGAAAAATTCTGGGACCCTTTAAAAAAGGTGGTTGATAAGTTCAAGATCAGGGGCAACTACGGCTTAGTGGGTAATGATGCGATTGGCAGCGCATCCGACAGGTTCTTCTACCTGTCTAACGTAAACATGAACGATGCCGCTTACGCTGCATCATTTGGTACAGACGCGGCATATAGCCGCAATGGTATTTCGGTATCGCGTTATGATAATAATGAGATCACCTGGGAAACAGCCCGAAACTCAACTTTTGGTATAGAGATGACACTTTTAGGAAAACTGGATATCACTGCCGAGTATTTTATTGAACACCGTTCAAATATCCTGATGCCGAGGGCCTCTATACCACTTACTATGGGTTTAGAAGGTTCGCCTCCGCAAGCTAACGTAGGTAAATCAAGGTCTACTTCGGTTGATATCAGCCTGACCTATAACAGCCGTATCGGTAAAGATTTTTCATTTAACATACTGGGCAATTTTACTTATGCCCGCAATTTCTTTTCGGCGTATGAGGAGCCTATGTATCCTAATGCCTATTCCTATCATGTTGGCCATCCAATAAATCAACAATGGGGTTATATAGCCGAACGCTTATTTGTTGATGACGAGGAGGTAAGAAGCTCGCCTACTCAAAACTTTGGCAGCGCGCCTACACGCGCCGGTGATATCAAATTCAGGGATATTAATGCCGATGGAATAATCAATAAGGATGATATGGTTCCTATCGGTTTCCCTACCAGCCCCGAGATTGTATACGGCTTTGGCTTCTCATCAACTTATAAAGCTTTTGACTTTTCCGCATTTTTTCAGGGCTCAGGGCGCGTATCTTTTTGGATAGACCCTACAGCAACCGCACCATTTACCAATTACAGGGAAAAATCAAGTGATTACCCTGGTTTACTCCCGGTAAACCAGCTATTAAAAGCCTATGCGGATGATCATTGGTCTGAAGGGAACAGAAACCTGTATGCCTTGTGGCCGCGCCTTAGTCCGGATGCTGCAAATAATACCAATAACGCACAGCCCAGCACCTGGTTTATGCGCGATGGATCGTTTTTACGGGTTAAACAAGTAGAGATAGGGTATACCCTGCCTAAAAAACTGGTGAGCCGGGTTGGGCTTGCCAGCATCCGTGTATATACCAACGGAACTAACCTGGCAACATTAAGCGGCTTTAAGCTATGGGATGTGGAAATGGGCGGCAACGGACTTAAATATCCAAATCAACGCGTAATCAATTTTGGTATCCTGGCAGGATTTTAAAAACTAATTGAACATGAAAAGTATAAAAATCATATTAATAATTTGCTTGTTGGGGACAGTATCCTCGTGCAAAAAATACCTTGATATAGTCCCCGATAATATCGCAACGGTAGACAATGCATTCACCCTGCGCAGTTCTGCAGAAAAGTTTCTCTTCACCTGCTATTCGTACATGCCAAAAAATGGTTTGTTTAATAACAATATCGCATTTAATGCCGGCGATGAGGTATGGTATATGAACCCTATAAGAGATGTTGATCCCGACATTTTTAATATAGCCCAGGGGCTTCAAAACCCCGATGCGCCACTGGCAAATTACTGGAGCGGCGCCAAACACGGCACAGCCCTGTATGACGGGATACGTAACTGCAATATCTTTTTAGCTAATATAGGTAACGTGCCCGATATTAATGAGTACGAAAGGCAGCGCTGGGTGGCAGAAGTTACTTTTTTAAAAGCCTATTATATTTTTTGCCTGGTACGCATGTATGGCCCGGTACCTTTAATGAAAGTTAACCTGCCAATCTCGGCCAGCCCCGAAGAAGTGCAGGTTTACAGAGACCCGGTGGATGACTGTTTTGACTACATCCGCCAGTTATTGAACGAAGCATCGGCCAACCAGTTTTTACCCGACAGGATAATTAATGAAACATCCGAACTGGGCAGGATATCAAGGGCTATTGTTTTGGCTTTTAAGGCAAAGGTTTTAGTAACGGCCGCCAGCCCATTATTTAACGGTAACACCGATTATACCAACTTTGTTGATAACAAGGGCCGGCACCTTTTTAATGCCACCTATATGGCCGCCAAGTGGGATAGCGCAGCTACAGCCTGTAAAACCGCTATTGATTTTTGCCAGTTAAATGGTTACAGCTTATCAAAATTTGCGGGGAACACCGCATGGCGTATCAATGATACGATAAAGTTGCAATTAGATATAAGGACCGCACTTACCGCAAAAGTTAACAATACCGAAGTAATATGGCCTTCGCTTAACTCGCACACGCCCGATATGCAGCGTTATTGCATGGCAGATTTGGCAGCGTTTACCAGTACCAGTAACCCTAAAAGTATAATTGCCCCGCCACTTAAAATTGTAGAGATGTTTTACAGCAAGAACGGGGTACCTATTACCGAAGATAAAACCTATGATTACGCCAATAAATATGCGCTTAGAACTGCCGGTGCCTCTGATAGGTTTTATGTTAAAAATGGAGAGAAAACAGTGGCCCTGCATTATGACAGGGAGCCACGCTTTTATGCCGATTTGGGTTTTGACCGCGGTATTTGGTATGGCAACTGGTATAACAATTATGATGTTAACGTAGCCGGTGGCCCGTTATATGTAATGGGGCGAAAAGGAGAGCCGGCTGCAAGGCAAGGCATAAGTAACTTTTCAATAACAAGCTATTACATCAAAAAGCTGGTAAGCATTGAAAGCACAACCGGGTCTGATGGTAATTTTGCCAGTAATATTGTGCAATTCGCATGGCCCGAAATGCGGATGGCCGACCTGTATTTATTATACGCAGAGGCACTTAACGAAAAAGGTGGCCCCAATGCCGATGTTTACTCGTGGATTAACCAGGTGAGGGCGCGCGCGGGCTTAAACAGTGTAGAGTCATCATGGCTCAATTTCTCAACTAACCCATCCAAATACCAAACCAAAGATGGCTTACGCGATATTATTCAGCGCGAACGCAATATTGAACTGGCTTTTGAAGGGCAGCGCTATTGGGACCTGCGCCGATGGAAAACCGCGCATATTGTGCTAAACAACCCGATAAAAGGCTGGGATATTACACAGGCAGATGCCCCATCTTTTTATAAAGAAGTATTGCTTTATAACCAACGCTTTGCCCTGCGCGACTATTTGTGGCCAATAGAAACAGCCGAACTACGGATAAATAAAAACCTGGTACAAAACCCGGGCTGGTAATTAATTTTTATTAAAGATCAATAAAATGAAAAAAATTAAACTATTATGCTACTGCTTGCTGGTAATAGCGGCAACAGCCACCTGTAAACAAGAAGTCCATAGCCCAATATCTGGAGATAGCGAAGCTGCTAAGGCGGTTATTAACCCTTTGGTAAAAAATATATCGGGCGGCGCTATTATAACTTATACCTTACCCGATGATGCCAATTTATTATATGTAAAAGCTGTTTACACACTAAATGGCGTTCAGCAGGAAGCTAAAGCTTCTTTTTACCAAAAATCAATTACCGTGTTGGGTTTTGGCGATACCCTGCAACGTAATGTAACACTATACGGGGTAAGTCGCAGTGAAAAACTATCAGATCCGGTAGTGGTAAAAGTGGCTCCGTTAACCCCGCCTGTTAAAAAAATCGCGGTATCATTAACCCCCCAGGCATCTTTTGGTGGTTTCAGTTGTACGTTCGCCAATCCCGATTCGGCCAACGTTGCTATATTTTCATTACTATACGATGATCAGCAACGTACATGGAAACAATTAGATGGGTATTATACTTCATTACCATCAGGTAATTTTTCTATCAGGGGCCTAAATCCGGTGTTACAAAAGTTTGCATTAGTGGTAAGAGACCACTGGGGCAACAAATCTGATACGCTTAAATTTAGCTTAACACCTATTTATGAGATAAAACTGGATAAAACCAAATTTGCCGATATCCGCAAAAAGTATCCTATCCCACAAGTAGCGCCATTGCCTTTATCTGGTGTAGCTATGAAAGAAGCCGTGGATTATAGTACAAGTTACCCCATGAAAAACTTGTATGATGATAATACAACCAGCATGTTCCACACCAAACAAAACGTTGATCAGCCGATATGGATACCTATTGACATGGGTGTAAAAGCGCGCTTAAGCCGGTATATTATATGGCAACGTGTTAATGGGTTTGAATTTAACCACGGTAACCCGCACGAGTGGGAAATTTGGGGTACAAATACGCCTGCCGATGTAAATAGCTGGGTATTGTTAGACCATGAGGTGATGATCAAACCATCGGGTTCACCACTTGGTGTTAACACTACCGATGACACCTTTATTGCCACCAGCGGCCAGGAATATCAGTTCCCGAATAACATACCGCCTGTAAGATACATAGCATGGAAAACTATTGATTGCTGGGCCTCTCCGCAGGGCATGACAGGTTTTTTCCACTTATTTGAATTATCTGTTTACGGCCAGGTACAACCATAAAATAATCACAAACATGAAGTTGATAAAATATAAAGATATGCACTTACATCGCCATTGGCTGATGTACATTTTAATACTCCTTACAGTCCAGTTAGTATCTTGCGGTAAGCAGGATGACATTTACAAAGAGTTTTTGGCAGGTGGCGAAAAGCTATACACCGGCCGGGCCGATGCACTTACTTCATACGCAGGCAATAGTCGTGTGTTATTAACCTGGCTGCTGGTGTCCGACCCTAAAATAACCCAGTGTAAAGTATATTGGAACAATAAACTGGATTCGAGCATATTAGCTGTAAAAAAAACAGCTAATACCGATACCGTTAAGCTTGCCATCAATAACTTACCCGAAGGCGCATACACCTTTCAGGTATATAATTATGACAACGCAGGCCATTCATCTATAAAATCGGAAGTAATAGGCACGGTATATGGCAATACTTACGCGGCTTCAATATCTAACAGGCCCATTAATAATGCCACCTATACCTCAACAACTAAAACTGCATTGATAAACTGGTTTGGGGTAAGCCCGCAAGCGGTTAAAGTAGAAATAACCTACACCGATGCTACTACCGGCAACGATGTTGTATTGGTTGATGTGCCGGTGTTAAACCCCAACCGCCCTTCAGATCCTGCTGCTTTTATAAATACCACTAAACTACCCAATTATAAAGCAGGTACACCTGTAAAATACAGAACAGGGTATAAACCCGAGGTAACCGCTATTGATATATTCTACACACCTTATTCAACAGTCACCCCGATTTAAATAAGCCCATAAGTGCACTTTCAAATTTTTAATAAAAGCTTTTAGATTAGATCTAAAGGCTTTTATTTTAGATAATCAGAATTTAAAGCGATACAGAAAGTAAAAATGCGCTATAAATCAATCAGTTAACTGATACCGCGACAAGGAAAATCGCGTTTTTGAAATAAAGAAGCCGTTTCCCTTGCAGAGAAACGGCTTTTTTTTGCAAAAAGAACAGCCATAGGCTAACTCTTCTAATTTGTGCGCCCACCTGGGCTCGAACCAGGGACCAAAAGATTATGAGGCGAAAAGTTGTCGTTTCTCTGAAGGGTAAAAACCGCATTTAACGGCTTACACAGGCTAATTTACAAAAACATTTTGAACTTAAAAAAATCTTAGTGACGATTTTAGTGACGAAATTTTGCACAACAAGACAGCATAGTTTGTATCGTTACCGATGAGCATTTTGGGAAGATTTGTTTTAAGCTATTCTGACTTATCATAAAAAAGCTCGTACATGACGGGCTTAGTGGCAATATAAGTCGCATTATTGTGCTGCGGGATGGCATCATGGTATGGATATGTCGACAAATACAACATTCATTCCGCTTAGTTATTTAGCCCTGATCTTCTCGCGGTGCTGTTTGCCCCATTTGATCATTTCGAGGATAATGTCGCCAAAGCTCTGGCAATAATCGTTTACGGTATATTTTACTAAAACCGGCATATCCGGCGTTACTGTGGACATTCCAAAGCCATTGACTATCTCATTCTGAAACTTACAGCAGGCGATTTCGGAACACTTTGATCATGCTAGCTTTTTGATTGTTAAATTGCAGTTTGTCTTCTAATAAACGCAACTTGATGCTCTAAACCGCACGGAATACCGTGATCAAGCCCATCGTAATATCCATACGATACCGCTACCACGGATCAGTGGGCAATTTTGGGGATTATTAACAGAAGAGGATAGCCAAAAAGAAATACGCCCTTTCCTATTCTTATATCGCTATAATTCAGCAGCTTTTGATCAGTATTTCCGTGATCATAAGCTTAGTTTAACATGGAACATTTAATGCCCATCTCCAACCCGCGCAGTTCCGCTAATCCTTTTAACCGTCCGATCAGCGAATAACCCGGGTAAGTTTTATAGTCAAAATCTGCCCATATCCGGTGCCCGTGATCAGGACGAAAAGGTATAGCAATATCCGGGTTGCCCTGTTCAGCACGCCTTAGCTGTTCCATAATGATATTTTTCATGACCAAATACATATTAGTGCTGCCGGTTAAATGATCGGCCTCGTAAAAACTGCCGTCATCTTCCCGCTGTACATTACGTAAGTGTAAAAAATGAATGTGAGCGCCCAGTCGTTCGACTATACCCGGCAAATCATTACCGACCCGGGCGCCTAATGAACCTGTACAAAAAGTCAGGCCATTACTCGGTGAAGGACAGCTATCGACGATGAATCTCAAATCCGCTTCCGTAGATACTACACGGGGCAAGCCCAGTATAGGGAAAGGCGGATCGTCCGGATGTATGCACATTTTTATACCGGCTTCTTCCGCGTAAGGAATGATAGCATTCAAAAAATAAGCCAGGTTATTCCGAAGCGCAGCCGCTTGGGTACGCGCATAAGACCGCAGGTGTTCCCGGAACTCCGGTACCGTAAACACCTCATCTGTTCCGGGCAGCCCGGCCATAATCGTATTGATCAAATATTTTAATTCATCCTTGTTTAAAGCGTCCAGGTAATTTTTTGCTGTTTGCCGCTGTTCTTCGGAATAATCCTGCAAACCGCCTTCGCGCTCTAGAATATAGAGGTCGAAGGCGGCAACGGCAGGTGCATGATAGCGCAGCGCGGACACCTGGTTAGGCAGCCTGTAATCAAGATCGGTACGAGTCCAATCCAACACCGGCATGAAGTTGTAGCAAACAGTCTTAATACCCGCCTGTCCAATATTTTTCAATGAGGCAATATATTTCTCAATGTACTTATCGCGATCAGGGGCCGCAATTTTTATACTTTCATGTATATTCACGCTCTCAACTACCGACCATTTTAATCCAGCCTCGCTAACTAAGGCTTGCCGTTCCCCAATTGCGTCTCCGCCCCAGGTTTCGCCGGCCGGGATATGATGCAGTGCCGTAACGATGCCCGTTGCACCCGTTTGCCTGATCGCGCTCAGCGGTATCTGATCGGAAGGGCCGAACCAGCGAAACGTTTGCTCCAGATTGTCGATCATTTCTTTAAGTTTTTACCTGTTCCATTCTTCGCATTATTCATCCTGGTTTCCGGGAGCAGGCCGTAAAACGGGCGGAGCCCCCCTAAATCAACCACTATCCGATCTAGTATCACGCCCGGATCGATGAAGTAAACACGCAGTTTGTGATGCCCGGAATTAAGCTCGGGAATCTTTACGTTGCGTAGGATGGTATTGCTCAGAACCGCCTGTTTCCACTCTTCACTACGGCCTGTGGTCTTAAAATTCAGCATGGTGGCCGGGCCATCGTCCACGCTAACGGCGTACCGCATCTCAAAATTCCGGTTTATAGGATAAGTTGGGATTGTATAAATTTGAAGATCAGCATCAGCTTTCTTGGAGGTATAAAAATCATAGGATACGGCTGCATATTTTTTTATACCGGCATCTGAAAGATCTGTTTTAACCGGAGCGTTAACACTCAACGGCAAAGCTTCCAATGCCATTTCTGTTCCGCCTAATCCGCTTACTTCACCCCAATACTCATCCTTGTGTTTTGTCTTTGATTGATAGCTCCTGGCATAGATGGATATATATCCGTTATTTTCAATAAACCCAGGATAACCTTTAGGCGCAAGCGAATTATTGCTTACTTCAACAGCTACGCTGACGGTTTTCCCTGAAGCCTGAATTGTAATGGCCCCTGTCGCTTCCTTTTTACTCGGTACTTTTTCCCAGTCAATAGCCACCCATAAGCGCTGCTGGCTTTGTCCACCTTTAGGATTCAGGCGCCCGTCCTGTTGAGAAACGCCGATCCAGGGCGCTGATGTTTTCACCTTGTAGTTCAGCACTTCGTTTTTTGTTAAAAACACATCGATAAAATGTTTTTCACCAGTCCTGTTAAATACAGGCATCGTGTAACTGGTATTTCCGGTTGAATCAGCAGTACCTTCCGGTAATACCTGCCAGGTTTCAGGGCGAACGGCTACTTTGTAATTGAATTCGGGTGCCTGATAAACCGCTAAATTACGCGGCTGCATTGACATCATATTAGCCCACTTTCCGCCCGATAACTTGGTGTTGTAATACGTTGTTAATTTAACAATTCCTTCATAGGCCGCTTTCGACAGTGAGTCGTAATGTACCGCGCTGACCCTGCCTTGCTGTGCATACAAGTAAGCTTTATCACGGAACAGGAACTTTTTATTTATTAAAGAAGTGCCAACTACAGGATAGTATACTAACTGGAAATAGCTATCCAGTTTATCAGCAGCAACATATGCCTGAATTGATTTGACAGACTGCTCTAACCGGCTATAAGCATCAGCCCTTTTTTGAGCCTGATCGCCATAGAACTGGTGGTTGTAGGCGGTAAAGCGGACCGGTGTATTGGGTTCTGTCTGATTCCAGCCCATAAATTCAGGTCTACGCTCAAAAGCCAGTTGATAGTATTTGTCCAGTACGTCAGCTATCGGACCAGCATGTTTTGCGTCGATATTATCAGAGATCCAGTTTTTTAAATGTTTTTTAGCATAAGTGGTACTGTAAAATGGTTGAATATGATAAGCCATATCCAGAAAAAACTGCATGTCATATTCTGCCGGCTTAATATCTCCAACATTCACGACCCAAAGATTCCGATCGTTCATATCATAAGCTTTGGTCATTTCTTCCCGGATCAGCCCCGGGCTGGTTGAACTTAACCAAAGATAATCATGCGGCCTGCCCCAATACGAAGCATGGTAGTAAACGCCTGAACCGCCAGACCGAGCGCTTTCCCTGGTATCATTTAACCGCTGGATATAGCCGTAATTATCATCCGGCCAAACCAATATGGCATCTTCAGGGACTTTTAGTCCGGCATTATAAACATCCAGTACTTCTTTATAAGCAGTAAATGCCTGCGGGACTTTAGTGATATCAGGATTAATATACTTTTTGAGCATCTCGCGCTGATCGTTAAATATGCGCTCAACCAGCGGCACGGTTTCGGCAATCGTTTTCACCCCCTCAATACCGCTGTCATGTACACCGCGCATACCGATCGTATAAATACCATTGACGTGACTGCTTTCCTTTACCCGTGATTCCCAATAATCGCTTACCTTTTCTTTGTTGGTGATATAATTAAAGGATCCCATTGTTTTACCATTCCATTCACTTACATTATTTCTTAACATAGGTTCGGCATGTGATGAGCCAAGAACGATCTGGTAATCTTCCGCCACTTTTAAATTACCGGGATAGTGATAGAAAGCTTTGGTGCTGGGGTGCATGGCCGGCCATATTAAATTAGCTTTCAAGCGCAATAATAGTTCAAAGACCTTCGCATACGTTTTCGGGCCGATATCCTTGGTTTCCGGTTCAAAAGTTTTTGCCGCCCATGGCTGTAAGCCCCAATCCTCATCGTTAATAAAAATACCGCGGAATTTTACAGACGGGGTAGCCGATATATAATCCGGGATATTTAAAGAAATGATCTTATGCTTAACCGGTTTCGCATCGGCCCACCAATACCAGGGTGTAACTCCAATACGGGCAGAAATATCAAATACGCCGTAAGCAGTTCCTCTAAAATCACTGCCGGCAATGATCAGGGCTTTCTTCACCTGCTTAAATGGTGCATTCAGTACTTTCAGACCATAGCATTCCCATTTGCCCTGAAGGTTAGCGGCCATATCACCGGTTTGCAAGCCGGTAATCAGCTTCGAATTGATACTGCCAATAATAATGATGTTTCCCCGGGCGCCGGCTAGCTCGGTCGCGATAAGGGGCCGGTAGCCACTTACCCTTTCAATATCTGATGCCAGTTGACTGGCGACAATGGAGTCCAATTTGCACTCACTTTTGTCATAATATATAGCAACCTTATTTTGTGCTGTAACCAGGTCGAACTGGACAGCATGCGTCTTCTGAATACCTAAAAATGAAATAATAGTAATCAGCAGGAATTTGTAAAATGTCGAACGGATAATCATAGCTGTAGGTGTTGTTTGATCGTGTTTGCGTTTTATTATTTGGATAACGGCTAAAAGGCTGGGCTGCCTGCGCCCCCAACCAATTATTATTTAATATAACCTGGATTCTGCATTAGTTTCTCGTCTTTATTGCGCTCGATCTCGTCCGCAGGGATAGGCCACAAATTATAGGTTGGTGTGATATCATTGTAATAAAGATTAAAACGCTTCACACGATTATAGATCCAGACCAAGCCTGGTTAGCGTCAGCATACGTTTTTCTTCTACACCCAGTTCACACATACGCTCATCTAATATATAATCGATTAACCTTGGCCGGAACCATAGGTGACGCATTAGAGCGTGCCCTAACAACATTGAGGCCTGCGGTGGCATTTGCATTATTATTTAATCCTAAATAAGCCTCTCCACGGTTCAGGTAGGTCTCGGCTAACCTGAACATATATTGATCCGCATAAATACCGCTGGTATATAAATAAAGTTATTGACATGACTTGAAAGTTTATTTATTGCGAAGCTGAAATTGTTTTGCGCATCTTCACGGTATTATTACACAGGGTGCTACTAAGGCGAATGGCCTTTACATACAGGATTCGTCATGATGTTGCTAATGGTTTAAATTTGTTGATGCGGTGCTAATTGATATCGTCCACAACTATACAAAGGAGCACGAAAGAGGCCTATATACTTTGTACAAATTCGTATTTTTGTATTTCAAATTCGCATAATATGGCACCGGTAGCCGTGATAATGTCTGTCTGGCGAACTGCAGGCAAATAATACAAAGATCGTCTTCACCTCAATTAGCGACCAGTCAAAACCGGCCTTTTTGATAACATTGAGCAATTGAGCAGGTTTACCAATCAACTTTTTTGAACTTTTAAAATAAGAAACGGATAAATGTCCCATCCAGCGAAATTGGGCTCTTTCCACCCATATTAATACACACAAAAATTCACCCTTTATACAACCGCACTTGTTTGTTAGTTCCATCGCGTGAAACTCAATTCAATCAATACAAAAGTCTCAGACCATATCCGGCATTCCTAATTCCATTTTTGATATTTGAACAGTAATGAACAAAATACTATCTTCCTTTTTCTGACACCTGTTATTATTTCACGCTATTGGATTGAACCTTACCGGGACTGCTTCGGACAATTTTATTCAATATGTTATAATCGAAGCTATCCTTGGGTTGCTCATGTGAGGACTTCATGTAATTCACAATGCTTGAGAACAGGCTACGTATCTCCGGACTATCTTTTGTAAGATCTATAGAAGAAACGATTAGCCTCCCCTTCCCTACTCTCGCCTCGAACAGTAAACCCAATTTTTGATTTCGTTCAAAATTATCCACAACTTGAATTATAGGTCTGAAATTATTCGGAAGACTATCCAAAACCATTACAGGACTATCCTTTAAAATATGCCACCACTGCCAGTTGCTGTGAGACTCGGTTGGAAAGTTTGAAAAAACGCCGTGTGCTGGATTTGTTAAGATACCTAACGTTCCTGGCGGACTATATTTCTTAAACATTGGATAGCACCAGAAATCGGTTTGAAAGGCTCCGGGAACACTTTTAACTATACTTGCTGAATCCAAAATCAGCAAAACTGATTTTCCCTTATCGAGACTTTTCTTTGCTGCTTCATCCAAAACACGGGTTATGATAACCCCCTTTGTATTTACTTCCGGTAGAACAGGATAAATCCATATTGGATAAGAGTTACTAAACTCATTTACCTGCAGTTTAAGCGTCATGCTTGCAGGCGCTTTCACGTTTTGTAAATTAATTTCAATATGGCCCAGTTTACTAATCCCTCCCTGAGAAATATTGCCGGAAGGCAGACTTCCCCTACTATGAATCATACCCTTGTTATCTGTAAGGACCCACGACACCGAAGCTCCATTGATTGCGTTGGGACCATAGTTTGCTACTTCGGTGTCTGCCGTAAAAGTTTCTGCATTAGTCCACACAAAACTCTTCATCTTTACCAGAGGAACCGTTTCACTGCAGAATTCACGCCATTTTGCCGGGTCCACCAGTCCTTTACTGTCCATAAATGCGTCGAGTATCCCTACCAAAGCTGTTCCTTGACCAGGAAAATCCTGCAGGTCAAGAAGCTGGAATCCACCAAATCCCGGGGTTCTGATAGCGGTTTCAATTTCCTCGCGATAACAAAGCACTGCCAAAGCCCCTGAAGCTCGGAAAAAATCCTCAGCCTGATCTAACATTCCCGCCGCTTTAAGCCGCTCCCTGAAAATTTCAAGATTCTTCGCCTGGACAACCCCGGTGTATTTGCTAATTTCCTTAAAATCAGGAAATACTTGAAACTGACCTACTTCGTGGCCTATAACAGGAACAGGAACATCTTTTATTCCTGAGCTGTAGTTATATGTTGTTCCTGCAAGAACGTTATTGACATGCCCCACACTGTGAACGGGGTATGATGAACGAACATCGAGACCCCTGGTCTCAGGACTATATTTACCAGGGGAGTAGCTGCCCCCGGTCATGGTTGTCGTCCAATAATCATCCCCTGGTGATAATCTCGGTTTAATATGAAAATTATTTGATCCCTGGGCATACAAAAGCCTGGGATCAGCTTTGCGAAATTGCCTGATGAGTTCGGCCATTACATCCCTGCTCCCACCCAGCTCGTTGCCCAGGGCAAACATTACGAAAGAAGCATGGTTACCAAAGCTTTTCAAAATCCTTTGGCCTTCAGCAAGTAAAAACCTTGTACGTTGCTGGACGGGGTTTGTATCTGTCCGTTGCTCTACATCCCCTTGTCGCTGGGCCTCATTGGCTCCGATGGCGCCCCAAATCGGCAATTCGGGCTGCATATAAATCCCAACGATATCCGCAGCTTCAAATGCGGCATTCGGAGGTGTCCAGGTATGGAAGCGATAATGGTTTATTCCATAAGATTTCGCAATCCTTAACACCCTAACCCATTCTTTAATTGTCATAGGTGCATAACCAGTGAGCGGGAAGACGCACGCGTCATGTTTTCCCCTTAAAAAAATCGTTTTGCCGTTAATAACGAACTGGGTGCCTTTAGTTTTAAACTCTCTTAGCCCTGTGCTCAGCTCTTTCTGATCGCGATCCAATCTTCCCCCTGAAGAACCTTCGAAACGGATATTGAATTTATAAAGGGAGGGCGAGAACTCGTCCCATAACTGCATTTTCTTGCCGATATCGTAAGTTACTTTAGCGAGCCCTCCTGAATCTATTGAAGAAGTAAAAGAAACTGGCGCAAGTGTCTGGGGGGTCTTCGTGTTCCAGGCAGAAGCGGAAACCGTAAACTTTCCCCGTTTTGGAAAGTCTGTCATAGAACCCAGTCTTATCTTCAGCTGCACAGTATGGTTCTTTAAATCAGGATAGATTTGTATATCATCCATCCACACGCGATCGGTGGCTTTTAGCTGGATCTCACCAAGTATACCATTCCAGTTTGTTTGAGTTTGATCACTTAATTGGTGAGGGTCGCCAACCGGCGGTTTTTCCATATTGTTTATTCGTACGGTAATGGTATGTTTACCCGGGGTCAATACCCTGCTTAAATCATAAACATGAGCCGTAGTCAATGACTGGTCTGAACCGATCTCCTTATCATTTATCCATACGGTAGAAGTTTTGGTTCTTTCCATCGAAAAGGTAATATGTTTATCTTTCCAGCTTTGGGGTATTTCTACGTCGCGCTGATACCAGGCTGCTCCGTAATATGGATAAATACGGGTTAGTGACCCCAACGACGATTTTTGGTTTCTAACACCCTTTCGCGCTTCATCTGTGGTACCAGGAAGCAGGATATTATCGTCCAGCGCTCGGTTAAACCATTTGGTGACTACACCGGTATTTGATGAATCCAATGCGAATTTCCATTTCCCGGCAAGGGATATAACAGATGGGCTTTTAAGCGCACTAAATGATGCACCCATTTTATGTACCTGGCCGTTAACAACCATTTGCCCGGCAGTCATCACAAATGAACATAATAAGATTGCAACTCTTTTTTTAATCATTTTTAAATTTTTTTAATATTATTGATACTCTTATCGATTCTGCTTGCCGCAGATATGATAACTATCTATTAATAAATACTTTATCTAAAGAAAAATAATTGTCCGTGCTCCCATAAATCCGTTTACTTTTATCTGTCCAAACACCATGTTCGCCGGAAATAGTAAGCGCTAAACTATACTTGCCTTTAGGCATTTTAGGCGTTAAAAACAGTAATCCTTTTGCCTGGTATTTACAATAAGTATCGATAAGAGTGCTTAATACAATTCTTTTCTTGCTATCCCTGATTTCTACCCGGGCATAGCCACCTTGTGGCTGTAATAAACCGACTAAACCGATCTGCTGTCCGTTAAATTCAACTAAAAAACCCGCTCCTTTTTCATTCGAACTCGCAATCGAATCATTAGTGGCAAGGGGTTGCCACTTACCCAGATAACGGATCTGTTTTTTATCCGAGTTGTCAATAAGTGACGTGCCGGCTTCGACAGGAGATGATAAACCCGTTGAAAGGTTGACCGTCCACCCTTGCTGATAATTTGGTATACTAATAGCGGTTCCCGAAATTGAAAATGGCTGCCAGACATACGTGGCAGCGGAAGCCTGTTTGGGATACGACCACCTGTCGCCCATAAACATATAGGTGGTGTCCTTTGCCCCTTCAATTGGCAGCACAAAAGTTGTTTGAGAGTTCCAGGTTAAGGTGCCTTTTGGGCAAAACAGTCCCCCTGCTCTCCAGGGACCCGCAAGGGAAGTGGCGGTATAGTAATAATTGTCGTTCTTTTCCCAACTGGTTAAGTTTGATCCAAGAAGGTAATACAGGTTCCCTTTCCTGAATATTGCGGGTGACTCGAAGCCGGGGGTGAAACTCTTATTTACCTGCTCACTTATACTTTTAAAATCTTTGCCCAACTTGTAAATATCTCCGCCGTGCAGTAATACATACCCCGCACCATCCCTATCCTGAAAAGTGCCCATATCCCATTTGCGTATAGGCTTTCCGTCAAACAACAAAGCCCCCCGGAAGGTGTAAGGCCCTGCAATAGTTTTTGATGTAGCGTAGCCAACAAACTGGTCTTTATACCCCATTGTATCTACATGCATGTACATCACATACTCGCCGGTTGCCGGGCATTTCATTACTTTAGGGCGTTCGCCTATCCGGTTGGGGCCTAACTTGCCGCTTAGCTGAGCAGGAAGAGCTAAGCTTTCAAACTTCCAGTTGTACAGATCGGGTGAAGAATAGCAGTTAAACCCTGCAAAAACATTGCTCGTATCGGTATGCGCTTCGCCAAATAGATAGTATCTGCCTTTGTCTTTAACAATATTTGCCCCATGCGCACTAACCACTTTCCCGTTGTCATCAAACCAGGGCGTACCAGAGTAAATAGCGTTGTAGGCCGACGAATTTTGAGCCAGGCAAATAATACTCTTAAAACATATTAAGCTTAATAGTAATGATCTTTTAGTAAACAGCATTTTAATCGAATAAAATCATAATTTGATATGTACTTATCTATTTTAGCAGGTAAAACATCGCCCCTTCAAGCTTAAATACAAATGCATCCATGCATGAAGCGATCTCTTACTTCTACAAACAGCCCAGCGAATAATAGTTCGCCGGGCTGTTTGCAGTTTTATTAATAACCTGGGTTTTGAGGATAACCACCTGAATCACGGTCAATAACCGATTGTGGTATTGGCCGCAGGTAATACTTATCTAACACACCACCAGGGTTTGCCATTTTTGTAAGGATGTTATTCTGAAAGGCGCGATCCAATCTGTGTGTACGTTTTAGATCGAACCAGCGTTTGTATTCACCTTCTAATTCTCTGGCACGTTCGTCCAAAATAAAGTCAATGTTAACATCAGCAGCCGTAATCTGCATATTTTGGCCGGCGATAGTAGCACGCGCCCTAACGGTATTGATTCGATCGGCAGCAAGGCTGGTCTGATTTAACTTAAAGTAGGCTTCAGCAGCGATCAGGTAGGTTTCGGCCAGTCGGAAAATATAAACATCATGTGTGCTGGTATAAGTGCCGGATTGCGCACCTGACAGCAACGCGGTCGGATCGTAAGATTTATTCACCATCGGCCATTTTTCGGCACCACCTATATTACTGAAATCTTGTTTCCAGTTAGGATAAGTAATTACCTGCACATTTGGATTGGTCAATTTTAAAGCTGCTTCATCCGCAGCGGTAAAGGGCTGGTCCCATTTAGGGAAGTAAAAACGCAGATCGCCTTTTACCACAGGTTTGCCGTTATAGGTGGCAGACTGAACGGCGTAAAACTGGCTAAGGAAGGTACCGTCATAACGCGCGTCTTTAGTGGTATTGTAAAGTGTATATAAATATTGGGTTGGCATAAAATCGGCAATGCGGCGGCTATATGTTAAGTCACCCTCCGTAAAGCCGGGCTCTTTATAAATCCGCCAGCCTAAAAAGATATTTTGACCATTACCAAAATTTTGGCTTGCGCTGCCCGATTTTGTTAAACTGGTGGCATCGTACTGCACCGACCAAATGATCTCTTTATTTTTTTGATTATTATAGCTAAACACATCAGAAAAATTTGGCAGTAAACCGTAGGTATTGCTACTGATCACCTGATCGGCAATTTGGGCGGCCTTTGTAAAGTCATCCGGGGTTCCGTAGCTTTTGTATCCTCTGGTAAGGTACACCAACGCCAACAAGTGTTTAACCGCCCCTTGTGTAACGCGGCCAAAATCGGTAGTGGTAACATCCACACTGTTTAAGGCGACGGTGAGGTCGGCAATAATAAAACTGTAAACATCCTGCTCTTTGTTAGGTTCAAAATGAGTAATTACGGAACTGATCTCATCTTTAACAATGGGTACGTTGCCAAAATTCTCGGCCAGGATGTAGTAATAATAAGCCCTTATAAAGCTGGCCTCGCCAACGCGTTTTTTGGCCAGGGCGGCATCAATACCCGGAATAGATAGGCCACGATTGATGGCCGTATTACAACGCTGTATACCTACATAAGCTGCACTGAAAATAGTGCTAACACCCGAATTATCGGCAGCCAGGGTGGTATATTCATTTAAACCGATAGCCCGCGTTTGGCGGTCGCCCAGGGTGCCGCTTATGGCTTCCTGATCGCCCCGGGTGGTTACGTCGGTCCCATATTCAAACAAAAACGGGTCCTGATCGTATATGCCACGTAGCGAGCCATAGCAGGAGTTGATCAGCGACTCGTAACCTTTAGTATCGGTATAATAAGTGGTGGATGTGATGCCGCCAATGTTTTCTTCCTGCAGGAATTTTTTACATGAAAAATTCCCCGTAATAAAGATGATCGTTAGTATATAAAATATCTTTTTCATTTTTGAAATGCGCTAGTTGTTAAAATCCAAGGTTAATACCTACCATATAAACGGCTGTACTTACGCCTATACCAAAAGTGTTTTGTGAGGCCCACTCCGGGTCAAACCCATTGTATTTGGTAAACACAAATGGGTTACTTGCAGTGGCATACAACCGCAGGCTGTTAATACCAGCGCGCTTGATCAGTTTAGAGGGTAAATTGTAACCCATTGTAATGTTACTGATCCGGGTGAAGTCCAGCTTGCGGTATTGCGTAGCAGTGGTATAGGGGCCAGGATTGCCTGGTTGAAACCAAGTATTAGACGGATTTGTCGCTGTCCAGTACGGCACGCTCACCTGGTTATAGATCTGGTTGAAATTTAAAAAGGTGGCGTCAAAGCTACTGTTCACCATTTCACCGCGGCGGGTGTAAACTAATACATACAGATCAAGATTTTTATACTTGAACGTATTACCTATAGAGCCCGACCATTTTGGCTGTCGCTGACCTATGATAGCTTTATCGCTGGCATTGATCACGCCGTTTCCGTCCAAGTCTTTTACCCGGATCTGGCCCGGCTTCTGGTTATATTTGGCGGCTAAGGCCGCATCTGCGGTTTGCCAAATACCATCAAAAACATAATCATAATTTACCTGCACAGGTTGGCCGATAAACAGTAAACTACCCACATCGTTTTTAGTACCACCATACAGCGATAAGATTTTGTTATTGCTGGACTCGAACGTAAAGTTGGTACGCCAGCTAAGGTTTTGGCTTTGTATGTTTACGGTATTCAAGCTAACTTCAATTCCTTGGTTTTTCATTTTACCAACGTTGGCCGACACCGAACCAAATCCAGTTTCAGGCGGTAGGTTCTGGTTAAATAAAATATTCTGAATGGTCCGTGTATAAACATCTACCGAGCCTGATACGCGGTTATTGAACAGGCTGAAATCCACACCTAAGTTCAGTTCGCGGGTAGTTTCCCAGGTCAACTCCTTATTAGCTAATTGGTTGGGCGCATAGCCGTTAGCCAGCACGCCACCAAAATCATAATAGGTTTGGCCCAAATTTGCTTGTGTAGAGTAGGCGCTGATACGGTCGTTGCCGGTTGAGCCATAACTTAACCTTAATTTCAGATCGTTAATTGTACTAATGCCTTTCAGAAACTCTTCCTGAGATACACGCCAAGCGGCTGAAGCAGAAGGGAAGAAACCCCATTGGTGCCCTTCGGCCAAATGCGATGAGCCATCATACCTACCGGTAGCAGTAAACAGATATTTGTCGTTAAAATTATAATTAACACGACCGGTGAAAGAAGCTAGGGTATATTTGGTGTAACTTGATCCATAATCAGTTACCGACCCTGCAGACTTTAAATTAAACCATAAAGACTTGTAAGGAAGCCCGGCTGCGGTGATCGTATTGGTTTCGGTACGTTCCTTTTGCATACTTTGGATCAAAGTAGCGGTGACATGATGCTTACCAAATTGCTTATCATAGGTGGCCTGGTTATCCCACGTCCACGAGAAAAAATCGCTGGTGGCATTGGAGGCTGTACTAGCAATGCTGCCGCCTAAACCCTGTTTGCTCAACGGACCATAGTAAGTGCCCGTCCTGGTGGCTACTGAGTTTGGCGAGATGGTAGTCTTCAACGTCAAATCTTTTATAGGCTGGAATTGTATGTACAGGTTACCAAAAGTTCTAATACTGCGAAGCTGGCGCAAATCATCTGTTTGATCAAAGAATGGATTGGTTACCGCATCATTATTAAACACCCTGAATACAGGATTTCCATTGGCATCATAAGGGTTAGTGATAGCCGGCAAACGGTATGATGAACGTAGCGCTTCAGAACTACCCTGGTCAGTCAAAGCTTGTACAAAGTATAAGTTAAGCCCTGCTTTCCACTTGTCATTGATCTGGCGGTCAACATTACCCCTTAGACTGTATTTCTTATAGCTTTCAGGCGAAACATTGCCATCTTCCTGGTTTAAGCCAGCGCTGATCGCGAAGCGGGTCTTGTCGTCACCACCGGTAGCCGTAACATTGTGGTTCATTTGCATGGCTCTCTTCAGGAGCAGGTCGGGCCATTTGGTTTCTAGCCCGCTATTGTAATTAGCGATCAGGTCTGAAGATAAAATATCAGTTAAAACTGTACTTCGGCCGTTGGCACGGTTTTGTTCGGTACGATAGTCTACATATTCCTGGCTATTCATCATATCGGGCAAATGCACAGCTACCCTGCTCCCCACGTACGAATCGAAGGTAAGTGCTGTTTTGCCGGCCTTGCCGCGTTTAGTTGATACCACCACAACACCTTTGGCACCGCGCGAGCCATAAATTGATGCTGCCGAAGCATCTTTCAATACGTCGATAGACTCTATATCTGAAGGGTTCAAGTCATTTAAGCCCCCGCTGGTTGGGATCCCGTCTATTACATATAAAGGTTCGTTGGAGGCATTGATGGAATGCACGCCCCGCACGGTCACGCTGTAACCTGCGCCTGGTTTACCTACATTCTTGGTCACATTAACACCGGCAATTTGCCCCTGTAAAGCGCCGGTAGGGTCGGTCAACGCCAGGCGGGTGATCTGCGTGGAGTTTACAGAAGCAATCGCAGTGGTTACATCTGCTTTCTTTTGCGTGCCGTAACCCACTACTACCACATCATTCAATTGTTTATTACTATCGGTCAGTGTTATATTCAGTGTAGCTTGGTTATTAACAGCCATTTCTTTAGTATCATAACCTATAGAAGAGAAAACTAAGGTGCCGCTACCATCGACCAGGTTAATAGTGTATTCTCCATTTGAATTTGTAACTGACGTTATGGTGCCGCCCCTTAATTTGATGGTAACACCGGGGATACCGAGTCCTTTTTCATCAACAACCTTCCCTTTAACAATAAACGCAACAACGGGCATATCACCATTACTTGACAGTTTAATATCCGTCGATAATTGGCGTTTCCCATTTGGGTCTATATTCAGTACGATCAGGTTATCAATGACCTTATAGACAATACCGTAGGGCTTAAGCGTTTCGTCCAGCACGGCCTTAAGGTCCCGGCCCTGGGCATCAACTGAAACTACCTGATCGGTTTTAACAACCGTTTTGCTATAAACAAATTTAACTTTTGTGTTTTTTTCAAGTTTATCCAGCAACTTTTCAAGGCTTAAACTGGTCATTGCCATATTGACCTTCCGATTAAGCACCTCCTGGGCCTTCGAGGTTTTTGCCAATGTTACGCCGCTGAAAACAATGGCGATGAGAAGATGGGTACACGTTATCCTCATAATTTTCCACCAGGTTTTAGTAGAAAGTAAATAATTAGTCATACTTTAGTGATGTTTCTTTTGGTT
Source organism: Bacteroidota bacterium (assembly GCA_040389105.1). Classification (GTDB taxonomy): domain Bacteria; phylum Bacteroidota; class Bacteroidia; order Sphingobacteriales; family Sphingobacteriaceae; genus Mucilaginibacter. Next base: position 596,338 of record JAZKAO010000010.1, read on the forward strand.
AAAAAATTGGAACAATAAATTTCCTTCGCATTAAAAATGACGCATTTTTTGGAAGCAAGGGAAAAAATTCGCCGAAGGTGTCGTAAGCACTTTCGGCTTTTTTTATGGGTCTTTCTGGTTCTTTTTATATTCTCATAAGCATAATTGGTTGCTATAGGTTAGTTAAATCAATTGGTTTAAATTAGTTTTCCTGCGACACACGGTAAAGTTCAATATCCATGCCGTTCATCCGGTAGCCCACGTTTAGCGAACTCTCCAATATCTCTAATATCGAGGCCAAGTTCTGTTCGGTAAAATCAGCCTTTAACAAATAACTGCCCAATTGCTGATCAGCGATGTGTATGTGCACTTTAAAGCGCTTATTAATAGCGCTTATGATAGAATCGACCGGGGCGTTCTTAAATTGCATGGAAGTATTTTGCCATATCCGCATTTCCGAGTTTGATCTTTCCATTTCTTTGGTGATCTGTGATACGCTGGGCGGTACCACAACTTTTTGACCCGGAAGCAACATTACCTCCGAACTTTGCTTGCCGGACAACTGTACTGAAACCTTACCTGTCATTACCGAAACCTCTACCGGCTGGCCATTATAAGCGTTAACGCGGAAACTGGTGCCCCAAACACGGGTAACTACCCCGCGGCTATTAATAATAAAAGGATGCACATGATCTTTAGTCACCTGGAAAAAGGCGCTACCGTTCATTTTTACCTGCCTGTATTTACCTGTAAATTTTTCAGGGTACTGAAGTTCACTATGCGGACTCAGCCATACGGTACTCCCGTCCGACAAAGCAGCATGATGAAAAGTGGCGCTGTTATTTTTTATGATTAACCAGTTTGATACAAGGGTTTCCTTCCCGGTAGATAAATTTGGTTGGCGTTGCCAAAGTGTAATGCCAAAAACAGCTAACAATATGGCCGCAATACCTGCGATTAAGTATCGCATTTTCAATATGCTGCCACTTACTTTGTTATTAGCCGTAATGGGAGCTTGAACAAGTGACTTTTTGAACCTGGCCAATATCGCAACCTGTAAAGCTTCTTGCTGTTCGGCGTTTAGTGTATCAAATGGATCTTCCTCATCCTCAAATGAATCATACCATTGGTAAATTGCAGCAACCTCCTCATCAGTGCAATTACCCGCCAAGTATTTATTAATTAGTTCAAGTGATACTAAAATTTTTTTCACGCAATAAAAGGTTAAAAAGAGGCTTATAAAAGGTAATGACAAACAACCCAGCCTTACCCCTTGTCGTTTTTAAAAATATTTTTTGCGAGATCAAAAAATATTTAAGGAGCAGATGAGCGCCAGGCAATGCTGCCGGCTTAAGCCCGATATAGAAATAGGTATTTATAGGAAAAGAAGGGCTAAAATAAAATCGCGTTAAGGTGAACACGCAGCCATTTAATGGCATTGGTCAGGTGGCCTTCCACTGTTTTTTCAGAAATACCAAGTTCTTGTGCTATTTCTTTGTTAGACTTATGATCATTCCTGCTCAGTTCGAACACCGAACGGCAGCGTTCGGGTAAATGGCAGATCTCTTGTTGCAAATTCTTATTCAATTCGTTAACAATCACAGTTTGTTCAGTAGAATTATCTGATTCTGTATGAAACAGGCGGGAGTATTGCTGATAAGCCTTACGGCGCAATTCGCGGGCAACAGCATTAAGGATCATATTACGAACGCTGGTATAAATATAGCCGATGAAAGATTTCCCTATAACCAACTCTTTACGCTTTAACCATAAATTGGTTAAGAATTCCTGAACAATCTCTTCAGCGATCTCTTTAGATTTTACCCGTTTGTAGGCAAATGCATATAAGTTTTTAAAATACCTGGCATACAGTTCGTCAAAGGCGTACATATCATCGCCCTTAAGCATTTCTATTAATGCTTGGTCTGTAAGGTTTTTATAAAAAAACTTATTCTTTCGCGAATTCATTCAGATTATGCACTGATCTTTAAATCACCAAATCGCCTGTAGGATTTTGTTTCAGGTTACGATTGTGGAAATAATTGGTAACTTCAAATATACTATTTATCTAATAGATATCACCCTGAGGTTTATTTAATGAGAAGCTGAATTGCGGTGCACTTCTTCTGCTCAGGCGATAATTCATTACACAGCATGCTGCTAAGGCGAATGGCCTTTACACGGAGAGTTTTTCATAATTTACTAATTGGTTTAATTTATTAATGCAGTACTAATTGGTATCGTACGCAGCAATACAAAGAAGCATGAAAGAGGGCTACATGTCTTGTACGAATTAGTATTTTTATGTTTCAAATTCGCATAATATCGCATTAAATACTGCTGTAATGCCCGGTAAATAAGCTTCCGGCAAGTATCCGGACGTTGGTATTACACCATTTGGCGACCGACCGGGTCAATTTTTTTGGCTATCATTGAGCAACTGACAGGGTTTTGCCAAGTTTCTTTTTAAATTTTCAGCGGGAACCCACTAAGCAATGTATATACAGAGCGTTGAAACGGGTACAGGAGAGCGCTAAAAGAAAAACACTTAAAATTTAAAAAAGAAAATATTATTATTAATGACCTTAGTGAGCCTGCAGGAATAGCAGCGGCCCAGCAATAATTGATTTAAAAGCCGATGCCGTGTTTGTGGCGAATGACAATTGCGCGGCCAGTTGCATGAATGAGATCAAAAGACGGGGTATCAAAGTACCTGATCAGATCGCTTTCGCCGGGTTTAATAATGATATGATCTCCAGAAATATAAATCCGGCGTTAACTACTGTAAATTATCCCGGTTTTGAAATGGTTGAAATCGCTGCAAGAAATTTATTGGGACATTTGGAAGGAACCATAGATGTCTATGCGACAACAAAAATTACAATCGATTCTAATTTGACCATCAGATCATCTTCCTCGGTCAAAAGAACTGAGATGTCCGAATTCCAATAAATTTCTCCTCCTGCCCTAACTTTTCGTAATGGGTTAGCCCGGCCTTCCTCAAGCTGGCCAGAGTTATTTCCGGTACCAATTCTGTTTGGAAATCCACCTGCGGACGCACTTTTCTTTAAGCAAGCTGCCTGAGTTATTCACCATACGCCCCGCCCGTATACGAAGAAATCACCAATGCACCTCGTAACTACCAGAGCCCACGGCCCATACAAGGTATTGATTTCCTGAGTCAGCATCGGTCTCTACTCCTGTTAATTTCATACCGGGCATGCTTTCTTTAACATTGCCGTTGATCCATATCGTTTTGCCGCTTTCCATGATGACTGCATCGGCTCGATAAGGAATGTAAACATTTGCTTTTGAATTAACCGGAACTGTAAACTTCCAATTGATATGGCCGTTTTTATTGTTCCAGGATGAGCGTATTAATCCACGCACGGTACCTGTGGTCACACTGACACTGTCGAGTCCTGCCGGATAAGATGGCTTTAAAGAAATCTCTTCAAAACCAGGCTTTGAAGCGGAAATGCCCCCCAAGGTTTTAAAGAACCATTCAAATATACCGGCATACATATCATGATTATGGCTGCGCGTTTGAGGGTAGTTCCAGTTTTCGGGAATTGTAGTATTACCATTCAGAGCCATTCCCCAGTAACTTGGAATATCCTCTTGCATGATCATTTGCTGAACGATGTCAGCCTTCCCGGCATCGCCCAGGGCGCGCCATAAAAAAGTGGTTGCTATGTCTCCGGTCGTGATATGGTTGGGTAAAACCGGTCCGAATTTCCCGGCTGTTTCATTCGTAATATGTTTTTCCAGCGATACCGGATGCTCGATCTCACTTACTAAATGAGCGGTTACTGCTTTCCGGTCCGCATCAGGAACAATACCGAAACTTAAGGGAATAGCTAAATTAGCTTGTGTTACCGGCAAATATGTCTTTGCAATCTCATCATAATAGGTTTGGTTATAAGCCGTTTTTACCCGTTCATACTCTATTTTATAATAACCGGCATCCGATGATTTGAGCAGAGCCGCCACCTGGTAGACAATTTTAGCATCCTGGACATATATTGCGCCTTCCACATTTCCTATTGATCTGCCACCAGGAGCCATCCAATCGCCCAATCCGTAATTAACTACACCTTTGGCCGTTTCCTTATTTTTTAAATAGGTTAGGTATCTTTTCATGTTTGGGAAAGAAGTTCGTAAAATACTACTGTCACCGTAAATTTGATACAGTTGCCACGGCAACATCATCATGGATGCTCCCCAAGCCGGAGAATCATCAAAAGGATTGGTTGCCGGTGTTATTTCGGTAGCCCAGTAATTCGGCGCAATATCCGGGCTCAATCCTGACAAGCGTTGCCCTTTTCTAACATCATCTACAATTTTTGAATAAAGATTATGAAGATCAAAGTAGTACGAAGATCCTGGCAAAAGCGTATAAGTCACCTCCTGCCAGCCCAGCCTTTCGTAATTAGGTCCGTCTGTATGGACGCTGATCATATTACTGCGCAGCGTATTTAATACCATGTCAAAAATTTGGTTGTACCTCGGGTCAGAACTATGGAATGAACCTGTTTCGCGTGAAGCTGTGTAAACAAATTGCGCGTTTACCTTCCCAATATGGGGCATGTTATTTTCTGAAATACCGGTAGCTACATCCTGGAACTCAATATATCTGAATCCAATACTTGAAAAGCTCATCTGCCATTCTTCATTTTTATTTCCGCTGAGTGTGTAAACGCAGCCATTGGTTCTGCCTTTTACTACCCTCCCATTTGCGGTAGTATCTTCACCCGGCATCATTTTTACAATTGCCCCTCGTTGGCCCCGTAAATTGATCTTGAATTGCCCACTCATATTTTGACCGAAATCGTACAGTAATACCCCGGGCGCAGGCGAACTTATTTTAACCGGGTCGAAAATTTTGCGAACTTTTACCGGCGGCGAATTTTGGGCGACAAGGTTACCTAAAGGTGCTTTTGCTACTACAGCATTATCCCACTTACTATCGTTTATTGCCGGTGTGTCCCAGCCGTCAATCGCTAATCTTGCATCATAATTTTCCGAACCATCAAACGTAGCTGCGGTAAACGGACTTTGTTGTGCTTTCCAGGCTTGATCCGAAACGATGTTCGTCGATGAACCATCTTCAAAATTAATATGTAATTGTGCGATCATGACCAACGGACCAAAATCGCGCATTTTTTTATTAGCAAATAATCCGTTACCCAGCATTACGCCAATTACATTTTTCCCTTGGTGTAGTTTAGATGTAAGATCAAAAGTGACATAGTTAATAATTTTGTCGTAATCTGTCCAGGCCGGGTCCAGCACATGATCACCGATTTTTATTCCGTTCAGATAGCTGTTAAATTGCCCTAAACCTGCGATATAAAACCAGGCATTTTTGATTTTTTTATTGATCACGAATGACTTCCTGAACATGGGCAATGGGTTTTCCTCTTTACTGACTGCTTTGGCGTAACGAATCCATTGGGCTTTCGGATCCCAATCTTCCCGATGAAGAAAAGCAGTTACAAAACTAACCGGCTTACTCCAGGCCGATACGATGTGGTCCTTATTCCACGTTCTTACCTTCCACCAGTACTGGGTGGTTGATCGCAGGGGTTTTCCGTTATAGATAACGCCATACTGGGCATCTGAATTTACCTTTCTGCTATCCCAGACAACGTTATTTTTGTTTCCAAAATTACGGGTGTTAGCCACCACCATGATCTGATAGGCTGTTTGCGATTGGCCGCGCGCTAAATCGTGCAGGATCCAGGCAAAATTTGGTCTTGGCTGGTCAATCCCTAAGGAGGAAAAATTATCCGTGATTCTCGTATCAGTTGGAGCAGTTACAGAAGCTGCAAAACCGGCAGCACAAAAAAGGGTGAGAAAAAGTAAACTGGTGCAAAAAATGAGCTCAGAATTTTTGATAAATCGAACCATAAAGTTATTATTAAGTTGGGCGGTATTAAATAGAAGTATGCGCGATTTGGCGCACGAATAGGTTTTAATTGTTACTTACAAAAAAGCAGCAAATCCGGCACCCATAATTGAACAAATCGATAATATATTGTTTCAAATTCACATATTTCAATCAAACCGGCTAAAGCATTTTGCCCGCTCAGGGAACAGCAAGCCATCTCTACTAAGGGGATGATCCTTAAAATAAAAAGTGCGGTGTCGTAATGAAGTTACGAGAGCCTATCGCCGATCTGCCGTGGTGTTTTACCAAATGTCGCATAAAAGCATCTGGCAAAATAAGAATGGTTAGTGAACCCAACCATATACATGACTTCCGCGACGGTGAAGTTTTTATTGGACAAAAGAATAGCTGCTTTTTTTATCCTGATTGATTTGATATAGTCAACAGTGGTCAATCCCGTCAGCTGCTTGATTTTTCGATATAATTGTTTTTGTGTGACCTGTGCCAGTTCACAGAGGACGCTCACATTTAACTCCGGATCGGACATGCGGACTTCAATCGTTTTTGTAATGAATGCCAGGAACTTTTCATCAGCAGATTCTTCGTTTTTGACCAGCGGGATAGTCAGCTCTTCCATACGCGTTTTTCTATCCCGCTGGGCCGGGATGGCCAGTAATTGTTTGACACGGGAGTACAAGATCGAGGCATCAAACGGTTTCGCGACGTAAGCATCGATTTTGAGGTTGATACTCCTGAGTTCTGTCTCCTGATCATCTCTGGCGGTCAATAATATAATTGGAATGGTTGATGTTGGAATGTTTCTTTTGAGCTGATGACACATCTCCAATCCGTCCATTACTGGCATGAGGATATCGGAAATAATAATATCCGGCTTTAAGTCAGTACAGATTTTCACACCTGTTTTGCCATTGTGCGCGACCACACAGCGAAACTCCGGGACAAAAATATTGTAGACAAAGTTCGCTATAGCGACATTGTCTTCCACAATGACGATGAGTTGTTTTTTATTTTCCGTGCCGGGCTCAATCTCATTCGCCGGAGAGGATTGCACAGGGTTGATGACAGGAACGGGGATTTCAATCAGGAATGAGGTCCCCTCCACGCCAGAACTGACACTAACGGAGCCACCATGAAGTTCAACAAAACTTTTAACAAGGTAAAGCCCGATACCGGTTCCTTCTTTTTTATTTGATGGCGATTGAAAGAAGCGCTGAAAAACATAAGGTAAATCCTTTTCGGGAATGCCTATTCCCGTATCCGACACTTTTATTTCCAGGTGATTTTCTTTCAGACGATAATCCAGCGAAAGGATAATGCTACCGGGTGGATGAGTGTACTTACAAGCATTAGTTAGCAAGTTGTTCAGGACTGATTCGATCTTTAGTACATCAATATCAATGAATATTTCATCGCAATTAGTATTAAAAACAAATTCGATTTCGCTGTCATTTTTATTTTCAGCGTAGTTGGACATCACGCTTTTGGCAAACTCTACAAATTCAACCCGCGACCGGACTAATCCAATAGCTACTTTGCTGTCTTCTCTATAATAGTCAATAGCCTGATGAACAAGCGAATTTAGTTTCATTGCATTTTGATGGATCATTTCCAGGGCATTCCGGTCTTTCGTATTTTTTATACTATGAATGAGCTCGCCAAGCGGTGCAATGATCAGGGTTAAGGGTGTTTTAAATTCATGCGCGATATTAGTAAAGAAATCGATTTTCAACCTGGTCTGCTCCAGCGTCTTCACCTTTTCCATACGTTCAAACTTTAAACGGTTCTTCTGATGGAAAAAGTTGATTATCCATACAATAAGCCCTATTACAATAATCAAGTAAACAACCTTGGCCATATTGGTATAATACCAGGGTGGGTGGATAATGATTTTAAAAGACTTTAATGTTTCGACTGTAGCTTTTTCCGACTCTCTTTCCCCAATGGTCAAAGTGTAAGTACGGGGGTCCAGTTTGTTAAAATATATCGTATTTTCGTTTGCCTTTAGTGTTGTCCAATTATCGTTATCCAATTTAAAAATGTAGGTTTTGTCCCGGTTTTCTTTCGAATATTGAAAGTCAGAAAACTTTACTGCGATATTATTTTGTTTATACGATAAGTTTATACTGTTTTCGTAACGCACCGACTTAGCGGTAGTACCATCAACATATTTCTTTCCGTCAACGAGTATGGAAGTAATAATGATTTTATGATTTTCGTTTTTTACCCCCGGGATCAATGGAGGGGATATAGCAACTCCATCCGTTGCGCCGAAAATTATTTTTTTCGATTGTGTGTCATAATAAGAGCTATAAAACAACCTCTCTCCAATATTAATATGATTTGTCGAAAGATCAGGTTTACTGATGACCCAAAGACCTTCGGTTGTAGTGACCCAAATTTTATCTCCCACTTCCACCAGCGATTTCACCAGGGCATTTTCCGCACCTTCAAGGGCCATGTTTTTTGTTGCCCGGCCTGTCGGGTCAATTTTAACAACACCATTCCTGTATCCGACCCATACGTTACCCTCTAAATCATTGATCATAAAACCGGGGATGTTGCCGCCGGAATAATTTAGTATTGGAAACTGGATGACCTTTCCGGTGGTTGCGCTGATGATATCGACCCCTTTGTTGTGGTTTAATGCCCAGATGTCTCCTTTTTTGTCAAACACAATCCGGTCGATATTATTGCTTGATAATCCATTGGTTGAAGCGTAATGGGCATTGGCAACTTTCAGATACTCATCGCCAAGCAGTTGTGTTTTTTTTATTTTAAAGACCCCGCCGTTATAACTGGATATCCATAGGTTTCCCTTGTGATCTTCCACAATATGATATGCCCAGTTTGCATTCCTGGTGCTATCATTATTGCGGATACTATGTGCAATAAATTTTTCATTTTTATAATCATATCTGCAAACCCCGAAATCCGTGGCAACCCATAAATGGTGTTCTGAATCCTCATAAATATACCTGATACGATTGTGGGGAATATGAAATTTATGATCTTCCATATTGTACCACCGAAATGTTTTATCAACCGTGGTTAACTGACGGGTACGAATTAAACCATGATCACCTCCAAGCCAATAAAAGCCTTTTGAGTCCCTGAATATGATGTAAAACTGGTTTCCATCGCTAATCCCACTAAAATCAGAAATGGGGGAAAATTCAAATTTCCGGTGATATGGCACTATGGAAATACCAAAGTCGGTTCCCAACCAAATATTACCCGAACGATCCCTGAATATGCTCCAAACGATATTGTTCGCCAATGAATTCAATTTCTGCGCGTTATGCACAAAGTGTTTGATTTCGTTTTCATTATATAAGTATAACCCATTGTCTGTTCCCAGTACCAGGTTATTATCGCGATCAAGTCCAATGGTTTTAACTACAGGAAGGCCAGGAATGCTTACAAACAAGTTTGATGACGGGTTGTATTTTGTCAGACTATTCCCTTCACCAAGCCAAATACAATTCCGGGCCGTGTCTTTCAATAACCAATTAACCACTCGCCGCTTTGCTGCCGAACCTCCAATTTGTTCATAATGATAATTGTCAAGTGAAAACCTGCCGAACCTGCCGAAAGTTCCTACATAAATAAATCCATGATCTTCCAAAAGTGCGCATACAATTTGCTGCTTTGCTTCACTTATGGGGCTAATTCGCATTTTTGTCAACTCCTTTTTAGGGAAGTTATATTTGTATAGGCCATTACTACATCCAATCCATAAATCATCAGCGGTCCGGACGATTGCCCTTACATCGCCTGTAAACTTTATTTCAAAAGGCACATAGCTATCAGACTTATAATTATACAGCAGCAGCCCCCCTTCAGTGCCCAATAACAAGTAATCATCTTTATAAAACAATCCGCAATTGACCCCCCGGTTTTCTGAACTTCCCGGCGTAAAATGCGGCAGGGATTCATAACCATCAAAACTGTATAAGCCTTTATCGGTCCCTATCCACATTAAATCCAGTTTGTCCTGAAGAAAGAAACGTACAGAATTTGACTCCGGGCTCAGCCTTGAATTGTCAAATGACTGATAATTCATATTTTGGGCAGATAGAGCAAATGACGACGATAAATATACAAGCCCCAGAAATAATCTAAGCACCTTCATTCGTATAGGCATTTTAAAGCATTGAATAATATGTTTGGGTAGATCACCGTCCCGGTAAAGCTTTTTTCCATAAAATTTTATTTGCAATAAAGGCAGGTATATCATTCATCTCCCCGTTGAATATTCTCCGAAATATTTTACGCTCTTACAATCAAGATCACGCCAACAAGCGAATTCTCAGGAAGCGCGATAGCCGATCATATCAGTCTTTAAATCAGCCAGGTTTTTTGCTCACTCAGGCGCGCAAAAATTGATCATGTTTTTTTCATCAGCTCCGCTTTTTCAGGATGCGGTTTAAAAATTGGTTATACATCATAAGCGTCGGCATCAACACGGTGTCTTCATTCAAGAACAAAAAGAATGTTGAATCCGTAGGTTTATAGAACAAAGAAGGACAGATTAACAGGATTGTATGTGTAAAAATCAACATTATTTTAGCACTTTTTCACATTTTTTGTGCGAAAACATACTTAATTATTCTCGAGTTGATTTTATCCATTGTATGTAATGCTTAAATGGATTTGCAGGAAGGAAAAATTAGAGGGAAATACCTTCGCCAATCAGTTGAATACCAACCCTAAAAATAACATCGCTTAACTGCAACAGGATGCCCCACCCGCCTAAACGCTAACCTGCATAAGTAAGGTTTGCAGCGTATTCGCAGTATATAGAAGAAGTAAAATGACATTGATTTTAAAAGGTTGGGCGATAAGGTGATTGGCTCGTTTATACAGGAGCCGTGAAGCTAAATAGCGGACCGGCAGGGAAAGCCTATAAAATATCTTTCTGTTTTTCCGAGTGTCGCCCGCAATTACATTTCAAAATAACATTGCAACTAAAATTTGAAAGAACCAACACCTGCGTTGTGCCAGCTATCAGTGCTATTTTTTATTTGTTTTTGTCTGAAATGTGTTTTTACCCATTGCAGCCGATCAATAAGTTTGCTATGTAAACCAAAGGAGTTTTTCCCGACTCATCATTTTATAATTATGAAACAAATCAACTTGACCAATTTGGATAGGCAAATTGCCGTGCAGCCTATTGCCGCCAGATTTTTAACAAACACCAGGCGATTACGCAATTGTTTGTTCTTAGTCCTTGCTTTTTTTTGTCTTTGCCAGGTGAATGCACAAAATGCCCCCAATAGATCCAAGACGCCCAACGATGATTTGGTATCCTTTCAGGTAAATGATGATGGAAGTGCAACCTTCAGGCTTTACGCACCAAATGCTAAATCTGTTGAATTGGCAGGCGATCTTAAAGCGGAAAAAACGGAACGGGGTGATAACGGTGTATGGACCATGGTAACGGCCCCGCACTTCAATCCAAGCGCCTATCGTTACTATTTCATGGTTGATGGCCTGAAGGTTAATGATCCCAAAAACCCGATGGTGGCGGATTTTCGCCCGATGGTAGAAATAGTGCCGAAAAGCGACACGCTGTTCTGGCAAAAGAAAAACGTCCCACATGGACTTTTATCTATTGTGTACTATGAATCGGCCGCTACAAAAACAACCAGGCGGATGTTCGTTTGGACCCCTCCGGGGTATTTCTCCAACAGCAATAAACTTCCGGTTTTGTACCTAATACACGGCGCCGGTGACAATGATACCAACTGGCCGGGACAGGGTAAAGCCGGCTGGATACTTGATAATTTATTCGCCGAAAAAAAAATAGTCCCGATGGTGGTTGTTATGCCAGATGGCAGCATTCCCGTTGAAACATTTGCGCACGACCTGGGTAGCAATATGGTTCCTTATGTTGATGCAAATTTCCGGGTATTTACAGATACCAAACACCGGGCCATAGCAGGGCTTTCTATGGGAGGTTTTGAAACGCTAGAAACAATCCTAAACTATCCCAGCATGTTTTCATATATCAGTATCATGAGTTCCGGATGGTTTGCGAGGGGCTCCGAAGCGATGGCAAAATTCGATGAGCGGGTGAAAGCCGTAGCCCCAACCTTAAAGGCAAATATTAAATACTTCAAATTCACAACCGGAGGAAAATCCGACCTCGCTGTGAATTTTACACCGGCAACAAGAGCAACTTTCACCAAATACGGCATTGACTCTGAGTTCAGCGAGATGGAGGGTGGACATACGATGTATGTATGGAGAAACGATCTGCATTTCTTTACGCAGAAAATTTTTAAATAAGATCAACTATTTACGGGAGCCAACATCGGATATACGCGTAATAAGACATCATTTAAGGTGAAATTATGATTCATTAAACTCCAATATCAATCAATACCCAATTTAAACCAATTAAACCAAATGAAATTATGAAGAAAAAAAATCAGATCAATCAAAAAAAACGGGGATAAGAATCCCCATCACGGAAAAAAGATTTTCAATTAAACGCAGGCAACTTTGGCGAGGGCCTGCATTCTCTTACCATTTAACATCATAAAATTATGATTTTTTCTACGCACAAAAAGCGTGACAAGATGTTTTTTTGCCATAATAAACGGCTATTAACCATTAGTTTAGCAATCGCGCTGGTCCTGATATTTAACTTTCAGCTTCGGGCTGAGGGATTTTCTCACTCCATGATTACATTCAATATTAAATCTAAAGCATTGGCAAAGGATATTCCAATTACCGGTAAGGTTGTGGATGAAACTGGTCAGCCGCTGATTGGTGTTACCATTAAGATCAAAGGTGCCTCCACGGGAGGCGTTGCAACCGATATTAATGGAGCTTTTCATATTACCACTCCGGAAAAAGCAGTTTTAGTTGTGAGCTATGTTAGCTATGAAACCCAGGAGGTTGCTGTTGAAGGACAAAAAACTTTAACAATTACATTAAAAAGTGCATCTAAAAACCTTAACGAAATCGTGATCATCGGTTACGGCACACAAAAGAAAACTGATGTTACGGGCGCTGTTGCCTCGATATCGGGTGAGGCATTACAAGCGGTTCCGGCACAAGCAAACATCAGCGAGTCATTGCAAGGAAGGATTCCCGGATTGGATATTTCCTCAACAGGTAATGCACCAGGGGCGGGCAATCAGATCAGACTGCGCGGTGAACGGTCTTTTGCAACGAACAGCAGTAGCGCTGATGCCACCAATGGTCCATTGTTTGTTCTTGATGGTGTGCCTTTTATAAATGGAAGTCTTAATGATATTAACCCTGATGACATTGCAAGTATCGATGTACTAAAAGATGCCTCGGCAACCGCGATATATGGTTCCCGTGCATCTGGCGGAGTAATTTTGGTAACTACCAAACGTGGGAAGAGTGGCCGAATGACTGTTAACTTTAATACTGTCACAGGAGTTAGTTCGGCGGTAGGTCGTTACAACATTATGAATGCCCAGCAATATATAGCATTCAAACAAGAAACAATTGCCGGCAATTCAACAAGCCCGGGCACTACATCTTATCCTATTACCGTGGCAGAGCAAGCGGGAATTGACAACGGCACAAATACCGATTGGGTGAAGTTATTAATGCGATCAGGCCTTGTATCGGACAATCAACTGCGTATTTCAGGTGGTGATGAAAAAACGCAATTTGCATTGAGCGGAGGTTACCGTAATGAAAAAGGCATTGAATACGGTCAAAGTTTTAACAGAGGTAGTATGTTGTTTAGCCTTGATTCAAAAATCAGCAAAGTACTTAAGGTGGGTATTACCTCCAATAATGTTTTAAGTATTCAAAATAATCCAGGCGATTTCACAAACCAGGCTTATTTGTTGAGTCCGCTTTTATCTCCCTATAATTCCGATGGCACCATTAATGTGCGGCCTACAACAGGATCTATAGACCAACTGGTCCGTTTAAACCCGTTGACATTGAGAGATCCTAATATTCAGGCCATAACACGCCGTATTGCCACGAATAACGTAGTATATGGTGAGGCAAATATACTTGACGGGTTAAAATACCGTTTAAACGCCAGTTTATCTTACAATCAAAGTCAGGGGAACAATTATAATCCAGTAAATACAATTGTAAATACCAACACAACCCAGGATCAGTCCAGCGCCTCTATATCTAACGGTGAAAATTATGTATATGTCATAGAGAATATCCTGACTTATGACAAGACTTTTGGTAAGCATCATATTGCGTTCACAGGTTTGTTCAGTACAGAAAAAGATCACACCCAAAGCAGCGGCCTAAACTCAAGTGGTATTCCCGCCGATTACTTGCAAAGCTATAATCTTTACCTCGCTAACTCAACGAGTGTAGGCAATGGAAGTTTTTCTTATTCAGAACGTGGCTTGATCTCTTATATGGCGCGTGCATTCTATAGCTTCAATGACAAATACTTGTTAACTGCAACGGTGCGCAGGGACGGTTCTTCAGTTCTTGGACCAGGGAATCAGTATTTTACCTATCCGGCTTTTGCATTTGGCTGGAACATGGATCGCGAAAACTTTATGAAATCGGTTACATGGGTCAATTCGCTTAAATTAAGGGTTGGATACGGGGTTACCGCTGATCAAAATATCAACCCATATCAGATCCTGGGTAATTTAAGTGCTGTTGCTTATAACTTTGGATCGAGTTTGCAAAATGGCTATTTGATCTCTTCGATTCCAAACCCAGATCTAAAATTTGAACATACAAACAATTTCAACATAGGGGTGGATTTTGGCATACTGAATAACCGTATCACCGGTGCAGTGGATGTTTATACACAAAGAACTTATGATATTTTACAAGTGCAATCGCTGCCCTTAAGCGCCGGCGCATCAACAACTACTGTGAATGCGGGTAATTCAAAAGGAAAGGGACTTGAAATTAGTTTAAGTACACGAAACCTTGTCGGAGCGTTGAAATGGACAACTGACTTTAATATCGCATTTTCCCGTTCTTCGATCACAGCTTTGCGTGCGGGACTTCAGCAGGATGTTGGCAACGGCTGGTTCGTTGGCCAACCTTTTAATGTAATTTATGACTATAAAAAAATTGGTATCTGGCAAACCAGTGAAGCGACACAAGCTGCTATATATGGTGAAAAACCGGGGATGGTCAAAGTCCAGGACGTAAATAATGACAATAAGATAGACGCCGATGATCGCCAGATACTTGGCACCTTCCAACCCAACTATACCGGCGGCTTAACAAACCACTTTAGCTATAAAGGGTTCGATCTGACTTCCGTCATATTTGGCAGAATGGGACAAAAGGTTGACGTGAACAATCTCTATAACGCTGCCGGCTTTTTCAATCTCGGCCGTGTAAACCAAATCAATCTCGACTATTGGACACCGACAAATCCAACAAATGATTATGCCAGGCCAAATGCCAGTCTAAGCCCGCAATATGGTCAAACAATAGGATACCAGGATGGCTCATTCATTAAAATGCGAAGCATCAGTTTAGCCTATAATTTTCCACCCCGTATACTCAAAAACGGACCGGTTAAATCTTTAAAACTTTCGGCGATCGTAAATAATCCATTTATTATCTACTCGCCTTTAGTTTCAAAAGGAATAACTTTTGACCCGGAAAGCAACAGCTACGGGGGTACGGGCGGCCGTGCGTTGACGATCGGTATAAATTTGCCGCAGACAAGAGTTTGGTCAATCGGGATCAATGCGGGTTTTTAACTTTTAAATTAAAGAATATGAACTTATTAAAGAAAATATCAATTATCGTTTGCGCTTTGGCTGTGTTTACCGCCGTCGGCTGCAAAAAGCTGCTGGAACAAGATCCAAAAGCAAGTATAACACCTGGTTTTTTCCAAACTCAGGCTGGCGTTCAAGGTGGCATTTCTGGGGTCTACCAAAATCTGAGGACACTTTACGGACAAGAAAATTTTTGGTACACGATGCAGCCCGGAACGGATGAAAGTGTTTCCGGCGGTAGTGCAACTACTCAAGGTGTGCAAATGGAAACGTATAATCAATTTGTCAATAATGTTAGCGTTTATAATATTTTTGGCACACTCTTTCAAAATGCCTATAAGGATATTAATACATTAAATGGCGTTTTATTATACGGACAGAGCGCATTTACTGACCCAGCCGTCAGTAAACAATATCTTGCCCAAGCTAAGTTTTTGAGAGCGCTTCTTTACTTTGAGCTTGTCCGGAGCTTTGGGGATGTTCCTTTACATACCAATTTTGTTACTACAGCAAGCCTGGGCGACACAAGAGCGCCCATTGCAGACGTTTACAATTTGATCATTCAAGATCTGACACAAGCGTCAACTGAGTTACAAACAAAGCCAGGTGAAGTAATTACTTCCAGCGTAACATCGCCATTTGCCGGCCACGCTGCAACCAAAGCATCCGCACTTTTTCTGCTGTCTAAGGTCTATCTTACGCGGGGCTGGTCAACTGCTGCTCAACCTACTGATTTTCAAACCGCGTTGACCACGGCACAAAATCTGATCAATACCGGATCAACCTACGGGCTGGCACTTTATTCAACTTACGATGCGGCTTATACTGAAGCAAATGATGCCGCGAATACAGAAGATCTCTTTGCGATCGAACATAATACCGATCCCAAATATGGGGAGTATAACCTGAATGCATCTACCGCAGTCGATGCGAATGGATGGGCTTGGTTCTTCCGGCCGAATTATCCGACGATTGTGGCTAACTATCCGGCTAACAGCGGTTCAGTTTTGATGACCAGGGATTTGGCTAATGGGCGCCCGTATGTACGCGCGAGACCTAATGCAGATTGGGTCGAATCGGCGCTTTTTGCTGATAAAACCAACGATTTTCGTTATTGGACGACGTTCCAAACCACTTGGATCGCAAACAATGCAGTGACCACGCCACGTGGAACTTTAAAAGTTGGTGTAGATACAGCGATATGGACCCCCCCTTATGATCCGGGGCCAGTTGTACGGGCAGCTTTTAAAGGTGTAATTTTCATACGTCCGTCTCTGGCAGCGGCCGCAACCGGTACCAATGCAAACGCGTGGACAGTTTCGATGTTCCCTTCAGTTAAAAAATTTGATGACCCCCTGCGTCCCGGGATCAATGACGCTTCATTAAGGCCAATTGTATTGTTCCGCCTTTCGGAGCTTTACTTAATTGCGGCAGAGGCGGCCTTCAAAACCAATAATTATACCACCGAAGCTACCATGATCAATGCCCTAAGGACACGGGCTGCAGCCAGGCCGGCAAGCGCTCCCCCCGCCCCCGCGGGTGCGGTCGCAGCTGTACAGGTAACTGCAGCACAACTACAAACCGGTGGGATCGATTTTATACTTGATGAACGTTCAAGAGAATTATATGGAGAGTCACTACGCTGGTATGATCTGGTGAGAACCCAGTCGCTCATCCGCAGGGTAAAAGCGTTAAATCCGGAAGCAGGGCTATATATACAAGATTTCATGTCTTTGCGACCTATCCCGCAGAATCAGATCGACCTGGTAACTGCCGGGCCTAAATTCCCGCAAAATCCTGGATACTAAATATTTTAAGCTTAAACCTTAGGTGTGGCAACAGCAATGTTGCTACACTTCTTTTTCCCAAAACTATATTTTATAAAGTTTAGAACATCATACAAAGATCGAAATGAAAAAATCATTATACGTCACAGCGGTAAGCTGCATGATCGCGTTCGCATCGTTTATCCTGCCACCGAAACACATCACGGTTTTTCTGGCGGGGGATTCAACTATGGCTGAAAAAAGAACCACGGCTTACCCCGAAACCGGTTGGGGAATGCCTTTTCAATATATGTTTGATTCGACTGTTACGGTAAGGAACTTAGCTAAAAACGGTGCGAGTACAAGATCGTTTAACACAGACGGCTTATGGAGGAAGATCGACGACGACTTAAAACCCGGTGATTGTGTCTTGATACAATTCGGACATAATGACGAGGTACCGACAAAGCCAACAGCAACCACGCCTGCTGAATTCCACAATAACCTTGTTAAATACATAACCGATACACGGGCTAAAGAAGGAATACCCATATTAATAACACCCGTGGCAAGGCGGAAATTCGACGAACATGCTATGATACAAGGCACGCATGATCAATATTCTGCGATCGTCCGTACAGTAGCTGGCGAACAGCATGTGCCCTTAATTGATCTGGATATGGAGAGCCAGGCGATGCTCCAAGGCTACGGCATTGAGGTTTCCAAACTTTTTTATAACCATTTAGTTCCCGGTGAACACCCAAATTTTCCAAAAGGCATAGATGATGACACGCATTTCAACGAATTGGGTGCAAGAAAAATGGCGGAGATTGTATTAGCGGACATTCGCTCACTCAAATTAGAGTTAGCAAATAGAATTGCCCACAAATAAACGCTAATTGTAACCTGATCAGATTTAATCATGTGTCATTGGGTAAGGAAAAGCTGACGCCCATTGCCGCGTTTTGAAAGAGTTTACGCTTAATCCTATCGTATTAAAATTAATTGAGCTGTTTTGTCCTGCCAATGAAACTCATTTAATCTGTTTATTTAACAAAAACATCTCCTGTCATTAAAAATACTAATCTTAAAAATAACATTATGTACAAATCTATATTGTCTAAAAGTAAAATATTATTCTTTATCCTTTTATTGGCACCAGCGCTTGTTAAAGCTGCTCTTTATGACAAAGACTTATCCCTTAAAGTTCTTCCAAACTGCAATGCTCAGGAAAGCGACCTTACCAGATCCAGGCGGGAACCTGATAGTCTCGGAAAATTCACTTTGATAAGTAGCTCCCACGCAGGGGTTGCGGCAGATTATAAAAAACCGTTGCAGCTTACTTTCAATCAGCCTGTTGATGAGACTACACTGAAAAACATTATTACTACTGAAGGTGGTGCAGCAGGCGAGCCGCTGGGGGCCGATAGTAAAATACTATCAGGTAAGTGGGTGCCTGAAAACGATTTTAGGACAATCGTTTTCAGGCCATTCAAAAAATTCAAGCCGGGTATGTTTGTTTCTGTAACGCTCCCAGAAACTTTTAAAAGCTTGCTGGGGACAGCTTTTACAGGAGGGAAAGACTTTATTAGTTTTATAATGGATAACGATGTAAAGAACGGGCAACGCATCAACAAAATCGATACTTTAAAAGTCGTTGATAATAATCGTATACCGTTAGTCATCAGTATACCTGAAAATACCGAAAAACATCCCGTTATGATATTTGTACACGGCGGCGGCTGGACCGGAGGCACAGCAAATCTATCATCTGCCTCACTACCCTCCGGCTACACAGCAAATTACCTTTGTGATAAACTGGGTGTAGCTGTGGTTGGCGTTGGATACAGATGTATCGGCTCTAACGGGAGCTTTGCAAAAGCCAAGGCTGATATAGAAGATGCCGTCAGATATGTTAAAGCACATGCCAAAGCGTATAATCTTGACCTCAGCAGAATCGTTATTAGTGGAGAGTCGGCCGGTGCTCCACTATCGGCGCTAATTGCCCAGGAAGACAAGGAGATTAAGTATTACATTGGGTGGAACGGCATTTACGACTTTGTTAATGATAGCGATGGCAAATTCGGCCAGGGAAATGGCTACGGACAGGAAGAGCCCTCCGCCGAGGCGAATTCAGCTTTATATCATATCCGGCAAGCACCTCCCATAACCCTGTTGATACATGGAACCAATGACGCTACAATTAACAGCAGGCAAAGCGTGGCTTTTACCCAGGCTATAAAAAACGCCAGCGGATATGCTAAACTTTTATTGTTTGAAGGACAACCTCACTGGTATTACTATGCACCTGGAGGAAAGTATGAGATTTCTACACTTTACCAAATAAAGGATTTTTTAATAAAGCAGATGGCTTTAAAAGTGAAATAACTCTCTTCATCAGATCAGTCAATAACGGGGCATTTTTAGCAAAAAATTTATAGGTGTAAATGGTTTCCGAAAACCTGATAGATACCTGCGCCAATGCGTAAAATAATCCATATTTTTAGTCAATTCATCTATACTGTAAACTGATATTACAAGTATTTTTGTTTGCATTTTTATATCACCAATTTATAATTATAGACCCATATTCATGAGTTTTAAAAATTGCGTTAGGCAAGGACACCTTATTTGTTTGATTTTTTTTCTGTGTATTGCCTGTGTAATAAGCGCAGCTGGCCAGGTGAACCGCGAAATATCGTTGAACGGGCCCTGGCAATTTCAGACCGATCCGCAGAAAAGCGGTCTACAAAACGGCTTTGCTAAAGGGCTGCCTGACGCTGCCAAAACAGTTACTGTACCTAATACCTGGAATATTCAGAAAGGCTTGGAAAATTATGCAGGGCTGGCCTGGTACGGCAGGAGCTTGAAAGTTCCGGCCGCCTGGAAAGGTAAGGCGGTGTTCATCAGGTTTGCAGCCGTATACCACGACGCGGTGATTTACATTAATGGTAAACGTGTTGGCGAGCATCTGAACTCGGGTTACACGGCATTTACATTTGATATCTCACCGTTCTTGACCTACGGTCAACAAAACAAGCTGACGCTTTCTTGCGACAACAGTTTTTCTGCTACGAATCTGCCCTTCCAAACCGCTTTTGACTGGGTAAATGATGGTGGGATCATACGCGATGTAACTGTTTACATTTGCGACCGGCCTTCCGTCAAGTATGTTCATGTTACCCCCGATCTTCAATTGAAAGATAGCAGTGCAAATATACTGGTGAAGGTTAAGCTAAATGAGACTGAAGTTACCTCAACAACAATAAGCGCTACCTTGAAGGAAAGGAAAAGCAGAAAAGTTTTGACGACCAAAAAAGTAACATTAACCCGAGATGGTGATACATTTCAGTTTTCTATACAACTAAAAAAAGTTACTCCGTGGCATTTCGACAACCCATTTTTGTATGAATTGCAGGTGACGACATCTAATGCTAAAGGCATTGCTGATGTGCGTACAGAAAAATTCGGCTTTAAAAAGGTAGCGCTCAATGGTGAAAAGCTAACCTTGAATGGAGAAGAAGTACGCTTACCCGGCATTGAATACATGGCAGGAAGCCATCCTGCTTTCGGCTCGGCCGAACCCCGTAAGATCATGGATAGCGTTGCCCGGATGATGAAGCAACTCAATGTGGTGATCACGAGGTTTCACTGGCAACAAGATGATTACCTGCTTGACCTGATGGATGAATACGGAATACTTGTCCAGGAAGAGATACCCTGGTGGCAACGTCCGGCGCAACTAACGCCCGAAGTAATGGCTACCGCCAAACAGCAGCTCACTGAAATGACCGAAGCGCACTATAACCATCCCAGCATTTACGCTTGGGCGTTGAATAACGAGGTGCCGTCTACCCAGCAAGACAATGATCAGTTAAAAGCATTTACCCGCGCACTGGATGGTACCAGGCTAATTAATGTGGTTGGCAACAAAATGGACCAGAAACTTGCAAAGGATCCCGGATTAATGGGCGATTTACCAGCCTGGAACGACTACGTAGGTACCTGGAATGGTAACCAACGCGACGTGTTGCCAAAAAAACTGGATGAGATACACCCGGCGTTGAATGGCCGGCCACTTTTTATTAGCGAGGCTGGTTTATGCGAGCCGGCATTTAGCGGCGGCGATGCGCGACGGATCGATGATATGCATTACCATATCAACGAATGGCGGAAGAAACCCTTTATCGCCGGTTTTATCTATTTTTGCCTGAACGATTACCGTACGCAAATGGGAGAAGAAGGAAAAGGTAAATTCCAGATACGCCGCCATGGGATAACAAACATTTACTTAAAGCCGAAACCATCCTATTACACCTTCGCCCAGTTGTGTTCACCTGTCGAAGTCACCAAGGTTGTCCGGGTGAACTCGTCAGACATTTTGGTGGAGATTCAGGTTAAAAATTCCATACCATCCTACACCATCAGAAACTATCTACTGGAGTACAGGGACGCGAATGGTAAATTACACCAGGTTAGTATTGACGAATTAAAGCCAGGTCAGACCCGAAAGTTCACCATCACTCATATTAACGAACGCTATTCCTTCGCTATTAAAAGGCCTGGCGGTACTGTAGTAGCCAGTTATTGAATAACATACGGCGATGGCAAATCTATGATATATAAACAACTGGTACCATATTTACTGAGTTATAAATCCGATAATACGAAAAAAAGGAAACTCTAAAAAGAGTTTTTTGCAATAACTTCTGAAACTGCTCAAAGTTCTCCGGCTTTATATTGCGATCTTTATCACATTCTCCTTTGTTCAGGAGCATCTTATAACCTTTGTATAATCACCGATCTGCACGTTAAGACAAAGTGGATTTGCCCAGTTACATGGGTCTTTTCTAACAAAATAGTTTGAATAATATTATAGGACTATGCTACTTAAAATACCCCAACAGATAATTTACCCAGACCTCATACCCTTTCTCGTTAAGATGTACGCCATCTTTAGTATATTCTTTCTTCATAAGATCTGCGCTATCCGCAAATAGTGCGTATGTGTCAATAAGTGTAAAAAGTTTAGGTTTTTTGTAATTTCGTATTAATTTATTGGTTTCACTTATCTTGTTTACCATGAAATCATTCTTGGTAGGGAAAATGGTTTGTACAAAAATCTTGGTGCGAGGACTTTGTTTTTTTATTGTATCGGCAATCCGAATAATATTATTTGCGATTCTTTCTGGATTTAATGTTGGATTAAACAAATCGTTGATGCCTATTTCGATAAATACTGCTGTTGGTTTAACATACGTTACTTCCCTTAAGCGTGCTAAAACACCATCAGTAACATCTCCGGCAATCCCACGATTTTTTACTGCTTCTTTATTCAAACGTTTACTCCAGTCGCCCCCTTGTTCCGTTATGCTATTTCCAATAAAAACAATATCGTGTAGTTGCAAGGGTTGGTCTTTAAAATTCTTTATCCGTTTGGGGTAGTTAGCACGGGTCCAGGCGTTATGTGTAGCAATAATCAAGTTTGCCGGAGGGTATAAGGTATCAGGAATTACCAGAGATGATGCGTCTTGTTTGAATCCAATTTTGCGATTGGAAGCACAGGACATAATTTGAAGATACCCTAAGACGATACAAATTAAACTTATTGGCTTTACAGGCAATTTCATTGTATAAAGTTAATATTTTATTATAAGTACATATATTAGTCCCTCAGCGTTATCCGATCGTATAACAAATAGCATAGGGCGGCTTCTGGCTTGTCGGCTTTTAAAAGGTGTTGGCATCTTGATAAATAAGTTATCCTTTCTTTACCACATAAAAAATATTTCATAAAGTAGAATAACTTCGCTATAGCGAGGATGAATCAAATTTTTTTATTTATAATACATAATGTCCTTTGCCCGGTATATAAAAAATATAGCCACGCTTTTTTAAGTGTAAAAGTGCACGCGTAACAGTTACCTTTGAAAAGCCATAAGTTTGACACAGTTTATTAGAGGTGGGTAGCTGATGTTGGGAAAGATAAACCCCTGTTTCTATTTCCGAAATGATCTTGTCCCTTATCTGTTCAAACTTATAAGGTATTATAGCTATACTCTGCGTCTTCGTCATAATAAAAAATTTATTATATTTTTCCAATCTGTAAACTAATGGTGTTTTCAATATCTTATAGTTCCCTGATCCAAATATTACGGAAGCTAACAGGGTTATGATGATCTTGTAATAACAATGGCTCTTTTGCACCATGCTTTTCATAATAGGGTATGCCAACAAACTGCATTTCGCCCCATAGTTCTACATTGTTTTGGATAAGCACGCCGTTTTGCATAACGGTAATGCGGGCAGCGGTTTTCAATTCGCCGTTCTCATGGAAGACAGGCGCGGTGAAAATAACATCGTACGATTGCCATTCGCCTGGCGCACGGCTCACGTTAACCAGCGGGACGCGTTGCTTATAAATACTGCCCGCCCCGCCGTTTGAATAAGTGGCGTTTTTGTACGAATCTAATATTTGCAACTCGTATCTACCCATTAGGAAAACGCCGCTGTTGCCCCTATCCTGTCCCGTACCGGTGGCCGGCATTGGGGTGCGCCATTCGATATGCAGTTGGCAATCGCCAAAGCTTTGTTTAGTATGGATATCGCCGCCAAAAGGCTTTACTGTAAAAACATCATCAGCTACTGTCCAGGTTACATCTTTACCGTCCTTATCTACCCAGGCAGAAGCATCCCTGCTACTAAATAATACTACCGCGTCCGATGGTGGTGCGGCATCTGTTTTACCAGCAGTGATAACGGTAGGCACTGGTGTCCAAACCTCAGTTAGTTTAGAGTCGCCTTCTTTACGGGGTGTTTGTGCAAATGCCTGGCTTATTAAAAGTACGCAGGCAAAAAAGATCCCCGATTTTATGTAATTATATTTGTCCATGTGATATGTTTAAAGCTCCCTTATCCTGACATTTTTATAGTAAATTTCCGAGTATTCGGACTGGAGACAAAACCGCCCCCCGTTTTTTACGCTGCATTGGTCGCCGTAGTTTACCACTACGCCATTTACGATTTGGACACATTTACCACTGTAAGACACCACTTCGATAGTATTCCACTCACCGTAAGGTTTTTCGTTATCCCTCTTTTTGGGAACGCCAATATGGTTGGTCGGGCGGTTCACTTTGCCGTTAACACGGAGCGTGCTGAAGCCAAGCATCCAAAAATCGCCTACATCGCCCTCTTGTATCTGAAACTCGATAGATTTTGGCCAAATGGAGTCAGGCTCGGCAGCAGGTATATTGTATAGCAAACCGCCATCACGTTTGTTGTTTTGGCGCGGTGGCCATTTATCTACTCCCCATTTAAAATCAACCTTTAGATCAAAGTCCGCATAGCTTTTATCGGTAATGGCATACCCTTGCAGCTTACCAACTACGTGTACTGCCCCGTCTTCAACGCGAAACAGATGGTCAGGGTCGGTATTACCTACGTTTTGCAGATAGGTATGGAATCCGGTTAGGTCCTTGCCGTTAAATACCGAAATGAATTTATTCTCGGTAACCGGCGTAACGTTTTTGATCAGGAATACATAATCGTTATAATCACCGTTGGCAGCATCCTCAAAACACACCAGGTAGTTGTTGGGAATTGATTTTCCGGCAGCGTCCTTAGCGGCATACACACGTTTGGCGTGTGTTGCCAGATCCGGGAAAAATACTTTGTTCCAAACATCTTCTGAATAAGTAGTATGATCGGGGCCCTTTGCAAAAAGGCCAAATTCGCCACTACCGGGATCAAATGCGCTCGCAACATCTGGCAATAGCGACTGGTGTTGTGCAAATTGCCCGCTTTTGCCCAACATGCCAACCTGTTTCTCGGCAGGTATGTGCGATACAATGTTGTAATAGCCAAAAGCCAAATCAAAATCGGGCGAGTACCGTGCCAAGGGTTGGACAATGACTTGCCCTTTTTCCGATTTTTTAAAAAGTTCTGCCGGTATTTCGTCTCCCTGCATTTCGGGTAATTCGTTATTTGCTAAAATTTGCCAGCCCAGGTTTATTTTATAGCCCAAAGCATCTACAATACTGGCCAGCGAAGGTTCCTCGTTACCATCGGTACATAGGCCATGCACCTTAAATGTTTGTGGTGTACTACCGCCGTTAACAGTAAGTGTTGCATGTTTAACACCTGCTGACCCGGCCGCTGGTGTAAATCCAATAACGGCCTTACCAGCAGAAAAGGAAATTATTTTGAAGTTCTCCTTATCGGGCCCCGAAAATTTGAAGTTATTTGCCTTTAACGCGGTACGATTTGATAAAACTATGGTTTGAGGTTTACAAGTCACCCCATTCACAGCAGACAAAGCCACAACCCCGGGAGCCTGTGCTAGCGCATTCCCAATAATCAAGAGCATGCAAAAAGGGAACAATAAAGGTATTTTTAATTTATACATATCGTATATTGTTTAATAATTGGTTGTGTGATGACCGGCTGGTCGGCTTTATTTCTATTAAAAAGTAAACTAATATAAATATTACTAATACTACAGCAGTCACGCGAAGGCAAACGTTAGGTCTAACCACGGCAGTGCAATTGGTTGTAAATAATAATCGCTGTCAATGGTGTGCTGATCGCTTATTGTGTATTATCCTCATCATATAAAATGGAATGACCGGTTAAGGTCACTCCATTCAAAAAATCTGTTCAATAACCAGGGTTTTGTGGTAAGTATAAACCGGGCACAGCATCTAACTGCGATTGCGGCACAGGGTAAATTACAAAATTGGCCACCATTGGTGCTATCCTGTTGCCAGCGTCTTCGGCGGCTTTCCAGGCATTCATGGTGGTAATTACCTGGCCGCTACGTACCAGATCAAACCAACGCAGGCCTTCGCCGGCAAACTCACGGCGGCGTTCGTCAAACAATTGCGCCAGTGTAACGCCCACTTTCGGCACTGCAGCTGCAATGGCGCGTCCGCGTACCTGGTTATATATTGCGTCAACATCGATTTGGGTACCGCCAGTAGCGCCATTTAATATACATTCGGCTTTCATCATCAAAATATCGGTATAACGTATAGCGATAAAGTTAATAGCAAAATCGCCCGAATTAGTTTTAGGGAACGTTGTATTGTCAACAACACCCGCAGCTGTTTGGCCTATGTATTTTTTAAAGAAAGGCCTGTTCTCGGTATTACCCGAAAGCGTATAGCCGCTGGTAAACACGGTGAAAGTTTTGCGCACATCGCCGGCCTCGTAGCTGGCTACCAGGTTGTTTGATGTCGGGATAATTTCCAAACTACCCATGGTGACGGTACCACCTGCCGCCGAGAAGTAGGCGGCGGGTGCTAAAGTAGCCGGGAAACTTGCCCCTAAACCAAGGCTGCTGCCCGCCAGATATACCACATCAAAAACCGCTTCTTTATTGGTAGTAGGGCTGATGTTGCTGTACTGGAAGATGTTATAATAACTTGGGTTAAATGCAAAGCCGCCGTTGGTAATAATGTCCTGTACTAACGGCATAGCCAGGTTCCACTCGTTCGATGCCATGCCGGGGCCTTCTATACCATAGGTAGGGCCCGAACGGGTCATGTATACTCTGGCCAGTAAGCCTTCGGCAGCCCATTTGGTTGCACGGCCTACATCGGTTGCAGAATAGTTGGGAAATGCACCTGTATAGTTGGTTGGCAAATTGGCTACAGCAAATTGAAGATCGGATATAATGAGTTTGTAGACATCGGCTACCGGGCTACGACCTATAGTGCTTGCCTCCTGTGCTATTACCGGGTGATCGATCAGCGGCACCTTGCCAAAATACCTTACCAGGTCGAAATAGTAAAACGCCCGCAGAAACTTGGCTTCGGCGGTGAGTCTTGTAACCAATGCAGTCGAACCTGCCAGTGTGCCATTCTTTTTGATTTGATCAAGCATGGTATTGACTTTAAATATCCCGCTAAAATCATTTTGCCAAGCGCCCTCTACATACGTGTTAGCAGCTATACCTGCCGATAGGTCATTAATAGGATCCCAATCGCGACCAGATACAGACACACCGTAAATATTATCCGATCGTATTTCCGAAAGGTTTTGTACCTGGTTTGGATATCCCCGCAGGTTATTGTAGGCCGCGTTGGTGGCTTGTATAAAATCGCTGGGCTGTTGATAGAAAGTGGCAACCGTTGCCTGCGATATAGGTATTTGATTTAAATCCTTGCTGCACGATGACACCAAGATGGTAAATGCTATGGTAGATATGAATATTGTCTTTTTCATCTTCGTTTTATTATAAGGGATTAAAAGGTAAAGTTTACCCCAAAAATTAATGATTTTGGCAATGGCAGACCGCCATAATCCACCGCTTGCGGATAAGCCGAATTACTGCCGGCGCTGGTGTTTGATGCCTCGGGGTTTAAACCGTTCGTGTATTTATCAGCACCAAAAAAGTTCTCTACCGATAGGTAAATCCTGGCGCTTTGGAAACCCTTTTTAATTACCGTTTTCAGGTTATAGCCTACGGTGATATCTTTCACACGTATGTAATCTGATGAATATAGCCAATCGGTAGTAGCGGTGATTGGCGAGTTATAGGTTGAGAACGTTTTTCCAAACCTGCCGGCGCCCTGGTTAGCGGGCGATATCCAGCGTTCGGCAAAACTTACCGGTGTATTATCCGCATAACCCTGTCCCGGACGGGTGATTGCCCTACCCAAATCAGAGTAGATAGAACCACCGTGCTGGCCCTGTATCAAAACACTCAGATCAAATGCTTTATAACGGAAAGTGTTGGTTACGCCGAAAGTATAATCGGGACTGGGGTGCGCCACTATTTGCTTATCAGCCTCGGTAATAACGCCATCATGGTTAGCATCTTCAAATTTCGGATCGCCAGGCTGCTCTGCCCCGGCAGGGCCATAAGTTGGCACCTTATTGGCAATATCGGCGGCCGTTAAAAAGCCATTGTATTTTAGTACGTATATGCTGTTTAGCGCCTCGCCAACACGTAATATTTGATCGGTTTGGTCAAACCCGTTTGGTATAATAATTTGGGTTTGCCCAGATGCCAGCGCTAATATTTTATTGGTATTATGGGCTATAACCACTGTCGTCCCCCATTGAAATTTACCTACAGTATTGCGCGATGTTAGCTCGAGTTCCTGTCCAATGTTCTTAAGCGAGCCGCTGTTGGCCAGATACGTTTGGAAACCGGTTGCTTCAGGTATCTGCACGTTCAATAGTAACTGATCGGTTAATTTGCTGTAAGCCTCAATCGAACCGGTGATCCGGTTGTTCAGCACGCCAAAGTCAATACCGTAGTTATAAGTAGTATTTCGTTCCCATTTTAAATTTGGATTGGCCAGGTTACTTGGCACCACGCCGGTAACCGCCGCTCCTCCAAAAGTGTACTGGTTACCGCTTGATACCAAAGGAATAGAAGGGTAATCCCCAATATTGTTATTGCCGCTTGTGCCGTACGAGAAGCGCAACTTCAGATCGCTGATGACAGGCACTTTCTTCATAAATTCTTCCTGAGATAAGCGCCAGGCTACGGATGCTGCCGGGAATATGGCGTATTGGTTATTTGTACCAAAGCGCGATGAACCGTCGTAACGCAAACTCGCCAGCAACAGGTATTTCTCTTTATAGTCGTACTGTACACGGCTGATGTAAGATTGCAGCACACTTTTGGTTGACTGCGTATTGCCGGTTGAAGCAGGTGCCTGGTTTAGGGTTTGTATTACGGCGTTGCTAAAACCGGTGGCCGAACTCAGCGAAACATTATCTACGCGGTCAACATTGTATTCTTGCCCTAACAATACGGTTAAACTATGTCCGCCTTTAAACGCGGTATTATAGGTCAGGTAGTTTTGGTTTACAAAAGTTTGCCGGCGGAAACTGCTGTAACTGCCTGAACTTAGCGCTGTAAGGTTGTTTGTCCCGTTAAAAACACGCGCCGATGCGGCCCCCCCGCTAACTGTATAAGGCGAATACCGGTTAAAGTTATTATCGGTATTATCTAAATTCAGGGTACTTTTAAAGCTTAAGCCATTAATTACTTGGTACTCAGCGTAAACGGTGCTTAGTGTGCGGTACCGTTTGGTTTGCCCCACAACATTTTGCAATCTGGCCAAAGGCGAAACAACGTTGGTTTGCCCCCAGGTATAGGCGTTATTTTTGCCATATTGCGGGTACAGGCCAACCGAATCTTCCTGCAACGGTGTGGTGTATAAGCTTTGCTGATAGATCGCGTCTTTCCCATCCACACCAGGGTCCTGACTGATGGAATAGCTTGGGGCAATGTTAACGCCCAGTTTTAAGTTCTTACTGGCATTTACTTCAACGTTTGCCCTGGCCGAGTAGTTTTTATAGCTTACGCCAATCATAAACGATTCCTGATTAGCCAGATCGCCTGATATAAAATACTTTACCGCATCGGTACCGCCATTGGCCGATAGCTCGACGTTTTGCATGGCACCCTTGCGTTGCGTAGCTTTTTGCATATCGATATAGGTAAGCCCCGGGTGGCCCGGTATAGCCCAACGCGGATCGAG
This sequence comes from Bacteroidota bacterium, assembly GCA_040389105.1. Taxonomy (GTDB): domain Bacteria; phylum Bacteroidota; class Bacteroidia; order Sphingobacteriales; family Sphingobacteriaceae; genus Mucilaginibacter. The sequence goes on from JAZKAO010000010.1 coordinate 626,222, forward strand.
CATGTATTGATTATTTACCTGTGAACCACTAAGGCCACCTATTTTAGCCTGACGAGTCGCGGCATCATCTGTAGTCAACGCACCTTTGGATGCAAATGTATTTACATAGTTCGTGTTAATATACTCAGTCGCACGCGCTATAAATTGTTGGTCGTTTAGCATGGGCAAATACTTACTGGCTTCGTTAAACCCTGTATAGGCATTTAGGCTCAATCTTGGCGCACCTGCCTTTCCGTGTTTGGTAGTAATAAGCACTACACCATTTGATCCACGCGAGCCATAGATGGACGCAGCCGCGGCATCCTTTAATATTTCAATATTTTCAATATCGTTAGGGTTAAGATTGTCTAACGGGTTACCGTTGGCAAAGTTACCGCTGGCCGTATTTGATGAGTTATTAGTAAGCGGGAACCCATCAATAACATACAAAGGCTCGTTACCAGCGCTGATTGACCCCGAGCCACGTATCTGGATACTGAAAGCCTTGCCCGGTATACCTGATGTTTGTTTAACCGTAACGCCTGATAGCTGACCCACCAACGCTTGGTCTACCCGGGTAATGGCACGTTCGTCAAAGTTGTCGTTTTTCAGGGTACTCACTGCGCCGCTGGTGTTGGTGCGCTTTTGCGTACCGTAGCCAATCAACACCACCTCACTTAAATTGGTAGCTGTATTAGCAAGGGTAACATTAACGGTAGTGCTACTGCCCACGGTCACTTCCTTGGTTTCGTAGCCTACAGATTTAAATACCAAAACCTGTTTGGCGGTGGCTTTAATAGTGTATTTACCATCGGTTCCGGCCGCAACGCCTGTTGTTGTACCTTTTATCAGTACAGTGGCGCCGGGTACAGGCTGGCCAGTGCCATCACTTATTATGCCGGTTATGGTTTGCTGGGCCATCGCCCACGATGAATAAAGAAAAAACATGATGAGGAAGGCGTATCTCCCCCAGCCATTTGAACTTTGATTTGTAAAGATTTTTTTCATAAAGGTTTGCGTAAATTGGATATTGGTATTTTATTCTAAATCAACAGCGTAAATGTGAGCGATAAAAAAATCAAATACTTCAAACCCATTTGCAAGTTTTGATGCTACAATTGCAAGGTTATGGCAATTAATATCATTATACATGGTGATAAATAGTGTATTGTAAACCATTTTCTGATTGGACTGGCATCGTTAAAAACAGCCTTAAATATTGAATAAGCCTGCTATAATTGGTTATATTTGTTATAGATATATAACTATATTAGGATTGCTGATAAACCTGTTTGAACTATGTCGAATGAAAAGGTAAAACATCCTTCGCTTAAAGAGAACGGAGAGATATTTTATGCGGATACGTGCCAGCCTTTAAAGGAAGCGGCCGCCAAAAACTATGTACGAATGGAAGCCTGGGGCCGGTTTAATTATCCCGGCCGCCGCATGGGCGATGCCGAACTAAAGTGTGTGAACAGTGTGGGCTATTGGGATGCCAGTTTTCAGCAAAACTGGGGGCTGGGCTGGCACCGTAACGAAGGGTTGGAAATATCATTTATTGAAAGCGGCAAAATACCTTTCTCGGTAAACGAAAACGATTATATATTGGCTACCGATAACCTGACAATTACACGGCCCTGGCAACTGCACCGCGTGGGTAACCCAACCATTAGTGCGGGCAAGTTTTTTTGGCTGATTATTGATGTAGGGGTACGCCACCCCCACCAGGAATGGATATGGCCTAAATGGGTCATCCTATCGAAAGATGACCTGGAAGAACTGACCAAAATGATGCGCCAAAACGAACAGCCTGTTTGGCACACCGATCCCGAAATAAAAAAATGCTTTCAAAAAATTGGTGCCACCCTAAAAAAAGGCTATAGCCAAAGCGGCGACTCGTGGATGGCGGTGTACATTAACGAGATACTACTCTTGCTCCTTAACCTGTTCCGGTCTGGGCAGATTAATTTGAGCGAATCGCTCACTGAAAGTAAGCGTACCGTTGAGCTGTTTATTAAAGAATTGCAAACCACCTACAGCGAATTATGGACACTTGAATCAATGGCCGAACATTGTAAGTTGAAACCCACCCGCTTTATCCATTATTTTAAACTGATCGCGAACGACTCGCCCCTACAATACCTTAACAGTGTGCGCCTGCATGCCGCCGCCCTACAGTTACTGAATAACCCTACGTTAAATATAAAAAATATCGGTTACGGTTGTGGCTTTTCGTCAAGCGAGTATTTTGCAACCGTATTCCGCAAGAAATACAATTGCACCCCCAGTGGTTATAGGGCGAGTATGGGTTTATAACCCATCACGCCTTCCGGCAATTTAAAACGCCACGCTTTTTCCATCTTAAATAATTCATATTCAATTGATTATAAAATTATTAAAAAAATTAATATAAAATCGATCAGTGACGGATATTTAATTAGCGATGCATAGATAGGCTTTATATTGTATAGATCTTAACCAATTAACCCAAACCTGCCAATGCGCTAAAGCATTGCTTAATGGGCCTATACTAATTGACATATGCGTGCCGACCCATATAAAATGATAGCTAACCGAGCCGCTAAACCCGTACCGGCGACGGTTGTTGAAGCAAGCTCGAATGTTTTTTTTATTCGTGAAGTTAACCAGCTCTGCTTTTCGCGCGAGTTTCATTTTCATGAAGAATGTCAGTTAGTTTATATCATTAAGGGGTCGGGAAAACGCATCATCGGCGATTCGATAGAAAATTTCAAGGAAGGTGAACTGATCCTTATCGGTCCCAATCTACCCCATGTTTGGAATAACCATCACCAGGGCGGCGAATCATCAACGCCATCTGTTTCTTTATCCCTATTTATATCACCTGCTAAATTCAAGGAGTTTCTATCAGTATTTGGTGATATGCGTCGAACAGATACATTGTTCGGCACGGCCAGCCGTGGAATGCTGATCAATGAACAATGTAAACAACAGATTATCAACTTGCTGTTAACTGCCACCAGGCAAAGCGGGTTCGAACAGGTTGTCACATTGCTTAACCTGATCAACGTTTTAGGCCAAACCGGCGATTATCAATTGCTGGCCAGCCCAACCTATATCAATCGCATTCCGTTTAACGATAACGAACGTATGAACAGGGTGTACCATTACTTAATGGAGAATTTTAAAAAAACTATCCAATTTCAGCAAATTGCTGATCTTGCAGGTATGAACCCGAATGCGTTTTGCCGCTTTTTTAAATCGAGGACGCAAAAATCGCTCACGCAATTTGTAAACGAAATTAGGATAGGGCATGCATGTAAACTTTTAATGGAGAATGATGAATCTATATCGCAAATAGCTTACGAGTGTGGGTTTAATAACGTATCTAATTTTAACCACTTTTTTAAAGTACTAAAAAAAATTAGCCCAAGCGAATTTCGCAGGGAATATGGCCAGTATCTTTATGCATAAAAAACTAAAACTGGGCATGGTTGGCAGCGGTAAAGGGCGCTTTTATTGGCGGTCTACGCCGCATTACCGATGACACGCTCTTTTCGGCTCAAACCGGCGAAGATTAGCCTACCCCCAAAAGAATATACGGGTTCCTGCGCCAAGACGTTCGGATCTGAAAATTGGATTTCGCCGGGCGAAACGAACCCAGTATTGACCATAAAAGCATATTATTGCCGTAGTTTAATCCCGTCCTTAAATTTTGAATTCGTTTTTTGATTGATTAGACTAAACGGAATAGTAAATATCATTTAAAGATCATTTGGAAAGATCAATTTTCTGTTGCCAAACGAAGTTTAGGCTAACTGGTCCAATTAAACCGGATGGCAATAAGGGGGTATCTTTAGCAAAAAACTTATAGGTGGTAAATGCTTTCCGTTGACTGTTCAGCCTGGGCATCCCCTTCTTTACCCATTCTGGTACCACGGCAAGTGACCTTCTTTTCCATTCCAGATCGTCCGGATATTGCTCATCCCCGATGAGCCTGTTGGCCCAAAGATTGGTGATGTCTAACTCCAAATTATTTTCCCCGGCAACTATAAAGTCAGTAATATCGAGATGGAACGGCGGTGCCCATAAAAGGTGTACCACCTTACCATTTATCCTGACCCGTACGGTGTTCAGGACTCTCCCGAGTTGAAGAAAACACCTCATCGCAGGGTTTCGTTGGTTTTCGCCGATGTCAAAAGCGTTTTGGTAAGTAGCCGTGCCTGAAAAATATTTCAAATCATCGTTCAGTTCCGTCCATGAGACCAGGCGGTCCAGATCAAGCTGCGCAGACCCTCCGTATGGATATTTAAAATTGACCTTCCAGCCTAAATTCAAATCAATAGGTGGAAGTACAGAAGTTACTTTCAAGTTTTGGCTACGCCCCGACACCATGGCGATCTCATAGGTTCCGTTGTCCGGCGAGAACAGATAAGTATTGTTATTTAAGGTCTTGATGCCGGGTCCAAATGCCGCCGCCCCCTCAGGAGGAACCATTTTTAAAACACTGTCAACATGCCGGATTTTTTCTCGGAATACGACGAACACTGAGCCGGAAGCCGGCAGGTTGATCGTTACTTCTGTGCGGCCGGATTGCTCGCGCCAAAAAACTGCCTTTTCTGTGGTGCCATCCATGGCATTCCAAAATTCAGGTTGCAAGCCTTTAATCCGAAATATTACCTTTGACTGCACTTCGCGTTCTTCCTGGTTGGAAAGGAAATAAACATGTTTGTCCATTGCGAGCTTACGATGGATCCAAAGCAAAGGTGTTGTACCCGAGTGAAACGCCAGCTCAACATCAGGCACTAATCCCATTTTGCTGATCGCTTCCTCTATTGGCTGAGTGTATACATGCCCCTTGCCATAGGCGTGTTCAACCGTCCCGTCCTGTCCCCAAATTGCTTCGGATTGGTCTCGTACCCGTTCATCGCAGGCAGGATATTGTTGAAGACTGGGTGAAGATTGGGGCTTCGGCCCGATCACCTTTGCACCCGCAGCAACCAGCTGGCCGATCTTAGCAAGTATTTCCGGTCGCATCTTATCTGTGTTTGGGAGGATCAGCGCCTGATAAGTAATATCGTTCGGCAGTTGAAGTTGGCCATCTTTTACAGTTAAGCGGGTCAACAAAGCATTGGTACCGATCGTATCAAAATCAAAGCCGTCCACCGTTTTTGGGGTAATACGGTCGTATTCCAGGTAGCAAAGATCAGACAGCGGCAGGCCTTGCTGCAGCAAGTACTGGCACCTTGTCAAATAGGCGATCCATTCCTTGCCACCATTGGCCCACCAGGTCTGGGTCCGGCCGAAATGTGTACCCCATTGACCCATGGTCATTCCCGGTAATACATTTTTCCAGGGCTGATGGGCGGATGTGTGAAAGAAAAGCTTGTTAACCCCGGCAGCAAATGCACGATCTCCAGTGGATTTCAAAGCGTAAGGATCTACTTTCCATGCGGAATTTGGCTGTCCTGTAAAAGCCTCTGCCGCCACCAGATTCTTCCCCCAGGTATGGGCCCCTGAAGCGGTCGGTTTCACAGAATCCCAACCCCAGGTGGTCGGCTTTTGCCAAAATTCACACATCAACAGATCACCATGCTCAGCTGCATTATTGGTTTCAAAAGGCTGGTCATGACCTGTAGCATAGGGTTCAAGCAGGAGTTCCATGCCGGGTACCTGATGGATCAACCTTTGCATTTCCCCGTAATAGTTCGCCTCGAACAACTCCCTGATGGTCTCATTGTAATCATACTTAAACCGCGCGGTCAATTCTGTGCTGTCGACCGTTTTGCCGGCAAACGAAATCAGCAAAGGCAAAGGATCATAGCCCCTTCTCTTTTTAAATTCCGCTCTCATATTACGGGTCCAGTTTTGCGGCCCCATCTCATAACTATCTATTTCAAAACGGCGGAACGATTTCCCGGCATTGTCATCGGCATCTTTGATAAGTGCTTTGGGGAAAACTTTCCAAAAGTCATTCAGTGGCTTTTTATCCAATTTGTCCACTTCCAAGCCCTGGCCGGAAAGCGGAGCCGTGCCGTTAACCTTATTCGCGGTAGTATGGCCAACCCGGATAATTGTCCAATCCCCCTCTGGTACCTGCCATTTCAATTGGTTACCGGAAAGCATGCCGGTCAAGTCTATCATTGCTGCGCGCTCTACCACCGAACCTTTTTTACAGGCGAACGCAGCGATATCTTGGTAAAAATTCCTGGCTGACGGCGGTTGTGCAATCTCTTTCTCCATCAACTGGGGGCCGCTGACCTCCATCTCCAAAAAAGTTAATTTTTGCATGGAGTCTTCTAAGGCCACTGAAGGGTAACCCGTAGAGGACCAGCCGGGTGAATTATGGATACCGAATTCAAGTCCTAACCGGTTGCATTCGTTTTCTGCAAACTTCAGCAGCCCCCGCCATTTATCATTCATGATCTGAACAGAGGGGTCATCAATAACAGCCTCAATCCCGCCAACCAAAAAAAGCTGAACACCAGCCAGACCGGCTGCTTTAAATGACTCCAGGTCAGCAGTAATCCCTTCTTCGGATATAATGCCGTTCATCCAATGCCATAAGGTTAAAGGCCTGGCACTATCTGGCGGGTTTAAAAATTGCCCTTCCAAGTCAGCTTTTTCCAGGAAGCCGGCATCGTTGATAAACCAGGGTTTCAGATGGCCCTCACCTGCAGCAATGGCCGCGCCAGCTGTTAAATTCATTCCGACAACCAAAAAACTTCTTCTATTCATTTGTGGGTATTAGCTATTTAATTATATAATTTTAATCCTCGCACTTTCTGTGATCATTCTTCTGGTCAATAAAAAACAGGGCCGCCCCGGGAGGGCGGCGCACTGTTCCGCGAGCAAAGCCCGCTACCAATTATTAAAGGAACTTCTTAATAGCCTGTTGTTTGCTTCAATTTTCCCTTGCCGACACAACTGCTACCTCTTTTTGTGTGTATCCGACACCGCTGAAGATAAGTACTGTACCATTTGAGGCACGGATCGAATATTTACCGTTGACATCAGTAGAGATAGCTGTAGTGCTGCCTTTTACTGAAACCGTGATACCCGGTATTGTTGTATTATCATCCCTTTGGGTAACAATACCTGAAACCGTTTGGTGAGTTTGGCTCCAGGCTGAAGAACAGAAAAAAATAAAGATGAATAACAGCAAGTAAAGCCTGCTATCCTTTTTGAGTTTAAGTAAAGGTATTGACATAATTTAAAAGGTTGAGTTAATGAGAAGCTGAAATTGTCATGCGCCTCTTCGGTTTAGGCGATATTTGTTACGCATGGTAGTGTTAAGGCGAGTGGCCTGTGCTTGAACAATTTTTCATAATGTTATGAATTCGTTTAAAATATGTCGCTGCGGCACTAATTGGAGTCGCCCGCAGCAATGCAAAGAAGCGCGAAATAGGATTTATGCGCCTTACCTGAATTCGTATTTTAATGTTTCGAATTCGCATAATATGGCATCGATAGCAATAATAGTTCGAATTCAGCAAGCTTCCGGCAAATTATCAGGAGGACAACTGTTACTTCAATCGGCGACCGATGAAATCAGGACTTGTTTTTGATATCATTGAGAAATTGACTGGGGGTTTTGCCGAATTCCTTTTTAAAACTTTTGGTGAAATAAGAAGCGGTTTGAATGCCCACCCTGTAAATTACCTCATTAATGGAGACATCTTCATGGGTCATAATTTGAACGGCTTTTTTCAAACGCCGGCTGCGGATAAACTCAACAATAGATTGTCCGGATATTTTTTTTATCTTTTGGTAAAGCTTAGACTGGCTCATGCCCATTTCTTTGGAGATATAGTCTACGCCTAATTCTGCGCTTGTCAACCGCTGCTCAATAATATCAATTAGTTTCTCAACAAATTCTTTGTCCAGTTGGTTATGGACCAGTTCTTTAGCATCGGAATAGAAGTCTTTTTGGTAATGCTGCTTTAGTACTTGCTTTTGGTCGAATATGTTTTTAACAGTTGCATGTAACAGCCTTATATTTAATGGCTTAGTAAGATAGCTATCCGCACCAGATATCGTACCCATAATTTTCGCATCTACCGCATCTTTCGCTGTTAACATCACAAATGGAATATGACTGGTTTCCACATCATTTTTAATATGTGTACAAAATTCATTCCCGTCCATAAACGGCATTATGACATCGCTGATGATCAAATCCGGAAAAATTTCTTTAGCAAGCGTCAAACCTTCAAGGCCATTGTTAGCTTGTGCGATCAGATAATCATTTCCTAACGCATCCTTAAGAAAATTTCGGAGTTCATCATTATCGTCTACCAACAAGATGCATTGTTCACTGGGTTTAACATCATTAACTCCCCGTGTAACTACGGCCGAAGGAAATATCTCAAACTGATCAGGCACCAGGCTTTCTATTTGAACATGTGAATCGAAATTATTTTTATTCCATATTTCATCCGGCATATAATCCTCTGCGCGATAGGGCAATGCGATGATAAATTCAGTACCAACTTGAAATTCACTGGAGACATAAATATCGCCGCGTTGAAGCGCGGTAAGACCCTTCACGAATGCCAGGCCAATTCCGGAACCCAAATGCCCTGAGCTGGTCCGGTAATAACGTTCAAATAGGTGTTGGATAGAACCTGCAGTGATTCCAATCCCGGAATCCTTAATTTTGATGAAAAAGTAGGCAGATGATCGGACAGGATGTTTTAAGATGAGCTGGTTGTTAAAAGAACCTTTATAAGCGTTTTCGCTAAAATAAATTTCAAATAAAACTTGCCCCCCCTTGTCGCTGTACTTAAATGCGTTGTTTAAAAGATTATAAACAATTTTTTCAATAATATGCTGGTCAAACCACAGCAGTGCTGCCGGAGAGTCAAAATTCACGGCGAACGCAATATCTTTCTGTTGTGCGATCACGGCAAATTCCTTAGCAATTTCTTCAAATAATTCCAGCGTGTCATGTGGTTTTATCCGAAGTTTAATGACATCCAACTGTAACTTCCTGAAATCCATTAATTCATTAACCAATCTCATCAGCCTTTTTGCGCTTTTTTCAATCGTCTGCAAATAACGGTTTTCGTTCAGCGCGGAGTTACTTTGAAGCAAGGTTTCCAAAGGCCCGAGTATTAACGATAACGGCGTACGAAATTCATGAGAAATATTAGTAAAAAACTGTAACTGCTGGCTATAGATCACTTCTTTCTGCTTTTCCATAAAGATCTTCAGGTCTGTTTTTCGCTTAAATTCGTAGGCGTAAAAAAAGGCTAATGCCGTAACGATGAACACCAGGGTTAAAAACCACCAGGTTTTCCAAAACGGCGGCGTGATCACAATATGAAGCGTAGTCTCTTTTGGGTTCCATAGATCATCATTATTTGCCGCCTTTACTTTAAATACATATTTTCCCGGGTCAAGATTTGTATAGGCCGCATGCCGTTTATGGCCAATATAATTCCAGTCAGGATCAAAATTTTCGAGTTTATAGGCAAAGGAGTTGTTCTCATTTTTGACATAATTCAATGCCGCAAAATCGAAAGAGATGGAATTATCCAGATAACTCAGCTCGATGTCCTTTGCATAACTTACCTCTTCTTTCAAAGCGGCATTCGTTCCAGGAACGATATGCTTATTGAATATTTGAAAATCGGTCAGATAAACCGGCGGGATAAACTTATTACTAACAATTGCATCCGGCATAAACGCATTAAATCCATTTGTTCCTCCGAAATAAATTTTTCCTTCCCTCGACTTCAAACCCGAATTGGTTTCAAATTCCGGGCCCTGCAACCCGTCGTGGGTATTGTAAGCTTTTAACCGGTTCGAAACGGAATTATAATTGATCAGCCCATTTGAGGTAGATATCCAGAATTCTCCGGGCCTGTTTTCTATTATATTCTTAACAAACTCTTTGCTCAGCCCCGGGTGTTTAGTAAAAGCAAAGAATTTGTCTTTTTGGGGATCATAAAGGTAAAGGCCTTTTTTTCCTGCCCATACCCGGCCGGCATGATCGATACAGATTACGGATAGTTCAGGGTTATTCCTGTCATCAAAGTAATGCCGGCAAAGACCGGTACGCGGATCAAAGCGATTCAACCCCCCATCATCGGTGACCACCCAAAGCCGGCCTTCACGGTCCTCTTTAACGGATTGCATTTTTATGCCCCTTAGCCTGGTATCATCGCTTAACCCCTGACCAACCAGTTTGAAGGTTTCTGTTTTAGGGTCGAAAAGATTAAGTCCGCCATTATAAGTGCAAATCCATAATCTTTGTTGCCGGTCTTCGAGGATCGACTCTACCATATTTGAAGCGATAGAATTACGGTTATTCGGATCGTGGGTAAATCGCTTAAATGTACCGGTCGCCGGATTAAAAAGGTTCAGCCCGCCGTCAAAAGTACCGATCCATAAACGCCCGGCATGGTCCAGGCAAAGGCTCATGACCTGATCAGACCCCAACGACGTTTTATTATGGATATTAAAACGGTAATTTTTGAATGTTTTTGTGGACTTATTAAAATAGTTAAGACCGCCTCCGTCAGTGCCCACCCAGATATTCCCGTTCAGATCCTCGCAAAAGCTCCTTACATCATTATAAGATAAACCCTTGCCGCTAACATCACTCTGGTAAAGCTCAAATTTCTCCGGTGACATCGTCGCCATGTTAACACCGCCTCTCGGCGTACCGACCCAAATATTTTGCTGATTATCCTCGTAGATGGCAGAAACTGATCGCTGGGATAAAGACCCTTTTAAAGCCGGGTTGTTAATATATTTTGTAAATGTTCTGTCGTTCTCATTAAAAATATTCAGTCCGCCGTTCACCGTTCCGAAAAAAACGCGGTTTCGCCGGTCGATCAGCATGCTGATGACACGGTCATTTCCTATACTTCCCGGAATGTTGTCATTATGGACAAAATGTTCAATTTTATGGCTGTTTTGATCTATACGAAAAACACCGTTCTCTTCCGTACCCAACCAAACGATATGATCAGCAGTGACGGCTAAAGTTCTTGTTTTATAAGGAAATTCCTTAGTGTAAGGATTTGCATCAGGAGTAAAGCGTTTCAGTTTCTGATTAAAAACATTTAGCCCCTTTTCCGTTCCGACCCAGAATTCCTGTGCATTACGTTTAGCGACGCAATACACGTTGTGGTATTCCAACGGGTGTGATGCGGAATCGAAAAAGAGATCAACGAATCGATTGGATTTTAGATCGAACCTGGTCAGGGCGCCCCAGGCGGTACATAGCCATAGCGAATTGGCATCGTCCTGGAAAATATAATTTATCTTATCACCATTCTTCTTCGTGTAATCGTCACGATGTTTAAAGTTTGTAAAGTCATCGGATACAGGGTTAAAAAGGTTTAGTCCATCATTAGTTGCAATCCACATTCGATGTTTACTGTCTTCGAAAAGGCAATGAATGTAATTATTGCTCAGGCTACGCGGATCGTTCAGGATATGTCGATAAACCCGGATGCTTTGCCCATCGAAACGATTAAGACCATCCGTTGTTCCAAACCATAGGAATCCCCGACTATCCTGGAGAACAGCTTCTATACTACTGTTAGAAAGCCCCTGTTCATAATTAATATGCGTGAAAGTAAGGTCCATTGTCTGGGCACCAGCATGCGGGCATATTCCAATGACTGAAAAGAATAAAATGATCCGGCAATAAATTCTTTTTAAGGGCATTACTTATATTCTTTGCATAGAACGAAGGTCGGGCGGCCTTTATACCTTCGTCCTGGTAATTGGTTTGACAAAAATACGGAAAAACCTACGCCCGGTGCCACCCACATGACGTTCCGCATCGGCGAATCTTGGCATACCGCAGGTAAACAGGCGGTTTTATAGCTACTTAGGGTGCTACCCGCAGTCGATGACAAAAATTAAATCATTGTTAAACAGTACGATATGACTATTTATCTGCCTTTAGTACTTAATGCCGTGTCTTGCCGAAACCTGATCAAGGAACATGCAAATATGAATTTGAACTATAATTAAACGAATTTGAACCATCGTACAGCTCAATAAATGCACTGATATGCCTCGTTTACCTTTATTACATTAACGATGTAATAAAGGATTCTCGCCCCCTTTTGCAAAATGGGAAACCACTGATCATTTACCGATATGGGCTTGTTCCTGCCCGTAGCTACCCGGCAGGTGGCCAACGGATCATTAACCGATTACCACCTGAACTCATGCGCTTTTGGTGGTAAGTGGTTAATACAGCTGATAGGTAAACTAATCATAGCGTCATCGATAGAAAATCCCCTGGATCACCTCTGCCCTGACCAGAGGTAAACTTTCAGGAGCATTCGGTTTTCGATCCGTTTAATAACTATATGTTATTTGGAGCTCAGCTTTACTTCTCCCCTTTTCAATCCTTTGCCTTCAACTTTAAGCTCGATCGTCCCTGCTGTTATTTTAGATTGGACAAGTACCACCAGCTTTCCGTTGAAAAGCTTCATGGTGGGCAAATGGAACTGTTCCTGTGAAGTTGCATCGCCATTACAGGCAGCCCGATAGGTGCCAGCCCCCATAACGGTGAAGTTGAGTTGCTGATCTACCGTTGGACAGGGATTTCCTTTATCGTCCACCACAGAAACAGTCACGAACGAAATATCCCTGCCGTCCGCATCAATCACTGGACGGTCCGGCTCAAGAATAATGCGACTTGGTTTGCCCGCTGTTACCAGCACCTTTTCAGCGGCACGTTTCCCTTTTTTATCAAAAGCTACTACTTTTACGGTTCCCGGTTCATATTTTACATCCATCCACATTAGCCTGTACCGGCTTTGAGGGCTGGAGTCGTTTTTCTTTTGCACACCCATGCTTTTACCATTGATGAAAAGTTCAGCACTATCATAATTTGTATAAACGAACACCGGCGTGATCTGGCCCTCCCTTCCCGGCCAATTCCAGTGAGGCAGGATATGCAACGTATTTTCACTGGTATTCCACCTGCTGCGGTAAAGGTAGTACCGGTCCTTGGGCAATCCGGCAAGGTCATTGATCCCAAAATAAGAGCTACGTGAAGGAAGTTTATTGTACGGCGTCGGCTCGCCCAGATAATCAAATCCTGTCCAGACAAATTCTCCTATCACCCATGGCTTAGTATCCTGAAGTATAAAATCATCTTCCGGTAGGTTCGACCAGCTGCAATACTCCATATCATAGGAGGACGTTTGCTGGTCCGGATAGGTTTTATTAACGCCCTTGACAACCGGGAATTTGTACACTCCTCGCGAGCTCACTGTTGAAGCTGTTTCTGAGCCTAAAATAAATCCTTGCGGAAACTGCTGAAAGGCCTCCTCATATAAATGCGTACGATAATTCATTCCCGGCACATCCAGCAAGGCCCCGAAGCCGGATGCCATCGTGGCTTTTACCTGGTCCATGCCGACTGTGACAGGGCGCGTAGGATCTTCGCGGTGAAAAATTTCCTGGAGCCATTTAGCCCGCTTTGCGCCTTCACTACCGTTTTGGTCCGGCACCTCGTTGCCCGAACTCCACATGATGATACTCGGATGATTGCGGGTAGCGTGTACCAGGTTGATGATATCTTTTTCCGCATCAGTATCAAAAAACCGGCTGTAGCCATTTTTAACTTTTGGTTTGGCCCATTCATCAAATGTTTCTGCAAGGAACATCAGTCCCATTTCATCACACAATTCCAGCTGCTCTAAGGAAGGCATGTTATGTGAGCTCCTGATCGCATCGCAGCCCATATCTTTCAAAATCTTTAGTTGCCGTCTCAGCGCTGCAACGTTAATAGCCGATCCTAAGGGACCAAGATCGTGATGCAGGCAAACACCCTTAATTTTCCGTATCTTTCCGTTAAGGCTGAATCCCAAACCCGATTTAAGGCTGATCTCGCGTATGCCGAAGCGGGTCGTGATCTCATCTTTCAGTTCATTATCTCGGTACAACCGGGTGATTGCTTTATAAAGATAGGGTGTCTCAGGGCTCCACAATTGAGGGTGCGGTACGGAAATATTCTGTTCAAATTCACCACCAAAACTTGATCCGGCACGGTCCCGGGCAACAGTATCGCCCTTAGCATCAACAATGATGGTCTGTAACTGCGCTTTATTATCGGCAGACACCTTTGTTTTAATGTTCACTTTGGCCAGGCCAGCTGCTATATAAGGGGTAGTGATATAGGTACCCCACTGATCAATACTTTCACGGTTTTTTACAATAAGGCTCACCTTCCGGTAAAGCCCCGCGCCCGGATACCAACGGGATGATTGGCCCAGGTTAGACAAGTGCACAGCAAGTGTATTTTTTTTATCAGCCAGGATGTCGTTTGTAATATCAAAATAAAAATAATTGTACCCATAGTTCCATTCTCCAACCTTCCGACCGTTAACATAAACCTTGGGCTCGCTCATGGCCCCTTCAAAGAGGATCAGCACCTTTTGTCCAGGCTTGTAATTTGGCACATCAAAATAATTCCTGTACCAACCTTCGCCGATATAAGGCAAAGCGCCGGTCCTTCCCGTTTTTACGCTCGCAGCCCCCTCGCCATTCTGGACGATAGCGACGGTCTGCTTATCGGCCTCTTTATCAAAAGGCCCGTATATCGCCCAATCGTGAGGGACCGACACGGTTTCCCAGTTAACATCATCAAAGCGGGCCTGATAGGCTTCGTCGTTTTTTCCTTTTGAAAATTTCCAGCCGCCCGACAACTCTGTAACGGACTGGTGCTGTGCGAAAGCGCTAAAAGTCAAAAGAAGAACAGTAAATAATAGGATTAATCTTTTCATAGGTTTAATTAGGTAATTTATTTTTTATTGTATACAGACAAACAATTTCTCATCATGAATAGGTAAATTTTAAATTATTCACGCACCAGTGAAACATCATCGATCCGGCAGAAGGCACCAGCACCTCCATCCACATGGAAGCCAATTTCCACTTTTCCGTTTTTCACCTTAATATGCTTTAATTCAATGGCTTTCCACTCAACATTTTCTTCATTTACGGGATAAAACAGTCGCTTCCCACCGCTTTCGGCGTACATCTCCAACTTATAAAAAGCTTTGCTATTCCTTAGCCATGCTTTAAGGGGGTGATAAAAGGCTGTGCCTAAGAAAAGTTGTTTTAAAATTCATGTCTTTATACTCATTAATTTTCACAAATAACAGGAGCACGATCCGTCCTCCATGCGACAACTAATTTGTTTGCTATAGCGTCAAAAGAAACTCTTTTATCACTTGAGTAGTCCGTTCCAGTTTGTCGTGATGCAGGTTATGTGCAGCACCGTCAATATGGACCAGTTTCCCTTTTTTCATGACACTTGCCGCTTCTTCGTTAGCTTTACGCACCTCTGCAGAGGCATCTGCCTTTAAGATTAACGCCGGAACCTGGATTTTTTCGAGCGGATTATCTGTGCTGACCGGACCGCGCCGCGCCCCTCCGCCATAATTGCCATGATATTGCTTTTTTGAAAGTGCCCAATACTGCACATCCAGGTCGCCCCACAATGGATTTTGGCGGCGGCCAATCGCTACCAGGTCTTCATAACGATAATTGTTCTGGGCTACTAATACTTCCGGCGTTCCGCTCATCGCAACTGAAAGGCTTTTACCTCCTGAGGATGCCGCCGCCTGCGTAGGTACGGTATTAGGGCGTGGCACAGCAGGCGTTGGCTGCGCAGGCGTCCTGCTTCTCAGCCCGGGATCAAGCATAATAATTGCCTTGGCGAGCTGTGGGTACTCAGCACCCACACGCATTACCGTAGCCGCGCCCATCGAGTGGCCCATCAGGATGGGTTCAACAAATTTCATTTTGCCTACAAATTCTACCAGGTCTTTGACCATGGCATTGCTGCTATCGGACGGGGTGGGCGGATCACTGAGCCCATGCCCGCGTGCATCAACCATATAGATGTCATAATCCCCCTGGAGTTTTTGGGTGAGTGTGGTCCAGCAAAGTCCGTTATCGCTTACGCCGTGAGCCATTACAATTACACGTTTACCAGGATTTGGGACCGCATGGTAATAATGGACGCGGATTCCGTTGGCAAAGACATAGCCATCAGACCAGCCAGATGGCATTTTAGCCTGTGAAATTGCCAGTGATGGTAACAAGAGCAGTAGCCCCAGGATTTTTTTAAATTGCATAATCGATTTCATTTTTCTCATGATTTAGTCAGGGCTTTAAATAATTTTCATGTTAAATTTTGATCTTTCTTTGGCGGCACCTAAGAGGTAAATCCGGCCTTTGACCTATAAAAGGATTTTCTTGACCTGGGAATGCGGGAAAAGTACATTTCTCACATGACCAGAACGATCTGTTTTCCGGCTAAAGACATGAAATAGTTGTTCACCCGGATTTCTTTGCCGGCGGGACCGGGATTTCCCATCTTTAACTCACCCGTACGGATATTAATTTCAGATGCAGATGCATCAAACAAGTATCGCAGCTGGGCGGCAGTGTTTTGAAGGATTACCAGATAAAATAAAAGGGGAATAAAGCTCTTTTTCATTCAAATCAGCGTGCCGTTTTTTATAATTTATCTTTCATAAACATCTTTTTGCAATGTTGAAAATAGTCCATTCTATGTAGATGTAGTTTATAGTATTTGGTTGGAAAAACTGCCTCGTTCATAATGGACTCGTTTAAGTTTGTTATGGTCCAAGCCTTTGCTTGATTTTATTTAAATTAGTTTTATATAAGAGGTCATTAGCGAAAGAAAACTTAGTATTTCCAATACCATCGCAAGGGTCGACACGCGACTTATAAATTCATTTCATTGGTAATAAGCGTTAGAATCGGTTGTGTTTCATCTGCAAGATGCTGCAAATCAATTAGACAAAAGAGCCAAAAAAAACATTGCTTGGATTGTGCTTATTCGGATATTAATAGTCCGATTCCACATATTTGTAGTGTTTACAGACCGTACTGGATGCTGCGCTAATTGTCCATGTTCCGAGGGGAGTTATCGAGGGTTAGCGTTAAGCTTTCACTTACTTACAAATGACAGCAATAATCTTGTTTATTATCAAATAAAAGGCCGGATTAACTGTGCTTGTTGCACAACTATGGACATTCCGGCATACTTGACCATACTGTTCCGTGCGTGTTAAATCAATGAGTTGTGTTGTTGAATAATAATTTCAAATTTTTAAATCAGCAAGTTAGCATGGTTAAAATGTAACGGAACACCCTGAACTTTTTTCCAAAACATGGTGATCAATGGCTTCGGAATATCAAATGAAACGACCAAACCTATCAATTATGATGGTCGCTCAGCGGCACCGGCAGTGTCTACCGCGGGAGCATTCCACAAAGGGCGGAATTTCCATTAAACCAATAAGTGAAAGGCTTATGCATTTGTAGTCTAAAAGACTATTATGAGGCGAAAAAGTTGTCGTTTCTCTGAAGGGTAAAAACAGCATTTAGCGGCTTACAGAGGCTAATTTACAAAACATTTTGAACTTAAAAAATCTTAGTGACGATTTTAGTGACGCAAATTTGTGCAACAAAACAGGGAAACTTGTATCATTAGCGACAATCACTTTGGAGGCTTTTACCTTCCTATTAAAACACCAGGGGTACTTCTATCGATTGGTGAAGCGTCATAGCCAACAAAAAGGCCGGTATCCTTTCGAAGCCGGCCTTTTTCAAAACAGCGTCAATTATATAGCAGGTACTTCAGGAAAATCAACCGGAATACTTGTCAGGGCATAGATATAATTCGTTATGGTCTTATCACCAACCACCATGACCACGTCAATCAGCGACCCTTCATTGTAACCGGCAGCGAAAAAGTCCGCTACCAATTGTTCATCGGCATGACCTTTATTTTCGGTAATGCTTTTTGCCACTTTTACCAGCGCATCCAGTTTACTATCAAAACTGATCGCTCCCTTACGAATCTCCAATATTTGCTCATCGGTAAATCCCTGCATTTTAGAGAGCGCTGTATGTGCGGCCAGGCAATAGGCACAGCCATTTACCTGGCTCACGATTAAATTTACGACTTCTTTTTCTTTTGCCCTTAACGATGTTTTTGCACCCGAAAAAGCCAGATAGGTACCTAAAGCGTGTTCCGAATGCGCGTACACGGCAAACAGGTTGGGTACACTCCCGATCGCTTTATGAAGGTTGTCAAATAATACCTGGTTAGCTGGTGATACTTGTTCTCTGGTTGGAACTGCTATTGTTTTCATGATGATGTTATTTATCGTTTGATATTATTTTAATTAAATGTTGTTTTTATCTAGAGCAAGGACGGCTTTGTGGCCGAAGTTGCTGATGAGGTACAAGGCTGCCCCCAGACCGATCACATCCTTGAACAGGAACAGTCCGAGAAAACTCATATAATTCATGCCGTTTACCTCAGTCAGTGCGCCGGGTGTCGTCATTAACATGGTACTGGTGGTAAAAAACATGACCACGGCGATGGCTCCCCCAATGATGCCGGCCTGCGGTTTAAACATACCGGCGATGATCAATATAGCGGCTATAACTTCCGTTAGGCCGATCAGGTCGGAACCATGATAAACACCGAATAATCTAAAGTGCCAGCTGATCAACGGGCTATTAGAAACCAGGGGAACGATCCCGTCAGCACCCGGAGCTGTCATTTTATAAGAACCGGCCCATAATAGCATAACGATCATACCGATACTGATTACCCAAAAGGGTAACTGCTGTTTGCTTACCCAGGAAGCGAATTTAATGACCGTGTTTTCTGAATTTCTCATTTCTTTTTTTCTTTGTTTGAATGATTGAATAGTCCAAAGGTCTTACAATTTACAGTCCTGGGGAACGGCGGGACTTCCCGACGAGGGGGTTCCATTTCCCGACTTGCTTTCACGCGGCACCTGCATGGAGCTTCTTAAAATTCGAAGTAGCTATGCCGGTATGTCTTTTGAAGAACTTGCCAAATGTCCCCGCGTCTTCAAAACCCAATTCATAAGCGATCTCTTTAGCCGTTTTATCGGTATAGAAAATCATCCGCTTAGCCTCCATGATGATCCGCTCCTGAATAATGAGCAAGGGTGTTTTATGATTATATAAGGCAAAGAGATTGGACAGCGTTTTAGGGGATTTGAAGAGTTGGTCCGCATAAAACTTAACCTGGTGCTGGGTACGGTAATGGGTTTCTACCAGGAAATTATATTTCCGGACGATGTCCAGTTTTTCACCCGGCAATTCTTTTTCATTAACATATTGATCTTTAGCCAACCGGGTCACGATAATGATCAGGCGTTTCAACAGCACCTGCATCATTTCGCCCTGTATATGATCGGGTGTATTAAATTCATCCTGTAACATTTGCAGGATCATGTCTGCTTTCTTTTGGTCAGCGTCGCTCAGTTTGATGAACATTTTTAGGGGCGGGCCATAAAAAATAAACCCTACGCAGCTTACTTCCTTATCATGATCTACAATGCAGTAAAAATCACGGCTAAACTGCCAGGCGGCAATATCCGCCGGGCGTTCAAAATGAAACGATTCACTGACCATCAGGCAGTGAACGGTATTGGCCGGAAAATTATAGCCCACCTGATCAATCGTTAGCAACTGATCCGGCCCGCGGTTCCAGGCAATAGTTAATAATTTATCTTTATGGTCACGCCCATAAAATACCCGGTCAAGTACGGGCTCGTCATAGACTAACCTGAACAGCGCATTCGTTTGCTCATTATGAAATTGGTGTATCATATCATTTGGTTTAAATACCCTTCACTTCACCGCCATCCATTCTTACAGCGGTACCCGTCAGCCACTTTGCAGCAGGCGAAATTAAGAAAGCCATCAGTTCCGCAATTTCTTCAGGCTCACCATAGCGCTCAATTTGGGATTCCTCCAGGAATTTTGACTTCGCTTCTTCCATAGAGAGCTGATGGGCCGCGGCCCATTTGGTCAGAAACCCGATCCGGCGATTGCTCATGACCGGGCCGGGCAATACGCTGTTTACCTGCACACCATCAATAATACCCTGTTCGGCGAACGCTTTAGCCAGGGCAACAATAGCGGCATTGATCGTCGCTACCGCCGCAAATCCGGGTTTAGGGTCTTCGGCAGAATTGCCTGATGTCAGTATCACCGAACCTTTGGTCTCTTTTAAATACGGCCAGGCCTTGATGGTCAGGCGGCGAGCGCCGTGCAGTTTCATTTCGGCACCGTCATTCCATTGCTCGTCTGTCATTTCAAAAAGATGGATTTGAGGTACTGCACCGGCAATATTAACCAGTGCATCGATCCTGCCAAATTTCGCAATACTTGCTTTGATCACCTGGTCAGCCGCAGCGGCCTGCCTTAAATCGGCTGCGATAATTAAGGGTTCTGTTCCCGCTGTTCTCACGAGGGCCGCAGTCTCTTCCAGTTCTTCTGCCCTACGGGCAACTAATACCAGTCCCGAAAAATCTTTGGCTAACCTTATGGCAGTCGCGCGGCCTATCCCGGCGCTGGCACCGGTTACGATGGCAATTTTTGTTTCCATGTTAATTCTTTGCTAAAAAGTTCAAAATTTCCGTCCCGATTTCGTGAACATGCGTTTCTAATGCAAAATGCCCGGTATCGAAAAATTTCACCGTTGCATGAGGGATATCTTTTTTAAAGGCCTCGGCTCCCGCAGGCAGGAAGAAAGGATCTTTATCGCCCCATACGGCCAGTAAAGCCGGTTGCTTTTCACGGAAATATTGCTGAAAAGCGGGATATAACTTTATATTATTCGCATAATCTTTAAAAAGGTCCAGTTGAATTTCCACGTTGCCCTCCTGGTCGAGGAAATGCTGGTCCAGCGTGTACGATTCAGGGGCTACCAGCGAGGGATCTTCAACCCCGTGCAGGTATTGCCATTGCGTTGTGCCCGCCTCCACCATCATTTTTAACGCATTACGGTTTGCTGTAGTCGGCTCATCCCAATATTTCCTGATAGGGTTCCAGCCATCGCTCAAACCTTCCACATAAGCATTTCCGTTTTGCGTAATAATGCCGGTGATCTTTTCAGGATTGGCCATAGCCAGGCGGAAGCCAACAGGGGCACCATAATCAAATACATAGATCGCAAAGCGTTTCAAACCCACCTGATCAATAAATCCCTGGATATAGGCAGCCAGGTTATCAAAGGTATAGGTGAAGCTTTCATGGTCAGGTTTATCGGTATAACCGAAGCCGGGCAGGTCCGGCGCTATTACGTGATGGTTTTCTGCCAGGATAGGGATCAGATTCCTGAACATATGCGACGAGGTTGGATAGCCATGCAGCAGCAATACCACCGGCTGACCTTGCTGACCTGCCTCCCGATAGAAAATGTTTAAACCATTTACCAGGACTTTGCGATAGTTTACTTTTGGAGTTTTCATAATATATTTAGTTTAATAAATAAAACAGACAAGTCTGTTTTTAATAAAGTAAAAAATAAACTCCTGCTTTAGCAGAAGCCCGTTATTTATAATAATTTATTAACGACCTCGCGGGCGGCAGTAACCGGCCAGCTAGCGTCATGCACCTTATGGCCGATCAATGCCCCTTCAAATAAGATGTAAATTTCATCCGCCAGGTCTTCTTTTTGGATCGGCTGTAGTATTTCAGCGAAAAGCCGCCGCACACCATCCTTTTGTTTTTTGATCTGCGCCCGGACAATTGCCGCATCTCTGGGCATTTCGGAAACAATATTTAGAAAGTTACAGCCGTAATAATCCTTTTGCTGCACCATGTCGATCAGGAAATCAAATACACCCAACACTTTGTCTTTGGCTTTAATATGTTTACCCGCTGCGGTTTTTAAGGCTTCATCGGTTGCCGCGCCGGCCGTTTCCAGGTAAGCCATGAGTATTTCTTCCTTTGTCCGGAAAGCGGTATACAAAGAAGATTTCACAACCCCTGATTCTTCGATGATCTGGTTAATACCGGTATTGCCATAACCCTGTTCGTAAAACAAGCGGGACGCGGTCTCAATGATCGTCTGCCTGATGGAGTTCTTTCTTTCGTTGCGCATGGTCAAAGGTAAAGTAAATAAACAGAACAGACAAGTCTGTTTTCATTTTATTTATTTTACTATACATAAACCTACCGCAGACTCAGAGCGATCAGCAATACGCCGATCAGGAGCAAACCCAGGTACACATAACGGAAGAAAGCATCGCCTTTTAACCGCCGGTTCAGGAAACGTCCGAGAAAGATAGCGGGAAAAACAGCCGGCAGGGACACGGCGAAATCGTACAGCACTTCCCGGCTGATCAGCCCTTTGGCTAAATAACCGATCAGCCCGAACAGGCTGGCCGGCAGGAAATAGCCCTGGAGCGTGGCCCGGAAAGTTTTCGCGTCCCATTTGCGAAGGTTGCCATAGACTGCCAGCGGCGGGCCGTTGATGCCGTAGGCGCCGCCCAATACGCCGGATAAAAAGCCGCAGATGAACAGCCAGGCACGGTTATCCTTTTCCAGTTCAAAAGTTTTTTTGCCGAGCAAGGCGTAAAGCGAATAAGCAATAATAAGGAGGCCGAGGCCTGTCTTTACCCAATGCTCATT
Organism: Bacteroidota bacterium; assembly: GCA_040389105.1. GTDB lineage: Bacteria > Bacteroidota > Bacteroidia > Sphingobacteriales > Sphingobacteriaceae > Mucilaginibacter. The sequence goes on from JAZKAO010000010.1 coordinate 648,671, forward strand.
ACCGTAGATCAATAAGCCCAGCCCCAGGGGAATGCCCGGAATAGCGAACAGAATGAGCCATTTGGCGCTTTTCAGTTCTATCTGCCGGTGATCCTGCACGACGACCACCAGGGCGACCAAAACCGAGATCAGCACCGATAAGGGAACCGCTACGCTTAGCGGAATAAAGAAACTGAACAAGGGAACGGCAACCAGCGATTCGCCAAAGCCAAAAGTAGAACGGACCAGCGTCGCCAGGAAACTGATCAAAAAAATACCGATAAATAAAGTGGTCATTAAAATAGGTTAAAGCTGCACAGGCCGGGCCTGCGCAGCTGATAATTATACTGTTATCTTTTTTTTAGCTAAAACCGCATCGAGCGAGTAACGCCCGGCACCCAGTAGCAGCAAGGCGATCAGGCAGCCGATATAGATCAGGTTGATTTCGTAGCCGGGCGGGCCAAATACCGGCCCATTGGGTGTCAGCCCGATGGTTTTAACCGCGCTGAAGCCGTAATGGATATGAATGGTGAACATCGCCACCAGCATGGTGCAAATGAGCGGCACAGCGGTCAGGCTGACGAACAGGCCCGTCAGCAAAGCCAGTCCGCCGAGCAATTCAATGAGCGGGGAAACCCAGGCCATCAGCCCGGGAAATGGCACATGCAACTGTTGCAGTAAAGCGCCGAAATGCTCGGGCCCTCTGCTGAGCTTAGCCCAGCCGTGGTTCACAAAACCTGCGCCGGCAGCCAGGCGTAAAAATAAAGGGGCGATTTGCCGGTAGTCTTTACCGGGCAAGGAAAAAATGTTGGTCATGATCGTTTTTTTGAAATAAATAAAACCTGTTCACCCGTTATCTGACGAGTGAAATAATACAGTTTAGCAATTCAAGGACGATCAGATCAGCAGGCAGCGGTTACGCAGGTAGATCCGGCCAGGAAAAACCGGCGTGGTCAATGATTGGGGTTGACTGTCGGTAGAAACGATCAACGTTTGGTGCCCCATGGCCCACTCCGTTTCGGGTAGCCAAGCCACTCCTACCGGTGGCAGGTGTAACTTTCCGCTGGTGATAACCGGTTGCGCTGCAAGGGCAACGCTGCAATGATCCTGCGCGATGATCTTGACATACTCCGGCGCTTTCGGTGCCGTAGTCAGGGGAACCTGCCGCCCTTGGGTGAACAGGGCATTACGCAGCGGGCAAAAGCCAAACACCAGGAAAACCAGCAGCAGCAGGAGAATTCCTGTATTACGATAGCTGGTTTTATTTCCTGTTTTGATCATGGCGACTGCGAGACGCAAAGATACGGTTTTAAACCGAATGCCGGTTAGCTGCCGTCGTAAGCACGCTGTAACACGGCCAGGTCGATTTTCTTCATCGGCATAAAGGCCTGGGTCACCCGGTCGATCTGTTCGCGGGTCCCATTCCGGAACACCTCTTCCATTAAAGTAGACGTTACCTGCCAGGACACACCGTATTTATCTTTGAGCCAGCCGCATTGCTCGGACTTGGGATCAGCGGAAAGCGCTGTGAAATAATAATCAATCTCTTCCTGGTTCTCGCAGGAGATCAGGAGCGATACGGCTTCGTTAAAAACAAAACCATGCGGCTGCGCGCTATCCATGGCCGCCAGCCAGGTATTGTTGATATAAAAGTCGGCGTACATTAAAGTACCGGCCTTATCCGGCCCCATATCCTGCGGGCGCGGCGCAGTGGTTCCGCGTTTACTGGCTTTGAATACCGAACAATAGAAACTGATCGCTTCATCGGCTTTACCAGCCATCGCCTCGGTGAACATGAGCGAGGGTACGATCACCGATTTGGGTGCTCCTTCCGGGTTCCGGATCATTAACTGCCAGGACACCCCGTATTTATCCGCCAGCCAGCCATAGCGTTCGCTGAACGGGTATTTATCCAGCGCCATCATCACTTTACCGCCGTCTCCCAGTTTATTCCAGACTTCATCGATTTGTTCGGCGGTATCAAAATGCACCATGAAAGAAATGGACGGGTTGAATTGGAACAGCGGCCCGGCGCTGATCGCCATAAAGGACTGCCCGGCTAAGGTAAACTTGACGATATCGCAATCGCCCGAAGGCGTATTATGCAACTGGTTGACATAAGTAACCGCGGATTCCGGCAATAAGGTCGTATAGAATTCGGCAGCTTCTTTGGCCTGGCTGTCGAACCATAAGTGTGGTTTGATCGGTGACATGATTTTTAATTTAGTTTTTCAGGTATTTAATTAACCCAAAACTAACTGATTTGTTGCAGGGTAGTAAGGGGCATCCGGGACATTTTAGGGGCGGTTTGCGACAAGGCTACCCAGATAAAATATTTTTGAAAATAAATTTGCGTAACTCATAAGTTACTTATATGTTTGCGTAACCTTAAAGTTACTTATATGGCAAAAGTTATTCAACATCAATATTTTTTCGCCCATCCCGTGGAAACGGTTTGGGAGTACCTGACCAATTCCGACCTCATGGCGCAATGGCTCATGAAAAATGATTTCCAGCCCGTGCTTGGCCACGAGTTCCAGTTCCGGACCGGCGGGAAAGCCAACCTGAACTTTGACGGCATCTTTTACTGCAAAGTATTGGAGATCGAACCGTTCCAGAAATTAGTGTATTCCTGGAACTGCGGCCCGGGCGAAGGCAAAATTAACCTGGAGTCGGTCGTGACCTGGCAACTGGAAGCAAAAGACAAGGGCACCGAAGTATTTTTAGACCATCGCGGCTTTGAGCGGGCAGAAAACCTGGATATGTACCATGGCCTGATGCACGGCTGGCTGGAGAAATTCCAAAATATTGAAAAACTTTTAAATCCTGTAAAAGATGGCCATATCAACGCTTGATACCTTCCAGGTCATCGGAGATCCGAGCCGGAGGAAAATGCTGCTGCTGCTTTCGGCGGATAGCCTGACCATTAACAGTTTAGGCGCTCATTTCGAGATGAGCCGACCCGCTGTTTCCAAGCATGTTAAAATATTGGAAACCGCCGGCTTTATTTCCATACAGGATCAGGGCCGCGAACGTTATTGCACGCTGAAAAAAGACGGCTTCGAAGAGCTGCAGGCCTGGCTCAATTACTTCGACCAGTTCTGGGCATCGAAACTGAAGAATTTAGAAAACTTATTAAACAACAAATTACCCAACTAAAACATGCAACTCAAAAGTTTAACCCTCGTACTTTGCCTGATTAGCCAGTTCGCCCTGGCACAGGTAAAAACAGCCGAACTCATCAAAGAATGGGAACGCTCAAAGGCTTATACCCAGGAATACCTGGCGGCCATGCCCGAAAAAGGTTATGCCTTAAAGCCCACTCCGGAAATGCGTTCTTTCGCGGAGCAAAACCTGCACCTGGCAGATGCTAATTATGGTTTAGCTTCTTCCGCACTCGGTATCAAAAGCCCTTTTGAGTTGGGCATATGGGAAAAGACCGCTGATAAATCCAAAGCCAGCGTAACCCAAATCGTATTGGCCAGCTATGATTTTGTGATCGGCCAAATCAAAAAGTTGTCTGATGCCCAACTGGATGAACCCATTAAAATGATCGGGAGTTTCGATATGACTAAGCGAATAGCTTTAGCTAAGGTCTTCGAACATCAAACACATCACCGGGGGCAAATCACGGTATATCTTAGGCTGGCAGGCGTAACGCCGCCACAGGAAAAATTATTTTAAACTAAAAACCATGAAAAATTTCACTACTACCCTATTCGTAGACCAAACACCCGAACAAGTATTCAACGCCATTAATGATATCCGCGCCTGGTGGACAGAAGATTTTAAAGGCCAGTCAACCCACCTGAATGATGAGTTTGAAGTCCGCTTCGCGGATATGCACTATTCGAAACAAAAATTAACGGAAGTTATACCTAATCAAAAAGTAGTTTGGCTGGTAACCGAGAGTCATTTAAGTTTTCTAGAAGATATAGATGAATGGACAGATACCCAGATCGTTTTCGAGATCAGCCAAAAAGACGGCCAAACAGCACTGCATTTCACCCATATCGGTTTAGTTCCCGAAAGCGAATGCTATGACAGTTGTTTCCAGGGCTGGAATTATTTCCTGCATAGCTTGCAGCAACTCATCACCACCGGTAAAGGACAGCCGCACCAGTTAAGTGACCTCACCGTAAAAACCGAGCTATAAGATGCAACGCGATATCACGGTCAAATGGTTCTTTGCCCACCCGCCTGAAAAGGTCTGGGAGTGTTTAACAAATCCCGAACTGATCAGCCTTTGGCTCATGAAAAATGATTTCAAGTCGGTGGTCGGCCATCGCTTTAACTTCCATACCAAACCCTTACCTAAAATGGGCTTTGACGGTATCGTGTATTGCGAAGTCATTGATATGGTGCCTTTAAAAAAACTGGTCTATACCTGGAAAGGCGGCCCCAGCCCCGGCGTGGTCAAACTCGATACGGTATTGGTCTGGACACTGGAAGCCAGGGACGGTGGTACCGAACTGTTGCTGGAACATAAAGGCTTTAAAGGGTTTCATAATTACCTCACCAGTATCTTTATGGGTAATGGCTGGCGCAAAGGAATCACCCGCGCTTTTGCCAACGTATTAAAACAAATCACATGAAAAACATTGAAATTATCTCCATCCCGGTAACCGACCAGGCCCGGGCCAAAGCCTTTTACCTGCAATTAGGCTTTGAACTGATCACCGAAGCGCCGTTTGCCGGCGGCCAGCAATGGATACAACTGGGTTTTCCCGGCAGCACGGTAAGCATTACGCTGGTGACCTGGTTTGCTAATATGCCCGCCGGCTGCATCAATGGCTTGGTGATAAAAACGGACAACCTGGCTAGCGAGATCGAAACATTAACCGCCAAAGGCATCAGCGTTGGCCAGATCGACGAAACGCCCTGGGGGAAATTCGCCGCGGTCATAGACCCTGACGGCAACCGCCTCAGCCTGCATGGCGACCATTAATCGCTTGTGTTTACCGGCACTTTACTTTTAGCGCACCGTCCAACGCCGATCGTGCAACCCGGCCGTTCAGCGATTTTGTTTCCTATTGTTGTATTTTATTGCAACCTTAGTATAACCTTTCGCTAAACCAATGAAAACCAATATTGTCTACAATGACTTATTGTTATTGATGAACAGCATATCTGATTATGCGATCATCCGCCTGGACACGAACGGTGATATTACCAGCTGGAACACGGGCGCCGAAAAAATCAAGACCTATAAGGCGAATGAAGTCATTGGCAAAAACTTTTCGATCTTTTATTCACCCGAGGACCGGGCAGATGGTCTGCCACAGGCCAATTTACAACTCGCTGCGCTGAGCGGCAGTTATGCCGGAACGGGTTGGCGTACGCGAAAGGACGGTTCGGTATTTTGGGCCGATATGGTCATCACGGCCTTGTATACGGACGATAACAAACTGCGCGGTTTTGTCAAGATCACCCGCGACCTGACCCCGCAAAAGGAAATGGCTGATGAACTGGAACGCTTGCACCAGCGGGCGGAGCAAAGCATCAGTCAAAAATTAGACGCTACGCTGAAAGAACGAAATACGATCCTCGAAAGCATTGGCGACGCTTTCTTCGCGGTAGACCGGCATTGGATCGTTACCTACTGGAACAAAAAGGCCGAAAAGGTATTGCAAACGCCCAAACGCAAGATCCTGGGATATCCGCTTTGGTCCGTCTTTGCCGATTCGATCGGATCTGTATCCTACCAGCGCTACCACGAAGCGCTCCACACCTGCAAGGCGGTACACTTTGAAGATTACTACGCGCCTTTGGATATCTGGTACGATATCAGCGCCTATCCTTCCGGTAAGGGATTATCGGTCTATTTTAAGGACATCACGGCACGTAAAGCAGCGGAAAATCAGTTGAAGGCCATAGCGGCCGCGCTAGCGGTTTCGGAGAAAAACTATAGTGAATTATTCCACTTGAGCCCTTTGCCGATGTTTGTTTTCGAACTGGACTCGTTAAGGTTCCTGGACGTCAATGACGCCTTTGTAGCCCATTACGGCTATAGCCGGGAAGAATTGTTGTTAATGGACCTGAAAGGGATCCGGCCATTGGAGGATGTTCCGGCATTTGAAGCGGGGTTGGTACAAGACCAGCCTGATAATCGGATCGAACGCCTGGGCGTGTATAAACACCGGAAAAAGAACGGCGAGGTGATCCAGGTGGATATCCAAAGCAATTTTATCCATTACCAAGGCAAAGCCGCTAAGGTGACCATTGCGGCAGATGTGACGGAACGTTTAAATTACATCCAGGCTATTGAGAACCAAAATGAAAAGCTGCGGGAAATATCCTGGGCCCAGTCCCACCTGGTCAGGGCACCGCTGGCCAAGATCATGGCGTTGATCCCGCTCATTAACGACGCGAAAGAGGATAATGGTCAACTATTAGAATACTTAAACTCATCGGCCAATGAACTCGATGAGGTGATCAAAAACATTACCGATAAGGCGCAAAAAGGTGATCATCCGCTATCGCCCAAATAAATTCGTTACAACTTCAATTCTTTTTTTGCTATTTAAAAAATATTAGTAAGTTTGAACTTACCGTAATTTATTACTTACCAATAGAATTATGAATAGCAATTTAGCTTTTAACGCTTTGGGCGATCCGACCCGCCGGGCGATCTTCGAGAAATTACAGCACCGGCCTATGGCCGTAGTGGACATTGCCAGTGGTTTACCGATCAGCCGCCCTGCTGTATCGCAACACTTGAAAGTGCTGAAGGAGGCCAAACTGATCAACCTCAAGACTGTCGGCAACAACAATATTTATGAACTGAACCGCGAAGGAATCATAGCTATGAGAAATTACCTGGATAAATTTTGGGACGATGCGCTATCTAATTTTAAAGCACTCGCTGAACAAACCGAAAAAAAGAAATAATGGAAACCATCAATCTAACGTCGATTAAAAAAGAATTTACAGTCGAAGCCTCGCAGCAAACCGCTTTTGAGGTATTCACCCGGAAAATGGACTTATGGTGGCCCCGCTCCCATCATATCGGTACTACAGACATGACCGAAGTGGTCGCCGAATTACACGAGGGCGGGCGCTGGTATTCCAAGCATATCGATGGCAGCGAGGCCGCTATCGGCTATGTCCAAACTTACCAGCCTTATGACCTGTTTGTACTGGCCTGGCAAATCGATGCCGACTTCAAATGCAACCCTGACGTCATAACCGAAGTGGTCGTCGAATTCATTGCGGAAAGTTCAAAGCGTACCCGTGTCAAATTCGAGCATAAGGACCTGCATAAGCTGGGTAATGGCAAGGTCGTGGACAGCATGGACGAGGGCTGGGGCCAGATCATGAACCTGTATAAACAATTCGCCGACCAATGAAAACCATCGCATTAAATACCATCCAAAAGGAAATCATCGTGGCGGCTGCGCAGCAAACCGCTTTTGAAGTATTTGTGAACCAAATGGGGCTTTGGTGGCCCGCCGCCGGGCATACCGAAGATTGCCCGATGGTCAAAGTGGGGCTGGAAGCCAAAGCCGGCGGGCGCTGGTTCGGCTTTAACAGCGACAATACTGAACGCGAATTGGGCAGGGTATTGATTTATGACCCCTATAGCTTATTTGCGCTGGACTGGCAGACCGATGCGGATTTACGGTTCGATCCGGAACTGCATACTGAGGTACGGGTGGAATTTATTCCCGAAGGCGAAAAACAAACCCGCATAAAACTGACGCATTATGATGTGCACCGCCTGGGCGAAGCCGCCATCAGCATCCAAGAAGGCTGGGGCGGGATTATGGAGGTTTATCAAAACTTCATTACCAACAGCTTCAGCACAAAGATCACCCTAACGGTCAGCGCCGAAGAAGCCTTAAAAAAGATCAGCGAAGTCGCTAACTGGTGGGGTGTCAGCTTTGAAGGCCGCGCGGAAAAAAAGGGCGATCAATTCGTCATTAAAATGGGGCCGGAAGCCTGGTTCAACTACACCGTCACCGAACTGATACCCAACAAAAAAGTGGTCTGGCATGTCGATGACTGTTACATGCCCTGGTATGAAGATAAATACGAATGGAAAGGCCATGATATGGTCTTTGAGATCGACGGTAATACCCTGATCTTTACGCATGTGGGCCTGGTGGCGGGTATCGCCTGCTTTAAGGACTGCGTACCCGGCTGGACGCACTGGATCACCCGCAGCCTGACCGCTTATTTTAAAACCGGTCAAGGCGATTTTAAACAACGCTAAATGATTTATTTAACTTAACAACAATTACTATGGCATCTGCAATCAACTGGTTTGAAATTCCAGCCAAAAATTTAGAACGGGCGAAAGCCTTTTATGAAGCAGTAATGGGCATCGAAATGATCCTGCCCTTCCCCGACATGAAATACGCGATGTTCCCGGCGGACATGATAAATGGCGAAATCGGCGGCGGCATTTCCCAGGAAGATGGTTTTGAACCAAGCCAGCAAGGCGCACTTATCTATTTGAATGGCGGCGAGGATTTGTCTGTGCCATTAAGTAAGGTAGAAGCCGCAGGCGGTAAAGTGATCATGGAAAAGACCTCCATTGGCCCGAACGGCTTCATGGGCCGCTTTATAGATACTGAAGGCAATCGTATGGCTTTTCATTCCATGAGCTAATGACGAATTACGAAAAATTCCAAGGGCTGCACCATCAGGAGCAGCCCTTGGTTATCGCCAATGCATGGAACGTTAAAAGTGCGCGGCTAATTGAATCCGCAGGCTATGCCGCGATCGCTACCTCCAGCGGTGCGATAGCGGATTCCTTAGGTTATCCTGACGGCGAGCAAATTCCGTTTACTGAACTGCTTTATGTTATTCAGCGCATTGCCGCCTGCACCACCCTTCCCTTGTCAGTCGACCTGGAAAGAGGTTATACCGATGACCTCCACCAATTAAATGAGCATATCCAAAGCCTCCTTGATATTGGTGTCGTAGGCATCAACCTGGAAGATGCCCAGGGTGAAGACATTTACCTGAAAAAGCTAGCCAGCATCAAAAACTATTTAACCCAAACTAATCAGCAGCTGTTTATCAATGCCCGCACGGATGTTTTCCTGCAAAAACTCGACTCCCCGCTGGAAACTACTTTGAAAAGGGCCAAACTGTATACCAATGCAGGCGCGGATGGCTTATTTGTGACCGGTGTCGCAGACCTGGCACTCATCCAGCAGATTACCGCGGCGGTTTCCTTGCCCGTCAACGTGGTCGCCGTACCCAAGCTGGGCTCTTTCGAAGCGCTGGCTGAAATCGGTGTTAAGCGCATCAGCATGGCGGTATTTTTATATCGGGCGACTTATGGTCAATTGGAAAAGCTTGCCCAGGCGGTGCAAACCGAAAAATCCTTAGCGCCCTTGTATTAATTTTCGGAGGTTAAGGAGCTGTGCGAACAGCACCGCAGGCACCACGAAGCAAGGCAGCCAGCTGAACGGAAAGTAAAAGAGCGCTAAGTTCGGCTGGCCAAAAGATAACACAGCGCGGCTGACGATATTGACCAGTAAGAGCAGGCAAACGATATTCCAGGCCATTAGCCATGGACGGCTGATAACCGGTTTTCTATAGCCAAAATAATAAATCAGGGGGGCGCTCAGACCAGAAAGGATATCCAGGTTACCGCCCTCAAAGGTCATTCGGCCAGGTACCAAATAATAGAGATACAGCGCCCATAAGGTCAACTCGACGGGCAACCTGACCACATGAAGCAGCGTTAATTGGTCGGCATCAAAACCCGCAAGAAAAGCGTGGCCGCGTTTGGTCGTAAATAAACCAATGATCAATAAGACCGGCGGGATGAGCAGCAAAATAAACCGTGGCGGCACACTACCCCTCACCTGATAAAAGCCAGAGAGCGTTAAGCCGCCCTGCAACAGTAACCAGGCTACTGAAAGTACAAGGACTGTTTTGTTATAGCGGCTGGCGCGGTAAATAAAGTAAACGGTTAAAAGCGTAGTGGCGATAAAGCCGCCGCTGATATAAAAGGGTAAATTTTCCATACCCAAAGGAACTGCTTGTCAACGACCCCCTACTTGCCAAATGACAAGAAATTACTTTTTGGCGCGGATGCGGCTCAGCGAGGTATCAGTAATACCCAAATAGGATGCGATATATTTTAAAGGCGCGTGCTGGAATATCTCGGGATTAGATTTTAAAAGCGCGGCATAACGCTCTTCGGCGGTTTCCGTAATAGTCGACAACATCCGGTTTTTGAGCGTGGAAAAGCCATCGACCAATACCGAACGGCCAAATTCCCGGAACTCCGGCAAGGCATGGAACAATTCATTCAACTCCTGGTAAGTAATAAACGCGCCTTCGCAGTCGGTCAGCGCCTGGATATTTTCTTTGGACCTGGTTCGTTTAAAAAACGACGCTACCTCGAAGATCATTTGCCCCGGTGCATAAAATGCCGTGGTCACTTCGTTACCCGCCGTGTCCTCAGCAAAGGCCCGCATATAGCCCTTATCCAGTAAAAAATAAGCGTCTGCGATCTGCCCGGCTTTCAGTAAATACTCGTTTTTCAATAACCGCCTATCCTGGAAACGTTTGGCGATCTCCAGCGAGGTGGTCTGCGAAACCAGGTTGCTCTGGTGAATAAACTGGGAAAGGCGGGTTTCGGGCATCTACTAAGCTACGCTAAATTTCAACTAAAAAAAGACCGCAGCACTTCGGCAACTTTGCGCGGGTCGCCGCTGTTATCTGCGGCTAAATGGGCCTGGTTTTTAAACGCGATACGCTTGGCGTCGACCTGTCCCGCTAAGCGGTCCAGCGGCTGTTTTAAAAACGATTTACTTCGGGCACCGTTCAGCAGCAAGACTTCGGCCTCCAGGTTTTTAGCGGCCGTTAATAATTGCGGCGAGCCCTGGATAACGATGCGGTCATGGTGAAAGGTCGGTATCATATCCCGTAAAGCGATCTCGTTTTCCCTGTTGACTTGTTTGTTGATCAGGAAATTAAAGACCGGCGTTAAGATAAAATAAGGCAGCTTGGTAAAAAACGAGGTATCGCCGGTACCTTTCAGTATGGCGGCAAATGCCCTGCCCAAGTTACCCTGGCTCATCGCGCCTTCATAATCCGCATCCAGCTTTTTAAAAGTGTCTTCATTCAACGGGATCGGCGGCTCGTAAAGCGCGATCTTCCGGATCGCCGGTTCCATTAAAGCGGCCTGCAAAGTGACGATGGCTCCCGAACTCAGGCCAAAGATCTGAGTGCTGCCGGTTACCCGCGCCAGCGCCAGGATGTCGTTAGCCTCGGTGATCCGGTCATCGTTTTCGCCATAGCCGCCACTCAATCCGCGCCCGCGCCGGTCGGGTACATAAACGGTAAAATCAGCCGACAATGCTTTAGCGAGTTTAGTGAAACTTAAAGAAGATTGCATCCCGCCATGCACCAAGATCAAACCCGGCCCCTGCCCTATTTGACGATAGCCAATTGGCGTACCATCGTCTGCGGTTAGTGTTGCTATTGTAAACTCGGTCATATCCTGGTAGACGAATGAAAGGGAAAAACATTTTAATTACCGGGTATTAAAACGGATATGCGCCAGATAAGGACCTAATTGCTGTGTTCCCTCAAAGGCCCGCCAGCGTAGTATCTTATTGGCCAAACGGTCATAATACAATTCACCATAAAAATTGCCAACGCTATACAACTGTACCATCAGGCCGTTTTCCTCGCGGTCAGCCAAAAATTCCCCCTGCATTACCGCGGCTTTTTGCGTTTCCTCCAGTGCATCATATTGTTCCATGGTCAGCATACCCAAATTTAAGCAAAATTTGAAGGCAAACAATTTCATATTTTTTTGGTTTTTTTGTACGATAAACATTTTTTAATGCCTGCAAACCATCCGCCGTTTTCTGATTATCCTTTTTTACGCGGCGGCGGCGAAATGGGCGAATTGATCCGCAGTATAGATTGGGGCGCAAACCCGTTGGGTTCCCCCGGCGACTGGCACCCGGTACTGAAGACCATGGTCAGTATAATGCTGACCAACCAGTTCCCGGTTTTGATTTGCTGGGGGCCGGATTATATCCAGTTGTATAATGATGCCTTCCGGCCGATCAACGGCGCGACGAAACATCCGCAGGCGATGGGCGGCAGCGCGTGTGACACCTATGCGGAAATATGGGCGACCATTGGCCCGATGTTCAGCGATGTCATGAACGGGCAGACCCACGGCTTTCCGAATTTCATGGTTCCTTTGGACCGTAACGGGCAGCCCGAAGACTGTTACTTTGATTTTTCCTATAGCCCTATTGCCGATCACGATGGCCAGATCCTAGGGGTGCTGGTAGTCTGTGTCGAAACGACGGAGAAAGTGAAGGCGCAACTGGCCATCAGTGCCGAACGTGACCGGCTGCAGGGTTTGTTTATGCAGGCACCGGCAGGGATAGCGATCATGCGCGGCCCCGAGCTGGTTTACCAGTTGGTTAACCCAGCCTACCAGCAATTCCTGCCTGGCCGGAAGTTATTGGGTCGGCCGATCTTTGAGGCGCTGCCTGAACTGGTCGGCACGCCTTTGCAGGATATCCTTTTAAATGTATATCACCAGGGCGAAGCTTTTGAAATGAACGAATTGCTCGTGCCGATCGCCGAGTATGAAGGCGGGCCGACCACGGACCGCTATTTCAGCTTCAGTTACCAGCCCTGGCGCGATGAAAACAATAAAGTGGATGGCATACTGATCATTGCGTTTGACGTCACCGGTATGATCCGGGTACAGCAGGAGCTGAACCAGCAAAAAAGAGTGTATGAAACGATCACCTCGGGCACACCCGATTTGATGTACGTTTGGGACCTGGATTATAAATTCACTTATGTTAATACCGCCCTGCTGAATATGTGGGGCAAGACCTATGAAGCCGCCATCGGTAAAGGCTTACGGGAGAATGGTTATGAAGAATGGCATGCCGCCATGCATGAGCGGGAGATCGACCAGGTCAGGGCGACTAAACAACCGGTACGTGGTGAAGTGTCTTTCCCGCATGCTGTTTTAGGCAAACGGGTATATGATTATATATTGGTGCCGGTGCTGAACGCGCAGGGCGAAGTCGAAGCCGTTGCCGGTACGACCCGCGATGTTTCCGAGCGAAAGGAAATGGAAGAAGCCCTGGCGGAAACGACGGAAGAATTACAGGCCATGAATGAAGAAATGGCGTCCACCAACGAGGAACAGGCCGCTTCCAATGAAGAACTGACCGCTACCAACCAGCAACTGGCCCGGGTCAACCAGGAATTGCAGGACGCACGGCAACAAATAGAAGAAAGCGCGACCACGCTGCGTTTGGCGATCGAGGCCGCTAATTTCGGTACCTGGTTCATTCATTCGGTCACCCGCGAGTTTATTACGGACGCCCGCTTAAAAGAGTTGTTTGGTTATTACCCTGACGAAGAACTGTCTATTGAAGATGCCCTGGCGCAGATCACCGACGAGTACCGTGGTTTTGTCACGGACAAACTGGAAAAAGCCATTTATAAGAATGGTGATTATGATGTGACTTACCCGGTGGTGGGCCTGCATGATAACCGGCTACGCTGGCTCCGGGCCATCGGCAACCTGAAGGCGGATCCGTCCGTATGAAAGGTCATTTGGTACTTGCCGCCCACCCGCACATCCATTTCGTGCACCTCGCAAACAAAACCCCAGGGCGGTAACCACGAAGCAATGGCCGCAGCCTCTGTAAAGGCCCGGTAAACTTTTTCGGGGGATGCCTTGATCACCCGGTGTAGGGAAACTTTATTGTCAGACATAACGATCGTTTTGCTAAACGGCCGCAATAGTTATGCCATATGAGCTTTTACCTGCTGCAAAAGTTCCTCAACGTCAAACGGTTTACAGATAAAGCCGTTCGCGCCGCAGCGCCGGGCCGTCTCTTCCAAATTGATCGTCCCCGAGATCAGGATCACCGGGATAGCCGCAGTCGCCGGATTTTGCTTCAACTGGTAACAGATATCATGCCCGGTCTTTTCGCCGCTCAGCCAGTTATCAATTAATAACAGGGCCGGCGGTTCCTTTTCAATAGCGTAAACCGCAGTCACATCCGTGCCGCTTACCACCTCATAGTCCGCACCCGCGAGTATCGTCGTGATGATCTCCAGTGTATCGGCATCATCCTCAATGACCATAATCTTTTGCATAATGCCCAAATTTAAAAAATACCTGCCCTTTCGTGCTGGCTGATCAACCAGCCAACCTTGCCCGGATTGGCATGAAACTTACCGTCATTATTATTTATAAATTCGTTAATAATGATTTGAGGGGCTCCCAGGCCCCGTGCAGTATATAATCCGCGTACATCATTAATTTCCTGTACAGGTGTAGTGGCCCCGGGCGTATTTGAATTACCGGGAAAGTGCCAGGTAAGAAAATCCGGAAGAGCAATGAATTTCTTTGCCGAGTCGAGCCAGCGTGAAAAATAAACGTAAGGACCCGGATCACCCAAAATTGTATTTTGAAACCTGATGGATGATAAGCTCGGCCCTTCAATATATATTGTTTTACTTGCTGCTGCGGCCAGGGCCTTTAATTTTGTAACAGCATGTACATAAGTTTCGCAAAAACGTTTTCGGTTGGCCTCGTTTTGCGCCACGCTGCCATTGCCGGTTGATGATATATTTGCCGGGTTCCAAAACTGCTTTCCTTCGGCCTCGTTCCAAATATCAAAGTGGAGGCGATTGGCTGTGTAACCGTAACCAATAGCCTGGTTAAACTCGTTGGTCAGGAAGGTATCATACAAAGTCCAGTCGGTCCCTGTTGTACCGCCCGGCCAAACAGTTTTACCGTATAAATCATTCCAGTCATCAGATAATACCAGTATCACCGTCATTCCCAATGCATCGTGCCGCCATTTTAATGGACCAAGGTAACTCATATCTACACGGTGAAACCGGGCTTTAATTGGTTTTACCAGGTAGTCGGGCGGAGAGTAGCCTGAAGTTGGTAACATACCTGCCAAAAGGCCGCTGGACCGGTAGGTCATCGTGTCTTGGGTTACGCCAAAGTCAACACTCACCGTTTCATTGGCTATCAATGTTGAATTAGTGCTTGCGGTAAGCTTGCCACTACCTGTTAGTTCCGCTGCATCCTGATTAATTGCAATTGGCTTTTTACAGGCAAAAAGTGAAAGCAATAACATTGCCTTCACACCATTTTTAAAACTTAATACTTTCATAAAATTCAATGTTCATAATTTAATAAGTGGAGGATAGCCTTAATTGGTTAACAATTAGAATTCCATGTAGCGTTAATCCTAACTAATCCTGCCCATGCATTGACAGATTAACAATCGATTGTAAAACGATAAGTGGGTATTCTATAATTGGTTATGCAAGTAAAAAGGCCTGTACTTAAAAAAACATTAAAGGAAATATTATCATATATAAGGCTGATTTTAGCTTGTTATTATACTTAAATGGAGGTATAAATGGACATTCCGGCATGCTTGACCATGCTGTTCCGTGCGCGTTAGATCAATGAGTTGTGTTGTTGAATAATAATTTCAAATTTTTAAATAAATAAGTTAGCATGGTCAAAGTATAAAAGAACACCCTGAACTTTTTTTTCAGAACACGATGATCAATGGTTCCGGAATATCCAGATACCATCACACAAATAGATGCACTTGGGGCACGGAATCATGTGGTCAAGCCTCCCGGAGTATCCAAATATATCACGGGCAATGCAATTCGATAACTGTTTATTAAACAAAGGGCGTTTCAAATAGTTATTATAAGCATGGAAAATTACCCGATCACCATCAGTAAGGATAAAGCAACATACCATTTCGAGGTGGGTGAATATGCACATCACGAAGATGATAAATGCAAGTACCGTGTATTTGAGAATGGTGCTTACGTCGCTAGCTTCACCCCGGATGACCATGACTTTTTGCATATATGCCAGAATCCAGGTGGAGTAAATGAAGAAATCTTGCATTTGCTGGCAGACCAGATCGAGATGCATCATCCGCAGGGTGTCAATGGTTATATTAGAAAACTAAAACTATGAGAAGTATTTGGAAGGGCTCTATTGGCTTTGGCCTGGTTAGCATCCCCATTAAATTATATTCGGCGGTTCAAACATCGTCGCTTGACCTGGACATGCTGGACAGTCGTGACCATGCGCACATCAAATTCCAGCGGGTAAATGAAAACACAAAGAAGGAAGTTCCTTATAATAAGATCGTCAAAGGCTATAAATACGAGGACGATTATGTGATCGTCGAGGATGCTGACTTTGAAGCAGCAGCTCCAGAAAAAAGTAAGGTAATTGAGATCGAAAATTTTGTAGATATCACTTCAGTTAATCCTATGTATTATGAAACATCTTATTATACGGAGCCTGAAACAAAAAAGAATAAAGCTTACGCCTTGCTATTGGAAGCATTAAAGAAATCAGGAAAGGCTGGATTGGCAAGGTTCGTGTTGCGCAATACGGAGAGCATGTGTATTGTTCACCCTGTAAAAGCCGCCATCGTGGTTACCCGGATTCGTTTTGAGCAACAGATCCGTGACCAGGAAGAATTGAAGTTGAATGACAAGATTGAGGTAAGCAAAAAGGAACTGGACATGGGCCTGGCGCTGATCAATCAATATTCCGAGGATTTAGACTTGTCTAGGTATAAAGATGAATATCATACGGAGTTATTGAAACTGATCGAGGCCAAAGCCAAAGGCAAACGCCCGACCATCAAAAAACTAAAACCTGTAAAAGCAAAAAGGGATGATTTGTATGACCAGCTAATGCATAGTTTAACAGCAAAAAAAGGTGCTTAAGATTTAAACGATAATTCCTTATGGCCGAAAAAAAATGCCTACCAATGCTATTTTGGCCCATCTTTTTAAAGGTAGATATCTTGACAAGTGGGAATGAAGTAGCACAGTTACCTAACGTGATCGGGAAAGATTTGCGGCATTTGACCGATTATCGGAAGGGAAGATTTACAATTACTTAAAAATGCTCTGTGCTTTTTTGATGGTTTTTTCAAGATCAATACCCTTTCCTAAAACACCCCTAAACAGATCTCCTGTTTCTTTAAGTCTTCCAATGGAATTAAATATTGTGAAGTCCCGCATACTCAATCCTGGCTTCACTTCGTCCCATGACAACGGCATTGAAACTGTAGCGCTCGGCTTTGGCCGCAAAGAATATGGCCCCGCAATGGTGGCACCCGGCCTATTTTGTAAAAAATCTAAATACATTTTTCCTTTACGAGCGGAGATCATTCTTTCAAGACTGGTATAATGAGGTATTTGCTTGTGTACAAGGCTAACGATGATCTTTGCGAACATTTGCGATTGCTCGTAGGTGTATTTAGCATATAGCGGAATATAGATATGCATGCCGGTTGAACCCGAAGTCTTTGGAAAACTCGGCACATCCATCGCGTCCAGTACTTTTTTTACCTCCTGCGCCGCTTCGATTACCTGGTCGAAAGTATTTTTATCCGGGTCAAGATCTATAACACAAAAATCCGGATTATCAGGCGATTGTGTCCGGCTGAACCAGGGATTCATTTCAATGCAGCCTAATGACACCATCCATAGTAAACTGGCTTCGTTCGTAGCAACGAGGTATTCTTTGTCTTCGCCTTCGCCGTTGGTGTGGGGCATCGTTTTCGCCCATTCCGGTGCCTTATCTTTCACATCTTTCTGGTAAAAACTCTGACCAACAATACCATTCGGAAAACGGTTAAGCGACATTGGCCTGTCCTTCAGGTACGGCATGATATAGGGCGCTACCTGATCATAATAATTGAAGACATCCCGTTTAGTAAGCCTCTCCTCCGGCCAGTAAATTTTATGGAGATGGGTGAACTTTAACAGGTGCCCATTAATCCGTTTTTCCTGGGTTTCATCTTTGGAATTAAGTAAAATTCTGCTTCCCTTTTTAGGGGGCTTTACAGGTGGAGATAAAGTATTTCCTGCATCTTTGTCGATGCGTAAGTCATCATCTACCGATATCCTGACGACTGGTTTTTGAATAACACCAACAGGTTCACGCCTTTTTGCTGTCGTCATGTTATTGCTTTCTTGGAACTGTTCACGGGATTTCTCTTTATGTCTGCTTATGATTTCCTGTTCATGCACGCTGGTCAGTGGTACTTCGCGAACCACGTCACTGGCTTTCTTGTCATTGCGGAAACCGAGGAAAGTAGCAGGTTTACGAATGCGCCCCGCCTTTGTCCACGCGGCGAATTCAAAATTAGCCACCAGTTCAGGTTTCACCCAATGCAACATAGCGCCGTTGGTGTCTAGTACTTTATTGACAAAGGGCGACTGGTTTGTTTCCAGTTTTTTTAACCGGCCCAGGATACCGGGCATATCCTTGTATTTATAACCGCCTCCGGACCGGCCAATCCATTCCAGTTTTCCGTTATGATAGGCGCCGAAGAGCAATGTGCGGAAAGAACGCGCTTTATCTGACTCAGCCCAGCCGCCGATCACAAATTCCTGCCTTTTATGAGTCGGGATCTTCAGCCAGTCATTATTTCTGGCGCCCTGCTGATAGATACTGTCTTTTCTTTTTGCTACAATCCCTTCCAGCCCGAGTCTCAAGCAATGATCATATAACGCTTTGCCATCATCGAAAGACTCACTGAAACGTAACATTTCCTTTCCGCCCAGCAGTTGTTTTAATATTTCTTTTCTTTCTGTTAGTTTAAGCATGGTCAGGTCGTAGCCAGCCAGCCACGGAACGTCGAACAGACAATAGTTGATCGACGTATGATCATCATTATAGTTTTGTAATGCCTCAAAGTCGGGTTTACCTTCCTGGTTAAAGGCCACTACTTCACCGTCCAGCACCGCATTATATCCGAGTTTTTTTAAGGCCGCGGCTATTGGCGGGTATTTTTTTGTGTAGTTGAGGGAACTGCGTGAATCCATGCGGACTTTACCGTCTTCAACCATCGAAGTGATCCGGTAACCATCCCATTTGAGTTCGTATAAGTAGTCGTCATCCTCCATAACTTCCCTGGTTAATGTACAAAGCATTGGCGAAATAGATTTTGGCATTTTGCTGCGGATGCCTTTCTGTTTAACAACCTCCATTATATCTATGATTGCCTGATCCCTACTGTGCGGTTTTTTCGCATTGCGATCATTTGGCCGGATAGCCGGTTTCTTATTTTTCGCCATTTCTTCAGCCGGCTCCATGTCCGGCACAATATCTTCCACCCGTCCGTGCTGCCAAACCTTTTCACTGGTCTTTTCCATCATCTCAATGGTCTTTCCGGAAAGGACGGATTTATCCTGTTTGGTAATATCTTTATCAGTGGCGAATTCATCTTTGTGCTTGATCATCAGCCAACCATTCTCACCCATGCCATGTGTTTTAACCAGGGCGAACTCGCCGTTCAGTTTTTCACCATGCAGCCTGATCTTCAATTGGCCGGAAGCTAACTGCTTTAGCAGGTGGTTTTCCTGGGCCTTTTTGCCTTTGATGGGTTCGATAGGTTCATAAGTTCCTTCATCCCAGACGATGACAGTGCCACCACCATATTCACCCCTGGGAATAATTCCCTCGAAATTCAGGTAATCGAATGGGTGGTCTTCGACCATCATGGCCAGGTGTTTTACTTTGGGATCCAGTGATGGGCCTTTCGGCACCGCCCAACTTTTTAATATACCCCCCATTTCCAGCCGGAAGTCATAGTGCAGCCGAGATGCGTCATGCTTTTGCACAACGAAGATCAGGTGGTCTTTGTCTTTGCTTTTTCCCGCTTGGGGTTCGGCGGTCTTTTTGAAGTCCCGCTTTTTGTTATATTCTTTCAGCTTTTCCATGTCAGATAGTAAAGGAGGGGGCGGTCGGTTTTTGTTCTGTGGCAAATATTTTTAGACTGGTTATCATCTCGTCACTGGTTTCCATGAGCAAAGGTTTGCGACTAGTTATTTAATAGCTTGTAGTGCATGAGATCAGAAATTAAAAGGGTAATTATTCCCGGTTCTTCAATTCCGCTTCGACACTACCTACATGTTGCCTTTGCCGGTAGTCCGTTCTTCGGCGTCATCCGTTTTACCCGGTTCGGCGGCGGGTGGTGATACCGGGTGCCGCGGCACCTCTTCAGGTTGCTGGTTTGGGGCTTCTTCCGGAATTTCAGGAGTCCGCGGGCACCAGGCCTTTCGATCTCCGTATGCAACGGTCTTACCGGGGCTTCTTCTGGTTCCCCGGGTATGGTTTGATGTGGCTTACTCATTCGTCGTGGTCTTTAAAGGTTTTAACGTCCTCGCTCTTATGCAGGTGACGGTTCGGGTGTTGCGCATCCAGGTCAGTAGTGTCCAGGTTTTGGATGTCATTCGCTTCACTTGTGGCTTCGTTCAATGTTTCGTTTTCGCGGCCGTCGCCGGCAGGCTTGCCCTTACGTTCAATGCTGCTTACATTTTCATTTTTGGCCATAGTATTTAGTTTTTATAGGTCATCATCTTCATCATTCGACGTTTCCATTTCGAGATCGCTGTTAGCCGATTTTGCTTCGGTCAACAATTTCGCGCCGTTATCCGGGTAATTTCCCTATTCGGTTTCCACCTGTTCGTTGGCCTCTTTTTTGGGATCTATCGTTTTCATGGGAGATCGTTGGTAAATTACAGCAAACCGCTTGCCAAAAAGTATGTTGTATTTGAAGGGATCATGGCTGGACATTCCGGCATGCTTGACCATGCGGTTCCGTGCGCATTAGATCAATGAGTTGTGTTGTTGAATAATAATTTCAAATTTTTAAAATCAATAAGTTAGCATGGTCAAAGTGTAACGGAACATTCTGAACTTTTTTCCGGAACACGGTGATCAATGGCTCCGGAATATCCAAGTTTGCGCTCCTTTTTGTGGTTGACGCAGATCTTAACGTTCCAGGTCCCGTCGTTCCTTTCGTGGTACTTGAACACCACGGCGCTGACAGTTGCCATGACATAAAATTTTAGGCTGCGGGAAAAAAGTGACGATTTCAGTGACGATTTTTTCGCGGAATGAAACAAAAAATCATGTAAGACCTGACTAAACTAAGGGTGATCACCCGTCTGATACCGCGGAAAGGAAAACCGCGTTTTTTAAATAAAAAAGCCGTTTTCCTTGCGGAGAAACGGCTTTTTTTTGCAAAAAGAACAGCCATAGGCTAACTCTTCTAATTTGTGCGCCCACCTGGGCTCGAACCAGGGACCAAAAGATTATGAGTCTTCTACTCTAACCAACTGAGCTATAGGCGCTGGTTTTGAATGAGAAGAGTTTTCTTATTTGCGGCTGCAATTTTACATATTTGCCGTGAAAAACGGAAATACAATTATGCAAAATATCAAAAATATCATTTTCGACTATGGCAATGTTATCTTCAGTATCGATTTCACCAGGGCACAAAGCGCTTTCAATCAACTGGGTATAGCCAATGCCGATCGTTTTTTTGGCCACCTGCAACAGGATGTTATTTTTGACGCTTTCGACCGTGGCGAGATCACCGCAAGGCAATTTCGCGACCGTTTGCGCGAAGTTTCGGGCAACGAAAACCTCAGCGATGAGCAAATTGACGCGGCCTGGAACAGTATGTTGCTGGGTATTGCCGAGGGTAATCACAATCTGTTACTGGCCTTAAAAGGGAAATACCGCACCTTTTTAATGAGCAATATTAACGATATCCATTATACCCATATTATGAATTACCTGAGGCGGGAATTTAATTTTGAAGGTAATGATCATTTGTTCGAGAAGGTATATTACTCGCACCTGGTGGGCAAGCGCAAGCCCGATACGGCGTTTTTTCAGCAGATATTGGACGAGAACAACCTCGACCCGGCCGAAACCCTGTTTATTGATGATAGCCCGCAACATTTGGAAGGGGCTAAAAAACTGGGCATCCAAACCTACCTGATGAAAGCCCCGGATACCATTCAAAAATTTGCGCAGGGAAACTTATTATAAATCACCATGGAAACGTTACTGCAAACCCAATACAACGGCGTTAAAAGCGCGAGGCAGGCTTTGCTAAGCTATTGCGGCAGTATGGATAGTGTCGCTCTGCTTAAACCTGTTCCGGCATTTAATAACAGCAGTATCAGCAGCCTGCTTGTGCATACGGCTAATACCTACCTGCATTGGCTGGTATTTGTGGATGGTGAAACGCCGGTTAACTATTTTAAGGAAGACGATATTGAGGGGATTACCGATATCCAAAGTATTTACCGGCAGGTGGATGCGGCAGTAAATAATTTTCTAACCAAATACGCGGATGACTATCAGCAAGTGTGCAATAAAAAGCTCCCTGCAAGGGATAAAACCATTGCGGTAACACCGCTCGAATTATTTACCCACGCCATTACGCACGAATTCCATCATAAGGGCCAGATCCTAACCATGAGCCGGCAATTGGGTTATACACCTGTTGATACGGATGTGATCCGCACTTAAACCCTTCGGCGTTTCTTTTCTTTGATGATCAGTCCCAGTTCGCGGCTCATTTGTCCGGCTATAGCCGTATTCTCCTGCGCGCGGCGGAACAGGTAAGGCAGCACTGCCTTTACCGGCCCGTAAGGCACATATTTGGCTACGTTATAGCCTGCATTGGCCAGGTTAAAGCTCAGGTTATCGCTCATGCCTAATAATTGCGAGCAATAAATATGCGGGTGGTTGTGCGGTATCTTTTTATCGTCCAGCAGGGTTGCCAGCAGCTTGCAGCTATCCTCGTTGTGGGTACCTACAACAATAGCCAGTTTATCGGTATGCGCTACGCAAAAATCAAGCGCGGCATTATAATCATTGTCGGCCGATGCCTTATCGGGCTGTATGGGCGATGGGTAACCTTTTTCTATCGCGCGCCTGCGTTCCTTTTCCATATACGCGCCGCGTACCAGCTTAGCGCCTAATATAAAGCCCTCTTTATCAGCAATAGCAAAATCGGCTTTTAACGATGCTAATTTATCGTGGCGATATAACTGGTAAGTATTATAAACAATAATTTTTTCGCGATTATAAGCCCGCATCATATTCATGGCCAACAGGTCTATGGTATCCTGGATCCAACTTTCTTCGGCATCAATCATTACAGGTACATTGGCATTAAAAGCCTTTTCGCAAATAGCTTTTACACGTGCCTGTACTTTTTGCCACTCTTGTTCTTCATCAATGGTAAGGGTTTCCTTGGCGTCCAGCTTCTCTAATAAGCCAAAGCGGCCAACCCCGGTTATCTTAAAAACGGTAATGGGTACGGCCTTATCGCCGGTGGCACGGATGATGGTGCGGATAATCTCGTCGCGGGTTTCGTCAAATACATGCTCGTCCTCTTCGCCCTCAACCGAGTAGTCTAAAATGGTACCTACCCCGCCCGATGCCAGGTTTTTGATGGTCGCGCCGCACTCTTCAATGGTTTCGCCGCCGCAAAAATGCTCAAATATGGTAGCCTTAATTAAACTTTTTATGGGCAGGCCTATCTTCATGGCAAAGTTGGTAATGGGCGGGCCAACCTTTACCAAAAAATTGATATTTATAGCCTTAAACAGCCAGTAGGCACGTTTCAGGTCGGTATTTGTAGCGTGCCTGAAAGCGATCTCGGTATCTTCAAATGATAGTTTACCCCCAACGGGTTCATCGTCAGTTTTATGTAATAGCATGGGGCAAAATTATAAAATGCTTTTTAACATAAACATTATTTGATTGAATAGTTTATTTTTGCGGCACCTATGATAGAATTTGAATTAACCGGCGATTACATTCCGCTGATCCAATTATTAAAAGCTACCAACCTGGTAAGTACAGGTGGCGAAGCCCAGGTAGTGGTAACAGAGGGATTAGTGAAGTACAATGATACTGTAGATTATCGCAAGCGCCTTAAAGTAAAAAAAGGGGATGTGGTTGAATTTGATGGTCAAAAAATCACAGTGATATAAGCATGGATACTTTCGAGATTACAATGGACACTATTCAAAGCATTAGCTATCCCATATATTTTAATAACAGTATTGCCGAACTGGCACAATTTGTAGAAAAGGGCAATTACTCTAAGTTTTTTATCCTTACGGATGAGCATACCGGCGAGTTTTGCCTGCCCATTTTACAAAAACATTTAGGTGATGACAGCAAGTACGACCTGATCGAGATCAACTCGGGCGAGGAAAGCAAGACGATTGATTTTTGCGTAGGGATATGGAAAATGCTGATTGATTTTGGCGCCGACCGTAACAGCCTGCTCATTAACCTGGGCGGCGGTGTTATTAGCGATATGGGCGGCTTTGTAGCATCGACCTATAAACGCGGGATTGATTTTGTGCATGTACCCACTACCCTGCTTTCGCAGGTCGACGCGTCGGTTGGTGGTAAAACGGGTATTGATATTGATAGTATTAAAAACATTGTTGGCACCTTTGCACAGCCCAAGGCGGTGTTTATGGAGCATAGCTTTATCAATACGCTTCCTCCACGACAGGTACTATCGGGCCTGGCCGAAATGCTGAAGCATGGCTTAATTGCCGATGCCGATTACTGGAACGAACTTAAAATAAGTGACCTAAGCACTCCATCGGCCGAGTTGATCTATCAATCGGTAAACATCAAAAACAACATCGTGGTAGAGGATCCAAAGGAAAAAGGCATCCGCAAGGCGCTTAACTTTGGCCATACTATTGGGCACGCGGTAGAAACCTACTCGCTTGAAAATGATAAAACCCCGCTTACCCATGGCGAAGCCATCGCTATTGGTATGATATGCGAATCGTGGTTATCGTGGAAACGCACCGGTTTAAGTTTAGATGAACTGAACGAAATTGTTGAAGTATTTTCGGGCCTGTATCCGCGATATAACATAAAAGCCTCATGCCACAAAGAATTATACAGCCTGATGCAAAAGGATAAAAAGAACCATGGTGATAAGATCAATTGCTCGCTGATTACACGTATTGGCGAAAGCAGTATCGATAATATCTGTACCGAAGCAGAATTATGCAGTAGCCTGCAATATTATTCATCATTAGCTTAAACAACATCCGGCTTACCCCCCCAGTCAAAAAATTCGATTATAACAAAAAAAGGCGCCTATAAGGCGCCTTGGCTTTTTAGTTTTTTAAAATTACAAGATAACGTAGTTAACAATAGCTACGAAACCAATAATCGCAAGTATGATTCCTTGTAATTTTTGTTCGATTGTGAGTTTACCAATAGTTTTCATCTTTGTGTGTAAGAACTTTATAAATATATAAATTGCAACAAGTTCATTACAATAGCTTAATTCATTTTTAATAAATTTTTAACAAATAAGTGAATTAATTTGGACACTCTATTATAGCCGACCTTTGCGCTAATAAATCCTTAACAAACTATTGTATTTTGTACACTTAATAAAATGGCATTATAGCCCTTTTTGGGCTTTAAACAACGTATAAGCACCCCAAAAAAGCGTAAAAAACTAAAATTGCAGCAAACCGGTTAATTATCGCCGTATTTCACCTCTATATTATCACTGCTATTGCTTGTTAAAATATTATTAACCAAACTATTTTTGTTTAAATAAACTTAATAGATAAAACCACATTGTATGAATATCTTGTCTGTTAATCCGGCTGATAATACCATTAATAAAAAATACAAAGCACATACCTTTAAACAGGTGCAGCAAATAATAGGGCAAACACACCGCGCCTGGCAAAACTGGCGGTTCAGCACATTTAAAGAAAGATCGGCCCTGCTTAATAAATTGGCTGATGTTTTAACACAGCACAAAACCCAACTGGCCCGCTTAATGGCATTAGAGATGGGCAAGCCATTAAAACAAGGCATTGCCGAAATTGAAAAATGCGCCGCCGTTTGTATCTACTATGCCGATAATGCCGAAGGCTTTTTAAAAGACCAGCTGATTGAAACCGATGCATCAAAAAGCTATGCTACTTTTCAACCATTGGGCGTGGTGCTGGCCGTTATGCCCTGGAATTTCCCTTTTTGGCAGGTATTCCGCTTTTTGGCACCTGCGTTGGCCGCGGGCAATTGCGGGGTACTTAAACATGCATCCAATGTGCCGGGCTGCGCGCTGGCTATCGGGGATATGGTGAAAGAAGCCGGTTTCCCCAATCATGTTTTCCAAACACTGCTCATCAGCAATACCGAAGTGGCGGCTGTTATAGCTAACCCGCACATTAAAGCAGTTACCCTTACGGGGAGCAATGCCGCTGGCAGTAAAGTGGCCCAAAAGGCAGGCGAACTGATTAAGAAAACGGTAATGGAATTAGGCGGCAGCGATGCCTACCTGATACTGGAAGATGCCGACCTTAACCTGGCCGCCGAAGCATGCGTGAACAGTCGCCTGATTAATGGCGGACAAAGTTGTATTGCCGCCAAAAGGTTCATTGTGGTTAAACCTGTCGAAAAAGAATTTACCCGCCTGTTCCTGCAAAAAATGCAGGCTAAAAAAATGGGCGACCCATTGCAGAACGGCACAGATATTGGCCCACAGGCACGCGTAGACCTGCGCGATGAATTACACCATCAGGTACAAAAGTCGATTGCTAAGGGCGCCAAATGCATCCTGGGTGGCAAGGTACCGGTTGGTAATGGGGCTTATTATCCGCCTACCATATTAACCCATGTTAAAAAAGGGATGCCTGCGTTTGACGAAGAAATGTTTGGCCCGGTAGCGGCCATTATATCTGCAAAGGACGAAGCCCATGCCCTAACCCTGGCTAACGATAGCATTTTTGGACTGGGGGCGGCAGTGTTCACCAAAAACAAAAAGCGGGGCGAGTGCATCGCGGCAACACAACTGGAAGCCGGATCGTGCTTTGTAAACGCGCTGGTAAAATCAGATCCAAGGTTGCCTTTCGGCGGTATCAAGCAATCGGGCTATGGGCGCGAACTGGGGATGTTTGGCATTCACGAATTTGTGAATATTAAGACAGTGTTTGTGGCATAATACTTAAACAAATACTTTTAATTGCAGTTATAAAATATTGATTAATAATATAATTTAACTTTAAATTAAGTCGCTCGGGGCCCACATTATCGATTTTGCAATGCTACCGCCAAAGCTTATCTTTAATTTTTTATTAAGATAAGCCATCGTTTGAAAACACTTAAAAAAACCCTAAAAACTATCGCCTGGACTATAGCCGGCTTTATTGCTTTTGTAGTTCTGTATCTTTTATCAGCCTATACCCTATCGCACATTGGTACTTCAAAAGAACCCGGTTCATCGCCCGATGTTACTATCTATATTTTAACCAATGGCGTACATACCGATATCGTAGCGCCGCTCCGAAATTCACAAATAGATTGGAGCCATGAGGTCAAGTTTCAAAACACCATCAGCAAGGATACCACCGCGCAATACATCGCTTTTGGCTGGGGCGATAAGGGCTTTTACCTCAACACCCCTACCTGGGCGCAATTGAAGTTTAGCGTAGCATTTAAGGCGGCCACCGGGTTAAGTACATCGGCTATCCACGCCACCTTTTATAAAAGCTTAACCGAGGGAGCGGATTGCAAAAAGATCATGATCAGCAATGCGCAATATGTGCGATTGGTTACCTATATCCAAAACAGTTTTAAAACCGATGCCGCCGGGCATATCATCAATATCCAAACCAAGGCCAACTACAATAATAATGATGCCTTTTACGAAGCCCATCGCCGCTATAACCTGTTTTACACCTGCAACACCTGGGCCAATAACGCGCTAAAAGCCGCCGGGCAAAAAGCCTGCGTATGGACGCCGTTTGATAAGGGAATATTTTATATGTACAGGTAGATTGAGAACCAAGAGTAGAGATTCAAGAATCAAGATATAGCCTATATGTCCTGTCTCTTGACTCTGGTTTCTTAATTCTTCCTCACAGCCAACTTCATTTTTTACAACCCATCAACATTACAATGCTTACCTTTGCAGCCTGATGAGCAAACACGGACGGATATTAGTAGCCATGAGCGGCGGGGTTGACAGCTCGGTTGCCGCGGTAATGTTGCATGAGCAAGGGTACGAAGTTATTGGCCTTACCATGAAAACGTGGGACTATGCCTCAAGCGGTGGTAGTTCTAAAGAAACCGGTTGCTGCAGTTTGGATAGCATTAACGATGCCCGGGCTTTGGCCGTGGGTTATGGTTTCCCGCATTATATATTGGATATCCGCGATGAGTTTGGCGATTTTGTGATCGATAATTTTGTTGACGAATACCTGGCCGGCCGCACGCCTAACCCCTGCGTACTGTGTAATACCCACATTAAATGGGAAGCTTTATTAAAGCGAGCCGATAAACTGGATTGCGAATTTATAGCCACTGGCCACTACGCCAATATCCGTTTGCAGGATAGCGGCCGTTATGTGATATCAAAAGGCAAGGACGAAAATAAAGATCAATCCTACGTACTGTGGGGCGTATCTCAACAAAACCTGGCGCGTACCAAATTCCCGTTGGGAAGTTTCAGCAAGCCCGATATCCGGCAGATGGCTTTAGATATGGGTCAGTTTGATTTGGCCAATAAAAGCGAAAGCTACGAGATTTGTTTTGTACCCGATAACGACTACCGCGCCTTTTTAAGGCATAAAGTACAGGATTTGGATACACGGGTAGGCAGTGGATCGTTTGTGCTGACAGACGGCAGCGTAGTGGGCCAGCACCAGGGGTATCCTTTCTATACTATAGGTCAGCGCAAGGGCCTGGGCATTGCTTTGGGCAAACCCATGTTTGTCACCAAAATTAACCCTGATACCAATACCGTGGTTTTAGGTACGCAGGAAGAACTGGAAAAACGTGAGGCCTGGGTACGCAACCTTAACCTGGTGAAATACGATAATATTAACCTGCCCCTGCAGGCGGTTACTAAAATACGCTACAAGGATGCCGGCGCCGAAAGCACCATTGTGCAAATGGGCGACTACATGAAGGTAGAATTTGATCATGCGGCATCGGGCATTGCACCGGGGCAATCGGCTGTGTTTTACGAGGGCAATGATTTGCTGGGCGGCGGGTTTTTAATGTAATTCTTAAGTTTGTCATTGCGAGGTACGAAGCAATGACAAGTACTTTCTTCGCGTAACCGTTCAGCATAAACCTGATAGCAGTGGAAACCCCGGAATGCAGCGTAGCGGAATGAGGAGTTGGAACGGATAGCAGGAACAAACGTTAATAGCAGCACCGGCACTGCTTTTCAAAACAAAAAAAGACACAAATATGTGTCTCTACAGTTAAAATAAAATCACTAAAAATAGATTTAAACCCTTTTCTTTTAAGGGGATTGTAAGTGGGCTATTCCAATTTTATATTTGCTAATCCACATCTTTCTATTTTATTTGCAGAAAATAATTAATTAATGGCGAAAAATTTACTCATTGTCGAATCACCGGCCAAGGCCAAAACCATCGAGGGGTATCTCGGTAAGGAC
This sequence comes from Bacteroidota bacterium, assembly GCA_040389105.1. Lineage (GTDB taxonomy): Bacteria > Bacteroidota > Bacteroidia > Sphingobacteriales > Sphingobacteriaceae > Mucilaginibacter. The sequence goes on from JAZKAO010000010.1 coordinate 677,977, forward strand.
TTTACTGTAAAGTCGAGCTACGGCCATATCCGCGATCTGATCAAGAGTGACGATGCCATTAATGTTGCCAATAATTTTGAGCAGAAGTACGAAGTACCTGCCGACAAAAAGCAGGTAGTAAGCGAGTTAAAGAAATTAGCAAAAGAAGCCGACATGGTTTGGCTGGCATCGGACGAGGACCGGGAGGGTGAAGCGATCTCCTGGCACTTATTTGAAACCTTAGGACTAAAAGACGCTACTACCAAACGTATTGTATTCCACGAGATCACTAAGCCGGCCATTATGCGGGCGATAGAAAATCCACGAAAAATAGATTATAACCTGGTATATGCCCAACAGGCACGCCGGGTGCTGGACAGGCTGGTAGGTTTCGAACTTTCGCCTGTACTTTGGAAAAAAGTAAAACCATCGCTATCAGCAGGTCGTGTGCAATCGGTAGCCGTAAGGCTGATTGTAGACCGCGAACGCGAAGTAAATAAATTTACTGCCGAGGCCGCTTTCCGCATAGCTGCCACATTTGGCAAAGGCCGCGAAGCATTTAAGGCCGAGTTAGCCGAACGCTATACCCAACAAGCCGATGCCGAAAAGTTTTTAACGGATTGTGTGGATGCCTCTTTTAAGGTAAATTCGCTTGAAACAAAACCGCTGAAACGTTCGCCGGCAGCACCATTTACCACATCCACCCTGCAACAGGAAGCCAGTCGTAAGTTGGGCTTTTCGGTATCGCGCACCATGCAGGTAGCGCAAAAACTGTACGAGAGCGGTAAGATCACTTATATGCGTACCGATTCGGTTAACTTATCGGATACGGCTATTAACGCCGCGCAGGCACAAATTGTATCGGCTTATGGTGAAAAATACCACCAGATGCGCAAGTACAAAACAAAATCGGCCAGCGCGCAGGAGGCCCACGAAGCCATCCGCCCTACTTATTTTGATGTACATACCGTCGACGGCGATAATTCCGAAAAACGTTTATACGAACTGATCTGGAAACGCGCTATCGCATCGCAAATGAGCGAGGCGCAGTTTGAAAAAACTACCGCTAAAATTGGCATATCAACCCGTAAAGAGGAACTGGTAGCCAATGGCGAGGTAATGAAGTTTGACGGCTTTTTGAAAGTATACCTCGAATCGAGCGATGACGATGACGACGCGCAGCCTGATGATGATAACACGATATTGCCACCACTATCGGTAGGCCAAATACTGGCCATGCAGGAAATGACGGCTACCGAGCGTTACTCGCGCCCACCGGCACGGTATACCGAGGCCAGTTTGGTAAAGAAGCTGGAAGAATTAGGTATCGGTCGCCCGTCTACCTATGCCCCTACCATCTCCACCATACAAAACCGTGGCTATGTGGTGAAGGAAGAGCGCGAGGGCCGTACCCGTAATTTCCGTGTGCTGACACTGAAAGACCGTAATATTAAAAAAGAAGAACGAACCGAAAATACCGGTGCCGAACGTAATAAACTTTTCCCAACCGATATTGGTGCCGTGGTGAACGATTTCCTGGTGCAATACTTTAAGGGTATTGTCGATTTCCATTTTACCGCCGGGGTTGAAAAGCAATTTGATGAAATTGCCCAGGGTTTGGAAGAATGGACGGACATGATCCGCAAATTCTATCAGCCTTTTCACCTGGAAGTAGAGAACACTTTAAAAACCGCTGACAAAGCCACCGGCGAACGCGAACTGGGCGTACACCCCGAAAGCGGCAAAAAAATGTCGGTACGGATTGGCCGCTACGGTCCATTTGTGCAAGTTGGCGAGAACGCCACCGAAGAGGGCGACGAGAAGCCATTATACGCCAGTCTGCGCGCCGGGCAAATGATTGAGACCATTACCATGGCCGAAGCCTTAGAGTTGTTTAAACTGCCTAAAAAGGTGGGCATTTACGAAGATAAGGACATGACGGTAGCCATTGGTAAATTTGGCCCGTACATTCGCCATAACAGCGCCTTTGTTTCGCTGCCAAAAGAGATAGACCCGCTGGATGTTACCGAAGCACAGGCCATTGAACTGATAGAAGCTAAACGCAAGCGTGATGCCGAACGGCTGATCAAAGCTTTTGATGAGAACCCCGACGTTAAAATATTAAATGGCCGCTGGGGGCCATACATTGAATTTGAAAAACTGAATGTAAAGATCCCTAAGGATAAAGACCCGCTAACACTAACATTTGAGGAATGCAAGGCCCTGGCCGATGCCATGCCAAAGGATGCCAAAAAAGGCCGCTTTGGTAAAGCCGCGCCAAAGGCCGCAGCCGCCAAAAAACCGGCAGCCAAGAAAGCGCCGGCTAAAAAGAAGGCCGCGCCGAAGAAGAAGTAGAGTACACCTCTCCCCGACCCTCTCCAAAGGAGAGGGAGATATTGAGGCACTAATAAATTATAATTTAATCAAGTCCTCTCCTTCGGAGAGGATTTAGGAGAGGTAATGAAAAAAGATCTGCCGGAAAATAAAGTAGAGGATATAGCCATTGCAGTGGCCCTGGAGAAGGAGAATGTAGAGTTTAGGACCTGGTATGTCTACCTCATTAACCTAAAAAACAAGCCAATAGAGAACGTACTGATCACCAGCAAGGGCTATGGCGAAAAGGATGGTGAACAGGTAAGAACATCAACCTTGCGCCACATGTTCCCACTGGTTGAGGGTGGCGGCTTTAAACTAATTGAACCTATAGACGAAGAAACCTTTGGCCTTAGTAACGAATACTGGCTTAGCTACTACATCGGCAGCGAGATCTTTGATAAAAAATTCATTTTCCTGCCCGAGAGTATTGTGGAGTCAAATTTTATTAAGCTGCCTGTTTTAAACAAGCCCGGGGTGATGATTGGGAAATGAGGGTTAGTGATTAGGTATGAAGCGGGAATACACCATCGAATTTGATCATTGGGATGACGCAGAATCTTTTGAAATTGCATTAGAACCCGAAGCGACTCTTTTTAAGGTGACCCAGGGGAAGACGTTAAAGTTCGTTGCTACTTGTGGTGGGCCATTCAAATGGTCAGTTCGGATAAATAAAGGCGGTGCAATTCAGCTATACCCCGAATCAAAAGAAGCACATGATATTGCTGTCTATGAAAATGAAAGGTTGATCTACTAATCACTTGTAAATCTTACTAATCCCTTCTCTACCCCTTAAACATCCCGTATTTCAAAATACAATAAATAGCCCTTACACCATCTTTCCAGCCTATTTTTTTGCCCTCTTCGTAAGTACGGCCGTAGTAGGATATGCCTACCTCATATATCCTCACCTTAGGGATGCGGGCTACCTTAATGGTTACTTCGGGCTCAAAACCAAAACGTTTTTCCTGTAGTTTAATGCCCTGTATCATTTTAGTATCAAACAGTTTATAACAGGTTTCCATATCGGTTAAGTTTAGGTTGGCAAACATGTTGGCTGCAAATGTTAACCAGCGGTTGCCAATGGTATGCCAAAAAAACAGGATGCGGTGCGGGTTTGCACCCATAAAGCGCGATCCAAAAACTATATCGGCAAAGCCAGCGCGCACGGGCTTTAACAAATCGTTATACTCGTTGGGGTCGTATTCTAAGTCGGCATCCTGTATCACCAGGTATTCGCCGGTGGCTTTTTGTATGCCGGTATGCAGCGCGGCACCCTTGCCCATATTCACCTCGTGCTTAAAATACTGGATGTTAACATCGGGATTGGCCAGGCGATAATCTTCAATAGCCTGCCCGGTATGGTCGGACGAGCAATCGTTTACAATGATGATCTCCTTTTCAATATCGTCCACCAGTTCAACGGTTTTAATTTTATTCAGGATCAGGTGAATGGTATTCCCTTCGTTATAAGCCGGGATGATAATGGACAGGCGATTGATCTTCATTTACGGGGTATTGCTTTTTTGTGATTGGTGTTATGGCCTCAAAAATATAAAAAAATATGATTTAAAAAGGCCTGTCACGCTGAGCAATCAAATCCCGGCGGGACTTTGAAGGCTACCTATGATGTATTTATAATATGTGCTTTTCCCCTCTTTCCGCCGCAGGCGAAGAGAGGGCAGGAATTACATTACGTTATGCCAGCCTTCAAAGTCCCGCCGGGATTTGATTACCCAGCATAACCCCTACTCCCCGGAATAATGCTTCTTGATATTTGACAATCCCATTAAATATAATTGATTATTTTGGCAGATATATTAATTGACAAACATGCTCGAACAGTTAGACCTGCTTAACCTGATGGTTTTGGATATTGAAACCGTGCCGCAATATGCCACGCACGATGAATTGCCCGAGCACATGCAGAAACTGTGGGATGCCAAAACCCAATACCAACGCAAGGAGGAAACATCCGAAAGTTTTTACGAGCGCGCGGGCATCTGGGCCGAGTTTGGTAAGATAGTTTGTATCTCCATCGGTAAATTCACTAAGGAAACCCCTACCGGCTTCAAGGTAAAATCATTTGCCGGGCACGATGAGCGCGAACTGCTGGTAAAATTCGCGCTGATGCTGAAAAGCCAACCACAAAACCTGGTATTATGCGCCCATAACGGTAAGGAGTTTGATTTTCCGTACATCTGCCGCCGTATGCTCATCCATGGTATAAAACTACCCGCCCAATTACAAATAGCAGGCAAAAAGCCCTGGGAGATAAACCATATTGATACGATGGAATTGTGGAAATTTGGCGATTATAAAAGCTATACTTCCCTGAGTTTATTAACCGCCATATTTGATATCCCCACACCAAAAGATGATATTGACGGCAGCCAGGTGGGCCACGTATATTGGGTAGATAACGAACTGGACCGTATTACCACCTATTGCCAAAAGGATGTAATAGCCACCGCGCAATTATTAAGGCGTTACCGCGGACAGGATTTGATTAGCGACGATGAAATTATGATAGTTGAATCCTGATGCTGAAAGTAGATAATTTAAGGATAACCTTTAAAACCCGCGATGGTTTGTTTGAAGCTGTTAAAGGCATCAGTTTCCAGCTAAAAAAAGGAGAAACGCTGGGTATAGTAGGCGAATCTGGCTCGGGCAAATCGGTCACCTCGCTGGCGCTGATGCGGCTGCACGATGAAAAACAGACGGTGATCAGCGGGCAGATATTGCTGGATGATATCAACCTGATCAGTTTATCCGAAAAAGAAATGCGCTCGCTGCGCGGCAACCGTATAGCCATGATCTTCCAGGAGCCCATGACCTCGCTTAATCCGGTAATTACCTGCGGCAAACAGGTTACCGAGGCTATACAACTCCATTTAGGTTTAAACAAACAAGCGGCCAAAACTGCCGCCATAGCTTTATTTAACGAGGTACAACTGCCACGCCCCGAAGCGATATTTGATAGCTATCCGCACCAACTATCGGGCGGGCAAAAGCAACGGGTAATGATAGCCATGGCACTATCCTGCAACCCCGAACTACTGATAGCCGACGAGCCTACCACTGCGCTGGATGTTACCGTACAGAAAACCATTATCGAGTTATTACATAAGCTAAAGGCTGAACGCGATATGAGCCTCATCTTTATTTCGCACGATTTGGGCGTGATCAGTGAAATTGCCGACCGTGTGGCCGTAATGTATAAAGGCGAAATTGTGGAGCAGTGCACCGTAAAGCAAATATTTAACAGCCCCAGGCACCCTTATACCAAAGGTTTGCTGGCTTGCCGCCCATCGCCCGATCAGCACCTGAAAACATTGCCTGTAGTGGCCGATTTTTTGCAGGATGATGGCGAGGCTACCGATACAACTATTGATAAAATACGCGAACGCTATGCCTATGCCCCTACCGAAATAGCCAGGCGAAAAAGCGAATTATACAGTCAGCAACCTTTACTAAGTGTAAAGGATATGAACACCTGGTTCCCGGTTGGTGGCGGCTTATTTGGCACGGGTAAACAAGTGGTAAAAGCCGTTAACGGTGTCAGCTTTGATGTTTTCCCGGGCGAAACTTTGGGTTTGGCCGGTGAATCGGGTTGTGGCAAAACTACTTTAGGGCGCAGTATTTTGCGTTTAATAGAACCAACATCGGGGCAAATCAGTTTTGACAATACCGATCTGCGCAAGCTAAACACCAACGATATGCGGCAAATGCGCCGCGATGTGCAGATCATTTTCCAGGATCCTTATTCGTCTCTTAATCCCCGCCTTACTGTCGGCGATTCGCTAATGGAGCCCTTACAGGTACACCACCTCTATAACAACAACAGCGAACGCAAGCAAAAGGTATTACAATTATTGGAACGTGTAAACCTTAACCCCGACCATTTTAACCGTTACCCGCACGAGTTTTCGGGCGGGCAGCGGCAGCGTATTGTGATAGCCCGGGCTTTGGCCCTACAGCCCCGTTTCATCATTTGCGATGAATCTGTCTCGGCATTGGATGTTTCGGTACAGGCACAAGTATTGAACCTGCTACGCGAGTTACAACAGGAATTAAAGCTAACCTATATCTTCATCTCGCACGATCTCTCGGTCATCAAACACATCAGCGACCGGATTATGATCATGAATAAAGGGCAGATCGAAGAAATTGGCGATGCGGATGAGATTTACAATCACCCACAAAAGGAGTATACTAAACGATTGATAGCGGCAATACCGGGCAATAATTAATGTGCAAATATGCAGATGCGCGTATGTGCAAATGCTTCTTCAAATCCACCATTTGTATTCATCTGCATATTTGCACACCTGCACATTTGCATATTCATACCACATCTTTCCGTATCTTCGTATAATTACAAATAATACCTATGTCTAAAAAGAAACATAATTCTTCGTTTAAAACAGTCCTTACCCAAATGGTGCTGGATGTTTTTGAGAAGAATGGCAATGAACCACAAAACTATAAGCAGATATCTGCTGCATTAAATATACGCGAGGACGACGGACGACAAACCATACTTGAAATATTAAAGGATGGCGCTTTTGACCATTCTATGAAGGAAATTGCCCCCGGCAAATATCAACTGGCCGAATTAAAAACCTTTATTGAAGGTAAAGTTGACTTAACCACCGATGGATCGGCCTTTATAGTAACCGATGATAAGGAGGAGAGCGACATTTTTGTTGCCCCCCGTAAATTAAAAAACGCCTTAAATGGCGACCGTGTAAAAGTTTACGTATATGCCAAAAGCAAAGGCAAACGCAAAGAGGGCGAAGTAATAGAGATCATCAAACGTAATAAAACCGAGTTTACCGGGATTGTTAAACTATCCGAACGCTTCGCGTTTTTTGTGCCTGATGACCGCAAGATGATGCACGATATTTTTATCCCCATTGCCGATTTGAACGGGGCTAAAAATGGCATCAAGGCCGTAGCCGAAATTACCGACTGGCCGCCTGAAGCTAAAAACCCTATTGGCCGCATTAAGCAAGTGCTGGGCGTACAGGGCGAAAATGATACCGAAATGAACGCCATCCTGGCCGAATACGGTTTCCCCACTGCTTTCCCTAAGGAGGTAGAAGAGGAATCGGAAGCAATACCGGATGTGATTAGCGAGGGGGAAATTGCCAAACGCCGCGATTTCCGTAATATCCTGACCATGACCATTGACCCGGTTGATGCCAAAGATTTTGACGACGCCATATCATACCGCGTACTGGATAACGGCAATTACGAAGTGGGTGTACATATAGCCGATGTGGCGCATTACATCATCCCCGATTCGGCTTTGGATAAGGAAGCTTTTGATAGGGCTACCTCGGTTTATTTGGTAGACAGGGTGATACCCATGCTGCCCGAAAGATTGTCAAACGGACTATGCTCGCTTCGCCCAAAAGAAGATAAGCTTTGCTTTGCCGCCGTTTTTGAGCTGGATGAACAAGCCCATGTAATAAACGAATGGTACGGTAAAACCGTAATCCACTCCGACCGCCGCTTTGCTTACGAAGAAGTGCAGGAGATTATCGAGGCTAAAGAAGGCGAATACAGCGAGGAGATATTAAAGCTAAACGCGCTGGCTTACAAACTGCGCGAAGCCAAGTTTAAAAATGGCGCCATCAGTTTTGAAACAACCGAGGTTAAATTTAAGTTGGATGAAAAGGGCAAACCTATTGGCGTTTATGTAAAAGAACGCAAGGACGCCCACAAACTAATTGAAGATTTTATGCTGCTGGCCAACCGTAAGGTGGCCGAATACGTGAGCAAACTGGGTAAAGGCAAACACAAATACACCTTTGTTTACCGCGCGCACGATTCCCCTAACCCCGAAACGCTGGGCAACTTCGCGCAGTTTGCGGCCCGGTTTGGTTATAAGATCAATATGAAATCGGACAGGGAAATTGCCAAATCGCTCAACTTTTTAATGAACGATGTAGAGGGTAAAAAGGAGCAGAATGTATTAACGCACCTGGCTATCCGCAGCATGGCTAAGGCTATTTATACTACTAAAACCAGCAGCCACTACGGTTTGGCTTTTGATCATTATACCCACTTTACCTCGCCTATCCGCCGTTACCCGGATGTGATGGTACATAGGCTGCTGTTCCACTATTTAAATGGTGGGCAAAGCGCCAATGCCGAGCATTACGAAAAACTGTGCGCGCACAGTTCGGCTATGGAAAAAAAGGCATCGGATGCCGAACGCGCATCTATTAAATACAAACAGGCTGAGTACCTGAAAGATAATGTGGGCAGCATTTTCAGCGGCATTATTTCGGGCGTTACCGAGTGGGGGATGTATGTAGAGATCATTGAAAATAAATGCGAGGGCATGATACGCCTGCGCGATATTAGTGACGATTTTTATACCTTAGACGAGAAAAATTACGCCATTATCGGTCAGCGTAAAAAGAAGATTTACCAGTTGGGCGATGAGGTACGCATTAAAGTTAAAAATGTAGATCTCACCAAAAAACAGATAGATTTTTCTTTAGTGCAGGATTGATATTGCGGCACAGCACATTGATGAAGAGCCTTAACGAATTACAAACTATTATACTCGGCGCGGTTAATGAGTTACAGTACCCAACCCAACCGCCCGATTTATACGAACCCATTAGCTATATCCTATCCTTAGGCGGTAAGCGCCTGCGCCCTGCCCTGTTGTTAATGGCCTGCGATGTTTTTGGCGGCGATGTAAACAAAGCCATTAAAGCCGCGCTGGCTATCGAGGTATTCCACAACTTCACGCTGATGCATGATGATATTATGGATAAAGCCCCTCTGCGCCGTGGCCAAATTACCGTACATGAGCGCTGGAACCCCAATGTAGCCATTTTAGCCGGCGATGCCATGATGGTGGAAGCCAATAAACTGATGCTGCAAGTGGATGACAACATCCTGCGCAAGGTGATGGACATTTTTAATACCACCGCTACCGGCGTTTGCGAAGGCCAGCAGTTTGATATGAGTTTTGAAAGCCGCGACAAGGTATCAGCCGGTGAATATATCAATATGATCCGCCTGAAGACAGCCATACTGTTAGGCGGCGCGTTGAAGATAGGCGCATTAATTGGTGGAGCCAGCGAAAAGGATGCCGATTTGCTGTATACCTTTGGGGAGCAGTTAGGCATAGCGTTCCAATTACAGGATGATATTTTAGATGTATATGGCGACCCCGATAAGTTTGGCAAGCAGGTGGGTGGGGATATTATCGCCAACAAAAAAACCTTTCTGCTGATAAAAGCGCAAGAGTTGGCCGACGAAAAACAAGCCACCGAATTACAGCAATGGCTGGATGATACCCAAACTGCTTCGCAGGCAAAGGTAGCGGCTATTACCGGCATATACAATAATTTACAAATAAGGGAGCAAGCCGAACGGGCTATGCAAACCTACGCATCTAATGCATTTACGGCGCTGGATAGTATCAACCTGCCCGATATGCATAAACAATACCTGCGTGGTTTTGCCGATAGCTTGCTGGTGAGGGAATATTAGCACCCCTCTAAATCTCCCCGAAGGGGAGACTTTCTAAAAACAGTAAAAAATTTTAAGCCCTTCCCTTCGGGGAGGGTTGGGAGGGGTCTTACTTCTTATACTTCCAATGCCTTGTCTTTCCTTCATATACCCATTCCATCATAGTTTCTAAACGCTTGGCACGGGTATCGGCGCTTTTCGCTTCCTCAAGCCAGCTCAGGTACTCTTTTTTGGCCGAATAGCTAAACTGCTCGTAGTGCTTTAAAGCGTCTTCGTTACTTTTAAAAGCCTCGATCAGGTCATCGGGGACAATCAGTTCGGTCTTTTCGGCAGGTTCTTTTTTAGTGATTTTAATACCCTTTTCGTTTAGTTCTATCGCGTGATGAAAGTAGGTCAGCAAAATATCATCCGCCGGCAAATCAGCCAGCGATTTGATCTTGCCTAAACTGCCGGCCGTGCCGCCATTATCAACAAACAAGCCTTGCGGGTCGTCCATCAGGGTGCTTTTCCAAAAGTTAAGGCCAAGGTGTTCTTTAAAAGCCCCAATGCCAAAAGCCGGGCCCTTATAATCAAAATGCGGGTGGCCCCATTTTATAACTTCAACTACACCAGGTACAGCCTGGTGTATCAATTGGCGGATGTGGGTGATAATTGGCTGCGCATAAGCAGGCGCTTTGGCTATATAAGTATCAATTCTGGGATCGTATTGTTCCATATTTATAATCTGGTTTACATATCAGCCACACTCTTTTTCTCTAATTTTTTGTGGATGCCCATTACTTCCTGCAATGCTGCCGAGCAGTAGAACGGGCGCAGTTCCATTACTAATATGCCGGCTTTAATAGCTGGATCGGTTTCGGTTAAAGTTTTAGCTTCTTCCACAGTGGCTACGTTAAATATAAAAATACCTTCTACCTCGCCGGGGGTTAAAAACGGACCGGCAACTACCAGCTTGCCTTCATCAGCTAATTTAATAATATTTTTGAGGTGCGCCTTTTGCAACTCGGCCATTTTTGCTTTATCTGCAATTTTAGTTGGGCCCGTTTTAAGGAATGCCATTACATATTTATGCATACCATAATCATCAGCACCCAACTTTTTGGCCAGGGCCGCATCGTATACAGGATTAGTTTTTGCCGGGGTGGTTTGCGCGTAACTACCAAAAGTGATAGTCAATAGCGCAAGGAGGATCAGTTTTTTCATGTTGATTAATTAAGGTGATAATCAAATATAATATTTAGCTGGATGAAAGCTAAAATACATACCCGGTTATCATTATCGAAGCAAGATAAATATGCGAAAATCACCCTATAAGGGGGAGGAAATCCCAACCCCTTTCAATGGCTTGAGGCGTTTAATTCACGCAAGGCATCCTTAGCTATCCATTTGGCTGCTTTAGTATCCTGCTCCAGTATCCGTTCAGCACATTCAATAGCGGCATGGCGCAATAACGTATTCCGTTTACCTATTTGCCGCAGGGCCCAGTTAACGGCTTTCTTCACAAAATTCCTGTTATCCCAGGCCTCGCGTTCAATAATGGGGAGAAAGGCCAGGAGCACATCGTCGGTAACTTTTTTATGATGCACGGCGTATTCGGCCATCAGCACAAAGCCAGCCCGCTTTACAAATTCACTTTCGGATGCACTGTATTCAAGCAATTTATCCATAGCAAAGGGTGTGCGGATAAATAAATTACTGCAAGCCTGGTCGCAGATATCCCACGAGTAAAACTCGCTTACCCACTTATCCATTTGTTGTTCGGTTAGTTTGGCTGGTTGGGCAATTATACTGGCTAATATGCGGGCTTCGTGTATTCCGCTTGTCCATAGTTCAGTTGCCAGTTGATGATCTTTTTTTATGACTTTAGCCAGTTTTCGGATCTCGGGCAGTTTAACACCCAGGGCATGTGAGCTATCTATGCCAAAGCGCGCCATCCCTGCAAGGTATTGTGCAGAGGACTGTTGCTTGAGGTGGTGGAGGGTTTCGGGGAGGGTCATCGAAAATTCACACTAATACTGTTCAAACGGCCGCTCGAAAACAATATCGAACCGTCCCGATGTAATTTTAGTTGTGCCGATATCAAAATTAAAAGTACCAGATAAGGTTATGGGATTTGTTGGGCTGCTGCCGCCTATGATTCTATGGGTATCAATTTGGGTGCGCCTGATATAAAATTCGCCCGTTCCTTTCTTATTCATTTCCAAATTGGGTACGGTATAATAAGTACCGTAGGTGGATGCACTGATGGTGACGTAATTTTTAACCCCATCTATCACTATCTTAGTATTATTCAGCTTTACAAGATCATCGGGTTTTGTAAGGGATAAGCCCTTTACCACAACGATGATGTATACAGATGTGTTGATCAGCGCGCCTTTATTGATCCAGCCATCCAAATAAAATACGGTAGAATCCGCCCCTGCAGTATTGGTATTGGCTATGTACAAAGCCTCGTTGGTGTGCAATTCCATACCGGTTGATGCCCGATCCACCCATGGATCGCCGTTGATGTAGGCGCCGGCGATATCGTTACCGCTTTCGGTGTATGCCGGCAGGTCACCATCCATTGGGTCGGGTACAAATACAGCTTTTTTGCAGCTTGTGCTTATAGCTGCTACGAGCATTAAACAAACAGCAAGTTTTTTCATGTTTTAATATTGTGATAGCTAAAGTTATAAAAAAAGCCGGGCATTGCTGCCCGACTTCGGTTTATAGATCAGTTAAATAGTTTGCTTAAAAAAAGCCGGGCATTGCTACCCGGCTTCGGGTTTATAATAGATCAGTTAATAGTTCGTAGTTTATAAGTTACCCCGCAGTTCCTGTTCGCGCTCAATAGCTTCGAATAGTGCCTTAAAGTTACCCGCGCCAAATGAGCGCGCGCCCTTACGCTGGATAATCTCGAAGAATACCGTTGGCCTATCTTCCACCGGTTTGGTGAAGATTTGCAACAGGTAGCCCTCATCATCACGGTCAACCAATATACCCAATTTTTTCAGCGGCTCCAAGTCTTCGTCTATCTTGCCAACACGGTCGGTCAGTTCGTCATAATAAGTGGTCGGCACGGTTAAAAACTCCACGCCACGGCTTTGCAAATCGGTTACCGTTTTCACAATATCGGCAGTAGCCAGGGCTAAATGCTGTACGCCTTCGCCCTCGTAAAACTCCAGGTACTCTTCAATCTGACTTTTCTTTTTGCCTTCGGCCGGCTCGTTTATCGGGAACTTTACATAACCGTTGCCATTGCTCATTACCTTGCTCATTAGCGCCGAATATTCGGTCGAGATCATTTTATCGTCAAAGGTCAGGATGTTTTTAAAGCCCATCACCTCTTCGTAAAAGCTCACCCATTCGTTCATTTTATGCCAGCCTACGTTGCCCACACAATGGTCTACGTAAAGTAAGCCTGTATCTGCGGGGTTATAGTTGTTCTCTAATTTTTTGTATCCCGGAAGGAAAATACCATTATAGTTTTTCCGTTCGATAAACAAATGCACGGTTTCGCCATATAACTGGATGCCGCTGGTGCGCACCTCGCCATCTTCATCTTTTAAGGTTTGCGGTTGCTGATAGGCTATTGCCCCCCTGCTGGTGGTTTGCTCAAATGCATCATAAGCATCATCAACCCATATAGCCAATACTTTTACGCCATCGCCGTGCTTTTTAATATGCTCGGCAATGGGATGATCGGAATGTAGCGGCGTGGTTAACACCAGCCTGATTTTGCCCTGCTGCAATACGTACGATGCCCTATCCCGTACACCTGTCTCCGGGCCAGCATAAGCCAGGTTTTGGAAACCGAAGGCTGTTTTATAAAAGTGGGCCGCTTGTTTGGCATTACCCACATAAAATTCCACATAATCTGTACCGTTTAAGGGTAAAAAATCGGTGGCTTGTGTTTTCTTCTCTGCTATTAGTGTGTCCATTGTTTGTTTTAGTTTAGTTTGTCATTGCGAGGCACGAAGCAATCGCACACCCAAAGAGCGGCTCTGCTTATTCGCGATTGCTTCGTGCCTCGCAATGACAAGTCTTTATAATCCCTCCGCCCAACTATGATAATACCCCTCGTCCTCAATACCTACCGCATCCTCTGTTAATTGCAGCGGGTGGAACGGATCTATCATTACGGCCAGCTCCTCGGTTGCTTCCTTACCTATCGATTTTTCTACCGTACCCGGGTGCGGGCCATGTGGTATGCCGGCCGGGTGCAAGGTGATCTGCCCTTTTACCACGTTTTTACGGCTCATAAAATCGCCATCTACATAGTATAATACCTCGTCGCTGTCCACGTTGCTGTGGTTATAGGGCGCGGGGATAGAATCGGGATGGTAATCAAACTTGCGCGGTACAAAGCTGCAAAGCACAAAATTATGCCCGTCGAAGGTTTGGTGTACCGGTGGTGGTTGGTGCAGGCGGCCGGTTATCGGTTCAAAATCGTGAATGGAGAAAGCCCATGGATAGTGGAAACCATCCCAGCCAATAAAATCGAAAGGATGTGTACCGTATATGTATGGGTAGATCAACCCCTGTTTTTTGATCAGGATCTTGAAATCGCCTTTTTCATCGTGTGTTTGCAGGTTGGCCGGCCGCCTGATATCACGCTCGCAATAAGGCGAGTGTTCCATTAACTGGCCAAACTGGTTACGGTAGCGTTTGGGTGTACGTATTGGCCCAAAGCTTTCTACAATAAACAGGCGGTTATTCTCATCGTTAAATTCCATTTGGTAAATGGTACCGCGGGGAATTACCAGGTAATCGCCATAGGCAAACTTGATATCGCCAAAACCCGTTTTAAGCGTACCCGAGCCTACGTGGACGAAGATCACTTCATCGGCCTGGGCATTTTTGAAGAAATAATCCGTCATGCTTTTGCGTGGGGCCGCCAGCGAGATATGCAGATCGTTGTTCACCAATACGGCTTTGCGGCTTTCCAGGTAATCATCGGCGGGTTTAATGTTAAACCCGACCAAGCTGGTATGTTTCAGATGTTTAGCCCTGGCTATTTTGGGTTCGACAGAATATGGTTCGCGCAAAGTTTTCACAATGGTTGGCGGGTAAGTATGATATACCAGCGAATACAAACTGGAAAAACCCTCGGTTGATACCAGTTCTTCGGCGTACAATCCACCATCGGGCTTGCGGAAAACCGTATGCCTTTTATGCGGGATTTGGCCTAATGTATGATAGATTGGCATTGTGTTTAGTTAAAGAAGTTAAAAACGTTTTTTGTAATTGGTATTAGTTAAACGTAGGATCTGCTAAAGAGTTTCGGCATCAACAAATGCCTATTTTAACCCTTTTAACAATTTTAACTAACCTTAATACTGGGCGAGGATATTTTTTGAAAGCATGGCATTGCGGAACAAAGCTGCACCACTCATGGAGGTTAGCCCCATGGAAGTATAAAAGCCTTGTACGATGCGCAGGATCATACCCAAAATTAAACTTAATAATTTTAATATGCAAGCATAGTAAAAATTATTAACCACAAAGACCGCGAAGAAAGAGAAGCACAAAGAACACTAAGTTATTTTACTTTAATAATTATATTGTTTGTAGCCTTTGTGCAATATCATTGTACCCTTTTGTGATTAAATTAATTCATTAGATTTGACGCATCCAAATCATAAACCGCTATGAAATTAGTATCCTACAAAACCGAAGATCGCGAACACCTGGGCATATATGCCAACAAACATATCTACAACTTAAACTCCTGCGATAAGCTGATTCCTGATAACATGAATGAGTTTTTATGGGGAGGGGTAGAACTGATGGACCGCGCGAAGAAGATCAACGCCGATATCCTGTCGGGCAAATTGGAAGCTAAGGAGGAATTATTTTTTGAACTATTGGCCCCCGTGCCACACCCTACCTCCTGCCGCGATGGTTACGCTTTTCGCCAGCATGTGGCGGCGGCACGCCGTAACCGAAAGGTAGATATGATTGCCGAGTTTGACCAATACCCCATCTTTTATTTCACCAACCACAACGCCATACAAGGCACCGGCGAAATTGAATGTATGCCCGATCATTTCCAAAAACTGGATTTTGAACTGGAAGTTGCCATAGTGATCGGCAAAAAAGGCCGCAACTTTACCGCCGCCGAAGCCGATGAATATATAGCCGGCTACATGATTATGAACGACATGAGCGCCCGCACACTGCAAATGGAAGAAATGCTATTAAACCTTGGCCCTGCAAAGGGCAAAGATTTTAGTACCGTAATTGGCCCATGGCTGGTTACGCCCGATGAGTTGGAGAAATACAAAGTACCCGCTAAAGATGGCCATACCGGCAACGCTTACAATTTAAAAATGAACTGCTCGGTAAACGGCAAACAGGTATCAAGCGGCAATATGGCCGATATGGACTGGACATTTGCCGAAATCATAGAGCGCTGCGCCTACGGCTGCGATATACTGCCCGGCGACGTAATAGGTTCGGGCACGGTAGGTACGGGCTGTTTCCTGGAACTGAACGGCACCGGTTTGCTAAACGACCCCAGCTATCAAACCCAATGGCTGCAGCCTGATGATTTGGTAGAGATGGATATTACAGGCCTGGGCATGTTAAGTAATGTAATAGTGAAGGCTAAGAGTGATTTTTCGATACTCGATCTAAAAAAATAATTGTCATTTCGACCAACGGGAGAAATCTTATACGTGGAGATAGGCTGCTCGTATAGGATTTCTCTCTACGTTCGAAATGACAAGATAGAAACAGGGCTGCAAACCATTGCGCCGGCTGCCTGTTATCCTACCATGACAAAGCCAGCAAACAACCCCGACAAGCCATCACCCGCGGATACCCCAACCGACAGGCCAAACGATGAGGGACACAAAAGCGTAGTTAAAAAACAGGATAAAGTTTACCACGCCGATGAACCCGAACAGGAAAATATTGCCAAACGCTATGAGAACGAGGAACAACCGGTACATCCTGTGAAAGATTAATCATTAGTGAGAATAGCATCAGCCTTACGAAGTTTTAAAACTTCGTAAGGCTGATGCTATACACTCCTTAATATTGCTAATACAAGCCATACCCCTTATCTTTACTCAACAAAACACGATGTCCGAACTGCAACGCCTTTTAACCGCTTACAATGCCGAACGCCAATTGGGCAGGGCCTGCGCTTTGGCTACAGTGGTTGAAGTAAACGGATCGGCCTATCGCCGGCCGGGTGCAAGGATGCTGGTGACCAACGAGGGGCAACTGACCGGCACCATTAGCGGGGGGTGTTTGGAAGGCGATGCCCGCCGCCGCGCGCAACAGGTAATGCACCGGGGCAAACCCGAAATTATTGTTTACGATAGTACCGATATTGACGACGACCTGGAAAACGGCGCCCAATTAGGTTGCCAGGGACAGGTGTTTATTTTGCTGGAACCCATTAACTTTACCGATAGCCATAACCCGCTTGAACTGCTGCGTGAAACCTTTCAGTTGCAACAGGCATCGGTGCTGGCTACCATATTAAAAAGCAGCAACAGTAATATGGCCCCTGCTGCCGAGCGTTTATTATTACTGAACGATGGCACGCTTAAAAGCGGACAGATCAATCCCGGGTTTATTAAAGACCAATTGCTGCCCGATATGCAGGAGGTGCTGCATAATAGTACCTCGGTAGTGCAGGATTACGAATATGCGGGTATTACTATCCGTGTGTTTTTAGAGATCATTAAACCTGCCCCCCTATTAACGGTTTACGGTGCAGGTAACGATGCGCAACCGCTGGTACGCATGGCCAAAAATTTAGGATGGCGTGTGATGGTGATTGATGGCCGGCCCTTACAGGCATCGCCCCAACGCTTCCCCGAAGCGGAAATGGTGCAGATAGCCCGTGTGGGCGAATTACAGCAATACGTTACCCCACAGGGGTTTGCCGTGCTGATGAGCCATAACTATCATTACGATTTGGCCGTGTTGGAACAGTTGAACCATCTGCCCGATCTGTGCTACATAGGCATCCTCGGTCCACGCAAAAAAACCGACCGGATGCTGGCCGATCTGGGGCAAAAGGGCGTTGATACCGCCGCGCTTGATCAACGCATCCACAGCCCTATTGGTTTAGATATTGGCGGCGAAAATGCCGATGAGATCGCCCTGGCCATCATGGCCGAACTGCTGGCTGTGCGCAATGGCTATAATGGCGGTTTTTTACGTAATTTAGATGCACCAATTCACGATAGAAACCTAAGTACCAAAACGCTCACTAATGGATAATACAGGCATCATCATCCTGGCAGCAGGCAGTTCAAGCCGAATGGGGCAGCCCAAACAATTATTAAAATATAAAGATACTTCATTGCTGCGCCACGCGGTGGAAACCGCCCAGGCCACACGCGCCAAAGGCCCGCTATTGGTAGTAACCGGCGCCCTGCACGACGAATTATTTAAAGAATGTGCCGGCCTAAACATCAGCGTTGCGCACAATACCAATTGGCAGCAGGGCATGGCCACATCTATCCATACCGGTTTGCGGGCTTTAACACGCGCCAACCCGGCCACTACCGGGGCGCTAATTATGCTGTGCGACCAACCCCTGATCACTACCGAGCATTTAAATAACCTGCTGGATATGTTCGCGCATCACCGTAGCCAGGTAATTGCAGCTACCGCTTTTTCCAACGTGGTAGGCGCGCCCTGTATCTTCAGTCGCGATGTATTTGAAGCGCTTTACCAGTTAAAAGGCGATAAAGGCGCACGGCAGATCTTCGACGACCCGCCGCAGCGTTTGGTTACCGTGCCGTTTAAACCGGCTGCAATTGATGTGGATACGATGGAGGATTACGAGAATTTGTAACCCCCCGGCCCCCTAAAGGGGGAGTTAATAATAACCTTGTCATTCGAACGAGGAACGAGGAGAAATCTTGTACAGCATACTTGTCGCACGTATAAGATTTCTCCCTACAGTCGAAATGACACCCTGTTTTACACAAGTAAGGCCCCGATTTCCGGGGCCTTACGTATTATCTCTTATCATTTGCACATCTGCATATCCACGCATTGGAACATTAATTCCCCCTTTAGGGGGTTAGGGGGTTATTTCTTAGCTACCTGCTTCAATAACCATTTGGTTACATCGGTAACGGCTTTGTCGTTATCATAATGCGCGTCGGCGGGTAAGTGGCCGTTGGTGTATTCGTTATATAACCACGGGTCGGCTACGGCGAAAACCGTGCCCTTGCCATATTTGGCAGTAGCTATCACCACGTTATCACCATTTTTTAACAATGGCTTTGCCGGGCCCGAAAGCGCTATACCGCAAACATCTTTCATATAGATTTTTTTGGCAGTGGGGAACAGCGGGTTACCGTCTACCATCATGGTACCGGCTATAATATTATTGCCAATTACGTGGTTGTTCAAATCATCGGTAAAGTGCATCCCAAACTTAGCAGCCAGGGTATTAAAGTGAGGCAATTCTACGTTGGCGCTATCATTAGCCATCATTACCAATACACCACCTGCTTTTACAAATTTTTCAATCTGGTCTACATCATTCGGCATAATGTAGTTAGGGTTGGGGCTTTCCTTTTTAGTGTCGGGATCAACTATGATATAAATATCGGTCCCTTTTAAATTAGCCGCGGTTGGCGCTGTTTCCAGCGATTTTAGTTTGGCACCGGCTGCCACAAAGGCATCGCCCCAATTAGAGTAGCCGTTCAGGTCCTTCTCTTCCCACAAATAATGGAAGCGCTCGTCGGCTCCATCCTTGGTTTTATGTACCTCGTGGTTAAAGTAATAATCTAATGTTACAGTTTGTGCCTTACCAATAAATGGCGCCGCCGATATAGCGACCAGGGCTGATAATTTTAACAGGTTTTTCATATCACGGTTTATAGTTTGGTTTATATTAATTTGTCATTGCGATCCGTCAGCGACAGAGGCAATCTCGTAGTTTGTAAGTCAGTAAAGAATGAACGTCAGTCTGCTTATAGCCGCAGGGCCTATTACTTTTTCCTTGATGAAAAAGTAACAAAAAATCAAGACAGCAAAAATGCTTCCTTTGCCGCACATGGCCTTTGCCCTGCAAACCGGGCAGAACCACGGCTACGCTTATTTGCCCCGCTATCGCACCCACTTACTCCCCCGCTTCTGCAAAACGCTGATGCCCTCCCTCCGCACAAGCCACCAAGTTCTGCCCGCTTTCACCCGGAAGCTCCTTTGCTGTCGGGTAAAAAAGCATTTGTGTGTCATGGTGAGCCTGTCGAACCATGGCGGGCAGAGGCCTGCCCACGCACCTTTCGACAGGCTCAGTGTGACACCCTATTTATTTAGTATGACACCATGTGTGCCTCCACGTTTAAATCCGAAATCGAAATTCCGCATTTCGAAATCACTAAACTCCCCCAAATATCGAGAACCCGCCATCAACACAGATCATCGATCCGGTTACAAAGGCCGATGCATCGCTTAACAGCCATACCAGCGCGCCAATCAGTTCTTCGGGTTTACCGAAGCGTTTGAAAGGCGTTTGCCTGATCACCGACTCGGCCCGGGGCGAGTAGCTGCCATCGGGTTTCAGGTGCATATTGCGGTTTTGTTCGGTCAGGAAAAAACCGGGCGCTAAGGCGTTCATACGGATGGTATCGCCGTAACGGTTAGCCAGCTCAACGGCAAACCATTGGTTATAGCAATCTACACCGGCTTTACCCATATTATAACCCAGTACCTTGGTAATAGCACGCTTTGAGTTCATGGATGAAATATTCACAATGCTGCCGCCGCCTGTACGGGCAATCAGTTCGCCAAATACCTGGGTTGGGATAATGGTACCCCAAAGGTTTAATTCGGCTACCCGTTTCATGCCATCCAGGTTCATGTTAAAAATATCCTCATCGGGCTGTATAGCACCTTCGGGCATGTTACCGCCGGCACCATTCACCAGGCCATCCAGGCGGCCAAATTCGGCCCATACCTTTTCTTTAGCTGCCTTTAACTCATCTAAATTTAATACATCGGCTACCAGGGCAATGGCTTTACCACCAGCCGCGTTAATAGCTGACGCGCGTTCTTCGGCAATTGCGGCGTTGCGGCCCAATATACCTACAGCGCCACCGGCTGCCACAATACCATCAATAAACGATTTACCTAAAATGCCGGTCCCGCCGGTCACTATAATTACCTTTCCGGCTAACGAATAGTTATTTTCCACTATGTTGTATTTCTTTTTTGTTTGATAATTATCTCAGGTCGGGGATCGCTATCGGATCCATATCGGTATAATCCTGGTTTTCGCCGGCCATGCCCCATATAAATTTATAGTTGCTGGTAGCACTGCCGCTGTGGATGCTCCATGGTGGCGATACTACAGCCTCGTGATTGTTCATCATAATATGGCGGGTTTCGTTACCCTCGCCCATGTAATGCACTACCTTGTTGCCGGTTGGTACATCAAAGTAAAAGTATGCTTCCATCCGGCGATCATGCACGTGCGATGGCATGGTGTTCCATACGCTGCCCGGCTCTAAAATGGTTAAGCCCATTACCAGCTGGCAACTGCGGATCCCATCCAAGAAAATGTATTTGTTAATGGTACGCTTGTTAGCGGTTTCGGCAGCGCCGGCATGTACCTTTACAGCATCTTCGTTAGTCATTAAAGCCGTTGGATAAGTCATGTGGGCCGGGGCCGATAGGATAAAGAATACGGCGGGAGCATCAGCACTCGCGCTGGCAAACTTTACGCTTTTAGTGCCCTTACCAATATACAGGCAGTCCAGTTTATTTACGTTATAGGTTGTTCCATCGGCAGTAACCGTACCATCGCCGCCTACGTTAATGATGCCGATTTCGCGGCGCTCTAAAAAATATTCGGCACGCAGGTTAGGGTAATTGCCCAAATCCAGTTCGGTACCCAGGGGCGATGCGCCGCCTACTATCATACGATCATAATGGGTATAAACCAGGTTAATTTTCCCCGGTTCAACAATACCGTCCAGCAAAAAACGCTCGCGGATCTGCGTGGTTTGGTAGGCTTTAAAATCTTCGGGATGTACGCTGTGTATTACTTTCAAAATATAGAATTTTAGGTAAGTGAAATAGCTATAATATAACTAATGCAAGTGTACAACGTTAAGCGTTAAAATCCAAACCTTTACTATGGGCAGGATGGTTATCTGATACATTTGCCCGGCAAAAACGCCCTTAACAGACATAAAAAAAGCCCCATAACGGGGCTTGATGTAAGTAGGGCTTACTGATACGTTAATTATGCTTAATCGATAACCCGGCCAAATACCTTGTTGCCGGGTATTTCTTCCAGGTAACCCTTATAATTTACAGCATAATGCGCGTTAGTAGTATCGTGGTTGTTTTTATATACAACCGGCTTATCCTTTTTTTTATTCGTCTTTTTTAATAAAGGCAGTGCAATTAGGCCAAGCATCAGCAAGGAATGGATTACTGTGATCATATCAAATAAGTATTGCTTTGAAATAAATTAATTGGTGCAACAAACATACTAATTATTATGCACGCATAGTATATTTACGCTAAAACTATGCCATAAGTTTTAAATAGATAAAAAAATAGCGGTTTGCTCCCTATTTAAGGGATTTGGGCGGGTGATATCTGAACGATGCCTAAAAATAGCGCTTTTATTTGGTAATATGGTTTACCAAAATGAAAAAAGAACAAGCTGATTGTAGCGCATACTAAGCAATAGCAAAGGCCCCGTTCCCGGGGCCTTAAACTAAACAAACAAGTATAAACCTAAAATTGAGAGCGCTTTAATTCCCTATGTCATTTCGACCAGAGGGAGAAATCTTATATACCACACCTATCGCACGTATAAGATTTCTCTCTATCGTTCGAAATGACATGTTGTAAAAATTGTTCTTACGCCGATTTTTTCAGATTCCCCGATAAACTGGCGCCGTAAACAGCCGAGATAATTTCGCGGGTGGATATGGCTTCGCCCAGGTTAAGGCTTACCTGGTCGTACACCACTTGCTTATTGGCATCCAGTACGTAGGTGGCCAGTAGCGGCACGTTGATATCTATCCCCGAAAAGCGGTTCCAAACCGGGTCGCTTTCGGCATAAATGCGCAGGCTTTGGGCAATTTGGTGCTGGGCATCAAAATAAAAATTAAGCGACAGGCTATTTTCCCAGGCCAGTTTTTCCAGCGCGGCTTCCTTTTCGGCTGTAATGATGAGCAGGTTGCCCCCCGCGGCCTTAATTTCTGCCTGGATAGCGTTTAATTGCCTTAACTGATCTAACCCGTGTTGCTGCCACTGCGGTGCGTAAAAGCTGATCACCAGCGGCTTGCTGAGCAATTGCCTTAACAATATAGCGCCATGTGTTTCGGCCCCATTAAAAAAGTGCTGCCAGCGGGCATAGGCCGCCTGCAAAGTAAAACCGGGCAGGTAATTACCGGTACGTACCGGCTTTAAGGGTTTGTATGGGCGAAACGACAGATCGGGTTCGGTTACAATTTCAGACAGATCGAAAAAAGGGTATTTTGTATGGGGGATAGTAGTAGCTAACATGATATATAAAAATAATGGTATTAAACGGATGGCCCTACGGCGATGAATTAAATGGCAGCAACCGGGCTACAACAGCGGCTTAATCCGTAAATGGTGTTAAAATATTTCATGTTTTGATGTTTCATTACAAATGTATACTAATTCTATAGATTTTATAGTATTTATTTAAAAAACTTTTCCTCTTCTATAAATTATCAAATTCAATGCGTTTTTTGATTTGATTTTTGTTGAGAGGTCAGAGATGGAGTTGAACCACCGTAAAAGGTTATGCGAACCTCCGCCTCACCACTCGGCCATCTGACCATGTTAGCCCCCCCCCCTGAAAGGGGAGTTTTTTTAAACGCGGGTTTTGTTCACCAGCCCGTTAATTACCTTTACCATGGCCTTAAATTCGGTAGTGCTATATAAGCGAGTAAGGTATACAATACGCCCTGTCTTGTCAATTACCACGTTGCGGGTTACGCCGCTCTTTTTATCGGCATAGCGCCCAAATATATCCGCTCCCGGGTCAAGCGCCAGTGGGTAAGTGATCTTCATATCCTGGCGAAACTTTTTAACCTTATCCAGCGGTTCATCGCGGTCAACGCCAATCAGCACAAAATCTTTATCCTTATTGGCTTCCCAAACATCCTTTTGCAGATGCGGCATTTCCTGGCGGCATACCCCGCACCAACTGGCTGTAAACTGCAGCACCACTACCTTGCCCCGCAATTCCTTTAACGATGTTTTTCGCCCGTCCGATAATACCAACTGGTAATCATCCGGAGCCTGGTCCCCTACTTTTACCTTATAGCCACGGTCAATATCGGCCGTTGCCGCTTTTGGCGGTGCGTGTTGCGCCAGGGCTAAAAATGTGCTGCAGGCAAACAGGGTGAATAACGCTAATTTTTTCATTTGGTTGTTTTTGATTTTAGTTTACTCCCCCCAGTCTCTCCGCCAGATACCGGCGGAGGAGACTTCATAAAACCTTGCACAGTTTTACTTTACTAAAGGAGACACGTATAACTCACCCCCTCTAAATCTCCCCCGAGGGGGGAGACTTTAAAACCTTGCACAGTTTTACTTTTATTTAGAGAGGTCTGTATATTTTTCAACTCCTCCCCTTCGGGGAGGCCGGGAGGGGTCACTTATTCGGCTGTGGCGTTAACCTCAAATAAGGCTTAATCACCGTATGCCCTTTCGGGAATTTTGCCGGGATATCTTCGGTTTTGATAGATGGCAGTACCACTACCTGCTCGCCGTCTTTCCAGTCGGCAGGGGTGGCTACGCTGTGGTAGGCGGTAAGTTGCAGGGAATCAATCACCCGTAAAATCTCTACAAAGTTACGACCGGTTGAAGCCGGGTAGGTGATGATCAGCTTGATCTTTTTATCGGGACCGATAATGAACAGCGACCGTACCGTGGCGTTCAACGATGCGTTGGGGTGGATCATATCATAAGCCTCGGCTATCTTGCGGTCTTCGTCGGCAATGATGGGGAAAGTTACTTCAACGTCTTGCGTTTCGTTGATATCCTTGATCCATTCCTTATGCGATGCTACCGAATCTACACTCAACGCTGCTACCTTTACATTGCGTTTAGCAAATTCTTCTTTCAGGGCGGCGGTGCGGCCCAGCTCAGTGGTGCAAACCGGGGTATAATCGGCAGGGTGACTGAACAATACCCCCCAGCTATCGCCTAAAAAATCGTAAAAATCTATTTCGCCCAGGCTGGTGTTGGCTTTAAAGTTTGGGGCATCGTCGCCTAATCGTAAACTCATGGTTGCTGTTTTAAATGTGATAATATGAAATTGTTTATGAACGGTTAGGTCAAAAATAATTAAATATTACCGTACTAATTGTTACCTTAAAATTAATGTTTGGTATTGCTTGCTTATCCGCGAAAGCCGAAAGGGAGAGAGAACCGTATACACGGCGGGTAGTATCACTCGCTTATCTTTCCCCGTTTAATAACGGAGCAGGAATTAGCACCTTGTTACCGCCACACAGGGCCGGTACAGGTTGCCAAGACGTCTTCGGGCCTTTCCCTCAGTCTTTCTGGATAAGTAAATAAAGAACGATTACGGCAACAAATATACGGGGCGTTTTTATAAAAACAAATTAAATCTATAGATTTAGTAGTATTTATTTTAAATATGTTGATTATCAGCAAGAAAAGTTTGTTTTGTAGCGTTTTGTCATTGCGAGGAGTCCGCGTTAGGATGTGTGTCGGGGATGACGTGGCAATCTCGTAGTATGCAAAGCAGATGGCAATTTAACCACAGAGGGCACAGAGTGAGAAATCACAGAGGGCACGGAGTTTAAAATTTGATGAAGCCTCACTTAACAAATCGCCAAACTGGCGCGATGTAGCGCAGGAATTGTGAGTGAGGGTACTCGTGACTTTAATATTTTTATGCCGTTGTTGGTGTTGTCACCAACAACTCTCCTACGCCATACATTAACGCTTTACACCCTACCCACAGTTGTTGGAAACAATTCCAACAACGGCATGTGCATATCCGTAAAAAAATCTTAAATTTCCTGTAACCATTTTATTTACCCGGAGTTTACAGGGCTATATATGATTAACTATATCACATTTTAACGCATTGGATAAGCTGACTGACAATGCGATTATGCTAAAGGTAAAGGCAGGCGACCTGGACCGCATGGGGCTGCTGTTTCAGCGCTACCACCGGCAGTTGTACGGCTTCCTTTACCACATGACCTACCAGCGCGAGGCCAGCGAGGATATGGTGCAGCAGGTGTTTTATAAAATGCTGAAGTACCGCCAAAACTTCACCGGTGCTGGCGAATTTATCCACTGGATGTATGCCATTGCCCGCAATGTGCTGAAAGACCAGGGTAAGCGCAAAAAGCTGGTGATGGCGAAAGACAGCGTAGAGGATATGGCCGACTGGATACCGGGCAGCACCAATATAGAGGAGCAGTTGGACAGGAAACAAGCGGCGCAAGGCCTGCAAAGGGCCATGAGCAAATTGAATGACGATGAGCGCGAGATACTATCGCTTAGCAGGTTCCAGGAGTTAAGGCACCAGGAAATTGCGCAGATACTAAACATTAGCGAGGGCGCGGTTAAGGTGCGGGTACACCGGGCTTTATGCCAGCTAAAAGAGATATACACAAAAATTGAACGTTAAACAGAGATACGACGATGGATTGCGAAAAATATGAAGCACTGTTTACCGGCTGGATAGACCAAAACCTGCCACCGGCCGAGCGCCTGAAGCTGGAGCAGCACCTAAGCGGCTGCAAAGGCTGCCGCGAGGAACTGGCCGCCATGAAGGAATTATGGCTGGAAATGGGCGAGGTAGAAACACCTGAACCATCGGCACACATGGAGCTAAAGTTCCAGGCTATGCTGGATACCTTTAAGGAAGAAGCCGCCGATAAAACCAGTGTTTGGGCCGGCCTGAAACAAAAACTAAGCGCCCTTTGGGAATGGCAGCCACGCATGCCCATGGCTTATAACCTGGTGATTGTTTTGGTAAGCTTTGCCTGCGGGTACTGGGTATTTAGCATGGGCAAAGGCGGCCAGCAGGATAAGCAACTGGCAGAACTAAGTGGCCAGGTACACGAACTGAAACAAACCATGATGCTATCCATGCTGGAAAACCCATCGGCATCCGAACGGATCAAGGGGGTGAGTTATACCAGCGAGATCAAGCATGTAGATCAGCAAGTGATTGACGCGTTGTTAGCCACGCTAAACAATGACCCTAATGTGAATGTACGCCTTAGCACGCTGGATGCATTGACGCAGTTAGCTAACCATCCCGAAGTACGGGCCGGGCTGATCAAATCAATCACCGAACAAGAATCGCCACTGATGCAATCGGCCATTGCAGATGTGATGCTGAAACTACAGGAGAAGCGGTCGGTAGGATCGTTTAAGGAATTACTGAAACAAAAAAACCTGGACCACGGTGTCCGCAATAAGATCAACGAAACCATTAACAGCTTAATTTAAAACCCAATAACAATATCATGAAGAAATTAATTTTGATCGCGCTTTTAGCGGGATGGGGCCACGCTTTTGCCCAAAAAAGAAACGGCGGACCGGAGTTTAAGGAACACATCAGCAAGCAATTTACCTTGCAAAAACCGGCTGCAGGCAGCGTATTTGCCCTGTACAATGTGTTCGGCGGCGTTAAGGTAGAAGGTTACAGCGGTAACCAGGTGGTGATAGAGATAGACGAAACCATTATGGGCGATAAGGCCGAAGATGTAGAACTGGCCAAAAAGGAATTTAAACTGGGTTTCGATCAAAAAGCCGATAGCATCATCGCCTACACAGCCGCCCCTTATGATAGCCGCCCGCACGATCATGGTTACCATAACGATGGGGACCATAACCGCCATTACATTGTAAAGCTGGAGTATACAGTTAAAGTACCCAACAACATTTACCTAAGGGTATCAACCGTAAACGATGGCGATATGTATATAAAGGATGTATATGGCGCTTTAAACGTTTACAATGTGAACGGACCTATCACCATAGTAAACGCAAAAAGCA
This sequence comes from Bacteroidota bacterium, assembly GCA_040389105.1. Classification (GTDB taxonomy): domain Bacteria; phylum Bacteroidota; class Bacteroidia; order Sphingobacteriales; family Sphingobacteriaceae; genus Mucilaginibacter. Next base: position 705,847 of record JAZKAO010000010.1, read on the forward strand.
CAACCGTTGCCCGCACCGTAAATGGCCCCGTAACGGTAAACTATCTAAGTATCCCGCAGGATGCATCCAGCTACTATACTGTTAACGGCAAAATGGAGGTGACTTACCCATCTAACTTTGAGGCTAACCTGCAATTTAAAAGCATGAACGGCCAGTTTTTTACCGATTTCCCCGATACCGAAGTATTACCTACCGAAATTGTGAAAACCGAGAATAAAAACAACAACGGCACTACTTATAAAATGAATAAAAACACCGCCATACGTGTTGGCAAAGGTGGCAAGCTTTTTAAGTTTGAAACCCTGAATGGCAATATTTACATTAAAAAAGCATAATTTAACCCTCCAATAACATGAAAGCACTAAAATTTGCAGGCCTGGCTATAATAGCGTTAACGCTTAGCACCCGCCTGCTGGCACAAGAATCGCAACAACTGGTAGTCCCCCTAAGCGAACCGGGCAAACCCTTTAAATTAAACGTAGACCTGGTAAGCGGATCAATAAAAGTAAGCGTATACGATGGCAAGGACGTAGTAATTGACGGCCAGCCCGAATACCACAAACACGATGACAGAGATAACAAAACCGGCATGAAACGCATCATCGGCGGTGATAACCTGGATATCTTCGCTAAGGAAAAAAACAATACGGTAAGCATTGGCAGCGGTATGCCCGGTAAAAACATCAGCCTTACTATTAAAATACCACAGGGGGCAACCAACGTTAAACTATCTACCGTAAACGGCGGCGCTATTGTGGCCGATGGCATTAATGGCGACGTAGAGGCTAACAACACCAATGGCGCTATCAAGCTCAGCAATATGTCTGGTTCGGTGGTGGCTACCACTACCAATGGCAATGTGGTGGTTAGCCTTAAATCTATCGACCCAAAAGCAGCTATGGCCTTCACTACACTCAATGGCAATGTAGATGTAACCTTCCCTGCCAGTCTGAAAGCCAATATCAAAGCACGATCTGACCGGGGCAATGTATACAGCGACTTTGATATGGTGACCGAGAAAAACCCGGCCAAATCAACCAAAACGGCTAAGGATGGTATGTACCGCATCACTATCGAAGATTGGGTATACGGCAAAATCGGCGGCGGCGGCCCCGAGTTTCTGTTTAAAAACATGAATGGGAATATCTATATCCGCAAGGCCAAGTAATCACCTCTCCCCAACCCCTCTCCAAAGGAGAGGGGCTTTAAAAACTTTGTAATTCAGAATCCTCTCCTTCTGAGAAAGCAGAATGAGGTGACGTCTGTGGTTAAATCTAAAACCTCCTATCCTTCATAACACACACACCGGCTTTTTAGCTTTTTTGCACATCTGCACATTTACCCTCATCGCACATTTGCATATCCGCACACCTGCACATTCACTTATCTCTATCATAAACGTTACTTGACATCCCGTTAATTTCCGTTATCTTGCTGCTTTAATCCTATTCAGGCAACGTTAAGCTTTAACCTAATTAACATGAATAAATTTTTACTTACAGCACTTCCGCTGGCATTGGCTTTAAGCACACAGGCCCAAGCGCCAAAAGCCTATACTGCAAAAGATTACGAACGCGCCGAAAGCCAAATGGCCGGTACGCTTAGTCCCCTGGTTACCCGTAGCGGCATCCGCCCTAACTGGTTGCCCGATGACCGTTTTTGGTACAAAGAAGATAGCAAATTCATCCTTTTCAATCCCGCCAAGGGCAGCAAGGCCCCTGCTTTCGATCATGATAAACTGGCGGCTGCATTATCGGCTACTTCGGGCAAAAGCTATACGGCTGCTACCCTGCCCTTTGATGCCATTGCCTTTGCGGCAGATGGTAAAGGCGTAATTTTTCAGGCTGATGGCAAACAATGGAAATTTGATGGCGGCAAAGTGGTAAGCGATACTACCCGCGTACAATTTGCTTCGGCTGCCGGTGGTTTTGGCGGGCGTGGCGCAGGCCGTGGCGGTCGCGGCGCAGGCCGTGGTGGTAACCCTAACGAGAGTGTATCGCCCGATGGCAAAAAAGCGGTATTTATAAAAGACTTCAACCTATGGTCGCGCGATGTAGCTACCAGTAAACTAACCCAGCTGACTACCGATGGTGTAAAGAATGATGGTTACGCTACCGATAACGCGGGCTGGGCACAAAGCGACAGACCGGTACTGGTATGGTCGCCCGATTCAAAAAAAATAGCCACCTTTCAGCAGGACGAGCGCGAAGTAAGCGATATGTTTTTGGTGAATACCAAAGTAGGCGCGCCAAATTTAAGGGCATGGAAATCTCCCCTGCCGGGCGATAAAATTATCCCGATGCTGAGGCGTGTAATTATCAATGTTGATCAGCCAAAAGTAATTAGCCTGCAATGCGCGCCCGATCCGCACCGTTCAACCCTGAGCGATGATATTAAAAATGGCGGCGAATGGGCCGACGTATACTGGAGCGATGATGCTACCAAACTGGTATTCGCATCAACCAACCGCGACCATAAACAGGAGAAAGTACGCATGGCCGATGCCGAAACCGGCGCCGTGCGCGAGATCTTTGAAGAGACCGTTAAAACACAATTCGAATCGGGCTGGGCTGGCGTTAACTGGCGCTACTTAAGCAAAACTAACGAGATCCTTTGGTTTTCGGAACGTGATAACTGGGGCCACCTTTACTTGTACGATGCAGGCACAGGCGCGCTTAAAAACCAAATTGACAAAGGTGATTGGGTACAAGCCAGCCTGGTAAAGGTTGACGAAAAAGCCCGCGTAATTTATTTCACAGCCGATGGTATGGATCCCGAAAACCCTTACTTCAGCAAACTTTGTAAAATTGGTTTTGATGGTAAAGGCTTAACCGTGTTAACCCCGGGGCCAGGCACACATACCGCCACTTTCTCGCCATCGGGCAATTATATTGTTGATACCTATTCAAAACCCGATGTTGCACCGGTAACTGTACTGCGCGATATGAAGGGCAAGCAGTTATTAGAGCTGGAAAAATCTGATATATCTAAACTGGTGGCAACCGGCTGGAAACCATGCATCCCCTTCTCGGTAAAGGCGCACGATGGTAAAACCGATGTATACGGCCTGATGTGGGTTCCACGCAATGTTGATCCTAACAAAAAATATCCGATTATCGATTATATCTATCCTGGTCCACAAGGTGGCAGTGTTGGCAGCTGGGCTTTCTCGGTTACCCGTGGCGATAACGGCGCGCTGGCCGAACTGGGCTTTGTAGTGGTTGAAATTGAAGGCACCAGCAACCCATACCGTTCAAAAAGTTTCCACGATATGAGCTACGGCAATATGGGCGATAATACCCTGGGCGACCAGGTGACCGGCATACAGCAGTTAGCTGCTAAATACCCTTATATGGACCTGAACCGTGTAGGCATTTGGGGCCACTCGGGTGGTGGTTTTGCTACCGCCTGCGCCATGTTCCGTTACCCCGATTTCTTTAAGGTAGGTATCTCCGAATCGGGCAACCACGAAAACCTGAACTACGAGGATAACTGGGGCGAGCGGTATAACGGCTTGGTAGCAAATTCAGATTACCCTGCACAAGGCAACGAAAACATTGCCAAAAACCTAAAAGGCAAGCTAATGCTGGCCCACGGTTTAATGGATAACAACGTACCGCCGCAAAATACCCTGTTAGTGGTTGAAGCATTGGAAAGGGCTAACAAAAGCTTCGACCTGGTGATATTCCCTAACAGCGCGCACGGCTACGGCCAGCATTCAACCTATATGATGCGCCGCCGCTGGGATTACTTTGTGAAAAACCTGTTAGGTGTTGAACCACCTGAAAACTATCAAATGAAAGCCGGTGGGTTTTAATTAATAATTTAACCATATTTATACAAGAGCGGGACAATCATCCCGCTCTTTTTTTGTGGATACAATTCCTAATGCAATCGCTCGGCTCCAGTCCATAAGTGTTCGGAAAATTTTAGTTCCCTCCCACGGGGAGGGGTGCGGCTGACTGTGTGGTTGCAGGGAGCGGTTTATTACGCTTGATGAAACCCCTCCTACACCCCTCCCTATGGGAGGGAATCGCACAATCTCCCCTTTTTCTAAACTTATGTATTCTCAGGGTCTCCCCAATGCCATTATTTAAGGATTTCGATGCTCCGTTAGGAGCAAAATATCGGTAGAAAATATATGGTATTAAAGTTGGCATGCCGTAGGTATGCTACATGGTTCCGTACCGATGGCACGGATCAATTAAATTTATTTTTTCTACCGACATTAAACCCCGATGGGCTTTGTCTTATCCTGATATGATTTTTCCATTCATTGCCGTACAACCGGGCGCAGGGTCCTCTCCGAGAGACCCTGCGAAGACACGAAACTTAAAATAGTCACGAGTACGCCATGTTTTAAGCCTATGCTGCATATCCGTGCCAGTTAGGGCCCTCCACCCTTTTGTATCACAGGTTGGGCTAAAGCCCCGTTGGTGTAGCTATCTATCCGTTGGCTGAAGCCAACGGCAATGAATGGGTTTGTGCTAAACCATTGCCTATTCATTTAACTCAGGATAGTTGCTCCTGTTCATTGCCGTCCCATTTATGGGGCAGATCAAATAATCAGCTACGTGGCTTTAGCCAAACCATATTGTACTTTACCAAAATCTCCATACATTTGAATTTTGCAACAACAAGCCATGGAAACTACCACCATCGAAGATTTTTACAGACAAACCGCCACCCTAATTCCAGAAGGTATTAATAAGGAGATAGGCCATTTTAATGTATTTCAAATTGCCGATATGGTGGCACGCCATGCCAAAAAAATGCCCATGCCTTATAACCGCCGGGCTTATTATAAGATCAGCCTGATCCGTGGCCGCAATCGTGCCGAATATGCCGACAAGGTAGTGGATATCGAACATAACGCCTTATTGTTCGCCACACCAAAGATCCCCTATAACTATATCCCGCAGGACGATAACCAGGCCGGTTTTTTCTGCATTTTCACACACGATTTTTTGGTGCAATCAAAAAGCGGTGTAGTACTGGATGATTTGCCCATTTTCCAACCGGGTAATGTCCCAATCTTCCAGATCACCGAGGAAGCGGCCGAAGATATCAACTTCATCTTCAGCAAAATGTATAAGGAATTGGCATCCGATTATGCCTTTAAATACGATCTGCTGCGCAACTACGTGCTGGAACTGATCCATTACGGGCAAAAGCTGCAGCCGGCCACGGCCCTGTACCCATCGCATACGGCATCGGCCAGGGTATCATCGCTGTTTATCGAGTTGCTGGAGCGGCAGTTCCCTATCGAATCGCCGCATCAAAAGCTAAATTTGCGTACCGCCAAGGATTACGCCGACCGCCTGGCCGTACACGTTAACCACCTCAATAAGGTATTAAAAGAAAATACGGGCAAAACCACTACCTATATTATCAGTAGCCGCATTGTGCAGGAAGCCAAGATCCTGCTTAAACAAACCGACTGGAATATCTCTGAAATTGCCTACAGCCTTGGGTTTGAGCAGGTAGCGCACTTCTCCAACTTCTTCCGCAAGCAAACGCAACTGGCGCCGGTGGCTTTCCGTGCATAGTTGTCTGAATCGTTGATTTTATTTTTTTTGATTTCACCGATTTGAGGAGGATTTCACCGATTAATATCTTTTGGAATCGGTGAAATCCTCCTCAAATCGGTGAAATCCTAATTACATTTGAATTTTGCAACTATTGGATTGATACTTGCAAACACCTTACCTATTTACCGTATTACCTTTGTTCTATCAAATCAAAATAAATAACACGATTATGTCAACAACAAACAAAATAGCACTGGTAACCGGCGGAAGCCGTGGATTAGGCAAAAACATGGCCCTTGCCCTGGCCAAAAAGGGTATCAACGTAATATTAACCTATAACAGCAAAAAGGACGAGGCCGAAGCCGTAGTAGCCGAAGTGGAAAAAATAGGTGCGAAGGCCGCTGCCCTGCAACTGAATGCCGGCGATATTAAAAGCTTCGACGGTTTTTATGAGCAGGTGAAAACCATATTAAAGGATACTTTCGATACCGACCGTTTCGATTTTTTAATTAACAACGCGGGTATCGGCATGTATGGCCCGGTAGCCACTTTTACCGAGGAAGATTTTGATACGTTAATGAACATCCATTTTAAAGGTGTTTTCTTCCTCACCCAAAAGGCGCTGCCTATTATTAACGATGGTGGCCGTATTGTTAATATATCATCGGGCCTGGCACGTTTTAGTTTCCCTGGCTATGGTGCTTACGCCAGCATGAAAGGCGCTGTGGAAACCTTAAGCCGCTATATGGCCAAAGAACTGGGATCGCGCGGGATAGCTGTAAACGTGGTAGCCCCCGGCGCTATCGAAACCGATTTTGGTGGTGGCGGTACACGGGATAACGCTGATGTAAATAAAATGATAGCCGGCGCCACCGCCCTTGGCCGCGCGGGTTTGCCCGATGATATTGGCGGTGTAGTTGCCTTTTTATGTACCGAAGAAGCCCGCTGGATCAACGCGCAGCGCATTGAGGTTTCGGGTGGGATGCTGATATAAGAGAAAGTCGGGAAGACCGAAAGTCCGGAAGACAGGAAGATTAAGACCCTGTCCCATACGCTCTTTGTCATTGCTGAGCGATAGCGCGGCAATGACAAAGAGTTTTAACGCGCAAGGCCCCGAATATTCGGGGCCTTGCGCGTTAGTATTAAATCATTTGCACATCTGCATATCCACACATTTGCACATTAATTCCTCCTTTAGGGAGTTATACTCACCACCTTTGCCAGTACATTCCCGCTGGTTACATTCTTTTCGCCAGGTTGCGATCCGCCTATGGATAGTTGCAATTTGCCGGTTTCCTGGCTCCATTTATCGGTTTTATCTACCAGCATCAACTGATCTGGTGTTAGGGTAAAGTTTACCGTTTTAGTCTCCCCCGGTTGCAGGAACACGCGTTTGAAGCCCTGTAGCGAATGGATCGGCTTGCGGACATCGCTCAGGTGCTTTACGTATAGCTGGGCTACCTCGTCGCCGGCCATTTTGCCGGTATTGGTCACCTTTACGCTTACGCTGATGGCCTTGCCCTTAGCCGCCTGCACAGGCGTCGTCATGCCCGAATATTTAAACGTGGTATAGCTTAAGCCATAGCCAAAAGGATAAACCACATCGCCCTTAAAGTAGCGGTAGGTACGGTTGCCCATGCTATAATCATGAAAATCGGGCAAATCATCCACACTTTTATAAAAGGTTACGGGCAGTCGGCCTGCCGGGTTATAATCGCCAAACAATACGTCGGCAATGGCGGTGCCGGCGCTTTGTCCGCCGTACCAGCTTTCAACAATAGCCGGCAGGTTTTCCTTTTCCCAATTAATGCTTAAGGCGCTGCCGTTAAGCAATACCAGCACTACCGGCTTGCCGGTTTTGTAAATGGCTTTTACCAAATCCTCTTGCGGTTTGGGCAGGTCCAGGCTTACCCTATCTCCGCCGGCAAAGCCTTTGGCTTGTACTTTCATCTCTTCACCTTCCAACGTTGGGGTTAGGCCCATGCATAGCACCACCACATCGGCCTTAGCAGCGGCGGCCATGGCGGCATCATAGTTCTGTTTTACTTTGGCAGTATCTACGCCCTTATCAAACTCGGCCAGTTCGCAGCCGGGGGTGTAAATAATATTGGCATTGGGTAACTTGTTTTTTAGCGCCTGCAAAGGGGTTACATTAACACCAGTGCCGGGGATGCCGTTATAGTTACCCCATTGCACCTGCTCAGAATTAGCATTTGGACCAATTACCGCCAGTGTTTTGATGGATTTATTTAACGGCAACAGGTTATTGGTATTTTTTAACAACACTACCGATTTGCGCGCGGCTTCCAGCGCCAGCTTTTGGTTGGCCGGCGAGTTAACTACCGAGTACGGTATCGACGCGTATTTTACCAGTTTATCATCATCAAACATACCCAGTTTTAAACGGGCCAAAAACAGGCGCTTTACCGATACGTTAATTTGCGCTTCGGTAATATGGCCGGCTTTTACGGCATCCAGCAGGGTAAGATAGGTTGGGCCGCAATCCAAATCGGTACCTGCAATAACCGAATTGGCCGATGCCTGCTCCTTGCTATCTGCTTTTTTATGATAGGCATAAATATCATAAACCGCGTCACAATCGGATACTACATAGCCGTTAAAACCCAGTTCCTTGCGCAGTACTTTATCCAGTAAAAATACACTGGCTGGGGCAGGCACACCATCGTAAGCGTTATAGGCGCTCATAATGCTCATGGCCTTACCTTTTTGCACGGTGGCCTTAAAGGCGGGCAGGTAGGTATCTAAAAAATCGTAACGATCGGTTGTGGCGTTAAAGCGGTGGCGTTCGTTCTCGGGGCCGCTGTGTACCATATAGTGTTTTGGGGTGGCAACCAGCTTTAAATAATGCGGATCGTTACCCTGTAGGCCCTTTACAAAGTTTACACCCATCAGGCTGGTTAAATACGGGTCCTCGCCATAAGTTTCCATGCCCCGGCCCCAGCGCGGGTCGCGGAAGATATTGATATTGGGCGACCAAAACGTAAGCCCCTCGTACCTGCCATGCTTGCCGTTGCGCAAAAACTCGTGGTATTTGGCGCGGCCCTCATCGCTGGTGGCATTGCCAATATCACTAATCAGCTTACTATCAAAGCTGGATGCTGTACCAATAGGCATAGGGAACACCGTGGCCAGCCCTGCCCTGGCCACGCCGTGCAAGCACTCGTTCCACCAGTTATACTCGGGGATACCCAGGCGCGGGATAGGCTTGGCCTGGTCTATCATCTGGCTCACCTTTTCCTCCAGCGTTAGCCGGCCTACCAAATCGTCGGCACGTTTTTCAAAGCTGAGTTTGGTATCGCGAAAGGGCAGTGTTTGCGCCATAGTGCCGGCGCTTATTATGGTGGCTGTAAACAAGGCCAGGTACATGCAGCGGGTTTTCATATTTTGGGCAGGTTGGGTTATAGTTAAATTGGATTAGTTAAAGATGTTAAAAAAGTTAAAGTAGTAAACATGGTTGAATTGGTAAGCAATAATAAGGTTTAGAAAATCAAAATGCAATCGATTGTCGAAATTTTTAGTTGGGGTCATTTAAATGACAAGCGGCTCTGTGCTGTGGTTTTACTCACCCGGTCTACGCTTCGCTGGACCACCCTCTCTTCGCCTGCGGCGGAAAGAGGGATTAGCTTGCTTATTGAATACACCTCCTGCCCTCTTTCCGCCGCAGGCGAAGAGAGGGCCGACGAGCGAAGCAACGTCGGGGTTGTGAGTAAAGTACAGAGCCACAACAGCCCGGCAAACTACAGTCAAACACTTATACCGATACAAATTTTGGAGAAATAAACGGGTAAAATACCGTGAAAACACGGTTGTAGCCGCGGATTATATTGCGGTATTTTGAACTGTTTACTTAATAGTTTTCCATCAATAGTTTAGTGTGAACAGCAGGATACCCGCGAGGGGCGTTCTGCTGTTCTGTTTTTATACCCGGCCGGTTTGGTAATAGCCCGGTGGTGCATAAACTATCGTATATCTATCTCATCTTACCCTTTATTTCACTACATAAGTATAGGTATGGCGGGCTAAATTACCATTCAAATCCAGTCCTTCTAAAGTCACTTTATAAGTACCTGTACCATCGGCATTAAAATAGCTTATACTGGCTTCGCCTTTATCGTTGGTTACTATATCCGGGTTCCAGTAAATGGTCGATCGCAGGTCGGCCATCTTTTTATCGTCAGGCACATCATATACCGGCGCGTAAAAACTTTTGGTTGCCGAGTAGCCTTTGGGGCTGTAATGCCCTACGTTTTGCTTAAGCCCTTGCACCTGCATTTCATCGCCTCTGCGTGTTGTTAATATAATAACTCCATTTGAGCCATCGCTGCCATACATAGCTGTGCTGCCACCACTTGTCAACACCTCTGCTCCCAAAATATCAAACGCCGGTATGGTTTCCAATAAATCTTTAAGCATTTTAGGGTTCCTTGGTAATTGCGCGCCATCCAAAATAACCAGCATTGGCTTTTCGCCGGTAAACGATTTAATCCGGGTAAGCCAGGGCAGTCCACCCTTTATTTCCATACCCGGCAAACCATAAAAGGCATCCATTAACCGTGTTTGTTTTTCAAACTTGTCCGCTTTCAGCACAACATCCGCGTAACCGGGATTTAAATTTGACGAGTGCGGGATGGTTCTTTCGGCAACATAATCTCTTTTAGCCTGTATTTTCACTTCTTTCAGCGCTATTACATTTTTCATTAAGCCTGCTTTGGTCAGCTCCTCAAACTGGGCCTCTGTGGTTTTCAGATATTCGGTCAGGTTAAAACCCCGCACATCATTAGCCGCAACATACAGGGGTTTATAGTTGATATGCGGCTGCTTATCAATGCTAACCTTTACCGAGTTACGATCCTTAGCATTACTGGCCCTCACCACCAGTTTGGCGTTATCGGCAAAGTAAAGCCCGTCAAAAACAAAATGGCCTTGCTCGTCGGCAACGGTATCTATCATTAAAGGCCCCTCGGCGGTTGATGCAAAAAGGATAACCTTGCCCTTGCTTACCGGCTTATTGCCTAAGGTGGTAATGTTGCCGGTTACCGTTAACCCCTGCTCGGGCTGATAGCGCAGCTGCGGATGCTTACCGGCTTGCAAATCGGCCCAGTTAAAGCGGCGCCAGCCCTGGGTAAGCAGTAACTGATCCAGGTGTTTCAACCTATCGGCATTGGCGCTGTTAAAGTAATAATTAGGCTGCTCCACATAGCCCTTTATATCCGATGTAAGCAACAGGTTTGATAGGATGGTAACCTCATCATCCTCGGCGGCCTTTACCTTGCTGTCATCCGTAACCGTTACCGAAAAACTGCCCACCACAGGTTCGTCATAAGCATCGGTTATCTTCATATCCATTTTAACCTTGCCGCGCGGGGCGTAGGTTGGGTTATCGGTAGTAATGGTGGTATTCAGCCGGTTGTTATGGTCTACAAAAACCAGGCGCTCGGCAACCGGCGCGTAATCGGGCGAAAACAGCGTTAACTGCGTAATACCCGTAGGGAATTTTTTGGTAGATACAATACTTACGTTAGTTGCCGCATCAAGCTTAATTTTGGCGGCAAACTGCACCACACCGTTAGTTTGCGCCACCAAAACAGCTTCCTTACCATTTAGTAAAGCCTGACTGGCCGAAATACGTACCGATAAACTATCCTTGCCTACCTGGTTGGCATTTAATACATAACCGTTTTCGGCAGCAGCAGGCAACATATAGCGGCTTTCGGTACCATCCTGGTGCGTTATTACCGCGGTATAGCTTTTACCCGACTGGGGTTGCAGCGCGAAGATGCCCATACCCGCGTGTTGCGATTGAAATTCGGCCACATGCGCGTTGCTATTATCGGTAATATAGCCGCTTACCGTTTCCGACAGCCCATCGGGTTTAACGGCCTTGAAGCCTACTTTGGTACGGATGCCGTTCACCAGCTGGCCCCCCTCGGGGAAGAACTGCACATCGGCACTGCCGGCCAACGGCCTAATCACAAAGCTTTGCACAATAATATGCTTATTGGGGTTGTTGATATTGGTAGTAATAGTAACAGGTGCGTTTTTATAGTCGGGCTTTAATAAACTGGCTATGCTAATTTTGCCCGCAGCATCGGTTATGGCCTTCCCCGTGCTAATATCCCGCCCGTTAACCTGCAGGGTGTACTTTACCTCGCTGTTAGGGTAAGGCTGCCCTCGTTCGTTTGTATAAACAATATCCGAATTTAACTGCTTGCCCGCTGCCGCAGTGCTGGCTTTATAGCTTAAGCTGCCACTGATAGCCCCATAACGCGCGTTAACCAGGGCGATGGTCTTTTTAAAATAGTAATCGCTGCCGAAGTTGGCCATCCATTTGGTATAGGCATACAGGTGGTAATTGCCCGAATTATACAGCGAATCGGCCAGGGGGATATTGGCACTGGCCATGCCATTTACCAGCGGGAAAACCTTGGTTTGCACTATCGAATCGCGCTCGTCCAACAGGTCTACGTACAGTATTTTGCTTTGTTGCGCCAATAAATTTTTTTCGGCATTCACCACATAAGCCTTAAACCAAATATCCTCGCCCACGCTATAGTAAGGCTTATCAAATTGCAGGTGGATTTTTTCCTGCGGATAATCGGCGGTATATTTTTGTAGTCCGGCCAGCAGTTTATCTAGTTCGCCATCGGCAGGCGTAAACCTGAATAAAAAAAGGGCAAAAAATGCAAACAATAAAGGCAGTAGGTATTGCTTCTTCATGGCGATAGTTATAATAGTTCACCTAAAATAGCAGTTAGCAGGGTTTTTTACACTATTAGTAGGTTTATTTATTAAAAATAGTGATGGTTAAGATTTTAAGATGAAGCATTTACGCATGTTAAAACCATATCATTGCGAGTTATCAAATCCCGGCGGGAACTTTAAAGGTGTAAATAACAGAAAGGAGGTTGTCATCCTGAGCCTGTCGAAGGGTGCGTGCGTAGGCCTGCCCACCATGGTTCGACAAGCTCACCATGACACCCTGCGCTAAATCTGTCATGGGTAGGCACGAAGCAATCGCGAATAGGCAGAGCAACAATAAAAGTATTTGAAAATGAATTGTAGTAGCCCTTGGCAGCCGGTAGTCCCGCTATCGCTCATACTACACAGGCCTTAGCCACAGGGCCGGTATCCGCTCTATCGGGTTTAAAGGCGTGCGGGTAGATAGGAAGCACACGCCACAGGCGTGCGCCAGCAGATGGTTTCGTACCAATTAATCCGCGCCATCCCAAAACTCCGATTACACCTAATATCGGCTATTCACCACAATTCCCTACCTTGCCTATCCAATAACCAACCACGTTTATGGATCTCCCCCAGCATATCAGCCAACTTAGCCGGCAAATCGCTGCCAGTTTAGGCCTCAGCTATTTAAACCCGCAGGAGGCCGGCGGAGCGGTATGTTATGCCAGCGTACCCGGTCTGCGGCCCGAGTACCGCCAAAGCTTCGCCCCTGCCGATGTGCTGGATTACCTGTACGCCCTATTATTGCACAAGCCGGCAGATGGCCAGGACTTCGCCGCGCATTTAAGCACGCAGCCCGGTACGCTCCCATACCCAACCGATGTGGATACCTTTTGGCAACTGGTAGCCATCGGCAGCCGCTTAAGGCATACCAACCCGCTTGGTGTTGATGAGTTAGAGGGTTTGGTGAATGTTTATTTGGGAAGTGGGGATGCTTTGTAATTTCGGGTATGTGTAGTTTCAGTTCAGTGCTTCAGAAAATGCTCTTAGAACTCTCTCCTTCGGAGGGTAATAACCTATCAAAAGGCAATTCCCTCCCATGGGGAGGGGTGTGATAGGATGTGCGGTGGCAGGGAGGGGTTTCTACGATATGGCATCGTGACCAAACCCCTCCCTACACCCCAATGTCATTAAGTTAAGGGATAAATCAGCTAACTAAATGAGCCGATTAGTGGTCTGTGAAGACACAGACCACGGGAAGTTTACCCGGTGCCTGTGTCCTCACAGGCACCTTAAAAGCTTAACTTAATGACATTGCCCTACACCCTCCCTATGGGAGGGAATCGCACGATCCCCCCGCTTTTTAACGCATGATGTCTTTTGATGGGCTATTACTCTTCGAAGGGGGGGGGGCAGGGTGAGGCCTATACTGCCGCACCGAACCTATCGTTACCGTCCTAAATGCGGCATCGGGAATCTTCGGGTGCTACTGTCCTTGCCAAAGCACTACCTGTTCGAAGAAGATAACCAAACCGCGGTTTTTCTTTTTGGTTACTTTTTCTTTTGCGAAAAGAAAAAGTAACATCCACTGACTCTCATCAACTGATTTACCTATCCTAATGAAATACGGAATGAATGAACGGCTCTGCCTGCCGATGATTGCTTCGTACCTCGCAATGACGGGGTGGTGAGGGTTGGTGAATCGTTACTTTTTCTTCACAAAGAAAACCCCCAGGATCCCACCCAATATACTTTGAAAAAATGGCAATATTTTATCGGTCTTTTTTAAAACCGTGGCCAGGCTATCCGTATCGGTATGAAAATCTTTAATGGTGATGTTAAACAAAATAAGAAACAGCACCAGGAAGTAAAAGATAGTAGCCCCTACCGATAATTTGTAAAAGAAACCATCAATTTCAACATCCTCCTGTTTGGTGGTTTGCGTATAACTTACAATAAAGGTGGTGGTAATTAAGGTAAGGTATGGGCCCACGTTTTGCAGCACCCAGGGGGTAATATCTTCGTTGGGGAATTTATCGCCTATCATCCAAACCAAAATTAAAAGTAGTAACAGGGCGCTGCCAATAAACCAAACCGCGGTAAGCCTTTTTTGGGCCTTGTATTTAGATATACTGCTCATTGCTTTTAGTTTAAGTTTTTGTTGATGTTTGATTTTACAAGATGGACCTTTGCACTCAATTTTGCGGGGATAACCAGGTTTAGTTTTTTATTGGCATCGGGCGCGTTAAATTCATATACAATTACCGAACAGGCGTAATCTTCGGTAAATTTTTTGGCCCCAATTTGTGCCGGCAACATGTTCGACCCCGATTCTACCCAATCTTCGGCCATTTGCTGGTTTACCACATCGTTAGTGGGTTTAAAGGCTTCGTTGGTTACAATAAAGGCAAACACCCTGAAATAGCCTTTCCGGGCTACAAAAAAGTTAAAAACGCTCATCTTATCATGCACATTTAACGAGAAACGGGCATCGCCTGCAACCGAAGTACCATCGCTGTTGATCTCTTCTATTTTGGTTACCAGCGCAAAGCCGTTAGGTATGGCATAATAGCTATGGTCATCATACCCGCATTTGTTAATGGCCGATAGTAATATCCGGTTCACATCTTTTAAAGTGGCGCATTTTTCAAATAGCTCCCTTTGCAGTATTTGCAACGAGTACCCTTTGGGCGGGGGAAAGGGAAAGCCTTTAGATGCCGCGCTGTTACCCACTTGTGTAACCTGTATAGGGTCGGGGCCGGCAGATGTGGGGGGTGTGGCCATATCGGGCGGCGGCAGCGTCATAGCCGCCTTTTTTGTCCCCTGGCGCTTAAATCGAGGGGCTGGTTTAGCTATACCTATTTCAACCCCCTCGCCAAATTCAGTTTCACCCAGCAGTCCATTATAGGCCACAGCTTGCTTAGGGGTTAATACCGCCTCAATTTTCGCTTTAACATTCAGCGCTTTTATTTTACCTGCTAATTCTTCCCAATTGGTATTGGCAGTGCCGCGCAGGCTATCTATTGATATGGCTTGTTTTTTAAACACTCGCTTTATTTTCACCACCTGGTTGTCGCTTAACACAAGCAAGGCTTTCAGTTTAGAAACGCTATCGGGAGTGGCCCGCGTTTTATTGGTTTTTTGCGCATGGCAAAATGGGATGCATGCAAATAATAGCAATAGGGCGAGTAGGTTTTTCATAGTGATAAAATTTAGGACAAATATGCGATTCGTAGTATCAACCTTTAAATGGCTGATACTAAAACCCGTCCCCTAATTTACAGCATTATTATATATAAAAAAATACAGCAAAGTATTTTATCATATATCATCATATTTCAGGGGGTTGTCATCACTTATTTCGTGAGCTTACTTGTTGTTTTTCTCCTAAATTTTCGTTATATTGTATCTCCACCGCCACATGGCTACCACCCAATTATACTATGTTACCCAATTGAAAATAATGCTTGCACGTAAAAGCGTACATTTTTTTTGCATAAATAAAGCCATAAGGGCCACAAAAACGATAAAAAAAACAGCAAGTTCTTTGATACATCAGTCCGCAGGCCGGGTTTCGGGATAGGCGAAAAGCCATCCACTAAGCCGTAACCGTGTAAAAGGGCCGTTAACCGGCCATTGATACTGCCACGACAGCGCACCCAAAAAAACACGTCCCTCTTATCTTCGAAAAAAAAAGTTCCGAAGATAAGATTCTACACCGGGCCCACGGACCTACTTTAACCGCATGGTTAGCTTTTGCAAAGCCTGGTTACGGAAAATTTCGAGGGTTAGTTCTTTAGCAATTTGCAAACCCATAGCAGCGGCGGAAAGGTCTTTCAGGTTGGCAATAGGCCTATCGCCCGCCTTCAAGATCACATCGTTAGCGTTCACCACGCCATACAGGGGACTGCTTTTAGGTACATCCAGCACCAGCACCCCCGTTTCGGATGCCATGCCGGTAGCCGATCGTTCGCCCAGGGTATTCAGGTTCTTCACGATAGCGCCTAAAAATGTTAGTGTCTGCTGGGTATCGGTGCTTAAACCGGTATGGATCACCGGCAGGGTGATATGATGGGCAAGGGCTTTCAGACTGGCCGACACCACCCCAAACTGATCCATCGGGAAGTTACGAAACCCCATCTTAAGGGCCGGTGAAGTGGGTTTAACGCGGTAATCGCCCCGGGCAGGGTTAATAAACTGCGGATCGCCATTGATGGAATGGGCATCGGTATGGTTACGCAGGCTTTTGTTCAGCGCCAGAGTATCGGGGAACAGGTTGTTATCTACCCCATCGCCCCAAAACTTAACCCCAATAGGGAAATACCCCGACGAAACAATATTGCGCTGAAACGATACCCGGCTATCCTTAAACCAAACATGCGGGTGAAATGAGTTGTTGATGATCACATTGTTATACACCTTTCGGTCGAAACCCTCGCGCAGTTTGAGGCCGCCGTTAAGGCACAGGTTATTATATATCTGGTAATTGCTGGATCCGTCGTCCAGGTCGATATCCCAGCCGTGATCGCACCTAAAGCGGTTATTACGGATGATGATGGGCTTCACCACATCCAGCAGGGCCAGTTCGGGGTGGGCCAGGTTAATGCTATCCATCTGCTTACGGTTGGGAAACCAAAACCTGTCCCGCCCCCAGGAGTTGAACGAGCCATGGTCGCCGGTTTCCTGCACGGTATTAAAAACATCGTTATACTCGATAACGTGGCCGCCCCAGGTGCCCTCGTTCACATTGATACCCGCGCGGGGCACATCATCAATAGTATTATGGCTCACGGTGATGTTTTGGCACATGGAAAGCTGCACGCCAGCCACCTGCTTTTCTATCTGACCAATACCCTCAATCAGGCAGTTATATACCCGGCAATTAGCCGGGTAGTTACTGCCCTTAGGGCCGGGTGTTTTATCTATCTGATCAAGCTGATTAGCCTGGCTGTACTGGAACAATGGCGAACGTACCGCGGCAGGATCGCCCACAAAAACCACCCCGCTGCTACCTGCATCAGCAATCCGGCAGCCGGATATTTCGCTATCGCGATTGTAATTGCTAAACACCATGGCATTGCCGCCAACGGTATTAAAGTAACAGTTTTTAACCTGGCAATTGGCCGTGCCATCCATGGTTACAGCGCCAACGCGGTAAATGGTCCAATCGCTGCGCAGCAGGGGTTCGCGGTTTTGCATAAAGGTGCGCAGGGTTTGGGTTAGCTGTAAACCAGCTATGCTGATATGGGTAACACGCTTAGCAGCATCGCCCTTAAAGTTAAACAGGCTTTCTAACTGTGGCGTAGCAATAATCGCCTTAGCCAAATCAAGTCCGGCAGGCGGATAGTAATAAAGTGTATGGGTAGCATGATCGTAATACCACTCGTTAGGGGCATCCAGCTCCTCAAAAACGTTCTCAACAAAGCGGTATTTGGCATGCATGGTAGATGGGCGGTTGTTCTGCCAGCCGCCCTCCATGGTCAGCTTGCCATCGGCATCCTTACCGGTGATACGATAGGCCAGGTCGCCCCATTCGCTTTTATGCAGGGCATGGATATACCCACCTTCGGGGTGTGGCCAGTGGGCCACACGGTCGGGACTAAGGGCATCTTCAGCAGTGCCGTGATAGTGTTTTGCCGCGATATCGTAATTTGGATAGCGGGCCATGGGTTGTAGCTGGCCGTTTATAAAAAGTTCATCAAAAATCAGGTCGCCATCTACATGGGCTTGCATCATACCGTTTTTGTAGGGCTGCCATTGCAGCTTTAATAATGCCGATCCGCTGACAATGGGCTTTTCATCGGCATAAGCTTTAATGGTTAAAGGGGCGTTAGCGGTCCGGGCATCGGCAGCAGTAAAGGTAACCGGGGAGTTGAGGTAATAAATACCGCCCCTCACCCAGATCGTCACCCGCTCGTGCCGATAGCTACGTGCCGCCAGCACCGCTTGCTGAAAGGTAGCAAAGGGCTGCTCCAGGGTGCCGGGGTTATGGTCGTTACCTTTCGGCGATAGATATAAATCCTTAGCAAAGGCGTGTGCCAGGCAGGCTAAGCACAGTAAAACAAGGCCGGTTTTTTTCATTGGAATTGTAAGTAGCACATTGATCAGGTCAATATTACTAATTTACAATAAGCAGGGATAAGTAAGCTATTAAACTTTATTGGCATTTGGAATTAAATAAAAAGGGCGCAATGTGGCTATCCCGGCTATGCAGAACGGTTTGCGCCCTGTAAATTGAGATAGCCTCGTTGCGCCCGGCTACAGGCTTTGGATTTTTACCCCCGGTAGTTAAACTGCAGGGCAGGCGCGCCAATTTTTACACCTATTATTTTTGGCGGTAGCGTTGCACTTTTTTTCGTTTTTGTATTTAGAATCGGCTTTAGAGAAAACGTCGTTCTTTTTATCTTGCTTGTAAATGCCTAAAGTATTGATGAGGATACCACCGGCTACGGCTATTGCTACTGTGTGTCTCATGATGATTGATGTATTTAACCTAATAGACGTAGGCTGGTAAAAAACGTTACATCAAAATATCAATATGGTGATTTTCGCACATTTTTGGATTATTGATTTTTTTGAATATATTAGCAAAAGAAAAAGCCACCCACCTCGCGTGACTGGCCTTTTTAATTAACTATTATTAACTGACCAAATATTATAAATGAAGAAACATTCGGTTGCTGTAAAAGTAGCTTTTGTATGTTTCTGCGTATAGGTGAAAATCACCCTATTTACGGGTGTTTTAACCATATTTCAAACAAAAAGAGGCCCTGAAGTTCAGGGCCTCTTTTTGTTTGAAAGCAATATTATCCCAGGATATTAGTAACCCGGATTTTGCTTGATATTAGGGTTAGCATCGATTTCGCCTTGTGGGATAGGGAATATCCTTTTAGCATCGGTAACGGCAAGCCCGGCTGCGGTTGGTGCTGTACCAGCTTGCACTGGGCGTACTACCTGCAGGTTTAAACGGGTTAGATCAAAGTAACGTAAACCTTCAAAGGCCAGTTCTTTTTTACGCTCGTTTAAAATATCTGTAAGCAGGGCTGCACCGGTTGAAACGTATCCTACAAAAGATGGATCGCGCTGCTTGGCTACCTGGTTTAAGTATTGCAGGCCAAGTACATCATTACTTGTACGTGCGTAGCCTTCGGCCAGGGTAAGTAATACTTCGGCATAACGGATCACTTTAATATCATCCTTTTCCGACGCGTTGTTAAACGCGGTGTATTTACCTATACCTAATACAGCGCCCCTTGTAGGGCTGGTAGTAGTGATCAGCGATTTCCTGATATCGGTAGCCGAATAGGAGTTATACAGATCGGTATACACCAATGCATCACCATAACCGGCATTTTGCCAATAGAAGTTATCCAACCCGTTGGTACCATTATTGGTTGCCGAGTTTAAAGCCAGCTCGAAAATGGTTTCAACCTTAGTGCTTTGGGCAGCAGGGTTAGCCCAGTAAGCCAAATAACCGGTAGATGGTGTTAGCGTATAGCCACCGCTGGTAACTACAGCCAGGGCGGCATCGCGGGCATTGGCATAATCGCCTTTGTATAAATACGCGCGCGACTGGATTGCCTTAGCCGCATATTTAGCCAAATACTCGGAGTTGGTAGCATGCAGCGCAGTGCCTGCGGTTGGCATAATTGCAAAAGCGCTATCCAAATCGCTGATGATTTTAGCGTAAACCGCGGTTGATGTTGCCCTTGATGGTTTTACAAACGGCCCAATGATATTGGTTGGGGCTGTAATTAATGGCACACCATCGGCAGCCGGGTTAACAGTATAAGGCTGTGCAAAAAAGTTAAGCATCTCTAAATAGCAGGTTGCACGTACAATGTAAGCCTCGCCTTTTAGCTGGTTAACGTTATTAGTATTACCCATGCCGTTGGCCGCGTAAATAATACGGTTAGCCTGCAAAATGGTAAAGTAGCCCTGTCCCCAAATATTGGCAGGCTCGGCTGTGCCTGCTATATAGCTGTAGTTTTGATAAGCCAAATAGCGGCCGGAGTTAGTGCCCGATATATAAGTAACATCGGCCAGCTCGTCGACTATAACAGGGATATCCCTGCCGTAAAATGAAGACGACCGCATGGCATTATACATACCGTTTACCGCATCGGCCAAATCGTTTTCGGTTTTAATCGCGTCAGCTACCGGTACCGCGGTTGGCGGCTTTTCGTCCAGGAACTCTTTTTTGCAAGAACTCATTACAGTAGCGCCCGCAAGTAATAAATATATTAATCTTTTAATTTTCATGTTCTTTTGAATTTTAGAAACCAACATTTAAACCAATTGTGAACGTTTTAGCCTGGAATACATCTAAGTTGGCCAAACCACCTGTACCTTGTTCG
Source organism: Bacteroidota bacterium (assembly GCA_040389105.1). GTDB lineage: Bacteria > Bacteroidota > Bacteroidia > Sphingobacteriales > Sphingobacteriaceae > Mucilaginibacter. The sequence goes on from JAZKAO010000010.1 coordinate 726,437, forward strand.
GGATCGAATGGTAAACGGCTATCGTAGGTTTTTGTCCATAAGTTAGTACCGCGGCCATACAGGTATAACCTGCTTATACCCCATTTTTTAAGCACGTTGATGTTTTTAAACTCGTAACCTACCACCAGGTTTTTCAAGCGCAGGTAATCGCCATAATAAAGCAACCTGGTTGAAAAGTTTGATGACTGACCGGCATTTACGCCTGCATTTGAGTATTTAGGCACATCAGTAACCTGGCCAGGGGTTGTCCACCTGTGGGCATAATCGTAATAGTATTTATTACTGATAGGTGCCGAACCATCGTTAAGGTAAAAACCCCAGTTGGCATCGTTAACCATATTACCGAAGTTATAATACAATTCGGCAGTAAGGTTAAAGCCTTTGTAATTAAAGGTATTGCTAAAACCACCAAACGCTTTTGGATCGGCCTGGTATTGGTTTACGCGGGTTGCATTACCGTAAACAGATGTAGTTGCGGTGCGGGTACCATCGGTATACCACAAGGCGTTACCGTTTGCAGGATCGACACCGGCATACAGGCGTACAAAATAAGTGTTAAGGTCCATCCCCTCGCGGAACTGGAAGGTACTGCTGGCAACCGGCGCGTGATTAATTAAAGACAATACCCGGTTTTGGTTAAGGGCTATATTAAAGCTGGTTGTCCATAAAAAGTCTTTAGTACGTACAGGTACGCCTTTAATACTTGCTTCAACACCTTTATTGATCATAGCGCCAATATTTTGGGTAATGCCGCTAAAACCGGTAGTACGCGAAATTTGCGCGGTTTGGATCAGGTTATCGATGTTGTTACGATAGTAGTCTACACTAAAGCTTAACCTATCGTGCAGGAAACCAAAATCAACACCGATATCTGTTTTCTTCTGCGATTCCCAGGTTAACTCGGGGTTACCAACGGTATTATAGTTTTGGCCGTTAGCACCCGCGTAGTTTGATCCGTAACCGGCTGTTGCCCTGGCCTGGTAATTACCCAGCCCCTGCGCGTTACCAACCGTACCGTACGATCCGCGTAATTTTGCAGATGAAAGTATGTGCTGTTTGTTAAAGAAATTTTCCTGATCGATATTCCAGGCACCGCCTACCGAGTAGAAGTTACCAAACTGCTTGGTAGTACCAAATACCGATGACCCGTCACGACGGAAGGTAGCGGTAAGCGAATAACGGCCTCTGTATACAAAGCCACCAATGCCATAAAATGAATCGAAGGCGTAGTTAGAGAATGTACCACTACCAGCAATTGGAGTTGATGCTGCTGCCGATGCTGTTAGCAATGGCTGTGTTGCAGGGTAACCGTTTGATTGCGCTGTGATGAAATAGCTTTGTGAACGCTGTGCCTCATAACCCGCTGTAGCGTTAAAACGCAGATCGGAGATCAATTCGGTACGGTATTCAAATTGGTTACGGGTTAACCAGTTAAAAAACCGGCTGTAATCATCATAACCACGGCCAAAAGCCGAACGGCCATCGCCCAATGTAGGGTTATCAAAACGTTGCTCTTCTAACAGGTTATAATCAATACTACCAAAGCTGGTGAACTTTAAGTTATCCAGTATGTTCCATTTTAAGCTTAAGGCAGTTAATATCCTTGTTTGCGAATCGTATTTTTTATCGTTCGCGGCTAAAAATAATGGGTTGTAGTTACTGTTAAAGTTAGTATTACCACTGCGGCTGGTGTTAAAGCTGCCATCGGGGTTGTAAGCTAACTGGTAAGGTGTTAAAAACCATATACCACCATTTGGGTTGGCAAAAGCGCCGCCATTTGAAGGTGTATTTTGATTAATGTTGGAGAAGTTAATGTTAGCACTTAGCCCTACTTTTTTACTTATGCTATGATCAACATTAAACTGACCGGTATACCTTTTTAAGTTGGAAGCAATTGTGGTAGCCTCTTGCTTATAGTAACCAACAGACGAAAATACGCGTGTAGCTTCGGTACCACCATTAATAGATACATTATATTGCTGCTGTTGCCCTGTACGGGTAACCAGTTTTAACCAATCATTACTTAAACCGCCGCTAAGGCCTGCACCTGCAATATCGCTGGCAACCCTGGCCGGGGTATAAGTAGCGGGGAAATCGGCAGCGGCATTATTTTCGCCTTCGATAAATAAGGTTTTCCATTCATCGGCAGTTAATGGCCTGCCTGCTGTTGGCGGGTTAATGTTTTTGGTATTACCTGCTTCAATATCAAGGCGCACCTGTGTTTTACCAGCTTTACCGCGTTTAGTATTAATAACGATAACGCCATTGGCACCACGCGAACCGTAAATGGCAGTTTCTGACGCATCCTTTAATACCGTAATGCTCTCGATATCATTTTCGTTGATACCCGATAAAACGTTGGTACTGGTTGTAAGCCTTGAAAGGTCGCCCGCGTTGATGATCATACCATCAATTACATACAAAGGGTTTGAACCCGCGCCAATTGAACTTATACCACGTAAACGCACCTGTACGTTAGCACCAGGCTGGCCGCTTTGCATTACAACGTTCAATCCCGGAACCTCGCCTTGTAAGGCTTGCAGCGGGCTCGAAAACGGCTTATTTTCGTTTTCGACACCGGCAATGGTTGTTGACGCACCTGTACGGAACTTTTTGGATTGCGTGGTATAACCATCGGTTACCACTACTTCGCTCAGTAGTTTGTTATTGGTGGTTAACTTTATTACCGGCAGGTTACCGGCAGGCACTACTGCACTATGCTCGCTATAGCCAATAAAGCTAAATATCAGCGTTTGGCCGGTAGCGGCCGATATAGCGAAATTGCCATCACCATCGGTTAATACACCTTTGGTTGTTCCTTTAATTTTTACGGATACGCCGGGTAAAGGCTGACTATCATCAGCGCTTAAAACCCTACCCGTAATTTTTCTGTCCTGGGCAAACGCGTTGGTTAATACCGCAAAGCCCAATAATAAAATGATAAGTAATTTTTGTTTCATGTGTTTTTTGTTGTTAGTTATGGTAGCATTTAAATAATACATTACATGCTGTACATCAGCTTTGTGAATGATAGATCAGGGTGGATTTTTGTTGTGTTGACGTAACGACATGTGCAGACAGTTAATAAAAATAATACAGGGCCTTTGGTGGCCTTTTTGTTAAATTGTAATATTAAGAAAGGCTGGGCCGCAGGGGTATGCGATTATCACCCGCGGATATGCGGCAATCACCATTTTGATTATTATGGCATATTTTACTCACCCGCCCTACGCCACGCTCGTTGGGGTAAGTCCACAAAAAAGCCGGATAGCTTTTACACTACCCGGCTTCCAGTCAGCCATCAAAATCATCTTATAGGGAACACCTGAATTTCAACGGTGTAATTTCGTAACGGTTTTTAAACAGCCTGATGAACGAGCTGGGGCATTCGAAACCTACCAGGTTCACAATTTCGTTAATGGGGTAATTGGTTGTTTTTAACAGCAGCTTAGCACGTGTTAGGCGCGTTTGCATTAAAAACTGGTGCGGCGATTGATGAAAGGCTTGTTTAAACGTGCGCAGCAGGTGGTTAACCGAAAGGCAGGCATGGTCGGCCAGGTCTTCCAGGCTAATGTTTTGGTTAAAGTTGCTCAGCAGGTACTCCTTGGCTAAATTCAACCGGCGCAAAATCTCTACTTTGGTGCTGCGATTTAAAAACTTAAGTGATTCGATCTTTTTGTAGATCTCCTGATCGTATATGGTATAGTAATTTAGCAAACTGTGGTGCATATACTCGTTAATCAGCATTTCGTTATGCACGCCCTTATCCATATAATCTTTCAGGTGTTGCACATTAAAGCGCATATCGCCTTTAAAGGGATACAGGGTTTCGCTAAAATCGTATTCGTGTACGCGGCTGCTGGTCTTGTCTAATAGTTTGCGCTCGTTCAGTTGCCAGCTATTACTAAAATCCTGTAGAAAGGCCTGATCAAACCCCATCGAAAATGACTCGACCGGGTTGGCCGAATCTATTTTGCTGGTATATTGGGTACCCTTGTTCAGTATCAAAAATTGATCGGGGTACAAGGTTAATTGCCTGCGGCCTATATTGTATACTTCGTCCCCGCTAAATACAAAGCGGATGTTAAAATCGTTGGTATGCTGTGTTTGTTGTTTATGGCTGGTGGTATCGCTCCAAATGGTGTTATTGTTGCGAAGGGTTTTATTGTATCTCATGGTCATCTCTGGTTAAAGGTCATCGTTATAGTTCCGTTCTTCAATTAACATAAACCGGTTATCGCTGTGGTCGGTAAATTCAGCTACCAATCCCACTGGTAAATAATGCGGTTCCTTTGTAAAAATGAGGCCCTCGGCTTTTAAGTAATGATAATCCTTTAAGCAATCGTCGGTGCTTAGGATAATGCAGTTTTTAGTGTTTTTATATTCCCTGTTTTCGGCTATAGCTACCAGCACATCGGCGTTATCGCTTTGTACTAATGTGGCTGCGGCATGTGGATACAGATCAAGCTTTTTTACAACTCTGAATTTTAATTTGCCCGTAAAAAATCTAACCTGCTCTTCCATGTTTTCGGTAAAAAACGGAATATATCTTATTCTCATACTTAAATACTACCCGGCGTTATTGTAAAATGGTGATAATTGATTTTGCACAAGGCGCGGCTGAGTGCACCCGGCATAGGCATTTGGTTACAATTACGATCAGTTATAGTATTTGTATTGTACGTTTCAAATTTAGACTATCAAATTAGTAGTCTTATCCCCCCGATAGGGGGATTTATTTAATTTAACAATTAAAAATGCATTTAGGCCGGCAGGCTTATACAGTAAACCTGTCCATCCATCGTAGTGAATACTATGCTATTTTGGGCAATGGCCGGCGTAGAAAATATAGCCCCCATTTTCAGTAGCGAAAGCCACATACCGTTGGGTTTACTTACAGTTGCAACAAAATCATCCCGAAAGGTATCATCATCTTTAAAGTAAACAAACCGGTTGCTTTTATAAGCATCCGTCAGGAAGATCCATTTAACATCGCCGGTTTTTACATCCAGTGCAAACAGTTTCCCCATCAGGGTACCGAAGTACATGTTTTGCCCTTTAAAGGCGCTGCCGCCAAATATGTTGAACTTTACATTGGTTTTCCATTTGCTTTTACCCGTTTGGGGATCTATGGCATGCATCTCAAAATCGTCTGAAGTACCTACATACATCACCGAATCTTTAATAACTGGTGGCGCCATGGCCCATCCCCGGGGGAACTGCCGGTTCCACATACCATAGCCGCTTTTCTCGTTCAGGGCATATAGGTTATAATCGCGGCTGCCAATAAAAACACTTCCGTTAAAAACCAGGGGCGTTCCCTGCATCTCGCCTTTAGGGAAGTACCGGTGCCCTACCGCTTTAAATTTCCATAACAGCACGCCGGTAAGGTTATTCAACGCGTACACGTATCCATCAAACGATCCTACAAACAGTTTGTCGCCATCCAATGCCGGGGTGGCGTGTACCATATCGCCGGTGGTATACTTCCAAAGCAGCGAGCCATCGGCTTCGTTTACGGCGTAAATGTTTCCATCGCCGCTGCCAAAGTATACATGGCCATCCTTTATTTGGGGCGACGATTGGTAGTAATCGGCAAAGCTATATAAGGGGTACAGTTTTTCGCCACCGGTTTTAAATGTCCAAATGGTTTTGCCGCTGGCTTTATCCAAACAATACAACAGGCCATCGCCGCTTACAAAAATAATTTTATTGTTGTGGATACCCGCTGTCGAGCGGATTTGCCCCCGGTCCCAAACTTCCATCGTACCGAGCCTGTCTTTACATCCAATGCGTAAAAACTGCTATCCAAACTACCAAAGTATACCAATCCATCGTTAACAACCGGCGATGCAATGATGGCACCTTTAGCTTTAAATTGCCAGTTTACCCCTGGTTGCACCGGCTTTGTTTGCGCCTGCGCATAGGGGGATAGTAATATGAATACTGTAATGATGTTTAGTATTTTCATGCCCGATATAATTTTACGCGCTTGCCCGTTTCTTTTCGTCCTCGGCACCGCCTGCCCTGCGCCTGGATGGCGCTACCTTATTGCTGCCAAACCTGTAGGTAAAGGCCAGCGTTGCCACGCGCGATTCGATCCCGCGCCTAAAGGTTTCGCTGTAATTATCAATATTGGTAGTGCCTACCAGTTTGTTACTGTATAGCGCGTCGGTAATATTTAGTTTCAGCGTCCCTTTATTATTCATTACTAAGCGTTGTATCCCCATCGATAACTCCACCACCTGCTTAATGCCCAAATAACCATACACATTGCGCGATGTATAAACGGCGTTCAATTCGGCGCTCATTTTTTTGCTGATGGTAAAACTGCTGCTGCTATTGGCATCAAAAGCTACCAAACCGCTATTTAGAGGCGTATTGGCTAAATTACCCGAGTAGTTACTGTAGTAAAAGTTAATGTTGTTATTGGTACTCCACCATTTAGCCACCTCAACAGGTGCCGAAAAACTTAGGCCGTAATAATAATATTTGGCCAGGTTAAGATCGGTTTGTATAGTTACCCGGTTAAGGCTTTGGTTGGGGATAAGTACGCTGGTAATATTATCGTCGGTTTTGCTGTAGGTAAGGGTGGCGTTATACTTTTGTTTATAGGTATAACTTAGCTGCGCCTGGTAGGTTAATTGCGGCTTCAGGTATGGGTTACCCTCTACATAGGTGCTTGGATCAAGGTAAAACTTAAAGGGGTTTAATTGCTTATAGGTTGGCCTGTCTATCCGGCGACTAAGCGATAGGTTCAGTTCGTTTTCTTCGTTAATTTTATCGCTTGCAAACATACTGGGGAATAGCTGCACATAGCTATTTTTAAACTTGGCTTGTGTAATTACCTGGTTGCCGCGCGCAATAGTTTGTTCGCCCCGTAAACCCAGTTGTACTTTAAAACGCTTAAAGCTTTTGTTGTAGTTAATATAGGCCGCGTTAATATTTTCATCGTAAATAAAATGGTTGCTTTTGGTACTATCGTATTGGGCGGCGTTGTTAATGATGTTATAAAAAGTGAGGTCGTTATTGGCCCGTACATAGCTGGCTTTTACGCCGGTTTCAAACTTTTGCTGATGGCCAAGGGGTAGTACATAATCGGCCTTAACCGAATATATATCCAGTTGACCCAATTGGTAATCCTTTAATACATCGGCCGGTTTCTGCTGGGTATTATCCAGGTTAAAATATTGGGTATCGTAATTTTGCACCACATTGCTGCCATAGTGGGCATAATCAAAGTCGGATGTTAACTCACGGCCGCTGGTATCGCCGGTGTGCTTAAAGTTAATATTAGTGGCAAAGTTTTTTGCACGGTTGCTATTATGGGCACCGGTGTTAAAGTAAGATACATTTTGTTGCTGCGCGTTTTGCACAATAGAGCTGTTTTGCCCCGTGGTATTAAGCCCTGTAGTAATACCGGTAAACACCACCCCTATGGTGTTTTTTGGCGACGTAAAAAAATCTACACCAGCCTTAAGCAGGTGGCTTTGCACCGGGAATTTCAGATAATTATTCTGATCGTACGCGCCGTTCACCTGTCCGTTGGTATAAAACTCGCGGTATAGCATTAAATGGTTAAAGCTTTGGCGATAGGTATAGTTGTAATTACCAAACACATTTACCTTGCTGTTGCGATAATTGAGGTTAATACCGGCATTGGCCTTGGCATAAACCCCCTGTCCGCTATTTAAGGCCAGCGACCCATTGGTGCCATAACGCTGATCTTTTTTTAGTTTGATATTGATAATGCCCGAACTACCCGCCGCATCGTACTTAGCCGATGGATTGGTGATGAGTTCTATTTTATCGATAGCATTGGCGGGCGTACTGCGCAGCAAGTTGGCCAGATCGGTTGGCGACAGGTAGGTGGGCTTGCCATCCATCATTACCATTACGCCCTGCTTACCCTTCATACTGATCTGGTCGTTTTGGTTGACCAGCACCCCTGGCGAACGCGACAAAATATCCAAAGCGGTACTGCCGGCACTGGCTATGCTGCTGCTTACGTTCACCACTACCCTATCCAGCTGGCGCTCGATAAAGGGCTTTTTTTCCTGGATATTTACCTCATTTAATGTCGACGCGCCGGCCACGAGGATCAAATCCTTAAGGGTAATTTGCCGGTGGGCTTCATCCAGCACCAGCACATCCGACTTTATCTTTTTATAGCCTATATTGCTTACGCTGAGCAGGTAACGGCCATATTTTACGCCCTCAAATACCACAGTACCATCCTTATCACTAATATTGATCTTTACCAGGGCCGAGTCCTTAGCGTTAAGCAAGGACACCGTAGCGCCATCAAGCGGTTTTTGCTTATTGTCGGTAATGCGGGTGTTAATAGTCCCCTGGGTTGATTGGGCTATGGTTAATTTGCAAAGTGTACTGAGTAGCAGGAAAGTAAAAATGTGGCGCATATAATAGTTTCAATTAATTTGACGGATACCATCAAACTTAACCTATTGTAAACACCTGTTTTACACCCTTATAGGGGGATTTTACCCAAATATACAGATGGGTGGGGATGTGCAGATATGCAGATGGAGTATGTATGAATGGAACAAGGCATTCGCTCACCTGCATATCTGCACATCTTCTTCATTTGCACACCTGCAGATACGCACATTTACACATTTGTTAGATCAGCTTATTCTCCTTAGCCGTTTTAATGGCATCGGCGCGGGAGTTGACATCCAGTTTAAGGTAGATGTTTTTGATATGGCTGCGCACGGTTTCCAGGTCGATAAATAACTCCTTGGCTATCTGGCTGCGGCTTTTGCCTTCAACCACCAGTTCCAGTATTTGGGTTTCGCGCTTGGAGAGCGGCGAATCCTGATTTTTCATAAACGAACTGATGACCATGCGCGCAATATTTACGCTCATGGGGCCGCCGCCTTCCTTTACTTCCTTTATCGATTCGATGATCTTAACCGCCGGTGTACCCTTAGTTAAATAACCCGACGCGCCATTAGCCAGGGCATCAAAAATCTGTTTTTGTGATTCGTATACCGTCAGGATCAGTACGTAGCAATGCGGCAACATTTTTTTAATTTTAGGCAAGGCCTCAATGCCGTTGGTACCGGGCAATTCAATATCCAGTAGTATCACATCGGGGCGGTCGGCTACTAAATGATGCGCCGCTTCATCGTAACTGGCGTAGGCGTTAACCACATCGTAACCATCGGTATTACCAATCAGGAAGGTGTAACCGGTACGGATGGTTTCGTCATCCTCAATAATTACAATTTTTATGTCGCGTTCCATTTTATCAAATATAAGTATTGTATCAGCCCCTTTTATTTATCCTGAATGTTAATTCAATTACAGCGCCCTTGCCTTTTTCGGACAAGCAGGTGAGTTCGCCGCCTATCCTTTTTGCCCTTGCCTTTATATTATTTAAGCCGTGCCCGCGCCTGGTGGTTTCCGGATCAAAACCTATCCCATCATCGCTAACACGTATCCGGGCTTCATCTTTTTCAGGTTGCGAATATTCAACTTTTACGTTGTGCGCATCGGCATGTTTCAGCACATTATTCAACAGTTCCTTAAATATCATGGTGATATTGCGGCTGTATTCCATGGGCAGTTTTACGCTGTTTTGCTCTTCGCTGATACCCTCCATACTAAACTCCACATGGGTATCCTCAAATATCTCAATACCGGTTTCCTTAATATGGTTCAGCACTTCAAACAGGTTATCGCTCTTAGGATCCATGGCCCAAAGGATATCACGGGTACCGTTATACAGCGCCGATGCATTTTGCTTAATCTGTAATACCAGTTTTTTCTGCTCGGTTTTTTCCTTTTCCAATTTGGCATCCAATATATCGCTCAGTACGGTTATCCGCGTAAGCTTATTGCCCAAATCATCGTGAAAATCCTCGGCAGTTTGCTGGCGGATCTTCATTTTTTCCTCGCGCTTCATGGCTTCCAGGGCGCGCTGGCGCTGTATTTTACTACGGTGTACTACGTTTTGTATCACCACCCCAATAAATATCAGGAACAGGATAACACCCAGTTGAAAAATATAGGTGCGATAAAACGGCGGCGTAATTTCAAAGCTAAATGTTGCCGTATTTTTAGATACCTTCCCTTCGCCACTGATGGCCCTCACCTCGAAAGTGTAACGGCCCGGTGGCAACGATGGGTAATCAACCATATCGTTTTTTACCGGTGCGCAAAATTTATCATCTAAACCGCTTAATCTGTATTGGTACAATACCGTTTCAGGACTTTTTAAATAAACACCCCAAAAGGATATAGCTACATGGTTTTGGCTGTAGGGTAATACCATGTGGTCGTATTCGGCCGGGTTGGTTAGTATCTTCGATTTTTCGTTACCCTGCCCGTATAGCTTAATGCCATTAATAATGACGTATGGCGCGGCAGACGGCGCGGCGGGTAAATCGGTATTATATATGGCCAGGCCCTTGGTAGTGCCTATAAACATTTTATGGTCGTGATACAGGATAGCGTTTTGGTTCGTTTCTACAATACGGTCCTTAGAGTCGCCGGTATTAAAGATGGTGCAATCCATCGTTTTTGGGTTAATGGCAAAGCGGCTTACTCCCCTGCCCGTACCGGCCCATATTAAACCATGTTCATCGGCCGCAAGGCTGTAAATACTGTTAGCTTTAAGCCCGTCTTTCATTTGGTAGTTGCGCACGCGGCCGTTGTTGCGGTCCCATATATATATGCCCTGGTCGTCGGTGCCTATAATGGCAAAGTTTTTATACTTCATCAGGCAAAATATGGCCGATGAACCTAACAGATTGATCTTAAAATTAGGCACCGGTTTTTTATTTACCAGCAAGCCTAAGCCATCCTGGGTACCATACAGCATAGAATCCCTGCCCAGGGGCAATAAGGCCGATGTGTGTACACTTACGCCCACCGCGTTAAAAGCACCGTTGGCATAACTGTATATGCCCATTGGGGTAGCTATCCAAAGCAGGTTATCGGCATCCTCGGTTATGGCAAATACCGAATTATGATCGGTACCCTTTATCAGGTTAAACTTGTGGCCATCGTACTTCCAAAAACCGCTTAGGCTGGTACCTATCCATATTGTATCCTTATGATCTTTATATAAAGCTAATACCTTCCGGTAACTTCCGCCATCGGAATCCAGCCAAATACTCGACAGGTTTTTGCCGTCGTAACTGGCTAAACCTCCCCCATCAATACCTACCAATGTATTTTGCTTACTATCCTGCGCAAGGGCCATTACAATGGGGGTTTCCTTTACATTGGCCGATGACTGATCAAAGATCAGGTAATCATCCCCGTCGTAACGGTACACACCACCGCCCTGCGTACCCAGCCACAGGTTATTATCCTTATCGTTATAAATGTCGGATACCGAGGCATCGGTAAACCCGTTATGCGAATCGAAGCGGGTAAGCTTGCCCTGCTTCAGGCAGTAGGCACCGCTGGTAGTACCTATCCACCAATTATTGGCGCCATCTTGCTCTAAACTTAAAAACGGGCGGCGGGCATCCTTTAATACATCATCGGCATAGGATGTAATGGTGTTGTTTTCTACCACAAAAAGATATTTATAAGCCAACACAAACAGCCTGTCGGGGTTTTGCTTATCGTATACCAGTTTTACGGCATATATATCGGTCATTTGCTTTGGCAACGTTACTATGCTTTGCCATTGCTTGCCATTTAATACATAAATACCCATTCCCCTAACAGCAGCCACCAACTGCCCCGTTTTATTTACAGTTATAGTAGTAACCGAATTGGGCAAACCTGCCACCTGTACCACTTGTATGTTATTGCCCACTACCTTAAACAGGTGGTTGCTCATAATGCCCCAAATGGTACCGCCGGCATCCTGGGTTAAGCGGGATACCCATATCTCCTTAAAGCCGGTGGGCATAGTAAAGTTATACAGCTTTTGGCCCTTAAGGTTGGTAAGCCCTTTATTAGTGCCAAACCAAACGGTGCCTGCTTTATCGCAAAAAACAGCGCTTACAATATTATTCATAAGCCCGGTGGCTTTTGATATGGAGTAGTAATCCATCCCATCAAAGCGGCTGGCGCCCCCCAATGTCCCCATCCACAAGCGGTGGCTGTTATCCTGATACATCCGGTTCACCTGCGATTGGATGAGCCCGTTCTCGATATCGTAATGGGTGAATGTATAGCGCTGTGCAAATGCCCCGTTTATGTGAAGCAGCATGCAGCAGCTAACCGCCAGGATGTGGATTAGCTTGCGCGGAATATTACCTAATAATTTGTCCAATTTTATAATGTAAAAACCTGGTGGCCAAAGCCATTTTTCCAATTTCAAAAATAAAGATTAAAGTAAACAAAATTTTCACCCGTTTAGGGTGAAATAAAAACAGCCACGGTATTTACCGTGGCTGTTTAACGAAGCGTATTTGAAATTCGATGCAGGCTGCTATTTCATGCTGGCAGTTACGTTAGGGGCATCGTCGGTAACTTTAGGCTTAACGTTATCCTGGAAAAACTTGCATACCTGGGTAATCTTCCATTCCTTATTCTCGTCCTTTTCCAGCACCAGGTAGTTATGTTGGGTAAAATCGCCGTATTTAAAATCAACCTTGGCCACAATCATGGCATCGCTTTTATCCAGCACTTCGTATTTCGATTCGCAATTTTGCTTAACAGCGCCGTCCTTTTTCAGTTGTTCCATCAGGCTATTTTTGCTGTGTGTTAAAACCACATCGGCACGGGGTATCTTTACATTGGCATCATCGCTTAATACCTTATCCAGCTTTTTATAGTTGCCGGTCATGTAGCCGTCAATATAATTGTTGATCACATCCTTGTAGCTGGGGGCAATACCACCATCCAGCGCGTAACTTTTGTTAACTGCGGCAAACGATCCTAAGATCATACATACCAGTAAAAATTTGTTTTTCATGTTCTTGTGATATTTTTAACCAAATATCACGGCTATTAGCAAGTTAAGATATGCCGATAGCACCGCCCGATATGCCATTAGCACTAATAAATATCCCCCTAAAAGGGGCATACCTATGGTAGCCATTTTTTAGTAAATTTGATATAACCTAATAGTTTGTATCATGAAAATCGCCTGTTTATCTGCCGCGCTTTTGCTGTTTGCATTTACACCCATTGTGCAGCAGGATACCTTTAAACCCCTGCACCAACTATGCGGCGGAACCTGGAAAATGAAAACCGGCAAAGGCTTTACGTGCGAGCAATGGAAAAAGGTAAGTGATACCGAACTAAGCGGCATGGGCTTCCGCATTACGGGCAAGGATACTACGGTTGAAGAGCATGTACAGTTGGTTATAACCGGTAATTATATTTTTTATAACCCCATTGTAAGCGGGCAAAACGATGACAAGCCCGTTCCGTTTAAGCTCACCTCATCGTACAAAGGCACATACCTGTTTATTAACCCCGAGCATGATTACCCACAGGTGGTAGCTTACCAGTTTATTGGTAAGGACTCGTTAAACGCCTGGATAGACGGCAGCTACCAGGGCAAAAAAAAGCGGATAGATTTCCACTACAGGCGCATAAATTAGCCACTTTATATCACCCTTATGGGGTGTTTATGCTCATCAATAGCTACAAAGGTAAAGGTGCCGGTAATGGCGCTATCCCGCGCATCCGAGTACATTTCTTCGATAAATATTTCTACTTGTACCTTTAGGCTGGTATTACCTATGTGTATTACCTTGCCTATCAATTCGATAATGGTACCAGCCGGGATGGGTTTGTTAAAATCTATCCTGTCGGATGATACGGTGACCATTCTTTTGCGGGCAAAGCGGGTGGCGGTAATAAAGGCTACCTCATCCATCAGATGCATGGCTGTACCGCCAAACAAGGTATCGTAATGGTTGGTGGTATTGGGGAATACGGCCTTAAATATCCGCGTAGTGCTGTGGTTTATTCTTTCGTCGATAGTCATGTTGATGAATCCAAAAAAAGCCGCCCGTTTAACAGCGGGCGGCAGGTGATGATTACAGTGTTTCAGGTTGGCTTATTTTCTCGCGGGCTTGTTTAGCAGCATCTACCATGTTTTGCAGGGCAGCCTGGGTTTCGGGCCATTTGCGGGTTTTCAGGCCGCAATCGGGGTTTACCCAAATATTTTGCGCGGGCAATAATGTCGCGGCTTTTTCTAGCAGGTTAACCATTTCTTCAATGGTAGGCACACGGGGCGAGTGGATATCATACACACCCGGGCCAATCTCGTTAGGGTATTCAAAACCGGCAAATGCTTCCAGCAGTTCCATTTGCGAACGTGATGTTTCTATGGTGATCACATCGGCATCCATGGCGGCTATGTGTTCAATAATATCGTTAAACTCGCTATAACACATGTGCGTGTGGATCTGCGTATCGTCCTGCACACCGCTGGCCGAGAGTCGGAACGCACGGATAGCCCAATCTAAATATTGCGGCCAGTTGGCTTTACGCAAAGGCAGTCCCTCGCGTACGGCTGGTTCATCTATCTGGATAATACCAATGCCGGCGTTTTCCAGCGCTACCACTTCATCGCGAATGGCTAAGGCAATTTGATTAGCAGTAACCGAACGCGGCTGATCATCGCGCACAAACGACCATTGCAATATGGTGATTGGCCCGGTGAGCATCCCCTTCATAGGGTACTTAGTTTGCGATTGGGCAAAGCTGCTCCAGTATACGGTCATATCCTTAGGGCGGCTTACATCACCATAAATAACAGGGGGTTTTACGCAGCGGCTGCCATAACTTTGTACCCAGCCGTTTTTGGTGAACAGGAAACCGTCCAACCGTTCGCCAAAGTATTCTACCATATCGTTACGCTCAAACTCGCCGTGTACCAGTACATCAATACCAATATCCTCCTGCCAGCGGATGGCATTGATGGTGGCCTCGGCTATGGCTTCGTCGTATTGTATATGGGTCATCTCCTGCTTTTTTAACCTTGCACGCAACTGCCTGATATCATCTGTTTGCGGGAACGAACCGATGGTTGTGGTGGGGAAAAGTGGCAGCTTAAGACGCTGTTGTTGCAATTGTTGCCTAACCGGGAAGGCGCTGTTGCGTTGCGCATCGGCATCGGTAACGGCGGCCAGCCTATTTTTAACCGCTGTTTTATGGATAACGGGCGAGTTACGGCGCGAGGCGAGATCTTCCCTGTTAACATCAAGCAGATCGGTATTGCCGTTGGCTATTTGGTACAGCGCGTTTACCTCCTGCAATTTTTGCTTGGCAAAGGCCATCCAGTTTTTAATTTCCGATTGGATCTGTGTCTCCTGATCCAAATCAAACGGACTATGCAGCAGCGAGCATGATGGGGCTATCATTACCCTATCGGCACCTAATTGCTTAACCGCTTTATTTACCAGGCTGATCGATCGTTCAAAATCATTCTTCCAAATATTGCGGCCATCTATCACGCCAAGACTTAAAATTAAGTCTTCGGGCATGAGGGCCAGCACTTCATCCAGTTGCTGCGGGGCACGCACCAAATCGATATGTAAGGCAGCTACCGGCAGGTTTACGGCCAGTTGGGTATTATCAAGCAGGGCATCAAAATAAGTAGCTACTAAAATTTTGACCGAACATTTACGGGCAATTTCCTGGTAGGCCCAAACAAAGGCCTCCTGTTGTTTTTGGGTGAGATCCATCGCCAGGAATGGCTCGTCTAACTGGATCCACTCCGCGCCCTGCGTTTTCAGGCGGTTGATGATCTCGATATAAACCGGCACTACCTTTTTGATGAGATCAATACGGTCAAAATCAGCACCTTTTTCTTTTCCTGCTAACAAGTACGATACCGGGCCCAACAATACCGGCTTGGCTGCTTTACCGATAATTTGTTTGGCATGGTTCAGTTCGCCAAATACTTTCTCAGAGAAGATACTGAACTGCTGACCGGCCGCAAATTCAGGCACGATGTAGTGGTAATTGGTATCAAACCACTTGGTCATTTCCATGGCGGTAATGTCCAGTCCATCTTTTTGGTAGCCGCGGGCCATGGCAAAATACAGGTCAATTTCCTGGTTGGTTTTTACATTGGCCAAAACGGGCGTGTAACGGGCGGGGATAACGCCCAGCAGCAGGCTCATGTCCAGCACCTGGTCGTAAAAACTAAAATCGTTACAAGGCACCAGGTCAATACCGGCGTTGAGTTGTAACTGCCAGTTTTCTTCCTTGATCTTGCGAGCAACCAGGCTTAGTTCCGTTTTGTTGATCTGGCCCGACCAATACTGCTCGCAGGCCTTTTTGAGTTGTCGGTGGCTTCCCATACGCGGGTAGCCGAGGTTGTTTTTGAGCATACGCATAAAACTTTTTTAAAACATTAATTGAATTGATTAATTAATGCTCCTTACGTTTTTGGTATGCTTTCGGGGGAAAATGGAATAGAACGGGCACTGCCATGCAGCAAAGTATGGGTTACATTGCAGCGTACGTGTCCGTTTGACCAAGCTTCTATCGCGAAAGCATTTGTCTTTTAAACAGCAGTGGCAAGTATCCTGGCTTGTAACATTACCGCCATCCTTCTCATCCCGCCCCGGGCGAAACAATGGATATTAATTGGCAGTAACCTTTTTGTGTTACTTACAGTTGCGCGACAGCCCGTGATTTACACACGGTTCCTTTTTCATCCCGGCGTTAACCGGGAACCTCTGTTGCTGGAAGATTCAGTTTTTGTAAAGAACGTGGGCCAAATATAGGGTATTTCAAATCAACAAATCAAGCGTTGGGGTTATTCCTATTTTTTATGGGTAGCCAAATAATAATCGTACGGCAGCACAAACTCGCATTTTTGGGCTATGAGGAAATCCAGAATCTTATTAAACTCTGCAATTTTTGCCGCGTCCCATTGCATAGCATGGCCCTGCAAAACCATATAATCGGGGTATTTGTCTTTTAGTTTTTCGTATTGGGTTACAAAGTAATCGTAGTTAACCATGCCGGTGGCGCTTTCCATATTTACACGGTTATTATAGTTAGCCACCCGGTTTAGTTCGGCCTCCTTTATATTGTTCAGCATAAAAACTTTGTAATTGGGGTTGGCGGCTATTACTTTGTTAGTGTTTGCATCGCTGGCATTATAGGGTGCGCCGAAGCTATGCATCTGCACCCCTAAATATTTCAGCACTAATTGGTCGGCCCGGTTAAAATGTTCCAGCTGAAACTCAAAGGTGGTACCCTCAAATTCCCGGTTATTATTGGGTGGATTATTGGCGGTATGAAACAGGCCGTGGTGCCATATTTCAATCAACTTATCGCCGTGCGCATCGGTTGCCTTTAGGTATTTGGCAAATACATTTAAAGCTGTACTATCCAGGTTATTGGCAATTACACCCAGGCCGGCTTTAATTTTACGTTTCATTAGCACATCTATAACCGGGCTGGCCTTGCAGCTATTATTTTTAACACCAATATCATCCAGCTTGATGATGATTTTTGGCTGGGCCAATAACCCATAACCAGTTATCATCATAAAAAACAACAGACTAAATTTTGATCTTTTGGCAGACATATACCTGGTTTATAATTTAAGCTAAGATAGCAGGCATTTGCCATTAATAATTAAAGCAGGCAGGCAAATAATTAGCTTATACTGTCATATATCTATACAAAAAGCCGGTTAATCGATACCCGGTTTATACCGTGTAATACCCCCATTAATTTTATACTAATAAATTAACAACACTAAAAAACAAATAAGATGGGCGGATTTGGAGTACAAGAAATGATACTGATTATTATTGCAATACTATTATTATTTGGCGGTAAAAAAATACCCGAACTGATGGAAGGTTTAGGGAAAGGCATTAAAGAATTTAACAACGCCAAAAACGAAAACGCTATTGATCTTCACGATCCGCAAAACGATACGGCACGCCAGTAAATAAAAGTTTATATAGACAGATACATGCGTTGCGGAAGTTTCCGTTTTAAGCAGGCTCCACTAAGCCTGCTTTTTTATTTGCATAACCAGCAATACCGCGTTATTGCTTAGCGCTTCTACATCAGCCTCCTGCAAATCCCATAGCGCCAGGCCATCGCGCTGGTGCATCAGGCGGCCTTGCAGCTCAAACGCCCCCGCAATTACAAAGGCATAAAATAACGCGCCCGGCTTAACCTGGTATAATACATCCCGGCGCCCCTGGAAAAGCCCAATATGCAGTGAGAAAGGCAGCGGATTTAATGACCCGGGCTGATTGGCAGTTACCACATCTATCAAAGTATTTTGATCAGCCATCAAATCAAAAGCATACAATTGGGGTGTTAATGATGCCATTCCCCAGTTATCGGCCTTAAACTCCAGGTACAAAAAGTTAATGCGTTCATCATTGTAAGGGTTAGCCAATTCAATGCTGTTGCCCGCAGGTACATAACGCAGTTGCACCTGCCCTACATCAATTATACCGCTGTTACCCTGCTCATCTTTATAGGCTACCTCGCCGGTAATGGGTATCACTAACATCCAAACCGATTGCGCGGGTTGATAGCCGGCCTTGTACGCAGGTGCAAACAATTCATCATTTAGCGTAAGCAATGGGCCAAATGCTTTCCGGTGTTCGTCAAAATAATCGCCGTACTTAAAGGTAGCCCACCGGGTTACGCCGTCGGTTTCGTAAATGCCGCGCTGGTCGGCCAGGTGAATTTGTCCGGGTGATAATTTTTCCATGCTCAGGCCAGGTTTTTTATAGCATGTATATTTAGATAAGGCTGCAACTGAAACAGGTCGGTTAGTATCTCCTCACCCTCAATTATCTCCTGCTCCGCATGGTATGGCGATACCAGCAAATAATTATCAACCGTATCGTGCCAAAGCATCGGCTCCGAAAAAAAAATGATGGCTACCACATGCTTATCCCGTTCGTTAATATCCGAATTAATGATCTCGAACTGGTAGGATTTGATCTTTAAAAAACGCCGGCCCAATATATTCAGCATATCGGGGATGATACCGCCTAACTGTTGCACATAACCGCTTACTGATGGTGTAACCATGGCCGATAGTTTCTGCGCATCGGGTATGTAGCGGGTTAGTTCGGCATAGGAGGTATAGGTTGTACCTGTGCTAAAGTTTTGCGCCTGCATTTTAAATTCCATATAGCTATCCTCGTGTACCAGCTTATCCCAGGGCAATACCGAATTGGGCCTGATAATTTTGCGGTAGCACAATGTGATGACGCGTTTGCTCATATTTAAAATATATAAAAAAGACGCTAAAGATTTAACCCTTAACGCCTTTATAATGTTTGGGATATTGAATTTATTATGCAGCCACGCTTAGGTTAATAGATAGCGCGAAGCCATCGGTTGTACTGCCTGTAACGGTGGCAATTTCAATACCGGCCGTATCATCGCTAAACACACCATCGTTTTTATTGTAGGTATAGCCTGTCATGCCCTTACTGTAGCCCGCAACCGCTGCTAATGAAGTGCCTGTACCCTCGGGGAAAGCAATTTGGGTAACCTTTAACGATGTGCCCGACGCGCTGTAAACGTGCACGTGGATATGCGTAGCCCTACCGCTATACCAACCGGGGAAGATCCCAATAAAGGTAACCGTGCCGGTGGTATCGGTAGTTTGGCGGCCGCGTAAAAAATGCACCGCGGTGTAATTTGTGCTTTGCATACTGCTACCGCCATACTCCGAGTAGTTACCCTCGGCATCGCAATGCCAAATATCAACCAGCAAGCCCGAAAGGGCGTTACAATTGTTGTTATGGTTAACCACCGTAATTTTCGATGTTAGCTTATAACCGGTGCGGCCATCGGTAATATCGCTGCGCACGTACGATGCGGGCGTATGGGTTGGGAAAGGGCCCTCGGTTTCATCGGGTGCTACGGTACAGTTATTACTGCTACTGGCACCGCCTGTGGTGGTAGTTGTTGTCCCGGTGGTGGTATCAGTTGATGATGTGCTTTCCTTTTTGCAGGCAATCAGCGCCGTGCCCGATGCCGCGCCTATCATTAAGCTTTTTAAAAAATTCTTCCGTTCCATCCTGTTATCTCCTTTTAGTTTTTTGTTTCGATTTACTGATCCAAACATAAACATAGGCCGGTAGGCAGGGAAAGGTGTATCGGTTAACGGCGGGATTGTGTCGATAGTACCCTGATTAAAAGGATTTTTAGGATGATCAGGATTCCTTTTAAAATCAGGGCTATCCTAAAAATCCTTTTAATCAGGGTTTATCCCAACGTATAACTGCAAGGCTGTATATGCAAACTGCGCACCGGCTGACGGTTAATTTTAGCAGGCTCCCATTTGGGCGATAGTTTAAATACGCGGATGGTTTCGGCATCAAGGTCGTCGGCTACAGTTTTGGTGATTTTAAAATGGGTTAAGGTGCCATCCTTTTCAACAATAAAGGATACCATTACCTTTCCCTGGATATTATGCTCGCGGGCATGGGCCGGGTAGCGGATGGTTTTTGTTAAAAAGATGCTCAACTTATTTTCGCCACCCGGGAATTGTGGCTTTATAGCTACTGATTGTTCGTTATAAACGGTGGTATCCCGCCGTAACGAATCGGCAGTTTGCGATTTGACCGTGAGGGTAATGCAGGCAAATAAAGCCATCAATAATAGTTTCATAACCGGTTTAATTTGCAGGCAATTTAATTATTATCAGCAATAAAATGCAGCCTATTTCAATACCCCGCTTTCCTCGGCTTCGCGGATATATTTTGCCACATCGTCGGCCAGTAATAAGCGGCGCGATTGTAAATCCTTAGCGGCTTTAGTTACAGCATCTACATATTTAGCGTGTGTACCATAACGCTCTTCCAGCGACAGGCGCGGGTCACCAGCCGACAAGCGCTCGGCTTTGGTCTTTTTAAACGGGATACTTTGCCCACCCGATTCCCCACCATCATTCAGCCCGAAACCCTCACGGCGCAAAGCCCAGCCCGTTAATGTGGCTACCGGGGCGGCAACAGGCGGTAGGCGGATCCCGGCTACTTCGTTACCATCAGCATCAACCTTTGATACAAAGTTTTGGTACGATGGCCGTGTGATCAATCCCAGCGCATACCGGGAGATGATGCCTTTGTTAAATTCCGGCCCAAAATCCAGGCAATAACGGGTGGTAATTAATCCGGTATAAGTAACCCCGGGTATTTCGGGCCAGCCTAAATCCTGTTTGCGCACTATCCCCGTTTGCATACCCGCAACCGGGATAGCCAAAGCCGCCGTTCCGTTCATCCTCCGCGGCACATTGCTTTCGGGTGGTTTTGTGCCTTTGGTTACCCATTCGTCCAGCGCTATAAACAGCGCCTGCAATACAGGTTCGGGCCGGGTAGGGTTTTGCAATTGCTGATCGTCGCCCTTGCTGTTACCATTCCCACTGCCATGCTGCATGCCGGATACAAGATAAAAACGCACGTTTTCCGGGTCGGGCAAATCATAGCCTAATGTGTTAGTATGTAATAGCGAGGCCGCCTTAACCCAATACTCGTTAGCCGAATTGATCTCCAGCACCTTGGGCATATTGGCGATATTGGTATAGCCTGCCATACGCCCGCTTGTTTTACCGCTTAGCCCGTCGGTCATTACCGGATAAGCGAACGGGAAAACCCCTTCGGGATATAAATGGTTTTGGCGGTTACGTTCGGTGCGGCCAGGTTGCGCGAAACGGTAGTTAATCCCTACGCCACTACCGCCACCCAGCCAGTTCTCTATCCCATCAAACACGCGCCTACCCTGCTCATCTGCATTAAAGCCCAGCGTTTGGAAATCGTTCATATACCGGGCCGGTTGCGATATGGCAAAGCTGTAGGTATATTGAATATCGCCCGCCAGTGGATTGGCATTACCGGCGGCATCGGCTTTGGCATGGCGCAAAAAGGAAACTACATCGCGCGTAGCGGCCAGGCCCAAGCCGGCTACTTTGGGGTTTTTAGCGGTATATACAAAATCGTAAATATAGCTTTGCTTAAAGGCTGTACCGGCAGGTAACAGGCGGATGGTATGCTCGTCGGTAAACTCCCAATCGCCGGGATTTAGCGTTTGTGGCGGGTCGTTCAGCAAGGCACGTTGTGTTAGTACCGCCCCCGTTTTATCTAAAGTAGCGGCCGGATAGGCCAGCTTATAACTGGTGGTTTTATCGTTATCAAAGGAAATATATTCGTACGATGGGCCTGTAATGGCCGAGCCATCCTTATTAACCGCTATGGGTACTGTAATAGTGATATTATTGACACCCGGCGCTGCCGAGATATCCCAACCACACCACATGATGGTATAGCCCATACTCATTAAAAAAGCGTCGTCGGGTTGATCGGACGAACCCGGATCGTTACCTCCCCTGCTTTTGTTGAAAGGGCCAAAAGGCTTGCTGCCGCGATTGGGCAATTCGGCAAATAGCTTGTGGTTGCCCCTACTCAAATCAGCCGGTTTCAGGATGTAGATATCGGTACTGTACGCTACCATTCCCCGGGCATTGCGCGGGGCCAATTGAATATCGGTAATTACGGCGTTTTGTGGCAAATTGGGGTCAACCTCGCCGTAAGCTTTGCCCCTTAATACCTGGTAGGCACCTACGCTGCCAAAGGTTTTTCCGCCAAATGCAGGCTGTACGCTGCTGATCTCTATTCTTACAATACCCGCATGGGTATCCAGGGCAACAACCGTTAGTATAAATACAAATACAAGTCTTTTAAAAGCCGGGGTTATTAATTGATACAGGATCATAATGGATAAAATAATCCATGTAATTTAGCAAGGATGATTTGAATATCAGCATCCTATCATAGCTTTTACATTCGGCAAGATTAAACTACAAAGGCCACAAAGTTTGTCGCTTTGTGACCTTTGCGATTTAACTACTTCAATTGATATTAATAAAACTTAGGCAACGGTACCAGTTTTAAGTTTTGGCGCTGGTGCCAGTATGGATATACCGGGTCGGTATTGCTGGCGGCATCCAGTTTCTTTATTTGGTCGGTTGTGAGGTTCCAGCCTATGGCGCCCAGGTTTTGCTTTAATTGCTCTTCGTTACGGGCGCCGATAACCAGGTTAGCTACGGTTGGCCTTTGCAACAGCCAGTTTAAGGCTATTTGCGGTACGGTTTTACCTGTTTCGGCAGCTACTTCGTCCAGCGCATCTACAATGGTATACAAGCGGTTAAAATTAGTCGCTGGCCCATGTGCGCCGCCCTGGCTCATCCGGGTATCCTCGGGCAGTGGTGTACCACGGCGGTATTTACCACCTAAACGGCCTGATGATAGCGGGCTCCATACAATAGTGCTTACCTTTTGGTCGATACCTAAGGGCATCAGTTCCCATTCAAATTCCCTGTCTAATAACGAGTAATAAGCCTGGTGGGCCACATAGCGCGACCAGCCATAACGTTCGGACACGGAGAGCGATTTCATTAAGTGCCAGCCCGAAAAATTGGAGCAGGCAATATAACGCACCTTGCCGCTGGTTACCAAATCGTCCAACGCTTTAAGGGTTTCTTCAACAGGTGTATTGGCATCAAAGCCATGCATGTGGTAAATATCAATATGGTCGGTTTTTAAGCGGCGCAGGCTATCCTCAGCCGATTTGATCAAATGATAGCGCGATGAACCATAATCGTTCGCATCGTCACTCATCGGGAAAGTAGCCTTGGTTGAAATCAGCACGCGGTTATGCAAACCCTCCAGCGCCTTGCCTAAAATTTCCTCGGCCGCGCCTTGCGAGTATACATCGGCCGTATCAAACAGGTTTACGCCCGCATCCAGGCATAAATTAACCAATCTTTTAGCTTCATCAACCTGGGTGTTTCCCCAAGCTTTAAAAAACTCGTTGCCGCCACCAAATGTAGCCGTACCGAAACTTAAAACAGGCACGTTTAAACCCGATGCCCCTAATTGTCTGTATTCCATGGTATGTTTTTATAGTAAATGTAAAATGCGTTAACAATGGCAAATTTAGAGTTTGCCGCTGTTAACGCATCATACCTTTGTCATATCCTAAACAACAAACAGGCTTGTAATTGCTTTTTACATTGGGTTGATGATTGGTAGTTGAAGTACAAATAGCCGTTATTTACAAGCCGGATTAATAGCTGATACACGGGTAGCAATCACATCCATTTTTTGGGCGGAGTGATAGCCATAAAATCCTGCAAAATCGGTATAACTGATCTCTTTTAAATATTCCCTGAGATAGATCCGCGCTAAAGGCACATAACTCCAATGCCATTTTTCTTCCTGGTAACCCACCGGCCTATTGGCGTTAAACGGTTGGTAAAAGCCATACGCGGCGGCATATTTAACCAGCCAGTTATAGGTTTTTATACCTTGCACGGTATTATACCAGGCCGGTTTAATGTTGGTGAGATCCATATCGGTACCCCAATGGTGCCTTGATGTGCCGGGCATAGACCACCATCTCAGCATCCGGTTAATTTTTTCGTCGGTATTTTTGATACCCGAAAATTCTGCGGCGTTCCATTTCCCATCCCATTTGCAGCATTGGTCATAAAAAGACCGCACCCCGGATATCATTGTTAATTGCACACCATCCTTTAAAGCGGCAGCATACATTTTAATGTAGGCGCTGTAGGTTTCTTTCTTTAAATAGATTTCCCTATCGGTATAGCGCTTATCAACTTTTGTAAAAGAGGTATCGCGCATGTAATTGATCTTTCCCATCAGGAATGCTTTACTTACCACATCATTTTGCGCATAGCCCGGCAAAACCGAACAGGCAATAAGCAGCCAGGCCGGGATAAATATCCTTGCAAAAACGCGCATACAATAAATTTTAAAGGGGTGTTAGATTTAAGGCACAATAACCATTAAGGCGTAAATGATAAGCCGATTAAGCGGATATGGAAAGATTTAGGCAATATTTTCCACGCAGATGCCGGAACATCTGCGTGGAAAACAAGTTATTTTTTCGGGCGTACGATATGCCAATGATCCAGGCGGTCGTCCTGATTAGCCATGGTTTTTTTGTAATAGTCGGCATAGTAAGCTTTGGTCATTAAATTAACCTGATAATGGAAGCCATCGTTTTTAACAGCCAGCGGGGTAAGGTTGCTGAACATCAGGTTATCAAAGTCATCGGGCTTATAGTTAGCCAGCGTGGCATTTTTTACCCTTTTGTCATCTACCCACACGCCGTATTTTTTGGCATCCTGCCATTTTTCTAACTGGCTGGCGGTTATGGTGCTTTTTGGCACTGGTTTAAAGGCTTTTTCAAACCGCACATAAAAAGAATCCTGCTGTTGCTTACTCATTTGGGTAAACAGCTCATGCATCCGGGCTTTATCTTCGGTGGATATAGCCGAAACCTTCCCATCACCATCCGGCATAATGTCATACTTTTTCAAGAAACCGGTATAAGCATCTATTACTTTTTGCGGTGCATCCGTTGCCGAATACTTTATGCGGTAGGCCTTAGGTATCGCAAAGTGCATTACACCACGTGTTGTATCCTTTACTGCTTTTACCGGGGCGGGTATTACAGGTGTTAAAAAAGCAGGCAAAATCTTAGCTTCGGTTTTTTGACTGAACAAAAATACCGCGGCGGCAATAACTGGCAATACAATCAACTGTTTGCCCAGCGCTATTTTTGCGGAAGTGGTTTTGGTCATCATAAGTAATCGTTTTTTGGTGGTTAAATAATTAAATTGACTGGTTAGATATATGCTCCCCTGCGCACTGGCTTTTGCCAGCAACAAGCATTGGTAGGCGGGTGTATTTTGGTAATGCTGTATTACGGCATCATCGGCTAAAAACTCGTGATTAAGCTGTATAGCTTTGCGATATAACGGTATAAACAAGTTAAACCAACAGATAGCCTGCAATAACTCAACTATGATTACATCCAGCGAGTGCAGCTGATTAACATGCGCCTGCTCGTGGCAGATGATCTCGGGTTCGATAGCGCCGTCATGGTAGTCCTTTTTATTAATGAATACCCAGTTCAGGAAACTATGCGGGGTTACCTCGTCGTCTACTAATACCATCCGGGTATGATGATCAAATTGGGCGGTCCCTTTAGTTGCTGTATGGTAAATCTGATACGAGTTTTTAATAAACCGGAATAACATCGCTATAGTTACTATGCCGTATATGATGAGCAATGCTACAGGCAAATAATCATATACTACCGTTTGTAAGGTATGCTGATTACCGGGTTGATTTACTTTTGTAGCAACAAGTTGATCTATCACTTGCAATTGCCCCGGGTTAAGGCTTGCTGCCTGAACTGGTTGATTGCTAACCGTTGTATGGTAGATCAATAATTGCCGTGGTAATATCCTAAGCGTGATTGCCGGGACTATTAACGAAAATACCAGGCTAAACAACAGGTAAAAGCGGTTAAACCGATACATGCGCTCGCCCTGCAAAAACAGCTTGTAAACCATCAGCAATAAGCCCGAGCATAACACAAAATTAATGAGGTACATCATCATTTCTTCCTCCTTTCAATTTCCTGGTCGATGATCTTCTTCAGGTCTTCCAATTCGTCCG
Organism: Bacteroidota bacterium; assembly: GCA_040389105.1. Taxonomy (GTDB): domain Bacteria; phylum Bacteroidota; class Bacteroidia; order Sphingobacteriales; family Sphingobacteriaceae; genus Mucilaginibacter. The sequence continues at coordinate 752,881 of JAZKAO010000010.1, forward strand.
GCGTGATATTGCTGGATGCCGTGAAGAACGACGCGAACTGCAAAGCCGAGTTATCAAAATAGTTTTTAATGATGCCGCCTACCTCTTTAGAGAAATAGGCCGACTTCTTCACCAACGCGTAGTACTGCCTCGAATTACCTAATGTTTCGTACCCTACAAAGCCCTTATCCTGCATACGCTTTAATAATGTGGCAATGGTGGTGCCGGCCGGTTTAGGGTCGGGGTAGCCATCTATAATGTCTTTCAGGAACACTTTTTCGTGTTTCCATATCAGTTCCATTAGTTGTTCTTCGGCTTTTGTAAGTTGCATATTCTACAATATTAGAGTTTACTCTACAAATGTAGAGTAGTTTTTGAATAATGCAAATTTATTTAAGAAAAAAAGACCATTGCGGGTAACAACCGGATGGTTAAAATTTTCGTTGTTGCCCTGAAAAATGTATTTTTTATGTTAACCCTGCAAATCGCTAAAATTTTGATTATTAATCATTTAACAAGAGTTAACATTAAATTGTGTTAAGTTATGTTAACCCAATATTTGGCGCTGCTTATTCGCTATCGCTTCGTACCCTGGCCGGTATAGTAATAACAAAAAGAAGAAAAACAAGAAAGGCGGCCCTCTCCAGTAGCCGCCAGTCCATTCAAACCAACAATTGTTATCTTATAAAGCCCTCCCCTTCGGGGAGGGTTGGGTGGGGTGCTATTTCAACGCCACACTACTATAAATATGGTACTCGCCCGGTGCAAGGTTAATGGTATAGGGCAAGGTTACGTTTAGGGTAGTCCCGCTCATATAATCGTACCAGGTACCTGTAGTTGGGAAGGCTAATGTGCCCGATTGCGCGTTCACATCAAAATTCCCAGCTACTACTACATTTACACCTGTGCCTGTAAGCATAACTGTTTTAATTGACCCTGATGAATTATAGGTTACAGTTGATGTATTAAACACCGGGTTATTGATCTTCATCCTAATCAGCTTGCCGTATATGGCATACAAGTGGCGCCGCAGCGGATCGTTGTTATAATCCCAATGGATAGGCTTTTCGCCGGTACGGCCGTTTTGATCGATGGTGACATCATAACCCAACTCGCCAAACTGCCATATCATTTTTGGCCCCGGCGATGTTAACAGGAACGCGGCAGCGGCTTCCTGGCGCAGCAATCCGGTGGCAACAGTTTTCACGTTGTAGCCTAAGGCACCGGCTGTATTGCCAAATTGCTCGTTCTTATACATCAGGCGTTCCTCATCATGGCTTTCCATGTAAGTAACCACATTATCTGGCTGGGTGAAACCGGCGTGCGCGGTATAATACAGGCGCGAGAAGTTGGAGGTAGGTACCCAACCCATGGTGGCCTCGTTAAAGTTATAGTTCAGGTTGCTCCACAGCATCATCCCATTGTCCGATAGTTCCTTTTCTTCCTGGTCAACCGCGAAGTGTTCCAGTATCACATAAAAATTATTAGCGTCGATGCTCTTAATAAAGTTGTTATAATCCTTCCATATCGCTATGCGGCTGGCATCGTAAGCGGCAAAGCCGGCATCGTCGGTACTTACATGTTGCGTAAAGCCCTTGGCCAGGTCAAAACGGTAGCCATCAATATGATACTCCTGCATCCAAAACTTCATCACATTTTTGGCGAAGTATTTGGTAGCGGCGCTTTCGTGGTTAAAGTCGTAACCTACATTATACGGATGCTTAGGGTCCACATTAAACCACGGACTATTAGCCGTAGGCTTTTGTGCACTCTGATCAAAATACAACTGCACCATTGGCGATTGCCCGAACGAATGATTCAGCACCATATCCAATATCACGGCCATGCCGCGGGTATGACATTCATCAATCAAGGCCTTCAGATCGTTTTTGGTACCATAATATTTATCGGGCGCGAAATAGAACGATGGGTTATATCCCCACGATGAATTACCTTCAAACTCGTTCACCGGCATTAGTTCTACCGCGTTTACGCCCAGGTTGCTCAGGTAGTTCAGCGTATCTTTAATAGTTTTATAGCTATGGGTACCCACAAAATCGCGTACGTGCAATTCGTATACCACCAAATTCTTTTTATCGGGGCGGGTAAAGCTGGCATTTTTCCAACTGTAGGCGGTTTGATTAGCCTGCATCACGCTCACATTCCCGGTTTGCCCGGTTGGGTAAGCTTTTAAATTTGGATATATGGTTGATGTGATATACTGATCGTTCGATGGATCAAGGATCTTCTCGCAATAAGGGTCGGCTACCTTTAGGCTGCCGTTTACCATAAACTGGTAGGCATATTCTTTATTGGCATCTAAACCATCAATTTGCACCCACCAGTTATTGCCATCAGGGGTGATATTCATAGCGGTTGGTTGCCAGTTATTAAACTCGCCGATAACCGCTACCGATGTTTTACCCGGCGCGTACAGGTTAAAAATAGCCGATGCCCCGGCGTTAATATAGGTTACCCCATCCTTAGCGCCCGATGGCAGCGCCTTGCCACCTGTTACCGGCGGATTAACAACAACCGGAGTTTCATCAGGTACCGGGTCTATACTTTTTTTGCTGCAACCCACGTTCAACAACAACACTGATCCTATCAGCAATAAAACTATTTTTTTCATAGATGCAGACATTATTAGTTAGCTGATTTTCATTTTTTTAGAGATGCGGATATCGCGGCCATCCTGCACATACAATACCGATACCGCAGCGCAAAGCATAAATATGCCGGCCAGCACAATAGCGTAAATAGATTGGCCTCCGAATATTTCCTTTACTATCCAGCCGCCAAAAAAGCCGTTCACAATTTGCGGTAGCGTAATAAACAGGTTAAATATGCCCATATACACCCCCATTTTTTTAGCCGGGATAGATCCCGAAAGGATGGCATAAGGCATAGCCAAAATACTACCCCAGGCCAGGCCAATACCTATCATAGGGACTACCAGCATAGTAGGGTTTTGAACAAAAAATATCGATACCAAACTTACCCCGCCCGCTATCAGCGAAAAAGAGTGTGCCATTTTACGACTGGTTAGCCTGGCTATAGTTGGTAAAAACAAGGCGTAAATAGCCGAAACACCGTTATAAATACCAAAGCAAATACCTACCCAGTTACCGGCATCGGCAAACTTGGTTGATGTGGTATCGCCCGGGTTTACGTGATAAACATGCTCGGCAACGGCGGGTGCCATAAACACCCACATAGAGAACAGCGCGAACCACGAGAAGAATTGCACCAGCCCCAACTGTTTCATGGTAGATGGGATATGCTTCAGATCGGTAAAGATGGATGATAAGCCTTTGTGGCTATCCTCTACTTCTTCGTTATCAAACTGGTTATAAACTTCGGGCGGATACTCCTTAGTGGTAAGCATGGTATACAGCAAACTGGCTATCAGCACAAAAGCGCCGGTATAAAACGAGAACAGGATATTATCCGGAATATGTCCCTTAGCAGCCACTTTAGCAATGCCAAATTTTTCGGAAAAAATATAAGGCAACCACGAGCCGGCAACAGCACCTATACCTATCAAGAACGTTTGCACCGAAAAGCCAAGGCCACGTTGTGTATCGGGCAGATTATCGGCTACTAAGGCCCTAAAAGGTTCCATAGCCACGTTAAAGGTAGCATCCATTACCATCAGCATACCCGCGCCTACCATTAGCGGCGGCAAAAACATCAGCATAGATGAATTGGGCATCAGCACCAAGGCAATAGCCGCCAGTAAACCGCCGGTTAAAAAATATGGTTTCCTGCGGCCCAGCTTGTTCCAGGTACGGTCGCTATAATGCCCGATAATCGGCTGAACGATCATGCCCGTTATGGGCGCTGCCAGCCAGAAAAGCGACAGGTGTTCTACATCGGCACCAAAGCTTTGCAATATGTGCGAGGCATTGCCGTTTTGCAGCGCAAACCCAAATTGTATCCCTAAAAAGCCGAAGCTCATGTTAAATATCTGCCAAAAGCTTAACCTTGGGCGTTCCAACACTTTCCTTGCTGCGGGTTTCACAACTTCTTCTTCAAGCGCCATCATTTCTTTAATTCAATTACTAAGGTGGTTTTAGCGGGTATAGGTACCTGCTTTAAATTAGTTATGGTTTTACCGTTCAGCACATCCAGCCCGCTGTTAAAGCCGGCCATGCGCTCGGTGAAATATGCTGTATCCATGGTGGCCTCCTTATCGGTGCCATTGTATGCTATCATTACCGTCTTTTGCGCATCGTAGCGGAAATAGGTATAAATGCCCTTACGCGGGATGTACTGCATCAGTTTGCCGGTTTGCAGGGCGGGAGTATTTTTACGATAATTGGCCAGCGTGCGCACAAAACCAAAAGCTTCGTTCTCCTTTTTATCGCGCCCTCCGGCGGTAAACTTGTCTTTCTTATCTCCTGACCAGCCGCCCTGGAAATCCTCGCGTACTAAGCCATCCGGGTTGCTGATGCCTTTCATTAAGATCTCATCGCCATAATACATTTGCGGCACGCCGCGCATGGTTAACAACATGGCCATCCCCGCTTTAAACTTGGTAAAGTCTTCGTTCACCACCGAGTAAAAGCGGCTCATATCATGATTATCTAAAAAGATGGTGTTGCGGGTAGGGTCCTGGTACATAAAATCCTGCGCTACGATGTTATACAAGCGGTTAACACCGTCTGTCCACCCTTCTTTCCCGTTCAGGGCTTCGTAAATAGCATCTTTTATCTGCGCGTCGGTTATACCGGGCAAGTGGGTATCAAAGCCGCGGTTAACCGTATTGCCCTGTGTAAAAAAGGCTTGGTTAGCCACCGACCATACCAGCGTTTCGCCAAAGATGGACAGGCGCGGAAACTCGGCTTTTACCTTTTGCGCCCAGTCGGCCATGTAAGCGGCATCGTTATACGGATAGGTATCTAAACGAAAACCATCTACACCGGCATACTCCACCCACCAAATATGGTTTTGGGTGATGTAGTTTTGCACATAGGGGTTACTCTCGTTAATATCGGCCATCCGGCGGTCGAACCAGCCATCCAGCATTTGCTTTTTATCGGCAGCGCTACCATGCGGGTCCATTACGGCCGCGTCGCGGAAGTTAGAGTTGGTATACTTTGGCCATTGATGTACCCAACTTTTCATGGGCATATCTTTAATCAGCCAACCTTCGGTACCGGCGTGGTTATGTACCAAATCCTTCACTACTTTCAGGCCCATTTCGTGGCATTTGGCTACAAAGGTTTTATACAGCTCGTTTGTACCGTAGCGCGGGTCAACTTTGTAATAGTTAGTCACCGCATAGCCATGGTACGATGCATGGGGTTCGTCGTTCTCAATCTCGGGGGTCAGCCATATCGCGGTAACGCCCAGGTCTTTTAAGTATCCCAAATGATTAATGATGCCCTGCAAATCGCCGCCGTGACGGTAATACATCGAATCGCGGTTAAGCGTAGTTTCCAGCATACCGGGTATCACATCGTTCTTCGGGTCGCCGTTAGCGAAACGGTCGGGCATGATAAGGTAGATCAGATCCTTATTGGTTACTCCCTGCGCCCATTGGGCCGAGTGGTTACGGGTTTTCAGTTCGTAGGTATAAACCAAATCCTTTGCGCCCACCTTTTTAAAGCTGATGGGGAATTTCCCGGCTTTAGCCGATGTGGCTATCTCCAAATCTAAAAACAGGTAGTTTTTATTCTCAACCTGATGCACAGCAGTTAGCTTTACACCAGGATAATTTAATTTAACCGTACTGCCCGATATACCTTCGCCATGAACAATTAGTTGCAGTTTGGGGTTTTTCATCCCCACCCACCAAAAGGCAGGTTCTACATGCTCCAACGCGGGCATTTGTGCCATCAGGCACCCCGACAGGAAAATAAAACAGAGTGTTATGGTTAATTTAAACTTCATATATCCAATTTAGTATGCGATAGCGAATTGCTCGCCGCTGTTTTTCACTACTATGCTTTTTACTTTTTCGCCCTCAACCGCGTTGGCATTGCCCTGCGGATCGAATTTGGAGAGCGGTGTTAAGTAAGATACAAAATCATCGTTCAGCGTAGCCGCCTTGCCGTTCATTTTAAAAGCGCCATTGCCGAAGCCGTGCATTACCACTTTAATATGGTTGAATTTTGATTTCAGCGCACCATCGGCCTTTTCAAAACTGATTTGGCGTTTAGCCGCATCATAACTGATCTGGCGTTTAAAGTAAGCGCCGGTTTCGTAATTATAGCTTTCGCCGTCGTCTTCGTAATAAGTATAGTTATTATTTTTTTCACCCTGGTAAACATGCACCACCAGCGTATCGGTTGGCTGCTGCGCGGTGGTTTGCACCAGCGATTGCATAGGTATAATACTGCTTTCCTTTACATAAACCGGCAGTTTTTGGTTGCTTAGCTCGATGATCTTTTCTTCGCCACCAGCTTGTACCGCGCCGGTATATAAATTATACCACTTACCAGCCGGGAAATAAACTTTCCCGTACGATGCAGCCCCCTCAAACGGCATCACCAAAAACGCGCTGCCAAACAGGTATTGGTTTTGATATTGGGTGTTATATATGTTTTGATCGAATGTATAATCGATAGCCAGCGAGCGCATCAGCGGGTGTCCGTTTTGGGTAGCTTCATAAAAAGCGCTGTACAGGTACGGCATCAATTTATATCGCAGGTTAATATAGTTACGCGAGATCTCCAGCACTTCCTCGCCAAAAGTCCATGGCTCGGCCGATTTGGTGTTGACCGCCGTGTGGTTACGGAAGTACGGGTTAAAGGCCCCTATCTGGATCCAGCGGGCAAATAGCGATGGTGTGCCGTTGCCGGTAAATCCACCAATATCCATCCCGGTAAACGGAACGCCGCTCAGGCCAAGGCTATTTAATAATCTAACGCCGGCCAGCATGTGGCTGTCTTCGGCGCGGTTATCGCCTGTCCATATCGCCGTATAGCGTTGTAAACCGGCATAACCGGCGCGGGTTAATACAAATGGGCGTTTACCGAAAGCCGCCTTCCCACCTTCGTAGCTGGCACGGGCCATTTGCAGGGCGTAAACATTACGGGTTTGCAGGTGCGATGCCTTGCGGCCATCGTAATCAAAAATGATATTGTCCGGCATTTTCTGGCCCCAGGTCGCGATCTCGTTCATATCATTCCAAATACCGCTGATGCCGTCCTCTCCATATTTTTTCAATTCGCTGCCCCACCATAGGCGCGCCTTGGGGTTAGTAAAATCGGGGAAATTGCACCACCCGGGCCATACTTCGCCGGTATAATTTGTGCTATCGGGATATTTTGCAAAAATGTTGGCCGCGTAGCCACGGTCGTAAGTGCCATAGCCTTTCTCTACCTTCACGCCGGGGTCAACAATAACGGTCAGTTTAAAGCCCATATCTTTCAACTTCGCGTTCATCTTTTTAGGATCGGGGAAGCGTTCCTTATCCCAGGTAAATACTTTGTAATGATCCATATAATGGATATCCAGCGTAATACCATCGGCCGGCAATTTCTTTTCGCGCAGGGTTTGCGCTATGCGGAAAACCTCCGTCTCCGGATAATAACTATAGCGGTTTTGCTGGTAGCCTAAACTCCACAGCGGCGGCATTTTCATGCGACCGGTTAAGGCTGTATAGGATGTAATAATATCAGCTACGTGTTTGTGATAGATAAAGTAATAGTTCATCTCGCCACCGCGCGCGCCGAATGATGAGTAACGGTTATTACTGGCGCCAAAGTTAAAATCGCTTTGGTAGGTGTTATCCATAAAAATGCCGTAGTTCAACCCGTGGTGAATGCCGATATAAAACGGGATGGTAGAATAAATAGGATCCTGGTTGGTAGCGTAACCAAAGGCATCGGTATTCCAGTTGGTATAGCCGTTGCCTTTGCGGTCAAGGTCGCCGGTTTTTTCGCCCAGACCAATAAAGCGTTCGCCGTCCTGTATGTGTTTGTAAGTAGTAACCGATTCGTTCACCCATGATGTATTCAGCCCGGTCTCATCCTGGCTGATCACCTTACCATCCAAGGTATAAAACACTACCGAAAATGGTGTTTTGCTGATGATCGCTTTCAGCGAATCAGTAACAATACTGATCTCATTGGCGTTTTGCGTAATGCTTGCCTTAGTAGTTTGCGGCTGCGCAATTACCGCGTACGAAAAATCACTTGCTAACGGCTGCTTATCCATGCGGATCCGGATAACGCTGGGGCTATACACCGTTACCTGTGCAAAGGCGTTATCGGTTGTAATGGTAATTTGCTGATTGGCTACAGTCGCAATTTTCACATTGCCCGGGCTTTTAACAGGGCCGGTTTGTGCAAAAATTGAGAGGTGCAGGCTAAGCAATAACAAGAAAGAAAAACAGCAGCGTTGGATAGTCATTTATTAGTATTTTAGAAACAATAAGATTTCGTACGCCCCAGTTTAGGGCGTCAACATCTTATCAAAATAGTTTATGCTTTAAATTAAAAGCGGGTAATAAAAGCCTGCCCGCTGTACACGGGCAGGCTTTTTAAATTATTGTTTTACTAAAGTATACCCGGCAGTGCCATTCACTGTGGTTTTACCTGTACCATCAGTTGTATACGTTGGGCTAAACGTAATTTTATACGTCCCGGCAATTGTAACAGGTATATTACCACCATTATTACTGGTAAGGGTTTTGCCATCCGGAGTTGCCAATAAGCCGAAACTGGTACCCCAATCGTGGTTCATACGCACTTTAACAGCACCGCCGGCAGTAAGGGCAGTTGTTAACTCCCAATTACCTGTAGCGTAAACATATTTCATATCAGTATCGGCACCCCAGCCTAAAGCTGTCGCATCGCCAATAGCGCTGAAATAGAATGCGGGTGTACCAAATGTTATTGTATTTTGATTTAAATCAACCGTAACCTGGGTTACACCTGCTGCCGGAGCTGAAATATCACCGCCCGTGGTACTGATGCCCGAGCCGCCGGTTGTACCGTAAGCTACATCCCATGTCTTTTTAGGGGTTATTTTAAAGGCCAGGTTACCGGCTGTAAAGTTGATGATACCGGTATAAACACCATTACCTGTTGCCGATTGTAAGCTATCGGCAGTAGCAGGGGTCCAGTTTTGGTAGGCACCCGGTACATAAATGTAACTCACCAATGGGAACGGTGTAGCCGTAACGGTACCTACATTTGAATAAGCAATACCAGCGGTTGCACTTAATGAAGCTTTTAACCGAATTTCAATCTGTGCGGCTACATTTACCGGCAAATTCATGGATAGTAAAATATTGTTAAAATCCTGCACGGTATAGCTTTTAGTAAAAGTGCCGATAGGCAGTGGTACATCTGTTGGGTTTGCAAAACTGGTTCCCTTAACCGCCAGTTGAAAGCTGTAGGTAACCGCGGCATTGTAGCCATAGCTTTGCGCAGTACCTGTAAGCGTAATGGCTGTTGCCGTTAAGTTGGCCTTTACTAAAGCCGGGGTGGTTGTAGATAAAGTTAAAACACTGGTTGAGCCATTGCTGCCCGCCACCGTTTTTATCTCATCTTTTTTGCACGATGCCAGTACCATTATAGCCAGGCAGCCAAGTGCTAAAAATTTTGTAATTAATGTTTTCATTTTAATACTTAAGTTTAAATATGATATGAACTATAGTACAGGCACGGCCCAAGCCGTGCCTGTTATGTTTTTAATACCCGGTATTTTGTGTCAATGTTGGGTTGGCTGTAATATCGTCTGATGGTATTGGGTAAACATTCCTGAATGATTCTACACCCTTACCGCCTGCAACACCGCCCTTAAACGGCCACAGGTAAGCAGCATCGGTAAATTTAGCGTAGCGGATTAAATCGGTACGGCGGAAACCTTCCCAGTATAACTCGCGGGCACGTTCGTCTAAAATAAAATCAAGCGTCATGGCAGGTGCAGTTATATTACCGCTGGTATTGCCATAAGCACGGGTACGGATTTTGTTGATATTTGCTAAAGCAGCAACCGCATCGCCGCCTGTGCCACCGCGTAAAATAGCTTCGGCATAGATCAGGTATTGCTCTGATAAACGGAACAGCGGGAAGTCGATATCCGAAAAATCCATGCTTTGGCCTGCCGCGCCTGTACGGGTTACGTTCTTGTATTTAGTAACGGCAAAGCCATCGGTAAAGGCGGTAACATCCTTAATTTCCAGGTTTTGGCCCGAAGTGTAAAACTGCGACCTTTTATCGGCCGCGCCAGTATAATCAGGAAACAGGTTAGGCAGGTTTTTGGTGGTACGCCCGCCGGCCCAGCCGCCGCTGATACCAAAAGTGCTGGCACTTTCCGATCCGCCAACGCCAACGTGGGTTAAAAATGTAGTACCTCCGTAACCTTGTGTATGCAAACCATCGTAATTAATGGTCAGGATGTTTTCGCTGGTGTTTAACTGGTTATCAGCCCGCATGATCAATGTATAGTCGGAGATTAAGGTATATCCGGCAGCAATTACCTTTGCCGAGTAAGTGATGGCATCGGTGTAGCGTGGCGCACCTGTATAAACATTTGCATTCAAATATAAACGTGCCAGTAATGCCCAATCGGCAGCCTGATCGGCGCGGCCGTATTCGTTAGTTTTTGGCGCGGCCAGTAACGGATCGATAGCCTTTAATTCCGACTCGATATAAGCAAACACGGCAGCACGGCCTATTTGTTTTGGTACAGTTACACCTATTACATCGGCATCGGTAACAAACGGAGGGTTACCAAAAGCATCCATTAATACCCAGTATTGGAAAGCCCTTAAAAACCTGGCTTCGGCACGATATTTACGGATATTATCCGCGTCGGTACCCGAAATACCGCGACTGCTTAAGTTAGCATCGCTTGATTGGCGGATGAAATCGTTAGCTAGTGTGATCTGGTACAGCGAACGGTAGTACAAACCTTTAAGGAAAGGGTTGCTTGACGACCAGTTCATGTTGTGGAAATCCTGGATACCTACGTCGCCCCAGCTTATTACGGCTTCATCGGTACTTAATTCCTGCGATTTCCAGTACAAGCGTAAAAAATCGGATGTACCTTCGTCTATACCTTTAATATCCTTGCTGTTATCATCACCGGCAGGGCCTATGTTACCTGTTAAGGCGTAAGCGCCGTAAACCTTGGCAAATGCCTGCTTGTAACCGGTTGTTGTGGTGTAAACCGTTGCCGCTGTAACATCGTTAGTGGGCAACAAGTCCAGTTTTTTAGTACACGAAGCTAATGAGCCTGTAAGTATAATTACAGTTAAAGCTTTGCTGATTAAATTTCTTTTCATATCGGTTTATTTTTTAATCGTATGTTTTATGTACGATGGACTTAAAATTTAAGATTTAACCCTAAAACAAATGTGCGCGGCCTTGGATAAACGTTATTATCTATACCACCACCTTCAGGGTCGACACCTTTGTAATTGGTGATAACAAATACATTCTGTACGTTACCGGTAATGCTAAGGTTGGCCGACTTGTTTAGCACCTTGCCAAAGTTGTAGCCCAGGTTAACATTATCCATACGCAGGAACGAAGCATTTTGAATGTAATAATCAGACAATACGTTTTTATCACTGTTACCGCTTAAACCGCTTTCCAGCACGTTGGTCGATCCGTTGTTCAGTATCCCCAGCGGGTTTAAAATATTACGGGTAACACCTGTGTTAGAGAATACGTTGTTATAAGCATAGTTACCTAAGTTAGCCCTTGCGATAAAACCTACATTCCATTTTTTATAACTGAAATTACTTGACATACCCAGGAAGAATTTAGGATCGGGGCTTTTGTATTTGTATAAGTCCTGCTCGTTGATAATACCGTCTTTGTTCTGATCCACAAACACACCGTCAATTGGTTTGCCATCCTGGCCGTATACCTGCTGGTAAACGTAGAACGAGTTACGCGGCGAACCAACCGAATTGATTTGTATAGTATTACCTGTACCGCCCGAAATGCCTCCGGTTTTGTTACCTACAAAGTTTGGGTCGTTTACAATGGTTAGTTTGGTAATATTGTTTTTGTTGTAAGTAGCGTTAAAGGCAACATCCCAGCTTACATCCTTTTTGCGGATCACCTGGCCGTTGATAGAAAACTCGATACCGCGGTTAACCATATCGCCTACGTTAGTTACAATTTTGTTTGAAAAACCCTGACCGGCTGATATGTTTACCTCGTTTAACAGGTCGGTAGTGTTTTTGTAATAAAGATCGATACTACCCGAAATACGTCCGTTTAAAAAGCCGTAATCGATACCGGCGTTGGTAGTAGCGCTTTGCTCCCATTTACGTTTAGGGTCATAACCGGCAGGCCTGTATAGCGAGTAAAATGTATTACCAAATTGATACTGGGCGGTTTGGTTACTTAAGCTGTAGTACGATGCGTAATCATAGTTACCAATGCCATCCTGCTGGCCGGTAATACCGTAACCTACACGGATTTTCAAGTCAGAGAACAGCTTAGAATCCTTCAGGAATGATTCGTCCTTAATTTTCCAGGCAAATGCACCCGATGGGAATACCGCGAAACGGTTATCGGCACTAAATCTTGATGAACCATCGCGACGAACGGTACCTGTTAACAGGTATTTATCATCGATAGTTAAGTTTAAACGGCCGTAGTATGATAATAAGCGGTGTTCGGGTTTATTAAAGTCGTAAGTTGGTTTGGTTACTACCGTGTTGTCGGTTGTATAATCAGGGTAGTTATAGTTATTGGTAGTATAATCATAATAAGCATAACCGGCAACCGCGTCTATACGGGTGTTTAACTCCTTAATATCCTTGGCATAGTTTAAGTAAGCCTCGAAAGTGGTATTTTGGATAGTGGTTTTGTATTGATTGTTTACACCGCCATGTAATACGTTGTTAGCATCTTTATACCTTTTATAACTGGCAGCAGCACTGTCTGATACCATAATGGTACCCGTACCCTTAGATACATCGTATCCAAAGTTCACGTTAGCATGTAAATCGGGCAGGAAATGGAATTTATAATCCAGTTGCATATTACCAATGCTGCGTTGCACATTGCTTTTATCAAAACGCTCCTGCAATAAACCAACCGGGTTTAACGGCGCTAATGATTTTAAGCCTGTGGTTGTATTACCGGCATCAAGCCATTGGTAATAACCATCAAACCTTTTGCTTGCAACGGTTACTGGTTTGGTAGGGTCGAAGCTTACAGCAGCGCCAATAGCGCCTTCGTTAGCAAAGCGCACCTTGCTGTCAGATCCTTTCAGGTTCAGATCAATTTTTAAGTGATTATCAAATAACCGTGGCGACAAGTTAATTGATGCTGATGTACGATCGAGCGAACCGGTTTTTAAGATACCTTGCTGATCAAGGTAACCAACCGATACGCGGTAGGGCATATTTTTAACACCGCCCGATACGCTAAAGTTGTTATCGTTACTAATGGCGGTATGATAAATCTCCTTTTGCCAATCGGTGCTTGCTGTACCTAATAAGGCTACTAGTGCTGGGGTACCGTTAGCTTTTACAAAAGTGCGGAATTGATCTGCCGATAGCACACTGGCTTCCTTTGGTAAGGTTGCGGCTGATGCCAGGGTATTAAACTCAAATGTTGGTTTACCGACAACGCCTTTTTTAGTGGTGATAATAATTACACCGTTTGATGCCCTTGAACCATAGATAGCGGTAGCCGAAGCGTCCTTTAAAACGGTGAACGATTCGATATCATTAGGGTTAATTAAACTAAGCGGGTTTGGCGCGCCTGCAATAGCATCGTTGCTTAACTGCACACCATCTATTACAATAAGCGGGTCGTTACTGGCATTTAATGATGCACCGCCACGTACGCGGATAGTGCTACCTGCGCCCGGGGCACCACTATTTGAGGTGATAGAAACACCTGCTACCTTGCCCGATATTAATTGCTCGGGGCTGGTGATGTTACCTGTTTGGAAATCTTTAGATGTTACTGTTGTAACCGAACCGGTAAGGTCTTTCTTTTTAACGGTACCGTAACCAATTACCACAATTTCGTTCAGGTTTTTTGATGCGGGCTGCAGGTTAAAGTTAACCGTAGCATTATCGGCACCAAGGGTTACCGTTTTTTGCCCTGCGGTATAACCCACAAAAGTGGCGCTTAATGTGTAAGTGCCTGCCTTTAGCGCGTTAATTTTGTAAACACCGTTCACATCTGTCGATGCGGCAATGGTGCTGCCGCTAACAGTTACGGTTGCTCCCGGTAACGATTGGTTGTTCTCATCAACCACTTTACCGGTAATACTTCTTGTTTGCGCAAATACCTGGCAGGTTATTAACAGCACGGCAAAAAGGAGCATGTACTTTTTTAGATAATTATTTCTCATTTAATTTATTTTTAGGTTAATAATGGCTTGGGTTGGTTCAATATCCTGCCGGGCAGGACTAATGGCTGCATGGCCATCCTGGTTTTTCTTTTTACTGCTTTAGGTTGGGTAAAGTTTTATCATACTTTGGTTTTAATTAACAGGGTTTTAAAAATCTTATTAATAAAGCCGCTTTTAAAACATGCTGCCCTTTATACCCATTATGCAAAACAATATTTTACAAACAACTACAAGGCCAATTGGCAATCATTTTATATCAGCGTACAGGAAAAAAATATAATTGGTTAAATGTCTGTAAGTACTGCCCGTTTATTCGGCTAAATGTTTTTACGACAAGACAAAGTAAGTTGGACTAATTACGGTAACCTATTTATTTATAAAAAATTTAAAAAAAAATGGCTTTTTTAAATTTTAATTATTTAATAATCAGATAATTAAAAAACAACCATCTCTAAAAAATTTAAATGGAATTATACTTTATTTAAAGGTTTACAAGCATAATAATGAGATTGGCGCAGGCATCACAAGTATTGGGAAGATTAGAAAAAGGGGGGATTGTGCGATTCCCTCCCATAGCTACCATGTACCCATATCTTCCGTTATTGCATTGTTCTAAGCCCCCAGCGGGGGGGCTACCTGTTTATAGCAAAAGCCAAAAAAGACGAAAATGTCCCCAGAGAGGGACTACCCTTGCCCTATATATATTGGTTCTCATACTGCATAAACTTTTATAAGTATGCTATTTTAGGGTAGCACCTCTGGTGCACTTCCGGTTTGGGGTTAATTTCTATAAACAGGTAGCCCCCGCTGGGGGTATGGAAAAAGATATGGGTACATGATAGCTCCTATGGAGAGGGTGTAGGGGGCATAACAGTAATCGTGCAGGCACAAACATGGGGGACGGGAGTTGCTAACGGTCAAGATTTACCGCCTTAATGGCCATTATCCTATGCTCAAATTCGTCACCATGGATAAGGGCCTTGGCTTTGATACGCATTTTATATACGTAAATAGTTTTCTCGGAATACTCCAGTATTTTGGCAATGGTTTCGGTATCGGTTATGCCCATCCGCATCAGGGCAAATATGCGCAGGTCGGTGGTCAGTACTTCATGCTCTTTGGGCCAAATCTGATCTTCTTTATTAAACAGTGCGTTAAACTCCTCGATAAAGTTGGGGAAGATTTTAATAAATACGTGGTCGAAAGTATAAAACAGCGTATCCCGCTCCTTTTTAATATTGATGTTGTTAGCCATCAACTGTATATCATCATACTTTTTAATAGATAGTTTGGTATCAACCGATCGTTTAATGCGCTCCAACTGCAAAATATAACCCGATATCACATTAAAGAAATAGCCGATATAATCCTCTTTAATCTTGGTGCCTTCCAATAGTTTTACATTCACCTTTTCCAGTTGCACGTTTTTATCGTCGATGATCTTCTCCTTTACTTTCAGCTTTTTATTTTGCTTAAACAACAGGATGGTCACCACAATGATCAGCGCGGCCAGCACCGTGATCATACTCAGGAAGATAATAAAGCGGCGTTCCTCGCGCTCTATGTAAGTCAGTTTTTCTGATGCAACTATAGGTAGTAAACTTCCTATCTGAATTTTACGCTGGCGGGCGCCGTAAAATTCGGCATCGGCCAGGGCGTGTTCCAGCGCTACGTAGGCGTTTTTAATATCCCCTTTTTTATAGAGTATTTCAGCCAGCCAAAAAAGTGCCAGGGTCTCCTTGGTCGATGAACGGATATCACTGATGGTAGCCTTAATCAATAACTCAATACACTTATCCTTTTGCGGGGTATTGAGATATACATTGCTAAGGGTTGAAGATACAATGGCATACTGGTGTTCGGTTAGCTTACGCGGATCTAACAGCCGGTTAAAAATAACCGCGGCCGAATCGAAGGAGCCGTTCCTGAATTTTTTATATCCCGTAAGGTAAACGTTATCATAACTCCCTGGCGTACTAAGCGCAATGGCCGAATCGATATATTTATTAGCCTGCTCCTTATAACGCGGGGCATAATGGCGGTCGTTATCGTAATTAGCCAAATCGTAATAAGCACGGGTAATAATGGAATAGTATTCCATCTTTACGCTATCGGTCAGGTCGCGCACATCAATGCCGTGCATACTGTCAAAGGTTTCTTTAAACATACCCGACGACAGCAGGATGAAACCTACCTTTATCTTACTAAAATCCTCTTTAGGCTTATCGTGCAGGGCGCGGCTTAAGTCCTGCAGTTTATTGGCATACACATAAGCCGAATCGTACTGGTATGATTTATATTCATCGTACAGCTTATTACAAATATCAAACTGGCTTTTTAAATTGGCTGATGGGATGTGGATCAAGGTACTTTTAAGGTGTTGTATCCTTATTTCCTTACCATTATCGTAGCTATTTTTTTTATTAAATTCCAGCTTCAATTCATCAAACAGGCTATCCGTTTTTGAATTCGAAAAGGCAGCGAGTGATAAAAATAAGAAACATGTAAATAAAAACCCTTTCATAACCAGGGCATAGCGATCTAATTTGTATATCATTTATATGGTTAACAATATAGGCAATTATAAAAACAAGTATATGATGCTTATTACGGTAATTTTTCGGCTGTGGTTTTGCCGGGTTTATCGCCAAAAATAATAATTAATATGCGGATGTGCATCTGTGCATACAAAAAACCATTTAATGCTATTTATGTAGCATTGCATAACCCTGCATTTGCTAAACAACATACACTAAATTAGCTATTTAGTATCCCTTTCTGTAATATTTCGCTTGCAAGCGCATTATGCATTTGTATTAATACACTATTACTGATAAATTTGGTCATAAACTTAATTTTATGGCAACATATCATTTATCCGTTAACAACAAACCCGTAACCGTTAATGCGGATGCCGATACCCCCTTGCTGTGGGTACTGCGCGATCATTTAAACCTGGTGGGCACCAAATTTGGCTGCGGCATTGCAGCCTGCGGTGCCTGTACAGTACATATTGATGGCGCCGCGGTACGTTCCTGCTCGTTCCCGGTATCAGCTGTTGATGTGGCTAAGGTAACCACTATAGAGGGTTTAAGCGCTACCGGTACGCACCCGGTACAGGCGGCATGGTCTGAGATGGATGTAGCCCAGTGCGGTTATTGCCAGTCGGGCCAGATTATGGCGGCGGCGGCTTTATTAAAGCGCACCCCCAACCCAACCGACGCGGATATAGACGCGCAAATGACCAATATATGCCGTTGCGGTACACATACCCGTATCCGCAGGGCAATTCACCTGGCAGCAAAGAAGGGAGTTAAGAAATAATGGAAGCAGTATCACGCCGTAGTTTTTTAAAAGTAACCAGCATTGCCGCGGGCAGTAGCCTGGTTTTAGGTTTTAACTTTTTAAATGATGCCTTAGCGGGCGGCCATATAGCCGACGCCGTTTTTGCACCTAACGCCTATATTACCATTAACAGTGCCGGGCTGGTTACGCTGATGTCGCCCAATCCCGAGATTGGCCAGGGCATTAAAACCGCGCTGCCCATGATATTGGCCGAAGAGCTGGACGTAAAATGGGATTCGGTATATGTAGAGATGGCCCCGCTCGATCCTAAATATGGGTCGCAAACAGCTGGTGGCAGTGGCGCTATCCGGGGCAGGTTTGCACCTATCCGCCATGCCGGGGCAACTGCCAGGCAAATGCTCATCAGCGCGGCGGCCCAGCAATGGGGCGTTAAAGAAGATGAATGTTATGCCGAAGACGGCCATGTCATCCATAAGCCAAGCGGCAAAAAACTGGGCTATGGCGAATTGGCTGCCAAAGCCGCTACCCTACCCGTACCAACCGATGTAAAGCTAAAAGATCCTAAGGATTTTACCATCATAGGTACCCGGGTGCATAATATAGATAACCAAAAAATCATTACCGGCAAGCCTTTATATGGCATGGATACCCGCCGCGATGGGATGCTTTTTGCCATGGTATCGCGCCCGCCGGCTTTTGGTAAAACCTTAAAATCGTTTGATGATACCGAAACCCGCAAGGTGGCCGGTGTTAAAAATGTGGTACAGGCACACGGTGTAGTTGCCGTGCTGGCTACATCAACCTGGGCTGCTAAAAAGGGCCGCGATGTATTGAAAGTGGTTTGGGACGATAGCAGCCCGCTGGAAAGCACAGCCGACCATGAGGCCGCCTTTGCTACCATGGTGGAAACCAAAACCGAAAAAGCCGCGCGCGAAGATGGCGATGTGGATAAAGCCATTGCATCGGGCGGTAAGGTGATTGAGGCAATTTACTCCGTACCAAACCTTTCGCACTCGCCAATGGAGCCTATGAACTTTTTTGCCGATGTAAAAGACGGCAAGGCCGAATTATATGGCCCTACGCAAGTACCCAGTAGTATGCGTAATGATGTAGCTAAGGCATTGGGCATACCGCCCGAAAATGTAAGTATAGGCATGCCCCGGCAGGGTGGTGGTTTTGGCCGTAAGCTGCGTACAGATAACGGTGTAGAAGCGGCGTTGATCTCGGCTGCAGCCAAAGCACCGGTACAAATGATGTGGACCCGCGAGGACGATATACAGGGCGATTATTACCGCCCAGCCAGTATGTCTAAATACCGGGCAGTAATCAGCGCTGATAATCAGCTGGTGGCCTGGCATGTTAACGCGGCCGTGCTTACAGGTGGCCTGGCTACTATGCGGGCGGGTTTCCCGGCTGCGGCTATTCCAAATTTCAGGATCGATAATCATAATGTAAAATCAAATATCCCTACCGGCCCATGGCGCGGGCCAACAGCCAATGCCTCGGCTTTTGGTGATGAAAGCTTTTTAGATGAGTTAGCCATTGAAATGAAAAAAGACCCGGTTGCCCTGCGATTGGAACTGCTGGAAAAAGCCAAAACACAACCTGTTGGCCAAGCTGGGTACGATGTTGACAAATTAAAAAGCGTAATAGACCTGGTTACTAAAATGAGCAATTGGGGCAACAACAAAACCAAAGGTGTTTACCAGGGTTTTGCTGCGTACTATTCGTTTAATACCTACGTGGCCCAGGTGGCCGAGGTTACTTTGGTGAACGGTATGCCGCGCGTAAGCAAGGTATACTGCGCCGTTAATTGCGGCCGTGTGGTAAACCTAAGCGGTGCCGAAAACCAGGTAGAGGGCGCTATTGTTGACGGACTGAGCCACGCGCTGTTCAGCAAGATCACTTTTGATAAAGGCGCTGTAGTGCAAAAAAACTTTAACAGTTACAAATTCCTGCACATGCAGGATGCCCCGCTGGATGTGATTGTAAAGTTTGTACCCACCGAAGATGCCCCAACCGGCCTGGGCGAACCCGGCCTGCCCCCTATTGCCCCGGCAGTAGCCAATGCCATTTTCGCCGCTACTGGTAAACGATACAGGAAGCTACCCTTTGAATTAGGGGCCACCCCGCCAAAGGCAACACCAACCAAGCAGCGGGTGTAGAAAAAATATACTGTAGAGGCACAAGATTTTGTGCCTCTTTTTTTTGCCCACTTTTGTCATTGCGCGTAATCAAATCCCGGCGGGAATTAAAGGTGGAGTGACAGATAAGGGGATGTCATGCTGAGCTGGTTGAAGGGTGGTGCGGAGGGAATGCCCACCATGCTTCGACGGGCTCAGCATGACACCCTGTGTAAAAAGCAGCGGGAATAGGGTTTACACATTTTAATATTTTTTCATGTCAAATAGTTGATAATCAAACAATTATGAAAAATACGGGTTTACACTATTTTTGCCTCCATTTCAAGCATGCCGCTTGAATGAAAAAAGTTTTAAGCGGAACGCTTAAACTTGTCATTTCGACCAACGGGAGAAATCTTATACATGCGATAGGATATGTCGTATAAGATTTCTCCCGTTGGTCGAAATGACATACTGTTTCATCGCCTTTCAAGTGTGTCGCAAACCACCCCTATATTGGCATTCCTACACCCGCAAAACCAAATCCGGTTCCGGTAGTTTTGTATATACACCAATCATAACAAAGCGATGTTTAAGCACACCAAAGCATTCAGCGGTTTTTCTGTTGACGATATTGAAAAGGCCGAAAAGTTTTATGGCGACACACTGGGACTGGAGATCACAAAAAAGGAAATGGGCGTAACGCTGTTAGGTTTAAAAATTGCCGGCAACGATAATAATATCATGATTTATCCCAAGCCCAATCACCAGCCTGCCACCTATACTATTTTGAATTTCCCGGTTGATGATGTGGAAAAGGCCGTGGATTCACTCACCGCCAAAGGCGTACAATTTGAGCATTACGATTCTCCGTATTTAAAAACAGATGCCAAAGGTATTTGCCGTGGCAATGGCGGGCCAACCATCGCCTGGTTTAAAGATCCGGCTGGGAATATTTTATCGGTTTTGGATAAGTAAGCTAAATATTGGGTGTCATCCTGAGCTTGTCGAAGGGTGCGAGTGTAGGCCTGCCCGCCATGGTTCGACAAGCTCACCATGACACCCTGTGGTTTTAGTCGGAAGGGGGTATTAGATCTCCTTCACATCCCCTGCGCCTATCCAGCCTTCGCTGCCATTGGCGAGTTTAATTTTAATGCGGTTGCTGATAGTTTCCAGTACATCAACCTTGGTACCCTCATGTATCACAAACAGGGTTTTGGCCGCTGAGGCGGGACTGCTTTTTACGGTAACTGTACTGGTAAAAACAATAGCTTGTTTATGGCTATCAAAATAAGCCGACTGCCGGTTACCCATAAATATAAATACCAGCCCAATGGCAAACAATACGATGGAAATATAAAAGGATGTCTTTTTCAAAACCACCGAGCGGGTGAACAGGTATCCTATCAGCACCAAACTGCTTAAGAATATAAACACAATGCTTAGTATCGATAGCGTACTTAACGAAAACATCAGGATAAAGCCATGCCACCACTTATTAAGGAAAAACTCAGGGGCCTCATCTATCTTATCAGTCGTTTTTTGATTGGCAAAACGGATGTTGAAGTTAATATCCTCATCAGCGGGAGATAAGTGCCGGGCTTTTTCGTAATACAGGATAGCCGATGGAATATCGTCCAGCTTATAGCAGGCATTCCCCATATTAAAATACAAAGCCGCCGATTGATAGCCCTCATTTAATAGCGCCTGGTAACTGACGCGGGCTTCCTTGTACTGGCCTTTGGCATATTGCGCGTCGGCCATTAAGTCTTTATTTGCGAAAGACAGTAACGGCGATATCAAAAATATCAACAAGTATAAAAAGTGTTTATATTTCATCTTCAATATCATTGATCATGTTTTTTGCCTTATCAAAAACTTCCTGCTCGGATATGCCGGATACCGGGGCAAAACGGGCCATATCGCAAAAGTCGAGCGTATCCTGCAACTGTGTGATCAGTGTTTCGCTAACCGATTTACTTCTTAACGTTTCGGCTATGGTTTCCTTATCCAGATTAGCATAAGGGATGTTTAGCTTATAGCTTAAATAACCGTAGATGCCTTTAAACAAGGCCTCGTAATAACCTTTAGCGTTTTTGGTGGTTAATTCCTTTTTAGCGTTAGCCAAGTGCCTGGCGGCTATTTTGCTGGCCTTGCGGCTGCGTACTTTTACCATATCGCTATTATGCCGCTGGTGCCATTTACGGTAGAACAACGCGCCTATAAACAATACCGGCCCCAGTAAAAGCAACAGGTAATAGCCTACCGAACCAAAAAACTCGTTACCTAATTTATTTAAGTTTTTATTGGTGTTTTTAATATACCTGATATCCTTATCCAATATTTTAACATCCTGCTTATCGGCCGGCGACAGCGCGCTTACATTAACTTCTTTATCGCCCTTGGCCACATCAACATGGAATGGTTTGGATGATAAGGTTACATAACGCTCGGTAGCCGGGTTAAAATAGCTGAACTTAATGGGGTCTACCGTGTACTTGCCCTCGTGGCGCGGGATCAGCAGGTAATTGTAAAGCCTGTTACCCGAAATACGCCCCCCCTCCTTACTAATGGTATCGGTTACCTTAGGATCATATTTTTCAAAATCGAGCGGAAAATTGGTGCTGATGGTTTTAAACAACATAATGTTGCCCGCGCCTGTTACCCGCACATTTAAGTTCAGCGCCTCGTTAGCCTTCAGCGCGGTTTTATCCATGTTAGCATCCAGTTTAAAAGTGCCTACCGCGCCCCCAAAATCAACAGGTTTACCGGCATAGGGCAGCGGTTTTACGTGGATGGTAACCGGCTGGCTCTTCAATTTCACTTTCACATCCTTAAACGAGCCAAAAAATTGCTCCATTACATCGCGCGCGGGCGCTTGCTGTCGTACCACAAAGGTCATCCCCAATGGGTCGATGGTCAGGTTGCCCGAATGTTCGGGGAACAGTATGGTTTGCTTAATATCAGCTACATTATATTTGGTACCGTTTACTACCTCGGTGCGCCAAACAACCTGCATTTGCTTTTTATCATTCGCATCCTGGCTCCAAAAGCCATTCAGGTCGGGTAGTTTATCCAATTGGTTTTCTAAGATCCCTACACGGGTATACAAGCGGTAATTTACATTGATTTGCTCACCCTGGTAAACATTGGTTTTATCTACAACGGCCTTAATAAACAGATTTTTTGAAACATCAGCAGCGGAGACTTGCTCAATGGGGGCTTGCTGCTGTTGTTGAGGTACACCACGCCTCATCTGCCGCTGGGGTTGCCCCTTAACCACATGCATACGGATAGGGCGTGTAACCATAATATGCCCGTTAACATATAAGCTGCCCGGCCCAATAACAAAATCGCCCTCCCTATCGGCCGCAAGGATATAGCTATAGGAAATACTGGTTGTAGTACTCCCGTTAATAGAGGTCATACTGGTAGACACATTGGGGCCCGACAGTATTTGGAAACCACCAAAACCCGGTGCAGCGAAACGCTCGCCATTGCCGTTTAGGGTAAAGGCTACTTCAAATTGCTCGCCTACGGCTACCTCTGTTTTAGCTACCGCTGCCGTAAAGGTTGTATTCTGGGCAAAAAGCACACTTGCCCACAATAATAACACCGATAATATATAGAGTTTCTTATTCACGTTTCTTTCTGATGCTATCGAACAGCACTAATCATTTGATCTACTAATTAACACATCGCTAACCACTACCAATTTTTAGTAATATTCACTTTAGTGCCCTTTAGTTTTTTATTCTTCAGTTTATCCTGCGTTGCCTTTTCGTTATTGTTCAGGGCATCCAGCATGCGTTGGGCATCTTCTTTTGATACCTGTGGCTTTTGGCCCTGCTGGTCTTTCTTCTGCTGATCTTGTTTGTTTTTATCCTGGTCTTTCTTATCCTGATCCTTTTTATCCTGATCTTTCTTATCCTGGTCCTTTTTATCCTTGTCTTTCTTGTCTTTATCTTTTTTATCCTTGTCCTTTTTGTCCTTATCCTTGTCTTTATTCTTGTCCTTGTTTTTATTCTTATCCTGCTGTTGCTGCTTTTTCAGCTTCTCCTGCGCGTAGGCCAGGTTATAGCGGGTTTCCTCGTCCTTAGGGTTATTAATGAGCGCCTTTTTGTAAGCCTCGATACTTTCCTCCAGTTTTTTGCCCTCCATTAGGGTATTGCCCAGGTTATGATAAGCCGCGGCCGCTACTTTTTTATTTTTTGTTGTTGTAGCCAACTGGTTAAACTGTTCGCCCGCTTCCGGGAATTTCTTTTGTTTAAACATGGCATCGCCCACGTTAAAGCTGCCCTCTAAATTCTGGGCTTTTTTCTCTAACGATTTGCGATAGTTTTCTTCGGCTTCGGTATATTTCTTCTGCTGATATAGTTCGTTACCCTTTTTAATAAAGCTTTTCTCCTGCTGGGCGTAAAGCCAGCTGCCTTGCAGTAAAAACAGTATGATGATAATTAGCCTTTTCATGTGTTTTTAACTTCAAATAGTTTCAAATTGCTTAAACGCTGACTTTTGCGGTTTGATATAAAAAACTCTACTACCAACAGTAAAAACGCGAAACCCAGGAAAAACTGGAACCTATCTTCAAAATCCTTAAAGTTTTTGCTGTCCACCGTTTTACGCTGGATCTTGCCTATCTGATCCATCACCAGGTTTAAACCGCTGCTGGCGTTGGTGGCCCTTACATAAGCGCCATTACCGGCTGCCGCTATCTCCTTACACATATCTTCGCTTAGTTTACTTAGCACCTGCTTTTTATCCTCGTCCATAAAAAAGCCCATCTGCTTGCCGTCCTGGTAATACGGTATTGGCGCGCCATCTACCGAACCTACACCTATCACATGTACCGATACATCTTTTTCGGTAGCGTTTTTGGCAGCGGCTACGGCATCATCCTCGTGGTTTTCGCCATCGGTAATAATAATCATGGCCTTGCCGGTGCCATCCTTAAAATCAAAGGATTTCATACCCAAATCAATGGCCGCGCCAATGGCAGTACCCTGCGTGGGTACCATATTGGTGTTAATGGTATTTAAAAACAGCTTAGCGGCCGAGTAATCGGTTGTAACAGGCAACTGCACATAAGCCTGCCCGGCAAATACAATAAGGCCAATGCGGTCATCATGCAAACCCTCTATCAGTTGGGCTACGGCACGCTTGGCATTTTCCAAGCGGTTTGGTGCCAGATCCTGCGCCAGCATACTGTTAGATACATCCAGCAAGATCATCAGATCGGCACCCTTGCGCTTCACCTCTTCTACCTTCGACCCGATTTGCGGATCGGCAGCACCGATGATGCACAGCGCATAAGCCACCGAGAACAGGATAAACTTAAGCCAAGGGCGAGAGAACGATACATCGGGCATCATTTGCTTCACCACTTCACGGTCGCCCAGTTTTTTGATGGCCTTACGCTTCCACCTGGTTAATTCCAGGAACAGGAAGATGAACACCGGTATAGCAACCAATCCCCACAAAATATCTATATGTGCAAAACGTAGCATCTGTTATGTTAAAGCCCCTCTAAACAGGGTGTTTTTTAATATAAATTCAAGCAATAAAAAGCCCAAAGCTATCAGCGCGAACGACAGGTACAGCTCGGTTTTTTTATGGTATTCGGTTACATCTATCTTAGCTTTTTCCAGCTTATCAATCTTCTCGTAAATGTTCTTCAGCGTGGCATTATTGGTGGCGCGGAAGTATTTACCGCCGGTTGTTTCAGCTATTTTAGTCAGCGTGCCCTCGTCAATATCAACCGGTACGTTTTGGTACTGGATACCCATTGGCGTTTGGAATGGATAAGGCGCGAAACCATGTGTGCCCACCCCTACAGTATAAACACGTACGTTAAACTGTTTAGCAATTTCGGCGGCGGTAAGCGGCGGGATAGAACCCATATTGTTTGATCCATCCGTCAGCAAAATAATTACCTTGCTTTTGGCCGTGCTTTCCTTTAAGCGGTTAACGGCAGTAGCCAGGCCCATGCCTATGGCGGTACCATCGTCAATCATCCCGTTTTTAATATCGCCGTAAAGGTTAATCAGTACGTCGTGATCTATTGTTAAAGGGCATTGCGTAAAGCTTTCGCCGCTAAAGATGACCAGGCCGATACGATCGTTCGGGCGGTTTTTAATAAAATCTATGGCGATGTTTTTACCGGCTTCTAAACGGTTAGGCTTAAAATCTTCGGCCAGCATACTGCCCGATATATCCGACGCGATGATGATATCGATACCCTCGGTAGTGCTATTTTGCCAGCTTAACGATGATTGCGGACGGGCCAGCGCGAAGATGAGCGCGATTAACCCCAGCGACCGTAATACCAAACTGCTATGCCTGAACATGGGCAACAACGTTTTAGCCGGCAAGGCAAATCCCTTAATGGCCGATACGCTCATGTTGCCATAAAGCTTGCGCTCGCGCCAGATATAGTAAGCTACCGTTATGGGGATAATAAGCAGCAACCAAAAGAAACCGGGATGTGCAAATTCAATTCCCTTAAACATGCGCATCATTGCCGCCTCCTTCTGTTGGTAATGGCTGGGTAAACACCTGCCGTGTTTTGTTTACAAAGGCAATGGCATTATCCATGCTCTGCTCGTTTTCGCTGGGTGATGGTTTTTCTTTGGCAAACTTCACCATGTCGGCCTGTAATAATAATTGCCTTAACAGGTTACGGCTTTCCTGGTCAATGTCCATAAACTTCAAGCTATCGAAAATCTCGTCGCTGGTTTTCTCGTGGCTTTTGATCACATAGCGGCGTTCCAAATAATCGCGGATGATATCCGTTAACTCACTATGATAGGCCTTTACATCCTGCTGATACAGCTTTTTACCGCGCAGTTCCTGCAAGCGGTTTAAGATCTGAATATGGAATGGCACATCGGGCTTAACTTCTACAATTACCTTTTCCTTTTTAGGGCGGGTTTTCAGGTACCAGATAATCGCGATAATGATGAGGATAACAGCAAATACGATGGCTACCGGTACCCAATGATCGCGCAGCCAATCCCAAAACGTATAGGATACGGCCAGCGGCTGTTTAATATCGTAAATAGCCTTGGTAGTATCTACCGTTATGGTTTGTACTACCAGGTGCAATTCGTTACTTTTTAAAACACCATTGGCCGAGCCAAAATCAAACTCGGGGATGGGGTACGTACCCGAATCGAAAGCGGTAATGGTATACGCCCGGTGAACGGTGATATTGTTATGGTCGGTTTTATCAAAAATAGTATCCAGTTTGCTGGTAGCCAATATTTGCACCTTGGAGCCGATAGAATCGGTTATTTGCGGGAAATTAACCCTGGCCTTGGCGGGCTGGTGTACATTAAAGTTCAGCTTGGTTTGGTCGCCTATTTTAAGTGTACTGTTATCTAAGCTGGCTACTACCTGTATATCCTGCGCGCTGGCCTTGTAAACACAGCAGCTAAGCAGCAAACCAAAAACCAGGAATTTAAAATACTGTTGCTTCATCTTTATCTTCTGCCTTCCCGTTTTTTAAATAAGGTCATTAATGGTTTTACGTACGATTCGTGCGTGCCGATGGAAGTAGCATCTACTCCCGAGCGACTGAATACATCCTTTAAATTAGCGTTACGCCTTAAGGCATCGGCCTTGTAGGCATTGCGCACCTGCTTATCGCCGGTGTTTACCCATACCAACTGACCGGTTTCCTCATCCTTCAGCGGGATCAAACCCAAATCAGGGAACTCCTCGTCGTGGATATCAAACAGCCTGAGGGCGATGATATCGTGTTTTTTGTTAGCTATTTTCAGTTCGTTCTCAAATGCCGGGCTCATAAAATCGGAGATGACGAAAGCCGTACACTTCTTTTTAATAGCCCCGGTGAAAAACTTCAAAGCCTGCGCCACATCGGTACCCTTGTTTTCGGGCGTAAAAGCGATCAACTCGCGGATGATCATCAGGATATGGCTGCGGCCTTTTTTTGGCGGGATAAATTTCTCTATCTTATCGCTAAAAAATATCACACCTACCTTATCGTTATTTTGGATTGCCGAAAAGGCCAGCACGGCGCAAAGCTCGGTAGCCAGGTCCTGCTTTTGCTGACTGATGGTGCCAAAGTTTTCGGATCCGCTTACGTCCATCAGCAGCATTACGGTTAATTCGCGCTCCTCGTCAAACACCTTTACGTAAGGATGATTAAAGCGGGCGGTCACGTTCCAGTCAATAGTACGAATCTCGTCGCCTATCTGGTATTCGCGCACCTCGCTAAAGGCCATACCCCTCCCCTTAAAGGCCGAGTGGTACTCGCCGCTGAACAAGTGGTTGCTCAGCCCGCGTGTTTTAATCTCGATCTTCCTTACTTTCTTTAGCAGGTCCTTGGTATCCTTAGCCATTTCTTTCAGAGTAAAGAGTTAAGATGCAAGAATCAGGACAAAAGCAATTGTCTTGTCTCGTGATTCTCTTATCTTGTTTCTAAATATTAAGGTACTTCTACCGCGTTTAATATCCCGGTGATCACATCCTCGCTGGTCATGTTCTCGGCTTCGGCTTCGTAGCTTAGGCCAATACGGTGGCGCAGTACATCGTGACAAATAGCCCTTACATCCTCGGGGATTACATAGCCACGGCGTTTAATAAAGGCATAAGCTTTAGCAGCCAGCGCCAAATTGATACTGGCACGTGGCGATGCCCCGTAAGTGATCAGATTTTTATAATCGGCCAGCTTGTATTGCTCGGGGTAACGGGTTGCAAATACGATATCGATAATGTATTGCTCAATTTTTTCGTCCATATATACCTCCCTCACTACCTTACGGGCTTTCAGGATAACATCGGGCGTAATAATAGCGTTGGGTTTTGGCATGCCTTGCGGCGATATGTTAGAACGGATAATGCGTTTTTCGTCTTCCTTGTTAGGGTAGCCAATTACTACTTTCAGCATAAACCTGTCCACCTGTGCTTCTGGCAGGGTATAGGTACCTTCCTGCTCAATAGGGTTTTGGGTGGCCAGTACCAAAAACGGCGTAGGCAACGGGAAAGTACTATCGCCAATGGTTATCTGGCGCTCTTGCATGGCTTCCAGCAGGGCGGCTTGCACTTTGGCAGGCGCACGGTTTATCTCATCGGCCAATATAAAGTTGCTGAACAGGGGGCCTTTACGCACCACAAATTCTTCTTTCTTTTGATTATAGATCATGGTGCCCAGTAAATCGGCAGGCAACAGATCGGGGGTAAACTGGATGCGGCTAAAATCGGCCTGGATACATTTGGATAGGGTATTGATAGCCAGCGTTTTTGCCAGGCCGGGTACACCTTCCAACAGGATATGGCCATCGGCCAGTAAACCTATCAGCAAACGATCTACCATGTATTTCTGACCAACGATCACTTTATCCATCTCCATACGCAGCAGATCAATAAACGCGCTTTCGCGTTCTATCATCTCGTTCAGCGCCCTGATATCAGTTGAATACGACGTGCTGCCGGTTACCGCCGCGGGCTGTTGTTGCCCTGTATTGCTGTTAAAATCTTCCATTAAATCCTTTTAAAAATTTCGGTAGGCAAACTTAACACACGGTCAATTTTCTGCCAATACCATTAATGCGCTAAAGTGTTAAAATTTGTTAAATTTTAGGGGATGATTGGGAAATAAATGTGTAGATGAGTAAATGCAGGTGTGTTTTTCAACCACAGAGGACACAAAGGGAGAAAGCACGGAGGGTACAGAGTTGTATTGGTTTTTATACCCGCTGTTTATGTCTTCACAAACAGCAGGCATATTATTTCTCACTAAAGTAATAATTTGAAGCGTCTGGATACTTCCAGATAATCCCTTCGCTTGCCAATTTTGCAAGACCAATTTGCAGGTCTGGGTAAGACCATAAACCTTTATATACTTTCTGCGATTCTAAATATGCGTTTAGCCGCCAAGCATCAAACCCATCAGTCCTATTATCAGGACCAAAATCAAAATCTACCTCTTTCCCTTTTGTTTTGGCATATAATCCTATGCCATGAAAAGCATACTTATAAACTTTGCTATTAAGTTTTCCTTTACGAGGTATTATTTTATTGCTTCTGCAAGCTGTTAATAAATCAGCTTCACCATATACATTGTAAAATTCTATTACAACTTCTTTAACCGATTGTTGAAACTCTCGTATTAATTCAATTAACTCTATCGTGTCCATTAATTGTCTGCGCTAATCAAGGGTTCTTAATCTTCTCTTTCTGTATAGGCGAGTAATCTGTTTTTAGCTGGCCGTTTACCAGGATCTTATCAAAGTAACATTTAACACCGGTGGCCACGGTCATATCCTCTACATTTTGGATATGGAAGTGTACATGCGGTTCGGTTGAGTTGCCGGTGTTGCCGCATTGGCCCAATTCATCGCCCTGCTTCAGCTGCTGGCCCTGCTTTACCACAATGCTATGTTGCTTAAAGTGGGCAAAGAACAGGTATTCGTTATTGGCCGTTTTAATAATAACTGTATTGCCGGGAACATAAACCGGGTTTTTATTTCCCGGCTTATTATCCTTAACACCATCAACCACTAAAACCACCTCGCCGGCACAGGGTGCGAAGAGTGGTTTGCCAAAGGCGTAATAATCCTGGTTGGTTTGGCCATCGGTTTTATAGGATTTGCCCTTCGCATCGGTAATTACAATATCAAAGGCGTTTTTTTGGGCTACGCTTTCTACATGATAGTTCAACTCCTTGGTATCGCCGCCCCATACTACCGTCCATTCATCTTTAAAGGGAAGTATAAGTTTGGTGGTATTGCGCGTTATTTGCGGCAGGCTGTTATCGGTATATGGCCCCACAAACAAGCCATTTATTTTACCGGCATCGTTAACCGATATATGCAGCGCCAATATAGCCTGCGTGAAAGTGGTTTTATAGGTGGCGTAAGTCCCTTTCTCGTACATGGTAAACTCCCGTTTGCCGATACTACCCGCCTGCGATTTTAAATTGGCTAAAAAGGCCTTGGTTTTATCGATAGGTAAGGCCGCCTGCATGCTCGCGTCGAACATGTTGAAAATAGCATCGTAATTATCCGCGTTATAGTATTGCTCGAAATTATTACCAGCGGTTTTATTGGCCGGCTTTTCGGTTTGGGCATAGGATTGGCCTATAATACCGATTAGGCTAAGCAGGATGATGATCTTTTTCATGTGGTATGAAGGTAGGGAAAAATCGACCCTAATTTATAGGATTATAGGAATTATACGATTATTAAATCCGTGCTTCTCGTCGAGGTTTGTGTCTCCAAAAACGTCATTGCAGGTATACACCGTAGTTGTTTGTGAGGACACAAACAACGGGAAGAACAAACAACGGGAACCAATGACCAATGACAGCGCAGCGAAATGACTAATGACCCAATACAAACACCGTCATACTCCGCGATCCATGCGCGCCAATTACCAGCGATTGTTCGATATCCGCCGTTTTGGATGGACCGGCAATAAAAGCGCCATAACCGTAATGGGCATCGCTAATGCGGGCGTAAGCCTGGTGCATGGTAGGCACAATACTTTCCGCGCTGATTACGATGGCTAAGTGTTGGGTGATAAAGGGCAAGGCACGGTGGCCTAATAGTTCTTCGGTTACCCATACCGCGCCGTTTTCGGCTACGCCGAAGTGGGCTTTTAGTACGGCCAGTTCCACATCCTCTAAAGGGTGGGCATCCGGATTAGGGGCAAATACTTCGGTAGTGATACAGGCCAGTTCGGGAATGAGCGTAATAATACGGTTCTCGGGCTTGTAGGCTTCGGCTACAATAGCTGCAATCTCATCATATCCTGCAACTTTATAAACCTTACCGCCTATGGTGGTTAGTGTGCTGATAAATTTTTCAACCGCATCAACAGGTTCGCCTGTTAAACGGGATATATCGGGCAAAGCCACCAGGTCGGGCTGATTTTGCTTAACTGCGGCAAGGATCTTTTCTCTGCTTGTCATTGGTCATTAGTCATTGCGCTTCGCTGTCATTATGCTTCGCGTCATTAGGTCATTACTTCGTTGTCATTTACACATACGCATATCTGCATATTTGCACATTCGCTACTTCCTATTCTTCTTATACCATTCCCCAAACGATTCTTTTGGTGGTTCGGGCATATCGCGTTGTTTGTACCAGGGGTTTAGCCCATTGTTTACGGCAAAGGGGGCATACTTTAATACCCAGCGGCCCATTTTACCGGCGGCATGGTATACCGTTGGCGAGTTCAGTGTCCAGGTCATTACCTGCATACCTACTTTTTTAACGGTTGGGGCATAGCCTTCTTTCACCAACACCTGCCGCCATTTATATAGCTGATCGTGGATATCTATCTTCACCGGGCATACGTTTGTACACGACCCGCATAGCGTTGATGCAAATGGCAGGTCGGCATACTTTTTCATATCCAGGTTAGGGGCCAGTATGGAGCCAATCGGGCCGGCGACCGCGGTATGGTAGCTATGCCCACCGCTGCGGCGGTAAACCGGGCAGGTATTCATACAAGCCCCGCAACGGATACATTTTAGCGAGTTGCGGAAATCTTCGCGGCCTAATTGTACAGTACGGCCATTATCCACTAAAACCAGGTGCATTTGCTGGCCCTCGCGGGGTTTGCTAAAGTGGCTGGAGTAGGTGGTAATGGGCTGCCCGGTAGCGCTGCGGGTCAATAATCTTAGAAAAATTCCCAAATGCTTACGTTCGGGGATCAGTTTCTCTATACCCATACAGGCTATATGTACATCGGCTAAATGCGCGCCCATATCGGCATTACCCTCGTTGGTGCAAACAACAAACTCGCCGGTTTCGGCAATGGCAAAGTTTACACCGGTTAAGGCCACTTTGCGGGTTAAAAAGGTATCACGCAGATGGATCCGCGCGGCTTCCGTTAGCATTTGCGGGTCGGCCAGGCCTGCCGGTGTGCCTAAATAGGTATGGAACAGGTCGCCTATTTCTTCCTTTTTTTTGTGGATACAGGGCAGCACGATGTGACTTGGTGGTTCCTTCGCTAACTGAACAATACGTTCGCCCAGGTCCGAGTCTATTACCTCTACCCCATGCTCGGCCAGATATTCGTTCAGGCCGCACTCCTCGGTCAGCATCGATTTACTCTTAACCATCTGTACAACACCCTGCTCTTTAATCAGGCCATGTACAATACGGTTATGCTCGGCGGCATCTGCGGCCCAATGTACCGTAATGCCGTTGGCTTTGGCGTTAGCTTCAAACTGCACCAGGTAATTGCTCAGGTCGGATAATACGTTATGCTTAATCTGCGATGCAGCCTCGCGCAAATCTTCCCACTCGGGCAGTTGATGCACCGATTTATCCCGCTTGGCGCGGATAAACCACAGGGTTTCATCGTGCCAGTCTACCCGGTTTTCGTCTTTATTAAATATATCCGCCAGTTCGGCGTGGTCTTTTCCCTCTTGAATCATTTCATATTAATTTTGAATGATTGAATGACTGAATTATTGATTTGGAGAAGCATAGCTCATTCAATAATTCGATCATTCAAAACTCAATAATTGACTCCGTTCAATATCTCTGCAATATGCAGCACTTTCACTTTGCTGCCCTGCCTTTTCAAAATACCTTCCATGTGCATCAGGCAGCTCATATCTACGCCGGTAATATATTCGGCGCCGTGTTCCAGGTGATCATCTACCCTATCCTTGCCCATTTTTACCGATACGGCTTCTTCGGCCACGCAAAATGTACCGCCAAAACCGCAGCACTCGTCTATACGGTTCAGCGGGATTACTTCAATGCCCTCTACCATATTCAGCAAGCTACCTGGTTTTGAGTAGCTTGGCGCTACCAGTTCGCTCATGCTACTGATATGCAAGCCACGCTGCCCGTGGCAACTTTGGTGCATCCCTACTTTATGCGGGAATTTAGCAGGCAGGCTTTTTACTTTCAACACATCGGTTAAAAAGCTGGTCAACTCGTATACCTTTCCACGGATATCCTTTGCTTTATCTTCCTGGTGTTCATCGTGCAAATGATCGCGAACGTGCAGTACACAACTGCCCGATGGGGCCACTACATAATCAAACTCGGCAAAGTTTTTAATGAACAGTTCGTTACAACCGTGGGTTAGATGTTCGAAACCCGAATTGGCCATAGGCTGACCGCAACAGGTTTGATTGGCCGGATAAACCACATCAACACCCAGCTTTTCCAGCAGTTGCAAAGTAGCTACCGCGGCGCCGGGGTAAAACTGGTCGACATAACAGGGGATAAATAGCCCAACACGCATAATTATACTTTAATAAAACGCCTAAATTAGGAGTATCAAATGGTTAAATGATAACTTATCCTTGCAAATCTATACCATCGCATTGGCTTAACTATCCTGTACTGTTGCCTGCGGCAAAGTCATTAGTCATTAGTCATTAGTCATTAGTCATTAGTCATTAGTCATTAGTGGGAACTTGTTGAGACTTACAAAGGTTTAAAAACTTTGTAAGTCTTGACGGTGATAAAAAAACTTTGCGCCCTTTGTGGTGAAATTCTTAAACACAAAAAGCTGGCAAATTGCTGTGTAGCATTTATACCGGCTTAGTATGTTATTTGTTGATGCTTATTTAATTATTCCCCCTTATAAGGCGAGAAGGTATTGATGCTGATGGCGTTTGTAGCCGAATTTATCCGCATGGTACGCATACGGCCGCCGCCGCCATTGGGCAGGGCCTGGCAATCTATCAGGTAGGTTTTTATGGTATTGCCCTGGTATACATCCTCGCGCATGTATTCGCCCGTAACATGGCCACAAAGCATCAGGAAAACGTTGGGCATATCCTTAACGCCATCGTAAATGCGCTTACCCTGCTCGCTAAAGTTGCCATCCTTTGGCCCTTTTAAAATACTGTGACTAACAATAATAGCCTTGGTATCCCGATGCTCTTCCAGCACCCCATGCACCCATTTCATCATTAGCCCGTCTTTATCCTCTCCCTCGCCATTCTGTCCGTTCACATCAAATGGGATAAATATCACCATGTACTTTTTGCCGCCAACGGTAAATTTATCGTAATGTAAATCGTTATTATTCTTACCCAGGATATTAGCGTGACCACCATACCATGGTTTATTTTTAAAGTGATCTGCACCGAAATACTTATTATAATTTTCGGTAGTGTTACGCACCGGCGACAGGCCCGGATGGTTATGATATTTGCCCGGTTCTTTTTGCGGGAAAGTGGTATCGGCCTCATCGTGATTGCCAACGGTTACACCATAAGCCAGCGCGGGCGCAACTTCCAAAGCGTAATAGCCTAAAGATGCGTTAACCCATTGTTGCGGTGGTGGTACGCTATCTATCACCGTATCATCTACCGTATCACCCAAACCGGCTACGTATACAATGTTAGAATCGGCCTGGTGTTGTTTGATCCAGTTGATCTGCGAAGTAAACATGGCCGGTTTGCCGCCATGTGCCATGCCGGTATAAAATTGAATATCGGGTAATACTGCTATCCGGAAATCTACACCTGCCTGCACTGTTTTGGCTTTAACAGTCTTAGCTTCTTTTTTGTGCGATGGAATAGTAAAGGCAAGCAATGCTACACTTAATATCGATGCCGCTATTAAAACCGGTCGCCAATTTTTTAATGGGATATATTTTTTCATGGGGTGATTTTATGGTTGATGTTTTAATTACTGTAAAAAGCCGTTGCCGGGATAGCTGCTTTATTGCTTGATGCGCCTTTCCACTCGAAATTCAACATACCGCCGGGCTTACCCTGATAGTATATCTTAACCGGGTGCAACCCTGCTTTTAATTTCATACTACCCGCCTTTTCAGTACCCGCCTTATAACCATAATCCTCGTCAATTACCGATGCATCATGGATCCGTAAAAACGTTTTACCGCCGCTGCTTAAATAGAAGGTGTATTCTCCATCTTCGGGCACTTTAATATATCCTTCAAACAGGTAGGTATCGTAACCGGCTTTCAAGGCTTTGGTATCGGGCATAGCACTTTTTCCGGTAGCGTCCGCAGTTAAACCGTCGGCATTGGGTATCCATGGATATCGGCCGTTATAGGCTTTCCATATTAAACCCGGTGTTGCACCGTTAATATTTGAAGCAGGTACCAGCGCGTCATCATAAGGCCGCCGGGCAGCTGTATCTGGTCGCCTTACCTGCAATACTTTTTCTTTCATTTGTTTTTGCAAGCCGGGCATTGTTGCGGCCAGGTTATTAGCCTGGTGTGTATCTTTCACTACATCAAAAATGGCAAAATCGTCATCGGCCGACTTTACATCATACCTTAAGCCTACTAAATCACCCATACGGATCATTTGCATTTGGTTGCGCTGCTTTAAGCGGTTATTGGGCGCGTACTGTTTATAATTTGGCGATTTACCCGGTTCAAAATATTCCGAATAGATCAGTCCATCTCTTTGTTTTCCTTGTCCTGTCAGGGCTGGCAATATCGATTTGCCGTCGGTATTAGCCGGGGCCGGCAAACCGGCAGCATCGGCCATGGTAGGCAGCCAATCGTACGATATAGTTGGTGTATTTACCTGTTTACCTGCCAGGATATGGCCGGGCCAGCGGGCTATCACAGGCATGCGTTCGCCACCCTCAAGTTCATCGCGCTTTATCCCATCAAACGGCCCAAAGCTGCCGAAAAAATTTGCCGCGTAATCTACATGCGGTTTAGGCAAATAAGCCTCGATAGAAGGCCCGTTATCCGAACTGAAGATCACCAGCGTATTATCATCAATTTTCAAATCACTCAATAATTTAAACAGATCGCCGATATTATCGTCAATACGGCGCACGCTGCTGGCGTAGCGTTTATAAGTATCGGGCCAGGGTACTTCGGGCGTGGCCTTGTTATTATCATCATCAAAAGTAGCGTTGGCATAGTCGGGATAGGTATAGCTGTCAATAGTGCCTGTAGCGGTATTGATCATGTGGCCAGGCTGCCCTGTCCACTGCACGCCGCCTTTCAGTCCACCACCTGCGGGGTACGGGCCGGTCGGTAATTCCAGCACAGCATGCGGGGTATCGTAGGCCAGGTACATAAAAAATGGCTCATCGCCCTGTTTGCCTTGCTTATGGTCAACTATCCATTTTTTGGCGGCGGCAGTCCACAGGTCGGCGGTATAGCATTTGTCCAGTTGCTGGGTAACATCGGTACGGTTATCCCAAACTTGTTTTTGTTTGCGGTACAGGCCCTCTTTGGGATAATGTTCGTGCCCGTCCTCGTGGCGCATGTAGCCGTAGTAATAGTCGAAGCCACGGTTCAACGGGTGTGCTTTCCAATCCTTACCGTCTTTGGCCCAGCGCGGGTCGCCCTGCAGGCCCCATTTACCTATGGCAGCAGTGGCGTAACCTGCTTTTTGCATTACGTTGCCCAATGTGTAATTATCGGCCAAGTCTTTATCAAACTGGTTATCGCGCACACGGGCGTGGCCCTGGCTTAAACCTGTTAGTATAGACGCTCGCGACGGCGCGCAAACCGGCGCGGCGGCATAGGCCTGTGTTAGCATAGCGCCCTGATTAGCCATTTTATCTAAATTGGGCGTATAGGTCCACGGCTGGCTACGGTCACCTGCTTTAGCTCGCTGGTTTTGCCAGAACACGCCCACATCACCATAGCCTAAATCATCCGTCAGGATAAAAATAATGTTCGGTTTTTTAGCGGGATCAGCTTTTTTTGCCTGGCTACTGGCCTGGTTACCTATTAATAAAACCGGCAGTAGGAGTAAACTATAATTGAATTTCATGCAGGTTAGCTATTGGTGTAGTAAATTTAGACTATTAATATTTGATTTTCACCGCTTGTTTCATATCAGCCGATGAACTACCCACCTGCACCAAATACTCGCCATGGTTCACTTGCCAGTTATGGGTTGTTTCGTTCCAATAAGCCAAATCATCCAGCTTAACCGGGACTTTCACCACTTTGGTTTCGCCTGCCTTTAGCCATACTTTTTGGAAACCTTTCAGTTCCTTCACCGGGCGGTCTACCGTATTCTTTACTTCATGCACGTATAGCTGAGCCACTTCGGCACCATCAACGTTGCCATCATTTTTTAAATTGATGGTAATGAATACCGGTTTACCCTGCGCGATAACCGGCGACGAGGTTTTTATCGCGCTGTATTGATAAGGGGTATACGATAAGCCGAAACCGAAAGGAAACTGCGGCGCTATCTGCTTTTTCTCGAACCAGCGGTAGCCGATATAGATACCCTCGCTATAGTTAATTGGTACATTGCCAAACTGGTCACGGATTTTTTTCGAATCGCCTTTGCCGCCCTGCCAGTAGTATTTGCCGTCCGTCATTTTGTTATAGTCTTTAGCCGGACTATCATCAAAACTTTTTTCGATGCTGAACGGCAACTTGCCCGACGCATTAACCTTTCCGCTAAGTACATTGGCCAGGGCGTTACCCCGCTCCTGCCCTAACAGGTAGGCAAAAACCAAGCCTTTTACATTAGATAACCAAGGCATAGGGAAACCGTTACCCCCTGAAAAGATGACTACCAGGTTTTTATTCAGGCCCGCTGTCATTTTTATCTTTTGCTCCATGCCGGGGATATCGTAAGGCACATCAAAACCCTCGCCGGCAGGTTTGTTAATAAAATACAGTACCACATCGGCACCGGCAATTTCATCATCATTATAAACCGCCTTGCGGATGATCTTATCGCCGAACATATTTTTCAGGCCGGTTAGGTAATCTACATGATCATACCCTAATACATTACCGCTGCCTTTGCCGGTGTACATGGTCAGGGCCTCATCGGTACCCATTATCAGGATCTTATTCAATTTTGATGCCTGCAAGGGCAGGATATGGTCGTCGTTTTTCAACAGGGTAATGGCTTCCTCGCCAGTTTGCAGGGCCACTTTTTTGTGGCTTTCTATCTTACTAACCAAAGCCGGGTTGCGGTATGGCCTGTCGTACACACCACTCTTAAAAAAGGTATACAGGTTATGGAACACCATTTTCTCCA
Source organism: Bacteroidota bacterium (assembly GCA_040389105.1). Lineage (GTDB taxonomy): Bacteria > Bacteroidota > Bacteroidia > Sphingobacteriales > Sphingobacteriaceae > Mucilaginibacter. The sequence continues at coordinate 791,539 of JAZKAO010000010.1, forward strand.
GTCCTTTTTCTATCTCTGCTTTCTTTTCAGGATGATCGGTAATTTCCTGGTTAATGTATTTGCTAAACAGGTCGTTATTATCCATCAGCAGGCTATGGCCCGATGGGATCTCCAGGTTTTGCCTGTCAACCCAAAACTGGCTTTGCGCCCAATCGCTCATAATGGTGCCTTTAAAACCGTATTTTTTCCGCAGCACCTCGCCCGATAGCGGCCCGTCGGCCGCGCCGGGGAAACCGTTGACATGGTTATTGCCGGTCATTACGGCCAAAGCGCCGCCATCAATTATGGCTGCCTTAAATCCAGGCAGATAAATTTCGTTCAACGCGCGCTCATTTATTTTTTCGTCGACGATATGGCGGGCAAACTCCTGCTCGTTACCAATAAAGTGTTTAATGGTGGCAATAGTGCCCAGGCTTTGCATCCCCTTTACGTATTGCACCGCCAGTTTAGCCGACAGATATGGGTCTTCGCCCATATACTCGTAATTACGGCCACCCTCGGCATTGCGGTACATATTTAAGCCGGGCCCTAATAATACATTTACACCCCAGGCCTGGCATTCTTCGCTTAGGGCATGGGCATAATCATAAGCCAGTTGCGGGTTCCAGGTAGCGGCTAAAGCCTGCGAACCGGGGAACGAAGTTGATTTTTCGGGCGCGATACAAATCGTTTTCAAGTGGATCCCCTGAGATGCATCGGCAAAATAAACGGGCGGGATACCCAGTTTAGGGATCCCGGGATAATGCATCAGCTTCCAGCCACCTGTCAACGCCAGTTTCTCGGCAAAGCTTAAGCGCTTAATCACATCCAGCGCGCGGGACTCGGCACTTGCCTTTTTATTGGTATAGAGGGCATTAACCGGTAACTTATCATGCATATATATCGGCCGGAAATCCTGGTCGCAAAGCTGGTATTCTATTTTATCCTGCGCTTGCACTTTGGTCAGCGCCAGTAAAGTAAATCCGGCTATTATCAATCTCTTCATCATTGGTTTATCGGTTATATTAATTCTCGCTGCCATCATTCCCGTAGTGCGATTTCCGTTTGGTGAGCGGGAACTCGGCATTTTCGGTACGGGTAGATGCCATATAGGCTTTTATTTTTTCGGCTATCGCCGGATTTTTATCGGCTACGTTGGTGGTTTCGCCAATGTCTTTACTTAAATCATACAACTCGAATGGTTGTTGAAACCGGGCAACGCCTTTCCAGTTGCCCATACGCACGGCTTGCAGTGGGCCCTGTGTTTCGTTCACTTCCCAATAGAAAAAATCGTGTTGCTTTTGTGCTGCAGGCTTGCCTAACAAAGTGGGCAGGTAAGATATACCATCCACCTTTTTAGTAGGCTTAATACCGGCCATATCGCAAGCCGTAGGCAGGAAATCCCAAAAAGTAATGGCCTGATCGGTTGTTGAACCGGCCTTTATTTTACCCGGCCAGCGGGCCGCAAATGGTTCACGCAGGCCACCTTCATACATGGTCAATTTCTGTCCGCGGAAGGGGAAGTTGGCTTTAAAGAACTCGTTCTGGAAAGCCCCGCCATTATCGCTGGTAAATACCACCAGGGTATTATCATCAATACCTTGTTTTTTCAACTCGGCTAAGATTTGGCCTACATAACCATCCAACCTTGATACCATACCGGCAAATGTGGTATTGCCTTCCGGATCGTGATAATAATGCGCGGGCACCATTGGTTTTTTAGGCCAACCGAGATTAAGGTAGGGTTGCTTAGAGTCCTCGGGCACGGTAATCTCGTTATGCGGAATGGTGTATGGCAGGTACAAAAAGAAAGGCCTATCCTTATTTTGCCCGATGTATTTTAATGCTTCAGTTGTAAAGGCATCGTTTGAATAGGTGCCCTTATGTTCAGCCGGAACATTATCTTTCAACTCTACCTTATCACGATTCACCCAAATGTACGATGGGTAATAGTGATGCGCTTCGGTATGGGTTTTATAGCCGTAAAAATAATCGAAGCCATGATCCAGTGTATTACCGGTGGTATTATCCTCGTCCAAACCCCATTTGCCAATAATGGCTGTGCTGTAACCCGCACGTTTCAGCTCGGATGCAACGGTTACTTCATCACTACCCAGACTGATCGATTTTCCGCTGGCTGTCCAGGCCGATAACTCGCGCACATGGGCATGAGCGGTATTGATACCGGTCATTAAGGCCGCCCTCGACGGACCGCAAACCGATGTGCCGGCATAGGCGGTGTTAAATATCATCCCCTCTTTAGCCAGTTGATCAATATTAGGGGTTTTGATTTTAGTTTGCCCGGTGAAGCCAACCTCGCCATAGCCCAAATCATCGGCCATTATCCAAATAATGTTGGGCTTTTTGGGCGGCGCGGGCTTATCGGCTTTTTTAAAACTCAGCAGTACCGTGGTGGTGGCTGCAATAAGTAGCAGGGAAACGGCGGCGGCAATTTTACGATTACTTTTCATGGTATATAGGGTATTAATTTTGGACATAAGTTTGCGTATAGGTTTGTGTGGCTTTGGTAGCTACATCCTGTATAGTGGCTTCAATTTTATGCGTACCTTTTGCTGGTTGGCCCCAGGTATACAGCGAGTAAGCATCGGCAGTGGTATTCCTTTTGGTTTTAATGGTGGTATCCTTTACAGCAACGGTTTTGCCATCCACCTTTAATTCGGTTAAGGCCATGGCCGGCGATTTTAAAGTTTCGCGCGTGCTGTTCCAACGGACACGTACACGGATGTTTAGGCCGCTTGCAGGTTTACCTGCCTCGTGCAGATCGTCCTTACCAATCACCGTAACCGCCACCTGCGGGCGGATCAGTTTGTTTGGCGCGCCCCACCATTTCCAGTCGGCCTCTTTAGCTAAGATAAACTTGCGGGCGGCTTCCGTTCCGCCTAATACGCGGTTTTTATAATTGCTTAAACTATCGTGCCTGATGCCCACCGTCCAGTTGTTTTTCAGGGCGGTGATCATGGCTTCGTAAGTTGGTTCTTTGGCTATAAACAGGGTGCGGTGGTTGGTCAGTTCATCGGCCCACCACCAGGCTTCAATACCATGGGCATCCTGCAGGGTAACCAAGGGCAGGCGGTAACGGTACTCGTACAAATAAGGCAGCCAAAAAGTAAAATTTTGGCCAAAGTGTACCGTGGCCAACCCTAAATAACCCAAGCCGCTGTTTAACGATTCGTCTATTAAAATTCGGGCTAATGGTTCGTTATCGCTCACCTGCAAAATCATGCCGCCGTTCACTTCCTTTAACTGCTTTAACGTGGTGTTTTTAAGCACATCGTAAGTGGCATTATCGGCGTAATGGATAGGGTCTTTTGAGGGGGCTATATAATCCAGCACGTGGTTAAACGAACCCATACCGGCAATGGTCACATCGTTATCGTGCGGTTCATCTGCAATAAAAAACGTTACGGGTACATTACGCTCTTTGGCAATGCGCTGGGCTTCCTCTATCCAGCCCTTTACGGGATATTTGGCACCCCATAGTTGGATATGCAAACGGTCGGCCAGCATTACCGCTTCCTGCGGACTACCACCACCCTGCCCCTGAAATTGTACCGAATAAACTTTATACCCTGTAAAATCGGGCTTAGGTTCTACTATCGGTTTCGGAGCAGCCGCTTTAGCCAAAGCACCAAAAGCATCCAGCATTTTTAAAGCGTCAATAGCGTAATAGGTAGCAACCGGTGCCGAATGTACACCCGGCCTGTCGCCAAAACCGCCATCTGCATTATGCAGGGAGATCAAATAGTTAATGGCCGCCTGTACATTTTTAGGTTTAGCGCCTAACAATTGCAGGGCTTTTATGCCGGCCCAGGTATATATCGCATCGTCATTAGCGCCTATGGTAGCGTTAGGTTGATGAGTGAAGCCTCCGTTTTTTAACTGGCAGCTTTGCAGCCAGGCTATGGTTTCGGCTATTTTTTCCTTTGGCGCGCCCAGGGCATCCATGGCACGCAATGCCCAATAAGTATTCAGGATATTGCCATCGCCGCCCGCGCCCTCCGGACCGGCATTTGCCGGCGAACCGTTAAAACTGCCGTTTGCCCGGCGATGGGTTTGGAAATAGCTGATAAAAGCCGCTTGGTCAGTCAACGGTATGCCCAGCATTTTTTGGCAGATGGGCACCATCGCGTCCTGGAACATCACGGCGTATTTATGATCTTCGTAATTAGCCAATATCCCGGCCTGGGTTTTCCATTTGGCGGCATCGGGCGCGAACGAGGAAATATCGCCACCTAACCAAAGGATGGCCTGGATCTGCTCGAAAGTCATATTATGCAGATCAGATCCGCTTGGCCCGGCCTCGTGATTGGGGCCATGCTGCGGGTGGTGAGTGCGGATAAACTCGGCCATTTTTAGTTTATCCTGCGGCAGTGCATTAATATCGTTCAACGTTCCTACAGCAGCGTAGCAAACCGAAGTATGCGAATCGGGCTGGTCTTCCCAGCCATAGCCGCCATCCTCTTTTAAAATCTTAGTATTGATGTATTTCAGCAGGTCGGCGCGCCAGGTGGCCTGGGCACTTACGTTTAAAGGCACGGCCCCGGCAATTAACAGGGCTATCCCTAAAACACAGCTCTTTTTTTTCATTGTTATTTATGGTTTAACTATTTCTGATTTAAAATTGTAGCCCAGCATTTTGGCCAACATGCCGGCCAGTTGTTTTTGATAAACTACTTCAGTGGTTTTCACTTCGCCCTTTGGTGCGGTGTCGGGGCCAATCAGGGCGTACCAAATCTCGTTAGAGTGCGCTACTTTAGGCCCGTGCGATGTCCATTGATCGCCTTCGCCGCGGCCATGGTCAACGGTGATGAGCATGGTGGTTTTGCCTTTATAAAAAGGATCGGCCTGCATTTGTGCCCACAAATCGGCAATATATTGGTCCATGGCATGTATATGATCTAAGTAGAAACCGTAATTACCGGCATGTGCCATATCATCGGTATTAGCCAGGCTTAGCGAGAATACCTTTGGGTGATTCAACCGTACATATTCCTTAGCCTGGAAATAGGTGATATAATCCGGTCGCGAACTCAGGCTCACTGTTTTAGGGGCCAGCAATGTCATCGCGTTAAGCGTTTTTTGCACTTCAGATGGCTTGACCTCTATCAGTTCGTAACCTGCATTAAGCGGGTATTTGCTGCGGCCACGGTTTAGGATGAACGGAAACCTATCCCATGATCCGAACGAGGCTGTTTTATTAATGAATGGGGTTTGTTTAGACAGGAACTCCATCACGTTGGTATTTTGATTCAGTACCTGGTCGTTGGAGTTGAGGGACAAATCTACCTGCCCGGTAAAAATTTCGCTGTAGCCGGGGGCAGATAAATTATAAGGGTTACTTACCGATACCTGGCTGCCATTATCGCGGTCGCCATATAATTGGCCCTTAGTATTGATCTCGCCCCAAACAAAGGGCATCAGCTTTTTACGGCGTGCATCCTTATCGGTATCCCAATAAGTTTTACGCAGTAAGGCGGCGTTATCCTTCATATACTTATCGCCATGCACCAATGCCGAATCCGCCCCACGAAAAATATCCTGCCAGCGGCAACCATCCAGGGTAACAATCACCAGGTTTTCGGTTTTACCTTTTTGCGCGAAAGCGTTTGAAATTGCGCTGACAAACAGTAGTGATAAGCTTAATTTTTTGAGGCAGGTAACTATTTTATTCATATTAGTTATTGTTTTTTCAGATCATCCCGTTAAGGGCACACATTACTAAATTGGTATAGGTATAGAGACTGCCGCGGCTTATAAATACCAATGGTTTATGTATTATTTATTATTAAAAAAATGTGCCAATTTATTTTTAACTTGTATCTATATTCGGTCCATTATATACCAAAGACCCAATTATGTCTCGAATCCATTAAGGGGGATGCGATTATTTAATAAAAAATTAACACAGAATTAGTATCAATCTGTAAACGATGTCTCTACCCTGTTATCATGAATAATAATATCAATAGAAATTTCTCTTCCATCGAAGATTTTGTTTGGGACGAGGATTTCAGGCAATGGGTTTTAAATAAGGATAATGACCTGGACGAGTTTTGGAGCGATTGGGAAAGCATGCACCAGGATAAAGCCGAGGAAATAGCTACTGCCAAGCAAATTATTCAGTCGATGAACGTAAAGCATGTGCCGGTTTCTGATACAGAGATCAACATGGCTATCAAAGATATCCTTGCCAAAACCACGCAAAAAGTTAAACCGGAACCTATCCCCACTATTAAAGCAAGCAACAACTGGTACCGGTATGCAGGCATGGCCGCTACACTATTAGTAGTGATGAGCGTAACGCTGTTGTTTTTTGTAAGATATAATAGCCATTCTTCCATCAGCTATAAGGATTTGGTAAAGGAATCGGGCAGCGAACTAACAGAGCAGGCCAATACCAACCCGCAGGCACAAGAAATACAACTGGCCGATGGCAGCCGGATCACCCTGCAAAAAAATGCGCGTATTAGCTACGCGCCTAAGTTTAACAGCTATGCTACCCGCAAAATTTATTTAACCGGGCAGGCTACTTTTGAAGTTGCCAAGAATCCGGCCAAGCCATTTTTTGTGTACACCAACGGATTGATCACCAAGGTACTGGGTACCAAATTCACTATTACATCAAACGAGGGGGATAAAAACGCTACTGTTGAGGTAATGTCGGGCATTGTATCGGTATTCTCGCTGGTGGATAAAAAATCGCAAGACGAGATGAATACCAAAAAACTAAACAGCCTGATACTAACCCGTAATCAAAAAGCCAGCTTTAGTAAGGACGAACGCACGCTAATTGCATCGGTAGTAGAGAAACCTGTTGGTGTAAACGAGCAGTCTTTCGATCAATCTTTTACCGACGCGCCGCTGAAGAAAGTATTTAAAACCGTTGAAGACAGTTACGGCATACCCGTAATTTACGATGAGAAAATATTTGCCAACCGTACTTTAACGGCCAACCTTGGTAAAACCACCATGTACCAAAAGCTGAGCATTATTTGTAAAACTATAAATGCACGTTATGAAATTAACGACGGCAAAATTGTAATTTACGCCAACGCCCTGCAGGATAGGCCTTAGTTCCGTAACCGGGAGCTATTAGCTGTAGATCATATAAACCAATTAAAATTGCACCAATTTGAAAAAAACATTTACCAACCACATAGGTAAGGGTTAAGGCCATACCACTTTACAAAACCCGATTGCTTATTTCATTTAATTATGGGATAAGTTTTTTGCGGATGTGATAATTGCACCCCGGGTTTATCCTAATTATTACTTGTTAAATTTACATACAGGTAATTTTCCAACGCTATTTTTATCCGGCTGATTTACGCTTAATTTGCATGGCCAATTAGCACATTTTACGGTGTATGAAATGTAAAGGTTTTTATTTCATAGGGTTGCTGTTCTTCTTTCTTGCACTGATGAATTTGCGGGCATTTGCCCAAACCCAACTGGATAAAAAGATCAGCATCGATGTAAAAAACACCGATATTAAAAGCATTTTAAAAACGATAGAAAAGCTGGGCGACGTAAGGTTTGCCTACAGTTCTGAAAACATCGACAGCACTTTAGTTTCCGTCAGCGCCAATAACCAGGCCATCAGGGATGTTTTAAAGCAAGTACTTTTGAGTCAGGATATGACCTTTGAGGCCGTTGGTGATTTGATCGTTCTGCATAAGGTTTATGAATTGCCGGGCCACATACACGGTTCGGTGGTTGACGAAAGCGGGCTTGTTTTACCAGGCGTTACGGTGCGGGTGAAGGGAATAACCCAGGCTACATCAACCGATGCTAATGGCATATTTGCCATTAACCTGCAAAACCCTGATGCCACATTGATCTTCTCGTTTATTGCTTATGGCACACAGGAAATACCCCTTAACGGGCGTAGTGTTATTAATATTAAAATGGTTCCCTTTCCCAAAACATTAAGCGAGGTAGTGGTGGTGGGTTACGGCACACAAAAAAGGATCGTATTAACCGGCGCGGTAAGTACAGTTAGCCTGGCCGATATCCAGCAAACACCATCGGCCAGTATCCAAAATGCACTGACAGGTAAGCTAACCGGCTTCTTTTCGCAACAGCGAAGCGGCAGGCCCGGCGCGGATGGGGCCGACTTTTACATTCGCGGGGTAAGTACCTTTAACGGTACCGGCACCAGCCAGCAGCCATTAATTTTGGTTGATGATATAGAATATACCTACCCCGATTTTTCCAATATCGACCCTAACGAGGTGCAAAGCATCAGCATATTAAAAGATGCCGCCACTACTGCTCCTTATGGGGTAAAGGGCGCAAATGGCGTAGTACTGGTTACTACCCGCAGGGGGCAAGCGGGCAAACCGCGTATTAATTTCCGTACCGAATTTGGCTTGCAGGTGCCTACCCACCTGCCCCAGTTTTTGGATGCGGCTAATACGGCCACTTTACGAAACGAAGCATTAAAAAACGACGCGCTAATATCGGGCGCGCCCTACGTACCCGAGTTTACCGATGCCGATATCGCCCTTTTCCGCAATGGGCACGATCCGTACGGGCACCCAAGTATCGACTGGTATAATACTCTGTTTAAAAAAACCGCTCCCATCCGTAAAAACAATGCGGATATTTCGGGGGGATCGGACGCGGTGCAGTACTTTATATCCCTTGGGTACGAGAATCAGGGGGGCATATTACGCGATATCAAATCGACGGATGTGGATAATAATTATAACTTCGATCGTTTTAACTTCCGCTCAAACCTGGATATTAAGGCCACCAATTCGCTTAGTTTCCGGGTAGATTTTTCGGGCAATAACACGGTAACCAATACCCCTAAGTTTTACGGCCAAAGCGGATCGGCCGAAACAGCCGCTTTTTACGAGGTATATAATTACGAATCGTTAAACCCTTATATCTACCCTATTTACAACCCCGACGGCAGTTATGGCTTTACTAATCCAAACCGCCCGCAACCGGCATCAAATAACATCATAGGGCGCATTGCATTAGGCGGATATCAGCGTGTACGCGCCAATCTTTTTACCTTTAACGCATCGGCTACACAAAAACTGGATATGATAACCAGCGGCCTGCGGGCAAAAATACAGGTTAATGTTACCGATGGAACATCATCATTACGGTCGCTTACCCGGGTTAATTTCCCTTCTTTTTATTATGATCCTATTGCCAATACTTATACCCCAAGAGATGCAACCGTTTATCGGATAGATCCATATAGTATTATTTATGGAGGCGGGCAGCCTAACCGGCAATCAACCGTACAGGTCAGCCTAAATTACGCCCACTCTTTCCATACCAATAATGTGAGCGCTTTGCTGTTATACAATCAAAATACTAAGCTGCGCCCGGTAACCGGCACCGCTGCCGAACAATTAAGCAGCTATATCCCCGAAACATTGCGCGGCTTAACCAGCAGGGTAAACTTTAACCGCAACAATAAATACCTGCTGGAGTTTGATGGCAGCTACAACGGATCGAGCAAGTTTGCCGCCAGCAAGCAGTATGGTTTTTTCCCTGCCGGCTCGGCCGGCTATGTATTATCCGAAGAGGATTTTATTAAGCAAAACCTGGTATTTGTTAACCTGTTTAAGCTGCGGGCATCGTACGGTATTGTAGGTAGCGATAACCTGGGCAGCTACGCCAATTTTTACCAGGAAAATTATACCCGTGGCGGGGCTTATTCGTTTGGTACAACTAATACGCCTACATCAAGCATCGTACCCGGCACTTTTGGCAATAATGATGTAACCTGGGAAAAAGAACGGAAGCTAAATTTGGGTATAGATTTTTCGATGTTTAACGGGCGGTTAAATGGCTCGGTTGATGTGTTCCGCAACAAGCGTTATGATATTTTAACCGCGCTGCAAACCGTGCCGCATTATTTTGGCGTACCCATAGGCCTACTACCGCCCGAAAACCTGGGTGTAGTTGCCAATAACGGTTACGAGTTTGAACTAAGCTATGCCGGCAAAATGGGCACATTGGGCTATAATTTTAAGGGAACATATTCCTATGCAAAAAACAAGATATTGGAAATTGATGAAGTGCCGCAAAAGTATAGCTACAAAACACAAACAGGCCGATCTATTGGCGAGGTGCCCGAATATATATGGGACGGCTACTATTCCATAGCCGAAGCGGCAAACCCGGCCGTACCTAAATATATTGGCGCAACCACTGCCGCCGGCGGACCGGGAACTACCATCCCCGGGTTTTTAAAATACCGTGACATGAACGGGGATGGGGTAATTAGCGATGATGATAAGGGCTATTTTGGCAACGCTAACCTGCCTACTACCATCGTATCCCTGGCTACGGGTTTTACCTATAAACGTTTCTCGTTAAATATCCTGATGCAATCGGCCTTAAATTATGATGTACAGGTGGGCTATTCCTTTATCACCCCCTTTAAGGGGAATTTGCAGCAGATCCATTTAGACCGGTGGACACCTGAAACAGCCGCTACGGCACAATTTCCATCGTTGATCAGCAATTTCCAGGGCAGTTATATGGCATCGGGCAATACCTCAACCTTTTGGGCTATCAGCGGTAATTACCTCCGCATCAAATCGGTAGAGTTTAGCTATAACCTGCCCGAAAAGCTGGTGAACAAAATTGGCTTAAAAACACTGCGCGCTTACATGAATGCCTATAACCTGCATACCTGGTCGGGCGTGTACAACCGCTTTGGCTTAGACCCCGAAGTTGCCCGCGGCGGTGCCGCTAACGATTACCAGGGCGTTTACCCGCAATCGGCTATTATTAATATGGGCTTTAGCGCTTCCTTTAAATAATCACTACCGCTTCCTTAAACTTTCCAGCAGGTTTTTTAATTCATTTAGCTTGGCAGGGTTGGCTTCGGCCACGTTATTTTTTTCGGCTATATCGGTTTTTAAGTTATACAACTGCGGTTTAGGGTTATTGCCTAATTCGGTATTGGTAAACTTGTTTATTGCCGGCCCGTTGCTTGGCTCTATATATTTCCAATCGCCTTGTATAATGGATAGCGTATTGTTAAGCGCATGTTCAATAATATAGTCACGCCCTTTTTGGCTTTTTCCTAACAGCACATCCATAGCATTTTCGCTATCCATATATTTCCCATTAGGGAATGGTTTACCCATAAAAGTAGCGAACGATGCCATCAAATCAACCTGGCTAAATGGTGCCGCCGATGTACCCTTTTTAATTTGGCTGGGCCACGATACGATCATCGGCACACGGGTACCACCATCAAAGGCACTATACTTGCCACCCCGCAGCGGGCCGGCCGGGGTATGCCCGTTTAACTTCTCCACAGCGTCAACCGCATAGCCATCATCAATCACCGGGCCGTTATCGCTGGTGAAAATGATCATGGTATTTTGGGTGAGGTTAAGGCGTTTTAGTGTTTTCAGGATTTCGCCGGTCATCCAGTCCAGTTCTAAAATAGCATCGCCCCTTGGCCCCATTACGCTTTTACCGGCAAAGCGCTTGTTCACAACCCGTGGCACATGGATATTATGCGTAGCGAAGTATAAAAAGAAAGATTTGCTTTTATTGGCCTCAATAAACTTAACTGTTTTATCGGCCAGTACAGTGCTAATCTCCTCATCAACCCACAGGGCCGATTTACCGCCGGTTTGATAACCTATGCGGCTTACGCCATTTACAATAGTTTGGTTATGCTCATGCGATGGTTTGAGTTTCAGTAACTCAGGATGATCTACACCCGTTGGCCAGTTGCCTACAGGTTGCTTATAGCTTATGGTTATCGGGTCGGCTGGGTCAAGATTTACGGTGCGGTAACCATCAATATAAATGCAGGGCACCCTATCTAAAGTAGCAGGCATAATAAACGATGTTTTAAAGCCAAGCTCTATAGGGCCTGGTTTTATATCGCCATTCCAATCGGGGCCAACACCGGGGGCACCTAAACCTAAGTGCCATTTACCAATAACGCCCGTCTCGTACCCGGCATCCTTAAATACCGAAGCCAGGGTTGGTTTGGTTGGGTCAATCAATAAAGCGGCATCGCCGGGTGCAATGCCCGTACCCTTTTTGCGCCAGGCATACTCGCCGCTGATAAGCGAGTACCTTGATGGCGTACAGGTAGCAGAAGTAGCATAGGCATTAGTAAAGCGTAGCCCATTGGCGGCAATAGCATCAATGTTTGGCGTTTGTACCAGTTTAGCCCCATAACAGCTGATATCGCCATAACCCACATCATCAGTATAAATCATGATAACATTTGGTTTACGCTGCTGTGCCAAACTAAGCGTAGCGGTAGATGCAAAAAAGCCGATCAATACAAAATGGTATATAATACGTCGCATAGATTTTTTATTGGTGGTTTGTAATTATACAGACACTTGTTTTAATATCGCATACTATTAACCCATCAAATAATTTAATATTAAAACAAAATGAAACAAAATGTAAGTAAATTTACTTTCTTTATATTTCGAAAACTTTTTGTAATATTTCAACTATAATTAACATGCAGTATACAGTATTTTAATAATTTTAGCCCAAACCCGGTTAGGCACCAGGTTAAACATAATAAAAAATTTATCAGGATAGTATTTTTTACCCAATGATGTGTCTTTCCTTACATACCCTTTTACCTATTTTAAAACAATGACATTTAGCAAATCATTCCAATCCAAAATTTTAACCTTATTCCTTTTCTCTGCAATAGCAGGCAGTGTTTACTCGCAAAAAGCAAAACCACTGGCCGATGACCCTATTAAAAGGCCCAAACTGGTGGTAGGCATAGTAGTTGACCAAATGCGCTGGGATTACCTGTACCGCTATTATGCACGTTATGGCGAGGGTGGCTTTAAACGCCTGATTAAAGACGGTTTCCGTTGCGAAAATACTTATATCAATTACCTGCCATCGGCTACAGCCGTAGGGCACTCGGCTATTTTTAGCGGGACAGTCCCTGCCATTAACGGCATTGCGGGTAATGACTGGGTTGACCAGTTAACCGGCGTACCCAAATATTGTGTTACCGATACTACTGTAAACGGGGTAGGTAGTACAGCGGAAGAAGGCAAGCGGTCGCCGCGTAATTTATTATCATCAACCGTGACTGACGAATTACGTTTGGCCACCAATTTTAAATCGAAAGTGATTGGCGTATCGTTGAAAGACAGGGCCGCTATACTGCCTGCAGGCCACATGCCAACTGGTGCTTATTGGTTTGATGATGAAACCGGCCGTTTTATCACCAGCACTTATTATGTACCCGAACTACCTGCCTGGGTAAAAACCTTTAACGATGCCAACGAGCCCGAAAAGCTGGTAGCCAATGGCTGGGATACCATGTACCCTATTAATACCTACACCCAAAGCACCGAAGACAATGTAAAGTGGGAGGGCAAATTTGCCGGCGAAACTTCAACAACTTTCCCACATAAAGTGAACGAGGTTTATAAAACCCGCCATACGGTTATCCGCAGCACGCCATTTGGTAATACACTTACGCTGGATTTTGCTAAGGCTGCTATTGATGCTTACCAATTAGGTAATAACGGTACTACCGATTTCCTGACTATTAACTGCGCATCGACCGATTATGTTGGCCACATGTTTGGGGTTAATGCCATTGAAACGGAGGATACTTATTTAAGGCTGGATAAGGACCTTGCCGCGTTTTTCACAACGCTGGATAACAAGCTGGGTAAAGGCAATTATACCGTTTTCCTAACGGCTGATCACGGGGCATCGCACTCAATAGAATTTAACAAGGCGCATAACATCCCTGCCGGGGTATGGAATGGCAATGCCTACAAAACAAAGCTGAACCAACTGCTAAAAACAAAATTTAAAGAAGATAACCTGGTGTTATCTATCATTGAGTACCAGGTAAACTTTAATATCCCGCTGATAGAAAAATCGAAATTAGATTATGCCGCTGTTAAACAAGTAGTTGTTGATTATTTCAGGGACGAACCAACCACTTTATTTGTGGCCGATATGGCTAAAATAAACGATGCCGGTATCCCCGAAGTAGTAAAAACAAAGATGATCAATGGCTATAATTACAGGCGCAGCGGCGCGGTGTTTGTTATCCCAACATCAGGATGGTTCCAGGGTGGCGCTACCGGCACCAGCCACGGCGAATGGAATGCTTACGATACCCACATCCCCCTGATATTTATGGGCTGGGGCATTAAACCGGGCGTTAGCTACGGCAATACTTATACTACCGATATTGCGCCTACAGTATCATCATTATTGCATATCCAGGCACCAAGCGGAAATATAGGTTCGCCTATCTCCGCGGTTTTAAGTGGTGCCGAAAGTGCGCAGGCACCGGTTAAAGCATCAAAAAAATAAGACGACAGGTTATACCGTTGGATTGATAGTTTGACGATGATTATCATTTACCAGGTAATGGTGCATCACTGCTTATAGCTGCTGATGCACCATTATTTAAAATACGTTACCGCATAAATCGGCAAAAAAGAGCTTGCACTTATTTTTGATATTCTTCTATTTCATTCAAAAACTCCATCGCTTTAATCAACTTTTTTCCGCCAAAACTTTCAATAAAACCCCTCACCCATTTACGGTGGATATTTTTATAGGTTAAGGTTTTGAATAAGTAAACAGAAACCGCCACAAAAAAAGCAACAATGCTGAGGTTGATCAGCCAAAACGCAGCCCCACCATGGTCTACCAATTGCTGGTTATACCAAAAGGTACAATAAAGTGGCGCTTGTAGTACCAGTATGCGGCCCACGTTGTTTAATGAGGTTTGTATGGCCGCCAGTTTTTGCTGTGCCACAGTAATACTATCGGTAATATTCACCTGATCGAGCATGGCCAGGTGCCTGATATAGGTAGCTACCGCGAAAATATTGAACAAAGCGATAAGCCCTACCGAAATAACGAAATAGATATTATGCAGTGCATTAAGCACCAAAAACACCAGGATCAGGATCCAAATAATCCCGCCTACTACCCCAAAAACCTGGTTCCTGCGGAAAGAGCTGATATGGCTTTCCGCTTTTTGAGTTTGCATCTCCCGGATGATTTTATAATTGAGTTGCAAGCTTTTTTCCAGCTTCAAATCGTAATCATACCATAGCTGTTTTATTGTTGACTCTTCCATTGTTTTAATTGTTAATTTTTGAAAATCGTTGTTTTAATTGTTCTTTTATCCGGTTGGTTTTTGTGCGGATATTGGCCTCGGACAAGCCCAGTATCTCGGCCATTTCCTTCCCGCTTTTTTCGTCCAGGTAAAGCAGCATCAGCGCCCTGTCCAGCTCTTTTAACTCATTAATAAATTGTTGCAGTAAATTCAGGTTAGCCCCATCGGGTTCTTCGTCGGCCGTAAAATCCATCAGGTTTTCCGACCATGGAATGATCAGCTCATTTTTGTTTTGTTCTTTCCGGTACGAGCTGATCGCAACGTTTAAAGCAACCCGGTACATCCAGGTAGATAACTTGCTCCGCTCATCAAAACTTGGGAAAGCGCGCCACAACTGGAAGATGATTTCCTGCACCAGGTCGTTTTTATCATCTTCGTCTTTTTTGAACGACTTAGCGATCTTATAAATGATCCCCTTATGTTGCTCAATTACGGTCAGAAATAATTCCTCTTGTTGATGGCTGCCCATTTAATGTTATTGATAGTGTTTTACCAATTATTCGTTTGATGGTGCGAAATGTTACACTATATACTCTTTTTTTTTAAATCAATCTTAAAAAATACCGAGAAAGCAGCTACATCAATAGCTACAAAAAGAGGGAACATTAAAACCATCAGGATAAACTCCCGGCAAAATATTTTTTATTTTTATGGTATTAGAGGCACTTAAGTGCCTCTAATTTTTTATAAACCACCCTATGAGAATTATTAGTACCGCCTTGCTGCTGCTTTGCCTGCAAACAGTTGCCTTTTCTCAAAAAAAACCCAACATCCTATGGATCACTTACGAGGATACTTCGCCGCAATTTATTGGTTGCTATGGTAATAAGGATGCCCGCACACCGGTAATAGATCATTTGGCACAAACCGGCGTTAGGTTTAGCAACGCTTTCTCTACAGGTACAGTTTGTTCGCCATCGCGCACTACGCTTATTACAGGTATCCGGTCGTACGTATCGGGTACAGGCAACCACCGCAGCGCTTACCCGGTGCCTGCCTTTGTGCATGGCTTCCCTTATTATATGCAAAAGGCAGGGTACTATACCAGCAATAATGTTAAAACCGATTATAATGTACGCAACGAGGAAGCCTTCACCAAAGATGCCTGGAACGAAAGCTCTAACAAAGCCGGTTGGTGGGGCCGCAAAGCGGGGCAGCCATTCTTCGCGGTGTTTAATTTTATGGATTCGCACCAATCGCGCACCATGACCACGCCTTACCAAACTTATCTGAAACAGGTGATCAACCAATTACCTCCGACTGATGTAATTGGCGACAACGCGTTTGAGATGCCGCCCATTTATAATAATACCCCCGAAATGCGCAAGCAATTTGCCCGGGTATACAACGCTATTAAATTAACCGATAACAAAATAGGCGAACTGCTGAAGCGTTTGGCCAACGACAACCTGATGGATAGCACGATCATCTTTTGCTATTCCGACCATGGCGAGGGCATTCCCCGCGGGAAAACAAACGGGATTAATTTAGGCTATCGTGTACCATTTGTAGCCTGGTTTCCCCCCATGTATAAAGACCTGTTACCATGGAAAACGGCCGGTATGGTTACCGACGAACTGATCAGTTTTGAAGATATGGCCCCAACCATGCTGAGCCTGGCCGGTGCCGAGATCCCCGATTATATGAAAGGCAGGATCCTTACAGGCAGTAAGCGCAGCAAACCTGTAGACCACCTGGTTATGGCCAGCGACCGATCTGATAACGGGGTGGATATGATCCGCAGTGTGACCAATGGCCGCTATGTTTACTCGCGCAATTACCTGCCCTTTATGCCCGAGGCCCGTTATATCCGCTATATGGAAATTGGCGATATGAAACAATTGATGCGCAAGGACCTGGCAGCGGGTAAATTAAACGATCTGCAAAAAAGCTTGTTCGCCGATCGCCCGGCCGAGTTTCTGTTTGATATTGCGCATGATGTTTGGGAAACCCGCAATTTGGTGAACGACCCAAAATCGCAAAGCATCCTAAACACCATGCGCAAGCAACTGGATGACGAACTTTTAAGCAAGCGCGATATTATGCTACTGCCCGAATATGAACTGGGCATCATCTCCCAAAACTCCACCCCTTTCGAGTATCGCCTTACCGATGCCAACTTCCCCATTAAAACTATTTACGCGGCGGCATCCCTATCCGGCAAACGGGGAAAGGATATGGCCATGCAGCAGGTCAAACTATTAAAAAGCCCTAACAAAATTGTGCGTTACTGGGCGGCGCTTGGCTTGCGGTCGCAAAGTGATACGGATTTGAAACCTTACCAGGCAGCTATCGCATCGGCCATGCAGGATGATTACCCGCCTGTGGCCATAACGGCATCGGCTATTGCTTACCAGGTTTTTGGTGACCAATCTGCCGGCGAAAAGCTAAAAGCATTCTGCAAGAATGAAAATCCAATGCTGGCCTTGATGACCATCAATTACCTTATTTATGTAAAAAACAAAAAGCCCTTTGTAACTGTGATACAGGATGTGCATGACAACAATTCATCCACGTATGATGTTAAGGCCGCCTGCCTGGACTTTTTAGGTAGCCTTGGTTTAGTCCCCAACACTTTTGCTTACGAAAAATAGATGATGAATAAACGTTCCCTGCTGTTGATCTTGCTGGTGATACCCTGCCTGTTTTTAATATCGGCCAGGCCTAAGGAAAGGAAACCCAATATTATTATGTTTTTGGTAGATGACCTGGGCTGGACAGACGTAGGCTGCAATGGCAGCGACTTTTACAAAACGCCCAATGTAGATAAACTGGCTTTAGAGGGCATGCGCTTTACCGATGCCTATGCGGCCTGTACCGTATGCTCGCCCACACGGGCCAGCTTAATGACGGGCAAATACCCCGCACGGTTGCATATTACTGATTGGATCCCCGGTCATGGTAAATCATTCGGTAAAATGCAGATCCCCGATTGGACGCAGTATTTGCCATTGGAAGAATATACCATTGCCGAAGCTTTCCGCGATAAAGGTTATACCACAGCACACATAGGCAAATGGCATTTGGGCGATGATGAAAAATACCGCCCCCAATACCAGGGCTTTGATGTAAACATTGGCGGTTACGGTGCCGGCTCGCCGGTTGGCCGTGGTGGCACGGGATATTTCAGTCCGTACAATAATCCTGAACTAACCGATGGACCCAAAGGCGAATACCTGACCGACCGCCTGACTAACGAGGCCTGCACGTTTATTGATAAAAACAAGGACAAGCCCTTTTTTATGGATTTTTGGTTATACAGCGTGCATTTGCCCTTACAAGCCAAACAGGCAACCATTGATAAATACAAGCAACTGGTAAATAAGGACGCGCACCAGGTTAACCCCATTTACGCCGCCATGGTAGAACATGCGGATGATGCCCTGGGCACGATAATGAAAAAACTGAAAGATGCCGGTTTGGACGACAATACCATTGTGATATTTTACAGTGATAACGGCGGTATTATTGGCAATAACGGCAAAAGGAAGATCACCAGCAACTACCCGTTACGATCGGGCAAAGGAGATGTTTACGAGGGTGGTGTACGTGTACCGCTCATCTTCCGCTGGCCGGGGAAAATTAAAGCAGGGGCAGTAAGCCACGATCAGGTGATTTCGGTAGATATGTTCCCTACCCTGCTTAGCTTGACCGGCAATAAGGTTGATAAAACCAAAAACCCGGTAATAGATGGGGTGGATATCAAATCTGTATTATTAAGCAATAGGCCGCTTAAACAACGCCCTATTTACTGGCATTACCCGCATTACCATACCGAAGGTGCTAAACCCTACAGCGCCATCCGTTTAGGCGACTGGAAATTGATAGAAATTTTTGAAGAGCCCGAACCGCAGCTTTACAACTTAAAAGATGATATCGGCGAAAGCCATGATCTGCATACCGCCAACCCGCAAAAAACTAAGGAATTGCTAACGATGTTACAAAAATGGCGCAAGGGTGTAGGTGCGCAAATGCCGGTTAAAAACCCTAAATATGATCCGGCAAAGGAGAATCAATGGGATGCGGCCGGCAAGGGAGAGCAGTAACCCTTACACGTCACAATAACGGACGGCTTTTTCAAGTTCGGCCATTTTATCATCCTCCAGCGGGACAAACTCCTGGCCAACGTAGCCTTTATAGCCGGTAGCCAATATGGCTTTCATAATAGCCGGATAGTTTAGTTCCTGGGTATCGTCCATAGTATGCCTGTCGGGCAGGCCGCCGGTA
The DNA here is from genome assembly GCA_040389105.1 of Bacteroidota bacterium. Taxonomy (GTDB): domain Bacteria; phylum Bacteroidota; class Bacteroidia; order Sphingobacteriales; family Sphingobacteriaceae; genus Mucilaginibacter. The sequence continues at coordinate 810,911 of JAZKAO010000010.1, forward strand.
TGGTAATGGCCAAAATATTGATGGTTGGCCTGGATGGTGCGCACAATATCGCCCTCGGCCACCTGGGCATGAAAAATATCGTACAGGATCTTAAAGTTTTCCGAATCTATCCGCTTACACAGCTCCACTGCCCAGGCCGAGTGGTCGCATTGATAATCGGTATATCTCAGTTTACTGTTAATCAGTTCCATCATAATCACCACATTATGCTTGCGGGCCAGTGGTAAAATTTGTTTTAACCCCTCTATGCAGTTGTTCATGCCAGTTTCGTTATCTATCCCGCGCCGGTTACCACTAAAGCAGATCAGGTTTTTATAGCCTTCCTTGCCCATCAGCTCAATCATATCACTATAACGCTTAATTAATTCGGGGTGGTTGGTTTTGGTATTCCAGCCGTCTATCATCGTATTTTCGGCACCGTTGCACATGGTACAGGTTAGCCCATACTGCTTTAACGTGGGCCAGTCTTTAGGCCCTATCAGGTCGATACCGGCCAGCCCTAAACGCTTAGCTGTGGCGCAAAGCTGATCGATTGTTACATTTTTGAAGCACCATAAAGCTGCCGACTGTTTAATATTGCCTTTTAGTTTGGGGGCAGGCTTTGCATCAGCCAAAGTAAACGAACCCATTACACCGGCTGCAGTACCCGCAACCATAATTTTAATAGCCGACCTTCTGTTGCTCATAATGATATTATTCTACCGATGGGATATATTTCTAATAAGTCCTCAAACTGGCACACAATCGGGGTGAATTTAAATTACCGCCCACTCCTTTTTCATCTTGCGCCCCAGCAAGGCATTGGCTTTATCATTATCAAATTTCTCTTTTACCGGGTTCCATTTCAGCGGCACTTTCAGTTCGTAAGCTATGTTGCCAATATTGCATACCGTAGCGCTGCGGTGGCCGGTTTCAATATCGGCAATAGGCATACTGCGTTTGCGGATGGCGTTCAAAAAGTCCTTGTAATGGTTATCGCTAAAATAAACCCGCTTATCGTTCCCGCCAATTTGTTTAGTAGCTAAAGCAGCAGGGGTGGTGCTTAAATGTTTACGCTGAATCTCTAAAGTACCTTCCGTTCCGTTAAATTGGATGCCGTGGTTCTTGCCAAAATTCTCGTGCGTCATTACAATCCCGTTAGCGTATTTATAGGTGAGGTGCTGGTACTCCTTTCCGTCAGGCGGGGTCACTTCAACCGGGCCGCTGCTATCCATATCCAGCGCCCATTGCACAATATCAAACATGTGCGCGCCCCAGTCGGTCATATCGCCGCCGCCAAGGCCCTTATAATCGCGCCATTTGCCCCAGGCAGGGTCGCCAATTACGGGGTCAAGCAGGTGGTTATAATGCACAAATTCGTTAGGGCCAAGCCACAAGTCCCAGTCAAGCCCGGCTGGCAACGGCTCTTCGGGCAGGTTGTAAGGTACTGGCGGGCCATCAATGCTTACCTTTATATTTTTAATCTGCCCCAGGTAGCCGTTGCGGATCAGTTCTGCCGTTTGCCTGAACTCCTCGGCCGAACGCTGCATACTGCCGGTTTGGAATACACGCTTGTATTTCCGCACGGCATCTACCATCGCCCTGCCCTCCTTAACGGTCAACGACAATGGCTTTTCACTGTAAATATCCTTACCTGCTGCTGCCGCGCGAACGGTTACAGCCGCGTGCCAATGGTCGGGCGTGGCAACTACAACGGCGTCAATATCCTTGCGCTCCAGCATTTCGGTAAAGTTATTGTAGCCCGTGCAGCCTTTATAGCCACTTTGTCCGCCGGCCTGGGCATAAAATTGATTAGTGATCCCAATAAAATTATCCACCTTAGTTTTATACACATCGCTTACACCGACAATTTGAGCCTCACCGGTTTTTAAAAACGCGCTTTGCAGGAATAAGCCCTGCCTGCCGGCACCTATCCATCCCAAAGTTATTTTATCGCTCGGCGCCATATAGCCTACGCCGCCCAGTACATGCCGGGGCACAATAAAAAACGCAGATAAGGCGGCCGCGCTGCCAATAAATTTACGGCGGCTAATGGTATTGTTTTTTTCTTCCTCCTTTATAGGTTCCATAATTGCTAAGCTTTCAATACTTGTTTACAATAATCCAAACATTTGCCAACTTCTACTAAGCTATCACCGCCTTTATATTCATATTCAATATCGGCAGGTATGGGGTATTTACTATCGCGGATGAGTTTTAAAACCGGCCCTATGGGGGTATCGCCCTGTCCTAAGGGCTGGTTTTCGCCCTGGTTCTTTTTACGGTCCTTTACGTGGATGCAGAAGATCCGGTCGTGGTGTTGTTTAATGTAATCCACCGCGTCGAACCCGGCAGCGGTAAAGTGGCCGATATCCAGGTTAACGCCAATATATTCCGAGCATCCGGCCATGCCGCGCGCAAAGCTATCGGGCGATGAAAACTCGTTAGGGTCTTCCACGTGCGAGTGCCCATGCATACCTACCTTTATCTTATATTTTTGCGCGTAAACATCTACGCGTTTCATCACACTCACCGTGGCCGATGTGGTAATGGTATCGGTACCCAGCAGTTTGGCCACCTGGAAAATCTGTTCTATCTCCTGTTCGCTAAAATTATCGCGGAAGCCATCGGTATAAGCCATAATGGTAATGCCTGCATTCTCAAATTTTGTGCGGATGGCTTTTATCTCTTCATCGTGCGTGCTGGCCCGCCATTTTTTCATCTCCTCGTTCTTGCGTTTGGCATCGGCAGGGGCTTGCCCGGCAGCCCATTGCAGGTTACGGGGTTGTACGTGGCCGTTCCACAGTTCGCAGCTTTTTATGCCCAATTGGGTCATAATTTTAATGGCATCATCCAGGTTATGGTCGCGGAAGCTGTAGGTTTGCGCGCCTAATACAATACCAATATCCGCGGCTTGTTTAGCAGCGGCGGTACCCTTTAATATGGGCGGCACAGCCACAGCCATGCTTTTGCACGATGATAAAACCGACGGCAGCATCAAAGCGCCTAAACCTGTTAATGCCATGCCTGTCCATTCCCTGCGGGTGTATCTATCTGCCATAATTTATTGGTTTATATTTTAAAGGTAATTTTAGTAAACGAGTTTTTGGGCATTTGTAAGTTATAATGTGTAGCATCCTGCCCGGTTATCTTCACATCGTGTACAGCCAGGTTATCGCCTTTATCCTCGCTGTCAAAACCAGTGGCGGTAAAGCTTTTAGCCTTAAAGCTATCCAGCGCAAGTGTAATGTTCATGGCCTCCTTGCTTTGCTCCTTATTAATCAGGTATACCCACATCGTTTTGCCATCGGTACTTTTAACAGCCAGGTTAATCACATTTTGCATGGTGCCGCTGCTGCTTACCTTTTGCTGGCCTAATACATTGGTGTATTGGGTAAACATATCGTACATTTTGTTGGGCTTATAATCTTCCTTTTGCTTCATCAGCGCGCGGCTGCTCCAATCGGCTTTTTGGGGCCAGGAGAGCGGCCAAAAGCACGACATAAACAGCCCGCTTTGGATATATTGGGTAAACTGTTCGGATACCATCAATGCCGCTTGTTCTTCGGTAGGTGGGGTATGGCCATCTCCCGGCGGGCCGATATTCCATTCCAGCACTACCATTTTGATGTTGGGATAACCGGCATCGGCAAATATTTTTTCGAAGATGCCGCGTTGCTGGCTGTAGGTGGCAATACCACGGTGCTTCATCAGACCCTCCTTTTCCCAATTCTCGAAAGTGGCATTTTTAAACTTCCAATACATGTGCACATCCACCAGGTCGATATTTTTACCGGCAATGGTTAACAGTGCTTTGGTATACATATCCGAATTAGGGTGCGTGTTTACGATGATCTTAATATCGGGATCTATCTTGCGCATGGCATTGGCATAAGTATTAACTGATTCGGCGTACTGCTCGGCCGTGAAGGTGAAGTTGGCATCCTTTTGATATGGCTCGTTATCCAGGTAATAGTATTTCACCTTTACCCCCGACGCGATGCAATGCTTCATTAAACGGATGGCTTCATCAACACCATCCTGCACCCGGTTATATTTCATCCCCGATCCCATATTAATCCCAACCAATGGCTCGGTTTTTTGATTTTTAACTACGCCCAGGTATTCGTCAAGATCCATAAAGGTAGCTGCATCGGTATTTTTGGCAGCGTTATAGTCGGGTGCCCAGCTATCGCTCCAGCCCTGGCCGGTTGGCTTTTCCCAATGGAATTTGGTCACCACCGTACCGCCGGGATAGCGCAATTGCCTTGCGCCTACCGTTTTCAGCATCACCGGCACCTTACCTTTGCCAGCCTGCCAGGCCGCATCGCCCTCGTAACAATATACAATATTAAAGCCCATAATATTGGGGCTTACTATACCCTGTTCGGATGCTGCATTAACCGTTACGGTGCAATCGGGTGCATCGTTACGATGCCCGCTGAACGATAAGCTAATGGCGATAAAAAAGCAGCCGGTAATTTTGGTGACCTGTTTAAACATGATGTCTTTTATTTACTTTGATGTATCGTCTTTCACGCAACGGAAGCCCAAATTGTTCGATGCGCTGTTGATCTCGCCCTTGGCCCGGCTGCCTGCCCGGTAGCGGATGCAATACTGATCGCTGCAAAGGAACGAGCCGCCCTTTTGTACCCGCTTAATGGTGTTGGGCTCTTCGGGGTCGTAACTGTCCTTTGGCCCTTGCGGGTCAATAGCAGGGCTATGCTTGTAATAGTCGGGGCGGTAAAAATCGTTACACCATTCCCACACGTTGCCATCCATATCGTAAAGCCCGTAACCATTCGGCGCGAAGCTTTTTACAGGCGCAACGCCATCATAGCCATCCTCCTTAGTATTGGCATCGGGAAAATGGCCCTCAAAAATATTGGCTTGCCACTTGCCGCCGGGTTTCAGTTCATCGCCCCAATAGTATTTGTGCGATCCTTTGCCGCCCTGTGCGGCGTACTCCCATTCGGCCTCGGTAGGCAGGCGCTTGCCCGCCCATTTGGCGTAGGCCATGGCATCAGTATAACTAATATGCACCACCGGTTCGTTCTGCTTGCCGCTGATATTACTTTGCGGGCCAAACGGGTGTTTCCAACTGGCACCGGCCACGTAACGCCACCATTGCATGGGGTCATCCAACGATACGGGTTGCGAAGTAGGTGTAAACACACCCGATCCAGGTACCAAATTTTCGGCCGGCACACCGGGAAAATCGGCTGGATTGATAGGTCGCTCGGCTATGGTTTGGTAGCCGGTGGCGTTCACAAATTTTTCAAACTCGGCATTGGTTACCTCGTGTTCATCCATCCAAAAGCTTTTAACCGTTACCTGGTGAACGGGGCTGGCATCCGCGAAAGCGGGATCATCCGACCCCATTTTAAACGTGCCGCCTTTAATCTGCACCATTTTTGTTGGTACGGTATCGCCTTTTGAGGTTGTTGTTGCCGATGTTGATGTACTGCTATTTTTTGCAGGTTGGTTACAACTTACAATTAAGGCTAATGCCGGTATTAAAAATGCTATGTTATGTTTTTTCAGGAGCATGTTTTTTGTTAGATGCTTTTAATCAATCAAATTTACCTATGACAGGCTTAAAACAGGTGTCATGGTGAGCCTGTCGAACCATGGTGGGCAGGCCCTCCGCACGCACCCTTCGACAAGCTCAGGATGACACCCTCTTTCTATTAGATATTCATCTTCTTCAATTCACTCACCGCGTGGTCGCAAGCCCGGGCTGTTAAGGCCATATAGGTTAGCGATGGGTTTTGGCAGGCGGTTGATACCATGCACGATCCATCGGTAATAAATACGTTGGGCACATCGTGCATTTGGTTCCATTTGTTTAGTACCGATGTTTTTGGATCGGCTCCCATGCGGGCGGTACCCATCTCGTGGATGGCCATACCGGGGAAACTGCCGTTATCGTAGGTTTTTACATCCTTTATACCTGCGGCTTCCAGCATTTCGGCGGCATCGTTTTGCATATCAATGCGCATTTTGCGTTCGTTCTCCTTAAACTCGCAGTCGATGTTTAATACCGGCATGCCCCACTTATCGGTTTTGGTTTTATCCAGCGTTACCTTATTTTCAAAGTACGGCAAGGTTTCGCCAAAGCCGCCCAGACCCATCTTCCACGGACCGGGTTTGGTCAGTTCTTCCTTTAAATCAGCCCCGAACGATAGTTCGGCCACATCACGCTGCCAGCCGGTGCGGCTCGCGCCGCCCTGGTAACCAAAGCCACGCAGGTAATCGCGTTTATCGCTACCCACATTACGGAAACGCGGCACATAGATCCCGTTAGCACGACGGCCGTAATAATATTTATCGTCAAAGCCCTCGGCGCTGCCTTGCGCGCCTGTGCGGAAGTGGTGGTCCATCAGGTTATGGCCCAATTGCCCGCTGCTGTTGCCAAAGCCATTAGGATGGTCGGCAGATGTAGAGTTTAGCAGTAGTTGCGTAGTGCCCAAAGTAGAGCCGTTCACAAAAACAATCTTAGCAAAGTATTCGATATGCTGCATGGTTTGGGCATCGATAATGCGCACCCCGGTAGCCCGTTTTTTATCCTTATCGTACAACAAAGTGCTAACGATAGCGTATGGCCGTAACGTTAAATTTCCCGTAGCCACAGCCGCCGGCAAGGTTGATGATTGTGTACTGAAATAAGCCCCGAACGGGCAGCCACGGCTGCACAAATTACGGTACTGGCACGACCCACGGCCGCCATGCGGCTGGGTTAAGTTAGCTACCCGGCCTATGGTTAAAATACGTTCGCCCTTGTATTTATCCAGCAGGCGCTTCCGCACGTCTTTTTCCACACAGTTCAACTCCATGGGGGGCAGGTAATGGCCATCGGGCAGCACCGGCAGGTTCTCATGCGCGCCGCTAATGCCTGCAAACTTCTCTACATAATCGTACCAGGGGGCTATATCCTTATAACGGATAGGCCAATCGGTACCTACACCGTCCTTTTTATTCTCTTCAAAATTAATATCGCCAAAACGGTAGCTCTGCCTGCCCCACATCAGCGATTTACCGCCCACGTGGAAGCCACGGTACCAGTCAAATCGTTTGGTTTCGGTATAAGGGCAATCTTTATCATTTACCCATAGTTTTTCGTTAAACTCGGTATAGGGGTAATCGCGCACCTGCACGGGGTGCGTGGCTATCTGCTCCTGTGTTAGCCTGCCGCGGTGTTTAAACTCCCAGGGGGCAAGGGTGGCGGTTTTATAATCCTTTATATGTTGTATGTCTTCGCCGCGTTCCAGCAGCAAAACCTTTAATCCCTTTTCGGTTAACTCCTTAGCTGCCCAACCACCGCTAATGCCCGAACCTATTACTATGGCATCGTACGTATTTTGTGCCTCGGCCTTATTATTGATATTCATATAAATCTACGCTTCAAAATAAATGGTTACATGGCCCAGGCCTTTTGGCCGGGTTTTAAATCGATACTACCCTCGTATTTACCGGGTACAGGCAGGTATACCAGCGCTTTGGTAGCGCCAATTTCGGATGTGAAATAGCCCAGCAAAGTCAATTCCCTAATGATTTGGAAGAAATAGGATTTGCCTTTCTTTTTGGCCCCCCTGGTACCGGCCACTTCTTTTGGCTTATCAGCTTCGTCTTTCTTTTTATCCTCAGCTTTTAACGCTGCGGTTTTTTCGGCAATGGCTTTCAACACCGCGCTGCGCTGATCGGTGGACAAGTCCATAAAGCCTTTGCTAAACAGCGCCTTAGCACGGGTATCCACATCGGCCAGGCCATCCATAAATACCTTTTGTGCCTTATCAGGATAACATTCGCTCATCATCATGGTGATAAACGGCCCCACACCTGCCGCCTTAGCGCCGGGTGTATCGGTAGTGGGGATAATCATATCGGCTATCTCGGTGATCATAGCCTGCTGGTCGGCGCTGAACGTTAACAGGCTGCCGGCCTTATCAGTCGCGGGGCGATTGCAACTCTCAAACAAAGCCCCCATGGTAGTTACAGAAATGGCGCCTCCCATTAAAAAGGCCATGTTTCTGACTGCTTCTCTTCTGTCCATTAATTTGTTTTTTTAGGTGATATAGAACGCTGTTACCAGGTCCCTCTATATAAGTGGTCTTTTTTCTTCTCTAATATAGGCTTTAATGGGATTTGTAAACCACCTGTAGTAGCCAACCATGCAAATAATTTGTCATTTAATTCCTTACCTACCTGCTGATACTTCGGGTCGCGGATCAGATTGTTCACCTCGTAAGGGTCTTTTTGTATATCATATAACTGATCCAAGTCCCAAATACCCCAGCTACGGATAAACTTATACTGATCGGTACGTACCGCGTATTGCGTTGGCGTTTGCGGGAAATTGCTCTCCCAATAATATTCATAAAAAAACTCGCTGCGCCACGGCACGGTTTTACCCTGCATCAGCGGATAAAAGGACATGCCCTGCATTTGCGCCGGTTTTTTTACGCCAGCCATTTCCAGTATGGTTGGGGCAATATCTACGTTAAGCACCATTTGCTTTATTTTGGTTCCGGGTTTAATCAGCGCAGGGCAACGCGCAAGCAGCGGCACCCGCATCGATTCTTCGTAGGCCTGGCGCTTGTCTATCAGCCCATGTTCGCCAAAGGCAAAACCATTATCGCCCATATATATTACCAGGGTTTCCTTATCCAAGCCATTATCTTTTAGGTATTGCAGCACCCGGCCAACGCTTTTATCTATCCCCAAAAGGGTTTCTAAATAATCTACATAAAACTGATCGAAGTCGGTAGCGCCATGGTACATATAATCAACACCGTGCCAGCTATAGCGCTGTGCCCTTACCCATGCCGGTATATCCTTATAATTATAAGTGTACATACTGCCATCGGCACGCACACCCCGGGTAAACTTTTTACTGGTCGGTGTTTCTGTCATAAACATCGAAACCGGGTATTGTACCTTAATATTTTTATAATGCCCTTTATCTTCTTTAGATGGGGCAAAATCGGCGTGAACCGCCTTGTGCGACAGGTACATAAAAAATGGCTTGTTTTTGTCGCGCTTCTTTAGCCAGTCCAGGCTCAGGTCGGTCAGGATATCGGTAATATAGGCGCTGTCCTTATATTTCACCACCTTGCCATCAATATTCATGGCGGGGTTATAATAAACACCCTGCCCGTTGAAGCTTACCCAACGGTCGAAACCCGGGCGGGGGTGCCCATCGCCGCCGCCCATGTGCCATTTACCAAAAAAGCTGGTTTGGTACCCCACTTTTTGCAGGTATTGCGGGAAGTAGATCAATGATGCCGGTGCCGGCGATTCGTTATCGACCACGGTATGGGTATGCGCGTATTGCCCGGTTAAAATGGAGGCCCGGCTTGGCGAGCATAGCGAGGTGGTAACAAAAGCATTTTGAAAGTGCGCGCCCTCGTTTGCTAACCGGTCTAAATTGGGGGTTTCCAAACCGGGCACTTTACCGGTGAAGCCCATAAAATCGTAGCGGTGATCGTCGGACAAAATGTAGATGATATTGCGGGGCTTAGTGCCGGGGATGCGTTGAAAGTCCTTTACATTATTGGGGGGCATTTGCGCTTTGGCAACATTAATACCTACCACTAAAAAAAACAGGGATACCGCTATGTACAGTTTTTCTGCAAACTTTATTTGGTTATACATTTTGCTATAGTTTGAATTTAAATTGATTGTAAAACGAACCGGGAAGGCAAAATAATTGGTAGCATTTAGCCTTACTAATGTATATATTACAGACACATCAAAGCGCACGCTATACTATCGGTAACGAAGATTTATTGTAACATTTATGTGGTTTTTATTTTTAACGTGGCTATTTTGGGCTTTGGTGAAGCTACATCCTAAAAAGCCCCCTGCGCGGTTTACCAGCGTCAGAACAGTACAGGATGCCTTAATTCAAACAATAGCGCATTTTTATAAGCCAATTACCAGTGCCCCCCGGGCAGGTCCTAAAGAATAATACGAACCACAATGATCAAAAGAATTATTTATTTGAGTTTGTGCCTGTGCTTTTTAACAGGCACAACCAACAATGCAAGCGCGCAGGCCACTAACATTAAAAATGATGTATTTTGGAATACAAAGGATGGGCGCCCTATCTACAGCCAGGGCGGTGGCATATTCCAATTTGCCGATCCGGTTAGCGGCGTAAAAAAGTATTACTGGTATGGCGTGCATTATAAGGAGGCCGAAAGCTATCGCAACGCGCCATTTATAACACAAACGGGCAATAATTTTGAATCTGTAACCTGTTATAGCTCTACCGATTTGGTGAACTGGGCATTTGAGGCTGATGTTTTAACCAAAGAACAGGTAAATCAGTCCGGTCGAAAAACCTGGTTAGGCCGCTTAGGAGTGGCTTATATTAAGGAACTAAATAAATACGCCTTGTTTGTTCAGCATGGCGGGCGTGTAATGATCGCTGTCGCCGGTTCGCCTACGGGCCAGTTTACCCTGCACCAGGAAATAAGCATGGAAGCGATGATAGGGACGACTAACACCGGCGACCAAACCGTATTTACCGATGAGGATACGGGCAAATCGTATCTTATTTATTCGTACGGAAAAGGGCGAAATAAAATATACGTATCCGAAATTGGTGTTAAAGATGGTAAAGTTGATTTGCTGGACTGCACGAAGGTTTTTCAGGGAGAAAGCCGCGAGGGGAATTGCCTGTTTAAGTACAAAGGCAGGTATTATATGTGCGCATCGAACATATATGGATGGGATGCATCGTTTGCTTATTACCTGGTAGCCGATAACATCAGGGGGCCTTATACACCCACCAACGATATGCAGGTAATAAATGGCGTTACCGATGATTACGCGCATGTAACACAAACCGGCTTTTTTTATACCGTAAAAGGCAGCAAGCAGGAAACCGTTATTTATTGTGGCGACCGCTGGGCCGATTTTGCCGGCAATGGCTTAGGGTATAACCAATGGTGCCCGCTGTCGTTCGATGGGAAAACCCCGTATTTCAATTCGCTTAGCTCCTGGGACCTGGATGTTAAAACGGGTAAATGGAAAGTAGCCGCCGACAATAATTATGCGAAGAACGGCAGCTTTGAAGCCGACCGAAAAAATATCCCAAGCCCGGTTAAACCGGTTCAGGAACAATTAACGGGTTGGGCTACCACTATTTTAGCCGGAAATAAGATAGCCATTGGCAGTGCCGATTCAATTGTATTGAACCATGTAAACAGTGAAAGCGACAGAAAAATAGTCACAGGCGAAAAAAGCCTGCGCATTACCGATAAGATCAACTTTAAGCGAAAGGTATCGCAGGCAATTGCATCTACACCTTACGTACCTATAGCCGATGGGCTTTATACCTTAACCGCCAAAGTAAAAAACAGCAGCGGTTTTACCAGCCTTGAAATGTATGCGGAAAGCAATGGAAAAATGCTTAAATACAGCATTAAGGACGAAAACACATCGTGGCAAATTATCAGCGTAAGCAACATCCCCGTAAAGGCCGGAAAGATAGAGATAGGCTTTTTAGCAGATGGCGCGGCAAATGCTGTTTGTTATGTGGATGATGTATCGCTGGTAAAAAACTAAATGAAACGATAATTATTTACACCAGCATATCCTTTGATATCCTGCCCCTTAAATTTCTCAAAGCCATTTGCAGCAGGTTTGATACTGTTTGGTTGCTGATACCCATAATTTCGGAGATGCCATCGCGGTTAAACTGACTGAAGTATTTGAGGTAGACCACCTCTTTTTGGCGGGCGGGTAATACCGCTAAGTTTTGTGCTATGGTATGGCTAATCATTTGGCCATACTCCTGCTCTATCAGCTTTTCTTCGATAGATAATTCTATATCAAAATAACCCGGGCAGTTTTGCATATCACTATAGTTTTCCCTACGGTTAAATGATTGTATTTTACGATACAGCGCCCGGCGCATAGAAGCGGTTAAGTAAGCCTGCGGATTTACATTATTGCTTAAGTTGGCCCGCTTATCCCACAAATTAATAAAAAGTTCCTGTATGGTATCTTTTACCAGTTCCTTATCCGCGGTAAATTTGGTGCCATAATGGATAAGGTGGCGATAGTTTTTGGCCAGCAGATATTCAAAGGCAGTTTTATCTCCCGACAGGAATAAATTCCATGTATTTAAGTCTTGCACAGACATAGCAATTAGATGTGATGGGTAAGAAATTGTTTACTGCCTACTGTAAATGCGGCAGCTAAAACAGATTAATGCAGGCGAATGCCTGTGTATAAGAAAAGATTAACGGCAACAACAATATGCCGCTTGCATTTGCAGATTAGAGATATTGGGATTGTAAGAAAGTATAAATGCAGTTTGTAACATTTGCTCCATCAATTGAAAATCAAATATACTACTAAATACATAGACTTTATATACATTTAATATAAAATGTATTATTTATTTAAAATACAGTTCATTACAATAGATATCAGTTCAGCTTTTCTTGTATGGATGACTTTGTCCCACCATCAGCATTAGGTATACCAGCATATCCTTTGATATTTTGGTACGCAGGTTTTTAATGGCCATTTGCAGTAGGTTGGATACCGTTTGCGCGCTGATACCCATAATTTCGGAGATCTCATCGCGGCTTAATTCCTGGAAAAATTTAAGATATACTACTTCCTTTTGGCGTTTGGGCAGGGCCTCCAGGTTTTGGGCAATTTTTATGGCAATATTTTTTCCATATTCTTTTTCAATCAGCCTTGCTTCTACTGATAGTTCCATCTCAAACAAATCGGATGTATTTTCAACATCGGCAAAGTTTTGGAAACGGCTTAGCGATTGTATTTTACGGTGCAGGGCACGGCGTAACGACGCGGTTAAATAAGCGCGCGGATTAACATCATCGCTCAGGTTGGCGCGTTTATCCCAAAAACGGATAAAAAGTTCCTGTATGGTATCCTTTACCAATTCCTTATCATCGGTAAATTTGGTGCCATAGTTAACCAAATGCCTGAAATGCTGGGCTATAAGCTGTTCAAAAGCCGTTGCATCGCCCAACAGAAATGATTTCCACAAACTGCAGCCTTGCTGAAACATGAATAAATGTTAGGATAATTGGTTACTTAAATGTACAAACATTATTGATACTTACTTAATGATCTATTAAAAATTACTTATTTGGCTATCAATACATTACAGCTAAAATCATTTACCATCCCACGCCAACAATCCAACAACTCTCATTATAGTTAATTAATTTGCTGTAATATATAAGATGCTCCGGCATTCAACCTGCCGGCATTTATAAGTATTCCTTTAAAGGTTATATTATTGGTTACCCTTATTAGAGACACCATAAAGCAGATGATACCAGCCAATTTTACTTTTATTTTAAAAACCGTAAACAATGGGGTACCTATATAGCGCATAGGGCAATTTTACAAAACAGAGATTACCTGTGTGATACAAAACTGTTAAGCAATTATTAGGAAACAGGCGTGAACGGCAAAACAGGCTTGGCCAAAAAGCCCCGCTTACCTTACTAATTAAAACGCTGAAGATTATTTGCCCGCTGCCTTTTGTTGCGCCTCAAAATAATTATGGAAATACAGTAATTGATACTGAATAGAGTTTGACCAATAAGCCCAGTTATGCGCGCCGGGGCGCACAATAAAATCGTGCGGGACTTTTTTCTGTAACAGCAATTCGTGCAGGTTTACGTTTACCTTGTAAAAAAAGTCTTCGGTACCGCAATCAAAAATGATGGCCAGCTTGCCTGGCGTTAATAGGTCGGTCATATTTACTACGGTATTCTTCTCCCAGTTTTCGGGATGTTCGGCAAGCGTACCCAATACATTGGCCATCTTCCAGTTATTAGGGAAAGGGCGTATATCTACTCCGCCACTGGTTGCGCCGCCGGCACCAAAGGTATCCTGGTGCTTAAAACTGAGGTATAAGCCGCCATGCCCGCCCATGCTTAAGCCGGTAATGGCACGCCCGCCGCGGTTTTTAATGGTTTTGTAATGGCTATCAACCCAGGCAATCAGTTCGGTAGCTACGTAGGTTTCATATTTCCAATCGGGGTTAACCGGGCTATCCAAATACCAGCTTGATACATTGCCATCTACACAAACCAGTATCATACGATCCTGGTCGGCTATGTCCTTTATAACCGGCACGTTATTTATCCAGTCCGAGTATTTGCCGCCGTAACCATGCAACAGGTAAACTACCGGCATAGCTGCAAGCTTATCATAATCATCCGGCCGGATAATCACCGCTTTTATTTTTTTATGCATGGCATCACTATAGGTTTCTACCGTATCTACTTTAGCGGCCGAAGCCAGTTGCACAATCAGCAATAAATTTAAAGCAAGGACAAAGCCGCGGAATAAGTTTTTCATTTATTAATTGGTATTGATGGCTAATGTTAACCCCTCAAACTTAATAAAAGCTATTATTATTTTTTAATTAAGATGTGTTAACAAATAAATTTGGAATTATATAAGCACTTATATAATTTAGATCATGAATTTATATCAACGCTTAGGTTACCTGGTTTTAGGCAGCAGGTTAAGGCGCATCAGCGAATCGTTCCTGGCCGAAATTACCCGCGCCTATCAACTGGAGGGCATTGAGTTTGATGCCAGTTGGTTCCCGGTATTTTACCTGCTATCGCAAAACGAGGCCTTATCTATTAAAGAACTGAGCGAGCAAACCGAAGTGTCGCACCCGGCCGCCAGTCAGCTGGTTACCAATTTAAAGCAACGTGGATTAGTAGTGGCTACCACCAGTACTTCAGACGGCCGCAAGCAACTCATTACTTTTACAGATAAAGGCCGCGCCTTATTAGAACAGGTTTTACCCGTATGGGATGCCATACTATTAAGCATGGCCGAGATTAGCGAAAGCCAACCCGGTTGTGATGCCTTATTACCCGCCATTACCGCTTTTGAGCATGCCTTGCAAGCACATAACCTATCCGACCATATCAGCCAAAACCTCCAAAAACAATTAAACCCTGCCGACCATGACTAACACTTTCCATTACGGCACACAGCATTTAACCATAGGCATTTGCCTGGATATCGCATCGGGCAAAACCAAAGGCATAATTGGCGATGAAGCACTGGCCGCCATCCGCAATAGCTGGCGCGAGGTAGAGAAGATCGTCCACGCGCAACACCCAGTTTATGGCATTAATACCGGCTTTGGCCCATTATGCGATACCCGTATATCCGAAGCCGATACCAGCCTGCTACAAAGCAATATCCTGCGCAGCCATAGTGTAGGCGTAGGCAATGCTATCCCGCAGGAGATTGCCAAACTAATGATGATCACCAAGGTACATGCGCTGGCACAAGGCTTTTCGGGCGTTGCTATGGAAACATTAAACCGTATCATCTGGCATATTGACAATAATATTATTCCATTCGTCCCCGAAAAGGGTTCAGTTGGTGCTTCCGGCGATTTAGCTCCCCTATCGCACTTGTTTCTGCCCTTAATCGGTTTGGGCGAGGTGTTTGTAGATGGTCAACTCTTGCCTGCCGGCGAGATCCTGAAAAAGCATAACCTCAAACCTTTAATATTAGGGCCTAAAGAGGGTTTGGCTTTAATAAACGGCACACAATTTATTTTGTCGTTCGCTGTAAAGGCCGTGCAACGATTAAACGACGCGCTGAACCGTGCAGATTTGATCGGTGCCATGTCGTTAGAGGGCCTGATGGGATCCGCCCGGCCATTTGACGAACGGCTTCATGCTATCCGTCCATTTAAGGGTACTAAGCATGTGGCGGCGCGGTTGTCAACTTTATTAAAGGAGTCCGAAATCAATTCATCTCATATCAATTGCGACCGGGTACAGGACCCCTACTCGCTGCGTTGTATGCCACAGGTACACGGCGCATCGCGCAATGCCTGGCTGCATTTAAAGGAGTTGACCGAAATAGAACTCAATTCAGTTACTGATAACCCCGTGATATTTAATGCCGATGATACCATTAGCGGGGGCAATTTCCACGGGCAGCCATTGGCTTTGCCGTTAGACTACGCCACCGTAGCCGCCGCCGAGTTAGGCAACATTGCCGACCGCCGCTGCTACCTGATGAGCGAGGGCCGCTACGGTTTGCCGAAATTACTGGTGAACGATGCCGGCTTAAACTCGGGCCTGATGATCCCTCAATATACTACCGCCGCTTTGGTGACCGAAAATAAAACGCTTTGCTTCCCCGCCAGCGCCGATAGCGTACCTACATCACTTGGGCAGGAAGACCATGTATCCATGGGTTCCATCAGCGGGCGCAAGCTGCATACGGTGATTGATAATTTGGAATATATACAAGCTATTGAACTACTCTATGCCACACAGGCGATGGATTTCCGCAGGCCCTTAACGTCGACACCTGTTATTGAAGCTTGCCACGGATTAGTTAGAGGACATGTCCCCCATATACAGGACGATCGTGTTTTTGCCGATGATATTAAACAACTGCACCTATTAATTACCAATGGCAGCTTTTTGGCTTTGGCCGATGAAGTAGCCACCAAACATCAAATAAATTTAAACCATGACGAGTTCGGAATTTATTAATACCTACGCCAACCACCCGGTGTACAAAGCGCCGCGCGGGATGCAACTCCACGCCAAAAGCTGGCAAACAGAAGCGCCTTTAAGGATGCTGCTGAATAATTTGGACGGACAAGTTGCCGAAAACCCTGATGAACTGGTGGTGTATGGCGGCATAGGCCAGGCCGCGCGCAACCCCGAGGCTTTGCGTAAGATTATTGAGCTGTTGCTGGAATTGGATGAATACCATTCCCTGCTGGTGCAATCGGGCAAACCAGTAGGTATTGTACGATCACATCCTGAAGCACCGCGTGTGCTGATAGCCAACAGCAATTTGGTACCCGCCTGGGCTAACTGGGAGCATTTTAACGAATTACGCGCCAAAGGGCTGATGATGTACGGCCAAATGACGGCCGGCAGCTGGATCTATATTGGCACACAGGGCATTTTACAAGGCACTTACGAAACCTTTGTGGAGTGCGGTAACCAGCACTTCGGCGGTAATCTTGATTGTCAGCTTGTAGTGAGTGCCGGATTAGGTGGAATGGGTGGTGCACAGCCACTGGCTGCTACTATGGCCGGAGCTGTGTTTTTAGGTGCGGATGTAGATCCCGAAAGAATCAAAAAGAGGCTTGAATCAAAATATATTGATATGATGACTGATTCTTACGAGGAAGCTGTGACCTGGGTAACTGATGCTCTTGCAATGGGCAGGGTAATATCAGTCGGTTTAGTTAGCGATGCGGGCGATATGTTAGAAAGGTTGTTGGGAGATAATATTATCCCTGATGTGCTAACCGATCAAACATCGGCACACGACCCTTTGAACGGATATATCCCAAATGGTTTATCCCTGACTGAAGCGGCTGAAATACGCAAGAATGACCCTGATAAATATAAAGACTTATCGCTAAAAAGTATGGCAAGGCATGTGGGTTTTATGCTTGAACTAAAAAAGAGAGGCGCCATCACATTCGATTACGGCAATAACCTGCGCGAGTTTGCCCGCCAGGGTGGCGAAACCGATGCCTTTAATTTCCCGGGCTTTACGCCGGCTTATATCCGCCCCCTGTTTTGCGAGGGTAAAGGACCGTTCCGATGGGTGGCTTTATCGGGCGATCCCGAAGATATTTTTGTAACCGACCGTGCCCTGATGGATTTGTTCCCTGAAAATAAAGCACTAATCAACTGGCTGGAAAAAGCGCAGGCGAAAATTTCGTTCCAGGGACTGCCCGCCCGTATTTGCTGGCTGGGTATGGGCGAGCGCGAAAAGGCGGGCTTACTGTTTAACGACCTGGTAAAAACAGGTAAAGTAAAAGGCCCGATAGTAATAGGCCGCGACCATTTGGATTGCGGTTCGGTAGCATCGCCCAATCGCGAAACCGAATCGATGAAGGACGGATCGGACGCCGTATCCGACTGGCCGCTGCTGAACCTGATGGCCAATGCATCGGGCGGGGCAACGTGGATCTCGTTTCACCACGGCGGGGGCGTGGGTATGGGTTATTCGCAACATGCCGGCATGGTAGTTTTAGCCGATGGCACCGAACGCGCGGCTACCTGCCTGAAACGGGTACTGCATAACGACCCGGCCATGGGCATTTTCCGCCATGCCGATGCGGGTTATGATAAGGCCGAGGAATGGGCGGAGAAGTTTGGATTGAAGGTGTGGTAAGTCGGAAAGTCCGGAAGACGGGAAGTCCGAAAGTAAAAACAAATTGCCACGCTATCGCTCGCAATGACAAAACTTAATAGTTAAAAATGAAAAAACTAACCGGCCCATTTACCCAGATCCTCCCACTGACGGGTCTCTCCTTAAAGGGCTCCTTACTGGACGAGCAATTGCAGATCATCCCGCAAGGTGGTGTACTGACCGAAAACGGGTTGATACTGGCCGTGGATGATTTTGAAAAACTCTGCAAAGACAACCCATCGGCACAGGTTGAAGAAATTACGGGCGCGCATGTATTGCTGCCCGGTTTTGTGGATTGCCATACCCACATCTGCTTTGCAGGCAACCGGGCTAAGGATTATGCTTTACGCATCCAGGGCAAAAGCTATTTAGAGATAGCAAAAGCGGGCGGTGGCATCTGGGATTCGGTAACGCAAACACGCGAAGCTACTGAAACACAGCTAACCGATTTATTATTACAGCGGGCACAACGCCATTTAAGCGAGGGCGTTACTACCATCGAAGTAAAGAGCGGTTATGGTTTAAGTGTAGATAACGAATTGAAACAGTTGCGGGCCATCAAAGCTGCAGCCAATAAAAGCAATGCCAGCCTAATCAGCACCTGTTTGGCCGCCCATATTAAACCCAAAGATTTTGATGGCCCGGCAACGGAGTATCTGAACCATATTTTACAAAACCTGCTGCCGGTTATTAAACAGCAAAACCTGGCTAACCGGGTAGATATTTTTATCGAGGAAAGCGCCTTTAACACCAGCGATGCCCTGCACTATCTGGCTAAAGCCAAACAATTAGGCTTTGAGGTAACCGTACATGCCGACCAGTTTACAACAGGCGGCAGCGAGGTAGCGGTTAAGGCCCGAGCCGCTTCCGCCGATCATTTAGAAGCCAGTACCGATTACGAGATCAGGCTGCTGGCAAATTCAGAGACCGTGTCAGTGATCTTGCCCGGCGCTTCGCTTGGCTTAGGAATGCCCTACGCACCTGCCCGTAAACTATTAGATGCCGGTGCCTGCCTGGCCATTGCCAGCGACTGGAACCCCGGATCAGCACCAATGGGCGACTTGTTAATGCAGGCCGCGGTAATGAGTGCAACCGAAAAACTAAGCACCGCCGAAGTATTCGCGGGCTCAACATTCCGCGCGGCACAGGCTTTAAAATTAAATGACCGGGGCGTTTTAGCCAAGGGCAAGCTGGCCGATATGCAGGCTTACCCTTGCGGGGATTACCGGGAGATACTGTATTACCAGGGGAAATTGAAACCGGATGCTGTGTGGACGGCCGCTGATATAGTATAGAAAGGTAGGTGTCAGTCTGAGCTTGTCGAAGACTGGCGCGTGGGGCCTGCCCACCATGGTTCGACAGGCTCACCATGACACCCTACTTACAATAAATACAAGATGAAATTGACAAGAATGACAGATTGTTTTACAAATGACTAATGACAATTGACCAATGACAAAATTGATAGAATGTGTACCCAATTTTAGCGAGGGCGTAAACCTCGATATCATTAAACAAATCACTAACCAGATTGAATCGGTTGAGGGTGTGCGCCTGTTAAACGTTGACCCCGGCAAGGCTACTAACCGCACCGTGGTTACCTTTGTAGGTGAACCCGAACGTGTGATTGAGGCCGCTTTTTTAGCCATTAAAAAAGCCGGTGAGCTGATTGATATGAGCCGCCACAAAGGCGAACACCCCCGCATGGGCGCTACCGATGTTTGTCCGCTGATACCTATCAGTAATATCACCATGGAGGAAACCGCTGAGTACGCCCGTAAACTGGCTAAACGTGTTGGCGAAGAGTTGAAATTGCCTGTTTATTTGTACGAAGGGGCGCAACCTGATAAAAGCCGCAGCAACCTGTCGGTGATTCGTGCCGGGGAATACGAGGGCTTCTTTAAAAAGATCAAGCAACCCGAATGGAAGCCCGATTTCGGTCCGGCGGAGTTTGATGCTAAACGTGGCGGTACGGTAATTGGCGCGCGCGATTTCCTGATCGCCTATAACGTCAATCTTAACACCACATCAACCCGCAGGGCTAACGCCATTGCCTTCGACGTTAGGGAAGCAGGCCGCATGATTGACGGCGTAAATCAGCCCGGCACGCTAAAATCAGTAAAGGCCATTGGTTGGTTTATTGAAGAATACGGCGTGGCGCAGATCTCCATGAATTTGACCAATATTTTGATAACCCCATTGCATATCGCGTTCGATGAGGTTTGCAGCAAAGCCACCAACCGGGGCATCCGGGTAACCGGCAGCGAACTGGTGGGCTTAGTCCCGCTGAAAGCCATGCTGGATGCCGGTAGGTATTTCTTGCGCAAACAGCAGCGTTCGGTTGGCGTGAGCGAAGCTGAGTTGATCCATATCGCCATAAAAACTATGGGACTGGATGAATTGGCACCTTTCCATCCGCAGGAGCGGATTATTGAATATCTGCTGAAAAACCCCGCCGACAGCAAACTGATCAGCATGACCCTAACCGACTTCGCTAACGAAACCGCCAGTGAAAGCCCTGCGCCGGGTGGTGGTTCCATATCGGCTTATGTGGGTTCGCTGGGTGCATCGCTGGCTACCATGGTAGCTAACTTAAGCTCGCACAAAAAAGGATGGGACGACCGCTGGGAGGAGTTTAGCGATTGGGCCGAAAAGGGACAACGTTATAAAGATGAGTTGCTAAATTTAGTCGACCTGGATACTGTTGCCTTCAACCGCATTATGGAAGCATTCGGTTTGCCAAAATCTACCGATGCGGAAAAGGCGGCCCGGTCTGCTGCTATACAGCAGGCTACCAAGTATGCCATTGAGATCCCATTTAAAGTGATGCAAACAGCGCTAAATAGCATGGAAGTAATCGAGGCGATGGTAAAAATAGGCAACCCCAATTCGGTAACCGATGCCGGTGTGGCCGCCCTTTGCGCCCGCACCGCTGTACTGGGTGCCTTTATGAATGTGAAGATCAACGCGTCGGGCTATAAGGATAAAACTTTTGTTAATGGCATTATGGCTAACGGTACCGAGATAGAAAAACAAGCTATGGCGCTTGAAGCTAGGATTATTGAGATGGTGAATGAGAAGATAGGCCCGCCCGCACCCTAAATGGGGAATGGCTGAAAACGAAAAAGACTAATTCTAAAAACCTATATAACGATTACCTGATATTAACCGCGTACCGGGCTGACAGCTTTAGATAAGGGTAACTGCGGTTCACCTCGGGGTGGTCTTTATAATGGCCCTCCAGGGTAAAGTAACCCGGTTCGGCATTGGCCGAAAAGCCTTTTATTGGCATATAGCTAAATTCGCTGGAAATCGTGTGCAGGAAATAATGAGATTTGCTGCCGTTCATGGTATGTGTCCAGCCGCCGCGATAATTGACCGAAACGAAGAACTTATCCAGTAAACTCAGCTTACCGCCGCCGCCAATACCCAATCCCGAACCATAATCGTAGTTACGGCCATTCACCAGGTATGGACTGGGTACCGCCGCCAGGATAATAGGTCCGCCCGATAACTGGGTATTCAGCTTTATTTTTTTGAACGGCTGAAACTGCGAATACAGATTCAGCTTTACGCTTTGCCCGCCGTAAAAAAAAGCTACGTTGTGGATATAATCGTAATTGGCCGATATCACCAGCAGGTGCTTCACTTCTTCCCCGCTATCCAGTTGCCAGCCCATAAGCGATCCATAAACGCTGATCATGTTCAGCGCCGTGCTGTCGTCTTTACCAATTTCGGCATTGATGATAATATTGGTAAAGGGTTTGCGAAAATTCTCGTAAGGGGTACCGTAAAGCAATTTGGCATGCGCGTACCAGCCCGAACGCCCGGCGGTACTAAACAAGGCCTGATTATTTGAACCAAACTTGCGGTAGCCTAAATCAAACTCCGCGCTAACCTTTGATGAATCTACTTCCAGCGTATTGCGGCTTACCTTGCCCCATTTACCATCTAAAATACGGTTAAGGCCATTGGTGGGGCAAACAATAAAGGCCACAACCTCGCTCATTTGCCGGTGGAAACCGCGGGTATGGTTGTTTACTATTTTGTTAGACATGCGGTAGGTCATTTCGCCCAATACAATGCCGCCAAAGCTGGTATTAATAAAATCGTTAGGAGCGGGTGCCTGGTTCTCGGCAAAAGTTTCCCATATATAACTGCCTAAAAAAGCCGCCGGTACCGATTGCCAAAAACTATAGCCATTGGTGCGGAACGAGTTAAAGAAATAACTACCATGATACGGGTGGCCGAATTGGTTGGTTTGAAAGGGATCATTATCCCAGGCCCAATGCCCGGGGTTAAGGTTATAGCCCACGGTTTTCCAACTGATATTGGCGTAATCCTTTCCAGCCGCGCGGTCTACCGTCCAGGGTACCAGTTCTGCAACACCCAGTTCTACAAACCGGCGCCCGGGGTGTTTGTAATTACGCAGGCTGTCCCGTATTTCGCGTTGCCTTACTCTGTTATTTACTACTGTTGGGGTATAAAACGGCGCTTGCTGTGCCAGTGTTTTCACCGGGGCAAATAATACCATCAGCAAAAGCCAAACGGGCCATTGTGGTAGTTTTTGGGTGTGATGATGGGTTGAATTCATAGCTTATCATCCTTTCGGTAAATTATGCAGGCAAAGGGCTACACAATAGCCGCGATGTTGGTTTAGATGATACAACTTTAAAAATGGATTTTGGTTTTAATGATTATTTAACCATAGTGGTGATTTAACCACAGAGGGCACAGAGGGAGAATTCACAAAGGACACAGAGATTTGATTATTTAGTATTAAGCTATGCCTCTGTGTCCTCCGTGAAAAATCTCTGTGACCTCTGTGGTTAAATTCTACAAGAAAGGCCCGACATAAAAATGCCGGGCCTTTCTTTTTTCAAGTTTATCTTACTTCAAAACCTTGATCTTGATATTACGGTAGTTTACTTCGAAGCCGTGGTCCTGCAATAGGATATGGCCTTTATCGGCTTCGCCGAAATCTTTCCATACTTTGTATTTGCTAATCTTCACCAAATCGCGGTAGTCTGCCGATTTGCGCTCGTATTCAAGCACTTTTACGCCGTTTAGCCAATGCTCTACATGGTTATTGGGCAATACTACAATGCGGCCGGTATTCCATTGGCCAATGGGGCGTATAATAGCAGCCGTTTTTTTAGCCGGGATTAAATCGTATAGCGATGAAAGCGTACGGTCACCATCGCGGCCCAGTTTAGCATCAGGGTGTACATCATCGTCCAGCACCTGGTACTCCAGGCCAATGGCCGATCCACCAGTTTTTTCGCTCAGCGTAACAAAGTACTTTACACCGCTATTAGCGCCACGGCTCATCCTGAAATCAAAGGTGAGGTCGAACGCGCTGTATTCATCCACCGTAACAATATCACCTACGTTTTTGGCTTCCTCGCCGCCCGAGTTTTGGATGGTCATTGTACCATCTTTAATAATCCAGCCATTCTCCTTTACCGGGAATTTATCGGTGCCTGCCCCTACCCAGCCGGTTGGGGTTTTACCATCAAATAATATTTTGTAACCCTCCTTTTTTTCCTTGGCGGTAAGAGTATTCATTTTTTGGGCCATGCCGGCTGTACCAATCAGTACCGACAGCGCAAAGGTTAAGGCCCCTATTTTATTTAATTTCTTCATCATTATTTATAATTGGATTAATCCTTTTTTAAACTGTTTAAATACTTAATACTTTCGGGCACCTGGGTAATAGACGAGCTGCTTTCGTCCTCAATATAAAAGTGCTTTACACCAACCTTGCGCGCGGCCTTAATTACCGCCGGGATATCAATTTGGCCGGTACCTAAAATCACATCGTTATCCTGTGGTGTCCCGCCGCTTAAACTGCCACGTGCTACACCTTTTTTCAAATCTTTCATATGCAGGGCTTTGTAGCGGTTACCGTATTTAGCCAGCAAACCTGCCGGGTCCTGCCCCGGGAAAAATGCCCACAGGATATCCAGTTCCATGCTTACATATTTAGGGTCGGTATTCTTCAGCAGGTAATCGTAAAGGGTACCATCCTCGTAAGGTTCAAATTCAAAACCGTGGTTGTGGTAAATAAAGGTAAGGCCATACTGCTCTTTCAGTATTTTGCCGTATTTATTAAAATCGGCCACTGCCTGTTTGGCATTATCCAGCGTGAAAGCCCCTTTATGCGGGATACCCGCTACGCGTACATAAGTTGCCCCCATGGTTTTGGCCGCCTTGCCCACCTCGTCGGTTTTGTTTACCAGGTCATCATAACTAATACCGTACGATGATATTTTGATGCCGCGCTCGTCGCACATTTTGCGCAGGTCTTCGGGCGTTTGTTTAAACAGGCTGGAAAATTCCATATCGATTACACCGTTCCCTTTCACCATATCCAGCGTGGCAGGTACATCCTTTGCAAAATTGTTGCGGTAGGTGAACGAAACCATACCCGGCGCTTCGGGGAATAATGCTTTTTGGGCGAACGAGGCCGTGCCGCTTAAGCCAAGCGCCAGGCCCGTTAGTAACCATCTTTTTTTAAATTGATTAATCATTTTTATAAGTTTTTATTTAGATCGATTTTTTATGACTTATACTTTAGGTTCCCAGCCGGGCTCGTAACTGCGCTGCCACATTTTTTGTGCTTCGGCATCATTCAGGATATGGCCGTTCTTAGGGTCCAGATGCAAATCGCGGCCTACACGCCAGGCAATATTGCTTAGCTGCATCCCTATAATGCTTTTATGCCCTATCTCCACATCGCAATTAGGCTTGCGATTATTGCGGCAGGCATCTAAAAAGTCGGCAACATGCATGCTATCCATACCCAGGCTTACGCTGGCGGTATTGCGGCCCTGTACGGCTTCTTCCCTGGTTTTAGGAGCAACGTCCTTTACCAGTTTCCCCTTCAGGTCAAACACCTTATAGGCATCGTTACCGGTACTTAAACTGCCGTTTTCGCCGTAAAAGATAATGCCGCGGTCATCGCCTTCAATTTTACGGCCGTTCACGCTGCTGCTTTCCCACATAATCATTTTTTTATCGGGATACTCCAGCGTTACCACCTGTGTATCGGGAGTTTGCCAATCGTCTTTAAAAGCATAGCGCCCGCCCGATGAGGTTACGTGGATAGGATAATCAACACCCAGGCCCCAGCGGGCTACATCCACTTCGTGCGTGCCGTTGTTCAGGGCCTCGCCGGTTCCCCAATGCCAAAACCAATGCCAGTTATAATGGATCAATCCATCCTGGTAGGCCAGGCGCGGGGCCGGGCCCTGCCATAAATCGTAATTCAGTTCGGGTGGGGCAGTACCGGGTTTTAAAAAGGTGGCCTTACGCTCGTTAGTATACCAGGTTTTGGCATAATATACCCGGCCAATAATACCCTCGTGCAATTGCTGGATCCCCTCGGTCAGTATCGGGGCCGAACGGCGCTGCGCACCCATTTGCACCACCCGATTATGCTTGCGGGCAGCAGCTATGGCCAGCTCGCCTTCGTGCGGGTTATGGCTTAGCGGTTTTTCTACATATACGTGCTTGCCGGCATTACAACCCATAATGGTTAGGGGCGCGTGCCAGTGATCGGGCGTGGCAATATAAATGGCATCAATATTTTTGTCCTGCATTACCTTGCGGCAATCGCCTTCGGTTTTGGGCACGTTTATTTGCTTGTTATCGGCCACAGCCTTTAAGGCCTTTGCAAAAACGCGGGTATCCACATCGCAAAGGGTGGTTATCTCGGTGTCCTTTTGTGTGGCAAAGGTGCCGGCCATACTGGTGCCACGCCCATTAAGGCCAATCATAGCCACATGGATGCGTTCGTTTGCGCCGATGATGTTGCGGTAGCTTTTGGCGCTCATGCCAAACAGGCTGTTACCGGCCACTATCCCGGCCGATGTGATAGCCACTTTTTTGATAAAATCTCTTCTTTTTTCCATGTAAGGGTAATTTAGGAATTACTGTACTGGTGCGTAGACGTATAAACTGGTGATACTAAATACTGAATAATAATTGGCATTTGGGAACTAAAAACTTATTTAATTTTGGCAATTAGTTCAACGCTATGTCCTGATTCCCCCCTTAATTTGTCGCATTAGTACATCACTGGGTTTATGGAATGCGCCTATCTTTGACATATCAATTTAAAAACAAACATTTATGGCAACTCAAATTTTTGTGAACTTACCGGTTAAGGATCTAAGCAAATCCATCGCCTTTTTCGAGGCACTGGGATACTCGTTCAACCCGCAATTTACTAACGAACTGGCAGGCTGTATGGTAGTGAGCGATACCATTTACTTTATGATGGTAACCGAAGGATTTTTTAAAACCTTTACCAATAAGGAAATTAGCGACGCTACCAAAACCACCGAAGTATTGAATTGCGTATCGGTGGAAAGCAAGGAAAAAGTAGACGAGCTATTCGACAAAGCTATTGCATCGGGCGGGGGCCAATCAAAGGAACCAACCGATTATGGCTGGATGTATGGCCGCAGTTTTACCGATCTTGACGGCCACCAATGGGAAATGATGTGGATAGACCCGGCCGGGCCGCCTGCGGAGTAAGTCGTAAGTACTGAGTCAAAAGTCCGAAGCCATTGTTTATCTCACGACTTCAGACTTTTGACTTCGGACTAAAGACTCCCAATTTTGATAATAGTCTACAAAATCACTCGTTTTTCCACATTGGCGTTTTGTGGATAAACCATTGCACATTTTTTTGCACATTTGCCGTGTAAGATATACACCCATGGGGCAATACTATATTATTGATTTCGACAGTACGTTTACACAGGTGGAGGCGCTGGATGAACTGGCCCGCATTTCGTTAAAAAGCCACCCCGACCGCGAAAAGATCTACCAGCAAATTGAGGATTATACCAATGCCAGCATGGAAGGCCGCCTGTCTTTTGCCGAAAGCCTGGCCGCACGCGTTAAATTACTGGAAGCCAACCGCGACCATTTGAAGCAGTTGGTTACCCACCTGAAGAAAAAAGTATCTACCTCGTTTTCGCGCAACAGCGTGTTTTTTAAAAACCATGCCGACGAGGTTTTGATCGTATCGGGTGGGTTTAAGGAATTTATTATACCGGTTGTTGCCGAATATCATATCAAAAAAGAGAATATCTATGCCAATACTTTTGTGTTTGACGAGGACGGCAAGATCATAGGTTACGATAAAGAAAACCCCCTATCGCAGGAGGGCGGCAAAGTAAAACTACTGAAAGAACTGAACCTGCCGGGCGATATTTTTGGCATTGGCGATGGCTACTCGGATTTCCAGCTGAAGGAATCGGGCATGATCAAAAAGTTTTTTGCCTATACCGAGAACATCGAACGCAAATCGGTTACCGAACGTGCCGACCATATTACCCCCAGTTTCGACGAGTTTTTATACATCAACAAACTGCCCCGGGCTATCTCCTACCCTAAAAACCGTATTAAGTGTTTGGTAGTAGGTAATATTGATGAAGAGGCCCTGTCGCAAATGCGCAAAGAGGGTTATAACATCCGCCAGAAAGAAACCATTGAGGATAAATACCTGCAGGAAGCCGGTATTTTGTTTTGTGATGAAGCCAACCAGCCCACACCAGAGCAGGTAGAAAATGCCGGGCGCTTAAAGGTAATCGGTTGCTTCGGCAAGGTGCAGAGCCGCAAACTGGCCGATACGGCATGTGCCGCGGGCATCATTATTTTTGACGACCCCAAGGATAACCCGCGCAATGTAGACTTTATCCCCAAAAGGGTTATCGCCTTTATGAACGAGGGAAAAACCCATACCAGCTGCAACTTCCCCGATCTGCAACCACCGCGCGTAAGCAACGCCCACCGCTTGATCCATATCCACAAAAACGTGCCGGGCATATTGGCCAAGATAAACGAGGTATTTGCCCGCCACAACATCAATATTGTTGGTGAGTTTTTGGTGACTAACCCACAAATTGGCTACGTAATTACCGACGTAAACACCGGTTACGATACCCAGGTGTTAGAAGAGCTAAAGGCTATTGAGCAAACCATTAGGTTTAGGCTGCTTTATTAACCCCCGGCCCCCTAAAGGGGAATTAGGAAACTTGCAATATACCCCCTTTAGGGGGTATTAAATCCCCAACACCTGCTTCAGTTTAGCATAGCCCGATTTACTTACCGGGATTTTGGCGCCAGATTTTAGGATGGCCAGGTGGGCATCCTTTTCGTAGGGATCTATACGGGTAATTTCCTGCACGCTGACGATGAATGAGCGGTGTACCCGCACAAAGTACCGTGGGTCAAGCGTTTGCTCAAAAAAGCCCATGGTTTTATTCTTCAGGTACGACCCCTCGGCCGTGTGGATACTTACATAGTCGTCGTCGGCTTCCAGATACAACACATCCTGCACAGGGATAATTTTTACCTTAGTGCCGGTCTTCACTACAATACGTTCGTGCTGCGCAGGCGACAGGGCCGGGCTTTCCAGCAGTTCTTCGTTTTGCTTTTTGGTTTGGGCAGGTGTTTGCCCCAGGTATTTTTCAACCGCCTTTTGCAGGCGTTCTTTACTGAAAGGTTTCAGCAGGTAATCAACCGCGTGGGCTTCAAAGGCTTTTATGGCGTATTCATCAAAGGCGGTGGCAAATATTACGGCGGGCTGCTGCTCTAACAATTCCAGCATTTCAAAACCGTTTATTTTAGGCATTTGCACATCCAGGAAAACCAAATCGGGCTTATGCAAATTAATGGCCTTGATCCCCTCAAAGCCATCGCCGCATTCCTGCACTACCTCTATACCATCCATCCCCTGTAAATATTCCCGTACAACCATCCGGGCTAAAGGTTCGTCATCAATTATTAATACGCGTTTCATGCCTGCGGTACTTTTATTATGGTTGTAAATATATCATCATTTGCGTGAGTTTCCACCAAATCGTTACGGGCAAAAAGCAGGTACAGGCGGCGCTGTACCCCGCGCAGGCCAAAACCGGTACCCGTACGCGGGCGGGTAGTTTTAGCATCGTAAGGGTTTTGCACCATTATCACCAGGTAACCGTCTTCCAATTCGCCACGCAGACTGATCGTTACATCATCCGTAGTATCGTACAAGCCAAACTTAATGGCATTCTCTACAATAGGTTGCAGCAGCAGCGCCGGTAACATAGATGAACCACAAAGGTTATCGCAACTAATCTCGGTATTCAGGCGGTGGCCAAAGCGTACTTTTTCAATATCAAGGTATAACTGCAAATGCGTAAGCTCTTCGGTAAGGGGAACCAGTTGCTGGTCGTCCTTTTTTAACGTACCGCGCAAAAAGTCGGATAGCTGGTGGATCATTTTGCGGGCCTCATCAGGCTTAAAACCAATAAGCGCGTTAATGGAGTTTAAGCTGTTAAACAAAAAGTGCGGCTGCAATTGCTGGCGCAGGTTATATAATTCGGCTTCGCGGGCCAGGCGTTCGGCTTCGCCTTTGCGCTTTTCATTTTCCTTATGATCTATTTGCGAGAACCAGATCAGGCTGATCATAGCCATCCAGCCAATGGCCAAAAAATTGGTAAAAAAACGGATGACCAATGATTGCGAGAGGAAGTTGACGTAAGTATTTTGCGCGCTGATAAATGGCAAACAATAACGGCTGCCCGCCATGCTGAAGCCGGCCAGCGCCACACACCAAATAAACAGGTTAATATAGCTGCCCTTACCCGGCTGATAGTACCGCAGGTTATTATTAATGAGCCAGCAAGCCGCCGCTAAAAGCATGGTGCTTACCAGCCCATCAATACTGGCGGTATACCAATCGAACCCGAAGCTGTGGATGATATAGCTTTGCAGGCCAAACCACGCCACACCACAGCCGGCAAAGGCCCAGTCCAATTTTAGCGAAGATGCTGTTTGATTGCTCAAAACTGTTAATAGTTAATTTTTATTTTTAGTTACCGACACCTATCAGTGCCGATTTATGGTGCGCCCAGGCCGTGTACAAATCGGCATCGGCGGGTTCGTGTATCTGGTAATAAAGCTCGGTGCCGTCGGCCAGTTCGTTTAGCTGGTTAATTTCGGCTATATCTATAAACTCCCAGCGCACGGGTTGCTTTTTGTTATTTGTAAAGCTATCCTGGCATATTTGCCCTAAGCGTGCTGCTTTATCAAATGCTTGTTTATCGTTTTCGGCGCTAACAAGGCGTAATTGCTCATCAAACTGGGCATCGTGATTGCCCTCGCCGCTGATGATCCTGAAAATTATTTTTGCTACGTACCAGTTCATGTTTTTCTTTTTGATTTGATGTATATAATTTAAAAGCTCCTGATATCCACACCGGCAAAAATGGAAACTCCCTTTATCACCAGTACCTTATCGGGACTAAGCGGTGTACCCATGTTGCGGCGCTTATCATCAACACTGCTAAACACAGCGGCAACATCCGATGTTACCTGCCAGTGCGGCGGGATAATTAACTTGATACCGCCAAACAGTTGCACGATCTCGATCTCAACGCGGCCGTTAATATCGGCCTGGGTTAGGTCCAGATCGGTACCGCCGAAAACGTTAACAATTTCGCCACCTTTAAAATCTTTTGAGAGGATAGTACGCTTCACCCCGCCGAAAACAGAAACGGTTTCGATATGATCATCGCCGGTGTATTGGGGCCTGTATGAAGTATTACCCTGGTCGGCTGTTGGGCCGTTTGGGTCGAAGTTAGGGTCGGGCTTGTAGTTTGGGTCGAAGGGGTTGTTGAAATCCTGGCCGCCCAAAGGGTTACCGCTTTTATATTTTTCAAAGCTTTTACGGTCCCACTGCTGGCGTTTGCCCATAATCATCCATAAACCAAAGGCAATGATCATTACAGGCCAAAAAACGCGCCAAACATGCATACCCGGTATAATATCGTTTGCTAAAAAGATAACGCCTATTACGATAAAAATAACGGCGTTGGGTTTCTTAAAATCGTGCTTAGCACCCAGGTATAAGCCAAATGCGATGAAAAACATGGGCCAGCTAAGCAACCAGTCGGGGAAAAAGAAACCGCCGACCTGTTGCAGCAGCAATATGCCACCCACTGCCAGTAAAATAAGGCCCGCAATTACTTTTCCGTTGCGCTGCCCGTTAGGATATTTTGATTCGATACTCATGATCTATGTTGTGTTATTACTTGTAGTTGTTATACTTTTATTGATGATGTAAAACTAATATAATGGTACAGTTTTACAAACGGTTATTGGGCAGGTTATTGAACAAAGTCGGTAAAGGCGGGAGAATTGTCGGTAAAAAATTTAGGCGGGCAGGCTTATGGCTGGTTTTAGAAGAATTTCGAGAAGAATTAACCACGGAGGGCACAGAGATTTTGCACGGAGGACACGGAGCGGAGATTGGCATTGTAAAAAAGATATTTTTAAGTCTTCGCAGGGTCCTCTCCGAGTTAAAGTTAACCCATAAAAATATAGGGGTACGCTATTAAGAGGGGCATCGCCCCGGCTCATATTTTAGCAACGGATTTTAATCCGTTGATGGATACAAATGGTTTACGCGAGAGCCGTAGGTTCGGGCCATATCATTATCCCTTACCATATCGGGCAAACATTTGCCGTTCCGATGGAACTCCGATTTGTTTTATGCCTTCATCAACGGGTTGAAACCCGTTGCTACAAGATGTTTCGTCCGCTATGCGGACTTGTTAATGGTGCATTCATGCAAAATTCAGGGCAAAGATTTGCGGGTTAACTTTAATCTCCGAGAGACCTTGCGGGGGCAAAAGAGGGCAGGGTGAGGCCCTTAAACCTCCGGCTCCTGCTGGCTTAAACAATGGAAGCTACCCAGGCCCCAGATAATATCTGTCGAATCGATACCCACCACCCGCCTGTCGGGGAAGCATTGTTGCAGTATGGCCAGCGCCTTATCGTCCTTATCGCAACGGTAGGTAGGCACAATAACCGCCGAGTTGGCTATATAAAAATTAGCGTACGATGCCGGTAAACGCTGGTCGTCCCATACTACCGCGTCGGGCATGGGGAGTTCTACGATATTCAGTTGCTTGCCGTTTAGCAGGCGCATGGTTTTAAGGCTTTGCAGGTTCTCCTGCAGTATGTGGTAGTTCTCGTCGTTCTTATCTTCCTCTACTACGGTCACCACGGTATCCGCGTTGGTAAAGCGGGTAATATCATCAATATGGCCGTCGGTATCATCGCCAATAATGCCATCGCCCAACCAAAGGATCTGCTCTACACCGTAATAGTTTTGCAGGTAGCTTTCAATTTGCTGCTGGTTTAAATGCGGGTTACGGTTAGGGTTTAGCAGGCAGGCTGTACTGGTTAGCAAAGTACCGGCCCCATTAAAATCAACCGAACCGCCCTCCATCACAATACCGGGATGGTAAACGGGCAAACCAAAATGTTCGCCAATTTTTGTCGGGATCACATCATCCAAATCAAACGGAGGATATTTGCCTCCCCAGGCGTTATAGCCCCAATCAACAATGACCTTTTGCTTTGTTTCCCGGTTCACCAAAAACGCCGGACCATGATCGCGGCACCAGGCATCGTTAGTAGGGAACTGGAAGAACTGTACCTTACTCATATCCACACCAACCATTTCCAGTTGCAAATGGGCAAAGGCCTGCATCCGCTCGTCGGCTACGTTAATGCGCACCAATTCGCCCTTGGCCAGTTCCTTTACAAACTCGGCATATTTACCGTATATCAGGCTGATCTTGCCCGGCCATGATTCCTCCTTATGCGGCCAGCTAAGCCAGGTGGCGGTGTGGCGTTCCCACTCTGCGGGAAAAGAAAAACCTTTGGGGAAGTTAGTATCAGATGATTGGTGGTTCATATTGGTTATACGGTTTGTCATTGCGAGGTACGAAGCAATCGCGAACTAAGCACAACCGCTTTTTGGGTGTGCGATTGCTTCGTACCTCGCAATGACATAATTTTAATCTTCGTCAATAAGGCGCTTGGTAATCGGCTGGTAACTGTCAATCCTGCGATCTCTCAAAAACGGCCAATGACTACGGTAGTAATCCGTTTTATCCAGATCCAGCTCCATTACAATCACCTCTTCTTCATCAACAGTGGTTTGGTGTAAAAGTTCGCCAAAGGGGTCGGCAAAGAACGATCCGCCCCAAAATTTCACGCCGGCTTCTTCACCTACGCGGTTCACGCTTACCACGTGTACGCCGTTGGCTACGGCATGGCTGCGTTGTATGGTTTGCCAGGCATTATATTGTTTAACGTTGGTGGCTTCATCCTGCGTGGTGGCCCAGCCTATGGCGGTTGGGTAAAATAAAATCTCGGCACCCATCAGGGCGGTGATACGGGCAGCTTCGGGATACCACTGATCCCAGCAGATCAATACGCCTATGGTAGCAAATTTGGTTTTGAAAACTTTATAACCCAAATCGCCGGGGGTGAAATAAAATTTCTCGTAAAAGCCGGGATCGTCCGGGATATGCATTTTGCGGTATTTGCCCAGGTAAGCACCATCGGCATCCAGCACAGCGGTGGTATTGTGGTACAGGCCCTGCGCGCGTTTTTCGAATAATGAGGCGATGATCACCACACCCAGTTCGGCCGCAACTTTAGCTAGTTCGTCGGTTGAAGGGCCGGGGATAGCTTCGGCCAGTTTAAAATTATCGTAGTCCTCTACATCGCAAAAATACAGCGATGTAAATAACTCCTGCAGGCAGATGATCTGCGCGCCTTTAGCGGCAGCTTCGCGCACTTTAATTATTGCTTTTTGCAAATTCTGCTGCTTATCTGCAACGCAGGTCATTTGCACTAATCCAACATTAACCTTACTCATAACGTGTATCCGATAAATTTGGCGCAAAAATAAGGTTTTGATTTCACAGATTGCGGTCTGATTTCACAGATTACTATTTGATTACATTATTACAAGCGGTATTAAAAAGTTAAAGAATGTTAATTATCAGTGTATTCGTTACTCCTAATCGGTGAAATCCTATCTTCGATAATCTGTGAAATCAAAAAATACCCTAACTTTGCCCCCGCATGTCAGAAATAGAAGAAACCGTAGAGTACCAGCCAACTAAAACCTGGAAACAAAAACTTTGGAACATCACCAAAACATTGTTAAAAGTTGCCGTTAGCGCGGTTCTGCTATATTTTGTTTTCCGAAAGGTTGATTTAAATGCCGTAAAAAACCGGCTGATACATGCTAATTACTGGTTTATGCTGGCTGCGCTGCTTAGCTTTTTCGCATCCATGGTAGCGTCCTCATCTCGCTTATTAAGCTTCTTCAAGTCTATCAACCTTAAGCTCGATCCTAAATTTAACTTCCGCCTTTACCTGCTGGGCCTGTTCTATAACTTCCTGTTACCGGGCGGCATAGGCGGCGATGGCTATAAGATATACTTGTTGCACAAAAACTACGATATGCCCGCCAAAAAGGTATTTTGGGCTATCATGTTCGATAGGTTGAGCGGCTTGTGGGCTATCGGTTTAATTACCGTTGCCCTGATCTTTATGATCCCGCAAATTGATATCCATATCGGTATCCCCCTAAGTATTTTTGCTGTGGCATCGGCCGTTTATTATTTTGTGGCTTATAAATTTTTTAAGGAATACACCCGCTTTTTTTTCGAGGCACATTTAAAAGCAGTTTTAGTGCAGGGCTTCCAGGTGCTGGCTATTGTTTTTGTGCTGATGGGGCAAGATTTTCATGATAAGTATTCGCCTTACCTGTTATCCTTTTTAATATCGGCATTGGCAACCATTATCCCCATTAGTGTGGGTGGTGCCGGCGTGCGCGAAACGGTGTTTACCTATTTAACCAAATGGTTCCCTATGGATAAAACCCTGGCGGTATTTTTGCCCGGTACGTTTTACCTGATATCTTTACTGGTTGCCTTACTGGGTATTTACTACGTATTGCGCCCAAGCCGTTTGGCGGATGGTTTACCCACCATGCAAAAAAAGATGAAGTTGTAACTACCCTTTCAGGTCGCAATAATTTTCAACAAACCAAATTTGTTTTAACGCAATAAAAAGGAATATTATTCTGATTTTTATATCGAAAATAGAATCATATTCTGAAATTTGGATACCACTCAACCATTTCTTTAACTTGGCGTTCTGTTTATAAACCAACAGTCCGATGAGTCATTTTAATGATTTTAATAATCCGCAGGTTGCCAGGCTGCCCGGGCATTTAAAGCAATTTATTGTCGATCAGCATTACCAACATTATACCCCTATAGATCATGCCGTGTGGCGCTATGTGATGCGCCAAAACTACAGCTACCTGAAAGATGTTGCCTACTACCCTTATATCCCCGGGTTGCAAAAAGCCGGCTTGACTATCGAAAAAATCCCCAACCTGCAGGATATGAATAACGCGCTGGCCAAAATTGGCTGGGGCGCGGTTACCGTTGATGGCTTTATTCCCCCCGCCGCCTTTATGGAGTACCAGGCTTATAGGGTTTTGGTGATAGCCGCCGATATCCGCCAGTTAAAACATATTGAATATACGCCCGCGCCCGATATCATCCACGAATCGGCCGGGCACGCGCCCATTATTGCCGATAAGGATTACCACGAATACCTGAGCTATTTTGGTTCGATAGGTGCTAAAGCCATGTTTTCGGCGCAAGATTTTGAACTGTACGAGGCTATCCGCGCATTATCTATCCTGAAGGAAATGCCCGATGCTAATGCTGATGAATTAAAGGCCGCCGAAGATTTAGTAGCCCATCGCCAGGAAAACATGGGGCCCCCATCCGAAATGGCCCTGCTGAGCCGCCTGCACTGGTGGACGGTAGAGTACGGACTGATCGGCACACTGGAAAACCCGAAGATTTACGGGGCGGGCCTGCTTTCTTCCATCGGCGAAAGTGTAAGCTGTATGCTGCCCGAAATTAAGAAACTGCCTTATACTATTGATGCCGTTAAGTACAGCTACGATATTACCCAACCGCAGCCGCAGCTTTTTGTAACCCCCACGTTTCAAAACCTGATTGACGTTTTGGAGGCTTTCGCCGATACCATGTCGTTCCGCAAGGGTGGTGCCTATGGCTTGCAAAAGGCTATGGAAAGTAAGAACACCTGCACCGTTGAATACAGCTCGGGCTTGCA
The DNA here is from genome assembly GCA_040389105.1 of Bacteroidota bacterium. GTDB lineage: Bacteria > Bacteroidota > Bacteroidia > Sphingobacteriales > Sphingobacteriaceae > Mucilaginibacter. The sequence goes on from JAZKAO010000010.1 coordinate 847,142, forward strand.
GGTTACAGGTACGGTTGCCGAATTTAAACAGGATAAGGGATTACCCGTGTTTATTAAAACCACCGGGCCATCGGCCTTAGCCTATAACAATAAGCAGCTGAAAGGGCATGGTAAGGGTTATCACAAGGATGGCTTCAGCTCGCCGGTTGGCAAACTGAAAGGTAATAATACCCCCTTAGAAGATTTTACCGAAGGCCAGCGCTTTGTAGATGGGATACAAGAAGGCAAAACCGCTTATCTTGATTTTGAAAGCGGCATTAGCCTAATTGGCAAAGTACAATCGACGCTGATAACCAATGGCAAATTGCAATTGATCACCTTTGTGGATTGCACCGTTAAGGATGCGGAGAGGAATATCCTGTTCGACCCATCATGGGGCGTTTATGATATGGCCGTAGGCGAACTCATCACCTCGGTATTTTGCGGCGCGGCCGATAAGGAAGCCTTTGAAGAGATCAGCTATAAATCGAACACCGGGACACATCATATACCATACACCGCGCGCATGCTGGAACTGCACCGCCTGTACCAGCAGGTGCGCACCTCGCGCCAAACCCAAACGGGTTACGATTTTTTAGGCAACGTTTGGGAACAATTGGAAAAAACCCATCACGAGGACTGGCTATGCGCCATGGAAATTTTAGAGATATTAGACCACGAAGACATAGAACCCCAACTGGCAGCCGATATCCGTGCTTTCCTGGAAAACAAAGCTGCAACCGCACCAGAATTGAAGAAACTAATTAGCGATGGCTTTTATTTGATCAAGCATCCGGTAGAGCAGAAATTGGTGGTGTAACGGAAATTTGCCTATTTTCGAAACACGAATCGTCATTGCGAGGTACGAAGCAATCCTCGGCAAATAGAGCCGCTCTGTAAATCGAGGATTGCTTCGTACCTCGCAATGACGTGTTAGAGAAATACGTTTTATGAACATCATTATAACAGGCGCCAGCAGCGGCGTGGGCTTCGAGGCCGTTTTAGAATTATGCTTATCGGGCGGGCATAAGGTGATAGCCCTGGCACGGTCGCAAGATAAATTGAGCCGCTTACTGGAGATAGCTTTGGGCTTAAACCCCGATGCGATACTATACCCGCTGGTATTTGATATTGTACACGATGATTATCACGATTTGCAGCAGTTTATCCAAACCCGTTTTGAGGGTGGTATTGATATCCTGATCAACAATGCCGGCGTTTTAATTAACAAGCCCTTTACCGATTTGGACGAAACCGACTTTGTAGAGATGCTGCAAAGCAATTATATTGGCCATGTGCGCATGATCCAGGCTGCCATCCCATTAATGGCTAAAGGATCACACATCGTTAATATTGGTAGTATGGGGGCCTTTCAGGGCAGCGCTAAATTCGCGGGACTATCGGCCTATTCGGCCAGTAAGGCTGCCTTACACACGCTTACCGAGTGCCTGGCACTGGAACTGGCCGATAAGCAGATCAAAGTAAACTGCCTGGCACTGGGTTCGGCACAAACGGAGATGCTGGAACAAGCCTTCCCGGGATACGAATCGCCGGTGATGGCCTTTGAAATGGGCAAATACATAGCGGACTTCGCCCTAACCGGCCACCGTTTTTTTAACGGGAAGATATTGCCTGTGGCGGTTACAACGCCCTGAGAATTTAACCACAAAGGGCGCGAAGATTTTTGCACAAAGCACACAAAGGCAAAACTTAATAAAACATTTAACCACTAATACCTTTGTGTACTTCGTGATTTCTCCCTTTGTGGCCTTTGTGGTTAAACCTCCTTCTCGCAATTTCTTAACAGAAGTTTAAAACAAACACAACATCAGGATGATTATTATTGTGTGTGACACTTTAATAAAAAGCAAGCCATGAGTTCGATATTGGAAATAACCGAAAATGAATACCTGATTAAATTAAACCGTAGCCGGTTCAATTTATCGTTTGTACGCAGCCTGTTAAAAATGGTTGAGTTTTCAAGTCCGGCAGGTGATGATGAAAAGGAAGTTGAACGTGTGGCGGCTAATCGTAAGGTGAAAGCACATGCATCTTCATCATTAGATGACGACGATGATGTGGAAATCCCCGACAGGCATATCGCCCCCAGTCAAAACCATAATTCGGAACCGGATTATTTTGATTCGCTGGACGAGAAATAAAATCAGTTTGCAGTGGGCAGTTTGCAGTTGATTGCTAACTGCAAATTGAATGCTGCAAACTTACCTTTAGAAATTCCGGTACCCGCGCACTACCTGCTTATCCATCTGCGCCATTTGGCCTTTCATCATTTTAATCTGTTCGGCCAGCAGCTTGTTTTTATCATCTTTGGCGGCCTCTTGCAGGTACATTTGCGCTTCGCGCTTGTTGCGCTTAGCCATGGCTATACCGGCCAGGCTTAATTTAGCCAATGCCACATTGTGCGACATGCGCATACCCAGCGACAATGATTTTTTGAAGTATTTTTCGGATTTCATCGGCGTTTTGCGCGATTCTATCAGGCCCATCAGCAGGTTATAGTAACCCCATTGACCTTTATGTAATTGTTTTTCGTAATCAGATATTTTCAACAGCCACTCTTCGGCTTTGGTCGAGTTTTCCTTACGCAGGTAAAACTGCGCTATGATCATGTTCTCGTTAAAAAAGAAGCTTAATAAAAAGATCCCGCCTATCAGCAGCACCAATATCCCCCATCCCCAAATACCAAAACCGGCCATAGCAACGGCGGCACCCATTACTACACACGCAACAATTAAACGAACAATATTTGACATAATTTAATATACTATTTTACAGGCTGCAAATATCCGTTAATTTGCAGTCTAAATCAAATACTACGTAATAATTATGTCGATAGCATTACCTCCATCGTGGCTGGCCGTTTTAAAGGACGAATTTGAGAAGCCTTACATGGTTCAATTGAAAAAATTTCTGCAAGCCGAAAAGGAATCGGGCCAAACGGTATACCCCCGCAACGCCGATATTTTTAACGCCTTTAATAAAACTCCGTTTAATAAGGTTAAGGTGGTGATACTGGGGCAAGACCCTTACCACGGCCCGCAACAGGCACATGGCTTATCATTTTCGGTACAAAAGGGCATTGCTATCCCAAAATCGCTCATTAATATTTATAAGGAACTGGCTACCGATATCCCCGGCTTTGTGAAACCCGCCCATGGAAACCTGGAGGGATGGGCCGAACAAGGCGTGCTATTGCTAAACGCCACCCTAACCGTACGCGCCGGCGAGGCCGCATCGCACCAAAAAAGGGGATGGGAGATCTTCACCGACGAGGTTATTAAAAAACTATCGGACGAACGCAAAGGACTGGTGTTTATCCTGTGGGGTAACTACGCGCAATCAAAAATCCCGCTGATTAATGCCGGCAAACACCACATCATTAAATCAGTACACCCATCGCCCCTATCTGTAGAGCGTGGCTTTTGGGGGTCAAAGCCTTTTTCAAAGACTAATGCGTATTTGGAAAAAGAGGGATTGTCTACTATAGACTGGCAGATTAAATAATGCACCGATGCCCGGCCATTGTGCCACTTTACCGCATGGTTTTATGAGCGGAACGCTCATGTTATGAATTAAATTAAGCGGGACGCTTACTTAAGTATTAAGTCAAGCGTGCCGCTTGACTTGGCGGCGGGGCATTAAAGTGCAGATGCGGGGATGTGCAAATATGCAGATGCAGGAATTAGCTGATCATTTGCACATCTGCATATACGCACATCTGCACATCAAATTAATACTCCAACGGCACAATCGGCTCCTTTTTACTGGTCGACATGATCATCATGGTTTGGAAAGTTTTTACCACGGGGATGCGGCTGATCTTTTCCATGATCAATTGCTCGTAGGCTTTAATGTTACTTACGTATACCTTCAATAAAAAATCACACTGCCCGGTTACGTGGTGGCACTCTGTAATTTCCTTAATGCTTTGTATCTCGTCCAAAAATATCTGGATGGTGTTCTTTTGATGAAAGTCCAACGAAATCTGGATAAAGGTTTTAATACCCAGGCCCAGCTTCTCCTCGTCCACCAGGGCGTGGTAACTTTTTATGTATTCGGCGTTCTCCAGTTTGCGCACGCGTTCAAGCGTTGGCGCCGGTGATAGGCCAATTTCGTTAGATAGCTGCAGGTTGGTTATCCTGCCGTTTTCCTGTAATATTTTTAAGATCTGTAAGTCTGTCTTGTCAAGTTCTGCTGCCATATTGGTACAAATATAGGATTTAACAAAATTAAATTTTTAATAATACCCACAAAACAAAAAATAATTTTTATTTCACTATTTTTAGATAAGTCTAAATTTATTATTAGATTTGCCTTAAATGAATACTTTTACCGAGGAGAACTACCTTAAAACCATTTATCATTGCTCGTTGAACGCGGGCAGCGCCAGCACCAACCAAATTGCGGCGGCAACCAATACCCGCGCGGCATCGGTTACCGATATGCTGAAAAAGCTGGCCGATAAAAAACTGATCAACTACACTAAATACCAGGGCGTTACCCTGACCGAGGAAGGCGAGAAAATTGCGCTGGGCATTATCCGCAAGCACCGCCTATGGGAATATTTTTTGGTGGAGAAGCTGGATTTTAAATGGGACGAGGTACACGAGGTGGCCGAAGAACTGGAGCATATTTCCAGCACCGAACTGATAGACCGCCTGGATAAATTTATGGAATACCCCAAGTATGACCCCCATGGCGACCCCATCCCCGACCGCGAAGGGCAATTTAAACGGCAGGAATTGAAACCGGTTTCGGCTATGCTGATTAACCAAACAGGCGTAGTGGCCGGCGTGGGCGACCATACCCCTGCCTTTTTGCAATACCTGGAAAAGGCTACACTTACCCTTGGCACCAAATTAACGGTGACCGAAGTGGTAGATTACGATCATTCGGTGGTATTGGAGATAGGTAACAAAAAAATAAACATCAGCCGCGAGGTGGCAAAAAATCTATTAGTGGCTTTATGACAAAAAAACATACGCAAACACAATCATTAGCAAACGTACACAGTTCGGTTGATACCAATAAGGCCACCGGCTGGAAACGCCTGTTAGCTTTTATTGGCCCCGCTTATTTGGTAAGCGTAGGCTATATGGACCCCGGCAACTGGGCAACCGATATTGCCGGCGGCAGCGCTTTTGGTTATAAACTGATATGGGTACTGTTCGCGTCGAACTTGATAGCCCTGTTGTTGCAATCGCTGGCGGCACGTTTAGGCATTGTACGCGGGTTAGACCTGGCCCAGGCATCCAAACATAATTACCCCAAATTTGTAAACTTTTGCCTGTACATACTGGCCCAAATAGCCATTGTAGCCTGCGATTTGGCCGAGATCATCGGGATGGCCATTGGTTTAAAACTGCTGTTTAACCTGCCGCTGATATGGGGCGTATCGCTCACCATTACCGATACCGTACTAATGCTATGGCTAATGAACAAGGGGATGCGCAAGCTGGAAGGCTTTATTGTATCTATGATATTTATTATCGGTCTATCGTTTTTGATAGAGATGTTTATTGTAAAGCCCGATGTAGTAGAATTAGCTAAAGGCTTTATCCCCGGCAACCTGTTCAGCGGCGATAAGATTCATCAGCAAATGCTGTATATCGCTATCGGTATCATCGGCGCTACGGTAATGCCGCATAACCTGTACCTGCACTCGTCGCTGGTGCAAACGCGTAAAATTAACCGTACCGATGAGGGCATTCGCACCTCTATCAAATTTAACCTGATTGACACTACCGTTGCTTTAAACCTGGCCTTTTTTGTAAACGCGGCGATACTGATACTGGCTGCCAGCGCTTTCTTCCGCAATGGGTACTTTGAAGTGGCCGAGATACAGGATGCCTATAAACTGCTGGAACATATTTTCGGCAGCATTGCACCTACCCTGTTTGCCATCGCGCTGATCGCGTCGGGGCAAAGCTCAACCATTACGGGTACATTGGCCGGGCAAATTATTATGGAAGGGCACATTAACCTGCGTATCGAACCATGGATGCGCCGCCTGCTTACCCGCTTATTGGCCATTATCCCGGCTGTTTTTACGATATTGTATTATGGGGATGCGGGTTTGGGCAACCTGATCATTTTAAGCCAGGTAGTACTCAGCTTGCAATTAGGCTTCGCGGTGATACCACTCATCCACTTTACATCCGATAAAAAACGCATGGGTAAATTTGCCATCAGCCTTAAGGTGAAAATATTAGCCTGGGCCAGCGCCATATTAATTGTATCGCTAAATGCTAAACTGGTGGTGGATCAAATTGGCGATTGGTTAAACGTGAACCCGGCTACGGATATTTGGATCTATACACTGGTTATACCAATTGTAATTGGCGTAGGCTTGTTGCTGATCTATGTATTTATTAGGCCGTTGATATTTAAATACAAGGAGACACCAAATTATGTACCGCACGGACTGGCCGAAGTGTTAGACGAAATGGCCCCTATTACCTATCACCATATTGGGGTTACCATCGATTTTTCGAGCAACGACCGTGATACCATTCGCCATGCCATGATGCAGGGTGGTAAAAAAGCAAAGTATACACTCATCCACGTAGTAGAAACTGCCGGTGCGCGTTATCACGGCACCGAAGTAATGGACCACGAAACCCAAAGCGATGTAGACAACCTGGATAAATATGTGGAGGAGATAAAAACCCTGGGCTATCATGCCACAGCGCAAATTGGTTACGGCTTCCCGGCCAATGCCATAACAGAGGTTGTTAAAAAGGAAGCGATCGACTTTTTGGTGATGGGATCGCACGGGCATAAGGTGATAAAAGATTTAATTTATGGATCGACGGTTGATAAGGTACGCCATAAGGTAAACATCCCGGTGCTGATTGTTAAACCACCAAAGAAATAGGATAAAAACAACAGATATATTGCGTTTTACATCTTGCGCTCGTCTGTGACGAGCGTAAGATAAAAAATCCGTCTGAAGCGACTTTTTAAACCCATCTCCCCTTGGAGAGGGGTTGGGGCGAGGCTCTCCCCGTAACATCTCAATTACAAAAGCACCCTGCTTAACAGGCATGATAAAATCCTACAATAGCTTGAAAATATGCTATATGAAAGCAGCCTCGCCATGCTGCATATTTGGTTAATCATATTATAACCAGGTAAGATCAATATATTTTATTGTCATAAAACATGAAGACGAAACTAATCGGCATGGCGGCATTGGCAGTTGCCCTTGTTACTGTAAAAACCGCGCAGGCGCAATACCCCAAAATACCACCAGCGGTGCAGGCTAAAGCTGATTCGGCGCTGGACGAAGCCAAAAAGCGGTCGGATGTGGCCTGGGCTAAGGCCCTCCCTATTATTCAGCGCGATGAAAAGGCGGGCAAACCTTACGTGCCATGGGCCAATAAACCATCCGATTTGCCACAGGCTAAACTTCCGGCATTCCCGGGTGCCGAAGGCGGCGGTATGTATACCACCGGCGGCCGTGGCGGCAGGGTAATTGTAGTAACCAGCCTGGCCGATCATGGCCCGGGTACCCTGCGCGAAGCCTGCGAACAAGGCGGCGCGCGTATTGTAGTATTTAATGTAGCAGGCATTATCCACCTCACCGATCCCATCAGCATTCGCGCGCCTTATATCACTATCGAGGGGCAATCGGCCCCGGGCGATGGTATTTGTGTGGCGGGTGAATCGACCTGGATAGATACACACGATGTGATCATCCGTTATGTACGTTTCCGTCGCGGCGCTACCGATGTAGGCCGCAGGGATGATGCTTTAGGCGGCAACCCCATGGGCAATATTATTATCGACCACGTTTCGGCCAGTTGGGGACTGGACGAGAATATGTCTATCTATCGCCATGTGTACGATCGGGCCGGCGCCAAGCAGGAGAAAATGGCTACTGTGAATGTTACCATTCAAAACTCTATCTTTTCCGAAGCTTTGGATACCTATAATCACGCCTTTGGCAGTACCATTGGTGGCCACAACAGTACCTTTATGCGCAACCTTTGGGCCAATAATATTGCCCGTAACCCATCAGTAGGAATGGACGAGGATTTTGGCTTTTTTAACAACGTGGTATTTAACTGGTGGAACCGCAGTGCCGATGGCGGCGATAATAAATCGCTGTACAACTTCATCAATAACTACTTTAAACCCGGGCCAATTACGCCTATGAACGAGCCTATCGGTCATCGTATACTAAAACCCGAAGCCGGCCGCGACCCGGCCAATAAAACACATTACGGCCAAGTATACGTAAGCGGTAATATGATGGAGGGCAACGATAAGGTAACCAAAAACAACTGGGACGGCGGTGTGCAAATTGGCGAAGGCCCCGATGCCGGCCGTTATACCGATAGCATCCGTGCCGACAAGCCGCTACCTATTATGAACCCGGTTGCGATTATCCCAACTATGGATGCCTATACTTATGTGCTGGCCAATGCGGGTTGCAGCTTACCCAAGCGCGACCCGGTTGATGAACGCATTGTAGAAGATGTGCGTACAGGCAAAATTAAATATGCCACCAGCGGTATTATAGAACATATTGGTGCCAAATATGTAAAAGAGCGCCTGCCCGATACCTATAAGCAAGGTATCATCAGCGATATTAGCCAGGTAGGCGGCTACCCCGAATATAAAGGTGCACCTTATAAAGACAGCGATAATGACGGTATCCCCGATGCTTACGAAATTGCCCACGGACTAAACCCGAAGGACGCGTCCGACTCGCCAAAAACGGCTAAAAATGGCGGCGGTTACAGCAATATCGAAGTATACCTGAACAGCCTGGTACCGCTAAAGGCGGTTACCCCCGAAGTAAAGAAATAATTTGGTTTATTATTTATAATTGGTTGAGCCCCCGTTTGGTATCGGGGGGCTTTTTTTATAGCCTATTTGTCATTGCGAGGAACGAAGCAATCGCACACCCAAAAAGCAGCGGGAATAGGGTTTACACATTTTAACATACTTCATTTTTCAAGTAATTGATAATCAAATACTTGAAAACAAATCGGGTTGACACTATTTTCGTTCATTTTACTGATGATGACTACCCATTTAAGCGTGATGCTTAAATTTTTCAGGAGGCCAACCCGCGTTTGGACAGGCGAGGTACAACGAAGCAATGACGCGGTGATTTAAGACATTTGCAATTTCCGACCAAAAGGTTTATTTTCGCACCGTAAAATAAATAAGAGCATGGGTAAGGCAGAACGTACACGGCAGTATATTATAGAGCAGGCAGCACCAATATTTAACGAGAAAGGTATTGCCGGTACAACTATAAACGATATTATGCAGGCCACTAAAATGGCTAAGGGTGGTTTATACGGCCATTTTGATAGCAAGGAAGATATGTCGCTGGCCATTGTTGATCATTTGCTGGCCAAACTGGCTAATAGGGTAAGTTCCTTAGTGGCTAAAGAAAAAACCTCCCGACTAAAACTGTTTGCCTTGCTCGATTTTTATAAAGACCCGCTGGAATCGTATTGCCAGGGCGGCTGCCCGCTGGTAAATTTTGGTGTAGAGGCTGACGATACCAACCCGAACATTAAACAAAAAATAGGCGAGCGGATGCTCACAACTCAAAAATATATTGCCGGAATTGTAAAGCAGGGCATTGCCGATAACGAGTTTACACCAAATTTTGATGGTGATACCTTCGGTATAAAAATGTTTGCCATGGTAGAGGGTGCTACTATTGTAAGCCGGGTAATAGGCGATGCCTCGCAAATGCGTACCATCATCAGCGCGTTAAAAGCCGAAATTAATACCTACCGGAAAGAGTAATATTTTTAATGACACAAAAAAGACCATTTGGTCTATTTTAGTATTTACATTTGAGCCATCAAAAGGAATTAAGAATTTAACCACAGAGTTCACAGAGATAGAAGTCACAGAGAACACAGAGTTAATTTAAATAGGAGAGATTTGATCTCTGTGCCCTCCGTGAAAAAACTCCGTGCCCTCTGTGGTTAAAATAAAAAATGTAAATTAAAAAAGACCAAACAGTCTAAATATAGAACAATCCAACTTTAAAAATCAAACAAAATGAAAACTCAAAAAGTAGCCTTGATCACCGGCGCCAATCGTGGTATAGGATTTGAAACTGCAAAGCAGTTAGGTCAAAAGGATGTAACTGTAATTGTAACCGCCCGCAGCCAGGAAACAGCCGACGAAACCGCCGGTAAATTAAAGGCCGAAGGCATTGATGCCTATGGTATTAAACTGGATGTAACTAATGCCGCCGACCGCCTTTCGGTTGCCAGCTATATTAAGGATAAATTTGGCAAGCTGGATATCCTGATCAATAATGCAGGTGTGGCCCCTAAGGAGGGTTTAGGCGTAAACAAAACCATCGATACATCGGCCGAGGAATTGCATTACGTTTACGAAACCAACCTGTTCTCGGTAGTATACTTAACCCACGATTTATTGCCGCTGTTAAAATTAAGCGAAGCCGGTCGTATTGTTAACCTGTCGAGCATTTTAGGATCATTAGGTGTACACGCGGCTGCCGATAGCCCGATTGCCTCATTCAAAATCTTCTCGTACAATTCATCAAAAACAGCTCTGAACGCGTTTACTGTTCACCTGGCCGAAGAATTAAAGGATACCAAGATCAAGGTAAACTCGGTACACCCGGGTTGGGTTAAAACAGATATGGGCAGCGATGCCGCCCCAATGGAAATTGTTGACGGCGCAAAAAGCAGCGTTGAAGCCGCCCTGATTGGCGAGGATGGCCCAAGCGGTACATTTACCCACATGGGCGAAGCGTTGCCATGGTAATTAGAAATTAATCCTTAAGGATTAATAACCGATGTTATAGTTTTTTAAGAGGGGCCGGATAAAGGTGTTTTATCCGGCTTTTTTGTGCCGTAATAATTTTATCCCGCCGATATATGGATCAGTCCATTGAATAAATGGTTAAAATCGGTTATAATTGCGCGGCAAGCTTACCGTAGTTTTACGCTGACTGCTTGCAGTATAACCATTAACCAATTATTTAGGGGATATGATCAAAAAAATATTTACCAGCCTTTTAGTTATTGCCTGCTTTTTTGTTGCCCGGGCACAAAATTCAAAACAAATTATTGTTGAGACAAAAAATTTAAGCCTGGTATTCAGGGTTAATAGCAATAACCGGATTTATCAAACCTATTTTGGTAAAAAATTAGCCAACCCTGCCGAGTACGCAGGTTTGCCCGTTGGCCGCAAGGAAGCCTATATGACCGGCGGCATGGAAGACCAGTTTGAACCCGCTATTAAGGTAACCCATACCGATGGCAACCCATCCTTAGTGCTGGAATATGTTGCTGATAAGCAGGACAAACAGGGCGATATGACCGAAACCATCATCGAATTAAAAGACCCTAAATACCCGGTTGGCGTGGTGCTGCACTACCAGGCTTATAACAATGAAAACGTAATAAAGGCCTGGACCGAAATTAAGAACGACGAAAAGGGCGCGCTTACCTTAACCAACTATGCATCAAGCATGTTGCATTTCGATGCGCCTAAATATTGGCTCACACAGTTTCATGGCGATTGGGCTATGGAAATGCGTCAGCAGGAAAGCCAGCTAACCAACGGGATAAAGGTGATTGACAGCAAGTTGGGCACACGTGCCGATATGTATGCCGCCCCAATGTTTATGCTATCCCTTAATAAACCATCCGACGAAACCGACGGAGAAGTAATAGCCGCTACCCTGGCCTGGACAGGTAACTTCCAGTTTAAATTTGAGGTAGACCAGGCAAATGGCTTGCGGGTAATATCGGGTATTAACCCTTACGCGTCCGAATATCATTTGGCGCAAAGCAAAACTTTTACCACCCCGGCTTTGATCATGACCTATAGCAATACCGGCAAGGGCCAGGCCAGCCGCAACCTGCATAGCTGGGCGCGCAATTACGGCGTGCTGGATGGTACCAAACCCCGCATGACCTTATTGAACAACTGGGAAACCACCGGTTTTAAATTTGACGAACAGAAATTAGTAGCCTTGTTTGATGATGCCAATAAAATAGGTGTCCCCCTGTTTTTATTGGATGATGGCTGGTTTGGCAATAAATACCCACGTGTAAACGATAAGGCCGGCCTGGGCGATTGGGAAGAGAACAAAGCTATCCTGCCCCACAATATCGAATACCTGGTTAAGCAAGCCGAAGCCAAGGGTGTTAAGTTTGGGATATGGGTGGAGCCAGAGATGGTGAACCCCAAAAGCGAACTGTACGAGCAACACCCCGAATGGATTTTAAAACTGCCCAATCGCGACGAAAACTATCAGCGCAACCAACTGGTGCTTGATTTAACTAATCCTAAGGTGCAGGACCATGTATACGGCATACTGGATAATATGCTGACCAAAAACCCCGGCATAGCTTATATTAAATGGGATTGCAACCGAACCATGAGCAATACCTACTCGCCCTATTTAAAGGATAAGCAAACCCATTTATATGTTGATTATACGCTGGGGCTGTATAAAGTGCTGGATAAGCTGAGGGCCAAATACCCGCACCTGCCCATCATGCTTTGCAGCGGCGGCGGCGGCCGTACCGATTATGGCGCGTTAAAGTACTTTACCGAATTTTGGGCCAGCGATAATACCGACCCAATGGAGCGCGTATATATCCAGTGGGGATATTCAAACTTTTTCCCGGCCAATACGGTTGCCAACCATATTACATCGTGGAACAAGCAGGCTACGCTTAAATTTCGTACCGATGTAGCGATGATGGGCCGCATGGGTTACGATATCGACGTAAGTAAAATGACCCCGGCCGAAGTAAAATTCAGCCACCAGGCGGTAGAAAACTATATGCGCTTAAGCCCTGTAATATGGCAAGGCGACCTTTACCGTTTAATTTCTCCTTACGATGAAAGCCGCGCGCTGCTAATGTACGTGAGCGATAAAAAAGATAAGGCCGTACTGTTCAGCTATATTTTAAACGTGCGTTACAAGGAGCCTTATAACAAGGTAAAACTGCAAGGGCTCGATCCCCAAAAGCAATATAAAATTGAAGAGATCAACCTGGTGGAAGGCGCCAAAGCTACCATCCCCGAAAACGGTAAAACATACAGCGGCGATTATTTAATGTCGGTAGGGATCAGTCCGGCGGCGGGCAGGGCCATTGAGCGGACCAGCACGGTGGTGGAGATTACGGCGCAGTAAGGGCAAACGCATCTGTCATCCCGAATAAATCCGGGGTGACAGCTTTAGCACAGGGTGTCATGGTGAGCCTGTCGAACCATGGTGGGCAGGCCTACGCACGCACCCTTCGACAGGCTCAGGGTGACACCCTACCCTTCTATCATCAAAAAACAGCCGGTTCAAGCGTGGACGCTTGAACCGGCTGTTACATCAACCAAAACATTTCCCCCGTTTATGCATTGTTATCTAAACTAATAACAAAAGCCATGAACAAACCAATCGGGATAATACTGCTGGCCATAGGGGTACTAATGTTAATATACACCGGCTTTACCTATACCAAAAAAGAAAAAGTGATTGATGCCGGCCCTATACAGGTATCGGCCGATAAACAACATACCGTTAACTGGCCGCCTTATGCCGGGGGTATTTTAGTAGTTGGCGGTATTGTGCTGTTGCTAACAGGTAAAAAGAATACTTAGCAGGGCGGTTATTTAGGTATGGCGATAAAAAAAGTAGCCCCATGGCCCGGGGTAGATTCTACATGAATACTGCCATGTAGCGCCGTTACCAGTTCCCTTACGGTAGACAGGCCAATGCCCGAACCCTTTTTATTAAAACGGTCGGTAATTTTCAGGGTAAAGTTACTGCCGAAGATCTTATCGTGATACTGAGCATCTATACCCATGCCATTATCGGCTACCTCAAAACGGTAATGGTTATCATCATAGTTAAAACGGATATCAACCACGCCGCTATCCTTATCGTTATACCTGATGGCATTGGTGAGCAGGTTAACTAATATCTGTTCAAACGCTACAACCGAAGCATCCAGCAGATGAATTTCGGTTGGGATATTAATGGTGAAATGATCTGGTACTTTGATCATGTTTATCACCTGTTGCAGCAATACATTTAAATAAATACGCTCCTTTTTAACCAGCAGCAACTCCGGCGATTTGGAATAGGCCAGCATATCATCCAGCATTTGTATTAAACGCTTTGTAGCGGCAATATTCATATCAACCAATTTGTCGCAGCCGCTATCTTCCAGCTTTTTCAAACGCATTTGCAAAGCTTGCGATGATAGCAGGATACTGCTCAGCGGGTTTTTAATATCGTGCGCGGCCATGCTGGCAAATTTTTCAATAAACACATTTGATGTTAGCAGTTGCTGGTGTAGTTGTTCCAGCGCCATGGCCTTGCGCCTTAATTCTAATTTGGTAACTACCTGCTTGGCAATAATTTTAAGGGCGTTAGTTTGGGTTTCGGTCAGTTCCTTATGCTGATGGTCTATTACACATAACGATCCAAGGGCAAAGCCGTCCTCGTTCACTAAAGGCACGCCGGCATAAAATATCACTTTGGTATCGCCGGTTACCAGTGGGTTATTGGCAAAGCGCTCATCCTGGGTGGCATCGTTCACCACCATAATATCATCGGTTGCTACAATGGCATGGGCGCAAAAGGATAATTCCTTCGCGGTTTCTTTTTGCGGTACCCCGGGGTGCGATTTAAACCACTGGCGTTTATCGTCCAACAAGGTAATTAAGGCAATGGGGGTTTGGCAAACGGCGGATGCGAGGGTGGTCAACTCGTCAAAATCTTCTTCTTCACCCGTATCTAAAATATTGTACGATTTAAGCGCAGCTAACCTGTCTTCTTCATTTTCAGGCAGCGGAATAAATGACATAATTAGCTTTTAAATTAATTCAGAGAGCAGGCGAATAAGATAAATATAAACTAATTATCATCACTAAGAGATATTATTTCAGTTTGAGGCCATTTTAACCGAAAAAGGCTGGCGTATTTTGGTTACACGCAATTATATTAACTGCATGGCCTTAATTTACTGCTTCATGGCCCTGTCCATCTCTACTTTGGTGTCGCGCTCTTTCATGGTATCGCGCTTATCGTAAAGTTTTTTACCCTGGCCAAGGCCAATTTCCAGCTTGGCAAAACCACGCTCGCTGATGAAGATAGCAAGGGGCACAATGGTAAAGCCCTTTTCCTCACCCTTGGTTTCCAGTTTCTTCAGTTCCTTTTTATTCAGCAAAAGTACACGGTCGCGCTTTTGCTCGTGGTTGTAAAAGGAGCCAAAGGTATATTCAGAGATATGCAGGTTGCGCACATACAGTTGCCCGTTAATAAAGGTACAAAAGGAATCACTCAGATTAGCCTTACCCTCGCGGATGGATTTGATTTCGGTACCAAGCAGTTTTATCCCGGCTACATATTTGTCGGATATGAAGTATTCGAAATAGGCCTTTTTATTCTTGATATAAATATTATCCTTGCTCATCAATTTCCTTTTGGGATTGCAAATATGCGAAAATTATTAACACCCCGACATCGTTTCACTCGTCGGCCCTCTCTTCGCCTTCGGCGGAAAGAGGGCAGGAGCAATTTCGGTTACATTTTAACCCATCTTTCTGCCGGAAGGCGAAGCGACGGGCGGGTGAGTCAAGCCGCTGGTAGGTCAAACCTTACAAATCCACCCACTCCCCTATCTCCGCGCTTTTCAACAGCGCGTCAATCACCCGCATATTATCCAGTGCATCGGTTAAAGCTGTGGGTACAGGTATATCGTTTAATATGGCCAGCGCAAACGCATCTACCTGAAGGGTATATTGATTAGCGGTTTCGGTTTTTATTTCTTCAATCACCCTGTCGCGTTGCAGCCACAGGTGGGCCGGGGTATCGTTGGGTGCATTACAGGGCATCTCAATTTCCAACCGGCCCTTACTGCCAATAATGTTTACCCGCTGATAAGGCTCTAACTGGGTAGAGCAGCTGAACGCGGCGCTGTACCCGTTGCCAAAATCCATCAGGGCCGATGTAAGGCTATCCGTTTTAAAAACCGGGTCGCGGTATACCAGCCCGGTTACCCGCTGTGGTTCGCGGCCAAAAATAAAGCGGGGCCACTCTATACAGTAGCAGCCAATATCCATCAGCGCGCCGCCATGGGCTTCGGGTTTATTGCGGATGTTGGCGGCATCAAGGTTAGTATAGCTAAAAATGGAATGGATATGCTTTACCTCGCCTAAAATTCCATCGGCTACCATTTGCTTTGCCTGCTGCCATTGCGGGTGGAAACGGTACATAAATGCCTCCATTACTTTCAAGTACGGGTATTGTTGGGCGGCTTCCAGCAATTGGGCAGCCTCAGCGGCATTTATGGCAATGGGTTTTTCGCACAGCACATGCTTACCGGCGGCCATGGCCTTAAGGGTATAAGGTACATGCAAATGATTAGGCAGCGGGATATATACGGCATCAATATCCGGGTCGGCCAGCAGGGCTTCGTAACTGCCGTAGGCTTTGGTAATACCCAGGTGGGCGGCAGTTTGCTCGGCTTTAGCTTTATCGTTTGATGCAATGGCGGCTACTTCGGCATATTGGCAATGGCGCATAGCCGGGATCACTTGTGTACGGCCAATTTTGGCGGTACTAAGGATACCGAAGCGGATTTTGTTACTCATAATTTTTAGTGTTTATTCGGCTGCAGCCTGCTACTTAATGTTAAAAAAACGGGCCGCGTTATTGTAAAAAATATCCTGTTTTTGCTGTTCGTTTAAAAATGGCGCGGTCTCCACATTTTTGATGGAAAGCGGGATAGCATCTTCCCAAATCATTTGATCGGATCCGTACATGATGCGCTTACCAAAACCAGCCGTTATTAGTGCTTTAAAATATGCGTAAAACTCCTGCTTGGGTACTATCCAGTCTACAGCAGATATATCGGCATATAACTGTGGATAAACATTTAACAACGCCTTTGTTTCCTCTAAAAAAGGATAACCCATGTGCATTAATTGTATTTTAAGCCTGGGGTGCTTTTTTAATACCGGCTCGATAGTAAGCGGCTTACCTGCCGCTATGGTAAAATTGGGCGAGCCGTGATAAGGCGTATTAGGCGCAGCCTCGCCTGTGTGGATAGCTACAGGGATACCTAATTGTTCGCAAATAACTAAATAGGGTTCAAATTCGGCATCGTTAAGGGTTTTACCCTCGTATTGCAGGCCCAATTCGCCAAGCACGGCAAATTTCTTTTCGCGGTATAGCCTTTTAAATGTAGCCGTATCGGGTAAGGGGTTGTTCTGGTGGTCAGGGTATTCTAACGATCCAATAAACAGCTGCGGGGCCTTCGCAATAAAATCCTGGTTCCTAAGCAGTGAGCCCGAGCAAATGGCTTTTACCACGTGATACTTTTGCAGGTAAGCTATATTGGTTTTTAATATCGCGTTATTAGTTTGCGCGTTGGGGCTTTTGCCAGTCATTGGATTATCCGGTGGGGGCACACCATAATCGCCGGCAGAGCGGGCATGAAAATGGACATCAATTATTTTTCGTTGCTGGGCACCAGCATCGGTACACAATAAAATCGCTACGGCTAAGGCAAGGTAAAGTTTGGTCATCATTCAAATATAACTATCATATACTTTAAACCAATATACCTAAAATAATTGCACCAAAGCACCGTTTTGAAGTTAATTACGTTGAATTAAATGCGTATGGCGCATTTTTGCCATCATCAATTATTATATATCTTTAAAAACTTAACCCAATCAAAACCAATAAAAACAATGTCATCCGTAAAAACCAAATCACTTGCCGCGCTTATGGCGGTAACGCTTTTTATAGGCTTTAACCCCGGCGCCAACGCGGCCGGTAAAAAAACTTTAGCTAAGGATTCGTCGCTGCAAAAGGAATATATTGTAAATATGATGCACAAGGTTGCCGATTGGCAATTGAACGCCTGGAATACCACCGGCTTTAAACATGCTAAGGTAGACTGGACCAACGGCGCCGCTTATACCGGGCTGTTTGCCTTCGGGACCATGCCCGGTAATGATAAATATCTCGACGCGCTGGTTAAAATAGGTAACGACCTGAACTGGAACACCGGTAAAGACCGCTTTATGGCCGATGATTATTGCATTGGGCAAATCTATTCGCAGCTGTACGTGAAATATAAAGACCCAAAAATGATCGCGGCTTTTACTAAACTGGCCGATAGTATTGTAGCCAAACCGCACGATGAACCGCTGGACTGGAAAAACCGGATCCAATTGCGCGAGTGGGCCTGGTGCGATGCCTTGTTTATGGGGCCAACCGCGTTAAGCTATTTAAGCACCGCCACCGGCGACCCAAAATATCTGAACACCGCCGCCAAACTATGGTGGAAAACTACCGATTACCTATACGATAACGAAGAACACCTGTACTTTCGCGATGGCAGTTACCTGCAAAAAAAGGAGAAGAACGGCAAGAAAGTATTTTGGTCGAGGGGTAACGGCTGGGTACTGGGCGGACTGGTACGCGTGCTGGATAACATGCCGGCCAATCATCCCGACAGGAAAAAATTTGAAGCCCTTTATAAAGATATGGAAGCTAAAATAGCCTCCATCCAGCAACCCGATGGCAGCTGGCATGCATCACTGCTCGATCCCGAAAGCTATCCCGTTAAGGAAACCAGCGGAACAGGCTTTTACTGCTATTCTATTTTATGGGGTTTAAACCATGGTTTATTAGATGCTAAAACCTACTGGCCGGTTGCTAAAAAAGCATGGGCAGCCTTAACAACATCGGTACACCCTAACGGGATGCTGGGCTACGTACAACGGATTGGCGCCGCCCCCGATAGCGTAGACGAAAACAGCACCGAAGTATACGGTGTAGGCGCGTTCCTGCTCACCGGCACACAGTTGTATGAGTATATGGATAAACATCCAAAAGCGAAGTAAAGCTAGTTATTTAACCACAAAGCACACAAAGAGAGGATCCACAAAGGACACAAAGGCATGGCTGCACATGGCTTTGTGTCCTTTTGTTTTAACGCTATCGCATAAAAAATAACGACTAACCCCTTTGTGAACTTTGTGCAAAAATCTTTGCGCCCTTTGTGGTTAAATTTTCACAACGATAATCTTATATTTGCCCATGACTTCTTCGCAAAGGTATGACCAGCGGGGCGTATCCGCCTCAAAGGACGATGTACACAATGCCATCAAAAACATTGATAAGGGTATATTTCCCCAGGCTTTCTGCAAAATAATTCCCGATATTTTAAGTAATGACCCTGCTTGGTGCAATATTATGCACGCCGATGGGGCCGGTACAAAATCGTCCCTGGCTTATAGCTATTGGAAGGAAACCGGCGATATCTCCGTTTGGCGTGGTATAGCGCAGGATGCCGTAATTATGAACCTCGACGATTTGCTTTGCGTAGGCGCAACGGATAATATCCTGCTATCATCAACCATTGGCCGTAATAAAACCCTGATACCGGGCGAGGTAATAGCCGCTATTATTAACGGTACCGAAGAAGTTTTGGCCGATCTGCGCGCGGCCGGCATAGGCATCTATTCTACCGGTGGCGAAACGGCCGATGTGGGCGATTTGGTGCGCACCATCATTGTCGACTCTACCGTTACCTGCCGCATGCAGCGCAGCGATGTGATATCAAACCATACCATTCAGCCCGGCGATGTGATTGTTGGCTTAGCCTCATCGGGGCAAGCCACTTACGAGACGGAGTACAACGGCGGGATGGGATCAAACGGCTTAACATCTGCCCGTCACGATGTTTTTAATAAATCGATAGCCGAAAGTTATCCCGAAAGTTTTGACCCCGCTGTTCCGCAGGATTTGGTATTCTCGGGCAGTAAAAACCTG
This sequence comes from Bacteroidota bacterium, assembly GCA_040389105.1. Lineage (GTDB taxonomy): Bacteria > Bacteroidota > Bacteroidia > Sphingobacteriales > Sphingobacteriaceae > Mucilaginibacter. The sequence goes on from JAZKAO010000010.1 coordinate 866,964, forward strand.
ACCGATATGGTTGCAATTGGCAATGGCCAAAGCATCACCGCCGGCAAACTGGTACTATCCCCAACCCGCACTTACGCGCCTATTATTAAACAAATATTAGACGGTTACCGCCCGCAGATACACGGCATGGTGCATTGCAGCGGCGGCGCGCAAACCAAGGTGCTGCACTTTATAGATAAACTACACATTATTAAGGATAGCCTGTTCGCCGTACCACCGTTGTTTAAACTGATCCAAAGCGAATCGGGCACCAGCTGGCAGGAAATGTATAAAGTGTTTAATATGGGGCACCGTATGGAGCTTTACGTCCCTGAAGCCATAGCTGCCGATTTGATTGCTATATCTAAAAGCTTTAATGTAGATGCCCAAATTATAGGGCATGTGGAAGCATCAGACAAGAAACACGTAACCGTTCGTTCGGAATTTGGGGAGTTTGTTTATTAGTCGCGGGCTGCCACATCCCCTATTTCACAACCGTCATCCTGAACTTGTTTCAGGATCTCACTCGCATAGCATTTATGCGAGCCATTCTGATGGGATGCCGAAACAAGTTCGGCATGACGGATAAAACAAAAAACCCCGTTCGTTTATCACGAACGGGGTTTTTGCGATAAGGTATATATTATTACTTATGGCTTTTGGTAAACAAATGTTGTACCGTTATAAATAAACTTCTTAGTAACATTAAATGTAGAACCACTGAAGGCTACATAAGTAATATTATAGACCTGATTAAGTTCAGGCTTGGTAAAGTTTTTGGTCATGATGATCAACAATGAAGCATTTACCTGGTCATCGGTCCAACCGGTTGTTGGCGAAACAGGTACAGTAACGTTATAATCACCAAAGTTAGCCACGTTGTCAAGAGCTGTTTGTATGTTAACAGTTAGTGGCATTGTTTTAATAGAATTATAATCCGATGTAGTTAACTTGTAGTTTACCGTATTATCCGCAACCCAAACCCCGTTTGTTTTAACAAAGTTTAAAGTTACCGGGTTAGGAGTGGTTGTCCAGTTAGTACCGTTATAGGTCAATGGCAACACCCTTTGGAAAGAGACAGTCGCGCTTGACTGATACTTGAAATTAACATTAATTATGTCGCCTGCTTTCGCAGTAGCCATAACTATAGCATCAGCTTTCAGGAAATTACTGAAATATGTTGGCAGGTTAGCATTATCTGCCGAAACGAATGCAAAATTGGTACCACGGTTAACCGAAGCATATTGGGTGTTATTAACACGATAGATCTTTTGCCAATCGTTAGCTGCAGTATATATAAACGCGTCGGTTTGCAGGGTACCTGTAGAAGCCGTAACGTTTGATTCGAAATACAGATAAGTGAGTACACGGATCGAATTCTCCGGAAGCGAGGCCTTATACGTGATCGGGTCGGGAGTAAACGTCACCTGGGTTTTATATTTATTGCGTAACCAATTAATAGCACCACTTGCGCTCAAATCATCGAAATTATTAACGGCGATAGTAAGACCATTGTAAGTAAAAGCCGGCGTCCATCTGTAATCGCTTGGAGGGCCTACTTGTAAAGCAATAGTAGTAGTAGCCAGCGTTGAGTCCGGTAGGGTTAAAGTTACCGGTATAGCACTGTAAGTTACTGTCACCGATGATTTCTCAGCCAGTGTTGGGAATTTTGATGCCAATATAGTTGGGATCTGAGCTTTCGCCGTATCCGAACTTTTAAAGTACCCTGCAGCATTAGCGCTGGCACCTTTGTTCAAAATTTTATAATCAGATGCCACTAACGTTATTGATGTTGACGGTGCTGCCGGTCCTGGCACATCACCTAATTTATCGTACGTTTTGCTTAATGGTTTACAGGCACTAAAAGTTGCAGCAGCAACCACAAACGCTAATAAATAATATATTTTTTTCATACTAATATTTTTTAAAATCTAATTTTCAGGGTAGTCATGAATAACCTGCCATTACCATAGTTAACACCAATAGCGTTTAACCTTGTAACGTCAGCCAATGAAGTTGGATTACCTTCATAACCTTCATTAATATATTCAGTGTTTAACAGGTTATATATGTTACCAATAAACGATGCATCTAAACCTGCAAATTTAAAGCGGTAAGCTACGTTAACATCAACAGTTGAATAATTTGGTAAACCTAACGGCCTGAATTTGGTTACATCGAAACCACTGGCTGCAGTAAGTTTTGATGGATCGTACGATGCAAAATAATCACCGCTAAATAATACGCTACCGCCAATTTTCACAGCAGGCAATGCTTGTATATCTAAACCTAAACTTGCTGTAGTTTGCGCGTTTGAAGCTGCAGATGAACCAAAGTCGCCAATTTTAATACCCTTAAGGTATAATGCCGGAATATCAACCGGCTTAGAACCTGGTTTATCGCTGGTAATTTGTGAAGCGCCTGTAGTGCTGGTATAATGATAATCGCCAATAGAAAGCATACCGCTAAAAGTAACGCCTTTTACAGGGCGGAATTTAGTTTCAACTTCCACGCCCTGGTGTACCTCGTTAATACCAGATACGTTTAAGGTAGTAATTGTACCATCCTGGTTAGTTACCGAGAATACTTTAGCCCTGTCCATGTAAGGAGAGTAATAAGCATTAACGTTTAACGAAAACAATGAACTTACATAACCATAACCTAATTCAAAGCTGGTCAATTTTTCGGGCTTAGCGTTTGTGTTAATATCGTTTTTGTTATTCAAAAACACAGTGGCAACCAATGGCGCGCGTTGCAGGTAACCAACATTTGCAAAAATGTTGTTGCTATTATCAATGTTATAGTTTACACCGCCTTTTGCCTGATAACCCAAGAAGTTAACCCATTTGCTTTCGCGGTTAGGATCAGTTGCTAAATAGCTGTAGTAATCAGTCCTTTTGTTGCTGGTATTGTTTACAGCTAAAGCGGCATATGCCGATAAATTATCTTTAGAGTATTCGCCTTGCAGATATAAACCTTCAGACATTAAACCTAAATTATAGTTCCTGTTGATCTTATCGCCGGTAATAGTATGCCTGTTAGGGTTGTTTAAATCGGTATTGTCAATAAAGTAGGAACCACCTAACAAATCGTTCACCTTATAGTAGTGCTGGCCCTGGTAAGTTCTTAGATCTAAACCGGCTAAAATATTGATGTTATCACCAACTTTCTTTTTGTAAGTACTGAATACACCATATTGCTGATGATCGTTCGCTGCATTTTGCAAAATGGTAGTAGCTTGAGAAGCAACGTTACCTAAGTTAGTTTTAACAATAGCGTTAAAATCAATCGGGGAGTAAGCATCACCAGTACGCGGAGCACTACCACCCGGCGCTAAACCAGCCTGCGTACCTGTAATAAACTGAGCTGCACCGCTACCCCATGTACCATAAAGTACAGTAGCCAACGATGAAGATGGATTAATATTCCAGGTATGGGTAACAGAAGCTAAAGGTTTGTTATAAAAGTTCACCTCGGCGCTTTTTAATTGCCCGTTAAGATAACCATAATCTGAATTATACCTGATGGCGCCTTGCGGTGCTGCACGGTAGGTATTAATATTTAAATAGGTAAAACGCTGACCGTGATTTTGTGTAGCGCCAAAAATATTTGCTGATATAGTTTGGTTTTTGCTAAGCACTTTAGATATGTTAGCAAAATAAGTATAGCCGGTGTAGTATAAACCTTCGGCGTTACCATCACCTGTGCTTTTTGATAACAGGAATGATGAAGCCCAGCCTTTAGAACTCAAACCAGTTGAATAAGATACAGCGGTTTTTAAAGCATTATAGCTGCCTATTGACTGCGATATTGCACCACTTGGCTCAGCTTCGGTGCTTTTTGTAGTAACGTTCATGGTACCACCTAATGATGGTACAGCTACTGTTGATGCACCTAAACCACGCTGAACCTGCATAGAAGTAGTAACGTCAGATAAACCAGCCCAGTCATTCCAGAAGATCCTTCCGGTTTCAGGGTCGTTAGCAGGTAAACCGTTAATTAATAAAGCCGTGTTTTGGCTGTTGAAACCACGGATAGCCACTCTCGAATCGCCGTAACCACCACCGCTACGGGTAACAGTTATGCCCGGGGTATTTTTTAAAAGCTCAGGAAACTCGGCCCCAGCGCCTTTTTCTTCAATGTATTGCGCGCTAACAGCAGATACCGCGATAGGTGTACGCCTCGCGATAGCGATGGATTGAGTACCGGTTACTTTAACCTCGTTGATAGAAGACGATGTAGGATCGAGCGTAACAATGCCCATTTTACCTGATGCCTCCAATGTTTTGCTTACATAACCGATGTAAGAAAATACCAGAAGAGTGCTGCCGTCGGCCGGCACGCTGATTTTAAAAGAGCCATCCAGTGCAACTGAAGTTGCTTTGGTAGTGCCTTTAATATTAACCGTTGCACCAATCAATGGCTCTTTTGATTGTGCGTCAAGTAACTTACCGGTAATCACTTTGGTGCTTTGCGCAAAAGTGAAACTGGTTGTACTAAAAACTGCGAATAATAAAATGAGTAAATGCTTCCTCATACTTGTTTGGGTTTTTGTTTTATATTATTTTGGGTCAAAGATAAGTAATAGGCCAATACGTTATGTTAAGTTATTGTTAACAAAATCAAGGGCATTCAATAATTACCCCACCGAATTAATACCATAACGAAACAAAATTTGTTTTTTCGATATGCTAACACAATAATATTAACTTTTTTAGGCACAAAAGCCCAGGCTATCTATATATTATTGCGCCAACATATAGCAAAAAAAATATTAAGTAAGTGTTAATAATCTTTAACACCGCCGCAAAAACCAGCTGTTATACAGTTTATTACCCCTATAACTATTGCAAAATACAAGCATTTAAGCCCCGCTTTATTTATAACGGGTACCCGGTTAATCAGCCAGGGCGTTTGACTGTTAAAAACGTTGTAAGCCCGCTAAAGTATGCCATGCGGGGGTAATATATTGTTGCTTAGGCAGGCACAATATTTTTCATTCCGTGGTTTTTGTTTAGCTTTGGCTCAAATTCAAAAAGCATATTTAATCAATACGATGGATTACGATGTAATTGTTATAGGGTCGGGCCCGGGTGGCTATGTAGCTGCAATCCGCGCATCCCAACTGGGTTTAAAAACCGCGGTAGTTGAAAAAGAATCACTGGGTGGCATTTGCCTTAACTGGGGTTGTATCCCCACCAAAGCGCTGTTAAAAAGCGCCCAGGTTTTTGAATACTTAAACCACGCTGCCGATTATGGCATTAAAGTGGCCGGCGGCGAAATTGATTTTGACGCCGTAGTAAAAAGGAGCCGCGGCGTAGCCGATGGCATGAGCAAGGGTGTTCAGTTCCTGATGAAGAAGAACAAAATTGATGTGATTGTTGGTACCGGCAAATTAAAAGCCAAAGGCCAGGTTGAAGTTACTAATGATGGTGGCGCCAAGGTGTACACCGCCAAACATATTATACTGGCTACCGGTGGCCGCAGCCGCGAGTTGCCAAACCTTAAACAGGATGGCAAAAAGGTAATTGGTTACCGCCAGGCCATGGTGCTGCCAAAGCAACCAAAATCAATGGTTGTGGTTGGTTCGGGCGCTATTGGTATCGAGTTTGCTTATTTTTATAATGCCATTGGCACCAAGGTTACCGTGGTTGAGTTTTTAGATAACATTGTTCCGCTCGAGGACGAGGAGATCTCTAAACAACTGGGCCGCATCCTTAAAAAGCAAGGCATCAACATCATGACCGGCTCAACCGTTGAATCGGTTGATTCAACCGGCGACCTGTGCAAGGTGAGCGTTAAAACCGCTACCGGTGTTGAAGTGCTGGAAGCCGAGGTTGTGCTGTCGGCTATTGGTATCTCTACCAATATCGAAGGCATTGGCCTGGAAGAAAACGGCGTTAAGACCGATAAAGGCAAGGTTTTAGTTGATGATTACTACCGCACCAATGTGGAAGGCGTTTACGCCATCGGCGATATTGTGAAAGGACAAGCACTGGCCCACGTAGCATCGGCCGAAGGGATTACCTGTGTAGAGAAAATTGCCGGCTTAAACCCCGAGCCTATTAACTACAACAACATCCCCGGTTGTACCTATTGCCTGCCCGAAGTGGCATCGGTAGGTTATACCGAAAAGGCAGCTAAGGAAGCCGGTTACGAAGTAAAGATCGGTAAGTTCCCGTTCTCGGCATCGGGCAAGGCTGCCGCTGCTGGTGCTAAAGATGGCTTTGTAAAAGTGATCTTTGATGCTAAATACGGCGAGTTTTTAGGCGCGCACATGCTGGGCCATAATGTAACCGAAATGATAGCCGAAGTAGTAGCCGCCCGCAAGCTGGAAACTACCGGCCACGAGATGATCAAAACCATCCACCCTCACCCAACCATGAGCGAGGCACTGATGGAAGCCGCCGCTGATGCTTACGGCGAGGTGATCCACTTGTAAAGCCTCATCCTGCCCGCTCCAAAAGAGAGGTTTGTAAAATATAAACGCCGTCCGGTTGCCGGGTGGCGTTTTTTTGTTTGAACCGGGATTAAACACATTTTCAGGATAGTCAGGGTGTTAATGCTGTTAAAAATTCTGTAAATCTTAAAATCCGTTTAATCTGGGTTCATACGCTTCATCCCTAAACCCGATAGTAGCAGTGGTTTTGCTTTGCAAACCGTTATACTCACCCGCCCATCACTTCGCTCGGGCACTCTCTCTTCGGCTTCGCCGGAAAGAGGGGTTAGCCTATTTATCGACCACACCTCCTGCCCTCTTTCCGCGCAGCGAAGAGAGGGCCGACCAGCGTAGCGTCGTCGGGGGTGAGTCTACACTCAATTGTAACAATATCCTTTCAATTTACGGCATACAGGCCTACCCCTCTTGCACTCAACACCTTAAAATATTAGCTTTACTGTTTAAGTAGCACACCTGATCAATATGAAACTAAAACCATTACTAACTATTAAGGCCGCGTGCCTCTCGGCCGGGATGCTGAGCAGCTTTAATGCGCAGGCCCAGCACGATTCGCCAAAATCCGTAGCCGGCAAGTACATTGTCGAAAAAAACATGGATAAAACCGTGCCCCCCGGTAACGACTTTTACGAGTATGCCAATGGCAACTGGATAAAAGAAAACCCTATCCCTGCTAAAGAAACCCGTTGGGGAACGTTCAACATTTTGCGCGACGAGAATAACAAAAAAGTACAAAGCATATTGGTAGATGCCGGCAAACCAGGCCAAAAACCGGGCAGCGTAAAACAACGCGTTGGCGATTTGTACATCAGCGCAATGGATAGCGCGGCTATCGAGAAACGTGGCTATGCCCCAATCCGCGCCGATTTAGAGCGTATTGGCCAGATTAAAACCCCGGCAGGCCTTATTAACGAGGTTACTTTCGAGCGTGTGAACGGCTTGCAAGGCGGATTTTTTGGTGTAGGCGTTGGGCAGGACAGTAAACACCCCGATACCTATATTGTAAACGTAAGCGCGGGCGGCACCAGCCTGCCCGATAGGGATAACTACCTGAAGAACGACGCGCGCAGCCTGAAAATACAGACGGCTTATAAAAAATACATTGTCGATTTATTTAAACTGACCGGTGTAAGCGAGGCTGAAGCTGCCAAGGAGGCCGAAACTATTTTCGCTATTGAAAAGCAGATGGCGGCCGCGCAAAAAAGCCGCGTGCAAATGCGCGACCCTAACGGCAACTATAACAAGGTGAATATTGATGCTTTCAGCAAAAACTTTACCCACTTTAACTTTAGGGAAATCCTTGCTGCATCAAAAATTACCGGCCAGGATAGTATGCTGGTATCGCAGCCTAAACTGGTAAAAACAGTCGACAGCCTGCTAAGCGTAGTGCCGGTAAGCGATTGGCAGGTATACCTTAAATGGCATTTACTGCGTGGCGCCTCGGGTTCGTTAAGCTCGCCGTTTGTTAAGGCCAGCTTTGCTTATAACAGCGCTTTGAGCGGCCAGCAAGTGCAAACCCCGCGCAACGAACGTATGGCCAGCCTGGTTGATGGCAGCCTGCCCGACCTGTTAGGCCAGCTTTATGTAGAGAAATACTTCCCGCAGGCGGCTAAAACCTATATGATAAACCTGGTGAACAACCTGAAGATTGCTTTAGGCGAACGCATAAAAGGCCTTGACTGGATGAGCGCCGAAACCAAAACCCGCGCCCTTAAAAAGCTGGCTAACTTCTCGGTTAAAATAGCATTCCCCGATAAATGGCAAACTTATGATGGCCTTACCATTAACAAAAACGATTACTATGGCAACCTGCGCCGTGTAGCCGTATACCGCTATAACGAAAACGTTGGCCACCTGGGCAAACCGGTTGATAAAACCCGTATGGGCATGACCCCGCCAACCGTTAACGCATCGTACAGCCCTAACCGTAACGAGATCACTTTCCCGGCCGGTATTTTACAGGCTCCGTTTTTTGATTTTGATGCCGATGATGCCATGAACTATGGTGGTATTGGTGCCGTAATTGGCCACGAAATGACCCACGGTTTTGACGACCAGGGCCGCCAGTACGATTTTGACGGCGCCCTGCGCGATTGGTGGACTAAAGACGATGCCGCTAAATTTACCGCCCGTGCCAACAAAGTGGTAGAGCAGTATAACGCTTTCACTATTTTAGATAGCATCCACGTAAACGGTCAGTTGACACAAGGCGAAAACATTGCCGATTTGGGTGGACTGAACGTAGCTTACGCCGCTTTCAAAAAGACCAAAGAAGGCCAAAGTAATACCAAGATTGATGGCTTTACGCCCGATCAGCGCTTCTTTATGTCGTGGGCGCAGGTATGGCGCGGATCGCAACGCCCCGAGGCCGCGCAAACCGCCATCCAAACAGATCCGCACTCACCAGCCCAGGCCCGCGGTAACCTACCGTTAACCAATATCGATGCCTGGTATAACGCCTTTGATATTAAACCAACCAACAAGCTATACAAAAAACCTGAAGACAGGATTAGGATTTGGTAATCTTAGAGGTGAAAGGTTAAAGGCGAAAGCTGAGAGGTTTGCGTCTGATTATCCATAACAGAACGCCCTGAAAACGAATGTTTTCAGGGCGTTCTGTTATATTGAAGTTAAATATTGTAAAGTTTCAACTTTTAGATAATTGTATATATCGTATTTTAATACGATATTTCCTAAAAAATACCTAAAACCAAGTCCACTAAAGTGTCAGAAAAAGAAGATCAGCAATATGCTGAAACCAATGAAAGAGCTAAGTTTTTCCAAACAGTTCAAGCATGGCCATTATCAGATGATTTAAATTATGATGGCTGGTTAAAAAACTTTAAAGAGGGTGAAGAAAGAAAAATAGCATGCACTATACTTGATTTTTTCACTCATTATTCAGCTAAAATGGTTGAACAAATGTTAAGAACGTCTGTGTCAAATTCTGGATATGTATTTATTAAACAATTCCCCGACTGGCAACATTCAGATTTCAAAAACAGATGCATTTATAGTTTCATACCCGGTGAAACGTTGAATCCGACAGACAGTGGTCATATATTTACAAGAATATTACGAGATGTAATGGATGTGCCTGAAGATCGTATTGTTAATTACATCTATTTACCCCAAAAATTGGAATCGCTCAACAAACCAACACCAATTATTTTTGTAGATGATTTTGTGGGGTCAGGTGCTCAAATTCGGAAAGCATGGATAGACAATAAATTTAGCTATAATAATAAAACGCTCTCACAAATTTGCAATGACGGCAATCATTGCGCGGTTTATGCCCCACTTATCGTTAACAATGATGGTCACATAGTTATTTCTTCACAATGTACTGGATTACATTTATGCGCAACTCACATATTAGGACCTGAATATAATTTATTTAATAAAAACTGCATTTGTTGGAAAAATGATACCGATTTATTTGCAAAAGGAATAGAATTAATATTAAGAAAAAGTAATGAAATCGGAATTCCATCAACTGGCGGCAAAAACGTAAATGATGAAAAAGGGTTTGGTGAACAAGGTTTAGCTATTTCATTTCATCATGGGGCTCCTGATGCTATTCCACCAATTTTTTATTGGAAAGAAAATTGGACTCCATTAATTAAGAAGCAATATCAAAGATGAATAATAATGAAACTCTTAAAAAGCTAAATGAATCATTTGGCAGCTATAAAGCGGAATGGTTAAAAAATCAAATCTTTGAACTTTTCGCGGAACCATCATATTTTCCTGCCTTACAAGACAATAGACCATGTGTTTTGGAAGGAGGACGAGGAACAGGCAAAACTACAGTTCTAAGAGGTCTTTCCTACCAAGGCCAATTTGCAATTCATCAAAACGATATTAAGACATTTGACAAATCGAATTTTATTGGAATTTATCATAGAGTAAATACTAATCATGTACGCGCATTTGTCGGGGGAGGATTAAATGACCTGCAATGGGGAAAAGTATTCAGTCATTATTTTAATCTTCTTATTTGCCGTGATATTTTAATTTTCATTAAATGGCATAGCAATCAAAGTGTAAATGATGAACAATTATCTGCACATGCCTGTAAGCTAATTGCCAATTCTATTAACATTGACGACCCGTGCAACAATTTAGAAAGTTTACTTGAGAAGTTTGATATGTCAATGTATTCTTTCCAATCAGAAATAAATAACATAATTGATGGAAAACTTCCAAAGCTTTCAATGGCCGGAGATCCTATTAAAATTATTACTGAATATGCTTTACAATTACGGCAATTTGAGAATAAAATATTTTTCATTCTACTGGATGAATATGAAAACTATGAAAACTATCAACAGATGGTTCTCAATTCTTTAATTAAACATACTACAGAAAATTACACCTTTAAAATAGGAGTTAGAGAGCTGGGGTGGCGTGTTAAACATACATTAAATACGTCCGAGCTATTGAATGATCCAGCAGATTATGTACTTGTAAATATAGAATCCAAATTAACGGAAAACGAATCAAGCTTTTCAGACTTTGCTAAGAGTGTTTGTGAACAAAGAATTAAGAAAATCTTAGCAGGAAATGACGAAACTGCAATAACAAATATTGATGATGCACTAAAGGGCCTTACTATTGAAGAAGAGTCTGCACTATTAGATGTAAAAAACACAACTCATTATCGAAATTTTTTATCATTGCCAAAATCCACAAGGAATAAGGTTAAAAACCTACCTGAATTATACCATTTTTTTATTGCTTATTGGGCATCTGTTCATGGAACAACAATTATCACATCTATAGAAGATTATATAAATAATAAGGATTCTTGGGATATGCGTTATGAAAACTACAAATATGAAATGCTTTTCAAAATACGCAAAGGACGAGGTATGTCAGGAATTCAAAAATACTATTCCGGGTGGGTTACTTTCACAAAGTTGGCGTATGGAAATATTAGATACTTAATGGAGCTTGTTTATAAAGCATATGAAAAACACTTAGAAGATAATCAAAAATTAAGTGTCGCAATAAGCCCTAAATATCAAACTTTAGCAGCACAAGAAACTGGTTTAAAAAATCTAATGGAACTTGAAGGTTTATGGAAAAATGGAGCACAATTAACTAAACTTCTATTAGGTCTAGGAAGAGTATTTCAGGTTTTGGCCAGTAATGATGGAAAATCTGCACCTGAAAAAAACCAGTTTACTATTGAAAAATCCGGAGAGGTGCCATCTGATTTTGAAGAATTGATGAGAAATGCGGTTATGCATCTGGCTTTAATTAGAACTCCTGGCAATAAAATGGGCGAAGCTTACAGTACGAGAGATTATCTATACATGATCCACCCGTTATATTCTGCATATTTCCAATTTAGTCACCGAAGAAAAAGAAAAATAAACTTAAAACCAATTGACCTATTTGGCATGATAAATAGTCCAAAGGAAACAATTAAGTTTATTCTCAAAAGAACTGATATTAATATGGATGAAGTCGAAAGACTGCCACAACAAATGAGCCTTTTTGAAAATTATTACAAATGAAGAAAGATTATTTATACACTTCCATTTATCAGTCGACAAGTGATTTTGTTATAGACGATGACACGACATATATTTACGGTATATCTTCTGAAGAAAGAAGCCACTTTGTTGAGTCAATAGAAAAAAGTCAATTCACTAATGTAAATTTTATAAAGTTAGAAAATATAGGTGACGATAAAGTTTTAGAAACTATCTCAAATAAAGAATATCATCTTCGAAGCAGCACAAGCATGCACGAAATTCTTGCCAAGTTTAGTTCAAAAAATATATATATTGATGCAACAGGTTTAGATAATAGGATATGTGCAGCCTTGATAAAGAATGCTATTGAATATCATAATAATGGCAAAATTGACAATGTGAAAGTTATATATGCTGAACCCGCACTTTATAATATCAAAAAATTTAAAGCAGAAAGTGTATTTAATGACTTGTCTGAAAAGATAGATGGAATATCACCTTTACCTGGGTTTGCAACCATCTTTCCACAGGACGATGATGAGATAATATTAATCGCTCTTTTAGGATTTGAAGGGGGGCGATTTTCACATATGTTAGAAAGTGTCCAGCCCCCAAAAGAAAATATTTATCCTGTTATTGGAGTTCCTGGCTTTCGACCAGAGTATCCCCATGTTGCATATTGGGGAAATAGGAGACCACTGGAAGAAACTGAAACTTGGAGAAAAATAAGGTTTGCTTCAGCTAATTCTATGGTTGAAGTCTATACTTTATTATCTAAAATTCGTGAAAAAAGTCCTAACTTTAAAATAAAGTTAGCTCCAATAGGTACAAAACCGCATGCAATTGCTGCAATGTTATTCGCGATAAAATACCCTCAAACGGTGGAACTGGTTTACGATAATCCGAAGAGAAAAATACAAAGAACAGAGGGAATAGGTAATGTAATTGAATGTTTAATAAGTAAATTAATTAAAGAAAATTAATGATTAGAGATTCTTTTTATACACCTAAAATATTAGCAGACAAGCTTGTAAGTTTTTCAAAAAAGAGACATTTCAATTCTGTTGCTGATTTTTGTGTCGGCGATGGGGAATTATTAAGATCAGCAAAACTTAAATGGCCAGAAATAAAATGTTTTGGATCAGACATATCAGAAGATGCAATAAAAGCAACTGGCGAAGTACATCCAGACTGGGCATTAAGTCAAATGGATTTTTTAGATGATAATTCCAGGTATAAATCTAAAATTTTAAATACTCAACCGTTATATGAATTAATTTTATTGAATCCTCCGTTTTCCTGCATTGGTGGAACCATTCATACAGTTGAATTTGACGGAGAACAATTTCCTGCAAGTACTGCAATGAAGTTTTTAGTCACGGCATTAAAGTATTTAGAAAAAACCGGAGCTTTATATGCTATACTTCCCACCAGCATAGCATACTCCCAAAAAGACAGTAAATTGTGGAATGCCCTTGAAAAAAAACTAAATCTATCAATTCTTGAAGAACCAAAGAGGAAATATTTTAAAGATTGCGCCCCCAACGTTATTTTGGTTTCGCTAAATGATTTTAGTCAGGAATCTAAATATAAAAACATCACTCGCATATCTCTTGATTTTGAAGATGTATCAGTATTTAGAGGTAAGGTTAGTATGAATCTAATAAGTAATCCTGCAGGCACTAAATTTTTAATCCATTCTACTAATATCCGTAATAACGAATTAGTAAATCTCAGTATCAAATTAGATAAAAAGTTATCGGAAATTACGGGGCCGGCTATATTAATGCCTCGGGTCGGGAAACCTAAACCCTCAAAAATGTGCATTATATATTCAAATGAGACGTATGTTCTTTCCGATTGCATTATTGCTATTAAATTTAAAAATATAAAAGAAACAAAACTGTTATATCGATATATTCTAAATAATTGGGAATTGATAGAAGATATGTTTAAAGGCACTGGCGCACGCTACATAACACTTGATAAGATTAATCAATTTTTAAATTTAGATGTGATAAAGTCAGAATACCAAAAAATTGAAGCTATTTAAAACCATTTCGGTTGGTGATGTATAATAGAAATAATCTTTCCAATTCCTGCGCTTGCGCAATCACCATACTTCAACTAACCTGTACTGACACGACGCCAATTACAAAATTAAGCGTGTACGCTTAATTAGGATTACATGGAAGCGTGGACGCTTCAATGGGCGGCGGGCCTGGCGGCGGCACTACCTCCTCAACCTAAACCCGATTGGCGGGAAAGCTTTTGCGTGCGCGGGCTTCTTTCCTTCGACAGCAAAAGAGCTTCCGGGCGAAAGCGGGCAGAACATGGTGGCCTGTGCAGCGGAAAGGGCATTAGCTTGGTGCTGAAGCGCAGGCCAGTGGGTGCGATAGCGGAGCATCAAGGTTCGGCCCTGTGGTTCTGACCGATTTGCAGGGCAAAGGCCTGTGCGGCAAAGGAAGCATTTTTGCTGTCTTGATTTTTGGTTACTTTTTATCAAGAAAAAGTGACTTGGCCCCTGCGGCTAAGAGCAGACTACAGATCATAAAGCACTACTACCGCCAGTGTCCTCGCTGGTGCGTATATCTGCAAAGCCGCCCTGCTAATTGGGGATCGTTCGCTATCGCTCACGATGACGATAGGGACTTTCCCATCGCGGCTACCGCACAGCAGCGCCACCACACATCCCCCAAATTTTACCTATATTGTAGCATCCTGCAAGGCTTCAGCGAAAGCCAACCACCCGGCAAGCACCAGCTATTATACGATGTTACCCAGTTTCATTTTCCTCTTGACAGTAAAAACGGTGTATTTCGGATAGAAAACCAGGGTAAAAAGCAAGTTCTTTGACAATATTTAGGGGTAATTTTGGGTGATATGCGTCATGCAGACGGCTTCCGCTAAGCTGCGTAGCCATTTTGCACACACACGGTCGGGACGGCACAGAAAATCGACTCAAAAAAATATTTAAGATTACATTCTACAATGGTCACCTATCACCCCTTTCGGGGGATATTCACAAAGCCCTTGCACTTAAGGCTGTAAAAACATAAATTTACGATCCTAAGTAAACTCAATGACCAAATTAAAAAATTTAACCACTGTAACCGCGGTGTGCTTTGCTGCCGCTACGTTCAGTACGTTTACGGCCAGTGCCCAGCACGATTCGCCAAAATCCATAGCCGGTAAGTTCATCGTAAAAAAGAACTTCGACGAAACCGTTCCCCCCGGCGATAACTTCTTTGAATACGCCAACGGCAACTGGGTAAAGGATAACCCTATCCCCGCCAAAGCTACCCGCTGGGGCAGCTTCGGGATCCTGGCAGATAATAATACCAAACAGGTGCTTACCATCCTGAACGAGGTAAACAAACCCGGCCAGCCCAAAGGCAGCATCAAACAACGCGTAGGCGACCTTTACGCCAGCGCTATGGACAGTATAGCTATTGATAAACGCGGCTATAACCCCATTAAGCCCGATTTGCAACGGGTAAGCCAGATCAGCAGCCTGGATGGCGTGATTGGCGAGACCATATACGACAGGCTGAACGTAGTATCGGGCCCCATGTATTTTATTGGCGTAGGGCAAGATTCAAGACACCCGAGCCAAAACATTATTCAAATGGGCCAGGGCGGCACTACCCTGCCCGATAGGGATTACTACCTGAAAAGCGATGCCCGTACCAAAACCATTCAGGATGCTTACCATACATACATGGTTACCCTGTTTACCCTAACCGGTACCCCCGCCGCCGAGGCCGAAGCTAATGCCAATACCATTTTCGCTATCGAAAAGCAATTGGCAGCCGCCCAATGGAGCCGTGTAGAACAACGCGACCCGCAGAAAACCTATAACAAATACAGCATTGCCGATTTCAGCAAAAAGACCCCGCACTTAAACTGGGTTGATATTACGGCCAAGTTAAAAATGGGTGGCCAGGATAGCCTGCTGGTTGGCCAGCCGCCGTTCTTTAAAACACTGGATAGCCTGCTGGCTGCCGTGCCGGTTAAGGATTGGAAAACCTACCTGGCCTGGAACGTGCTAAAGAACTCGTCGGGCCAGTTAAGCGCGCCCTTTGTTAAAGCCGGGTTCGATTTTAACAAGGTGCTGACCGGTCAGTTGGTGCAAGCGCCGCGTACCGAGCGCATGGCTAACCTGGTTGATGGCAGCGTAGGCGAGTTGCTGGGCCAGATCTATGTGCAGCGCTTTTTCCCGCCCGAGGCTAAGGTGTATATGGTAAAACTGGTAAACAACCTCAAAGTTGCCCTTGGCGACAGGATCAAAAACCTGGAGTGGATGAGCCCAGAAACCAAAGTGCGCGCCCTTAAAAAGTTAGAAAACTTTACGGTTAAAATTGCTTATCCCGATAAATGGCAAAACTACGATGGCTTGGCCATTAGCCGTGATGATTACTACGGTAACCTGAAACGGGTAGCCCAATGGCGCTACAACTTTAATGTAAGTCAGTTAGGTAAACCTATCGACAAAACCCGCTGGGGTATGACGCCGCCAACGGTGAACGCCTACTACAACCCGGTTAATAACGAGATCGTTTTCCCGGCCGGCATCCTGCAGTTCCCGTTCTTTGATTTCCAGGCGGATGATGCCCTGAACTACGGTGGTATTGGTGCTGTAATAGGCCACGAAATGACCCACGGTTTTGATGACCAGGGCCGCCAGTACGATTTTGATGGCACCCTGCGCGATTGGTGGACTAAGGACGATGCTGATAAATTTAAGGCACGCGCCCAAAAAGTAATTGACCAATACAACGCCTTTACGGTTGTTGATACCGCTACCCACGTTAACGGCAAGCTAACCCTGGGCGAAAACCTGGCCGATTTAGGCGGGTTGAATGTAGCCTACGAGGCCTTTAAGAAAACAAGAGAAGGGCAATCGAACGAAAAAATTGATGGTTTTACGCCCGATCAACGATTTTTCTTATCTTGGGCGCAGGTTTGGCGCAGTTCGCAACGTGACGAGGCTGCCCGCCAGCGTATTCTGGTAGACCCGCATTCGCCGGAGCAATTCCGCACCAATGCCCCTATTACCAATATGGATGCCTGGTATAAAGCCTTTGATATTAAACCGACTAACAAACTATATAAAAAGCCGGAAGACCGCATTAAGATTTGGTAGGTTCATAGCTACCGGTCTTAAATTTTGAATCCAATCAAAATTAAGCCCCCCGACTATGGTTGGGGGGCTTTGTTGTTGGGAGAAAGTCCGAAAGACGGGAAGTCGGGAAGACCGGAAGTAGGGATAATTCGGTAATCTTCAAGTCATAACATTCCCCCTTTAGGGGGATAGGGGGTAAATTATTATCTTTGCCCGCTCATGATCATACATCAATTTTACGATACCGGGCTGGCCCATGCATCTTATGCTGTTATCCGTAACGGCAGCATGGTGGTTATCGATCCCGCCCGCGACCCGCAGCCTTATTACGATTTTGCCCTGTTGCATCAGGCCACCATCACCGGGGTAATTGAAACCCATCCCCATGCCGATTTTGTGAGTTCGCATAAGGAAATTCACCAAGCCACCGGCGCAACTATTTACGTGAGTAAACTGGTTGGTGCCGAGTACCCGCATGATGCTTTCGATGATGGCGATGTGATCAGCCTGAGCGATATTAAGTTAAAATCTATCAACACACCCGGCCACTCGCCCGATTCTATCTGTATTTTGGTAGAGGACGAAAACGGCCGCCAAACCGCATTGTTTACCGGCGATACGCTCTTTGTAGGCGATGTAGGCCGCCCCGATCTGCGCGAAAGCGCGGGCAATATTACCGCCCAGAAGGAGGACCTGGCCAAACAAATGTACCACAGCACCCGCGATAAACTGATGAAGCTGCCACACCATGTAACGGTATACCCGGCGCACGGCCCCGGCTCGCTCTGCGGTAAAAATATGAGTCCTGATTTAAGCAGCACCATTGGTCGCGAGATCCGTGAGAACTATGCCCTGCAACTGATGGACGAGCTGCAATTTGTAAAATTGCTCACCGCCGATCAACCCTTTATGCCCCGCTATTTTGGGTATGATGTAGAGTTGAATAAAAAAGGTGCCGATAGCATAGAAGCAAACATAGCCAGCGTACCCCGTATTAACCATAAAGTATTTAAAAACGAGATCCCGGTTATAGATACCCGCCCCACTGCCGAATTTAAAAAAGGCCACATCCACGGTGCTATTAATTTGCAGGATGGCGGCAAGTTTGAAACCTGGTTAGGCTCGGTAATTAATCCCGATGAGCAATTTTATTTAATGGCTGCTGATGAGGATAGCCTGCAAAAGGTGATCAGGAAAACGGCTAAGATTGGGTACGAGAAGAATATCAAATCGGCACAAATAGTTCCGGAGGATGCCAATACTGTTTCACCCGTATTTGATTTGGCCGATTTTGAAGCATATCCGGATAATTACACCGTTATTGATGCCCGCAACTGGACGGAGATAAACGACGGCAAGGTGTTTGCCCAAGCGCTAACCATCCCCCTACCCGAACTACGCGAGCGGCTGGATGAAATCCCAACCGATAAACCAATTGTGGTACATTGCGCAGCAGGATACCGATCGGCAGCAGGAAGTAGCATTATTGCCGCTAAAATAACTGAAGTGCCGGTTTATGATATGGGCGAAGTGGTGACAAAATATTTAGCTATAGCCCATTAACCCCCAGCCCCCTGAGGGGGAGTTATTATGCAAAGCGACAACGACATAAACCACCAAAGCCAACTTCTCCTTCAGGGAGCAGGGGGGCTAACATTTGTCGTCACCGGCGATGGTTCTAAAACCATTTATAACCCCGTAGTCGGCGAAAATTATCATTCGCGCCACGGGGCCTTGCAGGAGAGTACCCATGTTTTTCTGAACTCGGGCCTCCGTTACTTTTTAGCGGGGACAGATGCCGAACAGGTATCGGTACTGGAAGTAGGTTTAGGAACAGGCCTCAACTTTTTGCTAAGTGCCGATTTTTGTACCGGCAAGCAAATCCATTTGCAATATACCGGCATTGAGGCTTATCCGCTTAGTACGGATATGATCAGCCAAACCGGTTACCAGGAATACATTGCGCCCCAATTATGGGACGATTTTTTGAGTTGGTACCCATCGTCTATTAATCATTTGGTGGCTGTAAATGCCTATTGCAAACTCAAAACCGCGCACTGCAAGCTGCCGGATTTTGAAAGCCCCGAACTTTACGATGTGATTTACTTTGATGCATTTGCCTCCGCCAATCAACCCGAAATGTGGAACGAAGAAGCTATTCATCACACCATTCAGTTTTTAAAGCCCGATGGTGTATTTGTTACCTATGCCATTACCGGCAACCTAAAGCGCATGCTAAAAGCTCTTGGTTTGAAAGTGGAAAAAGCGCCCGGTGCGCCGGGTAAACGGGAGATGTTGAGGGCGACTAAGTCGGGAAGTCCGAAAGACGGAAAGTCCGAAAGTTAAATCAAGATTCGACAGACTTTCGGTCTTCCGGACTTCCCGTCTTTCCGACTTTCTACCTACCTTTACAAAAACAAATAGCTAATGCCCCTTATACCACCCGATACCGGCCTAACACCGGCTACTTCCTTTGAAAGATTACTGCATATTATGGACGATCTGCGCACCAACTGCCCCTGGGATATGAAGCAGACCATGGAAAGCCTGCGGCACCTCACTATTGAGGAAACTTATGAGCTATCAGACTCGATATTGAGCGGCGATATGCAGGAGATAAAAAAGGAACTGGGCGATATAATGCTGCACCTGGTTTTTTACGCCCGCATTGGGTCGGAAAGCAACGACTTTAACATTACCGACGTATTAAACAGTATCTGCGATAAGCTGATTAACCGCCACCCGCATATCTATAGCGATACCGAGGTGAATACCGAGGACGATGTAAAGCGCAATTGGGAAAAAATAAAACTAAAGGAGGGCAACAAATCGGTTTTGGGTGGTGTACCTAATTCGTTACCGGCGCTGGTTAAGGCGGCGCGCATACAGGAAAAAGCCCGTGGAATAGGCTTTGACTGGGAGCATAAAAACCAGGTTTGGGAAAAGGTAGAAGAGGAGATGCAGGAATTTAAGGCCGAGTTTAATGCCGAAGATGAAAGCACGATAGACCATGAAAAAGCCGAGGGAGAGTTTGGCGATTTACTATTCTCGTTAATTAACTATGCCAGGTTTATAAACATCAACCCCGAAAATGCATTAGAAAAAACAAACAGAAAGTTTATTAAACGGTTTCAATATTTAGAGGCTAAGGCGCAGCAGAGCGGCAAAAAGCTACAGGACATGAGCCTGGCCGAAATGGATATTTTTTGGAACGAAGCTAAAAAGTTATAAAATAAGTACAAACGCTGTAGCGTTATATTAACCATGAACGTACACCATACTATAAATACTTATACTATGAAACGCACATTGATATTTTTTTTACCCTTTATGGTAATGCTTGGCGCAAGTTGCAGCAAAAGCAGCGATGCCAATACTTTCCCGGTACCATCAGGCAGTTATGCCGGGCAATTTTTACGCTTAAGGTATAATAACACAACAAAAGGTTACGATAGCTTAAAGGCAAACATTATTTTAACAATGGACCTTAAAACCGGCTATAAGGTTACCGGCGATACCAGCACCGTGCATGCCGGCAGTTATGGCGATTTCTCTATTAATGCCTACAGTATACAATTTGCCGATAAAACCTTTACCAATAATCCACCGCCTACAAAGGTACACTTATATGGCGTGTACAATTACGGTTACGATGGTATAAACCTGCAAATACAAGCTACCTACTCCGATACGCTTGGCTTCTTTTATAATCTGAAAAAACAATAATACCGGTACAAATAAAAACCTGGGGAGGTTATTATAAAATGGCCTCCTTTGTTTTTTATAAACAGGTTATTGAATTTTTTATTTAATTGTAGCGTTGTACCGCTTACTTGCGTATAGCTATTAAATGGTACAATAGTGATCATCAAAAACAGGGACTAAAAACACTTAATGCATCCACCAACGGGCACTGCCGAATCTGAATTGATAGGCCAGTGCAAAAGAGGCAGCCTTAAACACCAGGAAATGCTTTATAAGCATTACTATGGGTTTACTATGGGTATTGCCCAGCGTTATTGTTTTAACCGTGATGATGCCATGGAGGTGGCAAATGATGGCTTTATAAAGGTTTTTAAAACCATTGGCAGCTACGATATGGATAAGTCTTTTAAAGCCTGGCTACGCACCATAATAGTTAATACGGCGATTGACAGGCGACGAAAGGAGCTAAAACACCAGCTAAATATTGAACTGGATAACGCCATACCTGTTAGCGGCGGCACTTATATTATCGAACACATTAACGCGCAGGATATTTTAAAACTGATGGATACCCTGCCCGCTATACAGCGCACCATTTTTAACCTGTACGAGATTGATGGTTATAGCCACGATGAGATAGCTAATATGTTGGGGGTAGCGCCCAGCTCAAGCCGGGTTTATTTAACCAGGGCAAAAGAAAAATTAAGGAAACTAATAGTTGCAGCGCCATAATATGGACGAGGATAAATTACATACCGACCTTAACAACCGCATCCGCGAGGTATTCGATAATTACGAGGATACCACTGCCGATGAGGGCTGGGCACTGCTGCGCCAAAAATTCCCTGAAAAGGAAAAAGACCGCGGGCTGGCCTGGCTATGGTATGCCGCCGCCGCTGTGGTATTGCTTGGCCTTGGCTTATGGTTTATTTCTAAACCCGATGAAACTAAAAACCTGGTGGTTAAAAACCTGAAGACCATTATTCAGCCAGATAAAAAAGTAAATCGGCCAGCTATAATAGATACTTCAATAAATAATGTCGCTAACCATATAGCACAAATCCAAATGCAGCATCCGCAAACAAAACCTATAGTACAGGCTGGTGCGGCAAGAGTGGGGCAATCACCTGTTTTACCAACAGTGCAGCCGGTACCGCCCGTAAACCAGGCCGCTAATCAAATAGCTAACAATCGCATTCAAAAAGGATCGGTCAACAACTTGCCGACAGTATCGCCTGCTCCGGTTACAAATCCGCCGGCAACCGTTACCGATCCGTTGGTTAACAGGGCCGCTATAACGGATGCACTAGCTGCTAATCAGCAAAATAAAGCATTGCCTGTTAAAGCCGCAGATAGCACCGGTAATAAGCCCGATCAATATGTTGCGGTTAAGCCTGCGGATGCAAGCAAGCAAAGTTCGGCCGATGCCTTAAACAAGTTATTAGCCGAAAAAACACCTGATAAGGTGATGGATGCTCAAAAAAAATCGGCCAGAAAAGCGATGTTAAGTGTTTATGCGGCTACCTATTTTAACTATGCCCAGGGCAGCCAGAATAATATTAACGTGGGCGCTGGTTTCAGTTCCGATTTCCGTATCAGCAATAAACTGAAATTATCTACAGGTGTAGCCATCGCGCAAAATACCTTGAAATATGATAGCGGCACACAACCATCGCAAAACGGGCGGCTTAGTGCCAGCGTTGCGCCGCCGGCACAAGACGCGCTTAATCAAATAGCAAGTGGCGTGTCCCCAAGTTCAGGCGGTAGTCAGTTAAACGCCACCCCAACTGCCATAGTGCCTACCTTAAAAAACTATAATGCCAGCCTTATTGGTTTAGATATCCCTATCAACTTAAAATACCAGTTCAACCCGCAAAAAAGCGACACTTATATCTCGGCAGGCTTAAGTTCGGGTACGTTTATTAATGAAACTTACGTGCTTAACTATGCCTTTGCGCAACACGATCAGCAAAACACAACGCACACCAGTTTCAATAATTTCGATTTTGCAAAAACCCTCAACCTTTCGTTTGGAGTTGGTTACCCGCTGGGCAAAAGCAACCGCCTGATTGTTGAGCCGTTTTTAAAATACCCGTTGGATGGGCTGGGTTCGCAACAGATCAAATTTGGAGCAGGTGGTATCAACCTCAAACTTAATTTTCAATCCACAAAAAAATAAGGAGGATTAAATTAAAGACTTAAGGGCATTTGGCCTTAACATATTCCAGATAGCTAAAATACAATGGCTCCTGCACCATCCGTTTTAAGGCTATTACGTGTGGATCTTGTAAGTTAGTCCCCTCGCTGCGCAGCTTCATAAATTTCAATCCGGTTTTTAAGGGCAGGCAATCGCCCTTTTCAGCCAGTTCTTTTGTTTTAAGCAGCGAGTATTCAAAGGCGGCCTGCTCGCTATCTTTAGCATTACGATTAGCCGGCGGCACATTCATAAAATAATGCAGGTGGCCAATTTCGTGGTATAGCACTACAATCAGCCGGTCGTCGCCAAAATTGGGCTGTTCGGTTTCCAGGTATTTAATATCAATAAAAACATTGCCCAGCGGCCCTGCCTTAGCCGGGCCTGTATCGGTAGTATAACGTACAAAAACAAAGTTCTTAATCAGTTTATCATGCGCTTTAATATCATTAAGCTCGCGGTAAAATTTGGGGTACTTGATAGCACATTGCTTCATCACGGCGTTAACGGTAGTGCTATCTACCGGCGTGCCCATTTGTGCAAATACATTAATTCCTGCAAGTAAAATGATGAGTAATAAAAGGCTGATTTTGGAATTACGCGGCATGGGGTATTAAATTTAGCACTCCAATATAAGCAACAAATACGATTTATTTGAACCCGCTACTTAAACTTAATAGCCTTAACCGGCGAGATGCGGCTTACCAGCATAGATGGGATAATAAGCACCAGCAGCGATATAGCCAGCGTGCCTACGTTAAGCAATACCACATCCAGCCATTCCAGTTGTATAGGGACAAATTTCATGTAGTAGGATGTTTCATCCAGCTTAAACAGATGGGTTTCCAGTTGCAGCCAGCCCAGGCCAATACCCAGTACATTGCCTAATAGTAAACCCAGGCCAATCAGGTAAAGGGCATTGTATAAAAAAATCTTTTGGATCTTCCAGTTGGTGCAACCCATGGCTTTTAACATCCCTATCATGGTGGTGCGCTCCAATATCATGATCAGCAGGGCCGATATCATATTAATAACCGCCACCACCAGCATCAGGCCTAAAATTACCTGGGTGTTGGTATCCAACAATTGCAGCCAGCCAAAAATAACCGGATAGCTATCGCTAATGGTATGCGATTTTAGGTCGACCGGCATTAAGTCCCTTATCTGCTGGTTATCCTGCTCTATTTCCTCAAAATTGCCCGCGCGCAATTCGTAGCCGCCTATTTCATTGGGTTTCCAGCCGTTCAGGGATTGGATCAGGGATAAATCGCCCACTACAAATGCTTTGTTAATGTCCTCTACCCCGGCATCGTAAATACCGGTAATGGTAAATGGCCGCCTGTACAGGTTTTCTTGCACAAAGTACATGATAATTTTATCGCCCAATTTTAGCCTTAACCTGCTGGCCGTATAAACGGATATAATGATTTGCTTGCGGGCAGCGGCGGTATCGGTAAAATCAATCACCTTGCCGGCAACCAGGTTTCTTTTAAAAAACGACCAATCGTAGGTTTTATCTACACCTTTCAACACCACGCCCTCTATCTCGTTATGGGCCTTAATAATGCCGGGCTTGGTGGCAAAAGGCATCATGCGGGTAATAAAACGGGTGGCTTTAATGCGGGCGATAAAATCCCGATCCTGTTTTATGGGCGAGTTTTCGTACGAGTTATTCAGGTCGTATTTAAAGATGGAGATATCGCCCGAGAAACCCCGAACTTTTTCCCTGATCTCTTGTTTAAATCCTTTAACAATGGCTAAGGACAGGATCATTACGCCCAAACCCAACATAATACCAATGATGGCAATACGTACAATCAGTTTAGAAAAAGTACGTTTTGATTTGAAACTGATGCGGGAAGCTATGAACCTTGAAAAACTCAATGCAGATGATTTTTTGTATTTTAGCAAATATGCAGAATTAAGGCGAAAATGCCTTTATTTTGCAACCAACAAGCAGGATTTATAATTTATTGGATCATGAATAAAAGGGCGCTTATTTTATTGCTGACTGTATTTTTTATAGCGGCTGCGATGGCACAAAACGTTAAGCCGGCTGTGCAAACAGCTAACCCGCCTAACGGACCGGCACCGGTAAGCAAAGCAGGTACCCTTGCTCCCCCGCCATCGTATGATGATCCTGTGTATAATTCAAACAGCACTAAAGCTACCCGGCCACCCAGCGCTAAATATATTAAAACCGGTGCCGACCAAACCGCGCTATACCTGCCCTATTTAAAAGGCAAGCGTGTGGGCATGGTGATCAATCAAACATCGGTAATTGGCAAAAACCTGGCATTTAGTGTAGATAGCTTGGTAAAGCTGGGTGTTGATGTTAAAAAGATCTTCGGCCCCGAGCATGGCTTCCGTGGCAATGCAGCCGATGGCGGCAAGGTAGAGGATACAGTTGACCCTAAAACAGGCATCCCGGCCCTATCGCTTTACGGTAGCCGCAAGCACAAGCCCCGCCCTGATGATTTAAAAGGCTTAGACCTGCTGATATTTGATATGCAGGATGTTGGCGCGCGCTTTTACACTTACATTACCACCCTGCACTACGTAATGGAAGCCTGTGCCGAAAACAACATAGAGCTGATGATACTGGACAGGCCCAACCCAAACGGTTACCTAGTTGACGGGCCTGTACTGGATACCGCTTTCCGATCGAGCGTGGGCATGCACCCTATCCCTATTAGCCACGGTATGACGCTGGGCGAATACGCGCAAATGATAAACGGCGAGGGTTGGTTAAAAGGCCATATTAAATGTAAAATAAAGATCATCAAAGTGGCCAATTACGAGCATGCCATGCTTTATAAGTTGCCTATCAATCCGTCGCCAAATTTAAGCACCTATCAATCGGTATTACTGTATCCCAGCATCTGTCTGTTCGAGGGTACCACTTTGAGTCTTGGCCGCGGTACGGAGTTCCCATTCCAGGTGGCGGGCAGTCCGTTGTTAAAGGATAAATACAAATTCAACTTTACGCCCCATAGCATCCCCGGTGTAAGCGATAATCCGCCGCAAAAGGATATAACCTGTTATGGTATGGATTTACGCAAATATGACACGGATAAGTTCTGGAAAACCGGTAAATTGAACCTGTCGTGGATGATGGACCTGTATAAGGTATTTCCTGACAAGGCGCACTTTTTTACAGCCTATTTTACTAAGCTAACCGGGTCGGAAGAAATGCGCAAGCAGATAGAAGCCGGCAAAACCGAAGAGGAAATAAGGCTGAGCTGGGAACCCGCTTTAAGCAAGTACAAATTGATGCGGCAAAAGTATTTGTTGTATAAATAATACATGGTTCATTAAAAATTCACACATAAAACGTAGCATTACCAATATATGAGAATAGTATTCATGGGTACGCCCGAATTTGCGGTAGCATCACTGGAAGCCTTAATAGCATCGGGCGCTAATATTGTGGGTGTAGTAACTGCTCCCGATAAACCGGCCGGCCGTGGTAAAAAGCTAAGTGAATCGGCAGTGAAACAATACGTGGCAACCCATGGTATTAAATTACTGCAACCCGAAAAGCTAAAAAGCCCCGAATTTTTAGAGGAGCTAAAAGCGCTGAATGCCGACCTGCAAGTAGTAGTAGCATTCCGCATGTTGCCCGAAGCTGTTTGGAATATGCCCGAAAAAGGTACCATTAACCTGCACGCTTCGCTATTACCGCAATACCGTGGTGCCGCGCCCATTAACTGGGCTATTATTAATGGCGAAAAGGAAAGCGGCGTAACTACCTTTTTGCTGAAGCATGATATTGATACGGGCAATGTACTCTTCACCGAAAAGGTAACCCTTACAGGCGAAGAAAGCGCTGGTGACCTGCACGACCGCCTGATGAACAAGGGCGCTGGCTTGTTGGTAAAAACCGTTAAAGCTATTGAAAGCGGCCGTTACCATGAACATCCACAGGATAGTTTTGATGAGGCCGATATTAAGCATGCCCCTAAACTGTTTAAGGACGATTGCCACATTAACTTTAACCAACCTGTCGAGCAGGTTTATAATATGATCCGCGGGTTAAGCCCTGTACCTACAGCCTATACCACCCTAAACGGTAAATCGCTGAAAATATATAAGACGATAAAGGAAGTGAAAGAACCCGGCATACAACCCGGCGGCTTTTTAACCGACAGCAAAACCTACCTTAAATTTGCCTGCCAGGATGGCTTTGTTAGCGTAACCGATTTGCAGTTAGAAGGCAAAAAGCGCCTGGGTATCGAGGAGTTTTTACGCGGAGCGAATTTGTAAAAATGTGCAGATTAGAAACCTGATTAATGATTAAATCATTTGCACATCTGCACACTTGCATATCCGCACATCTGTTCCCCGTCAATATAAAGCCATAAATCAATTTAAAATCGTGCCCAACTAAATGGCTTGTTACTTTTGCCTCCTATGGCGATAAATAACAACAGGATAGCAATTTTAAAGGCCGAAATTGAGCTGATCAGGCAACAACTCATTCAGCATGCTTTGTATAAAAACATTAATACCCTGGATGATTTGCACGCGTTTATGCAGCAGCATGTATTTGCCGTTTGGGATTTTATGTCGCTTTTAAAAACCCTGCAGCAAAACCTAACCTGTACTACTACACCATGGATGCCGGTTGGTAGTGCCAATACCCGTTACCTGATCAATGAAATTGTAACCGGCGAAGAAAGTGATATAGATGAGCAGGGCAACCGCACCAGCCATTTTGAACTATACCTGCGTGCGATGCAACAAGCCGGTACCAGCACCGAAGCAATGGAAAGCTTATTCAGCGAACTAAGTGACAATAAAACCATTGATGAGGCATTGGTAATTGCCGATATACCTGCATCGGTACGCAATTTTGTACAACATACCTTTGATGTGATTGCCGATAATAAACCGCACGTACAGGCCGCTGTATTTACCTTTGGCCGCGAAGATTTAATCCCTGATATTTTTATCAGTATGATAAAGGGTATAGCAAATCACTTCCCGGGTAAGGTCGACTTACTTTTGTATTACCTGGAACGCCATATTGAGGTAGATGGCGACCATCACTCTAAACTGGCCTACCAAATGACAGCCGAACTTTGCGGCAATGATGATACCAAATGGACCGAAGCAACGCTTGCAGTTAAACAAGCGCTGCAAACCCGCATTAACTTGTGGGATGGCATATTAGATGCTATTACAGCAAACGCAAGCAATATTACTGCACCTTTATAGTCATAACATCCAAATAGTCCGGCCCGCCATCTACGGGGTAACCGGCTACTTTATTGCCTGTAAGTATTACACTTTTGCCTTTATAATCGTCCAGGGTTATAGTGCTGCTTCTTAAGGCAAAATATTGGTCGATATTTTTGATGGTGTGGGTGCCATACATATAGGTTGTTGCCCCTTGTGGCTGTATAATACCCATAACAGTTACAGTACCGCCCGTGGTTACGCCGACTGAGCCACTCTTTTTACAGCCACTTATTAAAACGCTTAACAATAAAATGCATATCAATGCTCTCATAATCCTAATTACGCAGGCTGCGTGGTTTATGCTACAACAATTACAACTTATTCAACTCATCCATCAATCCCTTGCTCAGCTTGTTAAAATAGCGTTTAACGCCGTAGCCCATTACCCATTGTATACCGCGGGTGGCATTGGTTAAAAACACCTCGTCAGCTTCGTATAAAATCTCCGGACTTATCTGGGCTTCGGTAACGGGGATCTTATTCTTCAGCGCCAGGTTAATCACCACCTGCCGCATTACCCCCTCTACGCAACCTTCGCTTAGGGCTGGGGTGTATAGGTGGTTTTGATACCAAACAAATACGTTAGAACTGCTGGCTTCGCACAAAAATTTATTTTGGTTCAGGATAAAAACATCCTCCAGCTTTTGCTGATTTTTATAGATCCCAGCCATAACATAAGTAAGCGCGTTGCACGATTTAATATTCGACAGATAATTCAACGGCTTGCCTAACTCGGTAAACACATCCATAATTAAGCCCTTTTCGTTCAGGAAATAACGCGGCTCATCCATAGGCTGCACTTCCATACAAAAGCCATGTTTATTTTGCGAGGGCGCATATAAACCGCCCGCGTCCCGGTAAACGGTGAGCCTAACCCGGCCATGCTTGCATTTATTGCGCGATGCTAATGTATCTACCCTGTCTTTTAAAAACCAGGTATCCATTTGCGAGTAACCGTCAATTTTAAGCGCTTTCATTCCCCGTTGCAGGCGGTCGGCGTGCATATCGGCAAACTTCACTTGCCCTTTCATCAGGCGCATGCTCTCAAACAAGCCATCGCCATATTTAAAGGCACGGTTAGCCACGTTCATTACCTTGGTATCGGCAGGTAAAATCTCGTCGTTAAAATTGATAAATGTGGGTTGCATACCTGTTTTTAAACCTATTTAACCATTTTATTCTGCCGATGTTGCAGTATAATTACGCCATTTTTTTAAAACCGACTCAAAGTCCTGTGGCAAAGGGGCTTCAAAATAAATATTTTCTTTTTTTGTGGGATGCTTAAAGCCCAAACTTTGCGCGTGCAGGGCCTGGCGTGGCATCAGCTCAAAGCAGTTCTCAACAAATTGTTTGTATTTGGTAAATACCGTACCCTTTAAAATCTTATCGCCACCATACATGGCATCGCTAAACAAGGGATGGCCAATATGTTTCATGTGCGCGCGGATTTGGTGGGTACGGCCGGTTTCCAGCTTACACTCAATCAGGGTTACATAGCCCATCCGCTCCAGCACCTTATAATGCGTTACCGACCATTTGCCTTTCTCTTCGTCATCGTAAATAGCCATTACGCGCCTGTCGCCAATGCTGCGGCCTATATAACCGGTAACGGTGCCATCTTCGGGTAAATCGCCCCAAACCAGGGCTATGTATTTGCGGTTAATGGTATGCTCGTAAAACTGGCGGGCCAGATAGGTCATGGAGCGCTCGTTTTTACTGATCAGCAACAATCCCGATGTATCCTTATCTATACGATGCACCAGCCCCGGGCGGCCATCGTTACCGGGTAGCGTGGGCAATTGCTGAAAGTGGTATACCAGCGCGTTTACCAACGTACCTGTATAGTTATTATAGCCGGGATGCACCACCATACCTGGGTTTTTATTAACGATGAGGACATCATCATCCTCGTAAATAATGTTAATGGGGATATTTTCGGGGTAAACCTCGGTATCGCGGGGCGGGTGCGGCAACACTACCGATATCACATCCAGCGGCTTAACCTTATAGCTGGCCTTAATGGTTTTATCGTTCACCAGCACATTACCGGCATCAATAGCGTTTTGGATACGGTTGCGCGACGCATTTTCAATGCGGTGCATTAAAAATTTATCAATCCGCAACAACGACTGGCCTTTATCTACAATTACCCTTAAATGCTCGTAAAAGTCCTGTTCCTCAATATCTTGCAGGTCAGTATTATTTATCATGGATTGCAAAAATACTTGTTTTTTAATATTAAATACCTGATATTGTTTAATTATAACCTCAATTATAAACCTCAATCGTAATTATGAAAAAACTTTACTCCCTAATTATGGCCGTATTATTGATAATACCGGCACTGAAAACCTTTGCGCAAAGCAGTTCATCAAATGATGGTGACTTTAGCGATTTGATTAAATCAAACGCTGCCGACGCGACCAAACTAATGCAGGCTTATGCATCGCCAATGTTTAAAGGATTTGGCATTGGCCTTAATAGCGGCTGGAACAATACTGCCAAAACCAAAAAACTTTTGCATTTTGATTTGCGCATAACAGCTAATGTTGCTAAAGTCCCCGATAAAGACCAAAGCTTTGATGTTACCCAAATTGGATTGTCGAAACAAGTTTCGGTAGCTGCTACTTCGCCAACAAAAATTGCCCCTACGTTTGGTAATAACAGCGATGCAGCCACGCCCATAATGAGCATAAATGATGTAAACGGCACTCCTACCACTAAAACATTTACAATGCCAAAAGGGGTTTTCAATTACATTCCGGCACCAAATATACAGTTAACTGTGGGGTTAGTACATAATACTGATGTTACCCTCCGCATTACCCCCACCATAAAACTTGGCGACGACGGTGGTTCTGTAAGCTTGTTTGGATTTGGCTTTAAACATAATATTATCCAGGATTTTGCTAAAAAAGGCATCCCAAAACCATTTGATTTGGCTATTGCTGTAAATTACAACCGCATTAGCTATAGCAAAACATTAAGTGTACAGCCAGATGCAGGTACAACAAATGCAGGTGGCGGTGGCACACCAAATTTCAGTGATCAGCATATTGATGCTAAATTTAGCGGCACAAACATCCAGGCCATTATTTCGAAAAAATTGCTCTTTTTTACTCCATTTTTATCTGTAGGATATCAAACTGCAAGCACAGATTTTGGCGTTTTGGGTAACTACCCGCTTACAGCAACACCTACAACTTACACAACAATAAGCAATCCTGTAAGTATTAACGAAACCAGCATTAGTGGCATGCGTGCCGATGTTGGCTTTCAGCTAAACTTAGCAATTTTGCGTATCTATGCATCGGTAAGTACAGGCCAGTATGTATCGGGTAATGCCGGTATAGGCCTTGGCTTTTAAATTTGAATGCATAAAATAGATCTCGAAATTTTCAGCCCCGTTCATCAGCTACAGCATCAACTGTTTGATGAAAAGGGGCTGAAAGTTTTTATAAAGCGCGATGACCTGATACATCCCGTAATATCGGGCAATAAATGGCGAAAGCTTAAATACCTGCTAATAAAGGCGCAGGCCGAAGGCAAAAATCACCTTATAACTTTTGGCGGCGCTTACTCCAACCACTTGTTAGCTACGGCGGCCGCATCGGCCAGGTTTGGGTTTAAGACTACAGGAATTGTGCGCGGCGAAGAAGTTGACAACGATACACTTTTTATGTGCCGCCTGCATGGTATGAAATTGATTTTTGTAGATAGGGAAAGCTATCGGCATAAAGCCGCCCTCTTCCAAAAAAATTTCGGGGATGATAGTGATGCCTTTTTTATTGATGAAGGTGGCGCATCGCTTGAAGCAGCCAAAGGCTGCAGTGAGCTAATTGGGGAACTGCCTCAAACTTACGATCACCTATTTTGCGCCTGCGGGACTGGGACTACAGCAGCCGGCATTATTAATGGGCTGCATCAGCATCAATTACCCACCCAATTTCATGCCGTTCCGGTTTTTAAGAATGGAGATTTTATGCGGGATGAGATCAGCAAGTACTTGACACCTCATTCTGCCCTCTCCGAAGTAGTGGATTCCTACCAAATCCATACCGCTTATCACTTTGGCGGTTATGGCAAAACCACAGCCCAATTAATTGATTTTGTAAAGGAATTTGTAGCTACAACCGGGATATTAATAGAACCTGTTTACACTGGTAAAATGCTTTACGCCATATTTGACCTGGCGCGTAAAAATTACTTTGCCCCGGGTAGCCAAATACTGGCCATCCATAGCGGCGGTATTTGGGGTTTACTGGGGATGAAGGATAAATTTAAAAGCCCTGCAATTTAACAGGCCACCTGCAATAGCAAATTATCCAGTACGCTTATCATATAGTCCAACACGTAATAATCTCCAATAATACGCCTAACAGAAGCCGTATTTTCGTTCCGTGAAACATGCTTGGCGTGTTCGGGGCCAGGTATAAGAATTACTTGGATCCCGGGATCAAATGTTCTTAATATTTGCAGCATTTGTATACTGGCCATATAGCCTAATTCGTAACTTAAAAAAACCACATCAGGACGTAGCTTTCTATAAACCCTTAATAATTCATTAATATCCAATATTTCAATATCCTGGAATTTTTGATTTTCAAGTAATTGCTGATACGGTTGCAGATTCTCTTTATCGTTGGTAATCAATAGCGTGTTCAATGTGTTCATCTTTTAATGTTTCCATTATCTAATCATTTATAATGCCACGTAATTAAGTATCTAAAAATCAAGATATTAAATTAAATCAATTTTACATTATTCTATTATATAGAGCCTGTTTCTAAATAATGGAATTTACTTGCCATGCTAAGTCATGTTTCTTTGATGTTGATAAACAAGATGTTGATATTCCCACATTTTAGACTCAATCTCCATTAATTGGAGAATCCAGAAACACATCAATTTACAAAACTCTGTAAATCAATAAATTAACAAGATGGCCGTATTTTAGTAAATGGATTACATAAATTAATTACATGATACTCACAAAAATATTAACCGCAGCTTGGCTATCTTTTCTTTTTTTAGTAACTGGTGTTTTAATAGATCACAACGAAAATTTATATAGGCAACCAACACTTATGCCTGTTAATTATAAAAATATCCCCGCCGGACAATTGATCAACTTCACTTCAACACTTAATAAAATCACCGGCAAACCGCTATATCTGCATTTTTACAACCCAGCGTGCCCCTGTTCACGCTTTTACACATCAACATTTAAAAACCTGGCAAAGCGTTATGGTACTAAAATTGATTTTGTAGTTATTGTAGTATCGCAGGATAATTATAGTATCAAAGCAATACAGCACGAATTTGGTACCGGTGTTTCAATTATCGCCGATCAATCAATTGCAAAGGTTTGTGGTGTATACTCCATCCCGCAGGTCGTTCTGTTAAATAAAGATCATCGCCTATATTTTCGTGGTGATTACAACAGGGCCCGTTTTTGTAATGATGAAAAAAACAATTACGCAAATATTGCCATTAACAAATTGTTATATGCAAAAACTAATTTGGAATTTAAGTCCAATGCATCAAAATCGTATGGTTGCGCGCTGTTGGGCTGTACTTTAAAACATCCAGTAAATCATGGCACCCATGGCCTTAAATTATACTTATAAATTTTTATTTATTATGCCCAATAACGATGTTTCTTGTTAGTTATTTTTAATAAAAATCAGTGAATACTGTATATACTAAATTCATTATCAGTACAAAAACCAACTTTAAATTGTTTAAACCTATATTTTACACACCTGGTTCAAAAACCGCCTAAATTAGCTTATTTAAGGGTTTTTAGGTAAATTTGCATAAACCAATTAGCCTATGTATAACCTGAATATTAGTCCGGCGGACGTTAAGGAAAGCCTGAGCAAGCACATTTTAGCCGATGGCTTCGACCTTACTTTTGATATGGAAAAAAGCGAGGGCGTATATATTTACGATTCGAAAAATAAGCGCCGCCTGCTCGATTTTTTTACCTGCTTTGCCTCCGTGCCTTTAGGTTATAACCACCCCAAAATGCTGGGCGATGCTGCCTTTACCAAAAGCCTGATGCTGGCCGCGTTAACCAATCCATCCAACTCGGATATTTATACCGAGCAATACGCTCAGTTCCTGGATACTTTTGCCCGGGTTGGTATCCCCGATTATCTGCCACACGCCTTTTTTGTAGCCGGCGGCGGCCTGGCAATTGAGAACGCCCTGAAAGCTGCCATGGACTGGAAAGTACAAAAGAACTTTGCCAAGGGTTATACCACCGAAAAGGGGTTTAAAGTACTGCATTTTGAGCATGCTTTTCACGGCCGTACGGGGTATACATTGAGTTTAACTAACACTGTCCCTGCCAAAACAAAATGGTTTGCCAAATTTGATTGGCCGCGGGTGAGTACCCCTATCATGCAGTTCGCGGCGACGGAACAAAACCAGCAGGAACTGTTAAACCTTGAGGCTGTATCCATAGCACAAATAAAAAAGGCTTTCGCCGATAACCCGGATGATATTTGCTCGATAATTATCGAACCCATACAATCGGAAGGGGGAGATAACCATATCAGTCAGCGTTTTATGGAAAGCCTGCGCCAACTGGCCAACGAGAATGATGCCCTGCTGATATACGACGAGATACAAACAGGCGTTGGCCTTACAGGCAAATTTTGGTGCCACCAGCACTTCGGTGTAAATGCGCAGCCGGATATTATTGCCTTTGGTAAAAAGATGCAGGTATGCGGTATACTGGCCGGTAAACGGATAGATGAGGTAGAAGGAAATGTATTCAGAGTATCGTCGCGCATTAACTCAACCTGGGGCGGTAATTTGGTTGATATGGTGCGCTCATCTAAAATTATGGAGATTATGGAAGAGGATAACCTATGCCATAATGCCACGCAAATGGGTGCTTATTTGCAGCAACAATTACTTAAACTTTCGCAAAAATATAATATCATTGGTAACGTACGCGGGCGGGGTTTACTTACCGCTTTTGATTTCCCGGGCAAAGCCGAACGCGACTTGTTTATTGAAAAAGGACTGGAACACAATGTTATGTTTTTAGGTTGTGCCGATAAAACCATACGCTTTAGGCCGGCCCTGGTTATGGAGCAACAACACATAGATGAAGGGTTGCATGTTATTGAAAAAATAATAAGTGTGCTATAGTGTTAATGCAGTGTAATAATATCGCTACAAGCAAGGTATTTTAACCTGAATAATACTTTTTTTGAATAGAAGATACTATAATTGCCCCCATAAGCGTTTTTCCAATGAACGCGCGCTAAACTATATTGATAATATTTGATACAATATCCTAATATATTGTACTATTGATGTGCTACACTATTCTTACATAATTAGGGAGCTACTACACTACACGTTATTATGAGTAAACAAACTGAAAAATTAAAGAAACAATTAATTGAAATTTCCGAAGTGGTTAACCTGTTTAAATCTGAAGCTGTACAGGTTAAAGTGATTGACAGGTTATTTGATGTGATGATTGATGCGGAAAGATTTGATGCCGATACCACCGAAACACTCAACAAAAGAGGCCCAAAACAACGAATTAACGGCTCCAGCTACGAACATTCGTTGGCGCGCAAAAAACCGGGAGCAACCAAAGTGCTGAACCAGTTATTAACCGGTACCGATTTTTTTGACACACACCGTTCTATATCATCCATTGCCGATTACTGCAAAAACAATTACGACTCTGATTTTAAAACGTCCGAATTATCCGGCATCCTTTTAAAATTAGCTAACGAGCATAAGCTAAGGCGCGAACGCAGCAATGCCAACAACCGCTTTGAATACGTTAAGGCGTAATTTTGATAGGGTAAAGAAAATGATGAAAGCCTCCCGTATTTTACCGGGGGGCTTTTTGCATTAATTATTATTTACTATTTTCAATAAAAATATACCTCACTATGAAACCTGCCCGGCTATATCAATTCAGGATATTATTGGTGTACGCTGTTTTTGCATTTTTCACCTCTTTTACCTTTTGCAAGGCGCAAGGTAACGCCTATAATCCCGATGATAAATACACGGTTGAGCAATTAAAAACTGATTTTACTTATTTCAGGGCTGTGTTAGAAAAAGCGCATCCAAGCTTATATCGCTACCTGCCAAAAGATTCTGCAGATGTATACTTCAACAAGGTGTTAGCACAAATAACCCAACCAATGACCGAACTGGCATTTTGGGAATTATTACAGCCAACGCTTTCCCGGTTAGGCTCGGGCCATACCTCACTTTCATTAAGCACAGCTGCCTTCAATTATCATAACAGCTATGCCCACCATTATTTACCATTTTATATTTTTATACGTAACAACCGTATTTTTATACGAACTTATACCACACTTAGCAATGTATCATTTGATATTGGCGACGAGGTTTTAGCTATCGACAACAAAAGCAGCGCACAGATACTTCAAAAATTAAGGAGCCTGATAGCGGGTGATGGGTATACTAATTGTTTTAAAGACAGCCAATTGGAGGGCGAATATTTTACCCGCATCTTTAGCCTTGTTTATGGCGAGCAGCAACAATATACCATCACATTTAACGCGGCAGGCGTTATTAAAGATAAAACGCTTAATAGTGCTTCTGTAAGGTATTGGGCAGCACCCAAAACAGCTGAAAGAGGATTTTCGGTAAGCAATGGATTTAATGCGTTTACAAATACCGGCCCGGTTAAACCCGATTCTTTTTATCATAAATTAACATTTCCGGTCAATCTGCCATCAACCGCAGTATTGAAAATTATTGGTTTTAAATACCAGGATTACGAATCATTCCACCGGAAAGTATTTAAGCAGTTAAAGAAAAACCAAACACAAAACCTGGTGATTGACCTGCGGGACAATAACGGAGGTACCGATGAAATTTGCAGGGATCTGCTCAGTTATTTATCCGGCAATAAAACGCAATTGGTATCCTTTTGCGAGGGGTTTGTCAACTTCGATAGGTTTGTATCCTTGGTAAGCCAATATTCCCCCATCAATTTATCAGAGATAGAACATAGCTTTTATCAAATAAAAACCTCGGTCAGCGCCATGCAAAGCCCCGATGCTAACCACTTTAAAGGGAAGCTATTTATATTGACCAACGGTGGAACTTATTCTGCAGCGGCACTGTTAGCCGTAGCTATTAAAAACCAGGTTGATTGCACTGTTATTGGCCAGGAAACAGGCGGCGGATTGGCTGGGACAGATGGCATGCGCATACCCATTGTAGAACTGCCCGAAACGCGTTTACGCCTATCGCTGCCCCTACTGTGGGGCTACTCCATGTATAAGGAAAAAAACGAGGGGCATGGGCTAATGCCCGATATAGAATTAATACCAAACGCCCAACAAATACTTGATTTGGAAGCACGTGGGATTGATCCGTTGCTTTTAAAAGTTAGAGCGTTAATTGGGGTGAAGTAATAGATTGGATTTAAGGATAATATATTACCCTACGGGTCATAGAAATAAAAAAATAGAAAATAGTGTATCTCGGTACCCTTTGTGCTTCTCTCTCCGTGGTTAAATCACCACAAACGCAACCCTACCGCAAATCCATCAAACTATCCACCCCCAATATCTTTTTACTGGTAAACCCTTCGGCAAATTTAACGCCTATGGCTTTGCCAAACTCGCGGCCACGGCCCTCTACAACGGCGGTAAACTGGGGCGATGAGATATAGGTTTGGGGTTCGTCCCCGTTCCACTCGGGGTTATGAAATTGCGAGCCATAAGCAAATACGCTGGCCATTTTTTTATCCCAATAGTCGGTTACATCCACCACAATATCGGGGTGGATATAGTTATCCTGTATAAAGTGCAGCACCTGCTTTGGCCGCCAGGCTTCCTGCGGTTCGTCGCTGGCATTGGCAAAGGTTTCAATTTTTCTTAATCCCGATAAAAACGCGGCTGCTTCAACCAGCTGGTTAGCCCGGCCATGGTCGGGGTGGCGGTCGTGATAAGCATTGGTAATGATTATCTCGGGGCGGAATTTACGTATAGCCGTAATTACCTTTAACTGGTACTGGCGGGTGTTTTCAAAAAAACCATCTGGGATGCTTAGGTTTTCGCGTACTGATAAACCCAATATCTTCCCGGCTGCCGCGGCTTCCTGGTCGCGGATCTCGGCCGAACCACGGGTACCTAATTCGCCCCGGGTAAGGTCAACTATACCTACCTTGTGGCCCATAGCTACGTGTTTGGCAATTGTACCGCCACAACCCAATTCGGCATCGTCCGGGTGGACAGCCAATACCAAAATATCTAATTTAAGCATATCGTTTTGTTAGTCTTTTTGACATGATTAAACACCATGTCATTTCGAACGAACGGGGTGGGCTGTGTATAGCGTGAGGAGAAATCTTATACACTACAACTTTAAAATGTATAAGATTTCTCCTCACGCCCCCTCACACAAATCCAACTCTTGCTCTATCGAAATGACAAGCTGTATAGTATGAATGTTATTAATGCCCCGCTGCCAGCAGGCGATCTATCTTTTTCCTGATCTTTGATGAGGTAGGCTTAGTGAACGGGTAAAAAAAGTCGGTCACCAAACCGTGGGCATCTACCAGGTATTTATGAAAGTTCCATCGCGGGGCGGTATTTACCGCGCCATTCAGTTTCTTATCAGCTAAAAATTTGTATAATGGGTGGCTGTACTGGCCCCTTACCCTCAACTTTTGAAAAAGTGGGAAGTGCGTACCAAAGTTAATGGCACAAAAAGTACCTATCGCGCTGCCTTCTAAGGGTTCCTGGCCACCAAAATCGTTGGATGGGAAGGCCAGTATCTCAAAATCCTGGTCTTTGTATGCCTTTCTCAACTCTTCAAGCTCTTTCAGCTGGGGGGTAAAACCACATTGCGATGCGGTATTTACTATCAACAACACCTTGTTTTTATATTCGCCAAGGTTAACTTCTTCACCGTTTAACCTATTAACGTTAAACTGGTAAATGCTCTTATCGTCCATTATCTAATTATTGTAGGAAATATACCCTGCTGATTGCAGAATAGATTCGATATCCCTTTCCTGTTCGGGATCATAAGTCTCTTTCAAGTTATGGCCAAATATCCGGGCAATAGACTGAAACATAAACGCGTTCAGCCCGCCCTTTAACTCTTTCAGCATATCATAACTTGTATTCCCTGTTTCGCGGTTAACTAATTTAATCAATATCTCACCCTGAGTAATGGTGAGGTTTTTTATTTCCTTATTAAACAAATCTTTTACCTGGGTTTCGCAGGCCTTCACCATTTCCTTTTGCTTGCCTTTATCGCCGGTGGTAGCCAAATCGCGCTGTAATTGCTGGTATTTGGCACTGGCAAAGCGCATATAGGGCAATACCTTATATACGTTATAACGCAGGCGAAAATAATCCTGCCTGTCCTTCTCGCTTTTAAAAATGCGCGAATCAACTATCTTAACTTCGGGGGTAACTGTCCATGGGATCAACTCGCCTTGATATTCTGTCAGGTAAGTTTTAATGGTATCATTTTTGCCCATTTTAGGGCGTGGCAATGAGCTTTGCGACAACGCTACGGTTGTTAGGCAACAAAACAGCAATACAAAGCCAATTAATTTCATAATTTTACGTAATACAAAAATAATGCTATTTTTTGTTGTATTACGTAAATTACTTGTAATTAAATTTTTTACACAGCGTTAGGCCATATATTAGGGTTTATAAATGAAGGATATAGTAATAGATATAGAAGCCGAAAAGAACGAGATACTTAAAAGGTACAGGGCTTTGCTGCGCGCGTCAAAATCTACCCTGCAAAAGGGCGATAAACGCATGATACGCAAGGCTTTTGATATGGCGCTGGAGAGCCATAAGGATATGCGCCGCAAATCGGGCGAGCCTTATATATACCATCCTATTGCCGTTGCCCAGATAGCTGCCGAAGAAATTGGCTTAGGCACCACATCCATTGTATGCGCCCTTTTGCACGATGTGGTGGAGGACACCGATGTTAGTTTAGATGATATTGAGCGCGAATTTGGTAAAAAAGTTGCCAAGATTATTGATGGGTTAACCAAAATTTCGGGCGTTTTTGATACCAACAGCTCGCTGCAGGCCGAAAACTTCCGTAAAATGCTGCTTACCCTGGCTGATGATGTGCGGGTGATCCTGATTAAACTGGCCGACCGCCTGCACAACATGCGCACCATGGAGTTTATGCCGCGCGATAAGCAGCTAAAACTATCATCGGAAACGGTATACCTTTATGCCCCACTGGCACACCGGCTGGGTTTGTATGCCATAAAGTCAGAACTGGAGGATCTTTCTATGAAATACATGGAGAGCGAAACCTACCAGTTTATTAAAAATAAACTGAACGAGAAAAAGGCCGAACGCGAGAAATTTATCCGCGATTTTATCGACCCGATAAAGAAAGTATTGGAAGGGCAAGGCTTAAATGCCGATATGTTTGGCCGCCCGAAATCCATCCACTCCATTTGGAATAAGATGAAGAAAAAGGCCATCCCTTTTGAGGAGGTGTATGACCTTTTTGCCATACGGATTATATTGGATAGCACCCCTGAGAATGAAAAATCAGACTGCTGGAAAGCTTATTCTATTGTAACCGACCTGTACCGGCCCAACCCCGACCGCCTGCGCGATTGGATCTCATCGCCCAAGGCAAACGGTTACGAATCGTTGCATACCACTGTAATGGGCCCGCGCGGGCAATGGGTAGAGGTACAGATCCGTACCAAACGCATGAACGAGATTGCCGAAAAAGGTTTCGCGGCGCATTGGAAATACAAGGAAGCATCAACCGATAGCGGGCTGGACCTATGGGTACAAAAGGTGCGCGATATGTTAAAAAACCCGGATAGTAACGCACTTGACTTTTTGGATGATTTTAAAATGAACCTTTTCAGTGATGAGATCTTCATTTTTACACCTAAAGGCGCGCTGATCCAGTTACCATCGAGCGCTACCGCTTTAGATTTTGCCTTCGAGATCCATACCGATGTGGGTGCCAGTTGTATTGGCGCCAAGGTGAACCATAAACTGGTTCCGCTCAGCTACAAGCTGCAAAACGGCGACCAGGTAGAGATCATTACATCGGGCAAGCAAACGCCTAAGGAAGATTGGCTGAACATTGTGGTTACGGCTAAGGCCAAAGCCAAAATTAAATCGGCCCTGAAGGAAGAGAAGCGTAAAATTGCCGAAGATGGTAAGGAAATTTTGGAACGTAAGATGAAATCGCTGAAGATCACTTACAATTCGGACAATCTCCATAAACTGAGCTACTACTTTAAACTGCAATCAACCCAGGATCTTTTTTACAATGTAGCCAAAGGCATTATCGATCTGAAAGATCTGAAAGAATACCAGGTATCAGAAAAAAGCATTGAAAACAAGCCACAGGATAAGATAGATAACGACCAGGTACAAAGCCTGCTGAAAAGCATCAAAACCAAGGACAGCGATATGCTGCTGATTGGCGAAGATATGCAGAAGATTGACTATAAACTGGCCAACTGCTGCAACCCTATCCCCGGCGATGATGTTTTTGGCTTTATTACGGTAAGCGAAGGTATCAAGATCCATCGTACCAATTGCCCTAATGCCACCAAACTGATGTCGAATTATGGCTACCGGGTTGTAAAAGCCCGTTGGACTAACCAACAGGAACTGGCGTTTTTAACCGGATTAAGGATAACTGGTATTGATGATGTTGGCCTGATCAATAAACTAACCACGGTTATCTCTACCGATTTTAAGGTAAATATCCGCTCCATTACCGTTGATAGCGATAACGGCATTTTTGAAGGATCGATAATGGTATATGTAAACGATACCGAACATTTGGATAACCTGATTAAGCGTTTAAAAGAAATACGGGGCATTACCGCCGTTACCCGCTTTGATTCGGCACCGGCCATAGAGAAAGCGTCGTAACCCAATTTAAAATCTAAATTCAACTGTTTTCATGGAAGTAATAGCATTAAGAGGTGCGCCTAATCAAGGTAAATCTGAAACTATAAATATTGTATATCAATACATCTTACTGTTTGGATATAAGCAAGTTCCTGGCCATTTTGAAGTTTTAAATAAAGATCTAAAAGATTTCATTGATGTCGTTGAGAAAGACGGTGTAAAAATTGGGATTGTATCGATGGGAGATTATGAAAAGACCGATAATGAATATAGTATTTCAAGGTTACTTGAAATTTTATTTAATGCGGGGTGTCAAAGAGCAATTTGTGGATGTACAATTAACCCGCGGCAACCAACTGAAGAGGCTGTAAAAAAATACAGTCATATATTTATTAATAAAACGCAAGCATCCGATGATGGCAATCAAAGGATAGTTAATGGTAAAGATGCTGAAACATTGTATAAACTGGCTACATTAGACTTAAACTTGGATGTGTTATTTAAGAAGCCGCACTAATTGTTATCATTAATTAATAACTTTGATTTTTTAATAAAGAAACATGTCGCAACCGGAAACCATAGGTATGGTTAAAAAGATTTTCGAGGCCTACCTCGAAAACAAAAGTCTCAGGAAAACCCCTGAACGCTTTGCCATTTTGGAAGAGATTTACTCGCGTAACGATCACTTTGATGTGGAATCGTTATATATCCACATGAAAAATAAAAAATACCGGGTAAGCCGCGCCACGGTATATAAT
Source organism: Bacteroidota bacterium (assembly GCA_040389105.1). Lineage (GTDB taxonomy): Bacteria > Bacteroidota > Bacteroidia > Sphingobacteriales > Sphingobacteriaceae > Mucilaginibacter. Next base: position 909,825 of record JAZKAO010000010.1, read on the forward strand.
ACGCTGGAATTGTTGGTATCGTGCGATCTGGTGACTAAACACCAGTTTGGCAAAAACATGGCACAGTTCGAAAAATCGTACGGCTATAAGCAGCACGATCATATTATCTGTATCGATTGCGGTAAGGTAGTTGAGTTTTGCGATCCGCGTATCCAGCAGATCCAAAGTATGATGGGCGACCTGCTGAAATTCGAGATCAGGCACCACTCCCTTAATCTTTATGGTAACTGCACTAAACTAAAAGCAGGTTATTGTGACAGAAAAGCATAACTTTGCCCCCTTTCAATTCAATCAATAAAAAATAAATGGCTGTTGACGTTTTATTAGGCCTGCAATGGGGCGACGAAGGTAAAGGAAAAATTGTTGATGTACTAAGTGCCGATTACGATCTGATCGCGCGTTTCCAGGGCGGCCCTAATGCCGGGCATACGCTGGAATTTGACGGGCAAAAGTTTGTACTGAACACCATTCCATCGGGTATATTTTTTGATAACACACTAAACCTGATAGGTAATGGCGTAGTAATTGACCCCATTACACTTAAAAAGGAACTGGATAAACTAAAAGCCGCCGGGCACGACCTGCTGGCTAAAAAAAACCTGGTGATAGCCAAAAAGGCCCACCTGATATTACCTACCCACCAATTGCTGGATGCAGCGTCTGAAAAGAAAATGGGCGATGGCAAGATTGGATCGACCCTGAAAGGTATTGGCCCAACTTATATGGATAAAACCGGTCGTAACGGTTTGCGCATTGGCGATATTACCCTGCCCGATTTCAAGGAGCGTTACCAAAAGCTGGTAAACAAACATACCTCTATGCTGCAAGCCTTATACGGCGAAGTAGTTGATTTCAGCGAGCGCGAAGCCGCGTTTTTTGAGGCATTGGATGTGATTAAGCAATTCCCGCTGGTAGATTCGGAGCATTTTGTGAACGATTATATCCGTAAAGGCAAAAAGGTATTAGCCGAAGGTGCACAAGGCGCTATGCTGGATATTGATTTTGGATCGTACCCATTTGTTACTTCATCAAACACAACATCAGCCGGTGCCTGTACAGGTTTAGGCATTGCCCCAAGCCAAATTGGCGAAGTGATAGGCATATTTAAAGCCTATTGCACCCGCGTAGGCGGCGGCCCCTTCCCTACCGAGCTGGATAACGAAATGGGTGAAGAACTACGCCAACTAGGGCACGAGTTTGGCGCTACTACAGGCCGCCCGCGCCGTACCGGCTGGATCGATCTGCCTGCTTTGAAATATGCTATTATGCTGAATGGCGTTACCCAACTGGTAATGACCAAGGCCGACGTTTTAAGCGGATTTGAAAAGATATATGCCTGCACCCATTATAACTACAATGGCGAGGTGATTGACTATATGCCATACGATATTTGCACCATCGCGCCTATACCTGTTTTGCAGGAAATTGAGGGCTGGAACGAGGATATTACCGGCATTACCGAGCTTGACCAGATCCCGGCAACGTTGAGCCGTTATATGGAATTTTTAAAGGAGCAATTAGGCGTTCCGGTAAAATACCTTTCGGTTGGGCCGGATAGGGTGCAGACACTGGTATTACCAGTTTAAAAGCCCTGTATAAATCATATTTAAGATGCCTGCAATTATACTGCGGGCATTTTTGTTTAATATCTTTACACCCTGTGAATTTCGCCATAACCGATATAGCCAGTTTTAAAATAAAAGCCTTACAATGGGCCAACGGGTTTGATGTGTTGTGTTATTTGGATTCCAATAATTTCAGCGATCCTTACTCTAATTTTGACCTGTTGATAGCCGCCGGCGTAAGGCACGAGTTAAAAGCTAATGTAGGTACGGCTTTCGCCGAATTAGATCATTTCCGCCAACAACACCCCAGCTGGATGACCGGTTTTTTTACCTACGATTTAAAGAACGAGCTAGAGCAGCTTTCCTCTTCAAATCCCGACCATCTGCAATTTCCAGATCTTTACTTTTTTGTCCCCAAGCATTTGATTTTAGTGAAAGGGAGCCAGGTTACTGTAGCATCTTATCATCCGGAAAATATTTTTGATGAAATTGATCGGCAAATCATTTACCCACCGGTAACCAAGCCATCAGTTACGTTGCAATCGCGGTTCTCCAGGGCTGATTACGTAGATACCGTTACCCGAATACAGGAGCATATCGTGCGTGGTGATATTTATGTGAGCAATTTTTGCCAGGAGTTTTTTGCTGATGATGCAAGCATTAACCCACTGGATGTTTTCAACCAGCTTAATCAACTGTCGCCCAATCCATTTTCTTGCTTTTTTAAGCATTACGGGCAGTATATCATGTGCGCATCGCCCGAACGCTTTTTGGCTAACCGGGCGAATAAACTGATATCGCAACCTATAAAAGGCACCGCCAAACGTGATGCCGATGCCGCGCAGGACGAATTAATTAAACACGAACTGCAAACCAACCAAAAGGAACGCCAGGAAAACGTAATGATAGTTGACCTGGTACGTAATGATCTTACCCACTCTGCCAAGCCCGGAACGGTAAAAACCGAAGAACTTTTTGGCATTTACAGCTTTAACCAGGTACATCAAATGATATCTACAGTAACCTGCGAATGCCAAGATAGTATAACCGACGTGCAGATTATCAAAAATACTTTCCCTATGGGCAGCATGACGGGGGCGCCCAAAATTAGCAGCATGCAGTTGATGGAGCAGTACGAGCGCAGTAAACGCGGGGTATATTCCGGGGCTATTGGATACTTTAGTCCGGATAATGATTTTGATTTCAACGTAATAATTCGTTCTTTATTGTACAATGCCAAAAATAAATATTTATCACTGCATGTTGGCAGTGCCATTACCTACGATGCCGACCCTGAAAAGGAATATGAAGAGTGTTTGGTAAAGGCATCGGCCATGTTTGAGGTGTTAGGAATTGAATAAAAATGGCGTCTCTCGGCTTTGGCTAAGAGATTCCATAAGATTACACACTAAACTTACTCCCCGCCCTTACCACCACATCCGATCCATCAGCAAAAAAGGCCGATACCGGCTGCTGCTTTAGCCATGGTTCAAATTCGGGGCCGTATAAGCGGGCAATGGGGGCATCAAATATATAGTCTGTTACCTCGCCAATTTGCCAGGTAATATGTTCTACCTGGTATTCTATCGTGCGGGTTTCGTTAAGTTTATTGTAGCCCCAATAATGGTCAAATATAAACTCCTCGGGGCTGCCAGCTTCAATGGGTTTGCGGGTATTGTTTACTGTTGCGCCTAACTTACTCCACTGGCCTTTGTACTTCCATTCGTAATCAAAACGGGTATGTTCAGCATCAACCTTAGTAATGGCATGGCGTGTTGGCATGGCCATATAATGTTCGTTATAAAGCGAATTAGCAATCAGGGCAATCATGTACTTAGGAACAATCTCGCTTATAAAAACCGCGCCGCGCTTCCATTCGCTACCATCAAAATAGCGCACGTAAAAGCGCAGGTTAATCTCCTCGAAGTTGATGTGGAAAGGCCATTTAACACCCAGCATACGCGTATCCTGAAACAGGAAGCCTACCATGCTCATCAGCGTTTTGCCTTGCCAGGTATCCAATATAGTGCCGGGTGGTAAATGTGGCTTCAGTATCGCCGGATCAACCTCATAATTAAGCATAAGCAGGTTTGTCCATTTGGCCCTTAAAAACTCCTGCTTTGCCATAAATAAGTATTTGCTAATTGCCCAAAAAATATTTCAGTTTGCAATTAACCTGGAGCGTTTCATACCGCCGCGGTTTTTTTCTTGAACAGGTTCACTTTCGATTCCCGTCCGTGCAGCAAGCGTTCGATATTTTTTTGGTGGGTCACCAAAATCAGCACACAAATACACATACCATATATCACAACCGACCGTACCGATACCGGGTAAACAAACGTAACCCCTATTAAATAAGTAAAGCTGGCCACTATTGAACTAAGCGACACATACCCCGTGATGAGCAGTATAATAATGAACACAATAACGCAAAGCAAAGCGGCCTGCAAATGCACCGCCAAAACCATTCCAAATAAGGTGGCTACGCCCTTTCCCCCTCTAAACCCCGCAAAAACCGGGAACAGGTGCCCCATTACGGCAGTAATGCCCAGGGCCAGCTCGTAATTGGTAAAGACAACCGAATGGGAGTTAACAGCCGATGGCATGCCCAAAATACTCAGGTAGGCCAAGTTAGTGGCTGTAAAGCCCTTTAAAATATCGATAAGCATTACCGGGATGCCCGCTTTTTTACCTAAAACACGGAAAGTGTTGGTAGCGCCGGCATTACCACTGCCATATTCCCGCACGTCAATTTTATAAAAAAACTGACCTATCCAAACAGCAGTTGGAATGGAACCTAACAGGTAAGCCAATATCAGGGATGAAATTGAGTAGATAGTTATCATCTCACCACAATTATACTAAAATGATAGATCAATACCCATATTATTTATTGTTTAACCGCCTTTAAACTCATGTCCAGGCTTTTAACCGAATGGGTTAATGCCCCCATCGATACATAGTCTACACCGCACAAGGCGTAATCCAACACATTATCAACCGTTATACCGCCCGATGCCTCGGTAATATACCGGCCCTCAATCATGGCAACGGCTTGTTTCAACACATCAAATTTAAAATTGTCCAGCAAAATACGGTCAACCCCGCCTGCTTGTAGCACTTCTTCCACCTCTTCCAGGTTCCTTACTTCAATCTCAATTTGTAGTTTTTTGTTTGTATCGGCTAAATATTGTTTGGCATTGGTAATGGCATTTGCAATGCCACCCGCATAATCCACATGATTGTCTTTAATCAGTATCATATCATACAAACCAAAACGGTGGTTAACACCGCCGCCAATCTTTACCGCCCATTTCTCTAAATAGCGCAAGCCGGGGGTGGTTTTGCGGGTATCCAGCACACGGGTATTGGTGCCGCGCAAAATATCGGCCACCTCGTTTGTGGTGGTGGCAATACCGCTCATGCGTTGCATACAGTTCAGCACCAGGCGCTCGGCTACTAAAATACTGTGGGCGCTGCCTTCTACTTCAAAGGCAATATCACCGTATTTTACCTCGGCGCCATCATTCAGCAATACGGTTACCTTTAAACTGGCATCAACCTCGTGGAAGATCTCCAGCGCAAGTTCTACACCGGCTAATATGCCTGCATCCTTAATAATCAGTTTCGCTTTTCCCTGCGTGCCGGCCGGGATGGTTGATAATGAGGTATGATCGCCATCGCCAACATCCTCGGCTAAGGCGTTTTTTATAAATTGATGGATAATATGCTTGTCCAAAACTATCGTTGTTTATGCCACAAAAGTAAAAACAATTTGATGGTTTGGTACTTTTTTTAAGTTTTAGGAATTTAATGCCGGCGCAAGTTTAAGGGCTGGTTGTGTACCGGGTTAACTTGCGGCAACTATTGGTTTGGCTAAAGCCATGGAAACCTTCTCCCTAATCCGCCCCATAAATGGGACGGCAATGAATTTTGAAATGACTGCTTCCAATTGCATCCTGCTAATCAACTTCATTGGCTTTGGCTAAAGCTAACGGATAAAGACGTTAATAACAGGGATTTAGCCAACCCATATTAAATAACCTTACTCCTTCTTCTCATTCTCTATCCTAATCTCATTCAGTAAAAACTGGCCGTTAACCAATTTTAAAGATACCGATGTGCGATAGGTGGCATTGGCAGTTACAAGGGATAGCACCGCGTAGCGGATATTGGGGTTAGAGTTTACCCGGTGAACAATGGTTAGCGTTTTTACCGGATTGGTTTTAAAAAAGTTTTGTAAAACCAGTTCGGCCTGGGTGGCGGAGTAGATGTTTTCTTCGTTCTGCAGGGTGATCTCTACCGTTGAGGCAAACATTTTTGCCAGCTCGTGGATATTGCCGCTCTTTAACAAATCGGCAGCATTATCTATAGGGCCGCTTGCGTTGATGGAATTTTTAGCAAAGGGGACAAACAACAACAGTAAAGTAAATAATTTAACCATAAATACTCAAAACAAACACGATTACAACCGTTAAGCAAATAAAGTACGCTAAATAATTTAATAATTCACAATGTTACAACGCTGGTTTTATATTTGCATTGTGGAAAACGAAAAAAAACTTGCATTATTAATACTGGACGGCTGGGGATACGGTCGCCAGGACCAATCAAACGCTATATATAACGCCAATACGCCGTTTTTTAAATCGATGCTGGCGCAATATCCAAACTCAAAACTGGAAGCATCGGGCATGGCCGTTGGTTTACCCGACGGGCAGATGGGCAACTCGGAAGTGGGGCACATGAATTTGGGTGCCGGCCGGGTAGTTTACCAGGAGTTGGGCCGCATACATAAAGCGGTTGAGGATAAGGAATTTTCATCGAACCAGGTGATCCAGGATGCTTTTGAATACGCTAAAGCCAACGGCAAGGCGGTACACTTTATTGGCCTGGTATCCGATGGTGGTGTACACTCGCATATTAAGCATATAAAAGGCCTTTGCGATAGCGCGGTTGAATACGGACTGGATAAGGTTTTTATCCACGCCTTTTTAGATGGCCGCGATACCGACCCAAATTCGGGCATTGGTTTTATGACCGATTTGCAGGATTACGTTAGCCAAACCCCGGTAAAAATAGCATCGGTTATTGGCCGCTATTTTGCCATGGACCGCGATAACCGCTGGGAGCGCGTTAAAAAAGCGTACGATCTGCTGGTAAACGGCGTAGGCCAGCATACCGACAATATACTGACCGCCATCAGTCACTCGTACTCGGCCGGTGTAACCGATGAGTTTATGGAGCCGATTGTTAAAACCGACGTGCATGGCAACCCATTAGCGGTAATACAGGATGGCGATGTGGTGCTATGCTTTAATTTCCGTACCGATCGTGGTCGCGAGATCACTATCGCGTTAACGCAAAAGGCATTTCCCGAGCAAAATATGCACCCGCTTAACCTGCACTACGTCACCATGACTACTTATGATGAAACGTTTAAAAACGTGCAGGTGGTATTCCGCAAGGATGACCTGCTGAAAACCATAGGCGAAATACTACAGGATGCCGGCAAAACACAGATCCGCATTGCCGAAACCGAGAAATACCCACACGTTACTTTCTTCTTCTCGGGTGGCCGCGAAAAGGAATTTGAGAACGAGAAGCGCCTGCTGGTGCCATCGCCAAAGGTAGCCACTTACGATCTGCAACCCGAAATGAGTGCCGAGGGGATCCGCGATGCTATTTTACCCGAACTGCAAAGCCGCTGGGCCGATTTTATTTGCCTTAACTTTGCCAATACCGATATGGTTGGCCATACCGGCGTATTCAGCGCGGTAATTAAGGCGGCCGAAACGGTTGATGCCTGCACTAAGGCGGTTGTTGAAACCGGCCTGAAAAACGGTTATTCGTTCATTATTATTGCCGACCATGGCAATGCCGATTATATGGTTAACGAGGATGGATCGCCAAACACGGCCCATACCACTAACCTGGTGCCTTGTATAATTATTGATAAGGATGTAAGCACCGTAAAGGATGGTAAACTGGGCGATATTGCCCCTACCGTGCTGCATATTTTAGGTGTTGCCATTCCTGAAGAAATGACCGGTAATGTATTGGTTTAAGGGCCTATCCTCCAAGCCCTCTCCTTTGGAGAGGGGCTTACTATACACCCTATGCTTTATAGCATTGCTATCATCGTGCAAGCCCGAGATAAAGGAAACTAAGGGCGAGTTAAAATTTTTTGATTTGAAAGGCTATTTCAAGGCAGATTCGGCACGATTGAGCAGCAGGCACCCCATGGTTACCAAAACGGTGATGCAAAATAATATAGCGCAAACTAAAAAGGTTTACATAGCCAACTGGGGCCGCGAGTTTGAGTTGTTTGAAAATTCGGACATTAACAGGCCCGCCTGGCGCGATAGTTACAGCATTAGCACCGATACTAATTCGGTAACCTACGAAGCTAAATCGCCCGATTTAAAAACCCGGAAGATCGTTATCCAAAAAAATGGCAACCGTATTAAATGCATCCTGATCATTAATCACACCCAAAACCTGCTGTACGAAAGCACCGAGAAGCTCAGCTATTGCCCCGATTCGGCTTACCAGATTGATAAAGCGCAAAAAGTACGCCTGCTGGGCGAAAACGTATATTCGATAAAGGGATTGTTTTAATTAATGGTGGCCTAAGGCGCTGGCCAGTTTTTCCTTTGATAGCTCTAAAAGCGATGCGATATCTGACCGGGATTGGTCGTTATCCAACACCTTTTCCAAATCGTTAATAGAGGCCCTTAACGAATTGATGCCCCTTGCCTTATCATTAGGCTTGCTGCTTTGCAGTTTAAACACACCATATTCGCGGTAAGCAATACCCCGGTTCTGATAGATCTTCATATCAGTCGGTTCAATTTCTATGGCTTTGGTAAAGTCTATTATCGCGCCAAGCATACCTTTATCCTTTTCGGTATTAGTCGCCAGTGCATCCTTAGCCAGGCGGCCCTGTGCAAGGGCACGGTAATAATAAGCCATGCAATCGGCCGGCTTTAGGGTAATTACCCTTGTATAGGTTGATATGGCTTTTTTATAGCTTTCGTTATGGAAATACGAGTAACCCAGCATCCATAGGGCATTGGTATTGTTAGAGTCGACCACGCACGCTTTTTCCAGATGTTTTGCCGCTGTCCGGAAATCGCCGTCCATTAAAGCCTGCCTGCCTAAACTTACGTAAGCATTTTGGGCCAGCACGGGGGTAGCGCTAACGGTTGAGATAATTAAGTATGAAAGTATGACCGATATTTTCATCAAAAGCCGACTTGTCTAAACAAAATAGTATAACAATAACTGATATTATATCAAATTATTATATCGCGATAATGTTTTAATCAAAAATATTTTATCACTAAAGCGGGGAAAAACCTCCCTGACTTTTTAACATTCCCAATTATCTGATATTTTTTTGGTAAGAACAAACCTAATTAATATAATTAGCAACAAATCAGCTATTTATATTTTTACGCATGAATAAATAAAGTATAATTGGTAAGTTGGCATACAGATTGAAACATATCGGTGTATAAGCATCTATAATTTATAGCTGCAATTTTGGTTGGTTTGTGTTGCTACAGGCTGACATTTTGACGTTTTTACCATAAAAAGGGTACTTGATGAGTTTTGATCCATTTGACTTTAAATCTGCTTTACCAATTATAAATGAGGATTCCGAATTTTTCCCGCTGATGTCGTCAGAGGATGAAGAGGAAATGAATAACGAACAGATGCCATCTGTTTTACCGATCCTGCCGTTACGCAATACCGTATTATTCCCGGGTGTGGTGATGCCAATTACCGTTGGCCGCGATAAATCTATCCGTTTAATCCGCGAGGCTAATAAAAAGGATCGCATGATTGGTGTGGTATCGCAACAGGATGTAAACATTGAAGACCCTGTTTTTGACCAGCTGAACCGTGTAGGTACTACCGCGCTGATTATTAAAATGCTAAAAATGCCCGATGGTAATACCACCGTGATATTGCAAGGCAAAAAGCGCTTTGTATTGCAGGACGAAGTACAAAGCGAACCCTATATTAAGGCTACTATTGAGCCCTTTAAGGAAATAAAACCGGCCGAGGACAAGGAGTTTAAAGCCCTGGTATCGTCGGTTAAAGATATGGCCATGAGCATTATCCAGCTATCGCCCAATATCCCCAGCGAGGCCGGCATTGCCATCCGTAATATCGAAAGTACTTCATTTTTGATCAATTTTATTTCATCAAACATGAACGCGGATATGGAGGCCAAGCAAAAAATGCTGGAAACCGCCGACCTGCGCGAACGTGCCAAAATGGTGCTGGAACACCTGACCACCGAAATACAGATGCTGGAACTGAAAAACCAGATCCAAAGCCGGGTACGTACCGACCTTGACAAGCAACAGCGCGATTACTTTTTAAATCAGCAGCTGAAAACCATACAGGAAGAATTGGGCGGTAACACCCCCGACCTGGAAATTGAGAACCTGCGCGAGCGGGCCATTAAAAAGAAATGGACTTTAGAAGTAAAGACCCATTTTGCCAAGGAACTGGAAAAACTGGTACGCATGAACCCCGCCGCCGCCGATTATTCGGTTCAGATCAACTATCTGGAACTACTGCTTGATTTGCCGTGGAACGATTTTACCAAGGATAACTTCGACCTGAAACGGGCGCAAAAAATATTAGATAAGGACCATTTTGGCTTAGATAAAGTAAAGCAACGTATTATTGAATACCTGGCTGTATTAACCCTGAAACGCAACATGAAAGCCCCTATCCTATGCCTGGTTGGGCCTCCGGGTGTGGGTAAAACATCGCTGGGTAAATCTATATCAAAAGCCTTAGGCCGCAAATATGTGCGGATGGCCCTGGGCGGCATCCGCGATGAAGCTGAGATCCGTGGTCACCGGAAAACATATATTGGTGCTATGCCGGGCCGCATTATCCAGTCGATTAAAAAAGCAGGTGCCGCTAACCCGGTGTTTATTTTAGATGAGATTGATAAAGTAGGTAACGATTTCCGCGGCGACCCGTCATCGGCCCTGCTGGAAGTTTTAGACCCTGAACAGAACAGTACTTTTTATGATCATTATGTAGAGATGGATTTCGATCTGTCGAACGTAATGTTTATTGCTACCGCCAACTCCTTAAGCACCATACAGCCTGCTTTGATAGACCGTATGGAGATCATAGAGGTAAACGGCTATACGATTGAAGAGAAAATAGAAATTGCCAAACAACACTTAGTACCCAAGCAGCGCGAAGCCCATGGTGTAAAAACCAAGGATGTTACGCTAAAGAACGATGTAATTGAAAAGGTAATTGAAGATTACACCCGCGAATCGGGCGTGCGTACGCTGGATAAGCAAATAGGTTCGGTAATCCGCGGCGTGGCTAAAAACATAGCCATGAAAGAGGCATACAACCCTGTTGTAAGCAAAAAGGATGTAGAGAAAATTTTAGGCGCGCCTATTTTTGATAAGGATTTGTACGAGGGTAACGATGTTGCCGGTGTGGTAACAGGCCTGGCCTGGACATCCGTTGGCGGCGATATCCTGTTTATCGAATCGAGCTTAAGCCCGGGCAAAGGCCGCTTAACGCTAACCGGTAATTTAGGCGATGTAATGAAAGAGTCGGCCACTATAGCGTTGGCTTACCTGCGCGCCCATGCCAATTACTTCAATATCGACCCGCGTTTGTTTGATCAATGGGATGTGCATATCCACGTACCCGCCGGCGCTACCCCTAAGGATGGCCCATCGGCAGGTGTTACCATGCTTACCGCCTTAACATCGGCCTTTACACAGCGCAAGCTAAGGCCACATTTGGCTATGACAGGCGAGATCACGCTGCGTGGCCGCGTACTGCCGGTAGGTGGTATTAAGGAGAAGATCCTGGCTGCCAAACGCGCTAATATTAAGGATATCATCCTGTGCAAATCAAACCAAAAGGATATTTTAGATATCAAGGAAGATTACATTAAGGACCTTAAATTCCATTACGTAAAGGAAATGCGCGAGGTAATAGACCTGGCCCTGCTGGATGAACTGGTAGCCGAACCGCTGGACCTGACCATTAAAACGGAAACAAAAACGGAAGCTGCAATATAAGCCGACAATAAATAGCATACAAAGCCCCGAATTATCGGGGCTTTTTTTATTTTTACAATCAGCTATAAATTTAAATGAAGATAAAAATACTTTGCCTGCTTATTGGCCTTGCTGCTGCATACCAATCTTTCGCTCAATCGCATAAAAACGAGGTTGGGATCCAATCCGATAACGATTCGTACCTGGCACAGGGATCTGACAGGTATTATACCGATGGCATTTTTGTTTATTTTCGCCATGCCTTAAAAATTAACGATAAGGATACCGCCAGGCTAAAGAACAAGATTTTAGGCTTCGAGGCTGGGCAAAAGATCTTTAACCCGCAGGGTGGCAATATCCCGGCACCAGAATATATCGACAGGCCGTTTGCCGGGTACTTGTACTTTGGCACCACCCTTAACTTTTTGTACAGTAACGAAAGTAACCTGAAATTGGGCGCGCAAGTAGGCGTTGTTGGCCCCGGCGCGGCCGGGCAAGGCGTGCAAATTACCGTACACGATTGGTTTAGTTTTTACAAGCCTACCGGCTGGGAATACCAGGTACACGATGGCGCCGAACTAAATCTATCAGCCGAATACAATAGGCTGCTTACCCGTGGTAGCGGTATCGACCTTTCCTTTACCAGCCACGGCGAATTGGGCAATGGCTTTACCGGCGCGGGCGCGGGCCTGATGCTGCGGGCCGGCGATTTTAACCAACTATTTAACTCGGTAAGTACCCAGAGTACGGCCAGCAGATTAAACAGCAAGGCATTACTGCACCAGCACGAGTTTTTCGCCTACTACAAACCGGCTTTAAATTATGTGGCTTACGATGCTACTATACAGGGCAGTTTGTTTAACGATCATAAAGATGCTCCGCTACAGGTTACATCCAGCCGGCAACCAATCGTCTTCAGTAACGAAATTGGGGGCGCTTATACGGCCAATCACTGGGTGTTTAACTTTGCCATGATATTCCACACCAAGGATACTAAGCAAATGGTTAAAGCGCATCAATGGGGCTCTATTACGGCGCTATACCGGTTTAATTAATGAATATCGGCCATATCCTGCTACTACTGGCCGGTTTTTGTTTACTGGCTTTAGGGATACGGCTATACCGGTACATCAACAGGGAAGCGCAGCGGGAATATCCTGATCAACCAGGTGCCCAGTTCAGGTTATATTTAATGCTGATAGCTATCGTAATTTGCGGCTTGCTAACGCTCTATTATGCCATTTTTAAACAGCATTAATCGTTAAAATCCTTACGGCGCGATTCCTTTTTGGCCGAATGCAGCTTTTTATCATCCAGCCGGACGGCCTTTTTAGCTTTAGATATCTTTACCTTTTTACGCGCTTTAGGTATTATCAAAGCCTGAGTTAATATCCGTACTAAGCGCTCTAAAGCAATCTCCTTGTTTAAAAGCTGGCTGCGTTCCTCGTCGCATATAATTTGCAGGTGGCCATCTTTATTAAAGCGGGTTTGCAGTTTAGCTATCAGCAGGGCCTTCTCATCATCGGTAAACAACAGCGAACTTTCTATTGGGAATAATAGTTCAACCTTGCTGGAAACTTTGTTTACATTTTGCCCGCCTTTGCCGCCGCTGCGCGATGTTTTGTAGCTCACCTCTTTTTGCAGGTCGGCTTTATTAAAATTCATGTGCAAATTTAATAAATTTTCTTAAGTACTTTGGTTGGGCTGAAGCCCCGAATATGGATATCCGTTATCCGTTGACTAAAGCCAACGGCAATGAATTATAATGAGTACTTCTGTTCATTGCCGTCCCATTTATGGGGCGGGTTTGCTGAAGCAGTAATTTGGCTTTAGCCAAACCATATATAAGCCTATTTGATTGATAACCCGTTAACCACTCACTAATTTTTCTTAGCTTTGTACCCCGATGAGCAACAACATTGTGGTGGCTATAGATGGCTACTCGTCATGCGGAAAAAGCACTTTAGCCAAAGCATTGGCCAAAAAACTCCATTTTATTTATGTAGATAGCGGCGCCATGTACCGGGCGGTTACGCTGTATTTTTTGCGTAACAACATCGACCTGCATAATCATGAGCAAATAGCCGATGCGCTGACTAATATCCACTTAAATTTCCACTCGCGCGATTACCAAACACATATTACACTGAACGACGAGGAAGTATCTGAAGAGATTCGCCTGATGCCGGTATCCGAAAATGTAAGTGCCGTATCGGCCATCCGCGAGGTACGTGTAGAGATGGTGAGGCAGCAGCAACGCATGGGCAAATCAAAAAACGTGGTGATGGATGGCCGCGATATTGGCACTGTTGTGTTCCCCCATGCACAGGTAAAACTGTTTATGACCGCCGACCCAAAGATCCGCGCTGAAAGGCGTTTTAAGGAACTGGCCCCTAAAAACCCCGATATAACCTTAGAAGATGTGTTTGAAAACCTGGCCCACCGCGATTACCAGGATACCACCCGCGAGGAAAGCCCGCTGGTACGTGCCGATGATGCCATTATTTTAGATAATACCGACTTAACACCCGATGAGCAATTACAATTTGCGCTGGATAAGATAGAGCCGTTTTTGAAGTAGTAGTTTAGAATTTAACTACGGCCACTAAGATTTTTTACTCCAAACAAGACTTACGAAGTTTTTAAAACTTCGTAAGTCTGAAAATATTTCGTTTAGTCTTCTTTGTACCCTTTGTGATTAAATCACCACTGTTACCCTTCAAACTTCTCGGTATTCACCCCAAACCTGTTTAGGAAATCTACACCCTCATCGCTACTTAGGCCCTTATATTCGGCATAGGAATAACGATAGTAAACCTGCTTCACCCCAGCCGAATAGATGAGCCTGGCGCAAGCCAAACAAGGCGACAGCGTGGTATAAAGCGTAGCCCCCTCTAAACGGGCACCGTTTTTTACGGCATACAGTATAGCATTCTCTTCGGCATGCAAAGCCAGCGAGCAACTGCCTTTCGAATCGCGTGCGCAGCCAACACCCGGCCATTCTTCATCGCAATTATGCGTACCCGATGGCGGGCCGTTATAACCGATGGAGATAATCCGTGTATCTTTAGCCAGCACCGCCCCTACCTGTGCTTTCACACAGTGCGACCGTTTGGCCAAATCGCCAGCCAGGTTCATAAATATATGTTCGAATGATGGCTTCATGTTGAGTCATTGGGTCATTGAGTCATTAAGTCATTATGATTTGCTTACGCTTTACAAATGACTTAATGACCCAATGACTTAATGAATAAATAATTAATGCCCGCCTTTTACTTCTACCGCATCAAAATCAATACCCTGATCTTTCAGCGCGCTTTTAGCACGGATGGCGTAAAACGCTAAATAAACGAAGCAACCCACACCTACCAGGTACGAGAATTGTATACCCAGGAAATGATCGGCCAGGTAACCTTGTAATAAGCTGATAAAGCCGCCACCCATAATCATCATGATCAGGAAGCTGGATCCCTCGTTAGTATGGCGGCCTAAGCCGGTAACTGCCAGGGTATAAATACAAGGCCATAAGGTTGAGCAGAACAAGCCAACGCTAACAAAAGCAAATACGCTTACCATACCGGTAGTGAACATGCCAATAAATAAAGCAACAACGGCACAACCCGAGAATATTAATAACTGGCGTGCAGGATTTCCACGGCTCAGTAAATCGGCAATAATTAATACAAATACAACCGCGGCATATATGTAAAACGGTGTAACATCGTGCTGTGCCATTTTATTTACAGCCAGGAATACGGCAAATGCAATGTAGGGCATTACAAAACGCAATATCTTTTTGGCACCTCCTGTTAGGTTGAACGCGCCGATGGAGGCTGTCCAGCGGCCAATCATTAAACTGGCCCAATATAAGGAGATGAATGGCGCTATATTAGCAGTTGGGATATTCAATTTCTCTTTCATGTAAGCAGGCAGGTTACTTGCTGTTGAAACTTCTACGCCTACATAAACAAATATGGCTATCATACCTAATGATAATTGCAGGTAGTTGATGGCACTTTTTCTGTCGTTTCCTTTTACGGTGGTTACTTCTTCTTCGGTAATATTTTCGATTTTATTAGGTACTGATGAGAATTTGAAAATAACAGCTACCACTATAAATAAAGCACCCAATATCAAATAGGGAAACTTCACCATGCTAATATCCGCCACTTGCGAATTGGCCGATACCGAACCAAAAATGGCTAAACTAACCAGCAATGGGCCAATGGTAGTACCAAAGTTGTTTACACCACCTGCAAGGCTTAAACGCTGGGCACCTGTTTTTGGGTCGCCCAGGGCAACCGCCAGTGCATTTGCCGCAATTTGTTGTAACGAGAAACCAAGGCCTACAATAAACAAACCACTTATCATCAGGTAAAATGAAGCACTTTCTGCAGCCGGGTAAAATAATAAAGTACCCAGTGCCGAAATAACCAAGCCTATGGCAATACCGTTTTTATAACCAAAGTGGTTTAATATATCCCCTCCCCTTGCTTTTGAAATAAAGAAATAGATCAATGAACCTACTGTATAAGCAAAATAAAACGCGAACGAGATCATTTGCGATTGCCATTGTTCTAAATTTAATTTCTCCTTAAAAACAGGAATTAAGATATCATTACTTGCGGCTACAAAGCCCCAAAAAAAGAAAACAGTAATCAAGGTCAACAAGGCCGAACCATAGTTCTTGCTGTTAGTTTGCTCCATAAGGTTAATTTTTAAAATTGGTGTTTAAAGGACACTAACATAAGCTAAATTTATGTTATTCGGCATATTTTTTAAAATTAAATCGGCTGCAAATTTTCTTTGTTTAATAGATAAAGTTGCATATTCGCATACTTTAAACTATATATAAGCCTATTAGTAAATGATAGAAGCCGTCATATCGGGTATTGGAATTGGATTAGTGCTTACGTTTTTAACCGGCCCGGTTTTCTTCGCTTTAATTAAAACAAGTATCGAGAAAGGTTTCCACGCGGGCGTTGCAATGGCCCTGGGTGTGGTTACCAGCGATGTTGTATTTGTGGGCGCTATCCTTTTCGGTTCGCAGTTTTTTGATGTGTCGCCGCAAACTAAAACCATTGCGGGCATTACGGGCAGTATCATCCTGTTTGGTATCGGTATCCATTATATCTTTAAAAAAGCCGACGTTAACTTTAAAAATACCACCCCCAAACGCATTAAACGGGCCGGCTTTTTTTTAAAGGGCTTTTTAATGTGCATTTTTAACCCTACCATCCTTTTTCACTGGGTCACGGTTATTGGTACCGCCAGTACCATTTACCATACGGGTGTGCCGCACCGCGGCTTAAAACTGGCTATTATGTTTATTACCGTACTAGTTGTACAATTTAGTATGGATGCTACCAAAGCCTTTTACGCCAACAAACTCCGCGACCGGATCTCCGAAAAACTGGTACACCGCCTTAACGAAGTAGCCGGTATAGCCCTCATCATTGCTTCCCTGATACTTGTAGATAAACTGGTGACACACTATGTGTTTTCGCCCATGAGTTAAGCCGCTGCGCGAGTGATTAGTGATTGGTTAATTAGATATTAGTTGCTCCCTGCTAAACCTTTCACCTTTATCCTTTCGGCTTTTACCTCTAAAATTATTTTTCTTTTCCGGGTGATATCTTGCTAAATTACCGCACTTAGTATTAAATGCACAGGTAATGGTACAGCATACAAATACAGAGCAGCTTTTTATCCGGCTATATCAAACGGTATTCCCGGCGGTGGCGCGTTATGTGAGTCGCCGTGGCGGGTCATTTGATGAAGCTAAGGATGTTTTTCAGGATGCAGTAGTCATCTATTACGAGCGATCAATTAGCGCCGGCGATGCCCCGCGCGATGAAAAGGCCTACTTAACAGGTATAGCCAAGCACCTGTGGCTAAAAAGTTACGAGGCCAATAACCGCTACATCCCGCTTGACGAAGCAGGAAATGCAGCAGCTATCAGCATCACCGATGAGCAGCAACCACTAAGCAACAAGATCCTTCACTACCTGGAAAGCACCGGCCAAAAATGCATGGATTTACTCAGGAGTTTTTATTACGATAAGCTATCCATGAGCGAGATCGCCCAATCCTTCGGCTTTTCGGGCGAGCGGTCGGCTACGGTGCAGAAGTTTAAATGTTTGGAGAAAGTGCGGGAAACCGTTAAAAGTAAATCGCTGACGTATGAGGACTTCGTTGAATAGGCTGCAGGAGATAGAGGGCTTTGTACTGCGTACGGCCAACGCGGGCGATGCCTTGGTATTTGAAGCACGGATGATTGTGGACCCAAACCTTGCGGGTGAAGTCAACCTGCAAAAGGACGCTTATGCCATCATCCATCAATACGGTCGCCGCAAGTTAAAGGCCGAGCTGGAAGCTGTGCATCAGCAATTATTTACACAACCTAAGTATTCACTTTTCCGCCAAAAAATCAGGGCGTTATTTAAGTAAGCACCTTGCGGGATCATAGTCCCGTTTAACCCATCAATTTTATGAATATCAACAAAAACGAATTCCGCAAATATGCGGTGGGGCATTGCCATGTCAAAACTTATGAGGTAGACCGCTACATTGCCGGCATTGAAACAGCCATCCCGCAAATGTCGATGACACCTTATATTACCGAAGAACGGGAGATGCGGGTAGCACAAATGGATGTATTTTCGCGCCTGATGATAGACCGTATCATCTTTTTGGGCACTGCCGTAGATGACCACGTAGCCAATATCATCCAGGCGCAACTGCTGTTCCTGCAATCAACCGATAGCAAAAAAGATATCCAGATGTATGTTAACTCGCCCGGCGGTTCGGTGTATGCCGGCCTGGGTATTTATGATACCATGCACTTTATAGGGCCCGACGTAGCCACTATTTGCACCGGGGTGGCACTATCTATGGGTGCGATACTTTTATGCGGTGGCGCGGCCGGAAAACGCTCGGCACTGAAACATTCGCGGGTAATGTTGCACCAGCCATCGGGCGGGGTACAGGGCCCGGCATCGGATATCGAAATTACCGCCCGGCAGGTACTTAAAATACAAAAGGAACTCTACACCATTGTATCCGACCACAGCGGCCGCGCTTACGAGGAAGTACACCAGGCATCAGACCGGGATTATTGGATGACGGCAGAAGAAGCCTTGCAGTTTGGGATTATTGATGAGGTTTTGATGCGCCCTGCGGGAGTATAACGAAGCGTCATACCTAACCACTTCGTCATTGCTGTAAGGTACGAAGCAATCATCGATATACAGAGCTGCTTTGCTTGCCGATGATTGTTTCGTACAGCAATGACGGGATGTAATAAAACAGGAAAGGCGCTAAAGCGCCTTTCCTGTTTCTATATTAAAAGCTTTCGCCTTTATCCTTTCAGCTTTCGCCTTAAAATTACATATACGCCCTTTGGTTTTTACCTTCCATCCAGTTTACATAGGCGCGGTTAACAATTTTGTTGCCTCCAGGGGTTGGGTAATCGCCGCTGAAATACCAATCGCCCAGGTGATCGGGGCAGGCAATGTGCAGGTTATCCAGCGTTTGGTACAATACGCGCACCTCGGCCTTGGTACCCTTAGGGGTAATGATCTTCGCTATCCGGTCGGATATTTCCTGGTCGGTAAATGGTTCGTATATGGCCTTTACGTAGTTTAACACTTGTTCTTTAGGCAGGGCCAGGCTGTCTTTGCATTTTTTGTATACGTCGGTCAGCACGCTTTCCATACCGTTTTCTTTCAGCAGGCTCACGGCTGCTTCAAAAGCCACAAACTCGCCCATGCGGCTCATATCAATACCGTAGCAATCCGGGTAACGGATCTGCGGTGCCGATGACACCACTACTATCTTCTTGGGGCCTAACCTGTCCAGTATCTTCAATATACTTTGTTTCAGCGTAGTACCACGTACAATCGAGTCATCCAGCGCTACCAGTGTATCGGTACCGTTCTTGATCACACCGTAAGTGGTATCGTAAACGTGGGCAACCATCTCGCCGCGGTCGGCATCGTTAGTAATAAAGGTGCGCAGTTTAACATCCTTAATGGCCAGCTTCTCTACACGCGGGGCAATGGCCAATACTTCGGTCAGTTCCTCGTCGGTGATCTTATCGGCACGGTTCAGCAACTGATCGCGCTGGTATTTTTTAATGTATTTATGAATCCCCTCTACCATACCGTAATAAGCTACTTCGGCAGTATTGGGTATAAAGGAGTAAACCGTATTTTTAATATCATGATCGGTCGCTTCCAATATCTGCGGACAAAGCAAACGGCCCAGTTGTTTACGTTCACGGTAAATAGAAGCATCGCTTCCGCGCGAAAAATAGATCCGCTCGAACGAGCAGGCTTTCTTTTCCAGCGGCTCGCTAAACATATCCTCGCTGATGCGGCCGTCTTTCTTTACAATCAGGGCATGACCGGGCTTAATCTCGCGGATATCATCAATTGCCACGTTAAAGGCCGTTTGTATGGCAGGGCGCTCGGAAGCGGCTACCACAATCTCATCATTATAATAATAATAAGCCGGGCGGATGCCTACCGGGTCGCGCATTACAAAGGCATCGCCATGGCCTAAAATACCGGCAATGGTATAACCGCCATCCCAGCTTTTGGCCGATTTACGGAGGATCTTAGCTACGTCCAAATCGGTGGCTATCATTTTACTGATCTCCATATTATCGTCCATGCCCTCGCGCTTGTATTGGTCAAATAAGCCCTGGTTTTCGGTATCCAAAAAGTGGCCTATTTTTTCTAATACAGTTACAGTATCGGCTTTCTCCTTAGGGTGCTGGCCTAAATCGTACAGTTGTTGCAGCAGCTCGTCAACATTAGTCATGTTGAAGTTACCGGCTATCACCAGGTTACGGGTTTGCCAATTGTTTTGGCGCAGGAAAGGGTGGCAGCTTTCTATCGAGTTTTTACCGTGGGTACCATAACGCAGGTGGCCTAATAAAACCTCGCCGGTAAAGCTTACATGCTCTTTCAGCCATTCGGCATCCTGCATTTTTTCAGGCGTTTCCTTTTGGATATCGGCAAATTTCTTTTGGATATATTCAAAAATATCGGCTACCGCGCTGGGGGCCATACTGCGGTGGCGGCTGATGTAGCGCTTACCGGGTTCTATGTCCAGTTTTATGGTAGCTACCCCCGCGCCATCTTGCCCGCGGTTGTGCTGTTTCTCCATTAGCAGGTACAGTTTATTAATACCGTACAGGGCCGTACCATATTTTTTTTGGTAGTAAGACAATGGCTTTAGCAGACGAATAAAAGCCACGCCGCATTCATGCTTGATCGAATCGCTCATGATTGTGTTTGAGGCCGCAAAGTTAAAATAATCAGCTTATAAATCAGCATAAGTATTGTCATTAAAAAGCATTTAATAACGGGCGGTTGTGTAAAAAATACAATACCTGCTGGCAGGGCATAATGTTATGCTGTATTTGTTGAATGGATTAGTGATGGTGTTGCTGTTGAACGGGCTTATGCATAGGCAAGGTGAGCCCCCCTAACCCACTATTGTACAATCCTGCCAAAAACAGGGTTTACACAACTTAACACAATTTCAATAAAAAATAATATTAAATTATTGATAATCAATTCATTAATATAAAACCAATGTAAAAAGGTGTTAAGCCAAGATATTAGAATTTCGCGCAATGTTTTATAGCTTTGTAGAAATGCAATAAATTAACAAATCTTGAGCAACCTTTTGGATATTTGTTAACTAATGTTATATTCCCCTCTAATTACTTTGAGTATAACTATTTTTAACAAAAACCATTAACAACCTAAACCTGACGTTATGAAATTTAAAAGCACTAAACATTGGAAATGTAAGGACGTTCAAATAGTTGAATCGATAATTCCATCTCAAACGATAGGCTATTTTAATGAAATTTTAAAACAAGCGGCATCAGATTTTTATAATTACAATGGTTCTTTAGCTAAAGAGACTTTATCTAAAGTTGTCGTGAAAAAAAAGGAATCGTTTATAGATACAATATTTGCTTTGATTGCTACAGAGGAAAATGAAGCTTTACGCACGGATCTTTTTACGAAGCTTGAAGGGTATCCTTTATTGAGATGGAGATTATTTACATTGAATAAAATATTTGGAAATGCTGAAAATACTGATGCTTTTTTAACCGCTCATACAAAAAGAGTAGAATGGCAAATTAGGAGAATTTATCGTGTAAGAAATTTAATTGTTCATTCTGGAACAATGCCTGCTTACACTAATTTATTAATTGAAAATTTGCATAACTATTTTGATACTTTCTTAAATATGGTAATTGATGACGCTATAAAATATAAGCGAGCGAAAACTGTAGAACAAGCGATTTTAGAAATGAATTTTAAAGCAAATCTTTTGACAAAAAACTTAGAAAAGCATAAGAAAGCAAGCATGACGTTGGATACTTACAAATATATCTTATGTGAATCACTCCATTAAGATAACAATAAGTTCAGCCTTTCATTTTAGAATATAATTATTCCTCCCTACAACTTCTCCCCGTGTTGTGTAATATCCAATCCCTGGATCTCTTCATCGGCGGTTACACGCAGCGGCTGGATCATATCGGTGATCTTTAGTAACAATAACGACCCAAAGAAAGCAAACAGGGATACCCCTATTAATGCCACCAGTTGCACCAGGAACAAATGCGTTTCGCCAAAAAACAAACCGTTGCCGGTAACGTTGGCGCTGTTTATATTTTTATGGGCAAATACACCGGTTAACAGCATACCCACCATACCGCCTACACCGTGGCAGGGGAATACATCCAGCGTATCATCAATAGTGGTGCGGGTGCGCCACTCTACCACCAGGTTACTTATAATGGCCGATATAATACCGATAGCCAGCGAGTGCGGTACCGATACAAAACCCGCTGCCGGGGTAATAGCCACCAAGCCAACTACCGCGCCAATACAGGTACCCATAGCCGATGGCTTGCGGCCGCGCACAGTATCAAAAAATATCCATGTGATGCCTGCCGCGGCCGATGCGGCCATACTGGTAGCCAGCGCGGTTACCGCTAAAGTATTAGCTCCAAAGGCCGAGCCCGCGTTAAACCCAAACCAGCCGAACCATAGCAGGCCGGTACCAATCATTACATAGGTAATACGCGCGGGGCTATGTGTCCTTTCGTTACGTTTTTTAAGATATAAGGCCGAGGCTAAAGCCGCCCAGCCGGCCGACATGTGTACTACCGTTCCACCGGCAAAATCAAGTACGCCCAGTTTGGCTAAAAAACCATCGGGGTGCCAGGTGCAATGCGCCAGTGGCGAGAAGATAAATATGGAGAACAGGCATAAAAATATCACGTACGATTTAAAGTTGATCCGCTCGGCAAATGCGCCGGTTATCAGCGCCGGGGTAATAATGGCAAACTTTAACTGGTACATGGCAAACAGCAAAATTGGGATAGTTGGGGCCATGCGCCAGGTATGGTTGCCCAGCATTCCCTTCATCATAAAAAAGGTTGCGGGGTTGCCTATAAAGCCGCCAATGCTATCGCCAAAGGCCAAACTAAAACCAAATACTACCCACATTACGGTTACTATCACCATGCAAATAATGCTTTGCAGCATGGTAGATATCACGTTTTTTTTATTCACCATACCGCCGTAAAAAAAGGCCAGTCCGGGTGTCATGATCAGTACCAATGCGGTAGCGGTCAGCATCCAGGCGGTATCGGCGGCATTAATGGTTGATTTTTCGGAATTATGGACATCAATACCCGGGAAAATAAAAGACAATACCAGGATAATCAGTATCAGACCGATAGGAATAAAACGCTTCATTGTATATAGGCTTAATAGAATATAATCGAGGCGCGCAAATTAGTAAAATTTTAAAAAAATCCATACATTATTAATAATATTTAATTTAAATTATGCATGCATAGTAAATATCACAACAATAGATAATTGTAATTAGTATTTCGTAAAATATCCGGAGATAAAAACCATGTAGAGATTAAAGCTTTGCAGGAAACCGAAAGTGGGGACGCTCTGCCCCGGTTAGGTGCGGCACACAGGGTTGCATACCTACATGCAGGAAATCTTTTCGGTTTGAGAAAAACGTTATTTTTTGAGATGCGGGCACTTCAATTTACTCCCTATATTTGTTATATATATTATACAATGAAATTTCACCTATACCTATCTGCATTACTGGCTATCTTCTTTATCACATCTTGCAAAAAAACCAAACCCGATGTTACTAATCCGCCAAAGGATGGATTTTTTGCACAGGCAGGCGGCGGTATGTTTCTTGCTAATGATATGGCATTGGATACCGATAACAATATTTACGTGGCCGGGCAGGTTTCGGGGACTAATAATTATACTATTAATTTTGATGATTTCAAGCTGCCTGAATACGGATATGGTGATAGTTTTTTAGCCAAATATAACGATCAGGGTAAGGCTGTTTGGGCCAAGTCCTTCGGTGGTAAAAACGAGAGCCAGATTTATTCTGTAGCTACCGATAAATCACAAAATGTATATGTGGCAGGCACTTTTGTGCAGGCACTCAATATTGACGGTACAAGCCTTGCTATTAAGCCCATCAGCAATCCCGGCGGCTCTGCCAATGAAACCGATATGTTTTTAGCTAAATTTGATATTAATGGTAAACTACAATGGCTTAAACAGGTTTCGGGCCTTGGGATTGAACGCCCTACTGCTATTGCTGTTGATAACAGCGGCAAGGTATATGTTACGGGTTACCATTATCGCAGTATTTATTTTGATGATGTTGCCATTAACACCAACGGGCCGGCTTATTTTTTAGCCTGCTACACTACCGATGGACAATTAAGCTGGGGCAAGGTTTATGGCGATAGCGCGCCGGGGAGTTATGTGGATGCCGACATTTACGCGTACAAACTGAAACTATTAAGCGATGGCAGCATTATTGTAGCCGGATCTTTCATAGGTAGCAAAGTTTGGGGGCTCTCTACCATTACATCTAATGGCAATCAGGATGTATTTATAAGTAAGTACACCACTGCTGGTAATTTAGATTGGGTTAAAACCTTTGGCAATACTGCCGATGAACGTACCAGCAGTTTAACTATCGACAACCAGGATAATATATACCTAAGCGGTGATTTTAAAAACACGGTGACTATTGGTACTTACACACTTAATACGGCTAACGTTTTTGCCAGTGCCTTTTTAGCTAAATATGATAAAACCGGGGCTGTTAAAATGGCGGTATCCATGGCAAACAACGGCGACCCCAGTATAGAGGACATTAAAAGCTTTAACGATAAGGTATTTGTTACAGGCACCTATCAAACTCAAATAGCACTTGGCGACACCATTTTAAAAACTACCAGGAGCCGCGGATTTATAGCCCGCTTATCGGCCGATGGCAAATGCGAACATGCAGATAACCTTGGCACCGAATATGGGTCGGCCAGCAAAATCGCGGTAAACAGCAATGGCTATACGCTTTTGTACGGTTTTTTTAACAACCCATTCACTTTTTTTGATGCAACCTACACCGCATCGGCAGGCCGGGATCTGTTTTTGCTGAAGTATAAAATGAAGTAGATTTGGTGCTTACTATTTAGAGTTTTACTATACATCGCATCACAAATGCTTATCTTACTTCCTACAAGCCCTCTCCTGCTGCAAAGCACGGGGAATTAACATTTTACAACCACTTTACTAAATAATCGGGGAAGATCCCAATAAATACCAGCAATAAAGAGATCACAATAACGGCTATCAGCAGGCTTTGGTTTGATACATGATACTCGTGGTTATCATCAGATTTACGCAGGAACAGGTAAAGCGGGATTTTGATATAGTAAAACAGTGCTACCACAGTTGTGAGCGCGCCGGTGCCCAGCAGCAGCATATATATCAATTGATGATTTTGCTGATAAGCGTTATAAACCGATTGAAATATCAGCACCTTACCAATAAACCCGGCGGTTACCGGCAGGCCTGTAAGCGAGATAAGGATGATGACAAAGCATACCGATGCAGCCGGCAACTTAAAGCCCAGGCCTTTATAATCCGTCATGTTTTCGGCACCTGTTATGTTGGCAAAGTACGATGCCAGTATCAGCGCGCCAATATTGGCTACGGCGTAAACGGCCAGGTAAAATATTAAAGCCTTCACGCCGTCCTCGCTAAAGCAAATAATAGCCATCAGCGCGAAGCCTGTATGCCCAATGCTGGAATAGGCCAGCATCCGTTTTACATTTTGCTGCATCACCGCCGCGAAGTTACCCGCTACCATAGTCACCAACCCTATCACAGCAAAGAACAGCCGGAAGTTAAATATCGTTTGGTGTAAGGGGTTAAAAACAAAGGGGATCAGCACATTAAGCAGCAAAGCAAAAGCGGCAATTTTTGGCAGGGTTGATAACCAGGCCGTAACCGGGGTAGCCGCGCCCTGATAAACATCGGGTACCCAAAAGTGCATTGGCACAAACGATAGCTTAAAGCCCATCCCGGCAAAAAACAGCACCAGGGCAAAGGCTACACTCAGCCCATTAATTTTAGCCAGCCCATCTACAAAAGGCGCGGCAAATACATCCGTAGATCCTGTAAAGGCATACAGCAACGAAATACCATACAGCATTACCGCCGATGAGGCCGCGCCAAACAGCACATATTTTAAACCCGCCCCGGCGCTAAAACCCTGCTCGGATTTATAGGCCACCATCAGGTACGAAGCCAGCGAAACAAACTCTATCGACAGATATATCGACAATAAGTTGACCGACATTACCATCAGGTGTAAGCCCAGTATAGACGCTATGGCAATAGCATATAAATCGGCCAGGCCTTTTTTATGGGCCTTTAAGTGCCTGTCCCACGCAAAGTAGCATAGCAATAGCACGCTGATCACATCTATCACCAGCTTAAACAAAACCACCGTATGGTTTAGTACCAGCATCCCGCTAAATATAGTGCCGCCGCCAGGCATACGGTATTGCAGTACATCGCGCGCTATTACAAACACCATCCCCAACACGGCTATAATGCGGCTCATCCCCGCCGCGTTTTTGGTGTAGATGAGCCCGGTTACCAGCACCAGCAAAAACAATATGCCCAAATAAATTTCGGGCATAAAGAGCGTTACGCCGCTAATGGCATTATCTAATTGCTGTGATATGTTGGGCAGTAACTGGTGCATTTATTTTTATTGTACTATAACATTTTGGGTTTTAGGATAACGTACCTGGTATTTCAATCCTATCTTTTTATCATCTAATGGGTTTAACACCATATTCCAGGTTACCTTACCGGTTAACGGCGCTAATTTACCACCCGATAGTTCCTGCGCTTCTACCTCGATAGCCGAATTTTGCGATACCGGCACCTGGTCTTCCACCAGCAAATTAACACTTTGCGATTTACGGTTTTTCACTTCAATCAGCCAATCTTTAGTTTCTTTTTTGTTAGAGCCAAAAAATTGCTTTTCCGATAAATTTTTCTGCAAGGTACGGCTTACCACTATATTTTTATCAGTCCCCAACGATAGATTTAAGGTATCCAGCGCGGTATGGGTATCAATCAGCGATTTACCGATGTAAGTTCCCTCAAAAAACAGGTTGGCTTCGCCCGATAAAAAGTTGTACTTATTCCAGTCGGTTAGCTTCGCGGTTAAAAATACATCCGTGCTTAGCTTGGGCGCTACCGAATACTCGTAATAAGCAGGCAAATTCAACTGGTTAATTTCTACCGCGTATTGCTTCCCATCACCGGGAACAGTAAAAGGGTTGCTGATATTAAATTCGATATTGGTTTGGTTCTCGTTTTCAATTACCGCGATAGGAATGGTTTCTTTTAGTTCCACTTTTTTTAAGTAATTAGATGAGCTGCTATAATCTCTATCATAACTGCTGCTGCTGCCGTAAGCGGTAACTACCACTTCGCTTAAAGCTTTTGTATCAGATATCATAATCACATTCATAGCACCACCGCTTACACGGCGTTCTATCGGTTCATAACCTATATAGCTAAAAACTAATGTCGGGTTAGGTTGCGGGATCTGTATGCTGTAATTACCATTAGCATCGGTGTTGGTACCAATTGGTGTGCCTTTTACTTTAACAGTTACACCCGGCAAGGCCTGCCCATCATCTTTACTGGTAACATGACCGGTTACGCGGGTAATGGCTGCCGCATCGGCAGAATAATACATCCCATAGTGTAAAAAGTAAGGGTTAACTACCGGCTTGCTGCCGCTTACAGTTGGGTTGCCGGTTGATAAGATCAGCTTAATATCTTTCCATTCCTCGCCGCAATGCTGCGATACATTGGCTTTGTACGATATAGAGATTGGGCTGTTTACATCCTTGGCCCTGATATCGTAAGTTGGGTACCAGCCGGCATTGCGCACCACGTAGCTAACAGTAAACTGCGCCTGCACCGCCGCGGCCGACGATACATTAACCAATATATTGCTGGTTACGTTGCTGTTGCCTTTGCTTACCTCGGCAATTTGCCGGTTGTATTTTTGCAGTTCGATATTTAGGGTAGCTACTTGCTGGGTTTGTTGCTGTTCTTTTTTCTTCAACTCGCTTAGTTCGGCGGTTTGAAATTCGAGAGCTTGCTTTAGCTTAACCAAATCAAGATTGCTGTTTTGCCCGGTAACCACCTGGTTTTTCAGCATCATTTCTTCCTCTTGCTTGTAAACGTTCAGCAAATCGTTTTGCAGGTCTATCTTATCCCTTAGCGCCTTTTGCTGATCGCGCATTTCTTCGATATGCTTTTGCTTTACCTGCTCGCCTAAAAAGTTCAGTTCCTGCTTAACAGAAAGGATGGTAAACTCGCCATTGGCGTGTACCTGGATACTTTGCGCGTCGATATCGGGCGAGATATCACCAAAAATCAAGGTAGAGTTGCCCGGTTTAATAGCAACCGTGGCCGTGCGGGTTACCTGCCCGCCCGTTAAAAACACAATAACCTTTTGAACCTTTGAACTCACTTTTTGGCCGTCGTCGGCTTTTACCTGTATGGATATAAATAAAACCAGGCCTGCCATTAATAATCTGTTACGCATGATGGAATGGATATAGGGTGAACGATCTTGTTAGCGACAGCTTTTTGCTGCCTTATACTTACAAGATGCACCGCCTTATATTTTTCCATAAAAAACTTTATAAATTAATTTCACCCCTGAACTTTGAAGATAGGGTGTCATGCTGAGCCTGTCGAAGCATGGTGGGCAGGCCTACACACGCACCCTTCGACAGGCTCAGGGTGACACCCACCCTGTCAGTTTATCCTCCATGCACAAAGGCTACCAGCGCCAGTACCGAATCATTTATCTTATCAAAAACCACTGATGGCATTATACCCAAACCTAAGGTTAGCAAAGCCAATGGCAGCAGCGTAATCGTTTCGCGGAAGTTCAGGTCGACCAATGCCAGGTGCCAGGTTTCGCCGCCCTTTAGTAATTCTTTACCGAAGAACATGCGTTGCAGCGTCCACAAAAAGTAGGCGGCGCTTAACAGGATACCAATTACCCCGCAAACGGCCATCCAATGGGGCAGCAAGCCGTTAAACTCGCACGATTTAAACGCGCCGGCCAGCGAGAAAGCCTCGGCCACAAAAGCCGAGAAACCCGGCAGACCCAGTGAGGCGAAGAACGCGATCATTACATAAACCGTATATCGCGGCATCAGCGTGCTTAATCCACGGAAGTTATAGATATCCCTATCGTGTACCCTATTGTAAATCACCCCTACCAAAAAGAACAGCATGGCCGATAAAAAGCCATGGCTTACCATTTGCATCATGGCCCCGGCAATGCCCTCGGGCGTTTGCGATGCGATGCCTAACAGCACAAAGCCCATGTGCGATACCGATGAATAGGCGATCATCCGTTTCAGGTCGCGCTGTGCCAAAGCATTCAGTGCGCCGTAAATAATGGAGATGATCCCCAGCAAGCCCAGCCAAAACGCGCCGGAAATAGCAATATCAGGGAAGATGCCCGTGCAGATCCGGATAATGCCATAACCCCCAATTTTTAGCAGGATCCCCGCCAGTATAATAGATACCGGTGTAGGCGCTTCTACGTGGGCATCGGGCAGCCAGGTGTGGAATGGCACTACAGGCACCTTAATAGCAAAGGCAATAAACAAAATGATAAAGCCCAGCGTACGGGCATGCATCCCGAACAGGGTATAGTGACTCGCTACATCGAATATGGAACCCGGGATATAGTTGGCCGGGTTCATCATGGTAATCATATTAAAGGTATGGTTGCCCGTTACCGGATCTTTTACCGACAGGTACAGGCCTATCATGACCAGCAGCATAAATACCGAACCGAACAGCGTATACAGGAAGAATTTGATAGCCGCGTATTCGCGCCGTACCCCGCCCCACATACCGATGAGGAAATACAGTGGTAACAGCATCAACTCGTAAAACAAATAGAACAGGAAGAAATCGAGCGAGCAAAACACGCCGATAACCGCCATATCCAATATCAGGAACAGCACAAAAAAGCCTTTCAGGTTACTTTTAATCTCCCATGATGACAGCGCGGCTATCACCATCACCAACGATGTCATTACGAGCATAGCTACCGAAATGCCATCTATCCCAATAAAATAATCGATCTGTAATTTGGTAGCACCGCCAAGGTTTAGATTTATCCATGGGAGCTTTTGTACAAACTGGTACTGGCCCTCGTGGTTTACGCCGCCAAAGCCTGCACCTGTTTTAAAGTGGCAATAGATCCAAACCGCCAGGCCTAACTGGATGAGTGTAGCCGCCAGCGTTAAAAATTTAAAACTGCCCCGCCATGCCGATGGCATCGCCCATATCAGCAGGGCAAACAGCACAGGTATAAATATCAGGATGGTTAATATATTCATCAGGTTCAGATCAGTATTTTATAAATAAATAAAGCCAGTATTACCGCCAGCATGCTAAACAAATAGTACTGCACCCTGCCGGTTTGAAAGCCCCGCGCAAAATTGCTGATAGCAACTACCAAAGCAGCCAATCCATGCAAAAATCCATCGACGATGTATTTGTCAAGCCATTTGGTTAATGATGCCAGTTTTAGGGTTATTTTCTCCAGCAAATTTATCAATCCGTCAACAATATTCTTATCAAACCAAAACAAGCCATTGCCTAAGCCCAGTACCCCGCCAACAATATAGCGTTTATAAAAGGCATCGATATACCACTCGTGGTACGATAGTTTAAACAGGAAAGTATGCTGCGGAAACAAGGCCCTTTTTTGCGATACATAGATGGTATAAGCCCAGTACATCACCAATATGCTCAGGATATTTACCCCGGCGGGGATCAGCGTATGATAAAAATTAATGCGCGCCAGGTGATCGGCAGGCGATAAGCCTTTCAGCACCCAGGCATCCTCGTATAATAGCGGGTTGATGGAAAACAGCGGAAACAGGCAGCAAATCGCTAAAAATACAAGCGGCACTTTGTAGGCCCAGCCGCCATCGGTAAAGTGGGCTTTAATGTGTGTGTTGATCCGCTCCTGCTCAAACTCACCGAAGAATACGCGGAATATCAACCGTGCTACATAAAAGGCAGTCATGGCGCCGCTTAATAAAGCCATAACAGGTACAATGCTATACACCCAGCTTTTGCCACCCGCCCATTCAAAAGCCTGTATCAGGATGCCATCCTTTGACAGATAGCCCGACGTAAGTGGTAAGCCAATTAATGCCAGCGCGGCAACAATGCAAACTACAAAGGTAAGCGGCAGTTTTTTGCGCAGCCCGCCCATGTACAGGATATTTTGCGGATCGATATCCAGCTTGTACTCGTCCTTTAAATGCTGCATTTCGTGGATGATGATACCGGCTGCAAGGAACAGCAGGCATTTAAAAAACGCGTGCGTTACCAAATGGAACAGCGCCGAACCATAAGCGCCAATGCCCATAGCCATCACCATAAAACCCAGTTGTGATATGGTGGAGTAGGCCAGTATACGTTTCAAATCGTTTTGTGTGAGCGCGATGGTGGCCGCCATAAAAGCTGTAAAGCAACCAATAATAGCCAGCGCGTTAAGTTCGGCGGTATTAAAGAATGGATAAAAGCGCCCTAACAAAAATACCCCCGCCGCCACCATAGTAGCCGCATGAATTAAGGCCGAAACCGAGGTTGGGCCTTCCATGGCATCGGGCAGCCAGGTATGTAATGGGAACTGCGCCGATTTAGCCGCGACTGCCATAATAATACCACCGCAGGCAATGTATTGCCATACAGCGGGCATGGCTGTGTTTTGGTTCATCCATAGCGTATCCTTTATCACCAGGGCATTGTTGCCAAACAGCGCGTCGATATCAAACGTATGGAAATGCGCGTACAGTACCATAATAGCAACCAACAGACCGATATCTCCTATCCGGTTTATAATGAAAGCCTTTTTATTGGCCTGCACAGCCTTATCACGGGTATTCCAAAAGCCAATGAGCAGGTACGATGAAAAGCCCACCAGTTCCCAAAAGGCGTAAAGCAGTATCATATTATCAACCACTACCAGGGCCAGCATACTAAAACAAAAAAGGCTGAGATAGGTGAAGTAACGCCCAAACATCTGGTCGCCTTTCATATAGGCGGTGCCGTAAATATGTACCGGCAAGGCAATAACCGATACCAGCAGCAACAGCAGTACCGACAGGTTATTCAGCAGTATCCCGGCAATTATTTTAGTGTTGCCAATAGTAAACCACAAGTATTGCTGATGATAGTAAAGTCCGCTGTTCCACACCTTGCTAAATACTAATACGGCGCAAACTGTGCTTACCAAAATAGCCAGGGTGCTTAACCAGCCACTTATACGGCTACCCTTATCAAACACTAAAGCGTTCAGTAAAAAAGCGACAAAAGGGGCCAGCACCGCCGCAAGCGTGAGGCCGGTTAATTGAAGATCCTGCTGTGCTAAAATGCTTTCCAATATTATTTTTTTGTGGTGATGGCGATTTTCCCCAGTATTTTACTACCCTCGGGCTGGTCCTGTATAAATACTACACTTTCTATTTTTTCCTTAGGCAGGTGGTACAGTTTTAATGCTTCCGTTTTATCCTTAGGTACCTCTACATTATCTATCAGGTAAACAATTTGCTTATCATCCGTACCGTGACTGGTGAGGTAACTCTCAAAATCAGCAGAAAAGTCGCTGAATTTTTCCTGGTAAGCACTAACGGCGAATTTTTGGGTTAGGATAATAATTACACCATTTGCACCTTCCGCGCCATAAGGGGCGGTGGACGGTGAATCTTTTAAAACGGTTACTTCTGCAATGTCCTCGGGTGTAATTTTACCTGCAATCTCAGCCCGGTCTATTTTTTTATCATTCAATATAAATAACGGGTTCTTATCACCAAACGATGGCAGATCTTTTAATGTCAGCTTATCATTTGTTTGTGCCAGCAGGCAAAGCGGGCATAGGGCAAGCAAAATAAGTATCAGTTTTTTCATCCTTAATTATTTTTTGGTGGTGATGTGTATCCTTGTTAAGCCTTTTTCTAACCCGGGCTCGTTATGCATTACAGTTACGCTTACAATTTTATCGTTAGGGATATTGTCCAATAACTTAAATCTATTTTGATCATTTGGTAGCTGTATTTCATCAAGCACATAAATAAACTCTTTATCAAAGTTACTATGGCTGTTTAGATAAGCCTTATAATCGGTCGAGAGTGCCATAAACCTGTCCATGTACGATGGTATACTATGGCTGTTTGTGGTAATGAACATCACACCGCTTGCACCTTCTGCACCATACTGCGCCTTACCTGCCGAATCTGATAAGAAGCTGAAGGATTGGATATTGCCACGCGGAATCGCATTATATTCTTCCGCACTCATCTTCTTTCCGTCAACAATATGTAAGAGGCCTTTAACGGGCAAAACATTCAGATCCTTAACCAGCAATTTATCGTTGCTTTGCGCTTTC
This sequence comes from Bacteroidota bacterium, assembly GCA_040389105.1. Lineage (GTDB taxonomy): Bacteria > Bacteroidota > Bacteroidia > Sphingobacteriales > Sphingobacteriaceae > Mucilaginibacter. The sequence continues at coordinate 943,375 of JAZKAO010000010.1, forward strand.
AAAACAACAGGGCACAGCGCCAATAAAATAAGGATCAGTTTTTTCATCAGTCTTTTAATTGGTCGATTTTATCCGGTTCGATAGTTTTATAACGGCGGTATACATTTAATATAATAGCCAGGGCAACGGCTGTTGTAGCAGCCGCTAATACAATAGCAAAAATAGCAAATACCTGCCCGTTGTTGTTCAGCTTATCGTAACGGCCAAAGGCCACCAGGTTTAATATGGCAGCGTTTAATATCAGTTCAATACCTATCAGTACCTGTATGGCATTGCTTTTGGTGATCACCATATACAGGCCCGTGCAAAACAATATAGCGCTAATCACCAGGAAATGGGTTAAGGATATCATTCTACGCCCTCCTTTCGTGATAAATGCGCAGCGCCTACCAATACCATCATTAATAAAACAGATATGGCTTCAAAGGGCAACAGGTAGCGGGTCATCAGGTTGATACCGATGTTGCCGGTGGTGGTATCGGTAGCGCTTACTACATTTTGAGTAGTTACCGCATTGCTCAACCACTCCAGTTTATCGGGCATGGCTTTTAGTATCACGTTTACCATCACCACAAAAAACAAGATAACCAATATCAACGATGGCCAATTTTTAAAGCCAATAAAACTATTGTGCTGATTTTTTAGCCTGTCCAGCGTTTCCCGGCCCGATAACATAAAGGCAAACAGGATCAGCACTAAAATACCGCCTACATAAATGACGATTTGGGTGATGGCCACAAAATCGGCCATGGCAAACACATACAATCCCGCCAGTCCGAACAGCGTAATGAAGAACATAAATATCGACCGCATCAGGCTTTTACTGTAAGCCACATACAATGCCGAGCCTACGGTTATCAATGCCATGATATAAAATAAAACTAAGATCATGCGTCCCCCTCCTTGCTTTTCATAGCGGCCAGTTTAGCGGCCGCGCGTTCGGCTTGTTGTTTCTCCAGTAGGGCGCGCTTTTCGGCGGCATCCTCGGGCGACATGTCCGAGAATTCGTAAACCAGGTCGCTCAGCTCAAATACCGTTTTATCGTACTGGTTAGTCATTACAATACACTCGGTAGGGCAAACTATAGTACACAGGCCGCAGTACATGCACTTGGCCATGTCAATATCAAACTTGGCAGCATATAGGCGCTTGGTAGTCCCGTCGGATGTTTGGCCGATGGCCTCGGTAGCCTTGATCGCATCGATGGTGATACAATCAACGGGGCAAACTTTGGCGCAAAGGTCGCATACAATACAATCGTCCATTTCCACATCCAACTGGTAACGGCCCACTTCGGGCACGGGCAGCTTTTGTTTAGGATATTGGATGGTATTGGTGCCCTCTTCCAGCTTTTTAAAGTAATTATCGGCTGCCACGGTTTGTACCTGGCGCTTGCGGTTTGGCGCAAAAAAGTGCCCGATGGTAAGGGTTAAACCCTTCCATGTCGTGCTGATACCTTTAATTATACTTTTTGATTTCACCGATTCTATTATTATGATTTCACCGATTTCTTTATTGATTGCACCGATTTCATCATCTTATCTCTTTTTCATTTGCACATCTGCATATCCGCACATTTGCACATTCCCATTATTTGCACATCTGCACATCTTCACATTAAAAAAACCCGCCATATCCCCGAAATAATCATACAGGCAAAAGCCAGCGGGGTTAATACTTTCCAGCACAGGTTCATCAGTTGGTCAACCCTAAAACGGGGCAATGTCCATCTGATCCACATCTGTACAGCAATTAATAATAATGTTTTTATGCTGATCCAGGCTATGCCCCATACAGCGCCAGTAGTCCAGTTGGCCAGTTTAACCGGGCCAATATTGGGCAGGGGCGTATTCCATGCCCCTAAAAATACAACAACGGCTACCATACATACCAAAAACATCATGCTGTATTCGGCCAAAAACACAAAGGCAAAACGCAAACCGGTAAACTCGGTATGGAAACCGGCCACCAGTTCCGATTCAGCTTCGGGGATATCAAAGGGCGCGCGGTTACTTTCGGCCAGCGCGGCTATAAAGTAAATTACAAAAGCGATAATTAAATGCGGCGCGCGGAAGATATTCCAGCTGAGTAGCCCCCCTATCGACGATACATCCCAAAAACCTAAAAATTTGGTATGCTCGGCCGATAAGATGCCCTGCTGATAAGCGATAGCTTGCAGGTCGAGCGTTTGGGCAATCATCACTGCCGATATCAGCGCGAAGCCTGCCGGGATCTCGTATGATATAATTTGCGCGGCCGAACGCATAGCGCCCAGTATCGAATATTTATTGTTTGATCCCCAGCCCGCCATCAGGATGCCCAACGTTTCGACCGAGATAATGGCCAGCAAGTAATACAAGCCCAAGTTAATGTGCGAGGGTACCAGCCCCGGCCCCCATGGCAATGCCGCGAAGCCCAAATAAACCGCCACAAAAATAATAGCCGGGGCAGCCATAAACAGCCATTTATCGGCCGCTGCCGGGATGATCAATTCCTTTTGCAGCATCTTTAAAAAGTCGGCAAGGGTTTGCAGGGTACCAAATTTACCTACCTCGGTAGGGCCCAGCCTGTCCTGTATCAGCGCAGAAATTTTGCGCTCGGCGTATACACCAACCAGGGTAAACAGGGCTGCAAAAACAAACAACCCAATGGCTATAGCAAAATATATGAGGTAGCTGGTCAAGTATGCGTTGTAATTTGGATGCAAACTTAATAAATACAGGACTATTTCGAGTGATTATGTTTGATTAAGTTGACTAAATTAGTAGAGATTGGTTAACTATCCAGATGCGGGGATATGAGGATGTGCTGATTGCTGATAACAAACGCGTCAATTGCGAGGGACGAAGCAATCATCGGCAAACTAGAGCGAACTTGCATAGTCGACCTTAATATCGATGATTGCTTGGTACCTACCCATGACAGATTTAGTGCAGGGTGTCATGGTGAGCTTGTCGAACCATGGTGGGCAGGCCTACGCACGCCCCCTTCGACAGGCTCAGGGTGACACCCTCCTCTCTGTCATTTACGCCTTTAAAGTCCCCGCCGCGATTGGATAACTCGCAATAACGGTGTGGTAAGTTATTTCATCGATACATAATCCGATTTCACCTCCTCGCCAAAAAACAGCGAGGCGTGATGGTCAAAATCTGCCGTATCATCGGTGGTTGTAAAAAATTGATGCTGGCCGGTTTTGGTTAGCTTGTTTTCAATTTCGGGGTGGCGCTGCAGGTAATCGGCCAGGCTTTTGGCTACAATATCGCCCTGGGCTACTACTTTAATGTTGGCAGGCAGATAAGCCTCTATTTTTTCCTGCAATAAAGGGTAATGTGTACAGGCCAGCAGCAGGGTGTCAATATCGGGCGATTGCTGCATTACCTGATCAAGGTATAGCTTGATAAAGTAATCGGCGCCAGGTTTATCGTATTCGCCGTTCTCTATTAATGGCACCCAAAGCGGGCAGGCTTGCTGGTAAACTTTAATATCGGGAAAAAAGTGTTCTATCTCGGTCAGGTACGATCCGGATTGAACAGTGCCTTTGGTGCCCAGTACACCTATCTGGCCGGTTTGTGTATAATTGCCAATTACCTCGGCCGTTGGGCGGATCACTCCCAGCACCCGTTTGGCTGGGTCAAGCTGTTGCAAATCGCGCTGTTGAATAGTACGCAGGGCCTTGGCCGATGCCGTATTGCAGGCCAGTATTACCAGCGGGCAGCCTTGCTTAAACAGCCATTGCACACACTCCCAGGTGTACTGGTGTATGGTTTGGAACGACCGGTTGCCGTAGGGCGCGCGGGCATTATCTCCAAAATAAATATAATCGTACCCCGGCAAGGCATCCAGTATAGACCGGAACACAGTTAGCCCCCCGTAACCGGAATCGAAAATACCTATGGGTTGATTATTTGGCACAGTACAAAACTAAAAAAGCGCCCCGGTTATTGGGCGCTTTTGCAATATTTTTTAAGGAATAATTACGGTTTTTTAGGAGCAGCGGCCGGAGCTGTGCTGATACCTACTTTAGCTTTAACAGCAGCTTCTAAATTATCACCTTCAGGGGCAACAATCATTTCAATTTGCGATGAATCTAACACGTAAGTGTATCCTTTTTCCTTAGCAACCTGGCTAACAGCAGCCTTCATTTTGTCGGTTAATGGCTTCAGCAAATCGCTGTATTTTTGATTAACCAGGTTTTGAGCTGTGGTGTTCTGGTCGTTTAAACGTTTTTGCAGGTCTTGTAACTCGCCTTCGGCTTTAGTACGCATGGCATCGGTCATGGTACCTTTTTTAGCATCATACTCGGCACCTTTGGTTTGTAACTCGGTGTTCATAGCTTTCATGGTTTCTACAAACTGCTGTTGGTAATCCTGTATTGCTTTGGTTACACCGGCAAACTGAGGGTCGGACGAAACCAGGTTCGAGAAATTGATATATCCGATTTTTTGTTGTGCTTTTGCAAAACTGCTCATTAACAATACACATGCTGCTGCAACTAAAGCACTTTTAAATAATTTTTTCATTTGATCTTTTCTTGTTCTTTGTTTTTTAATTTATGCGATATTATATAAAATTTTTCACTTGGCAAATACCCCGGGCTTTAAGCCTAAACGGGTAATAACAGCTGCACTTTTATCGTAACGCGGGTTAGCGTACAACATAATGGTTTCGCTGTTCTTATCAAATATCATATCCAGGTTTTCGGTTTCGGCAACGGCTTGTACAGCTTTTGCTACCTTATCCTGTATAGGTTTTACTAATAGTGTGCTGCGTTGCGCTAATTCGCCATCAGGCCCAAATTTTTGGCGCTGAAAATCCTTGGCTCCTTTTTCTTTATCTACTATCTCGGCTTCGCGGCGCTTCTTCATATCGGCTGTCATCAAAACCTGGTCGGCCTGGTAGGCTTTGTAAAGGCGGTCGATCTCGGCAAACTTACCGTCAACCTCTTTTTGCCATTGGTCAGACAGTACGCTTAATTGTTTTTGTGCCGAAGCGTAATCGGGCACGTGCTTTAAAATATATTCCGAATCAACAAATGCAAAACGCTGCGCAAACGCGCCGGCAAAAGCAACTAATATAAATGCAATGGTTAAAAATGTCTTCTTCATTATTCTCTTTTCAAAGTTAATTAAATCCACCGGTTAAACTCTGTGCAATTGAAAAATGGAACTGGCCCTTGTTTGCTGCCGGTATCCCCGGGATCTTATCAAAGCCATAGCCATAATCCAAACCAAGTAAACCAAATATAGGAAGAAATATACGTGCGCCAACACCAACCGATCTTTTGACGTTAAACGGATTGAAATCATTAAAATTGTTCCAAACGTTACCGCCTTCGGCAAATGCCAGTAAAAATATCGTAGCCGACTGGCTGGCCGTAATTGGGTGACGCAGCTCCAGTGTGTATTTGTTGTAGATAGGGCTGCCCGGGTTATTGTTTTCGTTATAGCCTGATCCGTTTGGCACGATAGAGAAGTTTTGATAACCACGCAAGCCGATGATCTCGCTACCCTGTAAAAACTGGTAGCTTTGCATACCATCGCCACCTACTTTAAAGCGTTCGAACGGCGATGGACCTACAGCCGAACTGTATTGACCTAAGAAACCGAAGCGGGTTTGCGTCATTAATATCAACTTACCATAAATACGCTGGAACCATTGCGCATCAAATTTCCATTTGTGATACTCCACAAAGTGATAGCGCTCTTCGGGCGTAGCAATTTTATAGTTAGTATTATTGAACAACGAGTATGGCGGCGTTACCTGTACCGTAAACTTAATGTTTGAACCCTGTGTAGGGAAAATAGGCGCATCAAGCGAGTTACGGCTTAGCTCCTGCGTTAATTTAATATTGAATGATGTACCGTTGCTAAACAAGTAACCGGTAAAGTTATCCAGCTTATAGTGATCAAAGTTTAACGAGTAGTTTAACTGGAAGTAATTATCGGGTACCCTTAAACGCTTACCTAAGGTTACACCAATACCATTAATACGCAGGAAGTTATAGTTTTGGTCGGTTTTTGCATAGTACGAACCGGTTGAACTTAACTGTGTATAAGCGCTTAAAGCAAAGTAGATTGGTTTTTTACCACCTAACCAAGGCTCGGAGAAGGTGAACGAGTAGTTTTGGTAGTTTTTACCGTTAGCCTGGCCGCGCAGGCTTAGCTTTTGCCCATCGCCTTTTGGCAGTGGTTTGTAGGCTTTAAGGTTAAATATATTACGTAACGAGAAGTTGTTGAACGTTAAGCCCAGTGTACCCACCAACTGCCCGCCGCCAAAACCGCCCGAAAGCTCAATCTGGTCGGATGGTTTTTCAACTACGTTGTAAACAATATCTACGGTACCATCGCCCTGGTTAATGTTGGTTGGTTTAGGGTCTATCTTGGTTTCATCAAAGTTACCCAGTTGCGAAATTTCGCGGGTACTGCGTACAATGGCTTCCTTGCTAAATCTCTGGCCTGGTTTGGTAGTCAGCTCGCGCAGTACTACCTTATCGTTGGTTACATCGTTACCCTTTAAAATAATACGGTTAATGGTATACTGAGGGCCTTCGTATAAACGGATATCCAAATCGATGGTGTCGCTATAGATCCTGGTTTGCACCGGATCGGCCTGGTAGGTTAAATAACCATCGTTCAGGTATAACGAGCTTAAGTCATCGCTGTTTTGCGTTGGACCGCTTAGCCTTTTATTTAATTCCTCTTCGCTAAATACATCGCCCTTTTTAATGCGCAGTATCTTTTGCAGCACATCTGCCGTGTAACGCGCGTTGCCCGACCATTTGATGTTACCAAAGTAATATTTAGGGCCTTCGTAAACTTTCAGCTTTACATTCACCGTTTTTTCATCGTTCTTCCAAACCGAATCGGATACAACTTCGGCATCGCGGTAACCGGCGCCCTGCATTTTTTCAATCAGGGTTTGCTTATCCTCGTCAAACTTATCCTGCTTAAACTTCTTCGATCCAAAAATGTGGTAGACCTTCTTTTCGCGGGTATCCTTCAGGTAGCCTTTTAGCTTACTGGCGCTAAATGCTTTATTACCCTCGAAAATAACGTGGGCTATCATTACCTTTTGCTTTTTATCAATAGCTACATCCAGTATTACACTGTTTGCGTCCCCTGGGTCAACCCTTTGTTTGATGGTAACGGTAGTATTCAGATAACCTTTCTCGTTAAAATGCTTTTTAATAATGGCGGTTGTGGTATTCAGCAAGTTCTCGTTAACAATTTTACCTGTTTTATCGTTCAGTTTTTTCTGTATATCCTCAATTTCGCCCTTGCGGATGCCGGTTAAGTGCAGGCGCGATAAGCGCGGGCGTTCCTGTATAGCTATTTCCAGGTAAACGGTATCGATATTTATTTTGGTGATGTTAAGTTTAACATCATCAAAAAGGCCTTGCTCCCAAAGGTCCTTAATTACCTTGGCCGATGCATCGCCCGGAAGGCTGATCCTATCGCCTTTAGTTAGTTTTGATATTTGCAGCAGGATATCTTTATCAAGATATTTAACACCTGCAACAGACACTCCACCTATAATATAGTCCCTGGGGTTAAGGTAACTTAAACTATCAGCCGATATAGATTTGGTAAGACCGGGCCTTTGTTGTTGGGGCACCTGGGCCATTGCCACAGCACTTAGCACTGAAAAAAGAATAGCGAAAATATATTTATTCATCCGAATATTTTGGTGGCTAAAAATAGTTTATACAGTTGTTAAAAAGTGTTAAAAGTAAAAATTTAGTTTACCTGCTCGCTTGTTTTGCCAAACCGGCGTTCGCGCTGCTGATAATCTAATATGGCTTCGTACAAGTCTTCCCTGCGGAAATCGGGCCATAATTTATTTGTAAAGTATAGCTCGGCGTAAGCAATTTGCCAAAGCAGGTAGTTGCTGATCCGGTATTCGCCGCTTGTCCTTATCAATAGTTCGGGATCGGGCATATTGGCCGTATACAGGTTATTTTCAAACACTTCCTCGTTTATATCTTCCACTTTAAGCTCGCCTTTTAAAACTTTGGCGGCTACCTTTTGGGCGGCCTGCATAATTTCGCGGCGCGAGCCATAGCTTAAAGCCAGCGTTAGTGTTAAACCGGTGTTTTTTGATGTTTTTTCGATAGCCGCCATCAACTCTTTATAGCATTTTTTGGGCAGCATTTCCAGGTCGCCAATGGCGTTTAGGCGCACATTGTTTTCCATTAATTTTTTAATTTCCTTATTAATGGTGCTTACCAGCAGTTCCATAATGGCGGCAACCTCCAGTTTTGGGCGGTTCCAGTTCTCGGCACTGAAGGTATAAAGGGTTAAATAATCAATACCAATTTCGCCCGCGCCTTCTACCACATCGCTTACCGATATTACCCCGTTATGATGGCCAAATACCCGCAATTTGCCTTTGCCTTTTGCCCAGCGGCCATTACCATCCATAATAATGGCAATATGCTTTGGTAGTTTTGATAAGTCTATTTGATCTTTATATCCCATGCTGCTGATAAAAATCCCCCTCTCGGATGCTGGATCTTAAAATTGTGACTGGCTAATGTTTTATTAAATAATATGCTAAATAATCGATGTTTCGGCTTAATCATTTGTTATTAATCCGGGATTTTGCCTGATATTTTAGCCAATGCGGCCTAAAATTTCAGGGGACAAAGGTAAAACTTAGTTTCATTTTTTTTATTATATCCCGAAAAAGAAAATTAACATAATTTAACCATTGATAATTGAGTATAAAATGGTTACGGGGCGAATGTGCAGATATGCGGATTTTAAATGTGCCAATGGGGCTTACGTGCACGATAGTGGCTATTTAACCAATTGCATAATTATTTATGCTGTAGCATTATTAATAAGTGTTGCGTAATAAGGTATAGCACCAGTATAAAAATGAAAACCACAATAAACATTTACATTTTAGTTTGCAGCCTTGCTTTTTTAAGTACCGGCTGTAAAAAACACAATAATTCGCCTGAACCGGATAGATCTGTGCAGATTTTAGGGCTTGATCCATGTACCAACAGTGTTGCTAATGCCCCTAAAAAAGGATATATATTGTATTTAAACGCTACAAAAGAAACCGTCATTACCTTTAATCTCCCCCAGGCTTTAATGCAAAAGCTTAGCGCATCACCTAAATTGAGCGACGGTTACACGTTTACGCCCGCATCGGTTGAAACGGTAAATTTAAACTATCATTTTGCCAATAAAGACGAGACCGTAATATATATATGTGTGGCATTGTACGCTACCTACAGCAAGCAAGTGGTAATAGATGGGATTGCGGACTAACAACAGGCCGTAAAAACGGCTTACGAAGTTTAAAAAACTCCGCAAGCCTATATATTAAAACTTAAAAAATGCTTTTTTGCTTTAGCAGGTCGTTGTCTTTAGGGGTAATATCGGCAACGGCATAAGTTAGGGTATGGGTAATATTTAACTCGTCAATCGTATTCACCACGTTATCGTACAGAGAATGTATACCGGGTTTGATGATCACCATCATATTTTTGCCGGTTTCTTGTTTGATTTTTTGAGCCGTTGTTACCAATGCCTGGCGCAAGCCGGTTTTACGGTACCCTACTACCTGCGGATTGCCAATAGGCTTTTCAATTAAGCCCCGGTAATAAACCAGTTGGTTGCCTTTACCCAGGCATAAGGTTACCGTGCGCGACGCGGCCTGTCCCGGCGGATCGACCGTATTATCGGGCATGGTAAGCAGCATTGCTTTGGGTTTAGTTAGCGTGGTAGTCAGCATAAAAAAGGTAACCAGTAGAAAAGCCAGGTCGACCATCGCGGTCAAGTCGACACGGGTTGACATTTTTTTGCGGGGTTTAGCGCCGCCGCCGCTGTTTGCTGGGGATTGATTAAGCTCGGCCATGGTTGTAAAGTTTTAAGGTTAAAATTATAAAACGCTACAGGTAATGAGCTTATTGTATTTCAAACTAAATATTTAGTCGATTGGGTTTTATGGTGATTTACCACAGAGTTCACAGAGGGAGAAAGCACGGAGGGTACGGAGATTTCGGCAATAATAATTAAAGAGAATTAGATTAATCAACTATAATTATTCCAATATTGTACATCATGCACTCTGTGTTCTCTGTGCTTTCTCCCTCTGTGAACTCTGTGGTTAATTTCCTTTTGTGGTTAAATTGCCTTCTATTAATAATAGCAATTACTCGTCACAAAAGTAAACGACAGGCTAAAGCCGATAAACAGGTAGGTATCGTGCCCGCGGTAATCGCCGCGCTGGGTGCCGGTTACACCTATATAGGTACCGGTTTTTTCGCCAGACCGGTCGGATAACGCGGCGGCAAGGGGATTGGTGAACTTACTTTTGTTGGGATAAGCCCGGCTTACATCATCTAAATAGTCAGACCGTACGTAGCGGTATCCAGCATTAAACAGGATGTTCCAACTGCTGGAGAAGTTGTATTTGATACCCGCGCCATAAGGGATCACCAGCGCGTTGTAGGGATATGGATTGGCCTGGCCTTCGGTTTTTAATCCACGTAAATCGTAATCGGCATTTTTATAGGTAGCCTGCGGGTTATAAGCAACGGCGCCTACGCCTAAAAATATATAAGGTGTAAAATGATCAAAATCGGCCCCGGGGGTATACTTCATAAAGTTAAACTCTCCTATCAGCGATAGTTCGTTCAGCGAGGTTGCAAAGCTAAGGTTACGGTCGCGAAACTGTTGGGTGCTTGAGGTGCTATCGGCTCCCGCGATTTTACCATACTGGTAATTGAGTTTTAATGACAGGTAGGGGTTAAGGTTACGTTGTACAAATATGCCGGCCGAAAGCCCGCTTACCTTAACGGGATTATTTTGGTTCAGATCGCCCATGTAGGCCGCGCCACCTGCAGATGCCCCAGCTTCCCATGTTTGCGCAAACAGGAATGCAGGTGCAAAAAGCATAAAGCATAAAGCCATCAGCGTGTTTTTTGATACCCGTACCTGATCTTTTGTAATTGTTATGCGCATATAATCAAAGCTGCTTTCGGCTTCAGCCTTTTAGCTTTAAGCCCGTTTAGTAATTGCGGACATCTAATCCCCACAATAACTTGTTCCTTAACGTTGTTAAATAGCTTTCATTATTCAACCTGACTAAATTTAGCTGGAAACCTGCTTTGTATACCTTAAATTTCATGCTTTGCTCAATCACCGCCGTGCGCGAATCGCAGCTGACCAGGTAATTAGCACTGCGGCATTCTACCTCGAAGGTAAGCGTACTGCTATCGGGCAATATTACAGGGCGCACATTAAGGTTGTGCGGCGATATTGGTGTAATAGCGATACTGTTTGAATTAGGGAAAATGATTGGCCCGCCGCAACTTAACGAATAAGCGGTTGAACCGGTTGGGGTGGAAATGATGATGCCATCGCCCCAGTATGAGTTAAGGATCTCGCCGTTTAAAAAGGCGTGGGTAGTGATCATGGCCGAATCATCGCGCTTGTGGATGGTAATATCATTCAGCGCGAAGTTATCGGTACCAAACACGTTCCCGTCCGATTCGATCTTCAGTAATTCGCGGCTATCCAGCGTAAACTGCTTGTTTACTACCGCGTAAATGGCGGCGGCAATATCGTTTTTATTTACGCTGGCCAAAAAGCCCAGGCGGCCAAAATTGATGCCAATAACCGGGATGCCGCTATCGCGGATAAGGGTAACCATATCCAGCAGGGTACCATCGCCGCCGATGGTTAAAAACACATCGATAAAGCCCTTTAAATTGGTGCCTTGATCTAATATTTGGTATGGGGTGGTAACAATGCGGCCCGATAGGTGTACTTCCAGCAGGTGGTGCACATAAATTTCGGCCTGGTGCTGGGCCAGGTTATCAAACACCTGCTGAATGTACGGCAATGCCGTATCATTAAATTGCCTGCCATATATCGCTATCTTCATGGCTCCTTATATATTCAGGTAGTTCATCAGCGAATCGTAACGGTCTTTTGATCCATCGTCGTGATCGGCATGGTTAAAGGTGGCTTTAATATCGTAGCCATACCTTAAAAAGGTGGCGGTTATGTTAGATATATCCTGCTTGTTAACTTTAAGGGTAACCTCCATCCGGGTAGAATCAGGGAAGGTACGCAGGTACGAGCTGAGTACCTGTGCATTGTCCGACTCTACTATCTGCGCCATGTGCGCCAGCGAATTATCCTTATTGCCAATTTCCAGCACAATGATGCCCCCGGGTTCGGACGATGAGGTTAGTTTAGCAAAATACCCGATCATGGTGTTAACCGATATCATACCCAGGTAGTTTTTATTAGCGCTTAATACCGGGATAATGCTTAATTGCTGCTCGTAAAAAAGCCGCATCACATCGTAAATATGCTGATGCTCCAGCACATAAGGGTTGATGAGCGATAAGGCCAGCGCGCCTATGGGTTGCTGGTAATCGGTTTCGCCAATAAAATCCTCGTCGGCTATCAGGCCTAAAAACTGTTCTTCGTTTACAATTGGCAGGTGCCTCACCCTAAATTCCGCCATACGGTCAACCACTTTCTGTATCGGGTCAGAAGTGTGTACCGGCGGTATCGAGTTAGTAATCAGTTCAATTGCAAGCATGCAGTTTTAATTTTTTATCTTATCTAAAAAGCCCTTTAATATCACGTTAAATTCGTCGGGGCGCTCCATCATGGCCGCGTGCCCGCATTTATCAATCCAGTGCAGCTCCGAGTTTGGTATCAGCTGGCTAAACTCAACAGCTACATCGGGCGGTGTAATTTTATCATCGCGCCCCCATATTAACGCTGTGGGCACCTTTATCTTATGTACATCCTTTGACATGTTATGGCGGATAGCCGACTTGGCCATAGCCAAAATACGGATCACCTTATGCCTGTCGTTTATGGTAGCAAAAACCTCGTCAACCAAATCTTTGGTGGCAGTAGCCGGGTCGTAAAAGGTGTATTCTACCTTTTCCTTTACAAAATCGTAGCTTTCGCGCCGCGGGAACGACCCCCCAAACGCGTTTTCGTACAAGCCCGAGCTACCGGTAAGCACCAGGGCTTTTACATATTCCTGGTGTGCCAGGGTATAGATCAGCCCTACGTGGCCACCCAGCGAATTACCCAATAGGGTGATGTTTTTTAAACCCTTACGCTTTACAAACTTGTGCACATATTTAGATAGCGAACGCACGCCGGTTGTGAGTAAAGGCAAATCGTATATAGGCAGCATGGGTATAATTACCCGGTACTCTGATTTAAATTCGTCTACAACACGCTCCCAGTTGCTCAGCGCACCCATCAGGCCATGCAATAATAATAGCACCTCGCCTTCGCCTTCATCAATATAGCTGAAACCGTGTTCTTCCTTAAGTACGAGATCCATAAATTATTATTCCTTTTTAGTTTTTAGTGTTAGCCTGTTTTATAAATCGGTATAAAAACAAACTATTTGGTTATAAAAATAGCTTATTGCGGGGTACTTACAAGTATTAAAGCAAATTTATGCCAATAATTGTTTCACCACTTCCGATATCGTTTTACCATCGGCCTTGCCTACTAATTCCTTATTGGCCGCGCCCATTACCTTACCCATATCCTTAACAGATGTTGCGCCTACCCTGGCTATCAGGTCTTTCAAAAACATCTCTACCTCGGCCTTATCCATTTGTTTAGGCAGGTAAACTTCTATTACTTCCATCTCTTCCACCTCTACCTTGTACAGGTCTTCGCGGTTTTGGGTTTTATAGATATCGGCCGATTCTCTGCGTTGCTTGATCAGTTTTTGTAAAACTTTGATTTCAGTTTCTTCGGTAATATCTTCCGACGCGCCCTTTTCGGTACGTGCCAGCAACAAAGCCGATTTAATGGCCCGCAGCCCTCTTAATTTCACATCGTTTTTAGCCAGCATGGCTTGCTTGATGTCCTGATCTATGGTAGTTATTAGTGACATGTTCTTCTTTTTAGTCCGGAAGTCGGAAAGACCGAAAGTCCGGAAGTTTATTGCTTTACGTTATACATTTTTCGGACTTCCCGCTTTCCGGACTTTCCGACTATTTCTTATATATCTTCCGGACTTCCCGTCTTCCGGACTTTCCGACTATTCTTACTTTCTAAATATATTCGCTCCGCCCGATTGTGCTGTTGGCATTACAATCAGTTCGTTAATATTAACATGTGCCGGCCTTGATGCCGCGAACCATATCGTTTCGGCCACATCGGCCGCCACCAGCGATTCAAAACCATCATATACCTTTTTAGCCCGCGCCTTATCCCCCTTAAACCGCACTTCCGAAAATTCTGTTTCCACCGCGCCAGGGTGTATGGCTGTTACCTTTATGCCGTGTGGCAACAGGTCTATTCGCATGGCCTTGTTCAATGCGTCAACCGCGTGCTTGCTGGCGCAATATACATTTCCGTTAGGATAAACCTCCTTACCGGCTATCGACCCGAGGTTGATGATATGGCCAAACTGATTAGCAATCATCCAATTGGCTACTACCTTGCTTACATACAACAGGCCTTTTACGTTAGTATCTATCATGGTATCCCAATCATCGTAACTGCCTTGCTGAAAGGGCTCAAGCCCCAAACTCAGGCCCGCGTTGTTTATCAGTACGTTTACCTTTTTCCATTCATCGGGCAGGCTCTCCAGGTTTTGCACGGCTTCATCGCGGTTGCGTACATCAAAGTTTAACAGCATAACATTTACGTTATACTCTTCCTTTAAATGTTTGGCCAGGGTTTCAAGCCTGTCCATACGCCGGCCGGTTAGTACCAGGTCATAACGTTCGCGTGCAAATACGTTAGCGCACGCTTCGCCAATGCCCGAGGTGGCACCGGTTATTAATGCAATTTTAGCCATAGGTAAACTCAGTAATAGTGCAACGAAATTATGCTTTTTATATTTAGAAGAGACAATTGAACGGAAAAAATAACAATTGAGTGTTAAAATGTTAATGCCGTGTGATGATTTAACCACAAAGGCCGCAAAGAGAGAAAGCACTAAGGACACAAAGCTTTGGCAATTTGATAAACTATGACTTAGTGTTCTTTGTGAAAATCTTTGTGGCCTTCGTGGTTAAATTCTGAATCTAAACCCTATTCAAAATACAAGGTAAACATGATGGTATGCAAAAACAGCTTATCAATAGGCCGCGAGTAAGGGTGATTTTCGGGGACGAGGATATTTTTAAAGGAGTTGGATATTTTAAACTCTGGCGATAACTTGAAGTATTCGAAATAAATATCGCAACCAATACCGGCTTCGTACGATGCGTAGCTGCTTACATTCTTCACCAGTTTATCAATGGGCGATACATTATCGCCATTCTTTTTTGAGCTGATAAGCATGGAGTATTTAACACCGCCAAGCATATAGGCGCGGAAATTCCCCAACCTATCCGATTTCAGCTTCATGCTCAACGGAAACTCGGCCATGGTGGTTTGTATCTGTTGCTCTAAAATATTGGATGAATTGGTTGTAGATTTATTCAGTAAGGGATTGCCATTGGCATCCTTATACTCGTATTCCAGCAGGCGGTCGGCAAAAACCAGCATGGGTGTAAGGCGGGCTTCCAGGTGATCGGTTATCCGGTAGCGGGTGATAAAGCCAATGCCAAAGCCGCTTGATTTTTTGGAGCTGATGCTGTTTAAAGAATCGGTTAATTTAATACCGGTTGCAGGGTCGTAAAAGGGAGCGCGCCAATCTGATTTTTTATCTATCTTAAAATCGGTACTGAGGTATTGAAAGGTGAAGCCCCAGCTCCAGTCGTTAAAATCGGCCCCGCTTGCCCAGGCATGTACAGCTTCATCCTGCGCAAACAGGCTTTTACCCGCAAGCATACACAAAGCAATAAGCAGCAGCCGAAGTTTAATCATTTAACGCCTGTATAAATGGAACAGATACCAAACGCTAAAGGGCGGTTTTTGGTATTTTTAAAGCCTACTTTATCCATTAAAGCCACAAAACTCTTCCCATCAGGGAAAGCCGCTACCGATTCGGGCAGATAGCTATAGGCCCGGGCATCTTTAGAGAAAAGTTTGCCTATACCAGGTGTGATATAGTTAAAGTAAAAGTTATACAGTTGTTTTACGGGGAATGCCTTAGGCTTGCTAAACTCCAATATTACGGCCTTACCGCCCGGTTTAATTACCCGCAGCATATCGGCCAGGCCAGTTTCCAGGTTTTCAAAATTACGTACACCATAAGCTACCGTAACCGCGTCAAACTCATTATCGGTAAAAGGCAATTTTTCCGAATCGCCCAGCTTCACTTCAAATTTATCGCTAAGGTTACGTTTGGTAATTTTTTGCTGCGCGATATCCAACATGCCCTGCGATATATCAACCCCAACAATTTTTTCGGGTTTTAGGATGGATAAGGCTTCGAAGGCAAAATCGCCGGTACCGGTGGCTACATCTAAAATGCGGGCCGGCTTATCCTTTTTCAGCTCGTTAATGGCTTTTTTACGCCAGATAATGTCAATACCCAGCGACATGAAATGGTTTAAAAAATCGTAGGTTTTAGCAATGTTGTTAAACATATCGGCCACCTGTTCTTTTTTGGTGGTATCGTTATCCTGGTAGGGCGTTATGGTTTTGCTCATGGAATGGCAAAGATAAGAGAAAACCCCCTAAAGGGGGAAAGGATTTCGAAATCCGAAATGTCAAATGCGAAATTTGAAGAGTTCCTTATTTCGAAATTGGCATTTCGCACTTCGCAATTATCCCTGGCTTCTCACCGTCCGCTGCTCAATCCTTTTCTCGTAATTACTTCCCTGGAAAATGCGATGCACATATATGCCGGGGGTATGGATATGATCCGGATCCAGTTCGCCTACGGGTACCAGTTCCTCCACCTCGGCAATGGTTACTTTGCCGGCCATAGCCATTACCGGGTTAAAATTACGCGCGGTCGATCGGTATACCAGGTTTCCGGCGGCATCACCTTTCCATGCTTTAACAATGGCAAAGTCCGCATCAAAAGCCATCTCCATCAGGTAATCCTTACCGTTAAAATTACGTACTTCCTTACCAATGGCTACCTCGGTACCTATACCGGCCGGGGTAAATATGGCGGGCATACCGTATCCGGCGGCCATGCAGCGGGTGGCTAAAGTACCTTGCGGGATCAATTCTACTTCCAGTTCGCCGCTTAATAACTGGCGCTCAAATTCGGCATTTTCGCCCACGTACGATGATATCATTTTTTTCACCTGGCGTTGTTTCAGCATCAGGCCAATGCCAAAATCATCAACCCCGGCATTGTTTGATATGCAGGTTAGGCCTGTCACCTTTTTCTTCACCAGCGCCGCAATACAGTTTTCGGGCAGGCCGCATAAACCGAAGCCGCCAAGCATCAGGGTTACACCATCTTGTATATCGTGGATAGCTTCATCCGCGCCGTTCACTACTTTATTCATCTATTTAGTCATTAGTCATTGGTCATCAGTCATTAGGCCTGGTTGGGTATCCATCGTTAATAACTTTGCCAAAGTTAGCAAGGTAATATCAACAACCTAAATTTTGGCAAGCATTTATATTTTTCTACTTTCGATGTATACATCAGGCCATCGGTCACTAATGACCAATGACTAATGACCAATGAAACTACATACCATAGATACCGGCTTTTTTAAATTAGATGGCGGCGCCATGTTTGGCGTAGTGCCTAAATCTATCTGGCAAAAAACCAATCCTGCCGATGATAATAACCTTTGCACCTGGGCCATGCGCTGCCTGCTGGTAGAAGATGGCAACCGCCTGGTATTAATTGATACCGGCATAGGCAATAAGCAAAGCGAAAAGTTTTTCAGCCATTATTATTTACATGGCAATGCCACGCTGGATGGCTCGCTTAAAAGATTGGGGTTTCATCGCGATGATATTACCGATGTTTTTTTAACCCACCTGCACTTTGATCATGTGGGCGGCGCGGTGGAGCGTACCGGCGAAACCCTTGCCCCCGCATTTAAAAACGCCACTTATTGGAGCAACAACAAACACTGGGACTGGGCCGTTTACCCTAATGAGCGCGAAAAGGCATCTTTTTTGAAAGAGAATATCATGCCCATACACGAGAGCGGGCAGCTTAAATTTATTGATGTGCAGGATGGCGTTCAATTTGCCGATAACTTTAAGGTGCGCTTTGTATCGGGCCATACCGATAGCATGATGCTGCCGCTGATCAGCTATAAAGGCAGGCAAATACTGTACATGGCCGATCTGCTACCGTCGGTAGGCCACCTGCCTATCCCCTATGTAATGGCTTACGATATGTTTCCGCTAACTACCCTGACCGAGAAGAAAGTTTATTTAAACGAAGCGGTAGAAAACGATTATATCTTATACCTGGAACACGACCCCATTAACGAGTGCTGCACCCTGCAACAAACCGAAAAAGGCATTAAAGTAAAGGATGCTTTTAATTTAAGTGAATTGGGTTAGTGTTTAGGGATTGGTTAATTAAAGATGAATATGAAAAAGCGGGTATATTTATTTGTCGTGTTTTCGTGTATCAGTTGTTTTGCCGCTGCACAGGCTTTATCCGATACTGCCATTTTAAAGCGGACGCCGGGTATTTATTCGCTACTGTTATCAAAAAACGATAAGATTGTTTACGAACAGTACTTTAATCAGCAGGATAAGAATACCTTGTTTAACGATCAATCGCTTACTAAAAGCGTGGTGAGTTTACTAATAGGTATTGCTATTGATAAGGGATATATTAAATCGGTGGATGAGAAGCTAACAGATTTTTTCCCGCAACTAAAAACCGACAAGGATAAACGGAAGCAACAGATCACCCTGCGCCAGGTAATGAACCAGGCATCGGGACTGTATCACGAAGATTTGGAAAAGCTGGGCGACTGGCTGCATATCGCCGATCCAGCTAACTATGTGATCAAGGCACCGCTCACATCCGACCCCGGTAAGGTGTTTCATTATAGCAACGCGGCATCGCACCTGCTATCGGTTATTCTAACTAAAAGCACGCGTATGGATACTAAAGCTTTCGCCGATAAATACCTATTTGGCCCCTTAAATATAAAAAGTTATGAATGGGAAAAAATGCGCGACGGTTATTACGATGGCAGCGGCTTACTCAGCATCCGCCTGCGTAGTGCCGATATGTTAAAGCTGGGTTTACTGGTGCTGCATAAGGGTAAATACGGCAAAGCACAGGTAGTTTCGCAAGCATGGGTCAATGCCACTATTAACCCAACCATTACCTACCCTACCCCATGGGGTTTTGAGCAATCGGCTTATGCCCTGTGCTGGTACCATAAAGTTTATAATGGCGCGGCCATAACTTATGCGTTGGGCTGGGGTGGGCAGTTTATGTTTATCATACCATCGCTTAACGCGGTTGTTATGGTCAATCAACCCGTAGAAGATTCTGAAGCCATTAAACGGGCCAATAGCCTTATTTATAAATTATTCCCGGCTATTTTTAAAGAATTAAACCCGCAGAAATAATATCCCCGATTAAATACTCCCCTTTATTAAATAGGCCAATAGCGTAGATACCGTATTAATGAGGCAGTGCAGGGCAATACCCCATACAAAGCCATTTTTAAACCGCACATAGGTTATGCCCCAACCCAATAATAGTTGCGGCAACACGTATATGGGATAAATCCATATTAAAGCCCAATCCATTGGCCGGTAATTAGCTACATGCATTAACGCAAATAAACACATAGATGTGATAATAAGCTGCCTTTTACGCTGTTCGGGCATGTTTAACGGTGTATCAGGGATAAAAGCGATGCACAAACCGGCAATGATTAAGGCGATGGCTATTTCTACCGCCACTTTCATCATTATAATTTTAGGATGCACAAATGCACCTGCAAAATAAAATACCGCTATAAGTAGTGTAATAGCAACCTGCCGCTTTTTAAATGATAGCGGAAAGCGGAATATCAGTTCCTCAAATATCGGCCCTATTATGCAGATAAATAAAAACGCGTTAAACATGCCGGCCTTTTTATAAAGCTGCTTAAACATTTCGCGGTTCTGGTCATTCAGGCTTTTATGATGGAGGACATGGGTAACAAATTTATCTGCCAGTATCAAAACCGGCCCAATGGCTATCATAACCAGCAGCAATAAGCCATAAGTTTTAAAAAAGGTTACCAGTTTATTGGCAAATGGGCTGCCCCTTTCCAGGTGTGGGTAATTACTGATGAAGAATATTTCTTTTAGCATCTGTTGTAGCTTAGTTTCCCCTTCAGGGGTTAGGGGGTATATTCCAGTATGTCCCCCGGCTGACAATCCAAAGCTACACATATTGCTTCAAGTGTTTCAAAGCGTATAGCTTTTGCCTTACCCGTTTTTAGTATAGAGAGGTTGGATAGGGTAATGCCCACCCTTGCGCTCAACTCGTTTAACGACATTTTGCGCCGGGCCATCATTACATCTAAATTTACAATTATGGGCATAGCTTATATAGTTAAATCCTGCTCCTGTTTTAACCGGTAGCCTTGCTTAAAGGCTTCGGCAATAATATAGATGAGTATAGCGCACAACAGCACCTGGAAATTAAAGGCCGACGTATTTGCCACACTTAAAAAAGGCCCGTGTATCAGCCGGCTGTTTTTAAAATATGCCAGCCGCTGGTATAAATAATCAAACAAGGTAAACAGTAATAGCAGCCTTGCTGTTTGGCGAATAAGTTTTATACACAATTCATCAAACATACTGCCTGCGGCTATTTTTACAATAATTTTATTAATGGTGATGGCTACCAGTATCAAAATAGCGGCCGCGCTTAAGGTAACTATACCAAATATAGTTTCCAGCCACCAGGGGGTGGTACCGGCCTGCGCGCTCAAGCGTACCTCGGTATTAATGCTGATGTTTTGCAGGGTATAATCATTGTCTATTTTTAATTCGCCCTGGGGTTTATGCGTCAGCATATCGCCATTTAATACGGTAATTAAAAGCGGCCCGCGCTGCCTGTTATCGTGCCCAGCCGCGTAGGCACCATCCTCATATCCTTCCTTAAATCCCTTGTAAGCATCCGTGGCTATATCTTGCAAAATAAACAGCCCGAATGCGATATAAACCAGGTATTGCAGTGCCTTAATTTTTGCCATATTATATTATTTTTACAAAGGCAAATCAATACATAATTTATCATTATTCAAAATAAATTTATTGATAATCAATAAATAATTAATTACTGTATAATAGACATTTATAAACAGATTGTAAAAAGGTTTGCATTAATCAAAACGAGTTATTAATTTTCGTAACAATTACTTACCTTTGCACGTTCTATTCTTAAATCAAAAAGAAATAGAGGTATATTTAATAGATGAGACAACTCAAAATAACCCAATCCATTACCAACCGTGAGTCGCAATCACTGGATAAGTATCTTCACGAAATTGGTAAGGTTGATCTGATTACTGCCGAAGAAGAAGTAATTCTTGCTCAAAAGATCCGCGAGGGCGACCAAGCCGCGCTGGAACGTTTAACAAAAACAAACTTACGCTTTGTTGTATCGGTAGCAAAACAATATCAAAACCAGGGGCTTACCCTTGGCGATTTAATAAATGAAGGCAACCTGGGCTTAATTAAAGCAGCAAAACGCTTTGACGAAACCAAGGGCTTTAAGTTTATATCCTACGCCGTATGGTGGATCCGCCAATCTATTTTGCAGGCTATTGCCGAGCAATCGCGGATTGTGCGTTTACCGCTTAACCAGGTAGGTTCGTTAAGTAAAATCAGTAAGGCATTCTCTAAATTAGAGCAGGAATACGAGCGCGAGCCATCGCCCGAGGAATTGGCAGATATGCTGGAAACTACGGTTGATAAAATATCTGATACGCTAAGCAATTCGGGCCGCCATGTATCTATGGACGCGCCATTTGTACAGGGCGAAGAAAATACATTATTAGATGTATTAGAAAACAAGGAGCCTAATACCGACTCTATCCTGATCAACGAATCGCTATCTGAAGAGATCAAGCGTTCACTATCTACTTTAACCGAGCGCGAGCGCGAAATTATTGTTTTGTTCTTCGGGCTGGGCACTAATCACCCGCTTTCATTAGAAGAAATAGGCGAGAAATTTAATTTAACCCGCGAAAGGGTAAGGCAAATTAAAGACAAGGCCTTGCAACGATTACGGCATACCAGCAGGAGTAAGATCCTGAAATCATACTTAGGTTAACAAAAAAAGGCCCCGGAATCCGGGGCCTTTTTTGTGCCATATATCCGGCACATATACCCCAATATAACTTATCGAAAAGCACTGCTTAATTATAGTTTAATTTATAATATTGTTTTAACTTTACTGATAATAAACCAGTTATATATTCATTTTTATAAAAAACCAACAGTAATAAAATCTATTTATATATTTAGTAACTAATTAAAGCTATTAATGACCGGAACCACAATTGCATGAAAAAAATCATAGTGGCGTTTTTATCACCACAATTATTCAACGGCCCCGATTTGGCCAAATGCGATAATGTAAGCTTTTGCCAACCTCTCTCATGGCGAGTGCAAGGCCCCTTCAAAACGGGGCTATGGTTTTTGTGGCGTAGGGCATGTAATAACAGATGTGTAGTACCAAGTGAAGAAATTTAACCTATTTAGCAATAAGGCCCTGGCGGCTTTATTATTGTTAATACCGATTTGTTTGGTTTTAACAAACTGCAAAAACGCGGGTAAAAAATCGATAAAAAGCCAGGCTATCGACTCTGTTTATTTTGCAGGGAAGCTAAAGCTTACCGACACCGCAATTAACCATACTTTTTATATTAAAAGCATTGGCAATGCCGACCTGAGCATTGATAGCGTTGCGGCATCGTGCAGTTGCGTTAATATTAGCTGGCAAAAAACCCCTATTAAACCCGGCCAGAAGGGCTTTATAAATGTAACGGTTAAGCCAAGCTTAAAAAGCAAGGGTAAACTAATGCAATATGTTATGGTGCGCACAAACTCTACCACACCATTATCGGTTTATCAAATCTTTTTTATAAAGTAGTACGTATACGGTAAATCTAAACCTATCGCAACCATTTAATAATATAATGGTGAAAGACTTATTGTAAACATTTGCTAAGTGAAAAAACCTGTTAACCGGCATTCCGTCCAAACAATGGCGAAATTGCTTCCGGCTATTATCAGACCGAGGATACACATGCCCTATGGCCGTTTGCTCTAATCTTAATCTAACAACCAATTTAAAGGTTAAAGTATACCCCACAATAGTAGTAATGAATCCCGGCGGATACGCTATATACAAGAGAGATATTGAGGGAGTTCCCTCCATAATTAAACCTTACCTATAAAAAATAATTAATAATATATTATTACAATACAACAGTTAAATAAAAGAAAATAATAACTTTGTCTTTTATTTTATAATAATAGTCGTTACATTCATTATCTCAAACTAATCACATGAGAAAAATAGCAATTATATCAGCCGTATTATTCTCGTTCTTTTTTACCGAGTGTAAAAAAAATACAGTAAGTACCAGCAATACAGACACAACCGCACCCGAGTTGGTTGTGACCGCACAAAACACATTGAATGTTGAAAGTGTAAAGGGCCTGCCAAACCAGGATTTAAAAAAAATTGCCTATGGTTTATTAAAACCTATTGAAAGATATTTATTATGGGTAGATAATATTAAAGTGGCATCAGCCAATTTCACACCACAGCAAAAGCTATTAACTGTTGAATTGATTGCTTTTTTAACACCTCAATTATTTGATAAACCTGATTTGGGCGGGGCTGCATCATTTCGCGAACAGTGGCTGACTAAGGCGAAAAAAATATTCACTGCCGACCAAATAAAAGACCTTGCCTACAATATATATAGCAGTACCGATCAAAAGGCACAACTTTCAGTTAACCAGGAAGGCCCTAAACTAAACAAATGTAATTGCAATACAGGTTCTAATTATTCGTGCGGTGGAGCAACTTTTTGCCCCAACGACTTTGACCATGCTGATTGCAGAGACCCTTCATCATGGGGTTGCGGCTTTGTAGGGCTTTGGGCTTGCGATAACTTATGTGTTACACCAGGCGAATCAGTGTAATCATACTCTTACAAAACTTAGCCGGTATCTTCTGAATAAGTATTTATGATGAATGATATAAGCGTATGCTTTTAGTATACAAACAATAAAATCCACTGCTGTAACACCATAGTAAGTTATAACAGTGGATTTGTACTTATACACCTACTTTGCTCAAATGTATAAAGCCAAAATTCCCGCTATCATTATTTCGGTTTCCTTTTTGCCCGAATTATTGATCTCCTTAATACGTGGTTACGTTTCGCTACCAGGCATACAGGCTTTAGTAGTTTGTGCATTCACCGGCTTTTTATTGTATTTTTTCATAACATGGTTCTTCTTAAAAAAATACCAGTCAAGCCTTAAAAGCTATCAAATTATTGGCTTGGTGCTAATTGGTTTACTCATCTTTCAGGGGCCAATAAGGTTATTTTATTTTACCCCTATGCTGTTCACCTTTCCGGAATTTACTTCCCGATTATTAGGGGTATTTGCCGGCTATTGCTTTTATAACAGAAAAGTATTGATCCATAAGATCAATTTATCGGTATCGGTATTGATTATCCTTTTTACCTGTTTTTATGGCTACGATTTATGGATGTTTAATTTAGATTATGGCACATATACCGGTAACGTGCACAGTAAAGGCCCCAACCTATTGTCCCTTACTTATAAAGATAACGATACCTTAAAAAAGGGTAAGGTAACCGTGATGGACTTTTGGTTTATTGGCTGCGTTGGTTGTATGGAAGAGTTCCCCGAGTTTCAGAAAATCTATTCAACTTATAAAAACAACCCCAATATTCAATTTTTAGCAGTGGATATCCCCACCCGGCGCGATGGTGACGATGATGCCTTTAAGATATTATCCAATGAACACTACAGCTTCCCCATGGCCAAATCAACCGACATGCAATTTGCCAAGGATTTAAAAATAGTTGTATACCCAACCATTATTATATTGGATAAGCATGGCGATGTAGTATATCGCGGAGACGCAAAGGGCTTGCCGGCCAAAATAAAGTCGCTATTGTAGGCATCTTAGCCAATTGCCTGTTATACCTGTTGTTTAATATCTTTCTTCTGCTATTAATTAATATCACTATTTTTAATGATCGCTAATTAAACCCGGGCCAATATGAAACTTAAACTTATCGCAGCTATTTTATTTTCGATTTTTATGATGAGCAGTTGCAGCTACTCAACTGTCGAAAAATCGAACCAAAAATTAATGAGTTCCATGTCGGATAATATTAAATTCAATAACGAATTAGCACGGGAATTATCAGTCAACCCTAATAGCTTTACTTACCAATTCGGGCGTTACTTTATTAAGGATGGCCGCGAATATGTAGATATTAACATAAAACGCGAAAGCTTTAAAACAACAATTGCCGTATTAATAAATAATTGGGCCAAAATTGAAGGCATTAAACGTACAAAAGGCATGGGCTATTCAGGCGCCGGACTAAAAGGACTGAAATTATCTTTGGCTACCACAGGCTTTGTATACCAGGGTTTGGATGAGATAGTAGATTAATCAAATACTACGCATTGAAAATAAAGGGCGCTGTGTTTAAACCCAGCGCCCTTTATTGTATCACTTTCCGGACTTCCCGTCTTTCCGACTTCCGGACAACTCAATTATTTCAATTTCCCCAACGCTTCTTTAATCCGGCGCACTGCTTCAATCAGCTTATCCTCGGCCGCGGCGTAAGAGATCCGGATAGATTTTGGGTCGCCGAACGAATCGCCGCCTACAGTGGCTACATGGCCCTCTTCCAGTAGGAAGATGCTCAGGTCGTCCGAGTCGTTAATTACTTTACCATTATAACTTTTGCCGAAGAACGAGGTTACATTAGGGAAAAAGTAAAACGCGCCTTCGGGCAGGTTAACGGTCAATCCGTCAATTTCGCTCAACAGTTTGTAAACAATATTACGGCGTTTTTCAAACTGCTCGCGCATTTGCAATACCGATGCTAAACCACCCTCGTAAGCGGCCGTACCGGCACGCTGGGTGATGGAGCAAGTGCCCGATGTAATTTGCCCCTGCATTTTATCGCAAGCTACAGCAATGGCTTTGTTTGATGCTGTGTAACCAATCCTCCAGCCCGTCATAGCGTAAGCCTTGCTGAAACCGTTAATGATCACCACACGGTCTTTAATGCTATCAAACTGGGCAATTGATTCGTGCCCGCCTATAAAGTTAATATGCTCGTAAATCTCATCGCTCAGGATGTAAATATCCGGGTGCTTTTCAAATACCTTGGCCAGGCTTTCCAGCTCGGCTTTGCTGTATACGCTGCCGGTTGGGTTACATGGCGATGAAAACATGAACAGTTTTGATTTTGGCGTAATAGCCGCTTCCAGTTGTTCAGGAGTTATCTTAAAGTTTTGCTCAACCGTGGTATCAATAAATACGCTAACACCTTCGGCCAGCTTTACCACTTCCGAGTACGATACCCAATAAGGCGTAGGGATAATTACCTCTTCGCCCGGGTTAACCAAACACAATACCGCGTTGGCAATAGCTTGCTTAGCGCCGGTTGATACAACGATCTCGCTCGGATCGTAATCCAAATTATTCTCGTCTTTTAATTTTTTAGATATCGCTTTACGCAGATCGGGATAACCGGCCACTGGTGTGTAGTAGGTAAAATTATCGTCCATGGCTTTTTTAGCCGCGTCTTTTACATGTTCGGGGGTATGGAAATCGGGTTCCCCAAAACTTAAACTAATTACATCAACACCTTTGGCAGCCAACTCGCGGCCCATTTTGGCCATTTTAATAGTTGCCGACTCTGAAAGGTTGTTTATCCGGTCGCTTAATACGCTCATATCTTGAATTTTATTCTAATTGCGGCAAAGATAGTAAACAAGGCGAAAGGTAAAAGCAAAAAGGTAAAAGGTTAAGCCCGTAAAGCTTCCCGCGTTAGGGATAGCAGTGGAAAGCCCACAGCGTGTATTAGGAATGCGCGGCGGTAAGGCGAGGACTTTGAACGGATAGCCCGGGCCGCAGGCAACGCCCTTATTTAGAAATTGGTGATTAGCTTAACACTTCAAACTTACGAAGTTTTAAAAACTTCGTAAGTCTTTTATCGTTAGGAAAGCAATGCCGGTGCAGCTATTAAAGTTTGCTCCTGCTATCCGCTCCAAAGCCTCGCTTCCCTACGCCATCCACCTGCCCGCGCTACGGGTTTTCCACTACTAGCAGGTTTATTTTGAGCGGTTGTGCGCAACTAAAGCAGGTAGCTGTATAAAGCTTTTCGCTTTATACTTTCCGCTTTCGGCTTATAAAACTAACTTTGCCGCACATATACATCAGCCTTTTGAACGACAAGAAAAACATCATCCTAATAGCGCTAATTGTAAGCGTGGTGCTTATGGGGGCTAAGTTTGCAGCCTACTTTATCACGTCATCAAACTTTGTGCTGACCGATGCCGCCGAAAGTATTGTGAACGTAATTGCCAGCGCATTTGCCTTTTACAGCATATACCTTACCTCGCAGCCACGTGATATTAACCACCCTTATGGCCATGGCAAGGTAGAGTTTTTTTCGGTTTTTATTGAGGGTACGTTAATTGGCATGGCCGGCATTGGCATCCTTATCAAATCAACCTATAGTATATTTTATCCTAACCAAATTCATCAGTTGCTTACCGGTGCCATTATTATTGGTATAACCGGTGCCATTAACGGCGGCTTGGGCTATTTTATGATCAGCAAGGGCAAAAGCTTGCGCTCCATTACTTTAGAAGCCGATGGCAAGCATTTACTGGCCGATATGGTGACCAGCAGCGGCCTGGTGGTAGGCTTAACGTTGATCCATTTTACTAAATTACTTTGGCTGGATAGCGCCCTGTCTATCGCGGTGGGTTTATATATTGTATTCAGCGGGTATAAGTTGGTGCGTAAATCTGTTGGCGGCTTAATGGACGAAGCCGATTTTGATGTGGTGAGTAATGTGATAACGATATTAAACGATAAGCGCAAACCCGAATGGATTGATATACATAACCTGCGCGCGCAAAAATATGGCCCGGAATTGCACATTGATTGCCACCTGACCCTCCCAAACTATTTCGACCTGAACCGCGTACACGAGGAAGTTAAACTGGTAGACGATTTAGTGAATAAGGAAGCACATATTAAAACCGAGTTTTTTATCCATACCGATCCCTGCCTGCCTTATTGCTGCCACTATTGCAGCATGCCCAATTGCCCTATCCGCAGCGAGGCTAAGCGGATTGATATCCCCTGGACCATGGTAAACCTTACACGCAACAAAAAACACTTTGAGTAATGTATAACTTTAACGTACGTGTATATGGCCTGCTAATAAACGACCGCGACGAGGTTTTGCTAAGCGATGAGCAGGAATACGGCCATCGCTTTATTAAGTTCCCCGGCGGCGGCCTGGAATATGGCGAGGGCCTAACCGACGGCCTGAAGCGCGAATTTGTGGAAGAATGCCGGGCCGAAGTGGAGGTAGTCAGTCATTTTTATACGACTGATTTTTTTGTTAAATCGGCCTTTAACGATTCGCAAATTATTAGCGTATATTACGTAGTGAAGAATATTAGCCCGCTCGATTTATCGTTTAAAACCATCCCGTATGATTTTGACGAATTGAGCGATATTATGCAGGCTTTTAGATGGGTAAAGCTGAACGAATTGACAGAGGATGATGTAACTTTCCCTACAGATAAGCATGTGGTAAAAATGTTAAAGACCGGGGATGTGCGATTCCCTCCCATTGGGAGGGTGTAGGGAGGGGTTTCATCAAGCACAGAACCCCTCCCTCCACAACACAAGCAGCCGCACCCCTACCTATGGGAGGGAACTATTAAGTTACGGAGCCGAGTGACCGCAAACGTTTTAAAAAATAAAAAGATGACCCTAACCGAACGCGACCAAAAGGTAATATGGCACCCCTACACCCAAATGCAAACCGCATTGCCACCCATCCCCATTGTAAAAGGTGATGGCGCTTTACTGTTTGACGAGAACGGAAAGGAGTATATAGACGCGGTATCATCGTGGTGGACCAATATACACGGGCATGCGCATCCCTACATTGCCAAAAAGGTAGCCGAACAATTAATGCAACTGGAGCATGTAATATTTGCAGGCTTTACGCACCAGCCCGCTATTGAACTGGCGGAACGCTTACTGGCCATACTGCCAGCCAATCAGGCCAAAACATTTTACTCGGATAATGGATCGACAGCGGTAGAGGTGGCTATAAAAATGTGCCTCCAATACTGGCATAATAAAGGCATTAAGCGCACCAAAATACTGGCCTTTAAAAATGCCTATCACGGCGATACCTTTGGAGCCATGGCTGTAAGCGGGCGCAGCGCTTTTACTGCCGCGTTTGATAGCCTGCTGTTTGAGGTTGAATTTATTGATCTGCCCACGGCAGATAACATGAAGCAAATTAAATCACGCATCTCCTACCTGCGTAGCGAACTGGCCTGTTTCATTTTCGAGCCGCTGGTGCAGGGATCAGCCGGGATGGTGATGTATGGTGCCGATTGCCTGAACGAGGTGATGGCGCATTGCAAAGCCGAGGGCATCCTTACTATTGATGACGAGGTATTTACAGGCTTCGGTCGCACCGGCAAACATTTTGCTTGCGATTACCTAACAGAGCAGCCCGATATCATGTGCTTTAGCAAGGGCTTAACCGGCGGCACTATGGCCTTTGGCCTAACTACCTGCACGCAGGATATTTACAATGCGTTCCTTTCGGAAGATAAATTGAAGACGCTTTTCCACGGTCACTCCTACACCGCCAACCCGGTAGCCTGCGCGGCAGGATTAGCCAGCCTTGATTTGTTTTTAGCACCCGAAACTATCGAAAATATCAACCGAATAGCACAGGCCCACCAGGCTTTTGCCGGTAAAATAAAGGATCATCCTAAAATAAAAACCATCCGTCAAATCGGCACCATACTGGCTATGGAATGGCAAACCGCCGAGGGGACATCCTACTTCAGCTCCTTGCGTGATCAACTGTACCAATACTTTTTAAATGCCGGTATTATTCTGCGTCCTTTGGGCAATGTGATTTATATTTTACCTCCGTATTGCATTACTGATGCACAGCTCAGCTATATTTACAGCAAAATTGAGGACGCCTTAGGCGAAGTCGGGAAGCCCGTATAAGTCGGAAAGTCCGAAAGATATAAAACAGTCGGAAAGACCGGAAGACGGGAAGTCCGAAAGATTTTACTTTATAAAAAAGCAAGCATATCATCTTCCGGAATTCGGTCTTTTCCGAATCCGGACTTATTATATAACCTATAACATTTTCCGGACTTCCCGTCTTTCGGGCTTCCGGACTTTCAAAAAAACATGAGTACTCAACTACCATCACTTTTAAATATCATAGTTAATAACGATACGCTGCATGCCCGTTGGCTCAATACGCTTTCGCTGATGGAGAATACCGGCGCGCGCAAAATATCAGCCAGCGAAGATCCGCTGACGGTTACCTATATCATTTTAAAGCATGCCGCCGAAGAACACCGCCATGCCTTTTATCTTAAAAAACAGATCGAAAAGTTCCCGGGTATCAACTGCCCCACCTACTCGGGCGAATACCTGCTGGCCCCGGCTTACAGCAAATACTACCTCAACCAGTTAGATGTACAGGTTTGCCGTTATTTAAAATCAACTTTAAAACTAACAGGCGCCCAGTTGCGCTTTGCCGCCTATCTGCTGGTTACCTACGCCATTGAAGTACGTGCCGATGAGCTTTACCCTATTTACCAGGATGTGCTGGATGCCTTAAAAAGCAAGGTGAATGTAAAATCCATTATACTGGAAGAAGAGGGCCACCTGGAAGAAATGATCAACCAGTTACAGCACTTCTCGCCCGATTGGGAAAAACATGCCGCCATAGCTGTGGAAATTGAAACCGGCTTATTTAATGATTGGATCCAGGGCTTACAACAAGAACTGGTTGAAGTTTAGGGTAGCATAAGCTACATCCCCACCTTCGTATCCGACCCGCTTTGCACCTTGGCAAAACCCGATTTAAACCGCAGGAAGCGTTTCTCAAATAACTCGAACGAGAGGATGGAAATAACAATGGTAAACACAAATACCAGTGGATAAATGATGAGTGAATTGTGCGTGAAGAAACGGATAACAACGTTGATCATCAGCACATGCCACATATACATACTGTAGGATGTTTTACCCAGGTAATCAAGCCATTTAAAATCGAGGCTGATGATAGAGGTATCGGTGTTCACCAAATTAATAATGATCACACCAAAAAGTACACCGTAAATTTCCCAGTAAAAATAACCGAACATTAACCCGAAAGCCAGGAAGCCAATAACCAATGCATAAGCTGCAATTTGAACTGCTTTATGGGTAAGCAATTGCTTAGCCTTTTCTTCAAAATTATACAGGCCAAACAAGGCCCCTATCATCATACAATCTATCTGGAAAATATCCGACAGGTAAAAATCTAAATCGTCCAGCTTATGAAAGCGGTGTGTGATAAGTGGGATGAGGTAAAAGGCCAGCTTAATAAAAACATAAGCCGCAAGCAGGCCTATTACCAGGGTTTTAAACTTCGCCTTGTTTTTGGCAAAGTTCATTAAAAATGGCCATACCAGGTAAAACTGTTCTTCTACCCCTATCGACCATGCCTGGGCCTCGTAAGGTATAGCCCTAAAAAGCAGCATTTGTAAATTGGGCAGAAAAAGAAATACGAGTAAAATGTTGGGTAAAAAATGATCGTAAGGGCTGGGCATTTGCCAAATGTGCAGGGCCGGGACATGCGGCCATACAAAAAATGAAAGCAATGCGATTAAAAAATAAAGCGGCCAGATACGTAGTATACGGCGTATATAAAATTTACCGATAGATATACGTTGAAAACGATCCTGTTCTATCACCAGCAGCGATGTAATAAGGAAACCGCTCAGCACAAAAAAGATATTTACACCCAGCTTGCCAAAAAGAATAATGATAGGGTTATCAAAATAATGCTGAAGTCCGTTAAACCCTTTATACTGCTCTATATGGTGTATGATAACCAACGATGCGGCGATAAAGCGTAATGAATTAAGGTTCTTATAAAATACCTTCATTTAAATTTATGCGGATAAACGGCATGATCACCTTTTTAGTAAGATTATTTGGGCCCCGGTTTAGCAAAGCTAATATTATTTGTTTTCCTTAAAAGCAAAACCAAATTTCTTGTGCCTAAAGTACCTATTTTGTTGGCATAAAGTACAAAGGTTTATAAAAAAGAAAGGGCCGCTTTATTAAGCAGCCCTTTCTTTTTATTTTTTAGGTAATTACTTATTACCGCCTAAAGTTTGCAGGTCGGTCATGCTAATTTTATCAAAACCGGCTGGTATGCCAAATGCACCGGCAGGCACCTTTTCGTCGCTAATGGCTTTAAAAGTAACAGCTACGCTTTGGCCCATTTGGTAAGTAGTAAACTGTACCGGGAAACCGCCCACCTTGCTATAAAGCTGGCTCATGCCGTTGGTTGGGGCGCTAATGTCGTTAGTTATCCAAACTTCAAAACTGGTACCGCTTTTAGGGTCCTTTGCCATTACCTTTTTGCAGTTAAGCCCGGCTATTTGCTTGGCTTCGGTTGTTGGGGTAAAAGTTAACTCGGGGATGGCAGCTTGTATTTGCTCTACCTCGGCGGGGTTAGCTATGGCTGCCTTTTTCATATTGGCAACCGGCACATCAACTAATATCGCTAAATAATCGGCAGCACCGGCAGATATTACACTAATTTTTGCCGGGCCGCTTTGCGATACGGTTACATTAGAATCGGCCCTGAAATAAGTTTTGGCATCGCCTGCACCACGGCCACCACTTACGGTATAAGTAATAACACCTTCCTTGTAAACCTTTTGTGCCTTTGCAGTAATTGAAGTTGCCAGTAATGCTATACCTGCAGCAACTGTTAATAGTTTTAGTTTCATAATATGATTGATCAATTAATTAGCGCTTTGTAACAAATATATTAAATATTTTAAACGCTATACCCTAATCAGACTGGATAATGAACGATTTGTTACGTTTCAGCACGTACATTTTTCTGTCATTTTTATTCCAACCTGCTTTTAAGGCTGCTAAAAACCTGTCCGTATTCCCGGCATCGGCTATCAGAGTTTGATATTGATAACTGTTGCTCATGTTATCCATATCGGTATGCGGGCTACCCGTTACAAACAGATAATCAGCTGTTATTGGTTGATAGAAACGGTTGCGCGATGTTTGATCAACTATTAAAACATCCTTATTTAAAAAGCGGATCAGCTTACCGCGCTTAGCCAAAAATGATGTAACAGTATCCTTATTAAATGGAATAATAGTTAAATCATTAACCCTGGTACTATCCAAACAAGGCTGAATGGAGTAGCGGTAAACTTTATCGGTATCGGCCAAATCGGTCAGCAATACGGCACTGGTGCCCTGCTTAAATAAAATGGCCGGGTGCTTTTTCAAATTGAAGAAAGTAATGGTATTGGATTTTATCCCGTCTGTTCTTTTTAAACTTAAGCTAATGGATAATACCAGCACAAGCGCCAATGCTACCTTTATAAAAACCGGCCTTTTATAATATATCAGGCAAAACAGCAAAACCATTACCGCGAACAGCAGCACATATTCGCCACGGTTGATCCATATTTTACCAACGGATGCATAAGGCGACCGCTCCACTATTTGCAGGCCTTTGTCCATCAGCAGGATACTTTTCTCTAATACATATCCGGCAAATTTGGCCAATGCCGGGATACCCATTTGCGCTACACCCAAACAAATGATCCCCGCGTACATAATTACCTCAACCGGGATAATGATAAACAAATTGCTCAGTAAAAAATAAACCGGGAATTGATGAAAATAATAAGCGCTCAGTGGAAAAGTAATAGCCTGTATGGCAATACTGGCCGAGCAAAACACCCACAATTTATCAAGC
Source organism: Bacteroidota bacterium (assembly GCA_040389105.1). Taxonomy (GTDB): domain Bacteria; phylum Bacteroidota; class Bacteroidia; order Sphingobacteriales; family Sphingobacteriaceae; genus Mucilaginibacter. Next base: position 977,354 of record JAZKAO010000010.1, read on the forward strand.
CATTTATTTTCGATATCCCATAAGTTGTAAACAATGGGTTGAAAAACCACCAGTCCCGCTACCGCCAGGTACGATAGCTGAAAACCCACATCGGTTATCAAAAAAGGATCGAACATTAAAATGCTAAAGGCCGATACCGCCAGGATATTCAGCATATTGATTTGCCGGTTATAGGTTTTGCCAATAATCACCATGCTGATCATCACCGCCGCCCGGCATACCGCCGGCGAAAGGCCGGTGAGCAGCGAGTAATACCATATCAACACGATGGTCAATACCGCTTTAAACACCCGGCCATGCTTCCACCTGTCCATAAACCCAAGCAGCCAGCCAATCATTACAAAAATAATAGCCACGTGCGCCCCCGATACAGACAACACGTGGATAGTCCCGGTTTTGGAATAGGCCTGCAAAATATCATTATCCAACTCGGCCTTATAACCTAATATCAGGGTTGATGCTACCGCTATGGCCTCCTGGCTGTGCATATATTGCCTAAACTGCCCCACCAGCCTTTGCCGCAACTGCAGCGAGTAAGCCACAATGGGATTACCAGCTTCCCTATCTATAACCACTACATCCTGCGGATTAAGGAATGCCTGCTGATATACATTTTGATGCGCCAGGTATTGCTTATAGTTAAATTCGGCCGGGTTAAAGGGTGGATCAATGGCGTTATACTTAGCCGGGATCAGCAATTCATCGTCATAATTAATAGTACGGGCATGGGCGCTGTCGGTGCGCATGGTGATGAGCAGGCTACCGCTTACGGATCGTTTAGTTCCTTTGTCAGCCGCCATTTCCACAGCGGCTGTAAACCGTAGCATATTGTTTTTAAACTGTGGCTCGCTGCCTACTTTTACCAGCAGCATATCTGCCGGGTGTTTAGTAAAATAGGTATAGTGGTTGCGGCTATCGTAATTTAGCGTGCAGGTGATGCCGGCCAGTAGCAGTAAAATATGGATGATGATACCACCTATCCATTTTACACGATATAGGGTTGCCTGCTGATAAAGTAAATTCAGCACAATAAAACCTGTCAGTAAAGTAAAGAAGGAAATGATCAACGCGATTTGAAAGCCGGCCAGATTGAAAGTTAGCGCCAAAACTATCCCTGCCAGGAACGGAACGATAAAAACAACAAAAGGTATCTCGCCTTTGTGGCTGGCTAACATGGTGTGACAGGGTATGGAATAAAATTAGGGGATTAATTGGAAAAGGCAAAGGATTACCAATAAAAAGAAGGTGTCATGGTGAGCCTGTCGAACCATGGTGGGCAGGCCTCGCACACATCCTTCGACTATGCTCAGGATGACAACCCACCTTCCGAAATCTCAAATCATTTACATTTGCTCGCGCACCTCCAGTAAAAACTTTTTCAGGTTTTCCAGGGTATTGATCATGGTTTGGGTGTCTTTGGTACCGTCCGAATTGTTCTTCAGGTGATCCTTAGCGCCGGTGAGGGTATAGCCTTTATCGCGGATAAGATGGAAGATGATCTTCAGGTTCTCTACATCTTCGGGGGTGAAATAGCGGTTGCCTTTTTTATTCTTTTTGGGCTGCAAAATATCAAATTCGCGCTCGTAATACCGTATCAGCGATTGGTTCACATCAAACATGGCCGATACTTCGCCCATGGTATAATACATTTTGCTGATCTCCCTTTCTTTATAAGGCATACGCAAATGTAAATCTTAATTTCGAATTTCGGATGTTCGATTTCGGATTTGTCTCCACACCGCGTCATTGCGAACCGCCGATAGGCGGTGTGGCAATCCCCGATAGGCAGAGCGGTTCTGCTAACCGGGGATAGCCACGCTGCGCTCGCTATGATGGGGTTGTTTAACAAATCCTGTTAATCCTTAAATCCAATAAATCATGGTTCAGACAAATTCCTATCTTTGTCCCTTATGACTGCTAAAGAGATACGCCAGGCTTTTCTTGATTTTTTTGCCGCTAAGGGACATACCATTGTGCCATCGGCCCCTATTGTAATTAAAAACGACCCTACCCTGATGTTTACCAACGCGGGTATGAACCAGTTTAAAAGCATTTTTTTGGGCGAGGAAGCTGCCAAATTCCCGCGCGCGGTTGATACCCAGCGTTGCCTGCGCGTAAGCGGCAAGCACAATGATTTGGAAGAGGTGGGTATTGATACCTATCACCATACCATGTTCGAGATGCTGGGCAACTGGAGCTTTGGCGACTACTTTAAAAAGGAAGCCATTGACTGGAGCTGGGAACTGCTGACCGAAGTTTACAAGCTGGATAAAGACCGCCTGTACGTGACCTATTTTGAAGGCGACGCTAAGGAAGGCCTTGAAAAAGATACCGAAACCCTGAACCTGTGGAAGCAATACGTTGCCGACGACCATATTTTGCCCGGCAACAAAAAGGACAACTTTTGGGAGATGGGCGAAACCGGCCCCTGCGGACCATGTTCGGAAATTCATTTTGATAGTCGCCCGGATAACGAGCGTGCTGAAATAAGCGGCGCTACTTTGGTAAACGCCGACCACGACCAGGTGATTGAGATCTGGAACAACGTATTTATGCAGTTTAACCGGATAAAAGATGGTTCGCTGCACCCGCTGCCGGCCAAACATGTGGATACCGGTATGGGTTTCGAACGTTTGGTGCGGGTAATGCAGGGCAAAACATCAAATTATGATACCGATGTTTTCCAGGAGATGATCCAGTTTATCGCACAGAAAAGCGGTAAAACCTATAACAGCAAAGCCAAATCCGGCGATGCCGACTGGAACAATGCCGTAGCCATGCGCGTAATGGCCGACCATATCCGTGCCATCAGTTTTGCCATTGCCGATGGGCAATTGCCTGCAAGCAATAAAGCGGGTTATGTGATTCGCCGTATCCTGCGCCGAGCTGTGCGTTATAGCTATCAAACTTTGGGCTTTAAAGAACCTTTCTTTAACCAGTTAGTGCCTTTACTGGCCGAGCAATTTAAAGGCGTGTTTGATGAGTTGTATACGCAGAAGGATTTTGTGCAGAAGGTGATTTTGGAAGAAGAAACTTCTTTTTTAAGAACTTTAGAAAAGGGCATCGCATTACTGGAAAAGCACATTAGATATCACACTTTAATAAAGAAATTCCTTTCCGAGCATTATAATAAATCATGGTCAAATCATATGATCAATGATGTAGTGTCGTATGTAAATCGTAGTGTAAATGCAGTAGTTATGAATCTTGCGAATCATATTGCAAGTAATATTCCATCACCGCTTGAGAGTTTTAATTTTGGAACTTTAATGTTAGATATTATAGGAGAAACCCAATATGAGACAGCTTTCAATATTTTATATTATAAAACCACGACTCTGCCCGGTAAAATAGCATTTGAATTATACGATACTTATGGGTTTCCTTTTGACTTGACTAAGTTAATGTTAAAAGAGCAAGGGTTTAATGCTGATGAAGAAGGTTTCAATAACTATCTCCAAGAACAAAAAATCCGCTCCCGTGCTGCTACCGCCATTGATACCGGCGACTGGACCGTACTACAGGATGACGACAGCGTGGAGTTTACCGGTTATGACGAAACCGAAAGCGTTGCCCATATCATTAAATACCGCAAGGTAACCGCCAAGGGTAAGGAGCAATACCAACTGGTGCTGGATAAAACACCTTTCTATGCTGAAAGCGGCGGGCAGGTTGGTGATACAGGCGAACTGGTATTCCCCAACGGCGAGGTGATTCATATTACCGATACCAAAAAAGAGAACGGCCTTACCGTGCATTTTGCCGATACCCTGCCAAGTAACCCAAGCGATGCGCTGACCGCCATTGTGGATGCCGAACGCCGCCACAGTATTGAAGGCAACCACAGCGCTACGCACCTGTTGCATGCCGCCATGAAACAGGTGTTGGGCACCCATGTAAACCAAAAAGGATCATTAGTGAACGGCGAATATCTCCGTTTCGATTTCTCGCACTTTAGCAAGGTGACCGACGAGGAGATTGCCCAGATTGAAGCCATTGTAAACCAAAAGGTGCGCGAAAACATCCCGCTAAAAGAAGAACGCAGCGTGGAATATAACATTGCCATCACCAGCGGCGTAACTGCCCTGTTTGGCGAGAAGTACGGCGATTATGTACGTGTCATCACTTTTGATGATCAATTCAGTAAGGAACTTTGCGGTGGTACGCACGTAAAGGCTACCGGCCAAATTGGTTACTTTAAAATAGTAGCCGAAAGCGCTGTTGCTGCCGGCGTACGCCGTATAGAGGCTATTACCGGTATTGCTGCCCAAACCTATATTAACGAGCAAAACCAGTTGATCCACCAATTAAAGGAACTGCTGAAGAACCCAAAAGATATAGCCAAAAGCGTAGAAACACTGCTGGACGAGAACAACCGCCTGAAAAAAGAGATCGAGAAATCGGTACTGGAAAAATCATCAGGCCTTAAAACCGAACTGGCTGCCAAAGCAGAAAACATTAATGGCATCAATTTTATTGCTCAGCGTGTGGCCCTGCCCAATGCCGATGCGGTGAAGAACCTGGCCTACCAGGTTAAGGACATTGTAGACAACCTGTTTATGGTACTTGCTACCGAGATAGACGGCAAACCCGGCCTTACCGTTATGGTATCCGAAAACCTGGTGAAAGAAAAAGGCCTCAACGCCGGCAACATCATCCGCGAACTGGCTAAAGAGATCCAGGGCGGCGGCGGTGGTCAGCCTTTCTTCGCTACCGCGGGTGGTAAGGATGCCAGTGGTTTGGATAAGGCTTTGGAGAAGGCGCGGGGTTTTGTAGCGTAGCTACAAAACATCGCCACCAATCACCGACCCGTCATTGCGAGGTACGAAGCAATCATCGGCAGGCAGAGCCGTTCGCTCAGTATTTCATTAGGCCGGGTAAATCAGTTATGAAAGTCAGTGGATGTCACTTTCTTTTTTCTCTCAAAAAAGAAAGTAACCAAAGAAAAAAGTCGCGGCTTGGTTATCTTCTACCAACAGTCAGTGCTTTGGCAGGGACAGTGGTACCCGAAGATTCCCGATGCCGCATTTAGGACGGTTATGAAGGTTTGTCACTCCAACAAGCTCTGTGTACTCTGCGTTTCCCCCTCTGTGAACTCTGTGGTTAAATTTACCGTAATCCCAAAAAAAAACATAATTTTGACCTCAATACAAATTTAAGGCTGTGCGCATCTCATACTATGGCAATTTCTGTAAACGATAAATACGAACTGGTTGTTGGGTTAGAAGTACACGCGCAGCTATCTACCCAAAGCAAAATCTTCTCGGCCGATTCGGCTGCTTATGGCGCAGGGCCTAATCAGCATATCAGCATGGTATCGTTGGGGCACCCGGGTACTTTGCCATTCCTCAATAAAAAGGCGGTGGCTTATGCCGTAAAAATGGGTTTAGCCTGCCATTGCGAGATTAATTTGAATAATCATTTCGCCCGTAAAAACTATTTTTATGCCGATCTGCCGAAAGGCTACCAGATCAGCCAGGACCAGGCACCTATTTGCTTAGGCGGCCGCGTGCCGGTTAAATTGGCCGACGGCAGCAAAAAGGATATCGCCATTCACCATATCCATTTAGAGGAAGATGCCGGCAAAAGCATGCACGACCAGCACAACGCCGATTCGCTGATTGACTTGAACCGCGCAGGCGTTCCGCTCATCGAGATCGTATCCGAACCCGATTTACGTAGTGCCGAAGAAGCGGGGCAATATCTCACCGAGATCCGCAAGCTGGTACGTTACCTGGATATTTGCGATGGCAATATGGAAGAAGGCAGCCTGCGTTGCGATGCCAATATATCTGTACGATTGAGGGGCGCTGCCGAATACGGTAACCGTTGCGAGGTGAAGAATTTAAACTCTATCCGTAACGTACAGCGCGCTATCGAACATGAGTTTCAGCGCCAGATCAGCGTGATTGAAGCCGGTGGCCGCATAGATCAAAACACCCTGAACTTTGATGCCGATACCGGCGAAACATCGGTACTGCGCAGCAAAGAAATGGCTAATGATTACCGCTACTTCCCCGAGCCGGATCTGCCACCTTTGGTGCTGACTAAGGAATATATCGACAGCATCCGTGCCGAAATGCCGGCCTTACCGGGCGAACTGTTCCAGAAATATACTACCCAATTCGGCTTGTCGGATTATGATGCTTCGGTGATCACCAACGATTACCATTTGGCGCAATACTTTGAGACAGTTATCAAACATACTACCAACTACAAAGCCGCGGCCAACTGGCTGATGGGGCCTTTAAAGGCCGGGATGGACGATAGCTCGGCCAATACCCTAAAGCCCGAAGACCTGGCCGGGATGATCAAACTGGTGGATGAGGGTAAAATAAACCATACCATAGCAAGCAATAAATTGCTGCCCGAACTGTTAAAGGGTACAGGTAAATCGGCCCAGCAACTGGCAACCGACCTTAATTTATTCATCAGCGAAAGCGGAGATGAATTAAATGAATTTATTTTGAAAGCTTTGGCCAAGTTCCCCGACAAAGTAACCGAATACCGCAAAGGCAAAAAAGGGGTATTGGGGCTGTTCATGGGCGATATCATGAAGCAATCGAAAGGGAAGATTGATCCGCAAAAAACAAATCAACTGCTGATAAAAGCATTAGAAAACAATTAGATGAACAAACGTATTTTAATTTACAGCGCGGCGCTGTTAGCGCTGGTTATAGCATCGTGCAAGGATAACAATGCCTTCAAAATTTCGGGTACGCTGGAGCATCCCGGCAAGGTGAAAAAAGTTTACCTGCTGGAAGCTGATAGCGCCCGGATAAGTGTAGTAGACTCTACCAACCTAAGCGAGGATGGTAAATTCCAGTTTAAGCATACATCGGCTTTTGCCAACTTATATAAATTGCGTATTGGCAGCAGCATTTATGACCTGATTGCCGAAAACGGACAGGAGATTAATTTTAAAACCGATATTAACGACAGTAAGCACGATTATACGGTATCGGGCTCCATCGAATCAGAAAAAATACAGGAGCTGAATAAGCTGAGTAATGTTTTTGGCGAAAAGAACAACAAGGTAGCTGCCGAATACCAGGACAAGGTAGAAAAAGTAGGCCACGAGTCGGATTCGTTAATGGCTATTTACAAGCCGCAGTTTATGGCCATACAGGATGATTACAGCAGGGCCGTACTTAAATTTGTGAACGATAACAAAACCAGCCTGGCATCCTTCTACGCCGTAACCTCGCTGGAGACGGGTAAGTATGAGCAGCAGTTGGTGATGTATGCCGATAATATTAAGGACAATTTTAAGGGCAACCTGGCCGTACAAAAGTTCCTGAAGCAGATGGAGCTGGTCAAACCTATTTCGGTTGGTCATAAAGCGCCTGAGTTTAGCATTAATGGCCTGGATGGCAAACCGGTTAAACTATCCGACTATAAAGGCAAATATGTACTGTTAGACTTTTGGGCATCGTGGTGCGGCCCTTGCCGCCAGGAAATGCCTAACGTGGTAAAGCAATATACCGCTTACAAAGATAAGGGCCTGAACATACTGGGTATCTCGCTTGATGAAGATAAAGGCGCCTGGGTAAAAGCCATTAAAGACCTCAACATGCCATGGGCGCAGGCATCCGAACTGCAAAAGTGGGATGGCGCTACCGAAAAGCTTTATAACGTGCAGGCTATCCCGGCAAATTTCATGATCGATCCGCAGGGAACCATCGTTGCAAAGAACCTTACGGGTACCGATCTTGAAGAATTTTTAAACAAAACGTTTAATAAAGGTCAATAACAAGTTACGATAAAATAACGTTTAACAATTTGTTAATACAACCTTAACGCTTTAGTGCATTAAAGCAGGTACTTTTATACAAAAATTCAACCTCATGAGCACATCATCAAAGCAGAAGATATTAATTGTTGACGATGAACCCGATATACTGGAATTAATTGAATACAACCTGAAGAAGGAAGGTTACCAGGTATATACCGCCCGTAATGGGCAGGAGGCCGTTGCCGAAGCTAAAAAGGTACAGCCCGACCTGATTGTGCTGGACATTATGATGCCTAAGATGGATGGCATAGAAGCCTGCCGTATTATGCGCACCATGCCCGAGTTTAAAACCACCTTTATGGTTTTCCTTACGGCCCGCAGCGAAGAGTATTCGGAAATTGCCGGCTTTAACGTTGGCGCCGACGACTATATAGCCAAGCCCATTAAGCCCCGCGCGCTGGTAAGCCGTATTAACGCCATCCTGCGCCGTAACTCGGCCCCTGAAGAGGTAGCCGATAACAAGCTGGAAATTGGCGATTTGGTGATTGACCGTGAAGCTTACCTGGTTTTTCAGGGTGGCAACAAAGTGGTTTTAGCCAAAAAGGAATTTGAACTATTGTACCTGCTGGCGGCTAAACCTGGTAAGGTTTACACCCGCGAGGTGATCTTGAAAAACATTTGGGAAGATTCGGTAGTGGTAACTAACCGTACCATTGATGTCCACATCCGCAAGATCAGGGAAAAGCTGGGCGAAACTTATGTATCAACCGTTAAAGGGGTTGGGTATAAGTTTGAGTTATCGTAATCGAGAATTTAACCACAAAGGGAGAAATCACAAAGGACACAAAGACTTTAGGATATAAAGGGCGCTGATCTGAGCGCCCTTTTTTTGTTATATAGCGATGGGTTTCAACCCCATCGCTATTGTGTTTTACAATTACGCTGCCGATTTCTTAGCTGCTGTAGTTTTCTTTTTAATAGTTGTAGCGGCCTTATCTGCCTTGGCAGTTACGGTTTTCTTTGCAGCAGCAGTTGCCGAGTTTGCCTTGCCGCTTGCTTTAGCTATGGTTGCTTTCGCTTTATCAGTTACCTTGGCAGCTTCGGTTTTTGCCTTGGCTATCGTTTTATCGGCTTTAGTTTTTACCTCGGCCACCTTAGCTTTTGCGCTATCCTTAGCTTCAGTTACTTTGGTTTTGGCCGATGCTACTGCTTTATCGGCTTTGGCGCTCACCTTAGCTTTGGTGGCGGTAGCTTTTTTGGCAACGGTTTTCTTTTTTGCGGTTACCTTATCCTTTAATTCGTCAAATTTGTCTTCGGCTGCTTCTTTTAAATCTTCGGCTTTCTCTGTCGTATCTTCCCATAAACCGGTTATGGTGTCTTTAACCTTTTCAAAAAATCCTTTTTCTTCAGGTTGATTGTTATTTGTGCTCATAATGCTTTTTATATAGGTTATTATGTTTTGCAGATATTTAGATAATAATCATGCCATTGTAGCATTTGAAGCTATTGCCTAAGTATTTTGGTTTATTAAGCGTATTTTTGCCGATTGTAACACAGCGTTTTTTGTTCAACCCTGACTAAAAAAATGAACAATACGCCAATATTTTAATATGAAGATTCCAAAATTTGCCGACCTGATCTTATTCGAGAACGACGATATTATTGTGGTTAATAAGCCGCCATTTGTTAGTTCGCTGGATGAGCGCGAGGGCGGCGAGATCAATATGTTGCGCCTGGCCAAACAATATAGCGACGATGCCCAGGTATGCCACAGGTTGGATAAAGAAACCTCGGGCGCGCTTATTATCGCTAAAAACCCCGAGGCTTACCGTTCGGTATCTATGCAGTTTGAAAAGCGCCAGGTTAAAAAAATCTATCATGCCGTTATTGAGGGTACCCACGTTTTCGAAGACTTGTTTATCGATCTGCCTATCCTTAATACAGGTAAGGGCAATGTATCCATTAACCGCCAGGATGGCAAGCGTGCCGAAACCTGGTTTAAGTCGATCAAATTTTTCAAGCACTATACCCTGGTTGAATGTAAGCCTGTAACCGGCCGTATGCACCAGATCCGGATCCATTTGGCCAGTCAGCAGGCTATCATCGCGGGCGACGAAATGTATCGTGGTAAGCCGGTATTTCTTTCGGCACTGAAGCGGAAGTACCATTTAGGTAAGGACCAGGAGGAGATGCCGATTATGAAACGCTTTGCCCTGCATGCTTACGAGGTTACCCTAAAGCTGATGGACGGCAAGGATGTTACCATCCATGCCCCCTACCCTAAGGATTTTGAAACCCTGCTGAAATTACTGGATAAATTCGATTCCTAAATTTTTTTGCGCCGGCCATTGTACGATGTAATCATTTGCATTTTTTTTCCGGAGATATCAGGGACTCTTTTCTTGATTGCACCTGTACTATTATGGCTTATCGATAACATTTAGCTATAAACATCGGTTCGCGGTATTTCAAAAAAACGATTTTACGCCGGGATTTGGTGATTAACAAAGGCAATTATCTGGTATTTTCAAGGTAAATTATCCTGCTTCTTTACAGTTTTTACTGTCAAGAGGAAAATGAAACTTGATAAAATAGTAGAATACCAATTGGCGGGTACTACAATATAACGAAAAATACCGACAAATACAAAAGCCCACCCGGCGCTAACCGGGAGGGCTTTCTGATATCATTAGGTTTACTATTTACAAGCCAAAGCCATAAGCTACACGCAGGCCAACAAAGCCGTAAGTGCCGCTTCCCATTAAGCGCTCGTACCGGCCGCTTACCTCCCACTGTTTAACGGCATAACCCAGCGCGGGCGCCACGTCCAGCTTTACATTGCCTGTACCATTAGTTTCAAAACCGGCACCGGCCTCGGCACCCAAATACCAGCCTTCGCTAAAAAAGGCTTTAATACCGGCTTTTACAGGCACAATACCCAAATCTTTGCCATCAACCGTATATGTTGTACTACCTGAAAAAGGGTTTATTAAAGTTGCCGTATAGGTTTTACCAAAAAAGTTGTAATAGCCCGATGTTAATGTAAACGCCAGGTTATCGCTTAAACCATATTGCAGGCGCGGCGTTAGGCCAAGGCCCAGGTTGCTTACATCATTCAGGCTGCCCAGGGGTTTAGCCACTTCCAGGCCTATGCCAAAACGCCATTGGCCCGGTTTAATAGCTTGCGCGTGGGCGCTGTTAATAGTTAAAATGACGGCACATAGCCATACCGCGGTGCTTAGTAATTTGATTTTTTTCATGGTTGTTGTATTTTATATATGGACAATCAAAAAACGCCGTGGTTTAGCTAAAATTACCCATAACGAAATAGTTACAGAATAGTTATAACACAAAAAAGCCCCCCGCGATTCGCATCGGGAGGGCTCCTATTAAAATGATTGTTTCTTTACGAATAATTACAACCCAAAGCCGTAAGCTACACGTAAACCTACCAGGCCGTAGTTACTTCCCTGGCCCGAGAAGTTTTCGTAACGTACACCTACGTCTACCGATTTAGATGCATAACCTAAACCCGGTGATACGATCAATTTGGTATTGCCACCACTGTTGGTTTCAAAACCGGCACCGGCTTCGGCACCAAAGTAAACCCTATCGGCAAGAAAGGCCTTGATACCTAATTTTACAGGTACCACACCCACCGCAGGATATTTAACGCCGGTATTGCCTATCTCTTTACCAAACATGTTATAATAACCCGATGTTAAAGTATAAGCCAATCCCTTATCGGCACCGTATTGTAAACGGGCGGTACCGCCTAATTCAAAGTTCGATACATTATGGGCATTACCCGTTGGGGCACCGGCTTCAACACCTATACCAAAGCGCCATGGGTTGCTTTCTGTAGTTTGCGCTTTTACATTCGTTCCAATAAAGATGGCTGCGGCTGCTATGGCTGTCGCCATTAATTTAGTTGACTTTTTCATTTTTCGTTTTTGTTAGTGAACAATTTTTAGATTGTTTTCATCACCCATTTGCCAATACTATGCCAAAGCCATTATAAAAAATCATTTACGTTGCCATTTTAACATTTGCTACCAGTTATAGGCTATAACCATACACGCCTTTAAATGCTGTATATCAGCCATCAAACAGGCTTCAAACTGCCATAGTTTTTACCTTTCTCATCTTAAGGTCAGTTTAACAAAGCATAATTGTGGCACAAAATTAGGTAACAAAAGTGTTCAGTATCTATGGCAAAAATTGTACTGTATAGCGGATGGTTTTGGTTTTGAGATGGGTAGATTAAGAATTTAAAGCAGTTCTCTAATACTATTTGCTAGTGCGCGCGTGCCGCGCGCACCAATGTTAAAACAATTTTGGTATTGGACTATTGGAACGCGCGGCACGCGCGCACCAGCATGAGGAGGGGTTTATTACGCTTGCTACCCCCCCCTACACTTTCCCTATGGGAGGGAATCGCACAATCCCACCCTTTTTTCTAATCTTCCGAACACCTATGCAGACAACATCAACATCGGCGGACAGCAGAAAAAAACTTCAGTTTAACCCCGCATTTGCAAGGCCTATAGCGAAGTGGTATTAAAGGTTATTACAGCCTTCATCTATTTTACACGCATGGGGCTATCTATAAAAAAACTAAAAAAAAAATTCCCGATCGGCCATTTTTTGTTCCGCAAATCCTATTCGCAGGAAGGTGAAGATATGATCTACCGGTCGTTTTTTGAACGCAAGCATTACAAAGGCTTTTACGTTGATGTTGGCGCACACCACCCTTACCGTTTTTCTAACACGCTCCATTTTTATAAAAACGGCTGGCGGGGTATCAATATCGAACCTACGCCCGGCGCTACCAGGCTTTTTAATATTTTTCGCAAACGCGATATCAATCTTAATATAGGCATTACTGCCCAGGCCGGCACTTTACCCTTTTATTGCTTTGCCGAACCCGCGCTGAATAGTTTTTCGCTGGAATATTCCCGAAGCCGGTCGGCAGCAACTACACAATACCCTATAACTAAAACCATACAGGTAAATACCCTCCCCTTAAGTGATGTTTTGGATACTTATCTGCCCATGGGCCAGGTAATTGATTTTTTAAGCATCGATGCCGAAGGGCTGGATTTGGAAGTACTGCAATCTAACAACTGGAACAAGTATATCCCCTTATTTATAATGGTAGAGGCTTGCCTGGATATACGGACGGTAACCGATGCCGAGATCTATCAGTATATGGCCTCGTTAAATTATCAATTAGTAGCCATGACCGCCCGGACTTTGTTTTTTAAGCTGAACAAGCATAATTCTTAAGTCTTAAAAGCCATTGTTGAGTGTTGCTTTCCTTATGCTGGTGCGCGCGCCAGCATAAGGTTGGGCTAAAGCCACATCTTTTTCTCTGTCTATCCGTTGGCTAAAGCCAACGGCAATGAATGACGACGTTCAGCTGAACCAATTTGTTGATCAATTCATTGCCGTCCCATTTATGGGGCGGGATAAGAGACAAAACAAAGTGGCTTTAGCCAAACTAATCCGTCACAAATACCAGCGCCAATCATTACAACCAAAAAGCCACCCGTTTTCACGGATGGCTTTGATATATAAAAAACTGAATAAATGGGGTATTTCCTGGTTAATGCAATTCTTCCGGATCGGGCTGATAGTTTTTGTGTAGTTCCTCCAGCTTCTTTTTGCCGTAGGCTACCTTGGTGATGAGGTAAAACAGCACCGGCACAATAAATATAGCCAGCGATGTGGCACCCAGCATCCCGCCAAATACGGTGAAGCCAATGGTTTTACGGGCCTCGGCACCTGCGCCCGATGCAAACAGCAGCGGCGCTACACCCAGTATAAAGGCCAGCGATGTCATAATAATGGGCCGCAAGCGCAGCTTAACCGCTTCCAGCGTGGCTGCTTCCAGTTCCATGCCTTTATCTACCCGCTCCTTGGCAAATTCTACAATCAGGATGGCGTTTTTGGCCGCCAAACCTATCAGCGTAATTAAACCTATCTGCGCGTAAATATTATCAACCAGCTTAGGCATTAGTGTAAGGGCTATGATGGCCCCAAACGCACCCAGCGGCACGGCTAACAGTACCGAGAATGGTACCGACCAGCTTTCGTACAGGGCGGCCAGGAACAGGAACACAAAGCCAATAGACAAGGCAAAAATGTAAACCGTTTTAGACCCGCTTAGCTTCTCCTCGCGGCTTAAGCCCGAAAACTCGTAGCCAAAGCCTTGCGGCAGGGTTTGGGCGGCAACTTCTTCCAGAGCCTTTAACGCGTCGCCGCTGCTGTAGCCATCTTTAGGGTTACCGTCAATCTCGGCCGAACGGAACAGGTTATAGTGCGATATCAGCGGCGCGTTCTCAATCATTTTGTACGATGTCAGCGTGCTGAGCGGCACCATGGTACCTTGCTGATTGCGCACAAAGTACTGCCCCAGGTTATCCATATTGGTGCGGTAATTGGTATCGGCCTGCGCCAGTACGCGGAAATTACGGCCGTAAATGGTAAAATCGTTAATATAGGCGCTGCCCATATAGGTTTGCAGGGCATTGTTAATGTCCGAGATCTGTAAACCCAGGCGCTTGGCCTTTTCACGGTCTATAGTCAGCTGGTAGGCCGGCGTACGCGCGGTAAAGAACGAGAAAGCCTTGCCAATTTCGGGGCGTTTGTTGGCGGCGGCTACAAAGGTTTGCAATACCTTTTCAAAATTCTTGATATCGCCCCCTGCTTGCTTTTCCTCTAAAATAAAGGCGAAGCCCGCTGTAGTACCCAGGCCCGGGATAGCCGGCGGCGGGATTACCACCACGTTGGCTTCCTTAAACATACCCAGCTTTTTTTGTAAGATAGGCACCAGTTGCAGCGATGTGATCTTACGTTTTTCCCATGGCTTTAACTGCACAAATATGGTGGCACTGTTTGATTTTGTGGCGAAACTTACCACGTTCAATCCGCCCAGGGCTGCAAAGTGATCTATCTCGGGTATTTTTTTCAACGTATCCATCATCTGGTTCAGTACCGCGACGGTACGCTCGGTTGATGACGCTTCGGGCAAATCGTAGGTGATATAGATCCGGCCTTCATCCTCGGTAGGGATAAAACCGGTAGGTTTTTGTTTGAACAGCAAAATAGTGCCCACACAAATACATACCAGTATAATAATCACAAATTTAGAGTTTTTAATACCGCGATGCACGCCGTTACGGTATTTACCGGTCACCCTGTCAAACCAGCCATTAAAGGCGAAGAAGAACTTATCCAGGCCTTTCGATTTTTGATCCAGTTTATGGGGTTTCAGCAACAGCGTACACAAGGCCGGGGTTAATGATAAGGCCACAAACGCCGATATCAGTACCGAAATAGCTATTGTGATGGCAAACTGCTGATACAAGCGCCCTACTATACCTGGAATAAAACCAACCGGCACAAACACCGCCGCCAAAATTAAGGCGATGGCAATTACCGGGGCCGAGATATCGCGCATGGCATGCAGGGTAGCATCCGCGGGCGACATACCCTTTTCGTCCATATAATGCTGTACGGCTTCCACCACCACAATGGCATCATCTACCACAATACCAATGGCCAGTACAAAACCAAACAGCGTAAGCGTGTTAATGGTAAAGTGCAGCGGGATAAAGAAAATAAATGTACCGATGATAGATACCGGGATAGCCAGCACCGGGATTAAAGTAGTGCGCCAGCTTTGCAGGAATAAAAACACCACCACAATAACCAGGATCAGGGCAATCACCAGGGTTTCTACCACCTCATGCACCGATACCTTTACTACGGTAACCGCTTCGAACGGAACCACGTAATCAATATCGGCAGGGAATGATTTTTTTAGTTCGGCCATGGCAGCGTAAACAGCATCGGCGGTTTCGATAGCGTTACTGTTTGGTGCCTGGTAAACCAGCAGGTACGATGCCCGGTTACCATCAACATACGAGTTACCGGCGTAGTTAAACTTGCCTAACTCAATACGGGCTACATCCTTTAAATGCACCACCGCGCCGTTATTAGGCTGGGTGCGCACAATGATATTCCCAAATTCTTCGGGCTTAGCCAAACGGCCTTTTACCAGTACCGAATACTCGAAGGTTTGGCCACGTTCCTGTGGCGTGGCACCTACTGTACCGGCGGCTACCTGCGCGTTTTGCTCGTTCAGGGCGGCGGTCACGTCGGCAGGGGTCATGCCCAGGGCGGCCAGCTTATCGGGCTTCAGCCATATCCGCATACTAAAATCATCCGCGCGCGATACCACGTCGCCCACGCCCTTGGCACGCAGCAGCGCATCCTTAATAAATACGTTGGCGTAGTTATCAATAAAAGTAACGTTATGTGTTTTATTAGGCGAGTAAAGGGCCACCAGCATTAATATACTGGGGTTCTTTTTACGCACGGTTAAGCCCAGGCGCTGCACTTCCTGCGGCAGCGTTGGGGTGGCAATGCCTACCCGGTTCTGCACATCAAGCGCGGCAATGTTAATATCGGTGCCTACCTCAAAGTTGGCGGTCATGCTCAATGCGCCGTTGTTGGTGCTGTTACTTTGCAGGTAAGTCATGCCAGGCGTACCATTCACCTGTGTTTCAATGGGGGTTGCCACGGTTTGTTCAACCGTTAAGGCATCCGCGCCTGTATAGTTACCGGTAATGGTAACGGTAGGCGGGGTAATTTCGGGATATTGCCCTATGGGTAGACTACTTATAGCCAGGATCCCGATGATCACGATCACTATCGAAATAACGATGGCGGTAACGGGTCTTTTTATAAAGGTTTCTGCTATCATTTAAATATTTTTTAGAAAAAGTACCGCCAATTAATTTGCTTTTGGTTTGCCTGCGGCACCTGCCGGTTTTGGCGCGCCAAGGCTTACCTTACCACTATCGCGCAAACGCTGGAAACCATCGGTAATCACCTGATCACCATGTTTAATGCCGTTCATAATTACCACGTTATCATTCAGCCTTGGGCCAAGCGCTACCTTTTTTTGCAAGGCTATGGTATCGCGTTCCATCTTGGTGCTATCCACCTTGCTGCGCATGGTGGTATCCAGGGTTACAAACACAAAAAACTCGCCCATTTGCTCGGTAACAGCCTTGTAAGGGATAATTACCCTATCGCCCGATTTGCTGTTCAGCACCTTTAGTTGGGCGCTCATACCATCCTTTAATACATCGTTAGGGTTATCAAATTGCACCCGCACCTTTACGGTACCGGTTTGGTTGTTTACGCCCCTGTCGATAGCTAAAATGCGGCCCGGTTTATTGTATAGCGAGTCATTCGACAGCTTTAAACGGAAAGTAGTATCGGTATTATGCTTTTGCAGATCGTAAAAGCGGGCGATATCCTGCTCGTTAACTACAATGTCAACCGCCATTGGGTTTTCGGCAGATATGGTATTAAGCAAAGTTGTGCCCGATACCACCTGTGTACCCAGCTTAACCAGCGAGATGCCGATGCGGCCACTAAAAGGCGCTTTAATAATAGAATAAGAAAGATCAGTCGCGGCCGAAGACAAAGCGGCTTTGGCTACAGCAACCTGGCTTTTGGCCGTCTCGAAAGTGGCGGCGGCATTATCCACCGTTTGGCGGGCAACAGCATCGGCCTTTAATAGCATATTGTAACGGTCGATATCTTTTTGGGCCTTTACTAAGTTAGCCTGCGCGCTGCTTACGTTGGCAGCAGCCTGATCGTAAGCGGCCTGGTATTTACGGCGGTCTATCTCGTACAGCGACTGGCCTTTTTGCACCACATCGCCATCCTTAATAAATATATTGGTGATAAAGCCCCCGACCTGGCTGCGCAGTTCTACACTGTTTACGGCAACTACGGTACCCTGGTACTGATCGTAATAAACGGCGTTACCCTGCTGGGCTGTCGCAACGTTTACCTGTGTAGATGGCGGCGGGGCGGCGGCCTGCTTATCGGATTTGCCGCTGCACGATGCTAAAGCTAAGGCAGCTAAAGGGGCAATTAAGTATATATTCGTTTTTTTCATAAGGTCGTATGTTTCAACTATCGTTTGGTAATGGTGCCTATGGTACCCAGCGCCCTTTGCAGGTCAATCCTGCTGCTTAGCACCTGGAACAGCGCGTTAAAGTAATTCAGTTCGGCCGTGCGCAGGTCTGATTGCGATACGATCACATCCAGGTAAGTTTTAATGCCTTCGCGGTATTGCAGGCTTACAATATTGTATACATCGCTGGCCAGGGCAACATTTTGTTTAAGCAATAGCCAGTTGTTATAATTGCTTTTATAGCTGGCCAGGGCCTGCACATATTGGGTGTTAATCAGGTCTTTAGTGTTCACAAGGTCCAGATCGGCACGTTCAACCTGTAGCCTGGCCTTAGCTAAATTTTGCAAACGTTTGCCACCAGTAAAAATGGGGATGGTTAAAGATAAGCCCACATAAGCATTGGGGAACGACTGGTTGTACAAATTACCAAGGCTATTGCTAAAGTAATTTAAGTTATAAGCACCATTTGCCGATAGCGACGGCAGGAAACCATACTTGTAATAATCAATATTTAAACCTGTAAGGTTTTTGCGGGTTTGTAGCAGGCGGTATTCTATCCTATTATTATAGTCTAAAGTTTGGTTGGTATCAATCACCGCCTCGCGCTCAAACCGGGTCGAATCGTAAGCCAGGCTCATAGGGCGTTCGGCCGGCATCCCCATCAGCTGCCTTAAATAAGCCGATTTGCTTTTAATGGCTTCCTCGGTTTGTTTGCGACTGGCCAGGGCGTTGTTTAATGCTATGGTAGCCTGCTTATAGTCGGTTTTATCAACCACACCAGCCTGGTAGCGGGCCGTGGCATCCTTCAGGCTGCGTTGCAGGCGGGTAATATCTTCCTTTATAATATCCAGCTGGCGCTGCGATAAAAGCACATCGTAAAAAGCCTTGCTTACGTCGGATACCACAGCGATCTGGCTGCTGTAGGTGTTCTCCTTATAATACTCGCGCGAGTATTTGGAGGCTTTTGATGCCAGCTGCACATCGTTATTATAAATAACCTGCGTAGCCTGTATACCTATAACAGATACGTTACTTATTGCTGAATTGGCAACTCCGTTGGCAGCCTGCGGGCTACCCTTAAAATAGTGGCTGGCACTATTGGCCGAGTTTACCTGCGGCAGCCACGCGGCCAGGCTTATGCCAATGTCGCGCTCGTTAATGGCTTCGTCAATATCGGCTTGTTTAACCGCGGGTTGGTTTTGTAAAGCATATTTTATACATTGGTCCAAACTTAAATTAGCAGGCAGCGTATCTTGCTTAGACTGGGCCAGTAAACTAAACGGGAGAACTAAAAGGGGTAATATCGCTAAGCGAAAACTGTTTTTCATTTATGGTAATTAAGTGCACATTTAACAATAGTTATAGGCAAAAGTTAACCAATTAGGGGAGGCAGGCTGCTAAGATTGCATTAATATTTCAAGCATTTGCAAGTTAATAAATCTGTTACATTTTTTTGACATTATAACTACCCGGAATGGGCCGCAAAAAAATTAAAAAAAGAAAATACATTAGAATGGCAGTATTTTAATAAAAATTTTAATTAATTTGCATGTTGGGAAATAGTACTGCCGACGTAAAGGCAATGTTAAAAAATTTATTAACGTGATATAAGATATTAGCTTTTTCATGGTATTTTTACAAAAAATTTAAGCAGAGTTAATACATGGGTAAAAAACTACATGATAAAATTGCTCAGTTCAAAGATGCGGCAGCAATAAGAGAAATGGGATTATATCCCTATTTCAGGCCCATTGAGTCTGGTCAGGATACAGAGGTTATCATAGACGGTAAGCGGGTTCTGATGTTTGGCTCAAACTCCTATTTAGGGTTAACAAACCACCCTAAAATAAAGGAAGCATCTAAAAGAGCAATTGACAAGTATGGTACGGGATGTGCAGGGTCGAGATTTTTAAATGGTACGCTTGATATACATATCGAGCTGGAAAACCGGTTAGCAACTTATGTGGGCAAGGAAGCCGCTGTATTATTCAGCACTGGCTTTCAGGTAAACTTAGGCGTGCTATCATGCATAACCGGACGTAACGATTATTTAATTTTAGACGAATACGATCACGCTTCATTAATAGACGGTAGCCGTCTTTCATTTTCGAGGGTTATAAAATACGCTCATAATGATATGGCCGATTTGCAGCGCAAGCTGAGCATTTTGCCCGAGGACGCTGTTAAGGTAATTGCCGTTGACGGGATCTTTAGTATGGAAGGCGATATTGTTAAGCTGCCTGAAATTGTTCAGCTGGCCGATCAGTATGGTGTTAATATTATGGTTGATGACGCGCACAGTTTGGGTGTTATCGGTCATAATGGTTCGGGTACCGCATCGCACTTTGGTTTAACCGACGAGGTTGACCTGATTATGGGTACTTTCAGTAAATCCTTAGCATCGTTAGGTGGTTTTATTGCTGCCGATGCCGTAACTATCGATTATTTAAAACACCGCGCACGTGCCTTAATGTTTAGCGCAAGTATGCCGCCGGCATCAGTTGCCAGTGTAATTGCCGCGTTGGATATTATAGAATCGGAACCGGAACGCATTGATAAGCTATGGGCCAATACCAACTACGCTATGCGCCTGTTGCTGGAAGAAGGCTTTGACCTGGGCCCTACCGAAAGCCCTATCCTGCCTATCTACGTTCGTGATAACGAAAAAACTTTCCTGGTTACCAAACACCTGCAAGAAGCAGGCATATTTGTTAACCCTGTGGTATCGCCGGCTGTCCCTTCAGACTCGTCGCTGCTGCGCTTCTCGCTAATGGCTACTCATACTTTTGAGCAGATTGAAGAAGCAATTGAAAAAATAACAAAAGCCTTTAAGGATGTTGGTGTAACCGCCCTTAAAGAAAAGATATAATTATACCATAACGCGCAAGGACAGCCCTTTTAAACAAAAAGGCTACCTTGCGCGTAATTGTTTAAGCCCTACCGGGCTATAATAAACCCGTATCAATTCAAAAAAACTGTTTGTGAAAAAAGTTATATCTGTAAGCTCCAAAAAGCTATTAGCTGCATTTATTGATTTTCCGCATGATCTGTATAAGGACGATCCATATTACGTTCCCGAACTTTTTATAGCGCAGCGGGATCTGCTAACCAAGCACCCCTTTCACAAACACAACTCGTTGCAATGCTTTTTGGCTTATGATGGCGATAAGGTAATTGGCCGCATAGCCGCTATATTGAACAATGCCCATAACCAATACAATAAGGCTAACGATGGTTTCTTCGGTTTTTTTGATTGTATTGATGATACCGAAACATCAACCATGTTGTTTGATATTGCCACCGCCTGGTTAAAGGGCAAAGGTGTGACAGGCAAAATACTGGGGCCGGTAAATTTCTCGACCAACGAGCCATGCGGCTTACTGGTGGAAGGTTTTGACAGTTCGCCTTTCCTGATGCAAACCTATAACTATCCTTATTATGCCCGGCTGATAGAAAACTTTGGCTTTAATAAGGATGTTGATTTGATAGCCTGGCATTGGGACGGTAATAATTACGATGATAAATCGGTACGCCTATTAAATGCCTTAACCGAGCGTTTGAAGCGCAACAACATTGTGATCCGCAAGGTAAACCTCAAAAAATTTAAGGAAGAAACTGTTAAGCTGCGCGAAGTATATAACTCGGCCTGGGACCAAAACACCGGCTTTGTACCTTTAACCGACGAAGAGTTTAATTACCTGGCCGCTGATTTAAAGCTGATACTGGACCCCGACTTTGCCCTGGTGGCCGAGCAGGATGGTAAGATAGTAGCCTTTGGCCTGGCCTTGCTTAACTATAACGAGATCTTTAAAACTATTAAACGCGGGCGTTTATTCCCTACCGGGATATTTAAACTGCTGTTTGGCAAAAAGAAAATTCAAAGCCTGCGCATTTACGCGCTGGGCGTGGTTGATGGCTACCGCAAAATGGGTATCGAAGCTGTTTTGTATGGCACCATTATTAAAAACTATACCGAAAAGGGCCTGAAACATGCCGAAGCCGGATGGACGCTGGAAAACAACACCATGATAAACGAGGCCATCATTGCCATTAAAGGCGACCCTTATAAAAAATACAGGTTATACGAGAAACAGATATGAGGGAACGGGTTTTAATAACCGGGGCGAGCGGTTTTGTGGGATATCATTTAATAAAGGAAGCATTAAACAATAACCTGGAAGTATACGCCGCGGTACGCAAAAGCAGCGATATAACCCACCTAAAAGAGTTCGACATTAAATATACCTACCCCGATTTTAACAGTGTAGCTTCGCTGCAAAAGGATTTTGAAACCAATCAATACAACTACGTAATACATGCTGCCGGCTTAACCCGCGCGGCCAACCAGCAAGCCTACAATGCGGTTAACTTAAACTATACGGTTAATTTAGCCAAGGCCGCAGCCTTATCGCCGGCATTTAAAAAATTTGTTTTTATTAGCAGCCTGGCAGCCTTAGGGCCATTGCATACCTTAACCGGTATTATTACCGATAAAAGCATTGCCCGCCCGGTTACATCGTACGGTAAAAGTAAACTGCTGGCCGAAGAATATTTAAAAACCATTAACAACCTTAATTGTACTATACTGCGCCCAACGGCCGTATATGGCCCGCGCGATAAGGATATTTATATTGCTTTAAAGCAGTTTGCCAAGGGTTTGGAACCGTATATTGGCACGGCCCCGCAAAAACTAAGCTTTATTTATGTAACCGATTTGGCCAGGGCCAGTGTTAAAGCCCTGTACACCGGTAAAAACCAGGCTTATAATTTAAGCGACGGTAATTTTTATGATAGGTATGAATTAGCTGATATAACAAAGGATATATTGCGCAGTAAAACGCTGAAGTTTCATTTGCCGGTCAACTTTGTAAAAATTATTGCGTCGATATCCGAATTTGTTGGTTATTTGCGCAGGCAAACACCGGTGCTGAACAGGGAGAAACTGCACGAACTTACCGCCACCAACTGGTATTGCAGTATTGACGAGGCTAAGCACGATATGGGCTTTTACCCTCAATATGATTTAAAAGCCGGGTTAAGCGAATCCATCAGTTGGTACAAGGCCAACAAATGGCTATAACCAATTATACTATACTTGAATACATATACTGAAAAATAGATCGAAACAATGAAAATTAACATCCAGCCTGCCAAAGGTAAACTTGGTATATTAATACCGGGCCTTGGTGCAGTTGCAACCACCATCATTGCCGGGGTTGAGGCCGTAAAAAAAGGGATCTCTAAACCAATAGGCTCGCACACACAAATGGGTACCATCCGTTTAGGAAAAAGAACGGAAAACCGTAACCCTAAAATTAAGGACTTTGTACCACTGGCCCAGCTAAACGATATTGTTTTTGGTGGATGGGATGTGTTTTCGGACAACGTATACGAAGCCGCTGTTAACGCTGAAGTATTGGAACCAGGCCTGTTATTTTCTGTTAAAGCAGAATTAGAAAAAGTAGTACCAATGAAAGCCGCTTTTGATATTAACTACGCCAAAAACCTAACCGGTACCCACGTTAAAACCGGTACCCGTTTACAAATGGCTAACGAGTTAATGGAAGATATTAAAAACTTTAAGGAGCAAAACGGCCTTGACCGTGTTGTGGTACTTTGGTGCGGATCGACCGAGATTTACTTTGAAGCATCGGATGTACACAGCACCCTGGCTAAGTTTGAAGCCGGTTTAGCTGCTGATGACCACCTGATATCGCCAAGTATGCTTTACGCTTACGCCGCCCTTAAATTAGGTGTAGGCTTTGTTAACGGCGCGCCAAACTTAACGGTTGATACCCCTGCTTTAATTGAGCTGGCAAAAGTTACCAAAACCCCTATTGCCGGTAAGGACTTTAAAACAGGCCAAACCTTAATGAAAACCATTTTGGCACCAGGCTTAGCGGCACGTTCGTTAGGTGTGCGTGGCTGGTTTAGCACCAATATTTTGGGTAACCGCGATGGTTTGGTACTGGACGACCCGGATAACTTTAAAACCAAGGAAGTATCAAAATTAGGTGTACTGGAAGATATCCTGAAACCAGACGAAAACCCCGATCTATATGGCGATATTTTCCACAAGATCCGTATTAACTACTACCCGCCGCATGGCGATAACAAGGAGAGCTGGGATAACATCGACATTTTTGGCTGGTTAGGCTACAAAATGCAGATCAAGATCAACTTCCTGTGCCGCGACTCGATTTTAGCTGCCCCGGTTGCGTTAGATTTAGCCTTGTTTATAGATTTAGCTAAACGCGCCAACATGGTAGGTATACAGGAGTGGTTATCGTTCTACTTAAAGTCGCCGCAAACCGCGCCAGGCTTACACGCCGAGAATGATATCTTTAAGCAACTGATAAAACTGGAAAACACTTTACGCTACTTAATGGGCGAAGACCTGATCACGCATCTGGGTCTCGACTATTACGATGGGGTATTTGCAGATTCCTAATCTGGACTGCGTGGTGATTTAACCACAGAGTACACAGAGATATGAAGCAAAAAGGGCACAGAGATTTTTCTCTGTGCCCTTTTTTGGTTGTGAACCCCCATGTCATTGACAATGACAGACTTAGCGCAGGGTGTCATGATGAGCCTGTCGAACCATGGAGGGCAGGCCTACGCACGCGCCCTTCATGTCCCCGCAGGGTCTCTCGGAAAGGACCCTGCGCAACTGTGAAGAGCGAATTTGTTTGTCTTTACAATGGGTAGACCTTGCAAGCGTACGCAGGGTCCTCTCCGAGAGACCCTGCGGGGACAAACTCTGTGGTTAAATCATTAATATGCCTTACAATCAATATACCCCATTTGTGCTATTGTCATCCCCGTAACATACCCTTAACTTGGCACAACATTTGACTTTTTGACCACAATAGTCTGTTGGGATTTTTTTTACCTTTGATACGTTTTTACAGGCTCTCTGTTACTACTTGCAAACGGCAAACTTTATATCGTTTTAGCCCGTATGTAGGTTGATTAATAAAAGGATAAATAATCCCGGCTTTTGTAATTATTACTTATATGGTATTACTAATAAACCCGCGTGGTGTTTGTTATTACCCGTTAAACATATCCTGATTAGCTTGTTAAAAAAGGTTAATGTATCATTAATGTTAAGTATGGTTTACAATTATTTACGGTAAAGGAAGTTTGTATGGCATAATTGTATTTGAACACATGAATCTTAAGCACATTATAAAAAATTTACTCTTCCTTATACCCCTATTTTGTTCAGTATCATTATTTGCGCAAAGCACCATTGTGACCGGTACCGTAACCGATGCTAATACAAAACAACCGTTATCGTATGTTACCGTTGCCTTTAATGGTTCAAATATTGGCATCAACACTAACGATCAGGGTAAATACACCATCCGCACTACGCAGAAATTTTTCCAGATAAAGGCCAGCTTTGTGGGCTATAAACCTGCTTTGTTAACCATTGTTCCGGGTAAGGAACAGGTGATCAATATCCGCCTTTTCCCCGAGGCGAAAGCCTTGCAGGAAGTTACCGTTGTATCGGCCAAGAAGGAAAAATACCGTAACAAGGATAACCCCGCTGTCGAACTGATCAGGCAGGTGATTGAGCATAAGCCCCAAAATCGCCCCGAAGCTTACAATTATGTAGAGTACCGGGCTTATGATAAGCTGCAGCTATCGTTCATTAACGTATCGACCACACTGGCCGAAAAGAAATTTTTCAGGAAGTATAAGTTTATTTTGGATAACCGCGATACTACGCTTATCCCCGGTAAATCGTTACTGCCCATGTATCTGGATGAAAAGCTGACCCAAAACTATTACCGCAAAACCCCCGAGAAAAAGCGTACCGTGGTATTAGGCCAAAAAAGCGTAAACTTTGGCAGCTTTGTTGATAACGATGGTTTGGGCCAGTACATTAAGCATATTTATGCCGATGTTGATATTTATCAAAACAACATCTTCCTGATCACTAACCAGTTCCTTAGCCCGATATCTGACCCGGCACCTACGTTTTACAAGTTCTTTATTACCGATACCGTTGTTGTTAATAATCAAAAACTGGTTGAGCTAAGCTTTACCCCGCGCAACACCACCGATATGCTTTTTGAGGGTAAGATCTATATCACGCTCGATGGTAACTACGCGGTACAAAAGGCAGAGCTGATCATTAACAAAAACATCAACCTTAACTTTGTAAAATCGCTAAAGGTGAGTTTAGATTTCGAACAAAATCCTGATGGCCGATACCACTTAAGCAAAAGCGATATCCTGGCCGATTTTGGGCTGAACAAAAAGAAGAACGGCGGCATATTTGGCGACCGTACCATCACCTTTAAAAATTACCTGGTTAACCAGCAAAGGCCCGATACCACGTACGAAAAGACAGAAGCGACAGAAATATCGGACGATGTAAAGCACCGCAGTGATGATTTTTGGGCAAAAAACCGCCTGGATACTTTAACCACAGCCGAATCGAAAGTTTACAAAAATATTGATAGCCTGGAGAAAATGCCATCGTTTAGGCGTACCATGGATATTGCTACCCTGCTGCTGGCCGGTTATAAATCGTTCGGCCCGTTTGAGGTTGGCCCATCAAATGCCTTTTACAGTTTTAACCCGGTTGAAGGTTTACGCCTGCGCTTAGGCGGCCGTACCACCCCCGAATTAAGCAAGCGTTATTATTTTGAAACTTACGGGGCCTATGGCTTTAAAGATAAAGAATGGAAATATTTTGGAAGCGCAACCTATTCGCTTAACGAAAAATCTATTTATAAGTTCCCGCAAAACTATGTAAGGGTAAGCGTTCAGCGCGATACCAAAATACCGGGTCAGGCCTTGCAATTTGTGCAGGAGGATAACTTCCTGCTATCGTTTAAACGCGGTATAAACGATAAGTTTTTGTATAACGATAATTACAAGCTAAACTACGTGCACGAGTATGCCAGCCATTTCTCGTACGCGCTGGGCTTTAACAACTGGACACAAAAACCGGCAGGCTCGTTATACTTTATTGCCGATGCTAATACCGCTACACCAAATGTGGTTAATCATTTAACTACATCCGAGGCATCGTTGCAATTGCGCTATGCCCCGCACGAGCAATTTTACCAGGGTAAAATTTACCGCATCCCTATCCCAAACCAATACCCTATTATTACGTTTAACTACATACAGGGTATAAAGGATGTTTTCCACAGCTCGTACAATTATCAAAATGTGGATTTGCGTTTGGATAAACACTTTTACGAGTCGTTCCTGGGTTATTCGGATGTATCGCTGGAGGGGAACCGCATATTTGGCCAGGTGCCTTATGCCTTACTTAACATACACCAGGCTAACCAAACTTACGCCTACGATATTGAATCGTATAACCTGATGAACTTTTTAGAGTTTGTGAGCGATAAATACGTGGCACTTAAAATAGACCAGCACTGGCAAGGGTTTTTCTTTAACAAAATCCCATTGCTTAAGCGCCTTAAACTGCGCGAGGTAACTACTTTTAAAGTATTGTATGGCAGTGTTGATGATAAAAACAATCCGGGTATACACCCATCGCTATATCAATACCCCATTGAAAAAAACGGTACCCCTATTACTTACTCGTTAGGCAACACGCCTTATATTGAAGGTAGTGTTGGTGTTGAAAACATATTTAAATTTATAAGAGTTGATGCCGTGAAAAGGTTTACCTACCTCGATCATCCCGGCATTGCTACGTGGGGAATACGGACACGTGTTAAATTTGATTTTTAATTATCTTTAAAGCAATATTTAGCATCAATATGGAAACACAGGCTACACCATCAATGCGTACTAACCTGCAGTTAGGCATTTATAAAATAATTGACCCTTTTGTTAAGCTTTTAATTAAGCTGGGCTTAACCCCCAACGCGGTTACCACTATTGGCTTTGTGCTGAATATTGGTGTAGCCGTAATATTTATTGTAGGTGCCGAAGAAGGTAACCGCGGCGACCTAAGCTACGTAGGCTGGGCCGGCGGGTTGATCCTTTTCGCGGGCCTGTTTGATATGCTGGACGGGCAGGTAGCCCGTTTGGGTAACATGAAATCGACCTTTGGCGCCCTGTACGATTCGGTGCTTGACCGTTATAGCGAACTGATTATGTTTTTAGGGATCTGCTATTATTTGGTAGCCCACCATTACTTTATCAGTTCTATCGCGGCATTTATTGCTATGATCGGATCCATGATGGTAAGTTACGTACGTGCCCGCGCCGAAGGCCTGGGTATTGAATGTAAAGGCGGCCTGATGCAGCGCCCCGAACGTGTGGTAACTATTGGCGTATGCGCTATTTTGTGCGGCGTGCTATCCATGTACCTGGGCGGCAATTACAAGTTGTTTTTACCGGGTATCAAATACCATGTGTTCGAAACCATTACCATATTTACTTTCCCAATTGTGGCACTTGCCTTTTTAACAAACATTACTGCTTTTAACAGACTGATAGAATCTAAACGGTCGCTGTTGGAAAAAGAGAAAACAAACAATACTAATTAATGCGCCTGCTACTTTCATTACTACTATCGTCAACATTACTTTTACAGGGTTTTACAAGCAAAAAACCAAGTTTACTTACCGAAACTGATACGGTTAAACGGAATTTAAAAAAGGAACTCCACTTTCCCGAACCGGCTAACGTAGATAAGCTGTTTTACATACAGCGCGACCCGAACACCAATACACTGATATACGAACTGAATACCGATAAAAGCGGCGATTTGGATACCGATAACCCGCTGCACGTATACTGGATCCGTTATGCCGATAAAGGCCAGCGCGAAGAATTAAGCTATATTCAGCGTAAATTTGCTTACGGCGTTACCACTAAACCCACAAAAAACAACGAATTTGACGTTAGATTTGTGGCTTATAAAAAAATGCCCTTAAATTTGCAAAAAAGCGACGACGGGAAATATCACATCTTCGCAACAATTGCTAAAAAGCAAGCCATACTTAATCGTATATTTGTTAAAGTTGAAGGTGGTTCGTTTTGGATACCCAACATCGTTTATGTTGAACTGAAAGGAACCGACCCGGCAACGGGTAAAGAGATCATGGAACGTTTTAAACCCTGATTTAGAGCTATGAAGAAAAATTATGTTTCGAACTCTACAGAGAGTGTGAGGATGTTTAAAAGCGACTTTTTAGAAAGTCTGTCTAAGGTGCATTTTACCGTGCCCCTTTATGTATATATACCGGTAATACTATATTGCAGCTATACCGCCCTGTTTACAACAGGCCTTGGTGTATTAAGTTATATCGAAATGTTTTTATTCGGCCTGTTCATCTGGACGCTGATCGAATACGTTTTGCACCGCTTTGTGTTTCATTTTGTGCCCAAATCAAAATGGGGCTTGCGTTTGCACTTTATTTTCCACGGCGTACACCACGATTACCCGAGCGATGCTAAAAGGTTGGTCATGCCGCTATCGGCAAGTATCCCGCTGGCTACCGGCTTTTTCTTTTTGTTTAAAGCTTTGCTGCCTGTTAATTGCGTGTTTGGTTTCTTCTCGGGCTTTATTTTAGGCTATTTGGTTTACGATATTGGCCATTATGCCATCCACCACTTTAACTTTAAGGGCGGCCTTTGGAAAAGGATCAAACAACACCACATGCTGCACCATTACGGCGATCCGGGCCGTGGGTATGGCGTAAGCTCGCCGTTGTGGGATAAGATCTTCCGTTCCGATTTCGCAAAAAAATAGCATGAACCAGGCTAATGCGCCCGGCGTTACAGTCAACGTTAGGTCTATAACCGTTTTAACTATCCTATCGGTAGCCTACCTGCTGCTGTCGCGCTTTTTAATAGGCTTTAAAAGCGACGAAGTAGTATTGGTGGTTATTGTTAACGCGCTGTTTTACCTGGCGCCCGTTACCCGCAAATTCATCCTGGGCTTTTCTATTTTTATAGTTTACTGGATCATTTTTGATTATATGAAGGCGTTCCCTAATTATAATTACAACCCGGTACACATTAGCCAGCTGTATAATTTTGAGAAAAGCCTGTTCGGCATTAACTACAATGGCCAAACCCTTACCGCTAACGAGTTTTGGCTGATCAACCATAAACCTACTATCGATTTTATCACCGGCCTGTTTTATCTATGCTGGATCCCCGTGCCGCTGGCCTTTGCTACCTACCTGTTCTTCACCCGTAAAAAGGAGTTCCTGTACTTTGCGCTAACCTTTTTTACGGTTAATTTACTGGGCTTTGTGGTTTACTATATGTACCCCGCCGCCCCTCCCTGGTATATCCAATTGCATGGCTTTCAGTTTATAGCCAATACCACCGCGCATGTAGGCGGCCTGGCCCGGTTTGACCAAATGGTACATGCCGATATTTTTAAGGGCATTTATACCAAGGGATCAAACGTTTTCGCGGCTATGCCATCGCTGCATTCATCGTACCCGGTTATTGTGCTGTACTATGGCTTAAAAAACAGACTGGGCAAAATCAACATCTTTTTTGCTGCGGTAATGTTGGGTATTTGGTTCACCGCTGTATATGCCAGCCACCACTACATAGTGGATGTATTGTCGGGCATAGTGTGTGCTATAACAGGCATCGTACTATTTAATTTTATCGCAAAACTTAAACCTGTACAATTATTTTTAAACAAATACGCAAGTATTATTTCTTAACAATTGATTATATTACATTGATAATCAGGTTCTTTTAATGTTGATTATTTTCTGATATTTGCAAATATCAATTGGTTGCGATATCCCGGTAAAACGGCATATTTTTTGCAGCAAGTGGTACAACTGATACTTGCATGAAAAAAGTTTTCCTACTTTTCGTCTTCTTTACCGCTGCTACGCTGCACACCTTTGCCCAGGAAGCAAGTGCCGGGGAAAGCATGAAGATGGCCGATGCAACCGTTTTTATGGATTCGCTAAAGGCTAACGCCTTTTTATTTAAGCAGTATATTTCTCTTTATCAGATTATTCCCGCAAAACCATCTGCCGATCAAAAGGCTGTTGCCCCCGTAGTTAAGGACAATACCGATGAATTGAACACCCTGGCCTTTACCAATATCTTAAAAGCTAATGCCGAGAGCTTTAAAAAGCATATCGCATTTTATCCTTTCGAATCGCTTGAAACAAAACAAGCGGTCGCCACGAAAATGGCAGAACTGAACGCGCTGGCATTTACCAATTTATTAAAGGTTAATGCCGAAGATTTTAAAAAGCATATCGCCTTTTATCCTTTCGATCCGCTTCCGGCTAAACAGGTATTAGCTGCAAACACCGATACACAGCAACCACCCATGGTTATCGCATCAACCGATAATTCAAACATTGGTTTATATGTACGCATGGCTTCGCGCAATGTGGATACCAGCAAAGTGCCTTTCCCAATCGTTACCGACCAGGCCTTACAGGCCAGTTTAAGCAAACACATTACCGAAAACTTTAACCAGCTTGCCGCTATTGATACCGTTAAGGAAATGCGCGTGCAAGTACCGGCCAAACTAAACGATTTACAGCAACAGCTTAGCCTGTTAACCAGCGATACCCTTAAAGCCGCGTATTATCAAAAAATGGCCGATTACTATTTGTTAAAATACGATTCGGTTACGGTTAAAAAAACAAGGCTGGCCTACCAGGAAACAGCTATTGAATATACCATGAAAGCCCTGCACTCCTACTCCCGCTATAACGACGTGAAGGGGCTGCGCACCAGTTTTGATAACCTGGTAAGGGTATATAAAGATCAGCGGAAGTTTAGCCAGGCCAAGTGGTTCATCCTGCAATCAAACACTATATCGCGCCAGTTAAACGATGCGCCGAATATCGTTACCAGTTTAATTACATTGGCCGGCATCAAAATGTCAATTAAGGATTACAGCCTGGCCATGCGCGATTTAAACGAGGCCCTGGAACTTACCACGCAAAATAAATACCCGAGGCAGGAGTCGATAGTGCAGGTAAGCCTGTCTACCCTGTATACCCATTTAAAAGACCCTAAAAAAGCGGCCATTGCCTTAAAACGCCACGATTTTATCGAAGATTCGATTGTTAAAGCCGAAGATGCCCAACGCATAGCCGCCATTAAAAGCCAGGATAGTACCCAGCAATCCAAAAAAAAACTTTATACCTCAGTTGGCAAAAAAATCTCCAAAACAAGCTTAAGCAAGAAAACAGTATCATTATAATATTGATAGCCTGTATTGCGTTAATTGTAGCTATCCTATTAATTTACTATCGTAACAAACACAAAAACAAGTAGATAAAATTACCTTAACGTGGTTAAACCGCAATGGCAAAAAGGTAGTCATACTGGTGATATGAGAAAAACGATTTTTGGAGGGGTACTACTTCTCATGCTTATTTTAAAAGCAAACACGGCCAGTACACAACAAGCGCCGCCTACGCCCAATAGTTTTAAACAGGAATTTTTAAATTACATTAATGCCACCCGCCAGCACGGCTGCAATTGCGGCACCCGGTGGTTCCCCCCGGCAGCGCCCTTAACCTGGAACAATATGCTGCAAAAATCGGCCTATGCCCATGCTAAGGACATGAACGATAAAAATTATTTTAGCCATACCAGCAAGGATGGCCGCAATATGGAAGACCGTATTGTACTGGCCGGCTATAAATTTAATGGCTATAAAGTTTACGGTGTGGGCGAAAATATTGCCATGGGCCAGCAAAGCATTAGCCAGGTAATGGATGATTGGATAAAAAGCGAGGGCCATTGCCGGAACCTGATGAACCCCAATTTTAAGGAAATAGGCATTGCGCAATACAACGATTACTGGGTACAGGATTTTGGTGGCCGCGAAGCATTTACCGCCGAAGAACAAAAATTGATAAAAAGTGGTAAGATGGTCCTGTCATCGGGTGTAAAGACCACACACCACGATTAAAAATGCCCGTTCAAGCGCTTATGTTTGAATTGATTTATAAGCGTCCTGCGCTTGAACAGGCAGTTGTTTGACTTTAAAACCAACTCTTTATGTCTTCGCAGGGTCTCTCAAAGAGGACCCTGCGTACGCATGCAAGGTCTACATCATAGTCCACGTCAAATCATTCGGCTCTGCTAAATTTCGCAGGGTCCTCTCCGAGAGACCCTGCGAGGACGGAAAAAGGGGTATAAGCGTACACGCTTATACCTATTTTAGGTTCAAGCGGAGGACGCTTGAACCGGCATATCATTATTACTTATGCTTTAACTGCGCTGCTGCGGCAGTATCCAAAAACCATTGCACGTCACCATCCTTGCGGATCAGTTGCGCCGGGTACTCTTCAATATCCAGTTCATCTTCCAATACATGGTGCACCGCTATGGCCTTTCCTGCGCCGTAAACCAAAAAAGCGATGTGTCTGGCCTGGTTAATGAGGCGGGCTGTCATGCTGATGCGGAACACCTGCTGATCGTGCAGGTAAACTTCTTTTACAGATGCTGTGCGATCCTGCAAAATTGGTGTATGCGGGAATAACGATGCCGTGTGCGAGTTATCGCCCAAGCCCAGCAATACTAAATCAAACACCATTTCCTCGCCTTTAAAGTAATTAGAAATAGTTACCGTATATTCCTTAGAGGCACCTTCGGGGCCCGATGAAGTATTTACCGCGTAAATATTTTCGGTTGAGATACCCAGCGGATCGAACAGGGCAGTTTTGGCCATCAGGTAATTGCTGTCTTTATCGGTTTGTGGCACGTTGCGCTCATCGCCGAAGAACAGGTCTGTTTTTGTCCAGTCCAGTTGGCTTTTATATTCGGCCGAGGCCAGTAGTTCGTATAGTTTTTTTGGTGATGAACCACCCGATAACGATACCGAAAAACGGCCGTGGGCGGCAATAGCTTCGTTGCCTTTTGCTATAAAAAAGTTGGCCAGGTTGGTTAAAACCCCGGCTTCGGTATTGGCAATATTTAATTTTACAGACATCGTTTTGATCTTTACAGATATGTCATTGCGAGGAACGAAGCAATCGCACAATACGCATTTTTGCTTTTTTGATGGGCGATTGTTTCGTTCCTACCCATGACAAATTTAATATTGGGTGTCATGGTGAGCCTGTCGAACCATGGTGGGGCCTCTGCACGCACCCTTCGACAAGCTCAGGGTGACACCCCCTTTTGTCATTTTACCTTTAAAACCCCATCGGGATGATTAAAACTTATAATGACATGTTTTTATTCAATTTATTTCTTCCCGTTTAACGGCAGGGTAAACCAATGGAAACCATCGCGGGCAATTAAGGCCTCGGCGTTTTCCGGCCCCCATGAATCGGCCGAATAATTAGGGAAGCTTAAGCTCTTTTTGTTTTGCCACGCGTTTAGTATCGGCATTACCAGTTCCCACGCGCTTTCTACCTGGTCGCCGCGCATAAACAGGGTTTGGTCGCCCAGCATGGTATCCAGTAATAGGGTTTCGTAGGCTTCGGGGGCCTGGTTGGTATAGGTGCCCTTATAATCAAACACCATATCAACGGCGTTCAATATCATATCCAGGCCCGGGCGTTTAGCCTGCACCTGCAAACGGATGCTCATTTCGGGCTGGATACTAATGATCAGCCTGTTTTGCTGCCAGCTTTCCGATGATTCGGACGGGAATACCCTGTGCGGCACATCCTTAAACTGTATGGTAATTACCGATGCCGATTGATGCATACGTTTACCTGTACGCAGGTAAAACGGCACACCTTGCCAGCGCCAGTTATCTACAAAAAACTTAATAGCGGCAAAAGTTTCGGTGTTCGATTCGGGGTTTACCTTTGCTTCCTCGCGGTAGCCAGGTACTTCTTTTCCCTGCATCCAGCCACGGCCATATTGCCCGCGCACAGCCGAATTACGTACATCATCGGGCCCAAACTTGCGCATTGCGCGTAGTACTTCTACCTTACGGTCGCGCACTTCGGCAGCGTCAAAGCTAATCGGGGTTTCCATCGCCACCAGGCAAAGCAATTGCAGCAAGTGGTTTTGGATCATATCGCGCAACGCGCCCGATCCATCGTAATAATCGCCGCGGTCTTCCACGCCCAGTTGCTCGGTAACCGAAATCTGCACGTGTTCAATAAAATTACGGTTCCACAATGGCTCAAAAAGCGAGTTGGCAAAACGGAAAGCCATAATATTCTGCACGGTTTCCTTACCCAGGTAATGATCTATGCGATAGATCTGGCATTCGTCAAATATAGTAGCCAGCAAAGCGTTCAGTTCCTTAGCCGAATCCAGGTCGTGCCCAAATGGTTTTTCGATAACGATGCGCGTACGTTTGGTATCGGCTGTAAGCTTGGCTTTTGACAGATTGGAGGCAATGATAGGAAAGAAATTAGGAGAAACCGCCAGGTAATAAATTACGTTGGCTTTTACTTTCCACGCGGTATTAAACTTCTCTATTTTAATACCAAACTCCTTATAGGTTTCGGCATCCTTAGCATCCGATACCTGGTAAAATACGTGCTGCGAAAATTCGTCCCACTTTTTCTTTTCGGCCTTGCCGCTGCGCGAGAAGTTATTGATGCCTTCCAGCAATGTTTCGCGGTACGATTCATCGGTAAACTTGGTGCGGCCTGTGCCAATAATGGCAAAGTTAGCCGGCAGCCAGCCATCTAAAAAAAGGTTGTACAGCGCAGGGGCCAGTTTGCGCATGTTTAAATCGCCGGTACCGCCAAAAATGACGAAGACGGTAGGGTCTGTATGTATGGTCGGGTTCATGTTGTCTTGCTCAAAAAAATTAATTGCTGGTTGGGGCCATCCATTCGGTATGGAAAACGCCTTCTTTGCCAATCAGTTCGTATGTATGCGCGCCAAAAAAGTCGCGTTGTGCCTGTGTTAAGTTTGATGGCATACGGGCGCTGCGGAAGGCGTCGAAATAACTCAAACTGGCCGTAAATGCCGGTGCCGCGATACCCGCCGCAATGGTTTTTGATAATACCGAACGGGTGCCCGGTACTACTTCATTCACCAGCGCTTGTACGCCGCTATCCAGCAGCAAGTGGGCTAAGCCGCTATCCTTGGTGTAGGCGTTATAAATATCGTACAAAAATTTTGACCGGATAATGCAACCCGCGCGCCAAATTTTGGCTATCTCGGCCAGCTTTAAATCGTATTTATACTCGGCCGATGCATTGGTTAACAAGTGCATACCCTGCGCGTACGATATCACCATGGTGAAGTAGAAAGCCTGTTCCAACTCAACCAAAAATTGCACTTTATCTTCTACAGCTATTACTGGCGCATCCTTACCGTATAATCCGGCTGCCTGCTCGCGCAGCTTTTTGTATTTTGATAGGTCGCGCATGGCTACGGCGGTATCTACCGTTGGGATAGGTGCCTGCAAATCCATGGCCACTTGCGATGTCCATTTGCCGGTACCTTTGGCGCGGGCTTCATCTTTAATATCATCAATCAGTAAATGGTCGGTACCCGGCGCCTTAAACAGGAAAATATCCTTAGTGATATCCAGCAAAAAGCATTGCAGGCGGCCATCGTTCCATTTGGCAAATACCTTTTGTATGGCATCGTTATCCATTTGCAGGCCTTTTTTCATGATCTCGTATGCTTCGGCTATCAGTTGCATCAGGCCGTACTCGATACCGTTATGCACCATCTTTACAAAGTGACCGGCAGCACCGGGGCCAATATAGGTTACGCAGGGCGCACCGTCTTCGGCTTTGGCAGCAATGGCTTCCAATATAGGTTTCATTACGTTGTAGGCAGCCTTATCGCCACCGGGCATAATGCTTGGGCCACGGCGCGCGCCATCGGCACCACCCGATACACCCATCCCGAAGAAATGGAAACCTTTACCTTCTAAATCCTCCACACGGCGGTTAGTATCGGTAAAGTGCGAGTTACCGCCATCAATTAAAATATCGCCCTTATCTAAATACGGCAGCAGTTCGGCAATTACATCGTCGACAGGTTTACCGGCAGGCACCAGCATCATAATAGACCGCGGGGTGCTTAGGCTGGCAATAAAAGGTTCAACCGTGCTGAAACCTTTCAGGTTACCGTTCTTATCTTCCTGTTCAAGTAAAGCGCCTTTGCTGGCATCCTTATCAAAACCGGCACCGGCAAAGCCATGGTCGCCCATGTTTAAGAGCAGGTTACGGCCCATGGTACCCAGGCCTATCATCCCGAAAGCATATTTTTGTTCTTGATCGCTCATTTTAATTGAGGTTTTCTGTTTTTAATTGTTCTAATATCTGTTTGGTTGTTTCAAAATCGGTGTGCTGAAAAGCACGGATGCCCAGCTTTTCGGCAGTGGTGACAAACATTTGGCGGTCATCAAAATAAACGCATTGTTTGGGCGATACCTGCGCTATACCCATTGCCAGCTGCCATATACCAGGATCGGGTTTGCGCATTTTTACCTCGCACGATGAAATGAACGCGTCGAAACAATCGTGCAGGCCAAATTTCTTTACCCGGTAATCGTTCAATTCCTTGCCCTCGTTATTGATGGAGATGACACGGAAACCACAGTCCTTTTTCCATTCCTTTAACCAGGCCAGCATATCGGGCAATTCAACCGACTGCTCGAAAATAAAGGCCTTAAAATCCTCGCGTGTAAAGTCGCGTTCGTGGTTAAATATTACGGTGTCCAGGTATTCATCCAGCGTAATACTGCCAATTTCGTACACGTTAAAAATAAAATTATGCAGGGCGTTCACCTCGTCATAATCCAGCTTAAAGCGTTTGGCCGCCAACTTGCGCGACTCGTGCCCCCAGCCGTTGGTGAGCAGTATACCACCCACATCAAAAAAAAGGATCTTTATCCGGTCACTGTTCATCGGCTTGCCTATTTATTTTTTTGATCTTCGATAGCCTGCAGTAATTTTTCGAATGGCTTGTTGAATTTATCAATGCCCTCGTCCTCTAACTGCTGGGTAATTTTGTCAATATCGATACCGGCTGCTTTCAATCTACCTAAAATTTCGGTAGCCTGGTCAAGGCCCAACATCAAGGTATCGGCAGCTATACCATGATCGCGGAATGCTTCAATGGTTTCCAGCGGAACCGTATCAACAGTATCAGCGCCAATCAGGGCTTCTACATATTTGGTATCTTTAAAAGCCGGGTTTTTGCTGCTGGTGCTGGCCCATAATAAACGCTGTGGTTTACCGCCCTTTGCTTCCAGTGCTTTCCACCTTTCGGTGCTGAATACGCGCTTATAGATTTCGTAAGCTTTTTTGGCCGATGCAATAGCTACCTCACCCTTCAAATCGCCCAGGCCTTTTTCGTCCAGCATGGGGTCAACCAAAACATCAATACGGCTTAAAAAGAAACTGGCTACCGATGCGATGTGTGATATATCGTGCCCGGCTGCCAGGTGGTCTTCCAGTCCCGCTATGTAGGCTTCGGCCACTTCCTCGTACCGTGGCAGGCCGAATAATAAGGTAACGTTGATGTTAATACCTTTAGCGATAGACTCGCGGATGGCTTGCAAACCCGGTTTTGTACCCGGGATTTTGATCATCACATTTTTGCGATCTACCTTTTCCCAAAGTTCTTCGGCTTGTTTAGCGGTACCTTCGGCATCTAAAGCTAAAAACGGGGATACTTCTAAACTTACATAACCGTCGTCGCCAACTTTATCTTCGTTATAAACACCCTCGAAAAGCTTCGCGGCGTTTTGAATATCCTTTATAGCTACCTCAAAAAACAGCTCTTCGTTAGTAGTTGTGGTTTTAGCAAATTTGGCAATGTCCTGATCGTAATCAGAACTGCTGCTGATGGCTTTTTCAAAAATGGCCGGGTTTGAAGTAACGCCCCTTACGCCGTCCTCATCTATCAGGCTTTTCAGTTTGCCCGATGCTATGATATTGCGATCAATAAAATCAAGCCAGATGCTCTGACCAAAATCGTGTATTTGCTTTACTTTGTTAGTTGCCATGATTATTGCATTTAAATTTTCTTTTTTTCCTATATGATAACCATCATATAATGTCTACCATTCTTATATACTATGGGGCGCTAATTTATATCATAATTTATAAACCACATCATTATAGTTAATTTATAGCTAAACGATAAGTTTTTAACTATTAGCTGCCATTAAAATATTTAGTTCATATCCCATAAAAAGCCCGCTTTCTATAACACCAGTAATGCTTTTTATTTCCTTTTCAAGCCCATCCCCTATTTCACCAAATTTACAATCTATAATTAAATTGCCGTTTTCGGATATAATAGGGCCATCCTTACCTTTTGCGGGGCGCAGTTTAATTTCCTGGGCACCCAGCTTTTTCAAACCGCTTTCCGCCAGCAATAAAGCCTGCGGAAAAACCTCGATAGGTACAGGAAAATTTGTGCCCAGTTTATCAACCATTTTCGAATCGTCGACAATAATATAATTAACCGGGCTGCTGCGTATCAGCATTTTCTCTTTAAACATAGCACCTCCCCTGCCTTTTATCAGGCTTTTGTTGGGATCAACTTCGTCGGCACCGTCAAACAGCCAATCGGGCTTATGCTCCAGCAAACTGGTTACAGGGATACCCAACTTACTGCAAAACATGGTAATCTCCAGCGATGTGGGGATAGCCATAATATTCAGTTTTTCGGCACGCACCCTATCCGCAATAGCCAGCAGCGCCAGGTACGATGTAGATCCCGAACCTACGCCCAGTACATCGCCATCCTTTACCTTGGCGGCAATTTCCCGCGCTACCTTTTCCTTGCCGCTGCGGTTAATAATCTCGGCCGACCAATCGAGGTCTTGTATTAAGCTGTTTTGCCAGTCCATTAATTATTTTTTGATAAAACCTGTTCAAATCTTTTCTATCCCCCGCCTTACCCGGTCTTTATGCAAACTATCCAAAACGTTCAACAAGTTATTACCATCTCTTATATATCCACCTGTTTTTGGGTATATAAAATTATCGAATACAAAGTGTCCATTCATTTTGACTACCTCGGCTGTTAAAACTAATTTTGAAGCCAACACGGCTCTTTTTGACCTACCAATCCTAATATCATGGATGTCAATTAGAAATTTGTTCCCTTTTTGTATTACCATACCCGTTTGAAATCCTTTTCGTGCATCTAACGTGTTTGTAAAAGGATCAAAACCTAAGCCTATAATTTGCATTGGGCGTTTTTCAGAAGCCCGATCGTCAGCAAGAAGGGCGTTAAGCAATTGCATATCTAAGTATTGCGGTTTATGTGTTAATACCTCCAGGTGAGCCAGGATATGCCGTTTCTGCGCATAGATTTTACTATACCAATCATAAAACTGCTGAACAAATACCCGGGCACTTTCTTTACTATCAACAGTTGATTGCGCTGATGAATTTAAAGCCAACAACATAGTAAACATAACCGTACCGATAATATAGAGGCGTGCCCTTTTCATTACAATAACGCTTTCGCTTTTTTCACTACATTATCAACCGTAAAGCCAAAATGCTTATACAGGTCTTCGGCCGGGGCCGATTCGCCAAAGGTGGTCATGCCCAGCATATCGCCTTCATCGGTTATGTATTTATGCCAGCCCATGGGCGACGCCATTTCTACCGCCAAACGTTTGCGGCTGGCTTTAGGGAATACTTTCTCCTTATAAGCGGCATCCTGTTTTTCAAACAGCTCCCACGATGGCATGCTAACCACACGGGTAGAGATACCTTCGGCTTCCAGTTTGGCCTGCGCGTCCATAATCAGGGCTACTTCCGATCCGGTTGCCATCAAGATCAAATCAGGTTTACCGCTGGCTTCGGATAAAATGTATGCACCCTTTTCCAGTTCGGTTGCCTTGCCGTATTTCTTTTGATCTAATATAGGTAAGCCCTGGCGGGTGAATATCAGCACAGTTGGGCCGCCTTTATGTTCCAGTGCTACTCGCCAGGCTTGCGCCGTTTCATTAGCATCAGCCGGGCGGATCAATGTAATATTAGGAATGGAACGCAGCGAAGCCAATTGTTCGATAGGCTGGTGGGTGGTACCATCCTCGCCCAGGCCAATACTATCGTGGGTGTATACAAATATCGGGTTGATCTTCATTATGGCCGCCAAACGGATAGGCGGGCGCATATATTCAGAAAACATCAGGAATGTGGCACCAAACGGAATCACGCCTTTGGTCAGCGCCATCCCGTTCATAGCCGAACCCATGGCATGCTCGCGGATCCCGAAGTGGAAGTTACGGCCATCGCGGTTTTCGGATGTGAAAGAATCAAACTCCTTCAGGTTTGTTTCGGTAGATGGGGCCAGGTCGGCAGCGCCACCAATCAGGTGCGGCAGGCTTTCGGCAATGGCATTCAGCACCTTACCCGATGCCTGACGGGTGGCCATTTTTTTGTCGGATGGTTCAAAGCTTGGTAATTTATCCAGCCAGCCCTTGGGCAGTTTACCCGCGGCGGCTTTCTCGTATTCGGCAGCCAGCTCGGGAAAATGCTCTTTATATTCGGCAAACAGCTCGTTCCAGTCGGCTTCTTTTTTGCCTTTGGCTTCGCCTATTTCGCGGTAGTATTTTAATACTTCGGCAGGTACGTTAAAGTTTTTATCAGGATCGAAACCAAAGAATTTCTTCACCAGCTTCATTTCCTCTTCGCCCAGCGGTGCGCCGTGCGAGCCGGCCGTGCCCGATTTATTAGGGCTGCCATAAGCTATCAGCGAGCGTACGCGGATCATCGATGGCTTTTGTGTTTCGGCCCGGGCATTGGTTATGGCCAAGGATAAGGCGTGGATATCGTTCACATCATCCACAAACTGCACATGCCAGCCATAGGCCTCAAAGCGCTTGCTTACGTCTTCGTTAAAAGCAATATCGGTATTGCCCTCTATCGAGATATGGTTATCATC
The DNA here is from genome assembly GCA_040389105.1 of Bacteroidota bacterium. Taxonomy (GTDB): domain Bacteria; phylum Bacteroidota; class Bacteroidia; order Sphingobacteriales; family Sphingobacteriaceae; genus Mucilaginibacter. The sequence goes on from JAZKAO010000010.1 coordinate 1,018,855, forward strand.
GTACAAATAGATCAGGTTACCCAGCTCCAGGTGACCGGCCAGCGATGCGGCTTCGGATGTTACGCCTTCCATCATATCGCCATCGCTGCATATCGCGTATACGTGGTAATCAAAAATTGGGAAGCCGGGTTTGTTATACCTTGCCGCCAGGTGTTTTTGCGCGATGGCAAAACCTACGCCATTAGCAAAACCCTGCCCCAGGGGGCCAGTAGTTACATCAATGCCCGGGCACAAACCGTACTCGGGGTGGCCGGCGGTTTTACTGTTCATCTGGCGGAAGTTCTTGATGTCATCCAGCGTAATATCGTATCCCGTAAGGTATAAAAAGCTATATTGTAGCATACAGGCGTGCCCTGCCGACAGGATAAACCTATCGCGGTTGGCCCAATCGGGGTTTTTAGGGTTGTAGTTTAAAAACTCTTTCCAAAGCACGTGGCCCATTGGCGCTAAGGCCATCGGTGTACCGGGGTGGCCCGAATTTGCTTTTTGTACCGCGTCGGCAGCTAATATCCGGGCGGTATCAATACCTAAGGTTTCGATGTTTTTATCTGATGCCATAATTTATTTTACTGCTATAGGTTTCGTTTTAACATTTTTCTTTTCGGGCGCTATAACGGCGTTTATACCATCCAGCTTACCGCTTTGCCATAACCTTGCCCCGCCTTTTATGCCGTCGGTATTGGTCACTACTTTCATATTGTCATCCAGGTCAAATTTCAAGCGGCGGGCATTACCGCCGCCTATATATAAATGGTCGTAATTAAATACTGTTTTTAAAACTTTAAAAACTTTACGCATCCGCTTGTTCCAGCTTTTATCGCCAATCTCGGCCATGGCTTTATCGCCAATATATTCGTCATAGTCCTGCCCTTTTGCAATGGGATGGTGCGATACCTCCATGTGCGGCAGCAAAATACCATCCATTAAAAACGCGGTACCAAAGCCGGTGCCCAGGGTAACCACCATTTCAAAACCCTTACCACTTGCCACACCCAAACCAGCCATATCGGCATCGTTAACTACTTTGGCCGGCTTGCCAAATTCTTTGGTCAATTTACTTTGCAAATCGAACCCGCCCCAGGCCTTATTACCCAGGTTGGGGGCTGTAATAACAACTCCGTTTTTAACATACCCGGGGAAACCCACCGAGATGGCATCGTAAGCCGGGAAATTTTTCACCAATGTTTTTATAGCCTCCAGCATATTTTGGGGTGTGGATGGCATGGGCGTATCCTCTTTATCGTACTCCATGGTTAGTTCGCCTTGTGCATTAAGGATAGTGGCTTTTACATGCGAGCCGCCAATATCAATAGAGAGTACTTTTAATTGCCCGGTGGTTTTTTTCATATTTTAAGATGAAGGGGGTTGAATGTGAATGTAATTAAACAAATATGAGCATTGCGGTTGTAAATATGATTAATTCAGTATCACAATATTAACATGAAAATGTAAACCTTGTTTCTGCTATAATTTAAAGGCCGGGGTTTTGACCGATTGATTACAAAAGGGCACAAAAAAGGGCGATGTTAATACTTGCGCTCGCCTTAAACGAATGCTTAAAGATGATTAGTCATTAGTCATTAGTCATTAGTCATTAGTCATTAGTCATTAGTCATT
>JAZKAO010000011.1:0-127422 GCA_040389105.1 Bacteroidota bacterium
CCCTGATGGGCAGGGGCCTTTACTAACCAATTATAAACCTAAATTATGAGAAGACGTTTTAATATGTATTTTTAATACGGTGTAAAAGTAACACTTAGTTTTGACATCTATTGAATTTTTTTCATTTTTTTTCAAAAAAGATTGTCATAATTGTATCAAAAAAATATTTTATACTAAAAAAGCACCTTTTTTATATGCAATGTTAAGAAATTGTGAATTAAATGTATCAATTTTTTGCAAAAAATTTTTAAAAGTGAATTAAAATATAATAAAATTAAAAATTTAGATAAATAATTGCCAACAACATTAAAATAAACAATAAAATAATTGAAAATATGATTAAAACTAGTTTAAATGTGATTTAAAATGTAAAAATCACTTAATTTATCGACAAAATATTAAATGAATAATAAAAAATTAGAAAAACCGCATTTAAGTCCGCTCGTTTTATGGATAATGACAATTACCACAGGTTTTGTTGTAGCCAACATCTATTATAACCAACCATTATTAGGCGACATTGCACTTACTTATCATATTAATAGCGCAAAAGCAGGGCAAGTTGCCGTTTTTACACAAATTGGCTATGCTGTTGGCTTGTTATTTATTGTTCCGCTTGGCGATATGTTCGAACGAAAACGCCTGATGCTGATCGATCTTATTTTTGTGGTCGCCTCCCTACTGGTTGCTGCATGGGCGCCCAGTATTACTGTTTTATTAATTGCCAGTTTATTTACAGGCATCACATCCGTTATCCCGCAATTAATGGTGCCCATGGCCGCGCACCTGGCCCAACCGCACGAACGTGGTAAAAAATTAGGCTTTATTATGAGTGGCCTGTTAGTAGGCATACTGGCATCGCGCACGCTAAGCGGTTTTATTGGCCAACATTTTGGCTGGCGGGCTATGTTTTATATTGCCGCCGGCATGATGGTTATTATTTGGCTGCTGGTTTATTTACAATTGCCCAAGGTAGAGGCCGATTATACCGGCAAGTATAAACGCCTGATGGCATCGCTAGTTAAACTATTTATGGACGAACCGGCACTGCGGCTGGCCTCGTTCCGTGGGGCGCTGTGCTTTGCCTGCTTCAGCGCTTTTTGGACAACGCTGGTATTTTTGCTAAAATATCAATTTAACCTGGGTAGCGATGTTGCCGGATCCTTTGGCTTACTGGGCGTATTAGGCGCCGTTGCCGCAGGCTATATGGGTAAGCTGACCGATAAAATGGACTCGTATAAATTATCAGCCTTTACTATTATACTCATCATCATATCCTTTGTGCTGTTTTTATTATCGGGTAATAGTTTAATAGGCTTAGGTATTGGGGTAATATTAATGGATGTGGGCGTACAGGCTACGCATATATCTAACCAAGCGATCATTTTTGCGCTTAACCCGGCGGCGCGTAACCGTATTAATACGGTTTATATGGTATCGTACTTTATAGGTGGCTCAACCGGCACTTTTTTGGCTACCCTGGCCTGGGATAAATACCGGTGGAACGGCGTATGCGCTATCGGTATCACGTTATCCTGTATTGTACTTATTGTGCACCTCCTTAGCCGGCAAAAAATGAAAGCGCACCGCGCCGCTACCCTTTCCTGACCATTCTACAAAACACAGTGTATCTTTTATTGTAATGTTTGCGTCATCTGTAAACTACAAAAAGCGCATAATGGCGCTTTTTTTTGATTTCAAAGACACATTTATGACAATATTTTAGGCTAAAATGATTTTTTGGCACTGATTTGGAATGTAACCTATCACATCAATTAAATAATTGAAAAATGGTAGTCACAAATCAAGAAATAACCCCAGAGGAGGAAAAGGAATGGGAAGACCCATTGCATCCTAAGGAAGCTTCGGACGAACGTGACAAGGAGCAGATAGAAAGGCAATACAAAGAGGCTAAACGCCGCAAGGATAACCTTACCGAAACCGATCATATTGATAAGGAAAAAAAGAATTAGTTAAATACCATTCAACAAAAACATTACCATTATGAAAGCGCAAACAAAATCATCTGTAAACAAACTGTTAACCAGTTTCGACAACGAATTAAAAAACATTATCATGAGCGACCTATCGGCCTTAAGAAATAAAGCCAATTTAGTAAGCGCCATACACGATAACTTAAATAACCGCCTAAAAGCCGCATAATTAAACATTTAACCAACCAAAACGCCTACCTATGAAAAGCTATTCACCAAAGCCAGCCCCAAGTAAATTAGTTGGCAAGTTTGATGCCGAATTATTGCGTATTATAAGGCAAGACCTGGAAGCTTTTTATGCCCGCAACCCGAACATCCGTAAGGCAAGCCAACAGCAACAGCTGATAGCCGCCTGATCCACATACATCTACCTGTCAAATTCTTCTACAAACGTCTATGAAAACGGTAAAGCCCTTTGTTAAAAAGGGCTTTATTTTTTGTGGTGATTTTTCTGTGTAGAGACACATAATTGTGTCTCTCACTATGCATATAACTTACAAAAGCGAGACACAAGTATGTGTCTCTACAATAAGATTTATTGCATATACCCGACAATCAAATCCGCGGTTTTGGCCGATGCTCCCGGCTCGCCCATGCGCACATCCAGTTCATCATAATTGGCCAGCATTCGGTTACGATAACTACTGTCGGTTACCAGCAGGTTTAATTCAGTCGCAACTTGTGCGGGGTTACAATCTTCCTGTATCAGTTCTTTCACCACCGGTTTATCCATAATCAGGTTAACCAGCGAGATAAATTTAATGCTCACCACCATGCGCGCTATGGCAATGCTGATAGCACCTCCCTTGTACACCACCACCTGCGGCACGTTGAATAAAGCGGTTTCCAGCGTTGCGGTACCCGATGCTACAATGGCGGCCTCGGCGTGGTTCAGCAGATCGTAAGTAGCGTTAAATACAATGGGGATACTTTCCCCTGCCAGATATTCATTGTAATATTGGGCATTAAAGGATGGCGCGCCGGCTATTACAAATTGATATTGCGGAAATTGCGCGGCCACCTGCACCATATCCGGCAGCAGCCGGCTGATCTCCTGTTTGCGGCTGCCGGGCAATAAGGCGATAATTTTTTTATCAGTTAGTTTGTTAGTTGCAATAAAGTTAACATCGGGCTTAAAGGCAGATACGGCATCCAGCAAGGGATTGCCCACATAATCTACCTCCATACCCCAGGTTTTGTAAAAATCAACCTCAAAAGGCAGGATGCAAAACAGGTGGTCAACCACCCGTTTTATTTTCAGCACCCGTTTTTGGTTCCAGGCCCAAACTTTGGGCGATATATAGTAGCAGGTTTTAAAACCTTCTTTTTTAGCATATTGGGAAATTTTAAGATTAAAGCCGGGGAAATCTATCAATATCACTACGTCAGGCTGCCAGGCTGATATATCTGCTTTGCAGGCATTCAGGTTCTTGAAGATGGCACGCAGGTTCATCAGCACCTCAGTAAAACCCATAAAGGCCATATCGGCATAATGTTTTACCAGTGTGCCGCCCTGCGCCTGCATCAGGTCGCCGCCAAAATACCGGAAATCGGCATTGGTGTCGCGTTCCTTTAGTGCCTTCATCAGGTTGGCGCCATGCAAATCGCCCGATGCCTCGCCCGCTACCAGGTAATACTTCATTATCTAAACCTAAAAAAGTAAACCAATGCCACAAAAACAAAGGTAACCAGCATCATCCCTTGCGCGGTTTTCTCTTGCTTTTTACCGGCAAAATAGCGCAACACACCCAGGTTAACTGCCACCACGGCAAAATAAGGTAACCCACGCTTGCTAATGATCCACCAATTGTTCATGATCAACTCAAATACCACCGCCGATATTAGGGGTAGTATTAAGCCTAAAAGGATACCTGTTTGTATATTGTTTTTATTCAGCATGTTATACGCCATTCAAAACCTAATCTCTAATTAACTAATCTCCAACCTCTGCTACAGGGCTAATAATCCGCCAGCACCCAAATTTTATCACATATCGGTGCTATTTTTTCCTTGCCGTTTAAAAAGCCCAGGCCCACTACAAAGCTAAAGCCAGCTACTATGCCGCCCATTTCCTCAATGAGTTGACTGGCGGCGGTTACGGTGCCGCCGGTGGCCAACAGGTCATCGTGTATCAGTACGCGCTGGCCGGGTTCAAAGGCATCGGTATGCAGTTCGATAGTGGCGGTACCGTATTCCAATTCGTATACCTTTTGTTTAATGGTATAGGGTAGCTTGCCCGCCTTGCGCACAGGGATAAAGGGCACACCCAAACGGCCGGCCAGCGATAAACCAAACAAAAAACCGCGGCTTTCCACACCGGCCACCACATCAATTGGGGTATCTTTCAACTGCGCCACAAAGGCATCTAAAATACCATCGCACAAGGCGGGGTCTTTTAATATGGGGGTAATATCCTTAAAAACAATGCCCGGCTTCGGGAAATCGGGGATATCACGTATGGCTTCTTTTATCTGCTGTTCTATCATTTGAAACTGATGTATGGTTCAATTTTACGCAAAATTACTTCATCTATAATAGGAATGTTCTTTAAATCTGCCAGCGCAGCATAATCGCCGTGCTGGGTATGGTATTCTACTATGGCGTTTTTCTGTTTATACGTTAAGTACGGGAATGCAATCAGGCTGTTGGTTGTCGCCTTATTCGGGTTGATCTTGATGATCTTTCCGGCATCCACTTTAACAAAAGGTTGAATATCTACATAAGTTAACGAATCGAGCCCGATAATTTCTTTTAGCTGCTCCTTTTTGTAAAAACCGCCCAGCCTGTCGCGGTACCGGATGATCAGCTTGGCAAAACTTCCGCCAATGCCCCTTATTTGGGTCAGTTTGGCCGAATCGGCTGTATTCAATTCTACTACTTCGTTACTTTTTTCGGTATAGTTTGATTTTTCGGGCAGGGTGATGTAGGGTGCTAAGCGCCGGTAATCTTCGGGAGTAATGGCGTATATTTTTTGCAGATCGGGTTTGCTGTAAAAGCGCCCGCCTTTAGCCTCGTAGTTTTTAATAGTGGCTATCTTGCGCTCATCCAAACCCAGCTTTTGCCATTGCGCATCGGGCAAATTATTGGGGTTAAAGCGGAATAATATGCCACGATTTTCGCTGCTATCGGCCAAGCCTGTGCCTTTTAATTTAGCTACGGCGGCGTTAAAATCCTTTAAATTGATGGCTTTGTTTTTGTGGATTAAGCTGTAAATGTATGGAGCTGTCAACACTAAGGCAATGAGTATGAGCAAAACAACCAGTCCGTTCCATTCTTTTTTGGTAACTGATAAGTAATTTTTAAAAGATGATAGCATTACAACGGGACAATATTCCGTTAAATTAAATAAATTTTGAGGATATTTATCTGATAAATTCTACACAGCCCCTACCACGAAATGAAGATCATCACCACCGAAGAATTTGCTAAGGCCACCAAACTGGATAAACTGAAAATGCCCGGCCTGGCGGCTTTGTTAATGGAGATTATGAAGATAAACCAGGTGAACGATCTGTTTGCCCAGGCCCAGCCCAAACAAGGCCCCGAATTTGTGGATGCTATTTTAGAGGGCGTTGGTGTTACCATTGATTTTGACGCGAGCGAATTGAAAAACATCCCCGCCGAGGGTGCTTTTATTGCCATTGCCAACCACCCTTACGGCGGTATAGAGGGCATGGTGCTGTTGAAAATACTATGCATGATGCGCCCCGATGCCAAGCTGATGGCTAACTTTTTGCTAAAGAAGATCCCTAACCTAAGCGATTATTTTATCGCCGTAAACCCTTTCGAAAATATAGATCATTCATCCAGCATCAGCGGATTGAAAAACACGCTGGAACTGCTAAAGGCCGGCATCCCCATTGGCATTTTCCCCGCCGGCGAGGTATCTACCTATAAAATAGAAACCCAGCAAATAACCGACCGCAAGTGGCACCCGGTGGTAGGCAAAATCATTGCCAAAGCTAAGGTGCCGGTGGTGCCTATTTATTTCCATGGCAATAACGGCTTGTTATTTAACCTGCTGAGCATGATACACCCTGCCCTGCGCACGGCCAAGCTACCATCCGAATTATTTAACAAGCAAGGCCATACCATTAAACTGCGCATAGGCAAACCCATTAACGTGGCCGATGTACCGGATAATAACAACCCGGCTAAACTGCTTAATTATTTAAGGGCCAAAACTTATGCCCTGGGTACCGGGCTTGAGGAGGAAAAAAAGCTGTTTAACCCACGCAACCTGTTTAAAATAAAAAAGGATCCCGAGGAAGTTCCTTTTGAAACCGACCGTAGTATTATTGAAAAAGAGGTAGAAGGCGTACGTGAAGACTATTTGGTGTGGACAGAGAAAAATTACGAAGTGTATGTTACGCCTACCTCGGTTATCCCCAATATTATCCGCGAGATTGGGCGCCTGCGCGAGATCACTTTTCGCGAAGTGGGCGAGGGCACCAATAAAAGTATCGATTTGGATGAATATGATATTTATTATCACCACCTGTTTATTTGGGATACCGAGAATAAGCTAATTGTAGGCGCTTATCGTATTGGCCTGGGCGACGAGATTTTTTACAGTCGCGGTAAAAAAGGCTTTTACACGGCCGAGGTTTTTAAAATAAAGGGCCAGTTTACACCGATATTGAAAAGCAGTATGGAATTGGGCCGTTCCTTTATCCGGGCCGAATACCAGGGCAAGGCCCTGCCCCTATTCCTGTTATGGAAAGGCATACTAAAATACCTGATAGATAACCCACGTTACCGCTACCTGATTGGCCCGGTGAGCATTAGCAATACGTTCAGCAAGTTCTCTAAATCGCTTATTGTTGACTATATCACCAAGCACCATTTCGACCATGAGATGGCGCAATATGTGCGACCTAGGAAGAAATTCAAGGTCGATTTTTCAAAGATCGATACCGACTTGTTAATGTCGGGCACGGACGATTCGCTAAGGGGACTGGACAGTATTATATCTGATGTGGAAACCCGCAACATGAAGATCCCGGTGTTACTGCGCCAATACATAGCGCTTAACGCCAAGATCATTTGCTTCAACATCGACCCTAAATTTGCCGATTGCCTGGATGGCTTCCTGGTGCTTGACTTACATAATGTACCCGGCGAAATGCTGGAGAAGCTGGGGAAGAATTTGTAGATAGTCCGAAAGTTGGGAAGACCGTAAGCCGGACTATTGATATCTTTCGGACTACTCTCAAAAACTATCTTTCGGTCTTCCGGACTATATTAAAACTTAAATACCATGCCAATACCTGTTGAAATAGATGAATAACCGGACGGCAACACCGCAGTATTGCCCGAAGCGGGAATATTGTTCAGATTGCCGCTTTGCATAAAAATATTATAACAGGCGTGTATATCAATACTTACATTATTGTTAAGCGCAAAGCCCGCGCCTAATTTGGGTGCAAAATAAGCTTGCTTAGTATCTCCACCTAAATACACATCGCTGTTATCATCCCTGTAATTAATGCCCGATGTGTTATAGCCAAGCCCCGCGTTTAAGCCGCCAAATAAGGTAACCCGTTCGGTAAAAGGATAATTATAAACCCCACTTAAATAAAATAAAAACGTGCTGTAGTTTGAGTAGGTGCTAACTGATTGGTGGCCGGCATCTATCTGTTGGACTATCATTTGTGCCTTGGGTGCAAACTCCCGGTAGGCCATATTTATGCCAAGCGTAAAATCATCAAAAAATTTCAGGAAACCGGTACTGTAAACTACTGCTGCTTTATAGTTCTCCAGGTCCTTACCGGGCCGTTCAAAATCGGCGCTCACCCTTACTGCATAGTCCTTTTGCTCGGGGAAAAAATCCTGCGCCCGCGCTTTTAAGGCAGGTAATGCGATCATCAAAATCAACAACGAAAGCAGATAATGATTAGTTAAAAATTTAACCGGAGCGGGGCTCTTCCGGGGAATACAATTGATTGGAGTGAGCTGGCACATAGGTTGATAGCGTTTAACATGATAAAAATATTGATTTTTCGGGATAGTTAAAAATAATTAATCATGGACAAATAAAGGACATTTATTAACCAGACAATTAGCTCTAAAGCAAAAAATCCCCGCAGTATTAACTGCGGGGATTAATATTATTTAAGTATTGATTAGAACGAGTAACGCACACCAAACTGCATTTGGAAACGCGATGCAAACTGGTCAACCGCGTAAGGTACGCCCGGGTTAACAAATTTGTAAGTTGGGTATGTGGTAGCCGCGTTAGCAAACGAAGGAGTAACGTTTTTGGTTAAACCAATGCTTGATGTAGAGTTGAATGTGTTTGGCGAGTAATAGTAATGCCCCCATGCACTGTTCAACAAGTTGGTTAGGTTAACAATATCAAATGTAAAGGTTAACATTTGTTTGTGCGCGCCATTACCCAGGGTAAAGTCCTGTGTGAAACGGAAATCGGCACTGGTATTCCAAGGTGTGCGGGCACCATTACGCTCGGTAAATTTACCGCGACGGGTTGACAGGTACTGATCGCTGTTAATAAACTGATCGAACGCGTTGGCCTGGGCCTGCTCGGCAGCTGTTGGTGTATTTGGTGTAGTGCTAAAAAGTTTAATAGTTTCACCAACTGCCGGGATGTAAGCTAAACTAACCTGTTGGCCGGTTCCGTCGATAGCGCTTGGCAGGAAGCCGAATGAATAAGGCGTACCTGAAGTTGCACTAAAGAAGATAGCGAAGTTAGACGAATACTTTTTACCCTCGCCATAAGATAGCTTATAGTTAAGGTTAGTGATAATACGGTGGCGTACATCAAAGTTTGAATATGCCAGCGTTGGCGTATTAGGGTTTAACGCCTGGTTTAACTGCCAGTTTGATTCCATTGAGTTACGGATACCGTTGGTGATATCTTTAGCCTGGCCGTAGGTATAAGCAAAATCAACATTTAAGCCAAAAGGCAGCGTTTTACCAATTTGGCCTGTAATACTGTAACGTTCGCCCTGATCGGTATTTGATAGCAAGTAAGCGTTTGTGAAGTTAGCCGATGGCTTGGTGTTCACAAATATTGGCTGCTGGTGCTGGGTATCGTACGGGTAATAAGTTACCTGATCGGTAGTGTTGGTTTGCTGGAATTTTAAATCGTGGATAACTTTGGTGTAAATACCCTCTAAAGTAAACCTCCATTGGTCCTGTGTTTTATAATCCAGGGCTAGGCTGCTTCTCCATACCTGTGGCATTTTAAAGTTATTATCAATCATATCTACCTGGGTTGGGCCGGTAGCGCTGGTATTTGGCACAGGATTATTTTGCTGGTTAACAAAACCTAAACCGCCATTAACAGGGGCTTGTGTTGGGTTAGTACCCGCGGTGATTGGGCTTGCAGCGCTGATGTTGTTTTTATCATAAGCGCCATAAGTATTGCCATTGTTATAAAACGCGTAACCAAACCATGCAAATGGTACACGGCCGGTAAAGGTACCGGTACCGCCACGTAATACAACGCTTTGGTCGCCATTAATATCATAGTTAAACGATACACGGCCGTTCATTTCTACATTGTCCAGGTATTTGTTCTGGATGTTTGCCGGCTGGGTATAAGTAAAGGTATTACCGTAGTTAGGATCAACAGCGGCACCGGTTGTTTTGGTGCTAAGCGGCTGTTTGGTAGGTACACCTGCATAATCTAAACGCAGGCCGTAGGTGATTTTTAAATTATCGGTAGCCTGCAATTCATCCTGTGCATAGGCGCTCAGCAAGTTCACCTTAAATTGGGCCGATGGGTTAGCCAAAATATAATCGCGGGTGTTGTTGGTATAATTAAAGTTAGCCCTTACACGTGATGGTGTAAATGGAACCACGGTAGTATTTGAAGTGTTTGTCCCGGTGAAAGCATCAATACTGCTATAAGCATCGCGACCGTTCCATGCGTTCACAAAGTTATAGGTAATGTTATAAAGTTCGTTGTGGGTACCAAAAGTAAGCGTGTGCCTGCCTGCGTTTACAGTAAAGTTATCGGTTATCTCGGTGGTTTTTTGGTGCATATCAAATATAGCGGCCTCGCGATCGGTACCTAAAAATATAGTGGTACCCGGGGTGCGGCCGGTTATTTCAATTTGCGGCAGGGCCGGGTTTGAATTAGGGTCGCGGTAATCATGTACGTTAGAGTAACCTATCAAAAAGCTGTTGCTGATCGCGTTGGTAAACCTTGATTTTAACTCGGCAACAGTTGATGTTGAGTTGTTATGCGATGTATAATCGATACCGCTGAAACGGAAGTTCTGCTGATCGCGCTCCAGGTTGGTAGCGGTTGAGCTGATGGTATTATTACGCAGGGTTAACTGGTTCTTATCGTTAATGTTCCAATCTAAACGGTTAAAAAACTTGTTCGAGTTGGAGAAGATGGTAGTATTATCGTAAGTACCCGGGCTAATGCCGCCTGTATAAGCGGTAAAGGCTTTGGTAATGTCGATAGCATCTTGTTTAGAAAGGATACCTGCCGAACCTGCGCTGCCTGCTGCAAAAATAACAGGGTCCTGGCGGCGGGCTAATTCTTCGGTTGTAAAGAAGAATAATTTATCCTTAATAATTGGCAAACCTAAACGACCGCCAAACTGGTAATCATGAAATTCAGACGGCTCCTTTGCGCCATCGCCACCTACATTGGTTGGGATGCGGTTTGAACCTATCATAAACGCGCCACGGCCAAAACCGTAAACCGAGCCGGTTACCGTGTTGGTACCGCTGCGGGTTACCGCGTTAATACTACCGCCTAATACGTTACCAATTTTAATATCGTAAGGGGCTACGTAAACTTGTATATCCTGTATCGCATCTAACGATACCGGGCTGGTACGTGTGCTGCTGCCCACCTGGCCCGATACGTTGTTCTGGCCGCCTAATGACGGGCTGAAGCCAATCGCATCGTTATTAATGGCACCATCAAGCGTTACGTTATTATAACGGTAGTTAGTACCCTGGAACGAGTTGTTACTGCTTTGCGGCGTAAGCCTGGTTAAATCCTGCAGGCTGCGGCTAAGCGATGGCATAGTGCGCAACTGGTTGGTATTAATACGTGTGCTGGCGCCTGTTTTAGTAGCACCGCCTGATGATTTTACAACTACTTCCTTTAAAGCGGTTGATTCATCGGGCATCAGGAAGTTATAAGTTGAGCTTCCCAGGTTAATGGTGATGCCTGTAATTTCCTGTTTTTTATACCCGATAAAAGTAGCGGTGATAATATAAGGACCGCCCGGGTTAACGTTTGAAATAGTGTAACGGCCCTCGGCGTTGGTTTGGTTGCCGTAACGGGTGCCGGTGCTGGTGTTTACCACACTAATGGTAACACCGGGCAATGTACCGCCTTTAGCGTCGACCACTTTACCGCTAATAACGCCGGTGGTGATCTGCGCGTTAGCCACATTGGCCACGCCTAAAACGAGTACAGAAAGGATGATAAAGTAAAGCTTCTTCATTTGTGTTTTTCTTTGTGCACAAAAGTTCAGCTATAATGTTAACCGAATGTTAACACACGATTATATTATCAAATGATTATTTAACAATAATTATACTTTAGTTATTTATAGATTACAATTGGTTTTTTTTTATTCGGTTTCGATTTCGGCGGGTTTCATTTAAAAAAACGAGATAAAGGATATATGTAACCCGCTGGCGACAATTCCATTTTTTCTGCCTTATACTAAAATAGGTTGACACCCAGGTGCGTCATTACAAATACGTGCTATTTAGCAAAGGCTATTTTAATACCCGTTACCTGCTTAATGCAACGTGCGGGTTTCTTCTCGTCCTCCACAATAATGCGAAAAGGGCCATCTGCCGGGGCCAATGGCTTGCCATCTATCTGTGTAGCAAGGATAATTTGCCTGTCGGTAAAAGCCTTATCCAATTCGGCCAGGGCAAATACTACCTGGTAACCATCGCTGGCTTCAACAACAGCATATTTGGTCAGGTTGTCGCCCTTTAAATCCTTGCCCATAGTTACACCCGCCTTTTGCAGGATAGCCGATAACAGCACACCGGTATAGGTATGGTCTTTCCCGTCCCTATCTTTGCGGCCTACCGGTGTTTGGGTAAATTGGGCCATGTCAGATACTTTTACTTCGAGCGGGGCAGTTACCTCGCCGGTAATTTTTACCGATTGCGCCAGTGTGGTTAGCGGGTTAACCATTGCACCAAGCAGGCAAATAAAGAGTGTGATAGCTTGTTTTTTCATTACGATTATATTAGTTTTTTGTAGATGCTATTTTATGTGGGTCGGTAAATCGTGGGTCGCGGATAAAGGTATCATCCGTCAGCATATTTAAAAAAGCGATAACGGCTTTTTTTTCATCCGGGTGCAGCAACAGGGTTTTCCCGTTTACTTCATTTGATTCTCCCCGCAAAAATGGACTTAACGATACCGATTCCTTTACATGTTCGCTATAATGATCAACCACCTCTTCCAGTGTCTTAAAACGGCCATCATGCATGTAGGGTGCAGTTAGTGCAATATTGCGCAGGGTGGGGACTTTAAAGCGACCACGGTCGCCGGGTAGCCCTGTCAGGTTGGCAATGCCGGCATCTTTGGGGATACTATCCAACCCATTATTGTGGAACAGTTCCATATAGGTTTTAGGCCCGCCATGGCAGCGCGCGCAATTAGCCCCGCGGATGCTTTTAGCCGGTTGTGGTGCCTGGTTAAACAAATCCATTCCCTGCAATTCTAAAGCCGTAGGCTGATAATCGCCACGCAAATACTGATCATATTTTGAATTGGCCGATATCAGTATACGCTCAAACTGGGCAATGGCTTTCATAATGTTAGGCCCGCTGATACCGTCGGCACCAAACACTGTTCTGAATAGTTCGGGATAGGGCGCGGTCTGCATTAATTTATGTGCCGATACCTGCATCAGCTGCCCCATCTCGTGCGGGTTGGTCATGGGTATGGCGGCCTGGCTCTCTAAACTATTTGATCTCCCATCCCAAAACAACCGTCTTGTCCACAATAAATTAGCCAGCGACATACTGCTGCGGGGCGTTAAGGTATGGTCTACCCCTTCGCTAAATGCCTTACCATCAGTAAAGGCCAATTGTTGCTGATGGCAGGTACCGCAACTGATTTTCCCATTGGCCGATAACAACGGCTCGTAAAACAGCATACGGCCTAAGTAAACGCCTTGCCGGGTGGTGGGGTTATCATCGGGCACATTCATGCGGTTGCCAAAGTTGGCCGGGTAAACCAGTGGATAGGTGCCCATAGGTATAGGATCGCGATAATACGTCCACGATACGGTGCCGCCAACAAATAGCAACAAAAGCGCCACCATGGCCCATTTACGCCCCGGTATGCATTTTTGTATGTATTTAGTCGCCGCCATTTATTAATTACAAATATATTAGCTTTGGATATGGTTGATACAGATACTTTTAAAAAGCTGGCACTTTCCTTACCCGATACCGAAGAGCTGCCGCATTTTGAAATGGCGTCCTTCCACTGGAAGAATAAGATCTTTGCCACCCTGCGCGAAAGTGATGGCCGCGCCATGGTGCAACTATCACTAACCGACCAGGACGTGTTTTGCGCCTTTAACGACGGCGCTGTTTTTTATCCGGTACCCAATGCCTGGGGCAAACAAGGCAGCACCTTTGTAAACCTGAGCATTGTACGGGCCGACATGCTGGCCGATGCGCTGAATTGCGCTTATCAAAACATTATTAATAAGCACCATTCAAAAAGGAAGTAAAGTACCGGGATTAACCGTTCAGTTTTTCAGCCAGCCACAAAAACTCGTGTACAAAGGTATCTACATTTGCCTGGAACGATTCATCCAGCAGTGTACCATCTTCAGCAAACTTCTTATCTACAAAAGGGGTAACCAACATAAAGGGCGATGCTATGCCAAATACGCCGGCCGTTAACAGCAACAATTGCTGCGCAGCGCGCATCCCGCCCAAAGCCCCTACCGATGCGGTAACCAGTCCGATTGGTTTATGTACCCGTTTGGGAAAATGATCGAACAGGTTTTTCATAGCAGGCGAATAACTGCCATTATATTCGGGGGTTACAATAATAAAGGCATCGGCCGCAAACATGCGCCCGGCCAGTTCGCGGTATTGTTCAGGGGCTTTATCGGGCGATGAAAAAACTGTTTGCACCATGGGCAGTTCATGCTCGCGCATGTCAATCAGGCCAATGCTGTGTTCGGTTTTATCGGTAAAAAATTGTTGCAGGTATACGGCCAGCCTTTTGGTAACACTCACGTGCCGCGGGCTGCCCGAAATAATTTCAATACGCATAATCGTTAATAGTTTTGGCCAAATGTGCTAATTATCGGCACCAAAGGTGACAGCGTACAGGAATTTGACTTTGCCAAGACCATTGATAATACTGTTCGCAACTTACTATTTCTCTTCCAAACATCTCGCCCCGCTATTTGTCGTATATATAAGTATGCTTAAACAACAAATAGTATTGGTGTGTGCATGGCTTGTTTTTCAAACGACATTTGCGCAAAGCCCCAACGCACGGCGATATAAGGATATGGTATTTAAGGATATCAGCATCGATAAAGACCAAAGCTACAATCCCGATGCGGCCGGGGATGATAAAAAGGTTTACCTGTTCGATCTATATCAACCCAAAGGTGACGATGCAAAAGCCAGGCCCCTTATTATCTGGATGCATGGCGGTGGCTTTAAATTGGGCACCAAAAGGGCCAAAGGCGTTAGGGTGTGGAGCCAAAACTTTGCCGAACGCGGTTATGTATGCGCATCCATTAATTACCGGCTAAGCAAGGAAAACCCTTTGCTGCATTTTGATGCCTTATTACGGGCTTCCTTTTATGCCACGCAGGATGCCAAACGTGCGGTAGCCTACTTCCGTAAAAATGCGGACAGGTATCATATCGATCCAAACCGCATTATTTTAGGCGGTAATTCGGCAGGTGGCTTTATGGCTTTAGATGCCGCTTATACCAAAAACGAAGACTTTGGCCGCATGGCTAATATCGCCAATGCCGAGATCAAAAAAAGCGGCATGCCTTACCAGTCTGTTTACGCCGTTATTAATTATTGGGGCGGCATATATAACCTGGAATGGCTAAAGAACAGCAAAACCCCCATCATCAGTGTGCATGGCAGCGAGGATGGTTTAGTGCCCATTACCCATAAGGATGCACCACTGCATGGCAGCCTGGATATCCATAACAAAGCCGACGAGTTACATATCCCCAACACCCTTAAAATATACCAGGGTTATTCGCACGAATTACAGCGGCATTTTAATCCCTTTTACGAGGGCAGTAAAGCCAAAGGCCGCTGGCTGGAAGCCGCACAGTTTACAGCTGATTATTTGTATGAGATGATGGAGAAACCTCACCCTGCCCTCTCCAAATGGGAGGGTTCTAAAAACGGTTCTTAAGCCCCCCTACTTTGGGTAGGATTTAGATGAGGTAAAACAATCCTACACTTTCACCGTTCATAGTAAAATATCAAATTATTTAACCTTTCAATAACATGAAGATCATCAGAATAATGATTGTGGTGCTAGTAATGGTTACGGCAACCGCGTCGGTAAATGCTGCCGATAGGGCTTTGAGCGTTCCTGCAGCGGTTACCACATTGCAATTGCCGCCACCGCCGCCTCATCCGCCGCGCCCGCATGTGGTATTGCGCCGCCCGGTATTGCACCGCAGGGTGATACACCGTCGCCCGCCACCACGCAAGCTGCATATTAAATTGCCGCATATTAAGCTACCACCGCCGCCACCACATCCACCGAGACCGTAAGTAGCACTAAAATAAAAATGTCATTTCGACCAGCGGGAGAAATCTTATACGACTATACTTGTTGCATGTATAAGATTTCTCGCTATCGCTCGAAATGACATTTTAATTTTATGATGCTATGGGTGCCTACCCCGCCATCGCCTTATTATACTTGTTCCGGTACTCCACCGGCGATAGGCCTGTTACCTTTTTAAATATGGTGCGGAAAGCCTTGGTATCGGTATAGCCCACATCGTACATTACCTCGTTAATGTTTTTCCGGCTGCTTTCAAAACTTTTTTTAGCGGCTTCTATTTTTACGCGTTGTATATATTCGGTAACTGTATTGCTGGTAGCATGTTTAAAGCGGCGCTCTAAACTGCGGCGCCCCAGGGCCAGCATACTGGCCAGTTGATCTACCGTTATCTTATCAGCAAAATTACTTTCAATAAATTCCTGCGCTTTTTTCACCGGCGCGTCCTCGTGTGCCTTTTGCCCCTGGAAAATAATAAAAGGCGATTGGCTGATGCGGTCGATATCTATCATAAACGATTTGGATATCAAAATGGCAACATCGCGCCCGGCAAACTTTTCTATCAAATAAACCAACAGGTTAAGGTACGAGTAGGCCCCTCCGCTGGTATAAATACCGTCCTCTTCGGTCATAATTTTATCGTCAACCAAATTAACTTCGGGATACATCTGGCGGAATACATTAGCTAACGACCAATGCGTTGCCGCCTGCCTGCCATCCAGCAAACCGGTTGATGCCAGGAAGAATGCACCAATACACAAACTGGCAATTTCGGCACCGTTTTTATATTGCTCAACTATCCATGGGGCAAAGGGCTGGTTTTGAGTTAAAGCCTCCTGTATATCGCCGTGCATGGCGGGGATAATGATCAGGTCGGTTTTTGCCACGTCGGCAATCATAGCATCGGGCTCGATGGTAAACAGGCCGTTGCGCTGCACGGTACGCTTTTCTAATCCCACCATTTGTATGTTAAACAAAGGCTCGCGGCCCATTGCACCTAAAATATCATTTACCTGCGATAATATCTGGTGTGTACCGTCAATATTAGGCATACTGGTATGCCCCAGCGGTATAAGTATGGATACATGCTTCATTATGCTAAATTAAAAAACAATTGTCGCATTTACCTCCCGAGATTGCCGTATTTACACCCTTTTTTACTGGGTGGTTTACACTAAGTTTGTATTGTTCAATAGCTTATAAAAATGGAATTGTACAAACTGCAGCATGATATCAAAGTTTTTTGTGTAGAGGCAAAATCATTCCCCAAAGGTATAAAGGAAGCGTTTGACGGATTAAGTAACGTAGCGCCAAGCCTGGAGGGACGGCATATTTTCGGCATTTCAAAACCGGGATGGGATGGTGTGATTCGCTACCGTGCAGCGGCATCCGAAAATTTTGAGGGCGAGGGCACCCAATTGGGCTGCCCGATATTTACCATAGAGAAGGGTACTTATATGGGCGAAACCCTGATGGACTGGCAACAAAACGAAATGCTGATCATGAGTATCTTTAATCGCCTGGTGGCGGATAAGCGGCTGGATGGATCGGCGCATTGTATTGAGTGGTATAAAAGCCCTGACGAATTGCTTTGTATGGTGCTGATGCGGGCCGATAAGGTAAACAGCGAAGTGACAGAATTAGCATTATAAATATTATCTTGAACTAAATTTAAACCAATATAAAACCTAAAAAACATGAGCAAGATCAATCCCTACATCGGCTTTAATGGCAAAACCCGCGAAGCGATGACATTTTACAAAGACATTTTTGGCGGAGAACTGGAGCTGCAGGAGGTGGCAGGGTCGCCCATGGAACAAATGTGGCCTTCGGGTGCTAAGGATGCTATATTCCATTCTGCCCTTACGGGTGATGGTATCCTGATTATGGGATCGGATATGAGCGGATCAGGCGGCCATGTGCAGGGCAACGATATATCCCTGGCTATTAGTTGCAGCAGCGAAGAAGAGATCAATACCTATTTTAACAAATTAGCCGAAGGCGGCCATATAATGGATCCTTTGAAAGAGCAGTTTTGGGGTGCGATATTCGGGGCGGTTAAGGATAAGTTTGGCATTAAGTGGATGCTGAATTATAACAAATAACCATAATCTGTAATTGCGAGGTACGAAGCAATCGCGAACTATGCATATCCGCTATTTGGGTGCGCGATTGCTTCGTACCTCGCAATGACAAAATGTAATTTCAAAAAACACTAATCACCAAAACAATGAAACCAAAAACTATTAAGATCACCTACTGGATACTGCTTATCCTGTTGTGCATGTTCATGACGTTTGATGCCATAGGCGGCATTACCAAACAACAGGCCGGTATAGATGTAATGAAGCATTTAGGCTACCCAATATACCTGATGCCAATGTTTGGCGTGCTGAAACTGCTGGGCGTTTTTGCCCTGCTGCAACCCTGGTACAGGGGTATTAAAGAATGGGTATTTGCCGGTTTGGCTTTTACATTCATAGGCGCGTTTGTATCACACATTTGCTCGCACGATGCGGTATTTGACACCATAATGCCCTTAATATTCCTGGCCTATTTATTTATAACCCGCTGGTTTTGGACTAAATACGAAGCTGTAAAAAACGTTGCATAATCAATCACCAAAACATT
Organism: Bacteroidota bacterium; assembly: GCA_040389105.1. Classification (GTDB taxonomy): domain Bacteria; phylum Bacteroidota; class Bacteroidia; order Sphingobacteriales; family Sphingobacteriaceae; genus Mucilaginibacter. The sequence continues at coordinate 18,394 of JAZKAO010000011.1, forward strand.
AAAATATCATGAAAAAGATAAATATCATATTCTGGATCTCAACCGCTTTATTGTGCCTTGTAATGGGCGGCAGCGGGGTAGCCGGCACAATGGCTTCGCCCGATAGCGTTAAAATGATGCACGACCAAATGGGTTATCCTATTTATTTTTTATACTTTATTAGTATTGCCAAAATATTAGGCGCTATTGCCATACTGGTGCCGGGTTTCCCTAAACTAAAGGAATGGGCTTACGCCGGTTTCGCGTTCGATTTAGTTGGGGCTACATGGTCAACTTTTGCTACGGGTGCCACTGTGGTTCAAAACCTGCCTATGCTGATATTTTTTGCACTGCTGGCAGTATCCTACATCTATCACCACAAAAGGCTGGCAGCAAAACAAGGGGCATAATTTATCACCATTAATAATAAATCAATATGACCATATTCATCATCATCCTTATCGTTATTGGTACCTTGTTAGCTTTCTTGTTTATTAAGGCGGCAGTTGCTTCCGAAGATTATTCGGTGCAGGCGGATATAGTGATCAACAAGCCTGTTTCGGTGGTATTTGATTACATTAAATACCTGGAAAACCAATCGTACTACAACAAATGGGTACTAATGGATCCTAACGTGCATAAAGAGTTTAAGGGTACCGATGGCACTGTTGGCTTTTTTTACGCCTGGGCCAGCAATAACAAGCAGGTAGGCAAGGGCGAACAAACCATTACCGGTGTTACCGAAAACAAAAAGGTGGAATACCACCTGCGTTTCCTGGAGCCATTCCAGGGCGAAGCGGAATCGTATATCGAAACCGAGGGTTTAACCAACGGACAAACCAAGGTAACCTGGGTGTTTAGGGGCCAGCGCACTTTTATGATGAAGGTAATGCATGTTGCCATGAATTTGAAGAAAATGCTGACCAAAGACCTGGCTACCAGCTTAAACAATTTAAAAAACGTGTTAGAAAAATAAAAAGCGACAATTGCAATGATCGAAGTTTTTAAAACAGATGTACAACAACCGGGGACAGCCAATTTGCTGATAGCAAAACTGATATTGCTGTTCCCGGGCAGCCGCGTAAACTTCGATTTGGAGGATTGCGACCGCGTACTGCGTGTGGAAGGCGAAAATATCTGTTGCGAAAAAATTGCCCGATTGTTAAAAATCAGTGGTTATTGTTGCGAGGTGTTGGCGTGAGAGCCTCCGCGAAAAATCTCTGTGACCCCTGTAGTTAAATTCCCTGCAATGATTAATTTGCGCCCATTATGCAAATACGCCGCGCCACCCTATCCGATATCCCCAACATTATGCAACTGGTTGCCGAAGTTGTGCCGCTAATGCAGGCCAGCGGCAATTTCCAGTGGGATAGTACCTACCCAAATCCGCAGGTTTTTACCGAAGATATTGGCCTTAACCAATTATGGGTAGCCGATATGGATGGCGATATAGGCGGCGTTGCCGCCATTACAACCGACCAATATGCCGAATATGCACAGGCCGGTTTGGATACCACCCAAACTGCCATTGTTGTACACCGCCTGGCAGTTAGCCCGCGATACCAGGGCAAGGGCATGGCACGCGCGCTTATGCAGGAAGCCGAGGCCGAAGCTTTACGCCGTGGCATCCGCATTTTACGTATCGATACTAATATAGAGAACCAGGCAGCCCAACTACTTTTCCCTAAGCTGGGCTATGTATTTGCCGGCGAAATAGGGCTGGAGTTTCGCCCGGGGTTGCGCTTTGTTTGTTATGAAAAATTGCTATAAACACATCTCCATTACCTGCGGATAGACATTTATCATTATTTTCATGGCGGCAAAACCTTATACATGTCCTTAATACGCTACCTGCTTTTGTTTTTTTTCTCCTCTGCTTTTTATGCGGCTTACGGGCAGCAGGATGTGGATTTTCATTTAAACGCCACCTTGCTACCCGGTAAAAATATCCTGAAAGTAAAGCGCGATGTTAACGACCCCTACTTATGGGTGCTGGCACAGGGTAACGAGGTTTACCGTATTAACAGCACTGGCACTCCCCTGGTTGCCGAAGATTTTACTGCTAAGTTTGCTGCTTATAATAGCTTGCCGTTTATTGATATTGTAGGGATTAGTAAAGACCAGTTTTATATTGCGGCTAAATCGGCCAATGTTATCGAGTATAAAAACGAAGTCCTGAAAAACATTGGGGTTGCCGATGGTGTACCCGGTGTTGTAAATTCTATTGGTATAGACGCTGCAGGAGCTTATAATTCTTATAAGGTTGATAATTTAGTTATAATAGCCACCAGCAATGGCATGGTGAGATATAATTTTGTCACTGCAACAATAGTACCCGCGGTTGCAAATGCCGAAACTAAGATATTTGAAGCGTCATACCGGAATGAAATGTTTCATGACGGCAGTCCCGGGCGGGGCTTTGCTGATGTAGTTGATCACTATTCTTTATTGGAATTGGTAGATTATACTATTTTCGGCAATGAGATATGGCTGGGTGGCGAATATGGCACCAATTTGCGAACAGCTTTTTTCACTAAGGGCAGTATGTGGGGCAATACAGGCTTTACCCTATTTGCCGATTTGTTTTGGGCAACAGAAAATGGCATGTTCCAGCTAAAATGGGGTAATCTTACATCGGCAGCGCCTCATAATCAATATTTAAATGGTGTCCAAATTAATAAGATCACATCTATTTATGGCTTAGCCAGCTTTACAGAATCGGGCGCACTTAACGGTACATTAGGTAAAGAAAACTTGCTGATCGGTACAAATCAGGGCCTGTATTTTAGTAACTCGAAATATCAAAAGGGTAATAGTAAATATGATATTTTTCATTATGATGGTTTGGGCGCTAAAATTATAAATGACATTTGTGTAAATGCTACCACTTATAATATTGTAAACAGATATGCTGAATTGCCTTGTGAAGATGGTGTTTGGGTTGCCGCTATTGATGGATTGTATTTATTGAAGCCCGATTATGTGCCATATTTAAACATCACGGATAAACTACAGGGTATTCAGTTTGATGGGCAGCCCTATAATGTAAGTGAAATACAGATATGCAATAATACAAGCACTAAAGCCAATGTTCAGGGAGTTTATTATAAAGGCAATCTTATTCAGTGGTATAAAGACGGGGTAGAGCTACCTAACGAAAGCGGCACGTCACTAACCATTACCCAACCCGGCGACTATAATGCCGTTTTTTACGATCCCTGTTCGACAGTACATTTTGAAACCAACCACTTAAAGGTAACCGTAGTTACGGCGCCCGTGGTAACCTTTAACTACCCCGATAATATGAAGTATTGCGATGGATCCACCGCATCTCTTAGTACTGATTATAACTTGGCTTACCAATACCGCTGGTATAAGGATGGCGTGCTGAACGGCAATATTTCGCCCGGGCTAAATAATATTACCCAAAGCGGCAAATACAAGGTAGAGGTAAGCGCCTGTTCGGGCAGTTGGGTAGCATCAAAAGAGGTACAAATAGATTTTGTTAAGGTGCCCCCACCCGTTATTACAGCCGACAAGGCCGCCTATTGCGCGGGCAGCCCGGCTGTGCTAACCGCTACCGTGCCTATTGATGCTACCGGAATTATCAACTGGCCAACGTACCAGTTTCGTTGGTACGCAAATGGTACGCCTATAAATAGTAATACGTCGGCCACATTTAATACTACGGTACCGGGTAAATACCGCGTAGAGGTATTCAACTGTGCCGGAGGGTTGGTAACATCGGCCGATTTTCAGCTTAATTTTATCACGCTTACCACACCGGCTCTTAATGCCAATAAATCCGCTTATTGCATTGGCGATGCGGCCACTTTATCTACCCCATTTGTAAACGACGGTACTTATACCATTAACTGGCTCATCGGCGGATCTGTCATTCCATCCGGCAAAAACCAAACCAGCATTACTATTGCCACGCCCGGGATTTATACAGTAAGCATCAGCAGCAATGTAACATCCTGTAGTCAAACTTCAGCCCCTTATGTGTTAAGCTTTGAGCCGCCGCCCACCCTTACTTTAGAACGGATTATTAATACTACGCTATGCGATGGGCAAACGGTAGACCTAAAGGCAAGCTATTCGGGCGGCACAATTAAATGGTCGACCGGGGAAGTAACAGATAAGATCGGCATAAGGCAATCTGGGACCTATACCGCTACTGTTAAAACCGCGGCAGGCTGCGAAGTGGCGCAAAACATAGGTGTACAATTTTTACGCAACCCGGTATTAAGCCTGCCCGATGCCACGCTGTGCCAGTTTACAAACGAACAACTTACACTTATAGCGCCTGCTGGCTTTACTAAATACGAGTGGAACGGACAAGCCGGCGGGGCAACTTACACTACCGGTAGTTTAAGTACAGTAACCTTAACGGTGACCGATCAAAACGGTTGTAAGGCATCGCAAACCATCAATATCACCAGCCATTGTAAGGATATCCATATCCCAAATACGTTTACACCCAATGGCGATGGCATTAATGATAAATGGATTATCGCGGGCCTGGAGGGCGACCTGACGGTTAATGTAAAAGTATACGGCCGCACTGGCGAGTTGATTTTCCAAAGCCTGGGCTATGCCATACCCTGGGATGGCACTTATCAGAGCAAAAAAATACCTGCAGGCGTTTATTATTATGTGATTAATGCCAAAGGATCAAACCAGGTATTAAGCGGATCAATTACCATTATTTATTAGCCCTTACCTTTCAAACACTACCGAATCGGCATCGGCACCCAATGCCTTTAGGATGTCTGTAATTTTCGCTACCATTTCATCGGGGCCGCAAACGTAAAAGGGCTTGGTAAAATCTTTCACATGCTTTTTTAAATAGGCCTTATCAATATGGCCGGTATCATATTTGCCCTTGTTTTCACCGCTTAGGATGTATTGGGCATTTTTGCCTAACATGGCATCCAGCTCATCATGATAAATAATATCGGCTTCGGTTTTGTTGGCGAAGAAAAGCTGATTGGTGCGCAACTTACGGTCTTTATGCAAGTTCCTTAATATGGCCATAAAAGGAGTAATGCCCGCCCCGCCTGCTATAAAGTAACCATCGGTTTTGTATTGTATCGTCCCCCAAACATCACGCAATATGATTTCATCACCGGCTTTTAACTGGTGTAATTTGCTGGTTACGCCATCATGGTCGTAATAACCCTTAATGGTAAACTCCAGGTACGGCCACTCGTTCAGGCTGGTGAAAGTAAAGGGGCGTTTTTCATCTTTCCAATCCGGTAAATTGATGGATACCTCGGTAGCTTGTCCCGGTTCAAAATGGTAGCCATCGGGCTTTTCCACTTTAAATGATTTTACGTTGTGGGTAACGCTGTTTACTTCAAGGATCTTAACAATATTTTCCATCGGGTTTGGCTGCGGGGACAAATTTATAACGGTGTAATATATAAGTTAAATCAGGTACATTTTGTTTTATGTGCAGGTATTCTGTAAAAAATGTGAGTATGGCCTATCCATCCCAATTTCCACCGAAAAAAGGAAGCTGTTTACTGCCTATTTATTATCATTGCATATTAATGCTGATATGATGGATATAAAAGTGATCGCCTTTGATGCCGATGATACGCTTTGGGTGAACGAACCCTACTTTAGGCGTACCGAAGAGGCTTTTTGCGAGTTGATGAGCGGCTACCTGTCTCTGCACGATCTGGAGCGCGAACTGCTGAAAATTGAGATCGGTAACCTGCCGCTATATGGTTACGGTGTAAAAGGCTTTGTACTATCGATGATAGAAACGGCCATGACCGTATCCGACAAAACCATCAGCATTGAAATTGTTGACCGGATAATAAAACTGGGTAAGGCTGTTTTGGACGAACCCATTGAACTGCTGGATGGTGTTGAAGAAGTTTTAACAGCCCTGAAGGGGAAATACCGCCTGGTAGTAGCTACCAAAGGCGATTTGCTTGACCAGGAACGCAAGCTGCGCAAGTCGGGCCTGGGCCATTATTTTCATCATATCGAGATCATGTCTGAAAAGGATGATACCAATTACCTGAAACTGCTGCGCCACCTTGATATCCAGCCGCAGGAATTGCTGATGGTGGGTAACTCGTTAAAGTCGGATATACTGCCGGTGCTGAATATTGGTGGCTATGCCGTACATGTACCCTACCACATTACCTGGGCGCACGAACAGGTAGATAATAATATCGAAAACGAAAAATTTAAAAGTGTAGAAAGCATTAGGCAAGTGCTGGAGATGCTTTAAAAACAAAGCTATTGTGTGCTTGTTGTTTAGGCATATTGTTGGGAAGACTAGAAAAAGCGATGGTATTGTGCGATTCCCTCCCAAAGGGCGGACGTAGGGCGGGGTTTCATCAAACGCAGCCCCCTGCCGCAATACACCAGCCGCACCCCTACAAACATGCTACATCATTATGTCAGATTTCGTCCGCTGATAAAAATCACCTATTTTTATTCTTTCTATTTAATCTTATGAAAAAAATAAACCTGCTGTTGTGCTGCTGCCTTTTATCGTTAACCGCCTTTTGCCAGGTCGATCCCGAAACGGTTATTATCCCCAAACCGGTAAAAATCGTTAAGCACACAGGTAGTTTTACCTTCCATAAAAATATCACCATAGCTGTGGTTGGTGCCGATACCAAACCGGTCAGTAATTTCCTGGTGAGCAAGTTTAACAACGCGGGCATATTTGCGCTCATCACGCAGGCATCGGCCATTCCGGCTACTATTAAACTGGCCATTAATACAAAGGCTGATCCGCTGATTGGCGACGAGGGCTATAATCTTACAGTTACCGCCAAAGGCATAACCATTAAGGCTAATAAACCAGCTGGTTTATTTTACGGCGCGCAAACCATGCTGCAATTATTGCCTAAAGAAATAGAAAGCGTAGATAAAGTAGCAGGCATAAAATGGACGCTGCCTTGTGTACAGGTGACTGATTACCCCCGCTTTGCCTGGCGTGGATTGATGTTTGATGTGAGTCGCCACTTTTTTACCAAGGCCGAGGTGAAGCACTATATTGATGATATGGTGCGCTATAAATTTAACCTGCTACACCTGCACCTAACCGACGATGAGGGCTGGCGCGTAGAAATTAAAAGCCTGCCACGCCTAACCCAGGTAGGTGCCTGGAATGTAAAGCGTGTGGGCGATTTTGGCACCTTTATACCCACCACACCTGATGAGCCTCGCACTTACGGTGGCTTTTTTACTCAGGATGACATTCGCGAACTGGTGGCTTATGCCGCCGAGCGATATGTAAACATCATGCCCGAAATTGATGTACCCGGCCATAGTCTTGCCGCGGTAGTAGCCTACCCCGAGCTATCCTGCACACCGGGCGCCGACCAGTACAAGGTGCGCTCGGGCGAGAAGATCATGAACTGGGCCAGCAGCGGCAATACCGCCCTGGTAGATAATACCCTGAACCCCGCCAGCGAAAAAACATACGAGTTTTTAGATAAGGTAGTGACCGAAATAGCCCAGCTTTTCCCGTTCCCCTACGTACACATGGGCGGCGATGAATGCGCTAAAAACTTTTGGGCGCAAAGTGCCGAGGTAAAGGCGCTAATGCTGCGCGACACCCTAAAGGATTATAAGGAAGTACAAGCCTATTTTGAAAAGCGTTTGGAAAAAATAGTAGAGGCCAAAGGCAAAAAATTTATGGGCTGGGACGAGATTTTAGAAGGTGGCCTTGGCCCTAACGCGTCGGTAATGAGCTGGCGTGGTATAAAGGGGGGCATTGAAGCCGCTAAGCAAGGCCATGATGTAGTGATGAGCCCTACCGACTGGGTGTATTTGGATTATATGCAATCGGACCGGATTACCGAGCCGCATGTGTACGCCTCCCTGCGCCTGAGCAAAACCTACCAGTTTGAGCCTGTACCTGATGGTGTGGATGCCGGATTGGTAAAGGGCGGACAAGGCAACCTTTGGACCGAGCAGGTATACAACTTTCGTCAGGCGGAATATATGACCTGGCCAAGGGGTATGGCCATTGCCGAATCGGTTTGGAGTGCCAAGGGTACCAAAAATTGGCCCGACTTTTTTAGCCGCGTTGAAAAACATTTCCCGCGTTTGGATGAAGCCGAAATTAAGTATTCGCCCAGCGCTTACGATCCGGCATTTACGCCATCCATCGCGCCCAATAACGAATTGCGTATAGAACTAAGCAACGAAGTACCCGGACTGGATACTTATTACAGCTTTGATAATTCGCAGCCCGATAGGTTTTATCCAAAATACACCAGCCCGCTTATTGCGCCAAAGGATGCCAAACTGTTAAAGGTAATTACCTACAAGGGCAAACAACCCGTAGGCCGTATGCTTACCATGCCTATAGATGAGCTGAACAGCCGCATTAAACGTGTACCAACCGCGCCATCGGCAACGGTTATCCCTCCCCCACAACCCAACCCCGAGTTGGTTAAACCGGCCGTGAAACCTGCGGGCACGCCGAAAAAATAATTCTTTCAAGACTTACGAAGTTTTAAAGACTTCGTAAGTCTAAATAGGTTCATTATTCATGAGGCTGCAAATGCCATTCTGCTAACTTCCATTCTATATCATGATCCATCCTGTAATCAAATGGCCGGGGGAGCTATTTCCTTTGATTATCCTTTTTAGTTCTTTTTCTACTAATTGGGGATCGTAAACCCTCCATATCAATTCTTTTGTAGCATTCCATGTTATACGCCCCAGAAATAGGGCATTAGGTTTTTCAACATTTGCTCCTTTAAACAAATCGTTTAAATAATCACCAAACGGATCAACGATATCCCGTTCTTTTTGAGATGGCATTCCGTTCTCTATTACGTCTTCAAAATCGATCATTAAGGACAAGTGCCAGGGGAAAACCGTTTTCTGTCCGAAATTTCTTAATCCTGTATTTATCACAGCAACACCGGGCATTTCTTCCTGCCTGAATTTTAAAATGGTATGAATTTCTTCAGGTATAAATACACGCACTTCTTGCATCGTTCAATTAATTAATTCAATACATCACATTTGTTTTGCTCATTCTTGAGCCGCTATATGCGTGTCGATAAGAAATGCCGGGTCTAACAGACGAGTGCATAAAAGCAAAAAGATGCATTAGCCTAAGTTAATGCATCTTTTTGCTTAATCAAATATTCTTATATCAATTTCCTGCGTCTGCGGCGGCTACATTTTTCTTCTTCATCCAGATATCAATATCGCCGTCATTCTTCTGTACTTTGCCGGGTGTGCTGCGGCCATTATCAACATATTGCTGCATCAGTGCGGTTAGGCGCTTCACTACATCGGGGTGTTTATCCTGCACGTTGTGCTGCTCCTTCGTGTCCGCTTCCATATCGTATAACTGCACAACCGGCATACCATTTTTCAATGCTTCGGGGTTTTTAGGCAACTCCCACCCGCCCGATCCGGCACAGAGTTCCAGCTTCCATTTACCCTGGCGTATGGCAAAATTACCGTCGATAGAGTGATGCACCGTAGCCTCGCGGAGATCTTTAGTTTGGTTACCCATCAGGTAGGGCATCATATTATAACTGTCAACAGCGGCAGCATCAGGCAGTTTTTGGTTGACAATGGCTGCGGCGGTAGCCATAAAATCGCCCAGGCAAACGGTTTTATCGCAACGAGTATCGGCCTTTACCTTGCCCGGCCAGCGTACAATAAACGGAATCCGGTGGCCACCCTCCCAAATGTCGGACTTATAACCCCTATAATCTATGCTGGGGTAATGGCCTAATGCTTCCACATTCATGGTTTTAAGTACGTAGGGGGCAAAGCCATTATCGCTGGCAAACATAATGATGGTGTTTTTAGCGATCTTGCCTTCATCTACCGCTTTCATAATTTCGCCAACCGCCCAGTCGGTTTCCATTACATAATCGCCATACTCGGTAATGCCGCTTTTCCCTTTAAATTTATCCGAAGGTACAATAGGCGTATGTGGCGATGGCAGGGTGAAGTATAAAAAGAAAGGCTGCTTTTTGGCCGATTTATCTTTGATGTATTGCACGGCTTTAGCGGTAACGGTTGGTACACAATTCACGGCTTCAAAATCTTCGCCGGCGGGGCCTTCGCGCACCCATTTTTTGGTGGCGGTTGGCAGGCCAACGGTATGATTATTCTCTATAAATATAAAGGGCGGCATATCCAGCGATGCGGCTATCCCATAAAAATAATCGAAGCCAAGCGTATTTGGGCCATTAGTGATGTTTTTAGTATAATCAATCACCGGCTTAGCGCCCGGCGTAATAACCGACCAGCCCAAACCCAAATGCCATTTACCAATACAGGCTGTGGTATAACCGTTTTGCTGCAGCATTTTGCCCACGGTCAGGCGGTCAGAGTCTATCAATGGTTTATCATAGCCGCTTAGCACACCGCTTTTAAGGCGGCTGCGCCAGGCGTAGCGCCCTGTTAAAATACTATAGCGCGAGGGGGTACATACGGCCGACGAGGAATGCACATCGTTAAAGGCCATGCCCTGGTGCGCCAGCAGATCGATATTGGGCGTTTTTAGTTTTCCCTTAGGATTATAAAAGTTTACATCGCCAATACCCAAATCATCTGTAAGGATATAAATAATATTGGGGCGGCCATCGGCGGGCTTATTGGCTTGCGCCATTGCACCGGTAAAAATAACAGGCAACGCAAGTAATAACAGGCAAATTCTTTTCATCAGGCTTTTTTGAAATAAAGGCGACAGTAAGTAAATTGGTTATGATGCAAATAACAGATAAATAAGCGGGCATTGCTTAAGGTTATTGGCTAATCATTAAATCATAATGGCAACTGTTAAACCCTGCCCTTTTCTATTTTCTCAATAGCGGCTGATAATTCCCCAGCCCTTACTGTCCAGGTGTTTTGTTTGGCTATTTCCAGTCGGGCTATGCGTTTTTCGGGAGTATCGGTAGCCAGCTCGGTTTGCAGGTTGTGCAGGAAAGTATCCTTATTGCCGGTGATTTTAATAATATCCGCAAAATCATCCAGGTTACTAAAATCGGTGCTGATAACAGGGAGCCCCGCGGCCAGGTATTCGTTGATCTTCATGGGATAAATCCCTTTAGTGAAATCGCTTTTTACAAAAGGGATAATACCCGCCGAAAAGGTTTTGAGGTATCCGGGTAATTCCTCGGGCGTTTTAGCGCCGGTAAATACCACGTTAGGATATTTACGCAATACCTCTTCTTCTGCAAAATCGGTAGTAATGCGGCCTACAAATACAAACTGGGTATCGGGCATACGCCTGGCCAGTAGCAATAGCAGTTCGTAATCCAGGCGTTCGTCAATACTGCCTATATAGCCCACTACCTTTTGGGGGGTAACTTCGGTTTGGAAGCCCTTGCTAAACAGGTCGATATTTACGGCGTTTTTTACTACATAGCAAGCTTTGCATTGATCTTTTTTGGCTTCGAACAAACCTTGCGAAGTAACGATCACGCCATCCACCATCTTTAAAAATCGTTCTTCCAGCGCCACGCCATGTTTTTGCAGCCAGGGATGCGCCCCGCGAATTTCATCGTAACAATGATATATCAGCGTTTGCTCGTTAAATCGCCTACCGGTTGTTACGCCCATGCCCTGGTTAAAGGCCACAAAGTTGATGAGGTTTGGGGTCATGCCCATTTTTTTAAGCGCCCGGGCAACCGTAACTCTTACCTGCCAGCCATTAAATTTCAACAAAGTTTGATAGATGGGGCCTTCGGGTAAAAAATTGATGGTGAAAGCGGGAGGGGGAGTGAAAATGTAAATAGTAGCCCCGTTTGATAATACCTTTTTATCAACGCGGTTTTGCAAGCCGAAGGCTCTCCTCAGTTCAACCCGTTTACGGCCCAGGATCCCATCGATAAGATCTTTTAACGTATAGGGGCTATTTACAAAAAGGATGTTGTTTTTCACGGCCATCTCTTTCATCAACTCAACAGTAGCCTTTATGTAATCGCCGCCCCATTCGGTGCTGCTCAGGCATAATATGTTCCTGTTGGTCATCATTAGTATGGTCTTATCGTCTGGGCTTGTAAAAATCAGTAATATATTCGTGAAATATGCGGTTTTTGCGATAATTTTGATACAATTACATATTGTAAGGCGAAGCGTTGTTACCTTAACTAAATATATACGCCCTTATTAAATTAAAAAATGGAAGATAAAAAACTGTACGTTCATTATGGCTGCGGACAATGCGCGCCCGAAGAGTGGAAAAACTTTGATGTTTCCCCAACCCTGCGGATCCAAAAGACACCTGTATTAGGCTGGCTGATGAAAAACGCGCTTGGACAGGTATTTGATAAGAATGTAAGTTATGGCGACGTTACCGAAGGCCTCCCCGGCATAGCCGATAATAGTGCCGACGGCGTTTACTGCTCGCACGTGCTGGAACACATGTCTTTAGCCGATTTCCGCAAGGCTGTTGCCAACAGCTACAAAATGCTAAAACCCGGTGGCCGCTTCCGCCTGATCATGCCCGATTTAAAGGTTTTGGTTGATGATTATATTGCCGATAAAGAAAAGGGCGATGTAGAAGCCTCGGTACGCTTTATTAAAAGAACGCTGATGGCTATGGAAGAACGCCCTAAAAACCTGAAAGCTGTATCAAAACTGGCTTACGGTTACCTTAACCACCTGTGGTTATGGGACAAGGAAGCCACCATTAACGAATTACAAAAGGTAGGCTTTAAAACCATCCGCGAGATAGAGTTTAACGACTCGGAAGACCCGATGTTTAAACTGGTTGAAAACAAAAAACGCTTTGACCTTTGCGTAAAACTGGAAGCGGTTAAATAGTAACCTCCAAATAGATATAAGAAAAAGGAGCGGGGCCGACTAATTAGCTGGCCCCGCTCCTTTTTCTTTTTAAGCCTGTTCCGCTTTTTTACGCTTTCGCCACCGTTTAAACGCGAGTATTAGCAGGGTAAACATGATCAGCAGTGGCCATATGCCGATCAGTCCATAAAAAAGATCCTTAAGCATATCCCATCCCTGCCCCAACGATTTTTTAAACTGATAACCAAAGGTATTTCCATCGTTAACCTGGCCTTTGTGTTTGGTATAAAAGGTAATTAGTAAAGTACTATAACTTACCTGCCTGTTTAAATAATTAAGTTTCCCCTGTTCCGATTCTATATCGCTGCGTATGGTATCCAGTTTGCCCTCTACCTGCAAAATGTCACTCATCCGTGTAGACTTATTCAGCAGATCGCGGTAACGTGTTTCCAACAGTAATTTATTACGCAGCCTTGTCGCCATGTCTATATACTCGGTGGTCACATCACGTATACTAATGTTTTTGCTATCTACCTGTATAGCTGTAGCTGCTGCATTATCCAAAAATGTTTCGAAATATTTGGCAGGGATACGTGTGCGTAAAACATATTCTTTGCGGTTCTCATCACTGTTATTCCTTTCGTTTTCTTCGGATACATAGCCTCCAACTTTTTTTAGCGCAGCTATTATTTGTTTACGGGTTTGCTGTATATCGCTTGTTTCAAACCTGATATCGCCGTCTTTTACCAATTTCCTTGCCGTGTCTGACGGTGATACCTGTTTGCGGGATTCTTCAGGAGCTGGTGGGGCCATTAAAGCCACATCGACAATTTTCATTGCCTGTACAGGTTCATTATTATGCCGGCATGATACGCATATCAGCCACAAAAAAGGAATCAATAACAGCTTTTTCATATCATTTAGGTTTTAGTTTCTCGTTGTCGCGGTGGCGGTCGGCATCGCGGATGCTTTTCTTTTCCATGTTCTTCTCCAACGCGTCGGTTAGGTTAATGCCGGTTTGGTTGGCCAGGCATATCAGCACAAACAGCACATCGGCCATCTCATCGGCCAGGTTAACTTCGGTATCCGATTTTTTGTACGATTGCTCGCCGTATTGCCGGGCCATAATACGGGCCACCTCGCCCACTTCCTCCATCAGTATAGCGGTATTAGTCAGTTCGTTAAAATACCGGATACCGGTTGTTTTGATCCAGTTATCAACTAATTGCTGGGCTTGGTTAATGGTCATGATTGTTAAAAATTACAGAGTGTAAAACGATGCAATCCATATAACTAACTATTTAGTTATATGGATTATTGTTGTTAAGTTAAAATATTTTTTTTGGTTGAAATGAAGGTTTAATGATTCTCTTTATCGCGGGTATCCATCATAATGGTAACGGGCCCGTCATTCACCAGGCTGATTTTCATATCGGCACCAAAAATACCGGTGGCTGTTTTTTTGCCGGTGAGATCGGTTAAGGTTTTGATCATCTGTTCGTACAGGGGGATAGCCTTATCAGGCTTGGCGGCACGGATAAAAGATGGACGATTACCCTTTTTGGTTTGGGCAAACAGGGTGAATTGCGAAATGAGCAGGATATCGCCATTAACATCGGCCAGGGCTTTATTCATCAGGCCGTTCTCATCGCCAAAAACACGCATGCCTACTATCTTTTGGGCCAGCCATAGCAGATCATCGGGGGTATCGGCATCTTCAATGCCTAATAAAACTAAAAAGCCATGGTTAATTTGCCCGGTGATGCTGCCATCAACCGTACAGGAAGCCCCGGAAACACGTTGCAGTATTGCGCGCATAGGTGAGTTAGATTCAAGATATCAGATTCAGGAGGCAAGATAAAGTTTTCTTGGTATTAAGCCAATTCTTGATTCCTGGCTCTCCTATGTTACGTCTCCCACTACGCCCGCGTATCATTCCCATGATAAATGCTCAGGTAGCTTTCGTAACGGGATATTTCTATGTCACCTTCTTCCACAGCTACTATAATAGAGCAGCCGGGTTCGTTAATATGGCGGCAATTATTAAAGCGGCATTGGTTCATACGTTGGCGCATCTCGGGGAAAAAATGACCGAGTTCGCCTTTTTCAATATCTATTACGCCTAACTCGCGGATGCCGGGGGTATCCACAATAAAGCCGCCGCCGGGTAGTTCGTGCATTTCGGCAAAGGTGGTGGTGTGCATTCCTTTATCGCTCCAGTCCGATACCTCGCCGGTGCGGATAGCCAGGTCGGGCAGCAGGGCATTGATCAGGCTGGATTTACCCACACCCGAGTGTCCCGAAAATAAGGTAGTTTTATTACTGATGAGTTTTGTGATCAGATCGATATTAGTTCCTTCCAAAGCCGATACTTCATAACAGGGGTAGCCTATTCTTTCGTAAATGCTTTTATGCTCGGTCAGTATTTCCAGCCCCTCATCGCTAAACAAGTCGAGTTTATTGTAAACAAGCACGGCTGGGATATCATAAGCTTCGGCGGTCACCAAAAAACGGTCGATAAAGCCCAGCGATGTACGGGGCGATGCCAGCGTAACCACCAAAAAAGCCTGGTCGAGATTGGCCGCGATGATCTGCGCTTGTTTTGACAGGTTGATGGATTTACGGATGATATAATTTTTGCGCGGGTGCAGATGGTTGATCACCGCGTTATCGCTGCCGGGTTCAAACTCAAAATCAACCTGATCGCCAACCGCAAGGGGGTTGGTGGTGGTCATACCCTTTATGCGGAACTTGCCTTTAATACGCGCTTCAATCCGGCGGCCATCAGGTGTTTGTACCTGGTACCAGCTTCCGGTTGATTTAATGATGAGTCCCTGCATAGGTTAGCAAAATTACGCATTAGGAGTTTAGGATTTAACCACAAAGTTCACAAAGGTTTTTTCACAAAGGACACTAAGCTTTTTATAGTCAATAAACCTTCTTTTTGCCTTTGTGAACTTTGTGCATCCTCTCTTTGTGGTTAATTCGCGTTTTAGCTATCAAATCAAATAGCAAATAATATTTTGCCAAATAGATTTATATTGGAATAATAACCACCCCAGTCCCTATTTTTTCCATTCAAAAAAAATAAAATATTTTTCTCTTGCTAATTCAAATTAAATCTACTTAATTTGTCGTCATTACAAACATGATAAACAACAACACCATTACAACCATTATTATTACCACCGGGATAAACCTTGGAGGAAGATAATCGTTTGGTGTAACAGATAGAAAAACCACAAAACGCCTTCCTCCGAAAAGAGGAAGGCGTTTTTGTTTAAATCACAATTGAATAACGCTAATAATGAAAGTTTTAAAATTCGGGGGTACATCGGTAGGCAGTAAGGAAAGCATCAGTACCGTAATTGAGATACTGAAACAGGAAGACCGGGGCAAAGGCGCACCGGTAGTAGTACTATCTGCCATGAGCGGGGTAACCAACCTGCTAGCCCTGATGGCCGAAAATGCCGCCAACGGACAGGATTTTACCGGCCACCTGGCTGAACTGGAAGCCCGCCATTTTGCCATTGTAAAGGACCTGCTGGATGTGCAGCAGCAAAACCCGGTATTCACCCGGTTAAAGTTGTATTTTAATCAGCTGGAAGACCTGCTGCAAGGCGTGTTAACCCTTCGCGAACTCACCCCCAAAACGCGCGACCTGATCCTAAGCTACGGCGAACGCTGTTCCACCCTGATGATCAGTCGGATTGCTTTGCAATATTTCCCTGGTTGCGTTTTTGTAGATGCTACCGAAGTTATTAAAACCGACAGCGCCCATGGCCAAGCCAAAGTGAATATGGAACTGACCGGCATGCTGATCAAAAACTTATATCAGGCCAACTCCGATAAAATATTATTTGTTACCGGCTTTATATCCAGTAACGATGCCGGGCAGGTAACCACCCTGGGCCGCGGTGGCAGCGATTACACCGCGGCCATCTTCGGCTCGGTTTTAAACGCCCAATCGATAGAGATTTGGACAGACGTAAACGGTATGATGACTGCCGACCCACGCATGGTGAAGAAAGCGTTCTCGTTGCCTGAATTGAGTTATACCGAAGCGATGGAGTTATCCTACTTCGGCGCTAAGGTGATCTATCCGCCAACAATGATACCGGCGTTTTTGAAGAAGATCCCTATCGTTATCAAAAACACTTTCGATACCGCTTTTGAGGGTACGGTGATCCGTCACGATTGCAAGACATCTAATTTGGCTATCAAGGGCATCTCATCCGTTAATAAAATCAGCATCATTAACCTGGAGGGCAGTGGCATGGTGGGCAAGGCCGGCTTTAGCGGCAGGTTGTTCTCGTTATTGGCCCGCGAGCAGATCAACGTGATATTGATCACCCAGTCATCGTCCGAACATAGTATCACCTTTGCTGTGCAGCCCGACGATGCCGAAAAAGCCAAACTACTGATAGAACAGGAATTTGAGCTGGAACTGCAAGCCAAAAAACTGGAATACCCGGTGATAGAAGATAGCCTTTCGGTACTGGCCATTGTGGGCGAAAACATGAAGCAAACCCCCGGTATGTCAGGCAAGTTGTTCCACGCCTTAGGTAGGAATGGTGTTAACGTACGGGCTATAGCACAGGGATCGTCCGAATATAATATCTCGGTGATCATCAGCGGAAGCGACCTGTCCAAAGCGCTAAACGCGGTGCATGACGCGTTTTTCAGTCAGTTGAATAAAACATTACATGCTTTTTGTTTGGGCACCGGCAACATCGGTAAAACACTGTTCAGGCAGTTGAATCAACATAAAGGGTTTTTAGAAGAGAACAACGGTATCCAGGTAAAAATAGCCGGCATTAGTAATACCCGAAAAATGGCTTTTAATGCCGATGGCTTCAGTTTAGATACCTGGGAGGATAATCTGCAAGCAGATGGCGAGCAAGCCGACCTGGCCGAGTTTGTGGCCCGTATGAAAAGCATGAACCTGCCTAACTGCGTATTTATTGATAATACCGCCAGCCCCAAACCAATTGAGTTTTACGAAGGCATTTTTAAAGCAAACATATCGGTAGTTACCTGTAATAAAATCGGTAACTCGGGTAAATACAGTCAGTATAAATCGTTTCATGATGCGGCGCGTATGCATGGGGTTGATTTCTTTTATGAAACCAACGTGGGTGCAGGCCTGCCGATTATCCGCACACTGAAAGATTTGATGGGCAGCGGCGACAGGTTGCAAAAGATTGAAGCTATCCTATCGGGAACTATCTCCTTTATCTTTAATAATTTTAAGGGCGATGCTAATTTCCACGATGTGGTAAAGCTGGCGCAGGAAAAAGGCTATACCGAACCCGACCCACGCGATGACCTGCGCGGCACCGATTTTATGCGTAAAATGCTGATCCTTGCCCGCGATGCAGGGTATAAAATGGAAGCCGAAGATGTGCAGATAGATAACATATTGCCTCAAGCCAGCTTAAATGCCGCCACCGTTGAAGATTTTTACGCGACCCTGAAAAGCGAGAACGCATTTTTCGATAACCTGAAAAACGAAGCCGAAAGCGGTAATAAGGTATTACGCTACATTGGCAAGCTGGAGAACGGCAAGGCCAGCATCAGCCTGCAAATGGTTGATGCCGAACATCCGTTTTACACCATGAGTGGTAGCGATAATATTATCGCTTTCAATACCGACCGGTACAAAGAGCGCCCTATGGTAGTAAAAGGCCCGGGCGCGGGTGCCGAGGTAACCGCCGCCGGTGTGTTTGCCGATTTGATTAATGTGGGAGCGAATTAATACGAATGTGCAGATGCGGGAATATGCAGATGTGCAAATGAAAAAATAACACCTTGTCATTGCGAGGTACGAAGCAATGACAAAGACTTAAAAAGTATAAAAAATGGAAGAATTAGTTCTGCCGGAAAAAAGGAAAATGAATACAACAGATAGTAAAACCGTCCACGTCTTCGCCCCAGCCACTGTTGCCAACGTAGTTTGCGGCTTTGATGTGCTGGGCTTTGCGGTGGATGCCCCCGGCGATGAGGTAGTGATGCGTGTTACCGATAAACCCGGCATCAGCATCAGCAAAATTACCGGCGATAACGGTCGCCTGCCTATGGATCCTGCTAAAAATACGGTGAGCGTAAGCGTGCGCCATTATTTGGAAAGCATCGATCGTACAGATTTGGGGCTGGATATCGAGCTGCATAAAAAAATGCCGATAGGCAGCGGCTTGGGCAGCAGTTCGGCCAGCACAGTAGCGGGTTTATTTGCCGCTAAAACCTTATTGGATGATCAGCGTGATGTAGCCCAGCTATTGCCCTTTGCCATGAAAGGCGAAGAAATGGCTTGCGGTCACGGCCATGCCGATAATGTAGCCCCCGCGTTGATGGGCGGCTTTGTGCTCATCCGTAGTTACGAACCGCTGGACGTGGTACGCCTACCGCATCCTAAAGACCTATGGTGCGCCATTGTGTTCCCCGATGTAGATGTGCCAACCCGCGAGGCGCGGCAAATTATCCGCAACAAAATTAACATGAAGGATGCCGTTACCCAATGGGGCAACGTAGCCGGACTGGTAAGCGGACTGTTTATGAACGATATTGACCTGATTGGCCGCAGCATGAAAGATGTACTGGTAGAGCCGGTACGCTCTATGCTGATCCCCGGCTTTTACCAGATGCGCGAAATGGCCATGGAGCTGGGCGCGGTAAGTTTCGGTATCTCCGGCTCGGGCCCATCGGTATTTGCCTTTACCCGTGATGAACAAACCGCGCATAACATCACCAAAAAACTGCAGCAATTTTTATCCGGGATGAAGATCAATTCAAACAGCTACGTATCAACAATAAATGATAAGGGGCCGAGGGTTTTATAATATGCAAATGTGCGTATATGCAGATGTGCAAACGCTATACAATATGTCATTGCGAGGTACGAAGCAATCGCACGGAGGCAGGGTGGACATGCATAGTTCGCGATTGCTTCGTACCTCGCAATGACAAGTAGGCAATTCGCAAAGCCTAATGACTGATGACCAATGACTAATTACCAAAATGAAACTATACAGTACCAATAACACCACCCTGAATGTATCCTTTAAGGATGCCGTTTTTAACAGCATGCCGCAGGATAAGGGGCTTTATATGCCGGTAAATATCCCGGCTTTGCCACAGGAGTTTATAGATAACCTGGATCAATACACCCTGCCCGAGATTGCCTTTACCGTAGCTAGAAACATGCTGACGGGCGCTATCCCTGATGCGGATTTGAAAACATTAATCCACGATGCGATAAACTTTGAAGCACCAGTTGTAGAATTGGAAGAAGACGTTTACGTGCTGGAACTTTTCCACGGGCCATCACTGGCATTTAAGGATTTTGGCGCGCGGTTTATGAGCCGGGTTATGGCTTATTTTTTAGAGGATGGTGAAAAGCAATTGGACGTGTTAGTAGCCACATCGGGCGATACGGGCGGCGCGGTGGCATTAGGCTTTTTAGGAGTACCTAATACCCGTGTTACTATCCTGTACCCTAAAGGTAAAGTGAGCGACATACAGGAACTACAATTAACAACTAACGGGCAAAACATCCGCGCGCTGGAGGTTGACGGCACCTTTGATGATTGCCAGGCCCTGGTGAAGCAGGCCTTTACCGATGACGAACTGAACGAAAAATTCCGCCTTACATCGGCCAACTCCATTAACATAGCCCGGTTAATCCCGCAAACATTTTACTACTTTAACGCCTATGCACAACTGTTAAAACAAGGCAAAAGCAAAGTGGTATTCGCGGTGCCAAGCGGCAACTTCGGCAATATCGGCGCAGGTTTATTGGCCTGGAAAATGGGCTTGCCCGTTCATCAGTTTATTGCCGCTACCAATGCTAACGATACCGTCCCCGAGTTTTTAAAAACCGGTGTTTACCAGCCTAAGCCTACTGTGGCCACTTTGAGTAACGCGATGGATGTAAGCAGTCCCAGTAACTGGGTACGTATAGCCGACCTGTTTAAAAACGATACCGCCGAACTGAAGAAATTGATCACCGGTTATAGTTTTAATGACGAGGATACCGTAAAGGCTATCGTCAAGATCTTCGGCGCATATAAATATGTGGCTTGTCCGCATACAGCCATTGCCTGGCTGGCGCTGACCGACTGGATGGAGAAACAAGCTGACAATGATATCACCGGTGTATTCCTGTCTACCGCGCACCCTTGCAAGTTCCCGGATGTATTCCCGGAAAATATTGGGCACGCAGTTGAGATACCGGCGCAGGTGAAAACCTTGCAGGAAAAAGAAAGGCAAGCCACCGCCCTGAAAGCCGACTTTAACGAGTTTAAAAACTACTTGTTAAATAATTAACCCCAAACGCTAAACCGATCCATAAACCGTAAGCCGCCCCGTTAATTCGGGGCGGTTTTATTTTTTGATGGGACCATGTATTGATTTACTGGTGTTGGTGGTGAGGCAAACTCCATGTTCTCAGTGAAAAATCTCTGCTTGCTGTATGGTTAAATTCTAATATTGTGGTAACTTAATCGTTTTAAAATCTTCATCCGTATAAAACAATATCTCAAACCCAACTCATCATCGTTATGAAAAAACTCCTGCTGCTATGCTGCATTGCCTGCGCCTTAACCGCCTGCAAGCAAGCCAACCATGCCAAAACACCCAACACGGACCTGGCCAAAGTACTGGACGATTATTATAACGACCGCATGAAGCTTTATCCGCTGGAATCGACCTATGCCGGCGATACCGTTTATAACGACCTGTTACCAAACGATGGCTCGGAGGAGTTTTTAAAGAGCGCCCAAAGCCTGTACAGTACTTACCTGGATAAGGTAAAGGCCTTTAAGCGCGATGATCTGGACGAGCAGGACCAACTATCGTACGATATTTTTACCTACGAGGCCCAACTGGCGCTGGACGGTTTCCAGTATCATTTAGAATATATGCCCTTTAACCAGTTTTACGCCTTGCCGCTTACCATCGGTCAGTTTGGGTCTGGATCAAGCGCGCAACCCTTTAAAACCGTTAAGGATTATGATAACTGGTTGAAAAGGCTGTATGCATTTTCGGTGTGGGCTGATACCGCCGCTATGAATTTTAATAAAGGTATAAAGGCCGGCATGGTGCTGCCAAAATCGCTGGTGGTAAAAATGATCCCAGAAATGGAAGCCATGATCGTTTCCTCGCCCGAAAAAAGCCTGTTTTATGGCCCTATTACCAATATGCCCAAAACCTTTAGCGATGCCGATAAAAAGCGCCTGACCGAAGCTTACAAAAAATCCATTATGACGGTAGTGATCCCTACCTATAAAAAACTGGGCGATTATTTGAAGAACGATTACATCAGCCATGCACACAGCACATCGGGCTATGCTGCTTTACCAAACGGCAAGGCTATTTATGCTTACCTGGTTAAGCAACAAACCACTACCGATAAAACCCCGGAAGAAATTTATCAATTAGGTTTAAGCGAAGTGGCCCGCATCCATAAAAAGATGGATAGTATTAAAACCCAGGTAGCATTTAAAGGTAACATGCCCGAGTTTTTTGCCTACATGAACAATAACAAGGCATTTATGCCTTACAAGCAACCTAAGGAAATACTGGATGCCTTTGAAAACATCCACAAGCGTATGGAGCCGCATTTAAAAACCATGTTTAATCATGTGCCTAAAACACCTTTTGAGATCCGGCAGACCGAAGCTTTCCGTGCCGCATCGGCCAGTGCCGAATATAACCAGGGCAGCGCCGACGGTACCCGGCCCGGCATTTTTTATGTGCCTATTTTAGATGCTACTAAATTCAATATCACCTCGGGTATGGAATCACTTTTTCTGCACGAGGCTATCCCGGGCCACCATTACCAAATTTCGCTGACGCAGGAAAACACCTCGCTGCCTAAATTCCGCCGCTTTGATATTGGCGAAAATGCGTATGTAGAGGGCTGGGCACTGTACTGCGAATCGTTAGGTAAAGAGCTGGGCTTATTTGCCGACCCATACCAGCACATGGGTGCCCTCGGCGATGAAATGCACCGTGCCATCCGCCTGGTGGTTGATGTGGCCATCCACACCAAAAACATGACCCGCGAGGAAGCCATAAAATACATGATGGATAATGAAGCCATTAGCGAGCAGGGCGCAACTGCCGAAATTGAACGTTATATGGCCATCCCGGGTCAAGCGCTTGGGTATAAAATGGGGGCCTTAAAGATCCGCGAACTGCGTGCCCGTTGCGAACAAAAAATGGGCGCCAAATTTAACCTGGCCGAATTTCACGACCAGATTTTAAAGGACGGTGCAATGCCGTTAAGCGTATTGGAAAATAAGATTGATGCCTGGGCTGCCCGGCAGTAGGCAGATAGCAATAAGCAGTTTGCAAAAACAGCGATGGATTTAAAATCCTATCGCTGTTTTTTGTTTGTATAATATGGCATCTTAGCTAAAGCGATAGTGTTTTGCCCCCCTTTAGGCGCAGGGGTTCTTACTTCTTCTTAAGCTGATCGGCAAACGAGAATACCTTTTTCATTAAAGGGGTCGACCGTGCCGACAGGTTTTCCCTGATATTTAATTCTTCTTTGGCAATTTGCATAAACAAGCCATCTATAGCCTTTTGGGTAACATAATCGGCAATATCCGTGTTTATTTTTTTAACAAAGGGCGCTTTATTATAAGTAGTAGCTGCCGTAGTATAATATTTTGTAGCGCCGGCCTGGTCGAGGCTTACCTGTATAACCGGTTTAAATTTGGCTGATAGTTGCAGTGTGGTGGTACGCTTAAAATATTCGGTAGCGGCATCGGGGTTACCTAACAGGATATTGCTTACATCCTGCAAGGTCATTTGTTTAATGGCATCAATAAAAATTGGCTTGGCTTCCTTAGCTGCCCCTTCGGCCGCGCGGTTAAGCGACAGGATCACGTTATCACACAATTGGTTCAACCCTAACGAGCGGAGGGTTTTCTCGGCTTTCTGTGCCTCGGGTGGGAAGAGTATTTTAATGGCGGCATTGCCAAAAAAACCATCTACGGCCGACAGCTGGTCGCTGCTTTTGCCGGTGCCCTGCTCCAGCGCTTGCTTAAGCGCGGTGCCAATATCAAGATTTGATGGAATAAGTTTAGACTGTGCATTAGTGCTATTCATATTCAGCACTACAGTAAATAGAACGGCTAATAAAGTGATCGCTTTTTTCATATCGCTAAAAATAAGCAAAAAGCTGTTTAGTTGATTATCCTATAAACCTTACCAAGGCAAATACTGCCGCGGCTAATAAGGCCGAGATAGGTATAGTTATGATCCAGGCCCATATCAGGTTAATGGTTACGCCCCAGCGTACGGCTGATACACGTTTGGTTAAACCAACACCAATAATTGAACCGGTAATAGTATGTGTGGTTGATACCGGGATGCCAAAACGCTCGGTAATAAACAAGGTGATGGCACCCGCGGTTTCGGCACTTACACCTTCTAACGGGGTTACCTTGGTAATTTTGGTACCCATGGTTTTTACGATCTTCCAACCGCCCGACATAGTGCCTAAAGCTATGGCCGAATAACAAACCAACGGAACCCACTCGGGCATAGTTGTTCCGGCTTTTAAGCCCGATGAAACCAGGGCTACATAAATAATACCCATTACTTTTTGCGCATCGTTACCGCCGTGTGCAAAGCTTAACGCGCCCGATGATATTAACTGCAGGCCCTTAAACCAGCGTTCGGCTATTGATGGACGGGCATTTTTACATACATGCAATATAAAAATGGTAATGGCATAAGCTATAATTAAACCAATAAATGGCGCCAGGAATATATAGGCCACAATGGTAAGGATACTATGGATATTAACTGCCGTGAGCGCCCCCGACCCCATATACAGCGCGTTAGTCATACCAGCGCCGGCAAAGCCGCCTATCAGCGTATGCGACGAGCTGGATGGGATACCAAACCACCAGGTAATTAAATTCCAGGTGATGGCTGCTACCAGCCCGGCTAATATTACCGGCATGGTAATAAAATGTTCGTGTACGGTTTTGGCAATAGTGTTGGCTACCTTATGGTCTTTAATTAAAAAGTAGGCCAAAAAGTTAAAGGCCGCGGCCCACAATACCGCCTGGAACGGGGTAAGCACCTTGGTAGATACTACAGTTGCAATGGAGTTGGCCGCATCGTGAAAACCGTTAATGAAATCGAAAATGATTGCAAGAAGGATAACAACAACAAGCAGCGGAGTTACAATGATCATGGATGGAATATCAGGTGTAATTAGGCGTTTTTAACTAATATGGACTCCATTACATTGGCGGCATCCTCGCACATATCTGTAGCTGTCTCCAATGCAGCAAGTATCTCTTTGTATTTTATCAAGCGCAAGGCATCCTTTTCGTACAGGAATAAATCGGCAACGGCACGGTCAAACACATAATCGGCCTGGTTTTCCACACTGTTTATCCTGATGCAGCTATCGGCAATATTGCGCACATTTTTCAGGTCTTTTAACTCGCGTACAGCTTTCTCCAGTTCAACGCTGCCCTGTAATATCAGTTCCGAAAGTTTTTTAATAGATTCGGTATACTCATCAATATTATATAGCAACATCCGGTTGGCAGACCCTTGTATATAATCGGCCACATCATCAATAGCGGTAGCTAAGGAGTGGATATCTTCACGATCGAACGGAGTGATGAAGTTTTTACCTAGTTCAAGGTAAATCTGGTGGGTTAATTCGTCGCCTTTATTTTCCAGCTTATCAATTTGTTTAAACATTTCCTCGCGGGCGGCATTATCGTTGGAGTTAACGGCTTCTACCAGTACGGTAGCCATGGCAACTACATTATTAGCGGCTTGCTCAAACAAGGGGAAGAATACTTTTTTATCCTTGGGGACAAAGTATTGGAATATGCTGTTTAATGACATTTTGATAATTTGTGTGACAAAGGTACGTATGTAATGTTAAATTAATGTTAACTCTTTAATACAGGTATAACTGGAAATGGTGATTGTTTTGTTTTTTGCAGGGTAAACCCAAATGTGGAGCCCATGCCCGCTGTACTGCGCACATTAATAGTTTGCTGGTGCGCCTCGATAATATGTTTTACAATAGCTAAGCCTAAGCCCGAACCTCCAATTTGCCTCGACCGGCTTTGTTCGGTGCGGAAAAAACGCTCGAAAAGGCGTGGCAGATATTTCTCTTCGATACCTATGCCATCATCGGTTATCTCAATCAGCACCTGGTCGTGCAGGTTAAACAGGCTTACCGATGTGCTTCCGCCCGATTTACCGTACTTAAACGAGTTATCTATCAGGTTTACCATTACCTGGTGAATTTTTTCGCGATCGGCGGTTACCTGTACGTTCTCATCATATTTTTGTTTGTAAACCAACTTGATATCATGCTGCCTGGCTTTCATCTCCATCGCCTCAAGCACCTCCTTTATCAAATCGTTAACCTTAAATTTAGTGTAGTTGATAGGCATCTCGCCCGATTCCAGCTTGGAGATCTCGTCCAGATCCTTGATCAGGTAGCTTAAGCGGTCGACATTTTTAGATGCTTTTGCCAGGAACTGTGTGGCCATTTCCTTATCCTCAAAACCATCATCCTGCACGGCTTCAATATAACCCTGTATGGCAAACAGCGGGGTTTTAAACTCATGCGATATGTTAGATAAAAACTCCCTGCGGAATTTTTCCTGCTTGCGCAATTCGTCTATCTCTGTCTTTTTTTCGCGCGCCCATTCCTTAACTTCCTGCTCTACATCGGTTATGGGGTCGGCACTGTTCATGTGTTCGCCAAGGGCATCGCGCAGGTCGCGGCCCAGCTTCAGGTTATGGATCAGTTTATAGATGAGCTTGATTTTGGAGTAGACGTACTTTTCTATCAGGTAATAAAAAACAATAAAGCTGATCACAAAAGATACGCCGAAGGTAACCCCCACATCAAACCATTTATGCTGAAAATAATAATTTACCGCCGATAGCGTAATGGCTACCGAAGCCGCTGTGATGAATATCAGTACGCGCAATTTCATACCGCTAATTTACTATTTGTATATCACTAATAGCCACCTGAAGGGCCAAACCCATGTTAAATTATAATTATCAATTTGTGCCGATTTTAATAAAGCTACCAACTCCTGCCGCTTAAAGCTACGCTTTACCGATAGCGGCCCATCAATCCTTACCATTTTGTTTTTGGTGAACAGGCGCGTAATTACCACCACCGCATAATACAAAAGCCAATGCCGGTGCAGATCTGTCAGGATAACGCCGCGCCTGGCGCAGTTATGCATCCTGCTGATCAATTGCACCCATTCCTCATCGGCAAAATGGTGACTGAACAAGCCCGAAAATACAATATCAAACTGATGAGGTTTTAGCTCATTACCCAATACATCGGTTTGGATATAGTTAATATTGCAACCCAGCGAGTTTAACTTAGCGAAACGGATAGCGGCCCCTGCCGCGTCTACCCCGGTTAGTTTTAGTTTGTATCTATTTTTATCCGACCATTTACGCAGCGCGATCAGGGTATCGCCGCCGCCGCAACCCCAATCGCCCAGGGAATCATCCGGCCTGACCGGAAATTTTTTAAGCGCTTTTATAATGGTTTGATGCGCGCCGAACCAGCGGTTCATTTTGGCAAAGCCGCTTAATACCGGATCGATCTCGGTGGAGGGAAGATTGAAATCATCCATTACCTCGGCTTGCGTAGAACGTTTTTTCAGATCGACCATAGGTATATAATTACCAAATCAGGCAAAAGGTTTGCCATGCGATGTGCGGATGAGGAAATTAGCCAACGGCGGCAGCTTATTGAGTAGCGAAATGGTTAAACCCGTCATACTATCGCGCCCGAACAGGCGCTGCATTTGCCGGCCTGCCCATAACCGTGCTGCAAATTCCTTATCCCAGGCAGCAGTATAAGCTTGCTCCAATTGGCTGCGGTTTTGTAATGTAAATTTGCCCGGCTGGTAATATTTGATGATCCGCTCGGATAGTAATTTACTGGAGTGTATAGCCATGGCCATCCCATTACCGCAAAGCGGGGCTATCATTCCGGCTGTATCGCCACTCATTAGGATATGCTGCTCAACCGGGGCCTTTTTTTCGAACGAGATCTCGTTGATCACCTCGGGCTTATCCAGCAGGAATTGGGCATTATCAAATATCTCTTTCAGATATGGGTTTTTGCAAATCACGTTTTCCTCCAGCGCGGGTAGTGACCCGTATTTGCGCAGGTCATCGCGTTTGGCCAGGTAGCACATACAATAGCGGTCGCCATCAACCTTGCTTACGCCGCAGTAGCCGTCTTTATAGTTATTTAGCTGGATCAGGTCGTCGGGCAAATCGGCTTTGATGTGGAACTTTACGGCCAAATACGGGCTGCGTTTATAAAAGAAAGTACGCTTCAATTTTTGATCGAGATTAGAGCGTTTGCCGTAGGAGCCAATAACCAGCGGCACGGTTAGCGTTTGGCCCGGAATAACCACCTCGAAATGATCTTGCACAAAACGCACATCCTCTACCCTGGTATTCAGCATAAATTTTACACCTGCGGCCTGCGCCTTTTGGTGCAGATAATTATCCAACGTGTACCGACTGATGCCAAAGCCGCCCAGATCCAGTTGGGTATTAAAGCGCTTGCCCCCTGCCGATGTAATCTCCAACCGGGTAATTCGCGAGGGATTGAGGCTGCTGATATCAATACCCAAACCCTCTATAAAAGGCAGTACCTCGTTACTGATATACTCGCCACAAACCCGGTGGAAAGGGTAGCTCTTTTTCTCTATCACCATCACCTGCAAACCTGCCCGGTTTAGCTGGATGGCGTTGAACAAGCCCGCCAGGCCGCCGCCTATAATAATAGCATCCATTAGGCCAGCTGGGTTTTTAGCACCATGCCCTCTACGGTTAATCCCGGGCCAAAGGCAAAGCTGAGAATCTGCTGATCGCTTTTTATGGTGCTTTGCAATACCTTTTGCAGTACGAATAGTATAGTGGCCGACGACATGTTACCATACTGCTGCAATACTTCGTAAGCAAAGGCATTGCTTTCTTCGGGCAGATCCAGCGCTTCTTCTACCGCTTCTAAAATTTTGCGGCCGCCGGGGTGGATGGCATAGGCATCGAAGTGTACGATGTTATCATTTGAAATATTTTTTTTCAATCGCTCGAACACCCCGCCAATATTGTTCCTGATCAGTTTCGACACTTTGGATGTCAACCTCATTTCGAAACCGGTATTGCCTACGTACCAGCCCATTTCGTTTTTGGCCTGGGGTAAAAACTCGGCGTAGAAGTTTTTAAGTTGCAGGCAAGGTTTGTTGCTTAGCCTTTGCGCCGTATTCTCCACCAGTACCGCCGCCGCGCCATCGCTAAAGATGGAGTTGGCCACCCAGTTATCCAGCGTGTTTTCCTTTTGAAAATGCAGGGTACACAGCTCTACACTCACTACCAGTACTTTGGCATTGGGGCTGGCGCGGCAAATATAATCGGCCGATTTTAGGGCGTTGATGGCCCCGTAACAACCCATAAAGTTAATGCAGGTACGCTCGGTAGTGGTGTTCAGGCCAAGGCGCTCAACCAGGTCAATGTCCAGTCCGGGGGCATACATGCCGGTGCAACTGACGGTAATTAAGTGGGTAATTTGGCCCGTTAGATCATCCGGGAAACCGGCGAAACAGTTTTTTACCGCCTTTTCTGCTAGGTTTACAGCCTCTTTTTGATACAAAACCATGCGGTTTTGAGTAGAAATAAAGGGTTCTAAACTTTTATGCTTTGCAAAAAAAGTATAATCGGCAGGGTTATCAGCGCCAAAATCGGGAATGACGGAGTAGCGGTATTGGATGCCCGAATGGTCGTAAATACTTTTCAACCGGGCGCGGTTGTTTACATCCAGGCCCGATGCATCTGCCATAAACCGGTATATCCTATCTTGCTTAAACCTGTTGGCCGGATTGGCTATACCTATGGCACTGATGCAACTACTCATTTATATGGTTTAACTACTCGTTTCTACGTCAATTTCTATCGTAACATCGTTACCAAGGGCCAGGCCCTTGCTGCCAATGCCAAAATCGGTACGCTGTATTTTAAAGCTGCCCTTAAATTGCGCCGTGCCGCCGCTTGCGGTATATGTAAAAGGCACATCAACCAATTTTGTTTTATCCTTAATAGTTACGTTAAAAGTGCCCACATAGTTGTTCCCGCTTCTATGTTTTATCGCGGTCGATTTCATGGTGATTTTAGGGTAGCGGGCCGCATCAAAATAATCCTCGCTTTTAATATGCCTGTCGCGCATATCGTTATCGGTATTAATGGTGCTTACATCTACACTGGCCTCTATACTGCTGCTTTCGGGCTTATCGGCACTGAAGCTGATATCGGCCACCAGGCCGCCAATATTGCCGCCGGTGTTAATGCCCAGGTTTTTAATTTTAAACGTAAGCGCCGATTTGCTTACCGTATGTTTAGTTTGCGCCTGTGTTATTTGGGCCGCCGCGGCTATCAGCACCAGTACAATCAACTTCTTCATGTTGCTATATTAATAAATTTATAAACGTGTTAATTAATGCCCCAAGTATTTTACATTAGTACGATGAAACTGAAACAACTGTTGCCAACCCGCTCGGCTATTGCCCACCTGCGTTTTGTGTTTTCGCTGTTCCTGTTCCCGGTGTTTTTGTTTGCCTTAAGTCAGACACCGGTTATACATTTAAGTAAAACCATCCTGGTATTTTTTATCTGGCACTTTTTGGCTTTCCCGGCCAGTAACGGCTATAACAGCTATTTCGACCGCGACGAGCAGAGCATTGCCCTGCTAAAAACCCCACCTAAGGTTGATATCAGCCTGTATTACTTCTCGTTGTTTATCGAGATGCTGGCCTTTGTGCTGGCCCTTTATGTGGATCTGTACTTCGCCTTTGCCGTGCTGCTTTACGGTGTGATGTCTAAACTGTACAGCCACCCCCGTACCCGGTTAAAAAAGTATCCTATCGGCAGCTTTTTGGTGGTCTTTTTTTTCCAGGGGGCATTTATTTATTGGAGTACCCATTTCGCGCTGAACGATGCCAGTCCGCTGGAGGGATGGAATAACCACCTGTTGATTGCCGGGGCTATATGCTCCTGCCTCATCGGCGCATCGTACCCGCTTACCCAGGTTTACCAACACAAAGAAGATCGCAGTCGCGGCGACCGCACACTCAGCATTTTGTTAGGTTATAAAGGCTCGTTCATCTTCTCGAGCGCGCTGTTTGCCGCCGGACTGTATATGGTTTACCTGTACTGGAAACCCAGCGGCAACCTGCATCGCTTTTACCTATTTTTGGCCTGCGCCGCGCCCATCTTCCTGTTTTTTAATTACTGGTTTTTTAGGGTAGGGCAATCGCGCCGTAATGCCAATTATACCAATGCCATGATCATGAATTTTTTGAGCGCGATTTGCATGATCGCCTATTTTGGATGGTTGGTGTGGGTGAGGTAAGATACGGATTTTGGGGGAGAGTTATGGTGGCGGGGTTTGGATTTGGGATATTGCGTTACAGGCACACGTCACAGACGTGCGCCAGCAAGGGGTCAATAGATCCAAAAAGTTGGCAAGGAGCATTTTTGAATTTTGGAGTTTCAGCTGATATAAAAGCTATTGTTGGAGGAGGAGGCAGTGTTACTTATTTTACAGGTGGAGCACCAAAAGGAGGTTGGAGAGGCTTTTCTATTGGTTTTAATGTTGGTGTTGGTGTTGCAGTAAATGCAGGGTCTGGAAATTTTGCAGTTTCCAACAGTGTACTCTTAAATAATGTTGTACCAACAAGTCAGAGAAATTATATTGACCGAGCGACAAATTTTATCGCTCCAATACCGTCAGCATTTGCTACTTCTATAGGGACAGATTTAATAAACAGGCTTAAAAAATGAAAAAAAAGATTATTTTATTGGTGATGTTTGTTATAATAGTTATAGTTGTTTGGCAAATACAGAGAAAACGTGGAGATGAGTCCAGTAAGTTACTCCAGAATAATGTTGTGTTTTCTGGGAAAATTTCGAAAATCAAAATTTCATCAAATCATAATTTTGGAATAGTTTTTTTACAGACAAGTAACGCTGTAAATCTCCCCGAAACTCCAAATCAAGGAAATAAGCGATTTCCTTATTTAGTTATAAATGGATTGGCTGAAGTTTACACAAGAGTTCCTGACGGGATCAATGTTGGCGATTCAATAAAAGTTATATCTAATTTGGAAACTGTTTATTACTGCGACAATATTAAGAAAAAAACGGAGGAATATATTTACATGATTGATGATCCAATCGATATTAAATTCATAACAGAAAATACAAATTTCAAGTAATACAGCAAATGAGTCCCCCATCTGGCCCCATTGCTCGCGCACGCCTGTGGCATGTGCTTTATTCAGTCCTTCTTATTTTACCAAAACATAGATAGGATGCAATGCATATAAGCAAAGTAGCACACGCCCCTTGCTACCACAGGTTTAGCGTAGTGTAACCTGTGGTATAACCTCGGACAAGTTTAAAACTTGTCTAATTCCAGGTACAAGTTAATCCACCGCACAAAACCTGCCCTTAAACTTGCGCCAGCAAAGGCAGCAGACAGGCAATCATTAACACCCTAACCTATCCTATAGGATTGCCACGCTATCGCTCGCAATGACAATGTTTTATCAAAATCTCCCCCGCCCCCGATACGAAATGCCCCCTCTAAAATTGCCGATTTACCCCCGCAGGCTGTCGGATCATTCGTCGTTATTTGTCATACCAATTAATAAAAGAATATTGGAGAATTAACCAATTAAACTTTAAAGAAATCTTTTATGAAAAAATTAACTTTTGTTATTGCAGGCTTCTGCCTGCTTATTTGTTTTGCCGCGTGCAAAAAGGAATCGACAATAGCTGCCGCGCCCGTTACCGACGGCGCAGCTACGCTGAAAACTGATGCTGTAAGCTGGGTGAATGTTATCCCGGCCACATCCTTCAGCTCGTTCAGCACCTATTGGAACAACCTTTACCCTTGGGGGTCGGACCATAACGGCTCTGCCCGTATGCGTGCAGCTAACATAGCGGTATCGGGCGGTGTACTTACGCTAAGTAGTACACCTACCAGCGGCGTAGGCAACAGCAGTAAGGACCCTTACCTCACCATCCATTATTACTCGGGCACGGTGTATGCCAAAGCCATTGCTACGGTAGATGCTTCCTGGCCAAAATGGCATTTTAAAGGCGAGTTCCAGGTGCCGTCGGTAACAGGTACCTGGCCTGCATTTTGGGCCACCGGCGCCAGCAGTTGGCCGCCTGAAAGCGACTTTATGGAGTTTAAAGGCAGCGCCACCTGCTGGACCAATACCTACAAGAACGCCAGCGGGGGCTGGTCGAGCGTGGGGACTACCATATCGAGCCCGGCTAACTGGCATACCTATTCGGTTTATATGACCAAAACAAACGCCACCGATGTGAGCATTGAGTACTGGATAGATGGGGTGTTAAAAAGCACGCAAACCGGTGCCAACTTTGTAGGCCAACCCATGAATATTATTATCGATTACCAAATGGAAGGCGCATCAGGCTCGCCCGGCCCAACCACTACCACATCCATGAGTGCAAGGAATGTGATTGTTGAAAAAAGTGCTACCCTATAAACAATAACGGAAACTCTCCGATATTCACCTAAACGCCCAATCCAAATAAGGGTTCACAACCTTATCATTATTAATAAAACCTCCGGCAAACACCGGGGGTTTTATTTTTTAGGGGCCGTTTAAATAGATCCCCTCGCTGCCCTATTTAAGTCATCGAACCTGCGCATTGCACTAAATATTAATTTGTCATTTGCATGTCAGTAAATAAAGGTTTAGCTTTACTATAGCCAGCCCTTTTTTACAGTTTAGCCGGTTTAATTAGGCCACCCTACGGGATTGGTATTATTGCTTAAACAAATACTACTATCTATGCCATCGCAATTGTAATATGTTAAATAAATTCACCGTTTCGGTTAAATTATACCTGCTGATATTTATTACAGCTGTTAGTTTAATTGGACTGGGCCTTTATGGTATTAGCGACCTGGATAAAATGAACCGCAATACCCAAACGCTTTATGCCGATCGTGTACTACCATTTCAGCAATTAGCAAATGTGCGTTTTGCCTACACTACCCAAATTATCCCCACAGCGCAGCAGGTTAAATATCATCAGCTTACTTTTGCCCAGGCGCAGGCTCGGCTGCAAAAAGCCGGCGAAACTATAAATACTAACTGGCACAAATACAAGCTTACCTTCCTTACGCCCGAAGAGGCTTTTTTGGTAAAACAAAGCGATGCCATAAAAGTCCAAACCGATAAAACAACCGGGCACCTGGCAACGATACTTGCTAACCATGATCTGACAGCGCTGGATGCCTATATTCAAACCTACAGTTCGGCCGACCCTGATCCGTTTACCGTTAAACTGAGCCAGCTGATGGACCTGCAAATTAAAATAGGGAAGCAAGTGTTTGATAGCAACACCCATATCTATCATAGTTCTTCAAAAAAATTCGTGGTTTTAATTCTGCTGTCACTGGCCATCGCCCTTTCGCTTTCGTTTTATCTCATCAAAAACATTAAAAACCTGATTAAGGATCTTTTAACCAGCAACAGCATTATTAAGGAAAGCGACGAAAAATATCAATCGTTATTTGAGCAGGCTTCCGATGCGATATATGTGGTGAACCATGAGGGCAACTTTACCAATGTAAATAACAGTATGTGCCAAATGACGGGCTATACCCGCGATGAACTACTGAACATGAATGTTGCCGACCTGGTAAATGACGAACTGCAAGAAGCCAACCCGCTGTGCCATACTGTACTGAGATCGGGGGAGACAATCACCGGGGAGCGAAAATTTGTGCATAAGGCCGGTAATATTGTTGATATAGAGGTGAACGGTAAAAAAATGACCGATGACCGGGTACTGGTTATTGTGCGCGATATCACGCTGCGCAAAGAGATGGAGGCCGAGCTGCGCAAAGCCGAATTGCGTTTCCGTACCCTGGCCGACCGGTCGATGGTGGGGATATACATTGTGCAGAAAGGGGTGTTTGTTTATGTTAACCCAAGGTTTGCCGAAGTATTTGGCTACGACCCCGGCGAACTGATAGGCCGGCAACCCGTTGAAGCTATTATACACTCCAAATACCAGGCCGTATCGAAAGAAAACATACGGGTGCGGGTAGAGGGCGAAGCCGAAAGCGTGCATTACGAGGCCATGGGCAAAAGAAAGGACGGCAGCACCAACTGGATTGAGTTTTATGGCAGCGGTGCCATTTTTGATGAGGAGCCAACCATTATAGGTTCGATGATTGATATTACCGAACGTAAAATAGCCGAAAACGAATTGCGCGAATCGGAACAGAAATACAAATTACTTTTTGAAAGCAACCCTATGCCCCTGTGGATTGTGAGTAAGGACGACTTGCATGTGATTGCCGCCAATGATGCCGCCGCGAAGCTATACGGTTACACACGCGAAGAGTTATTGAACATGGATATTAAACAATTACGCCCGGTTGCATATTGGGACAAATTGATAGAGCGGTACCAAACATTTATTGCCGATGCAACCGACTTTGGGGTTGTAGAACACTTGAAAAAAGACGGCACACAAATACTGGTCAATATCATTGCCCAGGATATTATGTTCCAAGGCAGGTTGGTGAGGCTTTCATCAACAAGCGACGTTACCGAAAAACTAAGGGCCGAAGAATCGCTTAAAACAAGTGAAGCCAACTTGCAAACCATTTTAAACAACACCGATACCGCCTATGCGCTCCTAAACGCCGACCTTGATATATTAGAGTATAATAACAGGGCGCTGATATTTGCGAAAAATGAGTTTAATTTTGAACCGGGAAATAACGGTAAGTTATTTGACTTGATGTCCGAAGACCGGCGTTCAAAGTTTCTTGAATATACAAACGAGGTATTTAAAGGTAACACCATCGGCTACGAGGTGGTATATGATCAGTCGGATGAGCATATTTGGTATTATGTAAGGATGTTCCCAATATCCAACAAGGAAAATGAAATATTGGGAATGGTATTGGCCATAACCGACGTTACTGAAAGAAAGGATGCCGAGCAACGTTTAAAACAAGCCTACGAACGTACCAAAGCACATATACACCTGATCAGCGAGATGGCCTGGAAACAATCGCACATATTGCGTAGCCCTTTAGCCAATTTAAAGGGCCTGGTAACCATACTGAAAACCAACCCCAATGATAAGGAGGTGCTGAGTTACATTGAAGCCGAACTTGAACGAATGGATACCGTACTGATAGAAATGGCCGAAGATTCGGCAAAGGATGAAGTGAATGATTATTAATTTGAGATTTTCCAAGGCCCCTGTTTATCCATCGCACAAAGCAACTCTTAAACTTGCAACTGCAGGTTTATATAAAAATATCCGGGCTGCGGCTGGTATGAAAAATTGAAGCTGTAAAAACTGCATTTTGCTTCTCATCAAACCAAAATACAATTACATAAGGGAAATTTTTCAATACGGTAAAGCGTAATTTGGAGGTATAACGCTTAGGGTAATGCAAAGGATTTTTTGCAATTTTAGCTAATGTGTTTTTAAGTAAAGCTCTAAATTTTAAAGAAAGTCCCTTTTGTTGTTCCTCGTACCAGTCGCAAGCATCAAATAACTCTAATTCTGCCCGCTTCAGAAATTTAATTGTAGGCACGGTTCAAATCTTCCTCAATGTCATCCCAGCTACGGGCGGTAGTTTTGCCATCTAAAAAATCTTGCCTGGTTTTAACAAAGGAGGCTATTTCCGCTTCAGTAAACATATAATCCTTATCAGTATCTATACTATAATTAAAGCCTAACTTTTTAAGTGTTTCCTTTAATAAAGTCAGCTCGCTTTCATTTTGTATATTTACAGTAAGCGTTGTCATAAATCAAATTTAACCATTTTTAATAAAAAAGGCAAATACACAGCACATTTATCCATGGCACAAAGCAAATCTTAAACTTGCACCGGCAATAATTTCGCCAAGCACCATCGCACTTACTGATGCCCCGATAATACAGCCAGCATAAAATCAATCGCATCCGGCGAGTGCAAGGCATCGGTTGAGTGCAGCGTAATACCCGCAATTTCGGATGCGCGCGCCAGCATCGGCACTTCGTAAGCGGCAATGGCCGCCCGGGTATCGGGATAATTGGGGTTAATCAGGCATTCGCTTAATTCAAGGGCATCCAGCATGGCCATGTTTACGCCTTCACCGGCGAAAGGCGGCATCAGGTGGGCGGCATCGCCCAGCAGGGTAAGGTTGGGCAGGGCCTCCCAGGTTTGATCTAAAGGCATACAATATTGCGGGCGGGGGATCAGGCGGCCAGTGGCGTTCGCAAATAATTCATCCCAGATGCTATCCCAACCGGTATACTCCTGTTTAAACCAATCCAGCACCTGTGCCTTATCGGCAAAGTCAATCCCACAATCGCGGCTCCAGTTTTCATCGCTTTTAAAGCTGGTATAAAACGCCAGGCTACCATCGCCCTTTGAGCTTACAATAAGCGCCTTCCCATCGGCAAAAGCAAATATTTTCCCGCCCGCCAATAATTCATGCACCCGCGGACTGGCAATTGCCGAGTTATACACCGCGCCCTCTATAGCGGTAACACCTGCATAAAATGGCTGAATAGGCGTAACGTAAGGCCGCAACTTAGAGTTTGCCCCATCAGCCGCTATTACTATATCGGCCGCAGCCGATGTACCGTCCTTAAATTGCAATTGCCAGCCGTTGTTGTGTGGAGCAAGCGCTACAAAGTGACTGCCCCATATTACAGTTCCGGGTTTTAACGATTCCAACAGGATATTTTGCAGGGGGCCGCGGTCAATCTCGGGGCGCGACAGGTCTTCGTCTTCCTTGTTTACGTCCTCGTCTATAATAATGTTGGCGTGTTTATCTGTCACCCGCAAATGGTCGGCACCGGGGCGGTAGTTGGCCAAAAACTGGTCCATTAAGCCGGCCGCCCGCAGCGCCTTCAAGCCCGATTCGTCGTGCAGATCAAGCGTAGCGCCCTGCATACGGGCATCCTTGTTGGCATCGCGCTCGTAAACCCTTACATCAACACCCTGCAGCTGCAGTAAGCGCGCCAGGGTTAACCCACCCGGGCCGCCGCCTACAATGGCTATCTTTTTATTTAATATGTTATTCATCTATGCTATCGTTGTTGATAGCATAGACGATTGGGATTTGATAACATTTTAAAGTATTTGAAAAATTGTTGGTGGCGACAAGTTTTGTAGAATAAAAGGCCTAAAACTCCACGTGCATCCTTACCGAGAATACGCTTACCGGGCCGCGATCTTTATTATAGGCCGGGTTTACAATAAACTGGTAACCGGGGCTTAGCGCCAGCTTGTTTTGCAGCGCGTTTATTTTGTAATAGGCTTCGGCTACCATTTCGGTGCCGTAGTTTAGTTTGCCATCGCCTATAATAAAACCGTAACCGCCGGCTGCCAAATAGTCGCGGTGGGGCTTGCTGATGCCGTTAGCTACAAAGGCCAGGCCTAACTCGTCGTCAGCGCGTTTCCACGACGTGCCTTTTAGCACGGCACCCATACTAAACGATCGGTCTATCTCGGTAAAAAACCATGTTTGTGTTTTACCATCGTTATAACTTAGTTTGGCAAATACGCCCAAATCCTTACTCACATTTTGCTCGGCGTTAATACCAAAACCAAATTTGCGGTGGCCGTAGGTAAGCAGGGTATCAACTTCGGGGTTTATAGGTTTGCGTTTCAGCGCATCGGTGTAGCTGCCCATTTTGCCGTTATTATTAAAACCTAAAACACGGAACGCGCCCTTTTGCCCGCCCAGGGCATAGCGCTTTTCAAACTCCAGCGTTTGCGAGTTGGCTTTCCCAATTTTACTGTCCCAGGTAGCGCCGTTAGCTTCGGTGGTTATCATGGTGTAGGCAAAGCGCAGGGTCCAGCTGGGTTGGGCAAACTCGCTATACAGGCCCATTACATAGCCGCGGGTATTGGCGGGATAATCCCAGGCACCGTTGCTCATCAGCGACCAGTTCATAAACTGGGTACGCGGATCGTGACTGAAGCTATTTCCATCAAAATAATCGGCCATGCCAAACTTGCCAATAGTAAAGCTGAAATGGCGCTGGCTTAGCGTACCGCCAATTTGGTTGGCTTCATCTGCCACCACATCCTTATCCTTGCCCCACTCAAAGTTTTGGGTATAGTACAGGCGGGCTATATATATTTTAGGCGCGTCGCCACCCACACGAAAGGTTTCGCCATTGGGGAAACCGGCTACGCCCAACGTTTTGCTTAGCCCTGCCCCGCCCGACATTTCGGGGTTGAAGAAAACCTGCGCGCCTTTCCATAACCTGGCACCACCGTAAAAGGTAGTAGTAAGCGATGTTTGTGTTTCATCGTTAGTAAGCAAACTGTTATCGCCGCTGTATTTGGCACTGAATGCCGGTTTACTTTGGGTAATGATGGTTTGCTGAAAGTGCAGGCTAAAGCGCTTTTGTTTCACCGTATCCTGGGCATTGGCCAGATGATATGCGCTTATTAATAAAGTAGCTAAGAGTAGTGTTTTTTTCATATTGTCTAAAATAACCATATGGCTTGCCAAATGTTTAAGCAAATCTAATTATTTTTTTAGACAAGTCTAAATTTATTTTACTTCCATATAAAATTGATCCAGGTAGGCCAGCATAAAATTGTGCCTTTGCTGTGCCAGTTGCTTGCCGGTAGCGGTATTCATTTTATCCTTTAGTAACAACAATTTCTCGTAAAAATGATTGATGGAGGGTGCTACTGTATTTTTGTATTCCTCCTTGGTCATATTAGGATTATAAGGGATTTCGGGATTATAGATCTCGCGGCCTTTAAAACCGCCGTAAGTAAAAGCGCGGGCAATGCCAATGGCGCCAATAGCATCCAGACGATCGGCATCCTGAACAATGCCCATTTCGATAGAGTAAAAGGCGTTTTTATCAAAGCCCGATTTAAAAGACATATGCCTGATGATTTGCCCTACGTGTTCAATCACCCCATCATCAACACCAATGCTTTTTAAATAGGCCGTAGCCGTGCGTGGGCCAATTTCCTCGTCGCCGCCATGAAATTTACTATCGGCAATATCATGCAGCAGGGCTGCCAGCTCAACCGTAAACAAATCGGCTTTTTCGGTTTGGGCTATGCGTTTGGCGTTGGTCCATACCCGGTAGATGTGCCACCAATCGTGCCCGCCCTCGGCGTTTTGCAGGGTTTGCTGTACGAATTTTTGGGTTTGCTGGATGATGTATTCGGGATTCATGGTTTGTTATTTAACCACAAAGAACACAAAGAAATTGCAGATTGGCTAACAAAAAGGGTACAAAGTTTTTTTACTAATTGCCAACAAAGGCTTTATAGTATTTATAAAACCGGGGGAGTTTTTAACCACAAAGTCCACAAGGAAATAGCAGGCAGATGCAGGGCCTTATTAAGCGTTAACTAACTGTAGGAGTTTTTCATCATTGAAATTGATCAGGTCTACCGGGTTTACTTCCAGTATTTGTGCAATTTGGAAAAGCCTTTCCACCGTTATTTTGGTATAACCTAATTCAATTTTGCTATACGCATTTTGCGATATAGCCAGTTTAACCGCCAAATAATCCTGGGTATAATCTTTCGACTCTCTGATCTTCCGGATATTAATAGCTACAGTTCTAATTTTACTCTCCAGCAATTCTTTCATAAATTAAGCTTATAACATCCATATACGGATTAAGATACCGTATGGTTTTTTGTAAATTAAAAAAAAATAATTGTTTTTTGGAATAATTTTACCCTTATCCTGTTTTTGGAAAACAAAACACACCACATCCAAGATATGGATTATGCCGGAATGATATGGGCAAATACTACCAGAGCGGTTATGCGTTTTTAAGCGAATACTTAATTCCCGGCCTTTTTGGCCGTAGTTAACGGTGGCGGTGGTGTATAAGTATACTTCACCTGTACGGTTGGTAAAAGCGAAACCGTGTTCAGTGGGATCTGGTCGGTAGCAATAATGGGTACACGGCTATTGTAAAATTGCAGCATCGCTTTTGATGCCTTCGCGTTAGGCGCGTCAATATTGATAGAAAATGGGATCAGGAAATCGTACGATTTTTGTTTATCGGGCACTATCCATTTGCCATTGGTGCCTCTCAAGGCTTTAATTACCGGCTCGGTAAGGCTGGCATCATCGGCATAATAAACTACCATTTTAATAATACCGCCTTTATCGTCGGCTGTAAACTTCATTACTACCAGCCCACTGGCGGCACGTAGTTTTATCAATTCGGTAACGGCGATATTGGTTTTAAAATAATCGGCCATTACCTGTTTGCCACCCTGGTATGGAAAGTCCATCTCGTCTTGGGCCATTGCATAGCCGAAGCACAAAACGGCCATCAGCATCATCATTAATTTTTTCATTTCTACTCTTCCGGTTTCGGCTCGCGTTTGCTGCCATCGTACAATTCGTACTCAAACAGGCGGCAATCCAGCTTACCATTGTAAAACTCAATTCGGCGGGCGGGGCGTAAGCCTATTTTTTTAGCCAGGTCGGCATTACCGGTAAAAACATAGCCTCGGTAGCCTTTACATTCCTGCTTTAAATAGTCGCCAATGCGTTTATAAGTTATCTCCAGCTTGGTGTGTACGCCTAAGCGTTCGCCATACTCGGGGTTAAACATAATTACGCCGGGCTGCTCTGGCACTTCCGTGTCCGCAAAATCACAAACAGCAAAATCAATTAAATGTTCTACACCGGCTGTATTTGCGTTCTTTTTAGCAATATCAATGGCATCGTCGGATATATCGGTAGCGATGATTTTAAAGCCTGTTTCTTTTTTGGCGCGGTCCTTTAATTTACGGCGCTCTACAAAAAACACATTCTCATCATAACCCATGGCATGCATAAAACCATAATTCATGCGGAATAATCCCGGGTGTTTATCGGTAGCCAGCAAAGCCGCCTCTATAGCCAAAGTACCCGAACCGCACATCGGGTTAATAAAGGTGCTTTTCATATCCCATTTGGTAGCCATAATGGTTGATGTAGCCAGCGCTTCCAGCATGGGGGCTTTGCCCGGTATTTTGCGGTAGCTGTGCTTAGCCAGGGTTTCGCCGCTGGTATCTAAAAATATATCGGCCTTATCATCCTGCCAGTACAGGTGGATCACGGTTTTATTCAGCTCGGGGCCCGAGTTTGGGCGCAAGTCCTTTTTACCTTTTATCCTGTCGGCAATGGCATCTTTTACCTTTACGTTGGCAAACAGCGGGGTAAGTATGTGTTCGTTATTCACATTTGATGTTACCGAAAAGTAACCGGTAAAATCTATCAGATCTTCCCAGGCAATTTCTATCAGTTGCTCATACAGTTCCTTAGGCGTTGCCGCATGGAAACTTTTTAACAAATACAATACCTGGCTGCCTGTGCGCAAGTTTAAATTTAGCGCAATGGTATCGTTTACGGTTCCCTGTAATTCGACCCCGGTTTGGAAAACGCGGGTAGGTGTAAAGCCTAATTCGGTTACCTCTTGTTCAAGATAACTGGACAGCCTTTTGTTACAGGTTATTACTATTTTACTTTCGGTGTGGAAAACTTGCATATCAATCTGCAAAAATACACATAATATACAGGTGTTTTTTACATCGTATCTATTAACTTTACATTTTAATTATAAGCACAATGGAGATAAAAGGCAAAGTTTACGAAGTATCGGCCACACAACAGGTTACCGATTCGCTGAAAAAGAGAGAACTGATCATAGAATATATTGAAAATCCGCAATATCCTGAATACCTAAAATTTGAAGCCATACAGGACCGTACCAGCCTGATTGACGCTGTTAAGGTTGGCGATGATGTGGAAGTTTTCTTTAATTTGAAAGGCCGCAAATGGACCGACAAAACCGGTAAAGTGGTTTATTTCAACACACTGCAATTATGGAAACTGAACGTATTAAGCGGAGGCGGCGCTGCCAGCACACCAGAATACGCACCACCGGTCGACATCAGCTCGGCACCGGATGATGACGATCTGCCGTTTTAATACGCCAGACCCCTCCCAACCCTCCCCGAGGGGGAGGGCTTTAGAAATAAACAGAAAAGCACGCTTGCAAAAACAAGCGTGCTTTTTTGGTATGGGGACTCTGCTACCTTTTAACTCACCCCGACGTTGCTTCGCTCGTCGGCCCTCTCTTCGCTGCGCGGAAAGAGGGCAGGAGGTGTTTCGGTTACCTTGTAGCCCTCTTTCCGCCGCAGGCGAAGAGAGGGCGCCCCAGTGAAGCGTCGGGCGGGTGAGTCTACCGCTTCACCACTTGCCTTACCGCCGCTTTACCGCCTTGCTTTACCACCAGGTAATAAACGCCGCTAAACGGCAGCATAAATGTTTTATTAAATTTGACACCGGTGCTTTTTTCGCTCCATATTGGTTGGCCATCGTTATTGGTAAAGCTAATATCGGCATCGGTTGCGGCAGGCAGGGTAAATGCCACCTGCGTTTTAGCGGTCGAAAACTCGGGGGTGATGGCCAGGTTAAAAATCACCAAGCCCGATATAGCTTCGCCTATCAGTTTCTTTTCCATATCCGGCATTGCTGCCGATACACGGAAAAGCGATGATGTACCCACCCCATCCTTGCTTATCGCATTTAAATCAACACTCAACTGTTCACCCGCGTCTTCCCGGCCGCCAAAAATGGGCATCCGGTATTGGCTCATATCCGGATGCAGAATAGCCATGTGGTCAATCTTTGAATAAGTGACATGGTTATGCGGTTCAACCAGCGGCCCGTTATTATTGCCGGCGGGGTTGTTATATAAATAATATTTAAAATTTCTCAGGCTATCGCTTCCGGGCCATTTTAGCATCGGGTTGTTTAAAACATTACCGTTAATATCATATTTAGGCACATGTTTAACCATTACATCTATTAAAGCCATTTGCTTAGTGCTGGGTGCAGTAAACAAAGTATTACTCTGCTGTGCAAAAACCATAGCCGGTAAAATAACCAGCAATGTTATGCCCATATAAAATATAGCTTCGAAACCGGGGCGTTTTATTAAGCTTTTCATGATGTTTTAATTTAGGTACAGTGGCAAATATAATAAACATTTAAAAACCAATATGTTAAATCAATATACAGCAATTGTTAAAAAGTGTTAATTAAGGCACGGAAGCCTTAATTAAAATTATTTTTGTTGTGCTATAAAATGAAAAAGAAGAGCATAGGTTTAATTATCGGGTTAATGGGCAGCGCCTTACTGGGCGTTATGGCCATGCAATTATATTTCCTGACGCAAACCTACGATATGCAAACCAAGCTGTTTGATGGCCTGGTGGGCGATGCCCTTAAAAATGTAATAGATAAGGTAGCTAAAGAGGAAGCCAATAATTTTTATAAAAAGAAAGCCAGGTATATCGATTCGCAAAACCGGGCCGATAATATAGATACCGGCATTGATTACAGCAAGGATGGCGAACCCAATAAAATACACCATTATGTTAACCGCAAGGTAATTATCCGCGATAGCCTGAAGCGTATGCAACAGTTGCTGTCTGATGACCTGGCCGAATCGAGCCTGGGTTCGGTTACCCTGCGGATCCGCTTTGAGGCTTATACCGACGAAAACGGCATTATGCACCAGCGCCGTATTAACGAAGTAGTTAAAAACCCGGCCTCGTTTATCAGCCCGGAAAAGCTGCACCAGTAT
Organism: Bacteroidota bacterium; assembly: GCA_040389105.1. Classification (GTDB taxonomy): domain Bacteria; phylum Bacteroidota; class Bacteroidia; order Sphingobacteriales; family Sphingobacteriaceae; genus Mucilaginibacter. The sequence goes on from JAZKAO010000011.1 coordinate 62,893, forward strand.
GACACATTACATTACAACTATTTAGACCCTCAGTTTGGCTTACAGGTATTGAGCAAGGTACAGGAAAACCCCATGTGGAAAGCCGAGAAAGAGCGCAGGCAAAAGCTAAGGCAATTACACGCGGTTAATAAACTACTGGAGCAGGACTCGATGGAACTGTTGCGCACGGCCAGTAATAAGGCTGTATTTGATGATATATCTGACGAGTATCAAAAAATGAAGGAGCCGCTTAAAAACCGCCTCGATCCTTTACTCATCGATTCATTATTACGTTTTGAATTGCGGAACAAAGGCATTTACCTGCCCTTTAGCTACGAGGTAAGCACAGCCAATAACGATTCGCTGATATTCTCCAAAGCCAACGATGTAACGGGCGAGCGCCCGGTGTTTACGGTAGCCAATAAGCCTTATCAAACATCAATTTTTGCAAAGGATGTAATTAACGATCCGGGGTTGCTGCGCCTGGTATTCCCTAACAAAACATCACTGATATTAAGCAACATGACTTTCAGCATGGGTACATCGGGCGTTTTACTGCTGGTACTGATCTTTTGCTTTAGCTATACCATCTTCTCTATCTTAAGGCAAAAGAAGATCTCGGAAATGAAAACCGATTTCATTAACAACATGACCCACGAGTTTAAAACCCCGGTATCAACCATTATGATTGCCAGCGAGGCTTTAAAGGATGACGAGGTTGTTGCCGACAGAAGCCGCATAGCCCGCCTGGCCAATATTATTTACGAAGAAAACGCCCGCCTGGGCAGCCATATTGAACGGGTGCTAAATATTGCCCGTATAGAAAAGGACGACTTTAGGTTGGATATTAAACCTATTGAGGTAAATGATACCATTACCGCCGTGGTTGATAGCATGTCGCTGAAGTTGCAAAAATACGGCGCGCAAACTACGCTGCATTTAGATGCCCAATATTCTACCATTAATGCCGACGAGTTGCATTTTAGTAACGTACTTTACAACCTGGTTGATAATGCCATTAAGTACAGTAACGGCACGCCGGATATTACCATTAGCACCCTTACGGTTAAGAATAACCTGGTCATAACCATTGCCGATAAGGGTATAGGCATGACCCGCGAGGAACAGGCCCGTATATTTGAACAATTTTACCGCATACCTACCGGCAACCTGCACGATGTTAAGGGCTTTGGACTGGGCTTAAGTTATGTAAATACCATAGTAAAGCGACTGGACGGCACCATTAGCGTACGCAGCGAAAAAGATAAAGGCTCGGAATTTGAATTAAAATTCCCGGTTGTATAACCCACAAAACATGAAAAAAATATTACTGGTTGAAGACGACCCTAACCTTGGGATGTTATTGCAGGATTACCTGCAGCTGAAAGGTAAATTTGATGTTGTTTTGTGTAAGGATGGCGACGAAGGCCTGCGCGAGTTTACCAAGCAAAGCTACGATTTGCTGATACTGGATGTAATGATGCCCAAAAAGGACGGCTTTACACTGGGCAAGGAGATTAGGAAGATGAATGCCGATGTACCTATTATTTTTGCTACGGCCAAGGGCATGATAGAGGATAAAACCATGGCCTTTAACCTGGGTGGCGATGACTACATCACTAAGCCATTCCGCATTGAGGAATTATTGCTGCGTATTAATGCCCTGTTAAAGCGCATGGGCAGCAGCGATAAAAAGGAAGAGGATAAACAAACTCACTTTACTATTGGCCAGTATACTTTTGATTTTAAGGCTCAAATGATCACCATTGGCACCAACCAGCAAAAGCTATCTACCAAAGAGGCCGAATTGCTGCGCCTGCTGTGCCTGCGCAAAAACGAGGTATTAACCCGCGAGGAAGCATTGCTGAATATATGGCACGATGATAACTACTTTAACGGCCGCAGTATGGATGTTTTCCTGAGCAAGATCCGCAAATACCTAAAGGACGACGTTACCGTGGAGATTATTAACGTACACGGCAAGGGGTATAAATTACTGGTGAATTAAGTCCGCTAAAGTGGCATAAGCCCCTATTATTTATAAATAACGTTTGGTGGCTACGCAACCACAAAAAGGCCCTGCATTTTAAAACAAATTACGCCATTAGCATACAAAACGGCGGTAAGCATTAAGCCGCTATCAACGTTTTTGTAAGTGAGTTTTAATTCCAGTTCGTACACCATGCGGGGATCAACCGGGGCGATGAATTTGAGGTGACCGGCTTTTTTTAATTGGTATGCTATGCCAAGCGTTTCGCTTAAAACCTCTTTAACCATTTGTAGCATACAAGCCCCGGGCACCACTGGCTGACCGGGAAAATGCCCGCCGAAGATCCCGTGACCAATATTTAATTGGAGGCTAACTGTTATCGTGTTATCCTGGTGTGTAGTGGATGTGATATCGTAAAAATGATCTTTCAGCATGATACACAATTTAACATGCCGAAACCAGCATCAGCGAATGGTATTTATTTTGATAGCGATTATAGATCAGCACTTTTTTAAGGGATTTTACATCGGCCACCTGCTCCAACAAAACGGCAGGCACTGTTTGGCGATGGATGATATTAGCCGCCAGCCAAAGCGCGAATGATGATGATGTAGGATACTCGCCGCACAGGTGCTTATAGTTAGCGCAGGTGGTTTGGCTGAATAGTTCCACTTTCAATTGATCGTAAGGTGCATCATTATTAATGTCCCCGTTTTTCCCGGTGATCAGCAAATCGATATCGGCCACAGCCAAATTGTGTTCCTTTAAAAAAGCCGTGATGGTATCGCTTACATCCAGCGTGGTATCGGGGTTGTAAAAGGATCTCAACCCGCTCAATTCGGCTAAGTTACCGGCAGATAGTGTATCGCTCAGCACAAAAAATGCCGCGCCCTCGCCACCTATAGTCCCTTTTGATTTTTCCTGATAGAGCGCCAGGTTTGATACCGGCCATCTTTTATACAATCCCAAACGGGTTAATACGGTAAAACTGGTATCAATCATTTCGTCAATACCGCCTACCAAAACATTGCTGGCTTCACCCTCGTTCAACAGCATCAGGGCATCCAGCAGGGCACTCTCAAACGATACGCCTTTATGTACAAAGGTATTGTTGTAATTATGGCATTTCAGCATTAAGGCTATCTGCGCGGCAACCGTATTATGGGTTGATTGGATAAAGGCCGTAGGCGGCAGCATCTCTTCCTGCATTTCGATAATGCGGGTGAGGAAGGTTACCGTGTCCTCCATAATGCCAAATGCCGTACCGGTGATAATGGCATCGGGCTGATCAACTCCGGCTTGCTTTAAGCACTCCATCGCGGCGGCTACCCCCATCTTAATCACATGGCTCATGCGGCGGATCAACTTGGGGTCGATATAGGTTTTATAATCTGGTTCAATAGTACCCAGGCGGGTAGTTTGATATGCTACCACATCGGTTAAAAAGTCCTGGCCACCAAAAGTATTTTGGGCGGATATACTGGCTGCCGAACGGATATAGGCCTTCATCATATTTTCGAAAATATTAACGAGGTGCAATTACCGCCAAAGCCAAAGGAGTTGGACATAACATGATCTGTTTGTTGGCCTTCCCTAAAATGCGTTTCGGGCGCAACGGGCAGTTCCTCCATTTGTGTTTCAAAACGCAGGTTAGGATAGATAATACCATGCTTAACTGCCAATGCCGAAAACACCGCCTCGATACCACCGCTGGCCCCCAGGGTATGCCCTGTGAATGATTTGGTAGAACTCATGGCCGGATAATGCGGATCGAACAAGCGCCTGATGGCTGTACCCTCCGCGCTGTCGTTATTGGGTGTGCCGGTGCCATGCACGTTAATATAATCGATATCCTCCGGCTGTAATCCGGCCTTGTTTAAAGCACCCCGCATAGCCATGTACGATCCGGTACCATCAGGCGATGAGGCCGTTTGATGGTAGGCATCGTTACTATTGTTATAGCCGCTTAGCCGGCAATAGGCTTGCTTATTTAAGGTTTTAGCCACCCGGTCTGATACCAGCACCACATAACCCGCGCCCTCGCCTAAATTAAGCCCCTCGCGGTTTTGGTCAAAGGGTTTACAAAATTCCTTATCCAGTATCATCAGCGTATTAAAGCCATTCAGCGTAAACTTGGTCAGCGCATCCGCACCACCGGCTATTACCACATCCAGCAAGCCGTTACGGATCAATCTCGCGCCGTAAAATACCGCATTCGCCGATGAGGAACAGGCCGTGCTAAGGGTGGTCATAAAATCGGTAATGCCTAACTCATTAGCCACCGCTTCGGTTATGCTGCCGCACTCGTGGTCGTATACATTGCGCAATTTCCCTTTACTGTTATCCTTTAAAAACCGGGTAAAAAAATCTTCGCTGCGGTCCATACCGCCTACGGTATTGGCTGATACAAAGCCCGTGCGCAAGGACGAAAGATTTGGGATCTCCGCATCAGTCAAAGCCTCGCGGGCAGCCAATAAACTCAACAAAGTGGTGCGACTTGCATCCAGGAGCATGCCGGCTTTTTCGGCCAACTCATGGTTGGTCATCTTCACTTCGGCTACGGGCAAAACGCCACGGTGTACCGATTCAAAATGGGTGATATCGCCCATGCCCGCCGCTTCGTTTTTAAACGCGTTGAGATGCTCCTGCACATTGTTGCCAATGGCGGATATCACTCCTAAGCCTGCTATGTAAACGGGTGTGTTCATGACCTCTCCCTGCCCTCCCCGAAGGAGAGGGTTCTAAAACTTTGCTTAAACATTTATATTCTCCACCGAAAACTCCACGGCGTTTTCCTTTTTAACTTTCTCTATTAAAAATAACTTAGCCTGGTAATCCTGCCCTAACACATCCACCCAGCCGCAAATACAGGCTTGCAGGATGTTTTTATCCAGCAAAAAATCAACCTGCTGCTTGATAAACGTGGCATCAAATTTTGACTGTACAAAAAAAGCATTTTCCCCCTTAAATCCATTACGGATGCAAATTTCTCCCGCAACAATATTGGGCAGCGTATAAACAAACAGCGACGGACTGGGCACATCCTTTATACTATCGTAGTATTTCAGATCCATATCCAGGCTGCTGTTGGCATTGGCCAAAACCGTACCTACCTGTTCGGGCTGGTAATAGTTTTTGTCAAAACTTTTCAGCAAAACCTCGGTAGCCAGCCAGCCCAATTTGCTCAGGTTATCCATTTTGTAAAACTTGGCATAGCCTGGTTGCAAATGTTGGTAAATAGCTGTCAGAAATTCGTCCAAAGCCGTAGTCTCACTTGCAAAAACCGCTTCACCATTGTGGCAAACCCGGTTATTATTAATGCTGCAAGTGCTGGTGATATATTTTTCGGCTGCCATGGTTTATTTACTAAATATCATCGCCGCGTTGCAGCCCCCAAAACCCGACGCTGTTTTTAGCGCGTGTTTAACGGGTTTTTCGGTCAAACTTGTACAAACATTTATCGGCTTGCTTACACCATTTCCCTCAAACCCTAAACTCGGGAAAATAACACCATCCTTAATAGCATGTATGGTTATGATAGATTCTATCAACCCAGCCGCGCCTAAGGTATGGCCGTAATAACCTTTCAGGCTATTCACCAAAACATCCTGCAAGCCGGCGTGGTGAATAGCGTTGGCTTCCATTTCGTCGTTATAGTTGGTTGCTGTTCCGTGGGCGGATACATAGCCTACATCCTGCGCGGTAATGCCGGCATCCAACAAAGCCTTTTTAATGGCAAAGCCCAATTCCTCGCCCGTGCGCGATGGGCCCGAGATATGGTTGGCATCGTTGCTGATCGCCCCGCTGTGTACCTTAACATCATTGTCGTTTTTTTTGTTGGCCGATAGCACTACGGTAGCCGCGCCCTCGCCTAAGTTCAGGCCGGTGCGGTCTTTATCAAAGGGTTTGCAAACCGTACTGCTTAACGCATGGAATGATTGAAAGCCCGATAGCACAAATTTAGATACCACATCGGCACCGGCCACAACCGCGTTTTCATACCGGCCCGATTGGATCAACCGCATACCGGTTAGTATGGCCATTACACCCGATATACAGGCGTTAGATATCACAATGGGCTGGTTCACAAATCCAAAATAATCGGCTATTAATTGTGCCGAAGTATGCAAGGCCATGCGGGTATTTAAAGCATCGGTATGCTGTTCAGTTTCCAGCAGACTGATATTGCCTTTTGTGGAAGAAATGATTAATACTGTTTTTTCGTTTAGGTAACCCGTTCCCGATATATTTAATACGTCTTTTATCGATGAAATCAATAAATTTTCGAATTTCGTATAGTTTTTATCTATATCAATAAAATCAGTCTCAAATAATGCTGCAGCGATAGGGTTGGGCGTAATATCTATATTAGTATGGTGTTTTACCCCAGTGATGCCCTGCTTTAACGATTCAATATTTTCTGCCGTCGTACGGCCAATGGGCGACAGGATATTATCGGCAACAATAAAAACTTCGGGGATACTACCGGGGTTGTTCACTATCATCTCTCTCGCTCCTATTCGTCTGCATTTAAAAATACTTTCATTTCGCAGCGCGCGGCCAGTTCATCGTTACACCACACACGCCCCATTATAACGCTTACATTAAAGATCTGGTTTTCGATAGTTATCTCAGTCACCAAATCCTGACCAGCCTGTGGCAAAAAGAATACCTCAAAGTCCTTCACCGCACCAATATAGCCACCAGCAATAGGCTTGTTATCCGGCTTAGCTAAATAGCCTACACGTGCTGCCGCCGTTTGCGCAATGTTTTCCATCAGGCCACCCTCGGTAAATACGCCATTGTCCACCATGCAATTATCTGCCATAATGGTAAAGGTGCTGCGGGTCGTCAACTCGTCCGAATAGGTGAGTTGCCCCACCATTACAAAAGGCGGTGCCTGCGGTATCAGTTCTAAGATATTTTGCGGGGCTAATTGCATAGCTGTATTATATCTGCCGAGCCTACGGCTCTTTTCCATGTTTGTTTTAATACAACGGATTAAAATCCGTTGCTACAATATTTGTCGAGGCTACGCCTCTCTAACTTTACGCTTCCTTAAATTTTAACATCCATCAACGCATTGGTAATCTTTAGAGCCATTGGCTCGCCCGATTTTGTAGCGACTAAAATCCGTTGCTGCAAAATTTATCGAGGCTATGGCTCTGTAAAGCCTTACGCTTTCTTAAATTTTAACATCAATCAACGCATTGTTGATTTGATCTTTAGAGCCATTGGCTCGCCCGATTTTTTAGCAACGGATTTTAATCCGTTGAATGATGACACCGTATGTAAAGTGCCGTAGGCACGACCCATATTTATTATATTAGATCATGAAAGATATATTGCTCGTCATAATCAATTTCAAATCTTTGTAAAAACGCCAGATACTCTTCTCTAAAAGTTTGAGTTTTATGGTGCGTTTCCTGATCTTTAATATAATTATAAACCTTATCGAGTTGCGATTTTCCATAGGAAAACACACCATACCCTTCTTGCCATTCAAAACGTCCGGGGGTTAAGGCATTATCGTTAATATATTTTGAAGACTTCGATTTTACAATCTTCATTAACTCCGAAATTGAAACAACCGGTCGTAAACCTATTAAACAATGAACATGATCTTCAACCCCATTTACAATAATTGTTTTGCAATTGGTTTCATTGATCAAATTACCTATTACACCAAAAACATCCGATCTCCATGCTTTTTGCAGTTTGGCTTCCCGATATTTAACTGCAAAAATTACCTGCAGATATACTTGATGATACGTGTTTGCCATGATTAGTCTCAGGAATATAAACCACCATTAACAGAAAGTACCTGCCCGGTGATGTAACCGGCCTCGGGCGCGGCTAAAAAACCAGCGGCAAAGGCCACCTCTTCGGGGGTACCAAAACGTTTAGTGGGGATCAGGCCGCGCAGTTCTTTCTCATCCAACCCTTCGGTCATATCGGTTTTAATAAAACCTGGGGCTAAAGCATTTACGGTGATGCCTTGCCGGCCAACTTCCTGCGCCAGGGCTTTGGTAGCGCCAATCACGCCCGATTTAGCGGCCGAGTAATTAGCCTGCCCCGCCAAACCTTTTAAACCCGAAAGGGATACCACGTTAATAATGCGGCCATATTTGCGCTGCAGCATGGTGTTTAGCACCAACCGGGTAACGTAGAAGAAACTATCCAAATTGGTTTTAATCACGTTTTCCCATTGCTCCTCTGCCATCCAGGCCATCAGGCTATCATCGCGGATACCGGCGTTGTTCACCAATACGTCGATATGATAATCTTCGTTAGCGGTTATCCAGTTGCCAAGTACGTATCCAATATTATCTTTATCGGCCACATCAAATGGTAGCAATTCGCCATTGCCACCGCTTTCGCGGATGAGCGACAGGGTTTTCTCGGCTTCGGTGATATTGCTTTTATAATTAATCAGCACATAGTAACCCATGGCCGCCATTTTTATACAAATAGCGCGGCCTATGCCCCTTGATCCGCCGGTGATTAATGCGCACTTCATGGTGTTAAAACGGGATAACCATTGCTGTATTTTCCAGGTATTCTTTTACCTTTTTCAATTCTTTGTATTTAGGCAGGTCCTCCACAAATTTAGGGAAGATAGCCCGAACGGCAACATATACATTGTGCGATGCCGATGATAGTTTTTCCTGGCAGTTTAAATAATCTATCGCCTGCAAAACAGTCATCAACTGGATGCTTAATACCTCGAACGAGTTATCGATCACCTTTTTGGTGATCAGTGCGGCGTTGGTGCCCATGCTCACAATATCCTGGTTATCGTTATTATTAGGGATGCTATGCACATACATGGGGAACGACAGGGTTTGGTTTTCGGCCACGGTTGATGTAGCGGTGAACTGCATCCCCTGCATCCCAAAGTTAAAGCCCAAAACACCCAGGTTTACAAACGGAGGGAATTTTTGGTTTAGCTTGCTATTCAGCAGGTAGTTCAATTGGCGTTCAGACAACATCGATAGCTTAGTGATAGCCGTTTTCAGCTTATCCATTTCCAGCGATACATAATCGCCGTGGAAGTTGCCGCCGTGAAAAATATTTTGATTCTCGTGGTCAATCACCGGGTTATCGTTTACCGAGTTTAATTCGTTCACTAATACCTCTTCGGCATAGCCAATGGTATCATATATCGGCCCTAAAACCTGGGTTACACAGCGCAGGGAATAGTATTCCTGTACCTTATCTTCAAATACTTCCTGGTCAAGGTTATCGGGGTTATATAAATGTTCGGAGCGGTCGCGGATCATTTTACTGTCTTTCAACACCTCACGCATCATAGCGGCAATTTTGTTTTGGCCTTTGTGATGCTTTACGATGTTCAGTTCGAACGAGTAATGGTCGTCAAAAGCCTGCACTACCTCGTTGATCATGGCTGATAACATTACCGACCAGCTTAATAATTTACGGGCACGGATAATATTCACCATCCCAATCCCCGTCATAGCCGAAGTGCCGTTGATAATAGCCAAACCCTCGCGGATATGGATGCTTAACGGCTTAATATTAAATCGGTTGAAAATCTCCATCGTAGGATGAATGGCATCTTCGAAAATCACTTCGCCCTCGCCAATCAGCACCAGGCCTAAATGGGCCAGTTGCACCAAATCGCCGCTGGCACCTACGCCGCCGTGTTCAAAAACACAAGGGGCTATATTGTTGTTAATTAATTGCTTCAGCAGTTCAATCACATCGGTATGCACACCCGAATAGGCTTGCATAAAGCTGTTTAACCGGGCTATCATCAATGCCTTTACTAATTGGGCCGCCATTAAATTGCCGCTGCCAGATGAGTGACTGCGGATGAGGTTATATTGCAGTTGCAGTATGTTTTCCTCGCTTACCTTGTATTGCGCCATCGGCCCAAAGCCGGTATTAATACCGTAGATGAGCTTATTGGATGAGAATTTTTTGAGGAAGTTATAGTTGATATCTACCTTATCCAGCGCGGCCTTATCTATGGCTACATCCTGGTTGTTGAATATAATTTCGGCAAAATCAGTTAGAGAAAGCGCACTTTGTCCAATAAGTACCATGGGCAAAAATTAGTTTTTTTATAGATGATTAACGGGTTGCTAAAATAGGAAAATAATAGTGTAATGGCATTCTTAATAATAGCCCTAACATCACATGCTAACCACAAATAACTAAAAAAGTTTTACCTTTAACAATTACCCAAATCGTATCATGAAAAAACATCTAACGCTACTATCCTTTTGCTTAATTGCGCTTTTGTTTAATTCTTGTAAAAAGGGTTCGTCGGATGGTGGTGTTGAGGCCGTTAGTTATTACATGACTTTCAAAGTTGACGGCGTTGCCCAGTCGGTTGCCAGTACCCCATACGCGGTTTTACACAAAGACGAAAACGTCATTTATCTCTTCGGCCCGTTAAACAACCAAAACGGGGCTTTCACTATAGATATTTTTAGTAGTCAACTCGGTACATATCCCACACAACAAGATCCTACATTTAAAAATAATGTTTTCATGGAGTATTATACCGATTATGGCGATGGTAGCGTTTATTACGGACGTAGCGGAACGGTCACCATTACCGAAATAACTTCAACCACACTCAGCGGTACGTTTCAATTCACGGCAACCAACGCACCCTCCAACAGTTTAGCCGCAACAAAAACAATAACGGAAGGAAAATTCAAGGTAAAATTTTCAACTGTTAACTAACGGATAAACTATAAACGTATCTTTTTTTATTCCACTCCCAAGTTTAACCAACAACTATTGTACGTAATTATTAATCAATAACCTTTTTCAGGATCGCCTATCAATAAACTTCACCGCTTTCCTTCCCGCTTCCGGGAATTGGATCTTAACAATTTCCTCGGCAGTTAAATATTTAATATGCGGACTAACCCTTAGCCTTGCCTGCAAATAAGCCCGGATCTGGTGGTCACATTCCTCGCTGGTATCTGATGGGACTAAGTACAGCTGCACCTGGTCGAGGCCTATCTCGTTGGAGTAGATCTCTACCACAAAATCCAGGATTTCCTCGCGTTCGTTCAATAAATCGAACAAGGCCGGCGGGTAAAGCGTTGTCCCCTTAAATTTGATCATCTGCTTTTTACGGCCAATAAGTGGCGACAGGCGCAAACTTGCACGACCGCAAGTACAGGGTTCATCTAAATACGTACAGATATCGCCGGTTTTATAACGTAGCAAGGGCATACCCTCTACACCTAAGGTGGTAATGGTGACCTCGCCGGGGGTATGCGGTGGCACGGGCTGATCGTTCTCATCCAGCAATTCTACAATCACCAGTTCGGGTTGATGATGGCCGCCTTTGCCTGCTGTACATTCGGTAAAAGCTGTTTGCATTTCGGTAGAGGCGTAAGTGCTGAATAGTTGGATATCCCATTCATCGGTGATCTTTTTGCCCAGCATATTGAGCGAGAAATCGGTATTGCGGATATTCTCGCCAATGCATATCGCTTTTTTAACCGAAGTGCTGTTCATATCAATGCCGTTAGCCTTGGCAAAGCCAATCAATTTTAATATGAACGATGGCACCGCTACAATAGCCGTAGGCCTCAGGCGTTGAATCGTTTCCCATTGCAGCGATGGTACACCCGGCCCCAGCCTGATAATCCCCGCTCCTATTTTGCGGATGCCCGAATAATAGGCAATGCCGGCCATAAACTGCCTGTCCAATGTCAGCATTAACTGGTAAATATCCGTGGCCGATCCATCGGCGCACATAAACGAATTATACTCGTTTTGCGCCAGGCGCAGCAGGTCGTTCTCGGTAAGCGGAATGGTTACCGGGCTGCCTAAGGTGCCCGATGTGGATGTATATTCGATGATCTTTCCCGGCGGCACGCATAAAAAATCAGTATTGCGCTGTTGCAGGTCGTCCTTTTCGGTAGTAGGCAGCAGGGTTAGGTCCTGCAATGTTTTAATAGTTGAAATATCTATTTGATGCTTCGCAAATAACTCTTGGTAAAAGGGCGAATTTTTGGAAAGGTATTGAAGCAGGGCCTGTAGTTTTTGTTCCTGCATGGTAGTAGTTTGATCGCTTTGCGGTAATGCCATTTACTTTTCGATAATTACCACAGCCGATGCTATAGCTTTTAAATGTGTTAACGAAACCTGGATGTTTTTCAATTTCAGTTTCTTGATAGTTGTTGCTGTTAAACCCAAAAAGTTGATCTGTGGTTTGCCATTAGGCAAATTAATTATTTCTACCTCGTTAAAGGCCGTGCCATCCAGCCATCCGGTACCTAAGGCTTTAAAAAAAGCTTCCTTGGCGGCATAGCGGGCAGCGTAATGTTCAAAACGGTTAGCCTTGGGCTGGCAATAAGCCACCTCATGCTCCGAAAACACTAATTCACGGAAACCGCTTTCCTTTTTCATGCTGTCCTTTACCCGGTCAACCTCTATCATATCTATACCAACGCCTGTTACCATTTGTGTTTTGTTATGACTTCAAATCTAACAAAAAGCAGGCAATATCCGGCCTTAACCCGTATGGAACAGATGGGCATCCCCGGGATTAATTATCCCGGGGATAGGTTTCAGGAAACATCAGTGCAACTAAGCGGCTACCCCAGGCTTAACCATTTTAGATGCCACAAAGGCAAATAAACCCATTATCAGGCCAAAAACAATGCCCGATGGTATGGCCAGCAGCAGCGTATACAAACGCGGATGCGCGCCCCACTTATAGGTCATAGCTGCCATATCCGGGTGATGTGCCATATAGCTGGTGAAAAACAACAAATGCCCGGCGGTGACCCATACGCTGTTAAAAAGGCTTAATACAAAGCCGTGCATAAAGTACTTGCCGGTGCAGACCTTTGCAATAAGGTACGCGCAGAATGCAAAAATGACCAGCCAAAAAAAGAATTCAATTTTTTCAGGGATTAATGATACCGTGGCAAAAGCCATGATCAGCCCGAAGAGGGATAATTGGAATACAAGTTTAAGGTTCATGATAATGATTGGTGATTAATACTTAAATGTAAGTATTAATTATCCAATAATACAAGCCAATAATTATTGGTCGGTTAGCAGGCTTTCCTGTTTAAAAAACGGCTTGCCCTTGGTTATCATTAACACAATACCGTTAGCGGCCTTGTCGCCATACATGTTTTTAACCGCCTTGTCCTTTAATATATTAAGTGGTTTTATGCCTGCCCTAACCGCATTATTAGCCACCTTATTATCGGCTGGTGTTGATGCTTGATTTTTTACATGCGATACAAAGCGGGCCTCCATGCTGCTGGTATCGGCCACACGGTCGTTATTTATTGGGCTAATGTTGTAGGCGTTTGATGGTATGCCTGTATTATCCTTGCGGGCAGGCTCGGCAACTATATCATCGGTAAGCGAAAAACTGATAGGCGTAGTATATTGCTGCCTGATTAGCACACCGTTTTGCATAGCCGGCAACCACTTGGGCGATTGTTTTACCACCCTTAAAGCTTCGTCGCCAAGGCCGCCGCCAATATCGTGTACAATGCGTACGTCTGATAGCGATCCGTCTTTTTCAACCACAAAGGTTACCAGTACTTTGCCCTGTACCTTTTTTTCGCGGGCTTCCTGCGGGTAGCGGATAGTTTTGCCCAGATACCGTGTAAACGCATCTACACCACCCGGGAAAACAGCCGATTGCTCAACCGAAGTATAAACCTCGCCGGCATCAATTATCGGCTTTTCGGATAACGCGAAGTTGATAGGCACGGTATATAACTGCCTAACCTTATTACCATTTTGTGTACCGGGTTCCCATTTAGGCATAGCCGATAACACACGCAGGGCTTCCTCGTCGGCACCGCCGCCAATACCGCGTACTACTTTCAGGCCGCTAATGCTGCCATCTTTTTCAACTATAAAAGTGCAGTATACTTTGCCTTGTATATTTTTTTTGCGGGCCTCAACCGGGTAACGGATATTGCCCGACAGGAAATCGCTAAAGCCTTCAATACCACCGGGAAATTCGGCACTGTGTTCAATACCTGTAAAAATGGCGTTATCTAACTTGCCGCCGGGAATATTGGCCTGAGCTAAAGCCGCCTGGGCCGATGCTTGTTCGTGCTGTTTAATCACCTCGTCAAGGTCGGCCTGGTCGGCCGCGGTAATTGTACCGGTGCTAAAGGTTTGCGCTGCCGGGGTGATAAAAACCTCCTGCGCGGTAGTATTAATGGCCTGTAAAGTTTTACTATTATTTACCGTGGCCGATGATAATACCAGCATCAATGCAAACAAAGGTGCCGATAGGCCATACTTAATAAGCATTGCCCGGTGCGATTTATTTTTATGCAGCATTTGGATGCGTTGCTTCAGCAAACTGCTGTTAAAAAACGGGTTTACCAAATGATATGGCGGCGTAATAAAGGTTTGACTAAGCAGCAGCATGGCATAATCGGCCTTGTTAAGCCCGGCTTTCAGCGCATCCCTATCGGCTATAAACTCGTGGATATATTTTACCGCGTTACGATAAAGGTATACCACCGGGTTAAACCAATTGATGATCATAATGGTTTCCAGCAGCAGCACATCTACCGAGTGCCATTGGCGTGCATGTACTTGTTCGTGCGCGGTTATGGCATCGTTATCGGTATCGCGTTCCTCTATCCTGATGCGGTTAAAGAACGAGTACGATGTATCGGATTTTGGCTGGCTGATAACATAATTAATCACGGCCAGCTGATAAATAAACTTAACGCTTAGTATCAGTATACCGCTTACGTAAATGGCTAATAAAATTTGCCCCATCGTCAGCTGGTGGCCCGGCGTGGCGGCATTGGCAGTTACGGTAAAGCTGTTCATTACGGCTGGCCCCACATGGTAAATTGTTTCCTTTACTCTTTGGGTAATAAACAGGTTTTTTATCCAGCTCGACTGGATAATAGGAATAAGGAACGACAGTATTGCCGAGCTTACCAGGTAAACCCTGTTTAAGTTAAAAAAGGTTTCCCTACGCAAAAACAGTGCGTAAAACACAAAAAACAATGTGAGGTACACATTGGCCAGTAATAAATAATGCCACCAGGTCATATATTTTATTAATTCTCTTTAAGTCTTTCAATTAGCTTCATAATTTCATCTGCCTCTTTCAGGTCTATCTTTTCTTTTTGTACAAAGAAACTGAACATTCGTTTTACCGAATTATCAAAATAACCGTTAAGCAGCTTATCGGTAGCAAAGTTTTGGTACTGTTCCCTGCTAACAATGGGGTGGTATTGGTGGCTTTTGCCAAAGGCCGTATGATCTATAAATCCTTTTGTTTCCAGTATCCGGATAATGGTAGACACGGTATTGTAGGCAGGTTTTGGCTCCGGCAAAATATCAATTACATCTTTTACAAAACCCTTTTTTAGTTGCCAAAGTACCTGCATAATTTGTTCTTCGGCGCGGGTTAATTCTTTAATTTCCATAATATCAGTAGTTTAATATCCCCATATTGCACAGGGATTTCAGAATATTAAATAAACATAAAACTAATATGTTAGTTTAGCAAATTTATTTACACTTTTTATTTTTTTTTATTGCCGATAGCGGATGGGTTGTTAAACATTAATCTACTGCTTTCCGCCTCGTTAAGATAATCATACCACTTTGTTTATGCCGGGGGCATAATACTTTATATTTGCTATAATGCAACCAACTATCGAGCACATTTTAAAGGGTAATTATTCCTTAAATCAAAAAATCAGGTTTTTTTACCGGTTTGCAAAATGGCAGGTTATCAGCAAAGTTTTTAGAAAGGCCTTTGTTTTTAATTTTACCCCTAACAGTAAGCTCATCCTCATTAATGGTTTCCATGCTTTAACCGGCAATTACTATTTTGGCATAGCCGAACCCGATGCCATGCCCTTTGTATTGCACGTATTAAAGCCAAACGACCTGTTTATAGATATTGGCGCGAACGGTGGGACCTATACCATATTAGCATCGGGCGAAAAAGGGGCAAAAACAATTAGTATTGAAGCAGCACCCGATACCTTTAAGGGCCTGGTTAAAAACATTACCTTAAACAGCTTAGGTACCCTGGTTGAAGCCTGGAATGTGGCCGTATCCGATACAGAAGGCATATTGCCATTTACCAGCGGGTATAATGCCACCAACCGGGTATCGTACGATGATGAACCGGGCATTATTAACGTTGAAGCTAAAACATTAGATAATATATTAGTCGGGCGCGTGCCGGTATTAATAAAAATGGATATTGAAGGGCATGAACATAATGCCTTGTTAGGGGCCGGCAAAACAATTGCAGCCGATGGTTGCAAGGCCATAGTGATAGAATTTTCTAACACCGGTTTGTACTATGGTTATGGTAATGTGGCCACACACCAATTGCTAACGGGTTATGGCTTTAAACCATTTAAATATAACTATCAGGATAAGCAATTGATCCCCCTGCAACCGTTGCTGACACGGTTTGAGTTCAACATGATTTACATTAAGGATGAAGTGTTTATAAACGAACGCTTAGCATCGGCACAGCATATATTAATGAGCGGCCAATTAATTTAATCTATTTAGGACAAACAAAAAGGTTAATAAAAGGTCTATATTAACTTGCCATTAAAAACCGCGCGCAAAATGGATTTTATGGCTTACTATTAAAACCAATTATATGAATATAACCTTTCACGGCGCTGCCCGGCACGTAACCGGCAGCAAGCACTTAGTACAATTAAATAACGGCACCAGCATTTTGCTGGATTGCGGTATGTTCCAGGGCATGGGCGAGCATACCGAAGATATGAACGAGCATTTTGGCTTCAACCCTAAAAAAGTGAGCCACCTGGTTTTATCGCACGCGCATATCGATCATTGCGGGCTGATACCCCGTTTGGTGGCCGAGGGTTTTAGCGGCCCTATTTATTGCACCCCGCCAACGTTAGATCTGGCTAAAATATTACTGCTCGATTCGGCCAAGATACAGGAGCAGGATACCAGCTTTAGCAACAAGCACCGGGCAAAAAAAGGATTGCCGTTGTTAGAGATCTTATATACCGAAGAAAACGTTACCCAGGCGCTTAGTCAGTTTAAAACGGTAGAGTACCACGAGGAATTTAGTATTACCCCCGATGTAAAACTTTATTTTAGCGATGCCGGCCACGTAGTGGGCAGCGCGGTAACGCACCTCACCATTACCGAAGATGGCAAGGATACCCATATTACCTTTAGCGGCGATGTTGGCCGTTACGGCGATATGATACTGAAAAGCCCGCAAAACTTCCGCCAGTCTGACTATATCTTGATGGAATCGACCTATGGCGACTCGCTGCATAAGGATATCGGGCCAATTGAGGACGCGCTGCTGGAGATCATCCAGGATACCTGTATCACCCGCAAGGGAAAGGTAATTATCCCGGCATTTAGTGTGGGCCGCACGCAGGAGATCCTGTTTGCGCTGAACGCGCTGGAACAAAAGGGTGTATTACCCGATGTGCCTTATTTTGTAGATAGCCCCCTATCAACCAAAGCCACGCAGGTGCTGAAAGACCACCCCGAAGTATTTAACCGCAACGTGAACGAGGTATTAAAAACCGATGCCGACCCTTTTGATTTTAAAAATCTGCGCTTTGTAGAATCGACCGAGGAATCTATCGCGTTGAATACCGACCCGCGGGCTTGTGTCATCATTTCCTCGTCGGGCATGGCCGAGGCCGGCCGCGTGAAGCACCATATCCGTAATAATATTAACGATAGTAAAAACACCATATTGATGGTGGGTTATTGCGAACCTAATTCGCTGGGCGGCCA
Source organism: Bacteroidota bacterium (assembly GCA_040389105.1). Classification (GTDB taxonomy): domain Bacteria; phylum Bacteroidota; class Bacteroidia; order Sphingobacteriales; family Sphingobacteriaceae; genus Mucilaginibacter. Next base: position 80,633 of record JAZKAO010000011.1, read on the forward strand.
TTTGCTAAACGGCGACAAACAGGTTTATATTTTTGGCGAAATGCACGAGGTGGTAGCTAAGGTACAGTCCATCAAATCCATGAGTGCCCATGGCGATTACGAGGATCTGCTGCAATTCCTTTCCGGCCAGGATACCGATAAGGTAAGCAAAGTATTTTTAGTACACGGCGAGTACGAAGTGCAGCAGCACTTTGCCGAAAAGTTAAAGGAAAAAGGCTTTGATAGGGTGGAGATCCCATTTCAACATCAAAAAGTGGAACTGCAATAAACTAAATGCGAAGTGCGGAATGCCAATTGCGAATTTTTTTATAATCGCTATCAATTCGCAATTGGCATTCCGAGTTTCGCAATAAAAAAATAGCCGCCCTACCATCCCGGTAAAGCGGCTTTCTACACCCTACCTTACTCTTTTCGCAGAGAGGCGGGAGGCAGACTTAAAGTTTAGGTTAGATGGAGTGTTTTTATTTTTTATGCTTTAGCTAATTGAAAAATTGATAGGCACTACGTATTGCGAGCGTACCACTTTGCCGCTTTGCATAGCCGGTTTCCATTTTGGGCCGTTCTTTAAAGCGCGCATCGCCTCCTGGTCGCATCCTGAGCCAATACCCCGTTTTACCTCCATATCGCTCAGCGAACCATCTTTCTCTACAATAAATTTAACAAATACCTTGCCCTGTACATTTTTATCGCGGGCTACGGCCGGGTACTTAATGGTTTTACCCAGGTAACTGCCAAATGCCTCCAATCCGCCCGGGAAGCTTGCTGCCTGATCTACAGCGATGAATACTTTGTTATCCTTTGCCGGTGCCTTTTTATTTTGCGCATGGCTGGTAAATGTTAAACCTGCCAACAACAAGCAAGCGACCAGGGAACCTTTTAATAATGCTTTCATTTTTAATTTAGTTTGTAATAGTTATTTAATAACTAACTGATTAGTTAAATCAAAACTAAGTTATTAGTTTATTAAATGCAAGCGAATTAGAAAATAATTTTTTAACGATGCCGAAAGCTAAAGGACCAAAGCAAAAAGCCGGAGTAACCATGTTTACAAAGCAAGAAAGCGCCCCGATATGGTCGGGGCGCTTTCTTTTGTCATGCATATCAAAGCTTTATGCTTTGGTCCTTTAGCTTTCAGCAAATACTACCTGCCGCCTGCACCACCCTGGCCACCAGCTGGCGGAGGGGTTGGCAATGCCTTACGCGGGATCATATCCTTACGCTCGGATGTGTGGTATACAAACGATGCCACAATGGTAGCCGCTTGTTTCAGGTCGTTTTCAACAAGGCGGTCATAAGTATCCTGGTTACTGTGGTGGGTACGGGTATTGTAGTCCATACCATCCTGTATGTATTGGAAGCCCGGGATGCCCACCGCATCGAACGATTGGTGGTCGGTACCGCCGGTGTTGCCAACGGTAACTGTGCCTGCGCCCAGGTCCTTAAACGGATTTAACCAAGCCTGGAATATTGGCCCTGCCAGCGAATCGCCCTGCAGGTAAATACCGCGGATCTTCCCGGTGCCGTTATCTAAGTTATAATAGGCCGATATTTTAGCATGTTCGGGCGTAACTTTCATCGTTGCCCTGTCGCCAAAGTGGTTGGTTACATAGTATTTCGAACCAAATAAGCCTTGCTCCTCGCCGCTCCATAAAGCAATGCGGATGGTGCGTTTTGGTTTGAAGCCAACAGCTTTTAGTATCCGCATGGCCTCCATCATAACAGCGCTGCCGGCAGCGTTATCTGTAGCGCCGGTACCACCATGCCACGAGTCGAAGTGGCCACCAATCATTACTACCTGTTCCTTTAAGGTATTATCGGTGCCCGGTATTTCGGCCGTTACGTTATACCCCTGCATGTCATCGGTAGTAAATTTTGTTTTGATATCGGCTTCCATTTCCACTTTATGGCCGCTTTTAACTAAACGCAGTATGCGTTGGTAATCTTCGGCGCTGGTTTCTAATTCAGCCCCGGCAATTTTAGCGGTATCGGCATAAGGCGCGCCATTGGTAGTAAATACAGTACCATCGGTACCGCGGGCCTGGCTAAGCAATAGGGAAACTTTTTCGTTTTGTAAAAAAGTATTAATGGCCGTGCGCATAGCACGTGCTTTTAAGGCAGCAGCAAATGGATTTGCACCCGGTGCGCCGCCCGGTGCACCACGGCGTGGGCCACCTTGCCCGCGGCCACCGCCTTGCAGGGTAGCTTTGGCCATTTCGGCTAATTGCTCGTCGGTATAACGGCTCATATCGGCACGGATAGCACGCTCGGGCAACGCGGCAGCTTCAAATATAATCACCTTACCGGCCAACTTGCCTTTGTATTTATCTAAATCGGTTGTGGTATCGGCTTTAATCAGCACTACCTCACCTTTAACAGGGCCGTTGGTACCGGCTGTCCAGGCTTTAGGTACAGCAACAATAGCATGGTAATAAGGCACAGTGATAGCCGCGTAGTTTTTTTGAACTTCCCAGCCCTTGCCAAATTTTTGGCCCCATGGCTCGCGCTTAGCGTTCGACATACCGTAGGCGGTTAATTGTTTAACAGCCCATTCCTGCGCGCGTTTTAAGCCGGGAGAACCGGTTAAGCGCGGACCGGATACGTCGGTCATGTTAAAGGCAATCTCCATCACCTTCGAATGATTCAGGCCTTCCTCGCGTAGTTTTGCGTTCATGGCGGCATCAACCGGCTCCTGCGCAAAGGCAGTGCCCGTAATACCGGCAGCAAGCAAAAGGGAAGTGAATAGTAAAGATTTTTTCATTTTGTTTGTCAGTTTTTAGTTATCGATAAACAAACTTAAAAAATTGCCCCCCACTAAGGGTATAAATGGATTAACAAATTTGTTACAGGATATGGGAATACAATGTATATTTGAGTTATGAGTGAATATCGCTTAGATAGAACTGCTTTTAAAGCACAAACGGCCAATGAAGCCACAAAAAACCAGGCCGATTACTATAAAGCATTAACGTGGCAGGAGCGATTAAAGATTGCTCATTATCTAAATAGCGTAGCTTATAATTTCCCGGAAAATGATCCACCTAAAATGGATAAAACGGCCTTTAGCGTAAGATCGCGTAAATAGAATATATGGGCAATATTTTCAATGATGATTTTAGAGATTTCATTCGCCATCTCAATCAAAGTAATGTAAAGTACATATTGGTGGGGGGGTATTCAGTTATATTGCATGGATATCCAAGAACTACCGGGGATATGGATATTTGGGTTGCGCGGACAGAAGAAAACTATAAAAAAATCAAAGTTGCGTTATTTTCATTTGGCATGCCCTTATTTGATATGACTGAAGAAAATTTTCTTCGCCATCCGGATTGGGAGGTTTATACGTATGGCAGACCGCCATATTCAATTGATATTATGACCGATGTTAAAGGGATGGATTTTGATGAGTGTTTTGAAAAAGCTATTTTCTTTGAAGAAGATGGATTGTTAATAAAAACCATTGATATTAATAATCTTCTCGAAGCTAAAAAAGCATCGGGCAGATTTAAGGATAAGCAGGATATCGAAAATCTTAAACCAAAAGAATAATTATATGCTCCAATCCGCCATCCCCATCCTGGCCTCGTTAAACGAGGGGGAAACAGTTAAATTCTACACCGAAAAGCTGGGCTTTACTTTCCACAGTAGTTGGGATGGCTACCTGATCTTCAGTCGCGATGGGGTTAATATCCACCATTGGCCTTGCAATGATGACAATATCCCAAAAAACACGGGCTGCTATGTACGGGTAACCGAGGTAGAAAAGCTATACGCCGAGTATCTGCCCCAGGGCGTAGTACACCCCAACGGGCCGTTAAAGCAAATGGAATGGGATATGAAGCAATTTAGCATACTGGATAATAACGGCAACATTATCCATTTTGGCGAAAGCACCGCGGAGGAGGAAGATTAGATGTGCATGTGTGCGAATATGCAGAGGTGCAAATGAAAATATTATATCATAAATAGCAATAAAACAGGCCGTACCGGAGTTGTATAAACTCAACCCCAGCCTGCATGCCTTTTGAAACTGACCCGCAAACTTTACAGGATCTTGCCCTTACGGGGATAAACGGGCAAGCGGCCATTTTGCAGCTGTTTAAGCCGGTAACCTTAGGCGGGGTAGCCGTGTTAAAGGAGATGTTTGACAGGCCGCTGAATGATATCATCATCATTCAAAACCGGCTGGGTGCTATCCGTTTTTTAGATAGCAAGCAATTGCCCATCCGCCTGAATAAGGAAGAATGCGACTTTATTGAATATTACCTAAAGCAATACGAGCGGCTGGGTACTACCTCCCGGTACCGGGCCATAAAAGCCCACATCCAAAACTGGCTGAAACCATCAAGCCAATATTATATTACTTTACGCGGCGTGCGCCTGCTGGTACATTTGCTGCATCATATAGCCGATGTTTTAAATGAGCGCCATGATTTGCCCGCGCTTTTAAAAGAACTACAACAGCAAACCCATACACTCAGCCATCATATTCGTCCGTTACTTATCCAAAAATCAAAATCGGGGCAGCGCTTTAGCGCGATGGAGCTGGAGGAACTTGATTTTATATTCCGCTACTCTAAAAGCCTGGAGGTGAAGAAATTTATGGCGGCCCTGTATCAACTGGATGTTTTTATGGCAGCCGCAAAACCCGTGCGCGATGCGGGTTTTAGTTACCCTGAGTTTATAACTGCCCATCATCCCACGTTAGATTTAAAAGGCTTCTTTCACCCTTTCATCGAAAAACCCATTGGTAATGATATTGCCTTTAATTACGGTAAAAACCTGTGCTTTATTACCGGCGCCAATATGGCCGGGAAATCAACCGTGCTAAAATCTATCGGGATCTGTACTTACCTGGCGCATGTTGGGTTGCCGGTGCCTGCGGCTTTTATGCAAACCACCGTTTTTAATGGCCTGTTTACTACCATTAACCTGTCGGATAATATTATGGCCGGGCATAGCCACTTTTACCGCGAGGTATTGCGCATAAAGGAAGTAGCCGTAAAGGTTGGCGCGGTACAAAACCTGCTGGTTATTTTTGATGAACTGTTCCGCGGGACAAATGTAAAGGATGCTTACGATGCATCGCTATCCATCATCAAAGCATTTACCGGGGTAAAAAATTCTGTGTTTATCATCTCCACCCACATTGTAGAGGTAGCCGCTGAGTTGCAGGATGCCGGTAACCTGTTTTTTAATTGCCTCACCACCGGCATGGTTGGCGACAAGGCCGTTTATACTTATAAACTACAGCCCGGTATTTCTAACGAGCGCCTGGGTATGCGCATTATTGAGGATGAGGGCCTGGTAGAGATTATCCGCGCACAGGCCTTAACATAAGGCTTTATAAAGCCATTGCATACCCCACCCATTCCCCATGATGCGATAGGGAAACCTCCGTGCCGGTATCCTGCCCGTCTAAAGAAATAAAGGGGTAGCCGGACGCGCTTTTTCCTACCTTAAGCTCCCTGCCGGGGATGATGGTTTGATATTTAGCCAGCAAAAATCGTCGCACCTCGCTTGACTGGCTTTCCGGCTCGGTTTCCTCAATGCGTTTAACACCCCAATGGATAGGATCAAAAACAGGATTAAAGGAAGCAACTGTATGGATCACTTCATCGCCAAAAATAATAGAGCGGGCATAAAGGGTTTGTGTATGGAAAGTGACGTTGATGATAAACGAATAATCATTATTAAAACCCTCGCTTTCTATTTGTTCGGAAAAAACCGGCGGGGTACCCGTGGGCAGTTCAATAGCAGTAATCACTGTATTCACCGGCGAGAAAACCAGGGCGGGCTGCTGCCTTTGCAGGCATTTATAGGCCGATTCTTTAACCGACCATAGCAGCCATACAAAATATTCAAACGGGATATAACTGAAGCTATCGTGGTATAATTGCTGTTCGCTTTGGGCTAATATTTTAGAATAAAACCCTGGTTTTTGGGTACGGGATACGTCAATAGAACTTAAAGCAATAATATCGTTGCCGATGCCCTGCATTTAGGCATTCAATCTGGCAGATATTACATCAATGCAGCTGCCTACATTGATCATTTTTTCGGCATCATCATAATCAATCTCCACGTTGTACTTTTCTTCCGCGTCGATAATGATATCAACCAGGTTAGCCGAGTTAATTTTCAGGTCTTTTATCAGGTCGGTGTTTTCGTTAATGCCTGCCAACTGTTCTTTATCAAGGGTATAAGGTGCCAGTATTTTCTTTAACTCGTCTAAAATTTCTGTTCTGTTCATTTGTTATTTATATTTTGAAAATATTAAACAAGTGTTAACATCTCCAAATCCAAAATTAGCCTTTGCTAATATATTAATATCTTTTTTAACCTGTGTAAGGGGTATACAACCCAAATCAATGATCTCTGCTATCCCGGGGTTCGGATCGTCGAGGTTAATATTTGGGTGGGCAAAGTTATGCTTTATTTGCAAAATTGCCGCTACCGATTCTATCGAGCCGGCCGCGCTTAAACAATGCCCTATCATGGATTTTAGCGAATTAATCAGCGGGAAATCCTTACCGCTGCGCTTCAGTGCTGTTGCCCAGGTTTGTATTTCCTGCTTATCGGCCATGGTAGCTGTTAAATGCCCGCTCACCAAATCTATCTCATCCGGATGAATCTGAGATGAAATTACCGCGTCGTTAATGCTTTTTATTACTCCCGCAGGGTTTGGCGCTGTCATGCTGCCGCCGCCGCGCTGCCCGCCGCTGTTGCTGCTGCCGCCCAGTATTTCGGCATATATGGTAGCGCCCCGCTCCAGGGCAAAATCCAGATCCTCTAAAATCAAAGCAGCCGCCCCCGATCCGGGAACGAAGCCCCCTGCCGTAGCACTCATGGGCCGCGATGCCTTTTCGGGATGATCGTTAAACTTGCGCGATAGCACCCGCATACTGTCGAACGCGCCGTAAACATAGGGGTCAACATATTCGCTACTGCCCACCAGCATCCGTTTAGCCGATCCATGCTTAATATAATCATACCCCATTAAAATGGCCTGTGTGCCTGTAGCGCAGGCGGCCGAATTGGTGGTGATCATATTCCCCAAGCCCAACCTGCCAGCTATATAACTGGTTACCCCGCTGTTCATGGCCTGCTCCACCACGCGCGATCCTAACTTGCGGGCCTCTTTATTATCCACGCGGATAATCACGTTCTTCATAGCCTCGGTATCGGCTACGCTATTGCCAAAAATGCAGCCGGTATCCCAGCGCGGCTCGTCGGTATCGTAATCAAAACCGGCATCGGCCCAGGCATCCAGCGCGGCGGTAATGCCGTAGCCAATATTGGTGCCTTTTAAGCCGTGGAAAGTCACTTCCGAAATATATTTCTTCAGGCCATCCCACTCAAAATCGGGCTTACCTGCCACCTGGCAGCTAAAGTTAAGTTCTTTGTATAGGGGTATAAATTTAATACCCGAAATGCCGTTTTGAATAGCATTTAAAAACGCCGGGACACCCACGCCGTTGGGCGATACCACACCTATGCCGGTAACTACAACGCGCCTGTTCATTTTTTCAACCCGCCTACCTGTTTAATAATCCCGCTAAACATACCCCGGGCCACTAATTCGCCGGCGCCGTCCAACATTTCTACATAACACTTTAACTTCCCAAAACGGAAGTATTGTTTTTTTGATACCACGGTTACCTTTTGCCCTGGCAATACCATTTTAAAAAACGATACATCTGTTGATGTTAGCAGGGGGAACAGGTCCTGGTCTTCGCCAAAATTCAGCTCGGTATCTTTTAATATTAAAAATATCCCCATTACTACCAGGCCTATCTGCGCCATAATTTCGGTAATAATAACACCGGGGGTTACCGGGTTACCCGCAAAATGATCTTCGTAAAAAAAAGCGTCTTCTTTCAATGTAAAATCACCTATCACCTCATCCTCGGTTAGCCTGGATATATTATCCACAAAACGGAAAGACGATTTATAGGGCAGATGGTTTAATATATGGTTCTTCATTCGGTATTTTAAATTCGTTAGCGGCAATGCTCGCCGCCATCAACATGGATCAGGCTGCCGTTTATCCAGGCGGCCTCATCGGTACATAATAAATAAATTACATTGGCTACATCCTGCGGCACGGTCATCCGTTTTAAGGGATTGCGTGTTTGGGCAATTTCCACCAGTTTTTCGCTGCCCGGTATTTTTTGCAGGGCAGCGGTGTTAGTAATACCAGCCTGTATCAAATTTGTTTTAATGCCATAAGGTGCAAACTCCACCGCCATATAAGTAACCAGGCTTTGCAGCGATGCTTTGGCAATAGCCACAGCGGCATAAGCATCCCAATGTTTGTTGGCCCCCTCGCTGGTTAAACCAATAATACGCCCGTCTGTATGGAATAAACCTGCCGCTAAAATATCACGGGTCCAGTCAAGCAAACTATTGCTCATGGCGTAGGTGGTCATCTGGATATCTTCTACCGAAAGCAATGACTGTTCCTCGTCCGTCTCTTTATCCGCAACCAGTGGCTTTAAATTTCCACGCGCTACCGAGTGGAGCAACAGTTTAACCTTGCCGGCTTTATCTGGCGTGTTGAAATCGGCAATAAATGCTTGTCGCGATGCTGCATCCAGCACGTTCAAATTGAAGGGTAAAACACTAACACCGTATTCGGCGGCTATTTGGGTAAAGGCGGCTACCGCTTTCCTGGCCGTGGCCGATGGTTCACGAAAAAGCACGGCAACGTTCATGCCGCTGGCGGCCAGTTTCTCAACCGCAGCCAGGCCAAACCCGCTGGATCCACCTAATATTACCGCCCATAAACCCTGAAAAGGTAGTTGTTTACTCATTCAGTAGTGTTTTAAACCATAGCTGTTAACATCCGTCATACTCACCCCGGCATCGTTTCACTCGCCGGCCCTCTCTTCGCTGCGCGGAAAGAGGGCAGAAGCTTTTCAAAATCCTCTCTTTCCGCCAAAGGCGAAGAGAGGGTGGTCCAGCGAAGCGTAGACCGGGTGAGTCTAAATCTCAAAATAAACAAAATAAATTGATTTATAGTGTATGATAGCCCCTAAACGTTACAACAGATATATGATTGGAATAATAAATCAATTTATGGGGCTTATTGTTTTAGGTAATGGTATTGGTTACATCCGGTTAGAATCGATTGCTGTTTTAGCTCTGTAGGAGCTTTATTGGGGCAACATGGTTCGGCTACCAACATACCCGCCCCTACGGAGCTAAAAACAGGGCCAGACAGGTGCTATTTGAGGACAGCCGTGGCTGAGTTTTTTTTTATTATGTTTGATTGCTTATGAAAATGAAGAGAATTTGGAAGGCGGCCATACTAACGCTTATCCTGATGACGGCCCAGGTTACCACAACCCGTGTTTTTGCACAAAAGATGGACAAAGGCGCGTTTTACGCTACAATGACCTCGGGCAAGGCCGAAGATATTGAAAAGGAACTGTCTATACTAACAGACGAACAACAGGCCTATGCCGGTGCGTTGATCATCCGCCAGGCCGGATTGCCTAAAGCTAAAGCGCGACTGAAGTTATTTAAAGAAGGCAAAGCCAAACTGGAAGCCGCCTTACTTGCCGAACCCGATAATACCGAATACCACTTTTTGCGGCTGACCATACAGGAACATGCCCCTAAAATTGTAAAATACAAAGCCGACTTGCAAGCCGATAAAGCTTTTGTAATAAAACATTTTGACAAGCTATCGCTTGTAGTACAGCGTGCCGTAAAGGATTACAGCAAAGACTCGAAAATATTAAAGCCCGAAGATTTTTAATTTTGCACCGGATGAGTAAAAAGGTATTAGCCATTTATTATACCCAATCGGGCCAAATGAGCGACATTATGGAAAACTTTACGGCACCCTTAATTGCGGATGGTGCCGATGTAGACCTCATTTCGGTTAAGCCGGTGGTTGACTATAATTTCCCATGGACGGGCAGCCGCTTTTTTAGCGTAATGCCCGATTGCCAGTTGGGTGTACCTACCCTGCTGAAAGATTTTGAGTTGAAGCATGATAGCTATGATCTCATCATCCTGGGTTACCAGCCCTGGTTCTTATCGCCAAGTATCCCTTCTAATTCCATCATCCAACATCCAAAATTTAGGGCGGTGGTGAAAGATACGCCGGTAATTACCATATCGGCCGGGCGTAATATGTGGCTAAACGCTTTTGATAAAATAAAGCTGTTATTGGCCGATGCCGGCGCAAAATTTATAGGCAATGTGGCACTGGTTGATACCAACCCCAACTTTGTAAGCTTCATCACTATTTTTTATTGGATGCTTACCGGCAAAAAAGAACGTTATTTAAATGTGTTCCCAAAACCGGGCGTGTCCGACGATGATATTAAGCATACCAGTGTGTATGGCGACGTAATAGCTAAACGGCTTAAACCTGAAAACTGGGACGGCCTGCAACAGGAATTGGTTGATGCCGGCGCGGTTAAAATTAAGTACCCGCTAATGGTGATTGAGGGCAAGGCGGGAGTGATTTTTAAGGTATGGGCAAAATTTATTTCGAAACGTAAAAACAAAATGCCCTGGATAACAGCTTATAAGTATTATCTTTTTATAGCGTTGTTTTTAGGTGCGCCCATACTGCTTACCTTAGACGCAATTTTTTTGCGCCCGTTTACTCAAAAAAGTATCCGTGCTAAAAAACAACACTACTTATTGTTAAACTAAAACTAATCTAAATATATGTCTTTGCACCAGGTTTATATCAATAGTACCTCGGCTTATTTCCCAAACGAACCCGTAGCTAACGACGAGATGGAGGAATACCTGGGCTATATCAATGGTAAACCATCTAAGTCTAAAAAAATTGTGCTGCGCAATAATGCCATCACCAACCGGTATTACGCGCTGGCGAAAGGCGGCAAAGCCACCCATACCAATGCCCAAATGACTGCTTTGGCCGTGCGCGGTTTATTTGACAATGACGCCAACAGGCTAAAGGAAATAGAATTATTGAGTTGTGGTACCTCATCGCCCGACCAAATGATGCCGAGCCACGGTGTAATGACGCATGGTTGGCTGCCCGAAGCCGGTGGGATAGAAGTAGTATCGCCCGCGGGCGTTTGCTGCGCCGGGATGCACGCCTTAAAATTTGCTTACCTGGCTATTAAAGCGGGTGAGGTTAAAACAGCGGTCGCCACCGGATCTGAAAGGTTTTCGGGATTATTGGTAGCTGATGTGTTTGAAGAAGAGGCACAAAAACTGGTAGAACTGAACGAGAACCCATACATCGCGTTCTCTAAAGATTTTCTGCGCTGGATGCTCTCGGATGGGGCTTCGGCATTTTTATTGTCCGATCAGCCCAACCCGGATGGTATCAGCCTGCGCATTGAATGGATAGAGGGCGTATCTTACGCCAACGAAATGGAACCCTGCATGTATATGGGTGCCGAAAAGGAACTTGACGGCAGTTTTAAAGGCTTTATGGATTATACGCCCGAAGAGATCATGAACAAATCCATCTTCAGCGTAAAGCAGGATATTAGTTTGCTGAGTGATAATATTGTTCCGTTGGGCGGGAAAAAGATCAAAGAGATTTTTGAAAAGCGTGGCTTAACTGTTGATGATATCGACCACTTTTTACCGCATATCTCCAGCAACTTTTTCAAAAGCAAAATTTATGATATGATTGAAGAGTACGGCGGCGGCATCCCTTACGAGAAATGGTTTATCAACCTGTATACCGTAGGTAACGTTGGCGCGGCATCCATTTATTTAATGATCAATGAGATGTTCCATAGCGGTAAGTTAAAAAAAGGCGAAAAACTGTTGTTGCTGGTGCCCGAGAGTTCGAGGTTCTCGTACATGTATGCCATGCTGACAGTGGTGTAGAGGTTGCCGTGCAAACGGGCATACTCACCCGGTCGTTGCTTCGCTCGACCTCCCTCTCTTCGCCTTCGGCGGAAAGAGGGGACAGGAAACAGACTTACGAAGTTTTAAAAACTTCGTAAGTCTTAATAGCCACCATTCCTGCCCTCTTTCCGCGCAGCGAAGAGAGGGCCGACCAGCGTAGCGTCGTCGGGGTGAGTAAAACAGGCGATAGGACGTGGCTATGCATCGCCGAAATACTAACTACGAGACTGCCGCGCTACGGTCGCAATGACAAATCTATTGAAGACTAACAATGAAAAAAGAAAACGTACCACAGGACCTAAGCGCGCTGGGCAAACTCACCAAGGAGGTTTGTTATGCCACTGACGAATCCGGTAATTACGTTACCCAATTAAGCGATGGCTGGGATATAAAGATCAGCGCACTGGATGTAGCCTGGGATGATATTAAGGAACGGGTAGCCAAAGCCCGCCAGCAGGTACTAAACGGGCAGGCCAGCCCCATCCTGTTTTTTATGGAACACCGCCTGATGGACTTAAAACTCCTGGCCGATTATACCGGCTTTTGGCAATGGCAAATTAAGCGCCACGTGAAGCCCGAAGTTTTTAATACCCTATCCGAAAAGAAATTGCAAAAATACGCCGAAGCTTTTAACACCAGCATAGCCGACCTGAAAACCCTGACCGTGCATGAAAATTGATTTTGAACACCGTCAGTCGGCGCATTGCGAATCGGGCGTTACCAGTAACTTATTAAGGGAAGCATCAAAAGGTAAAATAACCGAGCCGCTGGCCTTTGGTATTGGGGCGGGTTTGTTTTATGTATATATCCCCTTTATTAAGATAAATAACGGCCCGGCTATCGCGTTCCGCACCATGCCGGGCTGGATCTTTAAGCGCACCTGCCGATCGCTGGGTATCCCGGTTATGCGCAAAAAATTCAGTTCGAAGGAGAGCGCCGAGGCTTTTCTGATGGAGCGGCTAAATGCCGGTCAGCCGGTAGGCTGCCAGGTGGGGGTTTACTACCTCAGTTATTTCCCAAAGGAATACCGCTTTCATTTTAATGCCCATAACCTGATTGTTTACGGCAAGGAGGGCGATAACTACCTCATCAGCGACCCGATAATGGAAACGCCGACCACCCTCACCAGTTACGAGTTGGAGCGCGTACGCTTTGCCAAAGGCGCACTGGCACCAAAGGGGCAGGTGTACTACACCAAATACGCCGGTGAAATATCCGACGAGCGCATTCGCGAAGCCATTAAAAGCGGGATTAAAAGAACGGTGTTAAATATGATCACCTTGCCCGGGCCCTTTACCGGGGTAAATGGCATTAAATATACCGGCAACAAAATAAAAAACTGGCGCGATAAGCTGGGTATGGATAAGGCCAAACTATACCTGGCCCAACTGGTGCGCATGCAGGAAGAAATTGGCACAGGCGGCGGTGGATTTCGTTATATTTATGCGGCATTTTTGCAGGAGGCCCATGCCTACCTGCCGCAGGATGATCTACTGGAGATCTCCAAACTGTTTACCGAAGCCGGCGATAAATGGCGTACGGCAGCAGTACACGCGGCGGGTATTTACAAGGGCCGCCTGGGTAGCCAGGAAGATTTTAACACCATGGGCAACTATCTGCTGGAAATAGCCGAATTAGAAAAGAAAGCTTTTATAGCTTTGAAGAACATAAAATGGCGAACGTAACTTACCCGGCAGTTGATATCACTAACCTTAGTTTCCAATATCCCGGGAACGAGGAACCCTCCTTTACCAACCTAAATTTAAAGATTGGCAAAGGTGACCGCTTCGGGTTGTTTGGGCCTAACGGGGCGGGGAAAACTACACTGATGAATTTGATGACTGGCTTGCTGCAATCGAATGAAGGGAGTATTTCTTTATCGGGTGTAAAGGTAGGCCAACATAAATACCGGGTAAACCGCCTGTTTGGTTTTGTGCCGCAGGATTTTTCCTTTTATCAGGAGTTAAGTCCGAAAGAGAACCTGGAATTTTTTGGTGCCTGGTACGGGCTAAACAGCCGCAAGATCAAACAAAAAACCGACGAGCTTTTACAGATAATGGGCTTGGAGGATGTACGCGATAAGCAAGTGCAACAATTTAGCGGTGGGATGAAACGCCGGGTAAACCTGGCCATAGGGGTGATCCATAATCCCGGCATTTTGTTTTTGGATGAACCTACAGTTGGCGTAGATGTGCAAACCCGGCACGCCATTATCAATTACCTTTTAGAGCTGAACACTAATGGCACTACCCTCATCTACACCTCGCACCAATTGAACGAGGCCGAGGACCTGTGCAACGAAGTGGCCCTGATGGATAACGGCAAGATTATGGCGCATGGTCCGCTGGATACTTTACTGCATCAGCACAAGCACGATAACCTGGAGGAATTGTTTTTGAATTTAACCGGCAAACACTTTAGGGATGATGTTTAAACTTTGGGCCACTATAACAAAGGATATCCGGGTGCTGCTGCGCGATAAGGTGGGTATTCTTTTGATGTTTATTATGCCCGTGGCGCTGGTAATAGTGGTTACCAGTATCCAAAACAGCACCTTCCAGCTAATGAATAAAAACAAGCTGCTGTTACTGGTAAGCAACCAGGATACCGGCAAATTGAGCCCGCAACTGATACAGGCTATCAATAATATCGGCATGTTCCGGGTATCCGAATTGCCTAAGGAAACAGATGCGGCGGCTATCAATACCAAGCTACATGCTAAGGAGGCCGAACTGGCTATCGTTATCCCGGCCGATTTTTCGGCTAAAGTGGGCGAGCGGGCAAAGGCATCGGCCAATAAAGCTTTAAAGAGTTTTGGATTGGAGGGCGATTCGGTAAAAGCAAACCTTACGGCCGATAACCCCATCAGCATGTATTATAACCCGGTATTGCAGGAGTCGCTAAGGTTATCGGTACAAGGGGGATTGCGCAGCGCCCTGCAACTGGTAGAAAGCCGCGAAACCCTGCGCGACCTCTACTTTTCCATCAACGATAAGCCCCTGCCTGCCAAGCTGGAAAACGAAATGCTGAGCAGCAAAACCGTTATTAACCAAATACCCACTACCCGTAACGGCGATAGGCTGATCCCCAACGCTACCCAACACAACGTACCGGCCTGGACCATATTCGCCATGTTCTTTATTGTGATGAGTTTGGGCGGCAGCGTAGTGCGCGAGAAAGTAAGCGGCAGCTTTATTAGGTTAAAAACTATGCCGACCAACTACTTGGTTGGGCTGCTCTCAAAGCAAATTGTTTACCTGGGGGTTACCATGTTCCAGGCGCTGGTGATATTTACAATCGGCGTATGGCTGTTCCCGGTAATGGGTTTACCGGCCCTAAATATCCCACGGGATGTGGCCGGGTTAATATTAGTTACCCTGCTTACGGGTTGGTGTGCGGTAAGCTACGCCATTTGTATAGGCGTATTTGCAAAAACGCAGGAACAGGCCAATGGCTTTGGAGCGGTATCTATTGTGATATTAGCTGCCATTGGCGGGTTGATGGTGCCCAGTTATGTAGTATCGGGCCCCATGAAAGCGCTGGTTAATTTTTCGCCATTGCATTGGTGTATAGAGGCTTATTATGGCTTGTTTTTAGAGGGCGGGAAATTTACGGATGTGGTAGCAAACATTATCCCCTTAATTGGCATTACCCTATTGCTGCAAGTAATAACAGTAATTGGTTTGAAACGAAAAAATTTGATATAATTACAGCATGGAAAAAGAAGAACTGAAGCAACAGCTAAAAGTCCAGATTATACAATTCTTAAATTTAACAGAACTTACCCCCGCCGATATTAAGGATGACGAGCCATTATTTGGCGACGGCCTGGGTTTAGATTCTATCGACTCGCTGGAGCTGATCGTGCTGCTGAAAAAAGAATACGGGATTACGATACAAGACCCTAAAGCCGGGCGCAAAATATTGGTTGATGTAAACACCATGGCCGATTATATAGCGGAGCATAGTGTGAAGTAATGCTTTAAAATTACTGTGGTGATTTGATGCGCGCTATTTGGCTTTTGCCTTTTGCTTGGCTTGCGACAGCGCCGCGTGCGGGTTATAATCAAGGCATAGGTTTACCCAATGGGCCAAATCGCGCGCTGAATGCAGTTCGTCATAATCAATAAACAGGTATGTTTTAACGGCCTTGCCCGCGTGGATCATCGGCGCACGGCCGTCCTTATCTATTTCTACCTCGTAAACTTCGGGGGCTACGCGTACCATTAATGTATCCTTTTTTACCCCGACGCACATTTTATCGTCTACCATAAAGCAAAGGCCGCCAAACATGGCTTTTTCTTCCACACTATCGGTACGGTTTAATATTAGTTCGCGTACCTGGCGGGCTATGTTTTCGTCGTAAGCCATCTTTTTTAATTATTGAGTGACTGAATTATTGAATGTTATTCAAATTTATGATTGCCCGCTTTCGCCCGGAAGCTCCTTTGCTGTCGGGGAGCAAAAAGCGAGGCGAGTAAATTAAAAATTATTATGGATATAGGTCATTATCCGCACCATTTCGTTCCGTATCTCACCGGCGGGGCGGGTAAAGTTATTGTTCATAAAGCTATAGGCCAGTCGGTGCCCTTTGCGGGTAACAATGTATCCGCTTTGGTTATGGTTGTTGGATATCGACCCGGTTTTTGCCCAAACAAAGGGCATACCGTTATCGGTTTTGTAGGCGTTTTTTAAAGTGCCCACTACACCGCCGGCGGGCATCATGCTGTGTAACAGTTTTTCGTCCTTTACCGCATCCTGTATCTTGCATAACAGCTTTACTATACTACGGGGTGTAAACAGGTTATAGCGCGACAGCCCCGACCCATCGGCCCATTGGGGTACGTCGGGCAAATCGTTCAGGTAGTTTTTTATCGAATAGTTGATCACCGAATCCTTGTTCAGCACACCAAACTTTACCGATGAGCATACCAGCAGTAACTGCTCGGCAATAAAGTTATCGCTGGGTTGCAGCATGCGGCGGTAAACCGAATCGGCATTGGCGTTATAAATGGTTTTAGCATTACGCGACAGGGGCTGGTGTACCTCATCCACAAACTTTTTCAGCGTATCCTGCAGCATGGCCAGGGTTAAGGCCGTCGATGTTTTCCAGGGGATCTCTTGCTTAAAGTTTTTGGGGATAGCCATGGCCGGGTACACATAATGGTTATCGGCATAATTGCGCTGCACATTAAATGTGCGGGGATGGTAAGTACTGTCGCGTTTTAAATAATCGCTTAGGTAGGCGGGCTTAATTTTCAGCTTGCCATCGGTACCGGCATATAGCAGGGCTACGTTATCCTCCAGCGGCAACTCGTTAATTTCGGCCTGATAGTAATCGTTATAATCGCTCCAGGGCCAGCCCGGGCCAAAGGCGTTATTCTGGTACCAGCCCGACGAAAAATAAAGCTGCTTATTGCTGTTCTTCAAAAGCTTTAACCCGTTAGTAGCTTTTAAATCCGTATGCAAAAATGATGGGTCGCCGGTGCCCCAAAATATCAGCGAATCGCCGCTGGTTATGTAGCGCAGGGCAGGGATGGAGTCGCCCAGCATACGCAGGCTGGTATAAAAGGTAAACAGCTTGGTGTTTGATGCCGGGTTGTAATACCTATCATCGTTCAGCTCGTATATCATTTGCTGCTTATCCAAATCGTACAGCGCAAAGCCGGTAAAATGGTCGTTAACAATGGCCGACTGTGTAAAAAGCTTTTTAACATTGCTTTTACGGATGATCTGCGATTTGCACGACACTAAAAAAACGGCCAAAATCAGCACTAAATAAAAAGGTGATATTCGCATATCGCGTTAATATTTTATTGTTTTTATTATACCTAAATTTAATTAACAATTATAAACTGCTTTGCAAAGTAATATAATTAGCCCGAATATACGCTACGGTTGCGTAAAGGTGTTTTTTGTCCTGCTTTTCCTTTGCCCCCTGTTAGTACAGGCGCAAAGTTTTAATCTGGCGGGCAATAAAAAACGCGTTAATATGCCTTTTCGTACGGTGCGTAATATGGTAATTGTTAGCCTTAATATTAACGATAAGGGCCCCTTTAACTTTATTTTGGATACCGGCGTAGGCATTATGCTGATTACCGACCCTACCATGGTTAACTCCATTAACCTCGAATCAAAACGGACTATAAAAATATTTGGTGTAAACGGCGAAAGCTACGAGGCTTACATCACCCCCAATTTAAAAATTGACATGCCTAATATTAGCAGTACAGGCGTATCGGCCGCTATACTAAAGGAAGATCATTTTGGCCTTTCAAACTACGCGGGGATGCCCATACATGGCCTACTGGGGTACGAGTTTTTTAACAACCTGGCCGTTAAGCTTGATTTTTACGATAGTACGCTAACGGTCTCTAAACCGCAATACGTGCGCCTGCTGCGCAAGGGCATACGCATACCGTTAACTATTGAAGACCATAAACCCTACCTGGAAGCCAGCATAAAAATGAGCGACGGCAAAACGCAAACATCAAAGCTATTGCTTGACTTGGGCGCGGGGCACCCGCTATCGTTAGAGCACATGCTGAAGGATAAGGGCCTGCCCGAAAACTTTATAGCCGCTAACCTTGGCATGGGCCTTACCGGGCCGGTTACGGGATATATTAGCCGGGTAGCCGAAATAGATTTAGGAAAATATAAACTAAAGGATGTAATTACTTCTTTCCCGGATAAAGAGTTGCTGAAGGATGAAATGCCGATTGTGCCGCGCGATGGCAGCATTGGCGTTGGGGTGTTAAAGCGCTTTACTGTGATTATTGATTATAGTAATGGGGCTATGTATTTAAAAAAAGGGATTGGGTATAACGAACCGTTTGAACATGATATGACCGGGATGGAGTATTATTTTGACGGACAGGATTTTGGCCATTTAATAGTGGGGCGGATAGAACCCGGGTCGGCAGCTGATAATGTGGGCTTAAAAAAGGATGATGAAATTGTATCCATCAACTTTAAAAGCATCGATAAAATGAGTATCGAACAAATAGACGGCTTATTCCGCTCGCGCGATGCCCGCAATTTACTACTGGAAGTTTTTCGCGGAAAAGAGTACTACAAGATTATACTTACGCTGAAGAAGCGCATATAGCATTGCCCCGGCGATTTATAGGATATCTAATTTGCTATTTTGCCCCCTTGGGAAAATATAAAGATAGTGATGGATTTTCTGCGCCTTACTTCAGCTGGCTAATATTATCAAAAAACGCGGTTTGCAGATCCAATAACGACCGTACCTTCATTTTTTCGCCATAAGTATCAAAACACAGGAACTGTACCTTTTCGGGATGGTCCTTATCTTTCCTTTCAAAAAAATTAAAAGTTTCAAAAAAATAATGGTTGGTGGTTACCTTATTTTTTTTGTCAACCTGCGAGGCATTCAGCCTGAAACCAATTCCATCAATCCAACTGTGGATCTTTGAATGTAGAGATGCGCGGATGTTAGCCATGGTTAATGTTTTATAATTTCAACGAAAAAAATGAATTAATGTTTAGTCGGGCCTAAGTTTAATCACCGCTACTTATAAACAAACGTCGATAAACAATGTTAATAACTGCTTTGTAACGAGCAGGATACCCTCAAACGAAAGTTAGTAATGGGTACTTGCGTGTACAAACATTTAACCCGATATTTGCACCCCGGTAAAACCGGGTGCCCCGGGTTTGCATAATGATACCAAAGGGGCATTGGTATTAAGTATTTTAAGCCGTTAGTATATTATTTTTATTACAAAGCCCATATTTAAGGCCTTTTATATGATAATATGTAACAATGCTATGAATATTAAATATTTGATGTAAAGAAATTGAACTTTTGCAGTCTGTTAGGTGTAGTACTATCAAAATATAACCACATAAACCACGCAAACAGGCATTATAATTAGCTATATGAAACGTATATTTTTCCTTTTTTCATTCCTTTTACTACTGGGTGGCTTAGCGCAGGCACAAAGCACGCACACCATCAGCGGCAGCATTATTGATACTACCAAGCAAACCGTTATTGGTGCAAGCGTTAAAATAAAAACCGATTTGGGCGATAGCTCTATCCGCGTTACCGGCCTCGATGGTAAATTTGCCTTTTCTAACATTAAGGCTAACAAGGTAACACTTACCATTACCTCAATAGGTTACGAGGGTATAATTAAACACTTTACATTTACTAACGATAGCAAACCGCTTGAAGTGGGTGTTGTTACCCTAAAAAACATGAGTACCATGCTGGGTGGTGTAACCATTGTGGGCATAACCCCTGTTACTTTAAAGGAAGATACCACCCAATACAGTGCCGCCGCCTACAAGGTGCGTGATAACGCGCCGGTTGAAGACCTGGTTAAAAAACTGCCGGGTGTTGATGTAGATAAAGACGGTAATATATCTACCAAAGGGAAACAAATTACCAAAATACGTATCAACGGTAAGGATGTGTTTGGCGGCGATGTGCAAAGTATCACCAAAAACCTGCCTGCCGATGTGGTAGAGAATATACAAATGATTGATGATTATGGCGATCAGGCTAATTTAACCGGCGTTAAAACCGGCGACCCAAACCAAATCATGAACATTACTATCCGTAAGGATAAAAACTATGGCTACTCGGCCAATTTAACCGGTGGCGGTGGTAAGGATGCCTTGCCTAAACCACAAACAAATGATACCCGTTATGTTGGCCTGGTAAACTCCTTTAAATTTAAGGGCGACCAGCAAATATACCTGTTAGGCAACTTCAACAATGTTAATGCCAACACATTTTCATTCGGCGGCACCGGTGGCGGCGGAGGTGGCGGTTTTGGCGGCGGTGGTGGCGGTGGCCGTGGCAATGCTGCACGTGGCGGCGGTGGTGGCGCGCAAGCGCAAAATGGCTTAACCGATGTGCACACAGCCGGTTTAAACTATCGCGACCAATGGGGTAAGGACCTTTCGGTTTATGGTAGCTACAGCTTTTCGGACAATACTACCAATACGGTTAGTACAACCCGCCAGTCAACTACAACACCAACCAGTTCATCGTTAAACAACCAGGCCAGTAACGAAACGGATAAAAGTGTTAACCACCGTTTTACCTGGAATATGGAGTACAAGCCCGATACCATTAACTATTTAAAGTTTACGCCTACCTACTCGTACTCAAGCACGCAAACGGCCTATGCCGATGAGGTGCAACAAGCTTTCCACAGCACTGGCAGTGATGTAAATACACATTATACCTCAACTGCACGCAATGTAGCATGGTCGCCAAATTATGGCGTTAATGTTTTATACAACCACCGCTTTAACGGGCATGGCCGCAACTTCAGCGTTTTTGCTACAGCCAGTTCGGTACACAGCGATAACGACCAAAACCCCATTTATCATTACATTTTGGGTGTACCACCGGTGCCTCCTTATCAGCAAAATAATACCGGCAGCAGGATAAACAGCGTTAACAGCAACTTTTCGTACCTGGAGCCATTATCACTACGGTCGTTTTTAGAGTTTAACTATAACTACAACTTCTCGCATACAACCAGCGATAAGATCAGCTATATCTCTAACACGGGTACATCTTATACTGTTGACCCAACACAAAGCAATAATTACAGCTATAACTTTTTAACCAACCGCTTTAGTTTAAACTATCGCTTTATCGAGAAAAAGTATAACTATACCATAGGTTTAGGTGTGCAGCCAACCGTGTTAGATGGCACCAACGCGTTAACAGGTGTAAACACCCACCATACCAGCTTTAACTTTGTGCCAACAGTGCGTTACATTTACACTTTTTCGCGCAGCCAATCGTTTAACGCGCAATATAGCGGCAATAGCAACCAGCCAAGCTTTAGCCAGTTGCAACCGGTTATCGATAAATCAAACGCGCAATACCCGGTACAGGGTAACCCCAACCTTACCCCCGAGTTTGCCAACAATGTTAACATCAGGTATAACCAGTTTAGCTTTAACACCGGCGATGTGCTTTTCCTGAACTTTAACTATAACCAAACCAGCAATAAAATTGTAACTAACTCTATCACTAACAGCGATGCTACAGTTTTAACCAAATACTTAAATGCCGATGGTTATTATAGCTACGGTGGTTTCTTTAATTACACCAAACCATGGGATAACCGCAAGTTTAGTGTATCGTTAGGCGGCCAGGCAAATTATATTAACAACATTGGTTACCTAACCGATAATACCGTAGCGAGCCCTGTTATGCAGGAAAACATCGCTAAAACAACCACTTTAGCGCCAAACTTCAGGTTCCGTACCGATATTACTGATGTAATTGACGCTACAATTAATACCAGTTACTCGATAAACAAAACCGATAACTCTATTAAAACCAACCTTACCCAGGCAAGCTCAAACGTACGTGCATGGAATATCGGTTTAAACGGTAAAAACTACTTATGGAAAAACTGGACCGTAAGTTATGATTATACCAAAACATTAAACTACGGTTATACCTTAGCGGTTACCAACCCCAACATCCTTAATGTTTATATTGAGCGCAGGTTCCTTAAAAACAATATGGCAACCATCCGCATAGCCGGTAACGATTTATTTAACCAGCAAACAGGTTACTCGTTAACCTCGTCGGCAACATCATTAACCGAAACAAATACCAACCGCTTAGGCCGTTATTTCTTATTAACGCTTAACATACGCCTGCAAAAATTTGCAGGTAAAGCACCAGACCAGGGCAATGGCCGTGGCGACAGGATGCCGGGCGACCGTGGTGGCCGTGGCGATGGCGGCGGACGTGGTAATGGTGGCCCAGGCGGCGGTGGCGGCTTCGGCGGCCCGGGCGGCATGTAATACTAAGCTACATCAGCACACATAAAACAAAGGAAGCCCCGATCAAATGATCGGGGCTTCCTTTGTTTTATATATTACATACTTCTTTATCTTCTCATTCGCACATCTGCATATACGCACATTTTCACATCCAAACATCCGCCCATTAAGCCTGTGGGCTTAGCACACGGTTAATCACCTTTTCCAGGTCATCCAAATCAAATGGCTTGGCCAGGTAGGTTTCGGCACCAGCATGGCTGGCCAGCAGTTGGATATCGCTATTGGCCGAAAAATAAATCACCGGGATATGCTTTAACGCGGCTGTATTTTTTAGGGTTTGGGTAGCTATTATGCCTCCCGCATCGGGGATCCAATTGTCCATTAATATCACCGATGGATTGGCCGATGATACCCTTTCGGCTATCTCGTTACAATCGGTATAGGTAATTACCTCCCAACCTTGTTGAGCCAGTATATAGGAACAAATGGACAAAATGTCCTCATCATCATCAAAAATGATGATCTTTTTTTCGGTTGGGCTCATATTAACGGTAGTAGTAGTTTCTCAAATATAAAAATATACTACAAACTATCCCGCTAATTGTTTTAAGCGGCCTTAATTATATTTTTTTGATGATTAATTAACCGGTTGGGGTCGTAATTTAAACCCGGGGTAAGCCAGTATAATAAAATCACCCGGCTATACCTAAAGTTAAACGGCGATAGTACTAAAGCCATGGTTAACAGTATGCCCACATATAACCAGGGCTGCTCGCTGCCGGTTAATATATAGGTGCCCACGGCAAAGGTTACCAGTTGTGCCACATTCATGGCGTAGCTTAGCAGCATGGCCACGTAAAAATAGCCCGGCTCAATTTCAAAGGTAAAACCACACTCGGGGCAGGTTTTGTGCATGTGCTGGCCGGTAAAGCCATACATATTGTTGGCAAACATATTGCCCTGGCGGCATTTGGGGCATTTTGCGTGCAGGGCGGCTTTAAATTCGCCCGGGGTGGCGGCTGTTTTATCTAAGCTTATTGTTTTCATGATCTGTTGTTTTTAATATTTGTTTACGGAACTCCTCGGGGCTTAAGCCGGTTTGTTTTTTAAAAAATTTCGAGAAGTAAGAGTTATCGGCAAAATTTAACCGGTAGCTTACCTCGGTAATGTTCAGGTTAAAATTAATCAGCAGGCGCTTGGCCTCCAGCGCAACACGGTTGCGGATCAGTTCGCCAGCAGGCTGCCCTAAAATATCGTTGCAAAGCGCGTTCAGGTGGTTGGGCGTAATGTATAGCAGCGCGGCATAATCCTTAGGCAGCTTTAGTTTGGTAAAGTTTTCCTCAATCAGCTTGCGGAAGTTTTTAAGCAGGGTATAGTTATAGGCTGTGCTTTGCTGTTGTTGCTGGTATTTAGGGTTAATACGGCTAATGCCGATAAACAATTGCAGCATCAGCGCGCGCACCATATCGGCCACCAGGCGCTGGTTGTTTTGGCTTTCGCCGATGATCTGCTCCATAATATGGCGGATGCCCGGCTGGGCCTGCACCGGGATATCGATCACCGAATCGGCCGCGTTACCGTTAAAAAACAAAAACTGGTCTAAATAATCGGGCACCAGCAAAAACGAATTAAGGAAAGGCATCGAAAAGTTAATCACGTAGCCATCCACCGGCCCCTCAAATGCCCAGCTATGCACCTGCCCGGGTATCATAAAGTAAACCTGCCATGGCCTTACGCCAAATTGTTCAAAATCGATGGTGTGGTGCCCGGCACCTTCGGTAAATAATACCAGGTGGTAAAAGTTGTGCTTATGCGGCAAATGCAGGTTTTTATGCACCTGCAAATAAGGCGCAAACCTGCTGATCTGGATATCCTGCTGTGTATAACCCGATAGGGTATAGATATCGTAAACCGGAAATTCGTTTTTTACCATACACAAATGTACATTGATTAAGAACACTGATATGGTATTTTTTGCAGGCTTTATGGTATTATTTACTGATGGCGATTTAAATACATAGTCTGCTTATATAAGGTTGATGGTATTTTTAACCGCAGAGGGCATAGAGCGAGAAGCACTAAGTTCACAAAGATTTGCTTAGGGCAGGTTGGTACTTATTGCAAATTTGATAAAAAAGCGATAAACCTTTCAGGCTTAGTGCCCTTAGTGAAAAAAATCTTTGCGGCCTTTGTGGTTAACTCATTCTTTTTAACTTAAAAATTAAAAAGTTTCGTTATTTGATGAACAAATTGACCCGCCCAGCAGTAAAAGTGGCCGAACGATGCCGCGCTATATGGTTTAAATTAAATTTTGTTCTGATAGTATACCATCGCTAATTTTTATAACTTCAACATTTAATTGTAAACCAATTTGTGTACAGTGTGAATGGCCTGATTAAAAATCGTTTTACAAACCATATATGTCTTTTTTTATCGGTTTTATTACTGTCCGCGCAGTTTGCTTTAGCCGAGGGTAGTAAGGAACTGAGTGCCAACGGCGGCAACAGGGCATTCCTGGTTTCGGGTACTCAAGTAAGCGCCTCGTTTTCGTTCCCTACAAACGGCACCATGAAGGTGTATGCCAAAGCCGGCGAAACCATTAACGTAGGTTGCAGCGTACAGGGCATAGCATTTGGCACCATGAATTTGCGTGCCCCAAACGGCGCTACCTTTACCAGCGGCACATCAACAACAGTTGGTTTAATTGCCAACCGCGCGCAGGAAGTGGCCGGCCCGCTGCCAAATGCTAACGGCTATACCCCCTACACCCACTTAGTAACCACAGCCGAAGAAGGCGTTTGGGAAGTTGATTTTATATCGGAAAACAACGGGCAAATAGGCAGCGAAAACCCGCAGGCCATTTTAGCCAGTGCCAATTGGTCGCAGCCCACAGGGCAATATATTACCGCCTTTGATGTATCGGTACGCGATGCTGCCAACAGCGCCTTTTTAACCGGGCGGGTTTATACCAATATATTTTCGGGGATACTGGGTGCCTTTGATGTAGGCTTTAACGGCATCTTCCAGATCCTGACCAAGGACGGTTACCAATACAGCCTGGATAATAACGGGCAGGCCGGTAACGGGTTCTCGTTTTTTGTGAACAACAAGGGCTTCAGGCAGGGCGATGGTACGGCATCGTACAAAAGTATCAACTCGCTTAGCAACCCAAACATACAAGACCCGCGCTTGCCAGATACCCCTACTGATATTACCTATAAAATATTTTTTAACACCCCGGCAGCCGATTTGCCCCCTACTGCCAATACACCCGGTGGCGGCACAACATGGCTGTTGTTAAACCCGGTACCCGACGCAAGCTTAACCAACTTTACATTTAACGGGATAGAGGGCTCGGTAAACAGGGCAGGCACATCGCCGCTGGGCGCAACACTTTCGTTTACGGCCAATAAAAACGGCACATATCTCATTTCTATCGATGTAAATAAAAATGGCGTGTTTACCGATGGTATAGACCGCAAAATATCGGGCAATGTGGTATCAGGGCAAAATGGCGCCAGCTGGGATGGGTTGGATGGCTTTGGCAATAAAGTGCCGGCCGGTAATTATACCGCCAACCTTAACGTGGTACTGTTTGGGGGCGAGGTACACTTCCCGTTTTTTGATGTGGAACGCAACGTGAACGGCATTAAGCTAACCCGCACAAACGGTGCCTTTTCGCCCGATTTTACAGTTTACTGGGACGATGCGCTCGTCGCGTCGACAGGTACACCATCAAACCCGGTATCAAATACAACAGGCATTAACAGCCAGATAAATGGGCATAAATGGGGCACGCCGGGTACTAACCCTATTGAGTTTGGCGACGAGAAAGGACTGGATACCTGGGCCTACATAGCAGCCACGCCATTAGTATCTTCCCTTAATTTTCAGCTGCAGGAAACCGATCTGGAAGTAACCGATATTACCCCTACAGCAGCCACAGGCAGTTGCGTGGGCCAAACCATTAGCTACATCTTCGCGGTACGCAATAACGGCCCTTCTAATGCTACCGGCAACAAGTTTAGCTTTACCTACCCAACTAACTTAACCAATGTGGTGGTATCCAGCGTTTCGTCGGGCACAACGGTAGTAAGTAACGAGCTTACAACCACTACAGGCTATACCGCTACGCTTGATATGGCCAACGGCTCGGCACGTAATTATACCGTTACCGGTAAAGTAGCCGCTACCCCGGGCGGCGGCACCGTAGCCGTAACCGCCAGTATATTGCGCAATATTGACGTAACCGATCCCGATGCCACCAACCCCGATGGCGCCCCGCCAACAGATGCCGCGCTGGAGTGTAATTCAAGTCCATCGGGCGTAGGATGTAATAACATTAAAACCAATACGCTTACCTTTGTGCCCCTGCCCACAATAGGTACCGATCAAAGCATTTATCAGGATGATGTAGCCACCTTAACCGATATTACGCCCGGCGTATGGTCGCAATTGGGCACTTTGCCGTTGCCGGTAGTAATTGCCGCGCCAGCAGCCCTAAGCACTACGGTTACCGGCTTTGCCAACGTAGGCATTTACCAGTTTGTACGTACCAATGCCGGCGGCTGTTTAGATACGATAGCCATTAATGTAGTACCCAAATCGTTAGATATCCCTACTGTTTTTACGCCTAATGGTGATGGCAAAAACGATACGTTCACTATACCCGGCATCACATCGTTCCCGGGGAGCCAGCTGTATATTGTTAACCGCCTGGGTAACGAGGTTTACCGGTCGGACAGTTATAAAAACACCTGGACGGGCGAAGGCTTAAGCGAGGGCACTTATTACTACGTATTAGTTAAAAAGGAAATAACAGGCAGTTATACCACGTATAAGGGTTGGATATATTTAAAAAGATGAGGTGGATGATAAAACGCGGGACAAAATATATGTTGTTTATATTGCTGGGCCTGGGCACAAAAGCCTATGCGCAACAAGGCATACAATTTACCCAGTACGCGTTTACCGGCTTAGCGGTTAACCCTGCCTATGCCGGTTATAAGGAAGATTGGACACTAAACATGGTGAGCCGCCTGCAATGGACCGGCATACCCGGCGCGCCCAAAACCGGCGCGGTATCAATTGACGGGCTTACCGATGATGTTCATAAAAACGTGGGCTTAGGCCTGGTAGTAACCGGCGACCAGCTGGGGCCGCAAACCACGGCATCGGCCTATGTTAACTATGCCTACCGGCTGCAACTGGACGAAGATGATACCCGCCGGCTAAGCTTTGGCCTGGGCTTTGGCGCATCGCAATACACGCTCGATCAATCGAAGTTTAACGCTACCGATGGCAGCGACCCCATTATAGGTTCGGGCAATATCAGCAAAATATCGCCCGATTTTCGCCTGGGTGTTTTTTATAACTCGCCATCGTTTTATATCGGCGCCTCGGCCCTTAATGTTTTGGCCGATGCCGATTTTAAGGATAATACTACCGTAATACGCGAGGCACGCAGTTTTTACCTTACATCGGGCTATATTGTGCCTATTAACAACAACCTGGACTGGAAGCCATCCATTATGATAAAGGAGGATTTTAAAGGCCCTACCAATATTGATTTAAGCACCAACTTTTTGCTGGGTAAAGCCTTGTGGCTGGGCGCGTCCTATCGTACGGGGGTAAAAACCTTCAGCAAATCCGATTTGCAAAATAACCTGAGTAATTATGATGCCTTAGCCGGTATTGTTCAGTTTTACGTGAACGATCATTTTAGGATAGGGTATTCTTTTGATTTTAATATGAATAAGCTGGCAAACTATCAAAACGGAACGCACGAGCTTTCCATTGGGTTAAGTTTTAGCCGCCGTAAAGAGCGGGTTTTAAGTCCGCGGTATTTTTAACAATTTGGCCATGATCAGATCTATACTTGTTGTACTGTTGGTAATGCTGTTTTTTAGCCCGCTGCACGCGCAGGAGCTAACCAGCCGCCGTACCCAGGCCGACCGTTTATTTGACCGTGCCGAATATTTTAAAAGCGTTGACCTTTACCTGAAACTGGCTGAAGTAGACAACCCGCAGTTGAGCGTAATAGAACGTGTGGCCGATTGCTACCGCCTGATGAATAACTACGACCAGGCCGAAGCCTGGTATGCCAAACTATCGGCCATGAAAGGCATTAGCGCGGTAGATATTTATTACTATGCCGAGGTTTTGCTACGCAACAAAAAAATTGATAAGGCCCGCGAGCAATACAAGCGCTACTTTACCATTAACGCCGTTAAGGATTTGCAGGACCTGAAACTGGCCGCTTGCGATTCGGCTGCGGCCTGGATGAAGCAGGAAGGAAATTATAAGCTGACCAACGAGAAGAAGATCAATAGTGTATACTCGGATTGGGGGCCTGTATATTTAAATAAAACCAGCATTGTTTTTACATCAGACCGGTCAACCAGCGATTATAAGCACGATAAAGGTATTTATAACCGCACGGGTAACGAGTGGCTGAAACTGTTTACCTACGACCCAAAAAACAGCTATCCAGATGAACTGGCGTTTGATAATCCCGGCGATATTAACCTAACCAAGGATTACCATACCGGCCCCATGGCCATTAACGCCACCGGCGATACCGCTTATATTACCGTTACCACCCGCCTAAGCCGCAGCGCCCTGCCCGATGTGCGCACACCGTTCGATCCGCACCTGTACATCCGCCGGCTGGAATTGATGGTGGCTACCAAAAACAAAGACAAGTGGGGCAATTTTAAGCGCTTTACCTACAATAACGTCAACGCTTATTCTATTGGCCACGCCGCGCTATCAAAAAACGGGCAAATGCTTTACTTTACATCAGATATGCCGGGCGGCTTTGGCAAAACAGATATTTGGTATAGCCAAAAAACCGCCGATGGGCAATGGGGCAAGCCCGTTAACTGCGGCAAAACCATTAATACCGCTGCCGATGAAGCCTTCCCCTCTATTGGCGGCGATGACAAGCTGTATTTCGCGTCGCGCGGATTACCGGGCATGGGCGGCTACGATATATTTTCGGCAAAGGGATCGGGCGCTATCTGGAGCCAGCCGGTTAACCTCAAATATCCGCTTAACTCCACCAGCGACGATTTTGGCTTTGTAACCAACGATGGCAAAACCGGCTACCTATCGTCAGACAGGCAGGGCGGCCAGGGGAACGATGACATTTACAGCTTTATATTTACCGGCAAGGATACCCCCGAAAAAACAGACATTAAACCCGCGCCCGTAAACGAGCCACAGGTAGCTATGGTACCACCCATGAGCCGGCCATCGCTGGCGGCACCGGGTGGCGTGTTTGTGCCACCGGTACATACCAATGTACCCACAGCAATGGTTACGCTGGAGGGTGGGGTTTACGATAATACCACTAAGCAAAGCCTCGATTCGGTAACGGTGATATTGAAAAATGCCCGTGGCGAAACCATAGGCGGCGATTTGGCGCTGAGCAATAAAAAATTCTCATTTAAAGTTACACCCGGGCAGGAATACACCATTGAGGCACGCAAAAAAGGCTTTTACCCAAGCACGCAAAAGGTAGTTGCCAAAAATGGCCCCAATACCGATATCAGCACCAACCTGCAAATGACTATCGAACCGTTGGCCATTGGTAAAACCTTTATTATCCGTAATATTTATTACGATTTAAACCGCGCCAATATCCGCCCTGATGCCATTGAAGAAATGGAACGGCTGGTTACCCTGATGAAGGATAACCCCACGCTAAAAATAGAACTGTCATCACATACCGATTCGCGCGGGTCTGATTATTATAACATGCTGCTGTCCGAAGCAAGGGCTGTATCGGCAGTAGCCTACCTAAAACGCCACGGCATAGCCGCCGACCGCATGATAGCCAAAGGCTACGGCGAAACCCGCTTACTGAACGAATGCGCCAACGGCGTGCGCTGCAGCGAGGAAGACCACCAGTTTAACCGCCGCACCGAAATAAAGGTAATAGCAGGCACGTTTAAGTAGGCGGTAATAAGTTCCCTCCCACGGGGAATTTTATGGGTTCGCTATTAGAGGGGCATCGCCCCGGCTCATATTTTAGCAACGGATTTTAATCCGTTGATGGATACAAATGGTTTACGCGAGAGCCGTAGGTTCGGGCCATATCATTATCCCTTACCATATCGGGCAAACATTTGCCGTTCCAATGGAACTCCGATTTTGTTTTATACATTCCCCAACGGGTTGAAACCCGTTGCTACAAGATATTTCGTCCGCTATGCGGACTTGCTAATAGTGTATTCATGTGAAATTTTGGTGTCACCGTAGGCTCTCTCGGAGAGTACCCTGCGCAATTATGCAGATCGGATATGTCGAGCGAACCTGTAACCGGGCGCAGGATCTCAACCAAAAAAACATCGGGGTTCGCTATTAGAGGGGCATCGCCCCGGCCTATATTTTAGCAACGGATTTTAATCCGTTGATGGATACAAATGGTTTACGCGAGAGCCGTAGGTTCGGGCCATATTATTACCTGTTACCCTATCGGGCAGATATTTGTCGTTCCGATGGAACTCCGATTTGTTTTATACATTCCTCAACGGGTTGAAACCCATTGCTACAAAATATTTCGTCCGCTATGCGGACTTGCTAATAGTGTATTCATACAAAATTCAAGGCAAAGATTTTATGGCTTGGTGTCACTGCAGGATCATCTCCGATAAACCCTGCGAAAACATCCATCCGTAAGGTTCCCATTTTGTCATTGCGAGGAGCGATAGCGCGGCAATACCTATCCTATGAGATTGCCACGTCGCTATCGCTCGCAATGACAAGCTTTTCTGTCAACGCCCCGTTACCTACTCGCTCCTTAAACTTTTTGCCGGGTTAACCAACGCTGCTTTTATGGCCTGCCAGCTTACCGCAATAAGGCATATAGCAACACTCAGCACCAGGGTTGCTGCAAACGCCCAAATACTAAGCGTTGTATGGTAAGTATATTTGTTTAACCATTGCTGTATGCTATACCAGCTAATAGCCGACCCAATAATAAAGGACAGCAAAACCAGCTTAACAAAATCCTGCGATAGCTTAAACCATAAACTGGTGGTGCCTGCGCCCAATATTTTACGGATACCAATCTCTTTACGGCGCTGTCCGGCCGAGAACGACGCTAAGCCGAATAAGCCCAGGCACGAAATAATAATAGCCAGCCCCGTAAACCCTACCGACATGGTGCCCAGCAATTGCTCGTTTTTAAACTTGCGGCTAAAGTTTTCATCGGTAAAATGATATTGGAAAGGATAGGCGGGGTTGTATTTTTTATAAACGGCTTGTAGTATGGCCAGGCTTTGCGATACCGGCGCGTTAGGATTTAAGCGCAGGCCTATGTTGCTCGCCCAACCTTTCACAAAGGCAATTACAACAGGTTTTACAGGCTCGTAGGGCGAACCCGACACAAAGTTTTTAACCACCCCTATTACGGTACGATTAACGTTCAGCCATTTTACCCTTTGCCCTATCGGGGTTTTCAGGCGCATCATTTGCACCGCGGCTTCGTTCAGGATAATAGCGGTCGAATCAGCGGGCCGGTCGGTAGCAAAGTCGCGCCCCTGGCTTAGTTGCAGGCCGTATGTGCCTATAAAATGATAGGTAGCGGCCATGCAATCTATCGATAGTTTATCTTCGCCCGGTAATTGCCCGGGCCAGGCCATACCCCAGGTACTGCTGGTAACGCTGGTAATAGGGTCGGATATTAAGGCGGCATCAGTAATAGCGCCCGCGTTGATGGCATCCTGCCGAAAGGCTTTAAACTGATTAAACAAGTTGCCGTCAACCGGCATTTCTACCAGGCCGTTGCGGCTATAACCAACAGGGCGGTTCTTAATGTAATTGATCTGCTTATAAATAAACAGGCTGGACAGTATCAGGCAAATGGCAAACGTGAATTGCAAAATCACCAATACCTGCCGTGGCCGCACCGTAGTTTTAGTGCTGATAAATTGCCCCTTTAGCACATTAACCGGTTTAAACGATGACAGGTAAAGCGCCGGGTAGCTGCCTGCCAACAAACCCGTAAACAAAGTTACCGCCAGGGCAATTACCCAAGCCCATATATTACCATAAGGCAGGCTAAGCTGGATGTTAACTGTATTGGCAAATACCGGGAAAAATAAAACCATCAACAGCAAGGCTAATAAAAACGACAGGAAGGCCATTAATAACGACTCGCCCATAAATTGCCCGATAAGCGCTATGCGGCGGGCACCAATGGCTTTGCGGATCCCTACCTCACGGGCGCGCCTTTCAGACCGTGCGGTAGACAGGTTCATGAAATTGATACAGGCAATAAGCAGGATCCCAATAGCCAGGAATAAAAACAGGCGTACATATTCGATACTGCCGCCGGAGTTAACGCCGTTTTTAAACTCGCCATATAAATGCAGCCGGGTAAAGGGATAGGCGAATAATTGGATAGCCTTATCCTTAGGATAGTATTGTGCTATTACCTGTTTTAATTTTGCATTAAACCCATTGGCTGATGCACCCGGTTTTAAAAGCACATAAGTAAAATACGAGTAATTATCCCAGCCCACATCTTTCATCCAGGGTTGCTGGGCTAAAAAGGTTTGCCATGATATTAAGGCTTTAAAGCTAAAGCTCGAATTTTGAGGGTTATCGGCAATAACGGCACTCACCTTCAGCGGGAACTGGTTAGCAAACTTAACCATAGCGCCAAGCGGGTTGCTGTTACCAAACAAAGCCTTTGCCACAGATTGCGTCAGCACTATGGTTGATTGGCCGGCCAGCGCTTCGCTTTTATTGCCGTAAATAAAATGAAAGCTAAACATATCCAGCAAGGCAGGGTCGGCCGTTAGGGTGTTAACCTTTAAACCCTTATCGCCATAACTAAGCAAAATATCGGCCGGTTCACTAGTGCGGGTAACGTTTTGTATTTCGGGGAAATCTTTTTTTAGGGCAGCGGCAAGTGGTTGCGGGGTTAAGGGTTTGGTTTTAATATCGCCGTTGCCGGGCTGGTTTTTAAACACCTGGTACAAGCGATTGCCATTGGTATTAAACTTATCGAAACTAAACTCGTTATAAACATACAGCAGCAGCATAAAGCTAACAGCCATGCCAATAGCCAGGCCGCCAATGTTAATTACCGACGAAGCTTTGTTGCGGCCCAGGTTGCGCCAGGCCAATTTTAAGTAATTAAGGATCATGGCTTTGGTGATAATGAAACACAAGATAATTGATTAACACATCACACCGTAAGGTTATAACATTATTTAACATTTTGAATGGCGCGGTAAAGCGCAATAAGTAGGTAGCGGGGGCAGTACAATTTGCTTGCTTTTCCCGGTTTTTATCAGTATATTGTGGTATCGGCAAGGGATGTTTTTGGGGTGTTGTATGATCTTACCCAATTTAAAATTTTACTTGTTTCAATAAAACACAAACAAAATTGAATAATAAGCCCTGTAACAACAGACCAAAAAATAACAAAGTGCGTTTAAAGCAAGATAGAGCCAGTGGCACTAAATGGTATCACCCAAAAACAGTCTACTGAAAAAACGAAAAAATAAAATCCTGAAGATAAGATTGTACAAATCGCTATGGCAGATAAACTAAAAGCAATAATTACAGGGGTAACCGGTATGGTTGGCGAGGGCGTAATGCACCAATGCCTGCTCAGCAACGAGGTTACCGAAGTACTGGTAATTAACCGGAAACCCTGCGGTGTAGTGCATCCCAAACTAAAGGAAATTATCCACGCCGATTTCTTCGACCTATCTACTATCGAAAGCCAATTGACCGGGCACAACGCCTGCTTTTTTTGCCTCGGGATATCATCAGTAGGTGTGGATGCCGATACCTATTACCGCATGACCTACACCCTTACCCTGCATGTAGCCGAAACGCTAAGCCGGCTGGATCCGGATATGGTTTTCTGCTATATCTCGGGCGCCAACACCGATAGCACCGAGCAGGGCCGTACCCGCTGGGCCAGGGTAAAAGGCAAAACCGAAAACGACCTGACCAAACTGCCTTTTAAGCAGGTGTACAACTTCCGCCCCGGTGCTTTAATTGCCGGGCCCGATGCTAAAAACACCCCAAAGCTGTACAAGTATTTCAGCTGGCTTGCGCCGGTTATTAAGCTATTGCTCCCCAACGGCATTTGCACCCTGGTTGAATTAGGCGATGCCATGATCTATGCAGCAGCACACGGCTATAGCAATACCATTATTGAGGTAAAAGATATCCATACGATAGCCAAAGGGTAAGGGTCTATTGCTCCTCGGCCATGGCGGCAATAGCTTGTAAAAACCAGGCCGCATGGGGGATCCATTGTTCGGTCCAGCGCCATTCATCGCCTTTGTCTTCGGTTTTAAAATCGATACCGCTGCCGTCGCCATTACCCTCCTTGCCGGTAATACCGTTTGAGATCCCACCCCGCTCGGAACCATGCCCAAAGTTAGAGTGCATGTAAGGCACGTTCTTGCTACCAAACTGATACATAAAGCACATTTGGTAGGGATTGTTGCCCAGGATCCAGTTTAACTGATTTGCAGCAAATTGGGCCAGGGGCTGTTTAACCTTCCACTGGTTAGCCGCCGGGTAAACTAGCCGCCCGCCTACAATAGCCGCCGTAGCCAGCGAACCCAGTCGGGCATTTTCACCCTGCCACCACCAGCCGGTCTCGTTATCGTGAGGGATAAAAAAGCCATCCTTAATATCGTTTTTATAGCGGAAAGTTTGGCGGGCATAGCCAAAGGGGTTACTTACCTCACCGGTTACCCGCAGCTCATAATCCAAAGCGGCTTTAATGGTTTGCAAGGCCAATTTACGGTAGCCCAAATCCTGTTCCTGCCGGGCATAGCGGGCCAACGCCACAACAGGCAGCCCCGCATCCGACGCATGCCAGTACGGTCGGGCACCATCATCGGCTTTAAAGTAGCCTTTATGCGTCATGCGGGCGCTTAGATTACCCGCACGCTTACGGGCCTCATCGCGGTAGCCATTATCCTTAGTGGTGATCCATAACTCGGTGGCGGCCATCAGGGCGCAGTAATCGTCAATTATATTTTCCTTGCCATCGTCATCGTAGCGGGTATTATTAAGTAACAGATGGGCAAAGGCGCGCTTAGCGCCGGCAAGGTATTGGTCGGATGTAAAATCGCCATGCTTTTTCCAGCGGGCAATGCGGGCCAGCGCGGCAATAGCCATGCCCCCACCCTCGCGAAAGGCGGATTGATATTCGTTAGTAGTAACGCTATTGGCATGTAAACCAACCACCCGGCGGGCATTAGGGTCCTTATTAAAATAGCTGAACACGATCATGTAGAAATAATCATCTTTTGACAGGGCACGCATCATATAGTCGGCCCCCCACAGGGCTTCACTTTCAATGGAATCCTTGATCCCTAATTTGGCCAACAGCTTAGGCACAGCTTCGGTAGCGTAAACCATAGACCAGGTTACCAGCGGCGTTTGCTGCGGCGACATATAATTGGCATACGCCAGATGCGAAAAATACTTACTTACATCGCCCGATGCATCGCACCATCCCCCCCGCAGATCTACCGTTTGATCACTGCCGAATAACTTCATTTTGGCATCAGCAGCTAACTCGCCGGGGGTATTGGCCCTTTGCTGGCGGTAATAGTGCATAATAGATGGCATGGTTAAGGTAGCCAATGCATTATTAGCTATCTGGAACGCATCGGATAGATAACTTTTGCCGGCTACGCTGATGCTTACCTTGTATTTCCCGGACTGTACAAACGAGGTAAAATCGGCCTTATAAAAATACTTGCCCGGTGCCCATTCAGCAATTTGCTGGGCAGCGCCCAAAGTACCTGTAAAAACAGGTTTCGAGGTAGCTGTATTAATGATGCTAAAGGTAGCATGCGCGGGCAATTGCTGCTCGTTACCAATTAGCGCGGTTTTTGGCCCACCGGCATCAAAGCCTACCTGGTTAATATAAATAACCGGCTTTATTTGTGCTGATGCGCATAAAGCACAAAAGCTAAGCAGGAGAATGGAAAGTGTCTTAGTCATGGTTATTTATCAATTAACCACTAAGACCACAAAGAGAGGAAGCACAAAGTACACAGAGATTAAAATCTGAATATTTACGGTGCATGGCTTTGTGGTCTCTGTGGGTTTCTTTCTTAGTGTACTTTGTGGTTAAATTCTCTTTAATTATTTTCCACCCGCCGCCCAAAATATGGCGTTGGTGAATAGTTTTTTATAAGCATTGTTATCGAATAAATCTGGCGAGTGGCCCATAAAAATGTAAACGTTGCGGGCCTTGTAATGCTCGTTGGTCCACACTACGGGATGGTCGCCCATTTTAATGTCGGTGTTAGGGGTATAGCTATTTTCATCAACACTTGCTAATACCCGCACATTGGGCCGCGGACTTTTATTGTAGGTATACCATTCGTCCTTTTTAATAATGAATGATTTGGGCAGCCCCTTCATCACGGGGTGGGTTTTATCCTCCACATTAACCGATCCCTGCACAAAGGTGGCTATGTAGTTTTTATATTGGATACCGCCCATAAATGCCGAATACCATTGCCACAAATGGTACCCATCAAACTCGCCCAGCAGGGTAGCGTGATGAAAACCTATCCAGCCACCCCGGCCCTCTTCAATATATTTTTGGAAGGCGGTTACGGCTTTGTCCTTCCAGGTATAAGGCGGGTAATCTAACTGGATGAATAATTGGTAATTGCTTAAAAAGGCCTCATCTATTTTATCGGTGTTTTGGATATAATCTATCGCGAAATTGTTTTTTTCGGCAAGCGAATCGAGCCATATCTTAGCCCTTTTGGAGTATTCGATATGGTGCCCGCCGTTCTCGTACAGGGCTATCACCCTAAATTTGGGCTTGGTGTTTTGCGCCAGGCAGCTTACGCTGATGAATAATGCAAACAGTACAATTAGCTTTTTCATATCAGATATAACAGGTGTTATTTGGTAATGCAATTTAGGGGATAAGATGGAATTGGCCTTATTTTAATCGGCCCTAACGCCCCTACTTTACCTCTCATAAGGATGGGTTTGGTATTCAGCTATTTTTAATAACTTCCAATAAAAATAAACTTTCAATAATATTTGAAAGTTTAAAAAGAATGTATTACATTTGTACTATGCAATTACCCGAAGCAAAGTTGAAGTTTATTGAAGCCTGGGGCAAACTCGGTAGCGAGTGGGGTATTAACCGCACCATGGCCCAGGTACATGCTTTGCTATTGATCAGTCCGGGGGCAATGACTACCGAAGAAATTATGGAGGAACTAAGTATCTCCCGCGGTAATGCTAACATGACCCTGCGCGATTTAATTGGCTGGGGCCTGATTGAAAAACAACACCGTGCGGGCGAACGCAAGGAATATTTTTTCGCCGAAAAAGATACCTGGGCCATTGCCCGCCAGGTAGCGCAGGAACGCAAAAAGCGCGAGCTTGACCCTATCATCAAATTACTGAATGAATTAACCACCGTTGAGGGCGACGAAAAGGATCCTGAGTTTAAAACTTTTAAAACATCGGTTACGGATATTAATAAACTGGCCAAAAATGTGAACCGAACATTAGAAACTATGCTGAAAGCTGAAGAAAGCTGGTTTTGGGGTTCGATCTTTAAAATATTCAAATAAAAAAATTTACATCGCAATTTCATATTTTACTGAAAATACAATAAATATAATCTATAAATAAATCAACAGAAATCATGAACTACTTTATCCTAACTTATGCTTTTTACCTGGTGATTAGCATTGCATTAACCGTTTGGGTTGCCAAAGTTTTATTTAACAATGGCCGCATCTTTTTAGTCGATATCTTTCATGGCAACACACCCCTGGCCGACTCTGTCAACAAACTCCTGGTGGTAGGCTTCTATTTAATTAACATTGGCTACATGAGCATGAACCTGCGCGAGGTTGGCCTGATTAACGATGTGCAAACCGTAATTGAAGTGCTGAGCCGCAAACTGGGCTATATTATCTTAACACTGGGCGCTATGCATTTTTTAAATCTTACCATCTTTTTTAAACTGCGTAACCGGGCGCAAAATACCCCTTTACGCCCCGGCCCTGATACAACCCGCATTGAAATGTAATTCGCTTTTCGCCTTCACCTTTAAGCTTCAAAAATCATGAAAACTTTAGCAGGATACACCATACTTTACGATGCCGAATGCCCCATGTGCGATATATACAGCCGCGCTTTTGTAGCCACCGGCATGTTGGAAAAAGACGGTCGTGTGCCCTACCAACAAATGCCCGATGCGGTTTGCCCACTGGTAGACCGGCAGCGCGCCATGAACGAGATAGCCTTGGTGAACAGCCAAACCGGAGAGGTGAACTATGGTATCCGCAGCCTGTTTAAGGTGATAGGCAATGCGTTCCCGGTGTTTGGGCCGCTGTTTAATTTCAGGCCTTTTATTTGGTTAATGAGCAAGGTTTACGCTTTTATATCTTATAACCGCAAGGTAATAATCCCCGCCAGGATAAATGAAAACGACTTGCAGCCTACCTTTAATTTATATTACCGCTTGCTGTATTTACTACTGAGCAGCCTGAGCGTAGGCTTTGTGCTGACCCATTATGCCGGGCATTTAAGCGGGCTTGTCCCCATTGGCAACTCTTACCGCGAGTATATGATCTGTGGCGGACAGGTATTCTTCCAGGGGATCATCATTGCATTGTACAAACCCGCCAAAAAATGGGATTACCTGGGTAATATGATGACCATCTCTTTAGCCGGTGCCTTATTACTGCTACCTATGCTTGTAGTGGCCAAATTTGTAGCCGTTCCCGCGTTTATTTGTATGTTGTACTTTTTAGCCGTTGCAGGGCTGATGTTTCTGGAGCATATCCGCCGCAGCAAAATATTAGGACTGGGCTGGCTGCTGACCATTACCTGGGGCACTTACCGTTTAGGGCTTTTATTACTGATCTTTTATTTTAATTAAGATGAAATACCAAAAAATTGTACTGGCCGGTGGTAATGGTTACCTGGGTGGCGTACTGGCAAATTATTATAAAACATTGGCTGCCGAAGTTATTATCCTGGCCCGCAAGGCAGCGCCCGATAATGGAAATATTAAAACCATAATTTGGGATGGTAAAACCGAGGGCGCGTGGATAACGCAATTAGCCGGTGCCGATTTACTGATTAACCTTTGCGGCAAAAATGTGAATTGCCGGTATACCGATAAAAACAAACAGGAGATCTTTAATTCAAGATTGGTCCCAACCGCGCTATTAAACAAGGTTGTTGCGGGGATGGAAAACCCGCCTAAGGTATGGATCAACAGTGCTTCTGCAACCATTTACCGCCATGCCGAAGACCACCCGCAGGACGACGTGACCGGCCAGATAGGCGACGGTTTTTCTGTAGATGTTTGCACCAGCTGGGAGCAAACATTTTTTGAAACAGCCACGCCCGCCACCCGTAAAATTGCTTTGCGTATAGGGATAGTTTTCGGCAAGGAAAGCGCTGTTTTCCCACGCTTGCGTAACCTAGCCCGATTTGGATTAGGTGGGCAACAAGGCGATGGCAACCAATATGTAAACTGGATATACGAGCAGGATGTGGCCCGCATAACCGAGTGGCTGCTGCAACACCCTGAAGCAGATGGCGCTATTAATTGCACCGCGCCCAACCCGGTTAAAAATGGGTATATGATGCGGGCTATCCGCAAAGCCTTAGGTATGCCGTTTGGCTTTCCGGCCCCCAAATGGCTGCTGGAAATTGGCGCGGCAATTATTGGCACCGAAACCGAACTGATATTAAAAAGCCGCTGGGTGCTGCCCAAACGCTTGCTGGATATGGGTTTTAAATTTCAATATGCAAATATGGAGGATGCCATAAAGGCAAGTATAAAATAACAGGCCATGGCAACTATAAAACTAAGCATCAAAATTAACGCCCCGGTTGAAACTGTTTTCGACATGGCGCGCAGTATCGATCTGCATACGCAATCTATGCAGCATACAAACGAGCAAGCTATTGCCGGCACAACCAATGGCTTAATTGGTCTGAACGAAACCGTGACCTGGCGCGCCAAACATTTTGGCTTGATGATGGAAATGACCAGCCGCATTACCGAACTAATGTATGCTACATCCTTTACCGATGAGCAAGTAAAAGGCCCGTTTAAAAGGTTGAAGCACCAGCATACCTTTCAGCAATTAGATAGCCATACCCTGATGTGCGATTACTTTGAATTTGAATCGCCCCTGGGATGGCTGGGCAGAACGGTTGACAAAATAGTAATGCGAGCTTATTTGAGGCAGTTACTGATGGAGAGGAATAAGGTTATTAAGCAGGCGGCGGAAGTTTTAATTGAAAATAGGCTGTCATCCTGAGTGTTAAAATCCCCGCGGGACTGTAAAGGTGTAAATGACAAATAAGAGGGTGTCACCCTGAGCTTGTCGAAGGGTGGTGCGGAGGGCCTGCCCACCATGCTTCGACAAGCTCAGCATGACATCCGGTTTTAGTATCAATATAACAAATAACCATGCAAACCCTAACTCAACTCCAATTACAAAAGCGTATCCGAACCTGCATTTGGATCATCATCATAGGCCTGGCGCTAAGTGGCATTACGGCCTTTCCGCTGGAAACCGAACTTGGCCTTATTAAAGATCATTTAACCTGGCTGCCCGATATTTTACAACAATGGATCAGTCATATTTACAGTACACTGCATGTGGTGAACCAACAATATCCTTACCTCAGCTACGGCACTGACTGGCTGGCCTTTGCCCATATTATGATCGCCATCGCATTTATTGGTCCGCTAAGGGATCCGGTAAAAAACATATGGGTAATACAGTTTGGTATGATAGCTTGCGTATTGATCTTTCCGCTGGCTTTTATTGCGGGTGGTGTAAGGGAGATCCCTATATTTTGGAGATTGATAGACTGCAGCTTTGGCGCGATTGGGATCATCCCGCTTTGGATAGCGTACCGGTATACCCGGCGATTAGAAGAATTACGATAGATAGGACTTTATCAATCCGCGAGAGAAAATTTCTCCCACGGATTGATAAAGTCCAGTATTGCAATTAGGCCACAGGGTGCAGTTCCAGCAGTACCGGGCAATGGTCCGAATGCTTGGCTTCGGATAGTATGGCTGCACGTTTAATACGTGGTTCCAGTTCGCTACTGGCCATGGTATAATCAATACGCCAACCCAAATTTTTAGCGCGCGAGTTAGCGCGGAAACTCCACCACGTATAATTATGCGGCTCCTTATTCAAGTGGCGGAAAGTATCTATAAAGCCCGACTCTACAAAAGCTTCCATCCACTCGCGCTCTTCGGGTAAAAAGCCTGATGAGTTGGCGTTTGATTTGGGGTTATGGATATCAATAGGGCGGTGGCAAATATTATAATCGCCGCAAACCACCAGGTTAGGGTGTTCAACCTTTAGCAGGGTAAGGTACTTGCCAAACTCATCTAAAAAACGGTATTTAAATACCTGCCGCTCATCGCCGCTGGAGCCGGACGGGAAGTAAACGCTCATGACCGATACATCATCAAAATCAACCCTGATATTGCGGCCCTCGCGGTCAAAATCGGCAATGCCGCAACCATATTCCACATGTTTAGGTGTGCGTTTGGTTAATATAGCTGTACCGCTGTAGCCTTTCTTTTCGGCCGGGAACCAATAATGCTCATAGCCTAATTGCTCTACCAGGTGCAGGTCGGTCAGTACATCAGGCGTAGCTTTAATTTCCTGCAAACAAACCACATCGGCATCGGTGGCCTGTAACCAGCCCAGCCAGTTTTTGCTCATTGCCGAGCGGATGCCGTTAACGTTATAAGTGATGATTTTCATAAACCCCCTAACCCCCTAAAGGGGGAACTTTTATTTTAATAATCTTCAAATCTAAACTAATTTCCTCATCCGCACACCTACATATTTGCACATGCGCTCCCCCTTTAGGGGGCTGGGGGGCTTATTGCGCCAGCCCTATCAGCTTATCCAACTGCTTACATTCCCTTTTGCTTAATACCTCTACCGTCATGGGTACATCCTCCACCGGGCGGTCCTTGGCATCACGTTTAACGGCAGCAATACGGTCAACCATATCAATACCGGTTACAACCTCGCCGTATACGGTATAGCCGTGGTCTAACTGGGCCGTACCGCCAACCGACCGATACCACTCGCGCTGCCATTCGGGCACCTTGTGGCCCTTTAAACGGCCTTGTTCCAGCTTGTCCAGGTCTTCGTTAGTATAGCGCTTGCCCTCTACAATATAAAACTGGCTGGCGCTTGATGCCTTTTCGGGGTTATCATCGCGCGCGGCGGCTAATACACCACGCTTATGAAACAGCGTATCGTTAAACTCGGCAGGCACGCGGTACTTCAAGTCGCCCTCGCCTAAGGCCTGGCCGGGCTTGGCATTTTTTGAATCGGGGTCGCCGCCCTGTATCATAAAGTTTTGGATAATGCGGTGGAACAGCGTACCGTTATAAAAGCCCTGCTTTGCCAGTTTAATAAAGTTATCGCGGTGCTTAGGCGTTTCGTTATACAGGCGGATAATGCATATCCCAAAACTGGTTTTAATACGCACATACTGGTTTTTTGGTGCCCCGGCAAAAGCTATAGCAACACTAAAAATAAGTGTTAAACAAAGCGTGGTCAGTTTCTTCATTATCAATTAATTGCTGATTATAGGTTATTTTAATTATTGAGTAACAAAAATGTTGTTTTTATAAAACGAAACACTAAATTTATAGTTCACAAACTCCTGATCTTATGAAAATTAAACAATTATTACTATTGCTGCCGCTGGCATCGGGCGTTGCCGGTTTTGCACAAACCACCGATCATTTAACCACATCGCCGGCCTTTGCACACCCGGGGCAAGCGGTTAATATTACATACAACCCTGCGGGTACCAAATTAGAAAAACAAACCGAAATTAAAGGGGTAGCCTATCTTTTTAATAAAAAACGCGTGTACTACGCCCAGGACGTTATCCTTACTAAGGATGCCGGTAGCTGGAAAGCTAAAATGACGGTTCCGGATACCATTGTGCTGGTTGGCTTAAAATTCAGCGCCGATAAAGTGACCGATAATAACAACGATATGGGCTATTTTATCCCCATGATGAACGCCGCCAACAAACCGGTACAGGGCGAACAATTGGTTGAAGGCTATTTTAACCAGGGCCTTGGAGGCTTAATTGGTATGAAAGCCAACATTAAGCAGGCGCAGGTACATTACGACAATGAATTTGCCGCCTACCCCGAAAGCCTGAACAGCATGCATAGCACCTATTATTCGATATTAATGGCTAATAAGGATGTAGCTAAGGCAGCTATCGAAAAAAAGACAATCCTTGCCGCGTTCAAAAGTAACGGCGCGAAGGAAGCCGACCTGGCATCAATGCCTG
Source organism: Bacteroidota bacterium (assembly GCA_040389105.1). Taxonomy (GTDB): domain Bacteria; phylum Bacteroidota; class Bacteroidia; order Sphingobacteriales; family Sphingobacteriaceae; genus Mucilaginibacter. Next base: position 124,658 of record JAZKAO010000011.1, read on the forward strand.
CTGCTTTTGCCAACTCGGATAAGCCACTGTACGATTCGCTTTCAAAAGCACTGATAGCACGTTATCCTAAAGGTGTGGCAGCTATGAACGCTGCCTTAACCCCTATTTACAGGGAGGCCGAACCCGCTAAAAAAGTGGAAATGTATAATGCTGCAAAAGCCAATTTTACCTTAAGCAAAGCTCTAAATGATAATTTGCTGATCAGCATAGCTACAGCTTATTCGGCTAAAAAGGATTACGCTGGTTTTAAAAAATACACTGATATGGTGCAGGACAAAAGCAACCTGGCCGCCGCCTTTAACAGTGTAGCCTGGCCATTGGCCGAGGCAGGCGAAAACCTGGATATAGCAGCAGGCTTATCAAAGCAATCGCTGGATATTGTTGAGGGTTACCATGCTAATCCACCGGCTGCTTATTTAACATTGCCGCCATCCCAGCGCAAGGATGCTATTAACTCGGGTTATGCCATGTATGCCGATACCTATGGCCTGATCTTGTACAAGCAAGGCAAGTTTGCCGACGCTTTGGCTTATCAGCAAAAAGCGGTAGACTTTCAAAAAGGGTCATCGGTTGAGGTGAACGAGCGCCTGATTACCTTTTTAGCCGCCAACGGCAAAACAAAGGAAGCCATGCAAAAAGCCGAGGACTTTATTAAGGCGGGTAAATCGACCGGTAAAATGAAGGACGAGTTGAAAACCTTATATGTAAAGGCCAAAGGCAGCGATAAGGACTATGCTACTTATATCGGCGGCTTAGAGGCTATTGCCTACACCAAGGCTAAAGCCGAAGTAATGGAGCAAATGCTGAACCTGAAAGCCCAGGGCTTCGCGCTGAAAGACACAAAGGGCAACGAAGTATCGCTGGCATCGTTAAAAGGCAAAGTGGTTGTGGTTGATTTTTGGGCTACCTGGTGCGGGCCTTGCAAGGCATCATTCCCGGCTATGCAAAAAATGGTGACCAAGTATAAGGATAACCCAAATGTGCAGTTTGTATTTGTTGATACCTGGGAAACCGACCCTAAAAAGGAGGAACTGGTTACCAAGTTTATTGCCGATAACAAATACGATTTCCATGTATTATACGATACCGAAACCAAGGGCGAAAAAGGCAAATACGATGTAGTAAGCCAGTTTGGCGTTGATGGTATCCCAACCAAATTTGTGGTTGATAAAAACGGCACTATCCGCTTTAAAAGCGTAGGATGGAGTGGCAGCGACGACGGCCTGATCAACGAACTATCCATTATGATAGATATCGCATCGAACCCGCCTATGGTTACAGCAAGCATAAAGGAATAAGCGCCGGCTAACCAAGTATAACTTAAATTAAAACGGCCCCGAATTATCGGGGCCGTTTTTTATTGGTCTATCTCCTCAAAGTAAGTAATGACTAAGGATTTCATCATCATTTCCTGTTCCAGCAGGGTGTAATTGGGGATGGGTTTAACCAGGTTCCAATGCGGCCAGCCGTCCTGGTCAAGGCCCTCCAATTCGTAAAAGCCCATCAGGCTAAACAGCTTGCAGGTGGCAATGTGCATTAGCTCTTCCTTTTGGCGTTTGCCGAATTTTTGCGGCCCCTGCCCCAGTTCCTGCACGCCAATTAAAAACAGCATTACCTTCATATCTGGGACATCGGAATCAAAGTCGGTAGCTATGCGCTCCTGTAGTTCCTTCCATTTTATATTTATCTCGGCGGGTTTCATGGTGGTAAAGATACGGGGAAAGTCCGAAAGTCCGGGGTCGGGAAGTCCGAATTACCGTTTTTGCTATTGCTGACATACTTAGGATAAAAGTGCGCTTACTCTTTTACAAACTATCAAGATGCAGCCATTTGGTATTGAGCGGTAATCCTTTATCTTTAACCAACCTTAATCCATCAAAATGAAAAGACTGATCATATCTGTACTATTGATCGCCATCTTATGTTCATCATGCAATAAGCATTTCTATGCCCCGGCTTTATATGATAATGATATTTCCTATCAACCCAAACCTGCATCCTTTGATAGCGCCAAGAGTGCCACCTATGTTTCCCTGGGCGAAGGCTTTAACCAGGCTGTTAATCTTAACAATACCGTATCGTTTGGCGAGTTTGATATTTCGGAGGGACATGTGTTTAAAAACAGTAACTTATCCTACGGTGCATTTGGTTTTGCAGGCAGTATTGATAACAGTAACCATCAAAACGAATTGAAAGACCCGCACAGTTTTGAATCGAAAGGCTTTGCCGGGATTGGTGCCCGGGCATCCTTTAATATGTTTAAGGCGATAGAAGAAAATGTTAATTTCAGATATATTGGTGTGGAAGCTACCTACAGTAAAGAGTACGGCGATTTTGCCGCCTATCGCCGCGAGATACAGAACTTACCTGATTACTCGGCCACTACCCGTACCGAAATGCTTACCGTAGGCGCCACCAGCGAAATCCTGTGGCATTCGCCCAACTCAACCAGCAAGCAATTTGCCTTCCGGTTTTTCCTGGGCAAAACCTTTGGCGATTATAGCTACCTGAAAAACAACAGCAGCGGTATTGAGGTTAACAATATCCCGCTATACTTTACAGCCGCCTATTTTATGCAGATCAAACATTTTTGGGGCGCAGCCGAATTAACCCGTAACGATATTTCCATCCCCGGGGTGAGGATAAAGGTGGGGTATCGGTTTTAAATAGTCATTGGTCATTACGCTGGCGCTGTCATTAGTCATTGGTATGTTTCTGAATACAAAATGCCGCAGGCATTTTGACCAATGACCAATGACCAATGA
>JAZKAO010000012.1:0-121750 GCA_040389105.1 Bacteroidota bacterium
TTAGTCATTAGTCATTAGTCATTAGTCATTAGTCATTAGTCATTAGTCATTAGTGGGAATGCAAAAAGGCCTTGCTTGTTTTAAGCAGGGCCTTTTTATTATTGAAAAAATTGGAGAAAAGAAGCTAATCTTCGAAATCAAATGAAGTGTTCACGTTCACGCGTGCCTGAATCGTGAACACCGTGAACGTCGTGAACGCACCGTGAACACCCCAAATGCGTCAAATGAACACCCGTGAACACTCAAACACACCTGGATAATTGTTTTAATAGTATCTGAAACCTATACGCCCAATAACTCCTTCGCATTTTGAACGGCGCTTTCGCCGGGTTTATCTCCGCTCAGCATTTTGGCTATTTCGGTAATACGCTCGGCCTGGTTTAACTGGCGGATGCGGGTATAGGTAGTGGCGGCTTCATCATCCTTATAAACAAAGTAGTGGCTTTGGCCCTTGCTGGCTATTTGTGGCAGGTGGGTAATGGTAATTACTTGCAGGTTTTGCGCCAGTTGCTCCATAATTTGCCCCACCTTGTGCGCTACCTCGCCCGATACACCTGTATCAATCTCATCAAAAATAATGGTAGGCAGGGCCGTATAACGCGCAATGAGCGATTTAATACTCAGCATCAGTCGCGATAACTCGCCACCCGATGCTACCTTACTCATTTCGGCCAGGGCATGGCCTTTATTTGCCGTAAAAAGGAAACGGATCTGATCGATACCATTATCGCCCAAACTCAAGCTCTGTGTTAATTCTATCTTCAGTGCCGAGTTGCCCATCCCCATCTCGCTCAGCGTTTGTAATACCTGTTGCTCAATAGCCGGGATGGCTTTGCTGCGGTTAGCCGATAGTTCGGCAGCCATTTGTTCCAGCGTTTGTTTTTCGGCATCCATCTGCTTTTGCAGTTTTTCTATGGCTTCATCGCTAAACATGGCCTGGTTTATCTTTTCAGACAGATCATCCTGTATAGCCAATAGCTCGGCATTGGTGCTTACACGATGCTTTTTTTGCAGGTTATAGATTAAACTCAGGCGTACGCCTACTTCATCGGCACGGGCCGGATTAGTATGGGTTTGCTGCTCTATAGCCCCAATCTCGGCGGCGATATCCTTTAGCTCGATAATGGTACTGTGCAGGCGTTGGGATAATTGTTCTATTGCCGGGTTAAACTTTTCGGTAATAGATAGCTGGTGGCCGGCCTCGCGCAATTGAAACAAGGCGGCGGTATCACTTTCCTGTACCAGGTAATGGGCGCCCAGCAGGTTGCGTTTTATCTCGTCGGCATTGTTTAACGCGTACAGTTCCTTTTCCAGCAGTTCCTGCTCGTCTCCGGCAAGGGCCGCCTTTTCCAGTTCATCAAACTGAAACTGGTAATAATCTAAGTCGGCCTTGGCCTTATCGCCCTCTTCGGTTAATTGTTTAAGCCGGGTGCTTAACTTTTTATAGGCTTTAAACCTGGTTTGATAATCCGTTAATTGCTCATCGTGCCGTGCTGCCGCGTCAACCACTAATAGTTGGAATAGCGGGTTGTTGATTTCCAGCGTGGCGTGCTGCGAGTGGATTTCGATCAGCTTTTCGCCCAGCGACTTTAAGATATTAAGTGTAACTGGTGTATCGTTCACAAAAGCGCGCGATTTTCCGTCGGCGCTAATTTCGCGGCGCAACACGGTTTCGGCTTCATAATCCAGGTCGTTCTCCTCAAAAAACGATTTCAGATGGAAACCGTCTATGGTAAACGTCCCCTCTATCACACACTTTTTTTGCTGGTTAAAAAAGTAACGGCTTTCGGCCCGCTGACCTAATATCAGCGAAAGCGCACCTAAAATAATGGATTTGCCCGCGCCGGTTTCGCCGGTAAGGATGTTAAGCCCTGCATCAAAACGGATTTGCAGGTTATCAATTAAAGCGTAATTTGTTATACTTAGCTGTTGCAGCATAAAAAAGCGTCCTTGTTTTGGAGGACACTAAATTACAAAATCTATTATGTAAAGACTTACGAAGTTTTGAAAACTTAGTAAGTCTGATGGATCGAAAATATTAAACTATAAAAATAGTTTGAATTGGAAATAAATCTTTACATTAGTTCCTGTAACCCAACCAAATTGACCGGGATAATATGAAGAACCTGATAACCACCTTTGCCCTGTTTTTTATTATAATAGGTGCTGCCCATTCGCAAAAACCAGGTAAGCCAATGGTTAACCCCGCGGCTGTTAGCAAAGACGGTATGGCCATGGCTTATTACCAACGCGACCATTTACGGCTGGCCGAAGATTTTTCAGCATACGATAGCCACTCGCATAGCATCAGCAAGAAACAGTTTTTGCAGCAGCTTACCACCGGGAATTACCTACCACTGCGGTTAAATTCGCCCAACGGCGCGTGGACTTACCAGCTTTATAAATTAACAGGCCGCGAGGGTAAAGATGTAAAAGAGATTATTCAGCAGTTTGCCGGTAATTACTTGCAGCATTATGAAATGGAGGGCAAAAAATTTCCACCGTTTCATTATGTCGATCTGGACGGTAAGGTTTATACGCGCGAAAACACCAAAGGAAAAATCCTGGTGCTAAAATCGTGGTTTATACGTTGCCAGGCCTGTAACGAGGAAATGCCCGAACTAAATAATGTGGTAGATCAATACAAAAACCGCAAGGATATCCTGTTTGTAAGTATTGCTTTCGATACTAAAATGGCATTAGTAGCATTTGAGAAAAAGAAAGGCTTTAAGTACGCCATAGCGCCTGTTAAGGAACATTATATTTCAAAAACATTAAAAACTAACGAGTACCCCACTCACTGGATCATTAACAAGCAAGGCATTATTGTTAAAATGGTAAACGAGCCAGGCGAACTGATTGCCGCCTTAAGCCGGGAGGCATCAAAATAAAGTGCCGGCTATAATTGCTATAACCGGCACTTCCCTGTAACTGATCTATAATTATAATTGGTTTACTTGCCTGGTTTGTGTTTTTGTACAACCACGTCATTTACGCGTACCTCGTCAATTTTAACATCACTGTTATCATTAACGCGTACTTCTGCTATCTTATCCTTTCTTTTAATATCGCGTTTGCGGGCGGGCTGGTCAATTACCATTTCATCATATTTGTGGTTGATGGCTACTTCCAGCATCTGCGGGGCCACCTTACTTTCATAAATGGCGGCGGTTTCCGGCTCTTTGCTTTTTACAGGTGCAGCCGAACGTTCACGCACACGGGCAGTATCTGCCTTGCGGGTTTTCATGGGTACCCTTGTCCTTTCGGGGGCAACAGCACGTTCCCTTACTTTCATCGAATCCATTTTACGGGCCTTTACCGGGCGTTCTGTTCTTTCAGGCGACATGCTGCGTTCCCTTACTTCACGCTTTTCGTACTCCCGTGCTTCTGCCATCTCCTTGCGTACCTGTTCTTTTATATCCTGGCTGGCGCTTTCAATATCAGCAACACGTTTTTTACGGTACTCGGGGCTGCTGCGGTAAGCGCGCATCTCCTGCTGCACTTTTCTTAGTTCTTCTTTTTCGCGTTTTATTTCGGGGCTGTTTTGATAATCGCGCATGCTTTGGCCCATTTTGCGCATAGTTTCCTGCTGCTCTTTAATCATAGGGTTTTGATAAGCCTTACGCATACTATCACCGTATGCCCGCATCTCATCGCGTTGTTTAACAAACTCGGGGCTTTGATAATAACTGCGCGCTTGCTCGGCTAATTTTTTTGATAACTCTGCCTGCTGTTTCATAGCGGGGTTGTTGGCATAGTCCTTAAACTTACCGGCCAGTTTTTTAAACTCGGCTTCGCGCTTTTTGTATTCATCGCTGCCCGGTTTGGCGCGGGTAAATAATTCGGCTTCCTTTTCGTAATCTTTTTGTATTTTCAAGTACTCGGGGCTGCTGTAATAGGCCTCTATCTTTTTGCTATTGGCTTCCAGTTCGGCCTGTAGTTTTTTTATTTCGGGGCTATTGTTCATCTTTTCAAACTCAGCGCTCTTTTTCTCCATAGCCTCCTGCAATTCTTTCATTTTAGGATTGTTGTAATAGGCTTCCATTTCAACACTCTTTTTCTCCATTTCTTCCTGCATTTTTTTAAACTCGGGGCCGTTATAGTATTGCTCCAGCGCCTGGGCATGCTTTTCGGCTTCGGCAGCCAGTTTTTCTAATTTGGCATCGTCAAAGCTTTCATCTTCGCGCTTTATTTTCGACATTTTTTTAGTTGCAGGCTTGGTTTTAACCACCGCCTTCGCGGCTTTAGCTTTCCCCTTGGTGGTATCGCTAAATAATTCGGTATTAATTAAGGGGTTTGGTATGCTTTTAACAGATACCTTTCCATTTTCAATTTTAGGGTTAAACCAGGCAATACTGCTTAGGCTACAGGTTAACAGCACCAGCGCTATCAGCACCGGGCGTATATTTACGGTTGTTTTTTTAGTTTTCATAATGCGTTCAATTCGGTTTAATAAGTGATACTTTTTGCCGGTTGCGGCTAAGGCCAGCTGCCAGTCTTGTTGTTTATTTTGTTCTAATTTTAATAAGGCCTGCGCGTAAACCAACGGCGTCCCGGTAGTATGCACAACCATATCATCGCAGCAGTTTTCCCGTTCGCGGTTAATCACTTTGTTAATCAACCGGCTAAAAGGGTTAAAGAAAAGCAGGATGCCGATAGCCTGCTGCAACAGGTTAAGCAGATAATCGTTACGGCGGATGTGGGCCAGTTCGTGCAGCAGGATAGCCTTAATTTCTTCGGCTGTTAAATAACTGCTAATGGCGCATGGTAGCAGGATAAGCGGCTTTAAAAAACCGGTAATGCAGGGTACATCAATATATTCGCTAAAGGCCACACGTACAAACCTGCCGATACCTAATTTTTTTGACAACTGATTCACCTGATCCTGGAAGCCTGCCTGCGTAATTTGCTGCCTGATGCGGTAGATATTATTCCAGGCAAATGCCATTTTAAGGGTATTAAATACCAGGCCGGCTAAATAAAGCATTGTAATATAAGGCAGGTAACCGGCAATCAGGAAATAATACCTATCGATAGGAACGGTAGCTAATTGATCGGCATCAACCCGCATTAGCGCCGTAGCGGCATCGGTTACAGGCGGCACATGTGCAGGAAGTATGGTGTTTAAAAAGTTATAATTACCCACCTCGGTATACAAGGTATAAACAAACCATGCCAGCATCACCCCTAAACTGGTAAAAGCCATTTTGTATTTTACCGAAGCAGGCTTGTCTACCATAAATTGCAGCAGCAGGCTTAGCACCATATAAATAATTAGCCCTTGCCATAAGGAGTGGATGATGGTAATGCCCAACACCTGGCTGATATTATAAAACAGGTTTTCCATAACTGTTATTTTTTATGCTGATCAAATTGTTGCAGATACTTCTTAATAGCGTCTATCTCGTCGTCGCTTGCACGGTGGTGGCCCAGGGCCTGTATTACCATATCGGCGGTCGATCCCTCAAACACGGTAGATATAATTTTGTCCAGCGCGGTTTGCTGGGCCTGCTCCTGCGTGGCAATGGCTTTATATATATGCGTTTTGGCGGTGGCATCGCGCGCTACCAGGCCTTTATCGTGCATAATTTGCATTAACTTTAGGGTGGTAGTATAACCGGCATCTTTGTTTTTAGCCAATTCCTCGTGTACTTCCCTAACGGTGCAATTGCCTTGTTTCCACAGTACGTTTAAAATTTCCAGTTCGCTATCGGTTGCTTTGATGTTCATCTTTTTGCTTATCTACGAAGTTCGTCGTACAAATATCTACGATGAATTTCGTAAATCAAAATAAATTCGTAACTTTTTTTAATAGACGCCTGAAAGATGGGTTATGTTGCAAAAGAACAGCAGATTATTTTGGCTAATAATTATCGCGATAATATCCAACTATAAAAATAGTTTTCATCTGATTATTCACTATCTTTATTTTATTATTAACCGCCACTGCATGAAAACATACTTTACCACCTTAGTGCTTACTATCAGCCTGTTTATTAGCTTAACTGCAAAAAGCCAACCCAGGCTTAAGGCAACAGTGCCGGCAAAATCCATCATTAAAAACATGAGTACCCTGATGGATTATAACCGCGACCATTTAAGGTTGAACATTGATTTTATTGCCTATGATGCACAGGCGCATATCGTTACTAAAACGCAATTTTTAAAGGCCATTACCACCGGCGATTATTTGCCGCTAAAAGTAAGTTCGGGTAAAAAAGCCTGGGAATACCAGCTTTATAAATTAGATGCTGATGCCGACAGTGACGTAAAATCGATGTTGAAGCAAATTGGGGTTACCTATTACGGCTTTAACTTAATGGTTGGCAAGCCCTTCCCCAAATTTCATTATATCGACCTTAACGGTAATGTTTATACCCCCGAAAACACCAAAGGGAAAATCTTAGTGCTAAAGGGCTGGTTTATATCATGCGTACCCTGTGTGGCCGAAATGCCCGAGCTAAATAAACTGACCGAACAATACAAAAACCGTAAGGATATCCTTTTTGTGAGTATGGCTACCGATACTAAAAAGGCGCTGCAAGGCTTTATGAAGCGGATGACTTTTAAATACGCGGTTGTGCCGGTTAAAGCCGCTTATATTGAAAACACATTACACACTACAGGCTATCCTGTGCATTGGATCATTAACAAACAAGGCATTGTGGTTAGCATGACTTATGATCATGCCGAAATGATAGCCGCCTTGCACCAGGAAGCGTTGAAGAAGTAAGCTGATCAATTATGCTGTAGGGTCTGGTATTTATTCCCGTTAGCCGGGTCGGCCTTGTTAAGGATATTCATGGCCTGGTTTTTTTCCTGCATATCGGCCTTTCCAAATATATTAACCAGCTCGTCGCTTTTAGCCGTGAAGAATACCGTAGGCAGCATAGCCCCTACCCTTTGCCGGTCAATTTGGCTTAATACGGGCAATATACCGGCTATTACCTTGCGGCCCTTGGCGGCATTATCAGCCATCAGATCGAGCCCGTTGCGGTGATAATCGTATATAAAACTGCGCAAACCGCTATAAACCTTATTATTCATGTTTTCGGCCAGCCAATAGCGGTTAAGGTTATTATCAAATGCTTTCCAGCCCTTAAACGTGGTTGATTGGGCATTGCTCACAATATTTTGCGCGGCCACAAAATAAGGTGTACCGCTAAACTTGGCAAAACTATCGTAATCCATCCCTACAATCATGTAGGCATAAAAGGCCATTACGGCGCTTAAATTATTCTGAAAGCTTTGGTCGGTATAATCAATACTTTGGCCTTCAATATAACTGAAATCAAAGTCCCGGTCGTTCACATTCAACATAGTAGTGGTGTACGATGAATTGTAAATAGGCCTTTGGGATTGCACCTGCAACTCGGCACTGAAAGCGCTGCTGCCATCCCACGATGTAACGTTAAGGATAAAGCTGCACTCTATCCGTTCCTGTGGCATAATCTGGTCGGCCGACCATTTGCGGCCGTTCAGAAAATCTTTCATAGCCGTTTCCAGCGCCTGGAAAACCCGTTTGTTGGTAGTTTGTATTTTGGGGCTAAGCACCTGTACACGCGCGTTCAGATCCTGGGCCTTAACCGTAAATCCACAGCAAAATAAAATCAGGTACAGGCTTAGTTTTTTCATACGTTAATCAGTTCAACTAATTTATTACATATATCCGCGGCTACCTCGTCTTTACTTTTCAGGTCGAACGTGGTTTTGTTTAGCGCGCGGTCAATGATCGTAATTTTATTGGTATCCGTTTTAAAACCCGCGCCCTTATCGTTCAGCGAGTTCAGCACAATAAAATCCAGGTTTTTATTATGCAGTTTACCAATGGCGTTTTCCTCTTCGTCGTTAGTTTCCAGCGCGAAGCCGACCAACACCTGGTCAGCCGTTTTTACCTGGCCAAGGGTTTTTAATATGTCGGTTGTTTTCTTTAATTCGATATTAAAACCGGCATCTTGCTTCTTTATTTTTTGCGATGCCACGGTCACCGGCGTGTAATCGGCCACGGCCGCGCTCATTACGCAGGCTTTGGCATCGGCAAAATGCAACCGACAAGCCTCTAACATTTCCGCTGCGGATGTTACGTCAACCCGCTCTACAGCGTAATGGCTGCGTTGCGATGATGGCCCGGATATCAGTATCACACTCGCCCCCATTTTGGCCAGCTGATCGGCAATGGCAAAGCCCATTTTGCCCGACGAGTGGTTACCGATGAAACGTACCGGATCGATAGCTTCATAAGTAGGGCCGGCCGTAACCATAATTTTTTGATTATTTAGCGGGAGCTTTTTTTTTAGCTCGCCCGATATAAAATCGAGCATTTCTTCGGGCTCGGCCATGCGGCCTTCGCCATGCAAACCGCTGGCCAGTTCGCCATTACCGGGCGGGATCAGGATGTTACCAAACTGCCTTAGTCTAATCACGTTTTCCTGCGTGGCGGGGTGTTTCCACATATCCAAATCCATTGCCGGGGCAAAATAAACCGGGCATTTGGCCGAGAGGTATACTGCCAGCAGCAGATTATCGCACAAGCCATTAGCCATTTTGGCCAGGGTATTGGCACTTGTAGGGGCAATAATGAGTAGATCGGCCCATAGGCCAAGTTCAACGTGATTGTTCCATTCGCCGGTATCGGGGATAAAGTAATCAACCAGTACCGATTTTTTAGATAGCGTAGCAAGGGTTAAGGGGGTAATAAAGCCGGTAGCATCTTTTGTCATTACTACCTGTACTTCGGCACCGGCCTTTACCAGCAGCCTCACCAGCAAAGCCGATTTATAGGCCGCAATACTGCCGCAAACTCCTAATACTATCTTTTTACCTGCAAGCATACAAAGCAAAAATAGGTTTTTTATTGGTGAGTTGATGGAGATGCAAGGGTTTTGTTTAACCGCAGATTTTGTATTGTCACACAATCAGTTTTTCCGGGTCTTGCCTATTGTCCCAAAACACAATCAATTCAACCTGACCAGATCTTAAACGATAGAATAAACTGACTTGCTTAACAAGCACACATTTAAAAATACCATTATCTTTCGAGTAACTGTAGAGTGAAGGATTCTTACTGATATGATCTAATATATATTTGGTACGATCAGCAAAGTTCTTCACCTCTTTGTAAGTCCAAAACTTCTTAAGGTATTTTATTATTTCGAGATAAGATATTCTGGCTGTAGGTGACCAGATAATTGTATAATCTGTCCTTTACGATTCAAGCAGACGATCTATTTCAGACATTACTTGGTCGTGCGGTATACCCTCATTATTGTCAAGTTCAGTTTTAGCTTTATTAATCGACTGCTTTACATGTTCAGGCAGAACAGACCAAAAATCTTCATCCTGTACACCTAATAATGATTTAATCTTATTCAGTATTTTGTCATCCTCGCTTTGAATGATCTTCTCAACAATTTTATATTTCAGCGTAATATCCATAATCTCTTGATTAATTAAAGTTAGCATTTTCTTTTGTTCATTGCAATTATGCCATAACAAAAAAGGGCGCTAACCGCGCCCTTCAAATATCATAAGTACATCAACTCTTATTGATATTGGATGTAGTTAGGCCTTGGTTTGTACTTCAGCACCTCCTCGGGGGTTAACATGTGGTGAGGGGCCTTTTTAATATCATTTTTGTAGAACAACTTGTAGCCGGTAAACTGTACCGGTTCGTTGTGGATAAAGTAGCGCCAGGTACCTGCCTTTAATTCAGGTTCGCCCCAACCGTCCATATCCATTACTACCTGTACTTCGGGGCGTAATTTAATACCCGGGGTATTGGTTACCATCTTTTTAGTAAAGCGGTGTACAATTAAAATTTTAGGCGGCAGGTTGTATTTTTTTACAATACCAGCCAGGTAGCCCGATACGTAGTTTACATCATCAGCATCGTAAGTACCAATTTTTTTGCCCGGTTTAGATCCGTCTTTCATCGAAAACTCGGGATCCATACCAAAGTGTACCTGTGGCATGGCAAAGTATTTCTCGAACAAAGGCAACTCGGCGTGGATGTTGCTCAACGCTACCTGCACATCTAAAAACACAATAGCGTTTATCTTTTTAGCCAATACCAGCACACTGTCAATTTGTTTAAATGGCATGCGGTAACGGTATTTGCCATCCTTACCGGCATCGCCCTGGGCTACTACTGCGATGTAGTGCAATGCAGGCTGTATAGGCGTTTTGGGGTCGGCTTTTTGCCAGTTTTTTACTTCGCCTTTTAGTTTGGCCAGCATTTCATTTGGCGGCAATTCGCCCAGGATACCCATCTTTTTAGCATACAGGTTACCATAAAATGCGACTATCCTTTTAAAAGGCAATATAGCACCCGGCAGTGGGTAAGGCGCTTTTTTAACCGGCCAGTGGCCTGATGTATCGCCATTAGCCTGCGATTTGTTCAGCGAGTCGTACAGTTTGGTATTCAACGGCGGATAAACCACTTTAGATGGTGTGGTATCGGCCGCAGCAGGCGCAGCTTCGGATGGCTTGGCAGCAGCCGTTGCTGTAGTAGTATTGTTAGCGGTAGCTTTAGCACCGTCCTTGCAGTTAGAAAACAGCGTTAGCGATAGTAACAACAGGGGTACTGATAAAAGTACATTCTTCAATTTCATATATAATATTTACTGGTTTTGTATAAATCCGGGGCCGTGCAAAATAGCACCATTTCTGTTACCATTATGTTTAAAGTTATCAACAGTTAACGCTCCGTTAACTAATATATATTTAAAACCTTTTGAATAAGCATGCGGATGCTCATAGGTAGATTCATCATTTACGGTAGCGGCATCAAACACCACTACATCGGCAAACATGCCGGGTTGCAGCAAACCGCGACCGGTCAGGTGAAACTTTTGCGCGGGCAGCGAAGTCATTTTACGCACGGCATCCTCCAAACGCAGTACCTTTTCCTCGCGTACATAATGGCCCAATACCCGGGCATTGGTGCCGTAGCCACGCGGATGCGGCACACCGTAACCAAACAGGCGGATGCCCGAATCGGACGCTACCATGGTGAGCGGGTATTGCATAATGTTTTTCACGTCATCCTCGTTCATTCCGTGGAATACCATGGCGGCCGGGCCTAATTGGGTAATCTCTAATATAGTTTCTATCTCGTTGGGGATAGTTGCTTTACGACCTTTGGCGATATTGATCTGCTGGATATTTTTACCATTAAGGGTGCTGTCGGCATCGCAATGGGCAACAACGGCATAATCAAAATGGGCGCGCTGGCGCTTTTTCATATCGCCAATCATTTCTTTAACTGCTTTTTGATGAATAAGCGGATCTTTCAACCGTTTCAATATCGAATCGCGGCCGCCATCCAGCAGCCAATCGGGCAACAACACATTCAGCGTAGTACTGCTGGCCGTGTAGGGGTATTGGTCTACGGTTACCTCCAGTCCCTCGGCGCGGGCTTTTTCTACCATGGCAATCATTTCGCCGCTACGGTTCCAGTTGGGTTTGCCTACCTTAAAATGCGAGATCTCGACCGGCATATTAGCCTGCCGGCCAATATCGATAGCTTCGGCAACAGCTTCAAAAACCTTATCGCTTTCGTTGCGAATGTGCGAGGTATAAACACCCTTATATTTGGCCGATGCCTGCGCCAGCGCTACTACTTCGGGTGTTTTAGAGTACAATCCCGGCAGGTAGATCAATCCCGTAGAGAAACCCACCGCACCATCGCGCATGGCTTGTTCTACAATATCCTGCATTTGTTTAATCTGATCGGCATTGGGGGTAATGTTTGCTTCGCCTAACACGGCGCGGCGCACATCGTTATGGCCAATAAGCGTAGCAACATTAATCGATAGCTTAATACTATCCAGCGTATGGAAATAGCGTTTGATATTCACTTCGGAAGCGCCGCAGTTGCCCGTGATAACGGTGGTTACACCATCGTAAATAAAATTATCGGCTGTTGGGGTTTTCTTTTCGTCGCCCTCTATATGGGTATGTACATCAATAAATCCGGGCGCTACAATTAAGCCGGTAGCATCAATACTTTTGATAGCATTAGCTTTTGAAAGATCACCAATGGCGGCTACTTTATTTTTGATAATGCCCACATCGCCGTAAAACCATGGGTTGCCCGCGCCATCAATGATCTTGCCGTTACGGATAATGACATCGTATTGTTGGGCCAGTAATACGGTTGGCAAAAGGCAAAAGAAGAGCAGGAATTTGAGGTAGCGCATTAAGCTTTCAATTTAACCACAAAGTACACAAAGATTTGCTAAATGATTAATCACCAAGTACACAAAGATCAAATCATTAATTAAAAAAATCAACCACGATGCCTTAGTGTTCTTTGTGAAAACCTTTGCGCCCTTTGTGGTTAAATTCTTGATCAGGCCGTTTTAAAAAACTTTCCAAATACCCCCAAAGGCAGTTTGATGCCCGATGTGGCTTGCAGGTACAACTCCCCTATTTCCAAATTCTGTACCTGTGGGAACGAACTACGGATCAGGTTCTCTACAATTACGGATGAAAAGCCCAACGAGTAGGTATTCAGGATCAGGAAGTGTTCCTGCGGATCCAGCAGTTGTACTACATCCTGCATCATTTCCAGGATATGATCTTCCAGCTTCCACTTTTCGCCATTAGGGCCGTGGCCATAAGCAGGCGGATCGAGGATGATACCGTTATATTTTTTGCCGCGTTTTAATTCACGCTTTACAAATTTCAGGGCATCTTCCACCATCCAGCGGATATTGCTGAGGCCAGATAATTCCTGGTTTTCGTTTGCCCAGGTTACTACTTGTTTAATGGAATCAACGTGGGTGGTATCGGCACCTGCGGCACGCGCCATTAGCGATGCGCCGCCGGTATAGGCAAACAGGTTAAGCACCTTTGGTTCGGGCGTTTTAAAGCGTTTGATATTTTGCGAGATATAATCCCAATTCACCGCCTGCTCGGGGAAGATCCCCACATGCTTAAACGAGGTTAGCGCCAGGCGGAATTTGATAGCCGCGTCGTTGTTTTTATATTCCACGTGCCAGCGGTCGGGTGTGGCAGGGTTCTTCTTTACCCACTCGCCCGATGTAGCCGAACGGCCCTTAAACCTGATATGATGCAAACGCTGCCATTCGGTTGCCGGCAGTTGCTTAGCCCACACGGCCTGCGGTTCGGGGCGGATCAGGATCACGTTGCCAAAGCGTTCCATTTTTTCAAAATCGCCGCAATCAATCAGTTCGTAATCTTTCCAGTGCGTGGGCGTAAGTAGTTGGATCATTTCTTTTAAGGATAGTCCGGAAGTCCGAAAGACGGAAAGACCGGAAGTAATTTGCAAAGGTAGTAATTAGTCCGAAAGTCTGCATAAGTCCGGAAGCCCGAAAGATTTGAGATAGCTAAATAGAACACTTTCGAACTTCCCATCTTCCGGACTTTTCTGTTAATTTCTGTTAAAATTTCGGCCGGCTTAAAATATTGTAAAGCGCTGGTAGTTATGTATCTTAAAAATCAACCTACCCATGCAAAAGAAAAAAAACATATTACTCCCTCATATCATCTGCTGGCTGTTGCTGGTTATCCTTTGCTTATCGGTAAAGGCCTAAAAACCGCCTATTGTACAAACGGTTAGTTTACGTGTGCCGGGCAATATTAATTTTGATGGTGAGGCTGACAAGTGAGAGAGAATAAATCAAAGGCAGTAAGGCCTTTATCTATCTTACCGATTTTGGGGTGAGTATACTTTGAAATAGTCGGGAAGTTCAAAGTCTTTTATACTAGACTTAAGACTAACTACTTCCGACTTAAGACTTACAACTTACTCTTCGCCGCCTGCATAAATTTACTGGCAAATACAAAGTTGTTTAGTTCCTTGTTATCGGTATGGGCAATTTCTTTATTGCTGCCCTCCCACCATTTTTTGCCGCCGTGTAAAAACAGGATATGGTCGCCAATACCCATTACCGAGTTCATATCGTGGGTAACAATTACAGTGGTGATCTGGTATTCTTCGGTTAGCTCATTAATCAGTTCATCAATCAGGATAGATGTTTGCGGGTCGAGGCCCGAGTTGGGCTCATCTACAAACAAGTATTTTGGCTGCATAGATATGGCCCGGGCTATACCTACACGTTTCTTCATACCGCCTGATAGTTCGGATGGATACAACTTATTCTTATCGGCCAGGTTTACCCGTTCCAGGCAAAAGTTGGCGCGATCCAGTTTCTCGGCGTGCGATTGATCGGTGAACAGGTTTAGCGGAAACATGATATTTTCCTCCACTGTCATCGAATCAAACAAGGCCGAGTTTTGAAACAACATGCCAATTTCCTTACGGATGGGTACGCGTTCGGTAAAGTTCATTTTGGTAAAATCCTGCCCGTTAAAAAGCACGGTGCCTTTTGTCGGTTCGTGCAGGCCAACAATACATTTCAGCAAGGTGGTTTTACCCGAGCCCGAGCCGCCAATGATGAGGTTATTTTTACCCGGTTTAAATTGGGCGCTGATGCCTTTCAGCACTTCGTTGTCGCCAAATGTCTTATATATGTCGTTTATCTCTATCATAATAGCATGCTTGAGATCATTAAATCGGCAAAAAGAACCATTACACAACTATAAACCACACCTCGTGTGGCCGATTGACCAACTTCAAGCGCGCCGCCTTCGGTATAAAAACCGTTATAGGCGCATATAGATGTAATTAAAAAGCCGTACACAATTGATTTAACCGCGCAAACGGTAACAATAACGGGGTTAAAGCCATCCTGTATACCCGCGATATAATCGGTAGGGGTAATTGTTGATGAGGTGAGGCAGGCAAAATAGCCCCCGCTTAAACCTAAAATTACCGAAATAATAGTAAGCAGCGGTATCATGGTTACACCCGAAATAATTTTAGGTGCAATTAAATAACCCGGCGCGTTAACCCCCATAATTTCCAGCGCGTCTATTTGTTCGGTTACCCGCATGGTGCCTATTTGCGATGCGATGCTGGAGCCTACCCTGCCGGCCAGCACCAAGGCCGATATGGTGGGGCTAAACTCCAGGATGGTAGAGTCGCGCGCGATACTGCCTACAATACTTAGCGGTACCAGCGGACTGGATAGCTGGAAAGCAACCTGGATAGCAGCCACCGCGCCAATAAATACCGATATAATGGCAATAATACCCAACGAACCAATGCCGATGGAGACCATCTCGCGCATTACCTCGTTCCAGTAAACGCTGAATTTTTCGGGCTTTTTAAAGCTTAAACGTAGTAAAAGGATGTATCTGCCTAAACTTGTAAACATGTATTATGGCCTGTATATGTGTATTAAATTAGCACTTTTTAAATATAAGCTTTAATGGCCGCCAAAATAGCCTTAATTTTAAAATATCAAAAACGGTAACCGCCATTATAAACAGCTTTACCAATAATTGTTTGCAGCTTTACCATAAATATATCACAACTGAATGAAAAACGCCATTATAACAGGTGCTACCCGGGGCATGGGCCGCGCTATTGCCATTGCTTTTGCTAAGGAGGGTTTTAACCTGGCCATTTGCTCGCGCAATGCGGCCGATGTGGAAGCCTTTAAGCAGGAATTACTGCTAATTAACCCCGCCATTAAGGTATCGGGCATTAAAGCCGATTGCAGTATTAAGGCCGAGGTACTGCAATTTGCCGCTACTGCCGAGCATGATTTGGGGGCTATCGGAGTGATTGTCAATAATGCGGGGATCTATATCCCAACCAGTATTTTAAATGATGCCGATGATACCTTTGATAAACTGATCAACACCAACCTGATGCCGGCTTATGAGCTATATCGTTATTTTGGCAAAACCATGGCTGCTGCAAAGCAGGGGCATATTTTTAATATCTGTTCATCGGCATCAAAAAACGTTGTTGTAGAAGCCGGGACTTATAGTGTAACAAAGTTTGCGTTGCTGGGTCTTAATAATGTAATGAGGCTTGAACTACAGCAATATGGCGTTAAAGTAACCGCGGTGATACCGGGGTCGACACTAACATCATCATGGGACGGAGTAGCCGTTGACAGCGCGAAGTTTGTACTACCCGATGATATTGCATCGGCTATTATAAATGCTTACCGCATGAGCGCCGGTGCTACCGTTGATGAGATTACTATTAAACCTGTGTTTGGCCAGTTATAAAATAGATCAAAATCACACTTTAAAAACAACAAATCATGGACAAAAAATTATACCGGGACGACATGCACAAAGTAATAGGTGGTGTATGCGCCGGTTTAGCAGATTATTTCGGTATTGATATCGCCATTATTCGCCTGGTATTTTTGCTTACGCTAATACTAAAGGGTGGCGGCTTGCTTATCTATATCATCCTTTGGATAGTTTTACCTAAAAAACCATTCCAAATTAACCATCCACCAATTGTAGATTATACCGTGCCCCCTGCCGGCACCGCGGCACCACAATGGGATCCGCAAGCCGTTATGCCTAAAAAGCGTTCGACAGGCAGTATCATTGCCGGCACCATCTTAATATTATTAGGCGGTTGCTTTATCCTGGACGACCTGGATATTATCCCCGACTGGGATATGGAACATTTATGGCCGCTTATTTTAATAGGTGTGGGTATTGTAGTGATATTTGCAGGCAGCAAAAAACAGCCCTGGGAAAAAGATGGCTGGAATAAAACCGATGCCAATATAAAAAGCGACCCCACTACCGATAGTTCATTAAACGATAACCCTCCAACCCTATAAACACCATGAGACACGATAAAATTGTACCGGGCGCGATACTGATCACCCTCGGCGTTATATTCCTACTGCGCAGCTTTGGCGTTATCCATATTCACTGGATCAACATTTTGCATCTGTGGCCTATATTTTTACTGATAGGCGGTATTAACCTCATCTTCGCGCATAATAAATCGCCACTGGCCAGCGCGTTAAAAATTGGTGTTGTACTGTTAGGCTTAGGCATTTTATTGTTCGGTAACTTTAACAACCGTTATAACTTTTGGCCGCGCAATTATTATTACAGCGATAATAATAACGACAGTGATGACAACGATGATAATAACAACGACGGCGATAAAGTTGACGTGGTAAAAATAGGCGGCACCAGCACTTTCTCCGAACCTTACCATGCCGAGGCACAAATTGCTCAGCTGAATATTAACGGTGGCGGTACGGTTTACAGGTTAAGCGATACCACCAACCAGTTATTCCAGGCTTATACCAAGGAGATTGCGGGCAGTTACGAGTTTACCCGCCACTCGGAAGATTCGGTTTATGTATTGAATTTTAACATGAAAAAGACCAACCACATGCGTTGGGATAAAAACAAGGAAAACTCGGCTACCTTTAAGCTGAACAGCGCCCCTATATGGGATATGGATATCTCTACCGGTGCCACTAAATTGGACTTTGACCTGACCAAGTTTAAGGTGCGTAACTTTAAAATAAACGGCGGCGCGGCTTCATTTGATATTAAACTGGGCCAACCATTGGATATGACTACGGTAGATATCTC
This sequence comes from Bacteroidota bacterium, assembly GCA_040389105.1. Lineage (GTDB taxonomy): Bacteria > Bacteroidota > Bacteroidia > Sphingobacteriales > Sphingobacteriaceae > Mucilaginibacter. The sequence goes on from JAZKAO010000012.1 coordinate 17,464, forward strand.
AACCGGTGTATCCGAAGTAAACATCAGTGTGCCCAAGGATGCAGCCTGCAAAATTAATACCGATTCGGGCCTGTCATCAAACCATTTTGATGGCTTTAGCAAAACCGACGATAACACTTACGAAACCCCTGGTTATAGCAACGCTAAAAAGAAGATCTACATTAAACTGGAGGGCGGCTTATCCGGCTTCAGGGTAAATCGATACTAAGTTCCCTAACTCCCTAAAAGGGGAATACAAAAAATAAGTTGCCGGATGGCTCGATTTGTGTAATTTCATAAATTGGCCATCCGGCTTTTTTTGAAGATATGAGCAAAACCTACATACTGGTAATTGATGGCAAGCCGCAAGGCCCATTCACCGTTGATGAGTTGAAGCAACGGCGTATTAAGCCTAACGACTTTGTGCGTACCGATGGTATGGACGACTACAAGGAAGCCCATGAAATTGCCGAACTGCGCGCCTTATTTGGATTTAAGCGCCAACTGGTGTTACCGCAATATTTTGGCAGTTTTGACCAGCGGTTGATGGCATCGGCATTAGACTGGTTTTTTGTATCGGTCGTATTGGCGGTACCTGCCTTTGTAGCGGTAATGGTTGTAAGCGATAAAATGGTTCGCATACTAATTGGCCTAAGTTTGGTAGTGATTATCCCCATAGCCAAAATTATTTACCATGTGGTAATGGAAGCTTCGGCCAGGCAGGGTACTTACGGTAAGCAGATCTTAAATATCCGCGTATGTGATACGGAGGGGCAACGGATTGATATCGGCCGGTCGGTTGGCCGTAATGCGGCTAAAATATGCTCGGTGCTTACCCTGGGTATTGGCTACCTGTTTGCCTTTTTTAACAAGCAGCAACAATGCTTGCACGATATGATGGCCGGTACGGTGATTGTTAAAGACAGGCTGGTTTAGCCCCCTACACCCCTGAAGGGGGAATTTAACTGGCTTTACAATTGCACATTACCTCATTTGCACATCTGCATATTTGCACATCCGCACATCCCCCTTCGCCTTTTGTTAAAATATGTTAAATACCTACGAAAATTTCGTATACGAAGATTTCGTTATTATCTTTGGTATAGCATTTAAATTATTACAACCCGATATTTCTTTAAACTAAAACACAAAAGGTCATGAAAAAACCATTACTCCTACTCACAATTGCCTTAATGGCCGGCGCTGCCGCGCAAGCCCAGCAAACCGATACAGCCAAGGCAATAGTAAAATATAAATTCAGCCACATACGCGATACCCTGAACAAGGATAAGCCTTATACCGAAAACATGATATTGTTTTTGGGCCAGACTGCCAGTGCCTACAAAAGCTACGACAAAAAGTTGCAGGACGCGATGGTGAAAAAGCAAATAGCCGACCAAATTGCCGCTAATGCTAACGGCGCGGGTGGCCCTATGAACATCAACGTGAAGCGTAATGGCGGTGCCACCACCCAAGGCGAGATTTACCAGTTTCCGCTGGAGAATAAGATGATCCGCAAGGAAAGCCTGATGATCACCAAATACCGTATAGAAGAACCTATGCCCCTTATCAAATGGAAAATAAGCGCCGATACCATGAGTTTTGGTACCCTGCACTGCCAAAAGGCTACCGGCCACTTTAAAGGCCGCGATTATACTGCCTGGTTTTGCCCCGACCTGCCTTTCCATGCAGGCCCCTGGAAACTGAGCGGCTTGCCCGGCCTGATTGTTGAGGCTTATGATACCAATAAAGAGGTAGAATTTAAGTTTGATGGCATGGAGGCTGTTGTAAAATCGGACAAACCAGCACAGGCTGCCGCGCCAAGCCCTGCTACAGGCATGGGCATGACCGTGGTAAAATTGGGCGGTATGGACGATGACAATGCCGACCCTAACATAATTGCCATACCAGCCGACGCGGTAAAGACCACCCCAAAACAATATGACGACCTGCGCGCAGCCATGCTTAAAGACCCGCAAGCCTTTATGAACAGCATGATGGCCGGATCGAACATGGGCGGTGGTATGAATATGGGCGGTGGCCGTGTGGTAACTACCGGTACACCTATTATGCGTGTAAACACCAACGGCAGCGGCCCGGTAATTAATAACCCTTTAGAACTACCTGAAAAGAAATGAGTACCCTAAATAAATGGGCCGGAGTATTCATTTTATGGATGCTGCTGAGTGTGGTATGCCATGCCCAAACCATAAAAGGCACCGTTACCGATAGCCTGGGCAAGCCGGTACCCTTTGCCAGCATTAACCTTAAAGGGGCCGGTAACCTTATTATTGCCTATACCAATAGCGGCAACAAGGGTGATTTTAACCTGAACGTACCTGCCGATGCCGATAAAAACGGCCTGCAACTAGAGGTAAGCTGTATTGGCTTTAAAAAAGAGGCCAAACCGGTAACGGGCTTTACTACGCCCTATAACTTTAAACTGCATGGCGCGATGAACCTGTTAAAAACGGTTACTATTAAGGATAATAAACCCCGCGCCCGTTTAAGCGGCGATACGCTGAGTTATAAGGTTTCGGATTTTAGCAGTCCGCAGGATAGGGTAATTGGCGATGTTATTAAAAAGCTGCCGGGTATTGATGTAGATGCCGACGGCAAGATAAAATACAACGGCAAGGCCATATCTAACCTATACATTGGCGGCGATAACCTGTTGGATGACAAGTACAACATAGCCACCAAAACCATCCCCAACGGGGTGGTAGACCAGGTGCAGGTGATGGAAAACCATCAGCCTATAAAAATGCTGAAGGATAAGGTAAACAGCGATGATGTAGCCCTTAACCTCACCATTAAAAAGGATGCCAAACTACAACTGATAGGCCAGGAAACCGTAGGCGCGGGCCTGCCGGGCAATTACTATGGCGAGCTGAACGCCATGATGTTTAAGGATAAATACAAGGCCATTAACTACATAAAAGGCAATAACGTGGGCAACGATGTATCAAACGACCTGGTATCGCACAACCTGGGCGATTACCTGGCCCGTATTGATAACGATAAGCCGGGCACCGTGCTATCATTAGGTACCGCCGGCGACCCCGACCTGCCACGCAACCGCTACCTGTTTAACCGTTCGGGGTTGATCAATATGAACAATTTATGGAACCTGAAAAAAGATGTGCAGTTCCGGGCCAACCTATCCTACCTGCGCGACGCGCAACGCCAGGATTATACCAAAACAACGGATATATTTTCGCCCAATACCGGTAATATCCACTATAGCGAAACGCAGCGCAACAGCCGTCGGCCCGACCTGCTACATGCCCAGTTTTTGGTGAATGTAAATAAAACTAAGTTTTATTTGAACGATAATCTGATAGCCGATTATAACCACAACAGCTCGTACTCGGCATTGGTGAGCAACGGTGTGCCACTTAACCAAAACTTTAAAGATAACCTGGCCGATTTTAGTAACGAGTTCAATTATATGAACACTTTTAAATCGAACAATATAATAGAACTATACAGCTATGTTGACCATATTAGCGAACCCGAGAACCGCGATATAGAGCCTAACCTTAACCCCGCTATATTTAATAATGGTGTTAATTATAACTTACTGACGCAGCATATCAATATCCCTACCTGGTTTACCAATAACTATGTATCGTACAAAATACCGCGCGCCATTACCCAAAGTTATAAGGTTGGTTTTAGCGCGCAGGCACAAAAGCTAAATTCTGACCTGACGGCCACCCAACTAAACGGCAGTAATAACCTGGTGGCTGATAGCGCCCGCAACAACCTGGATTGGAAACGCAACAAACTATATGGCGAAGCCAATTACGATTTCCCGGGCAAAATATTAAAGTTCAGTGTACAGTTGCCGGTAAACCTGTTAAACACCAGTTATAGCGACGCGCACTACAAGCAGGATGTAAGCCAAACCAATTTATACTTTAATCCACGCGCATCGTTAAAATATCAAAGCGGTATCGAGAATTATTTCACGCTTAATTATGGTTACCGCAACCAAATAGGTAACCTGCAGGATATTTATCGCGGCAGCATCCTGAGCAACTACCGCAGCATAACAGCTAACAATGCCGACCTTACCGAACGCCAAAGCCAAAACGCGGGCATCGGATTCAATTACCACAAGGCTATTACCCTGTTCTTCTTCGGGCTGAACGCTAATTACAGCCATATCAGCGCCAATACCATCACATCAAGCATATTAGATAATAATATCTCCCGCCGAATAGCATTACCGTTTGATAATAACATTGATAGCTGGAATTTTAGCGGCAGCGTCAGCAAGTATAATTTCGACCTGCGCACCACTTTCAGCGCCAATGCATCGTACAGTACCACCAAGCTAAACCAACTGCAAAACGGCCTTACCTTGCCCTATAATACCATATCAAAAGGCTTTGGCGTAGGTGCCGATACCAAAGTAAGCAACAAGGTAAATTTTAGCTATAAGGCCAACCTGGGTTTAACCACCAGTAAGTCGTCGGCAGTGGCCAGCAGCAGCAATTTTCAGCGCTTGATACAAAACGCGGCTGTAAATTATGCCCCGCTTACTAACCTATATATCAACCTCAGTGGCGATCATTATTACACACACCAGCCCGGCCAAAACGATTTGAAGTACATTTTTGCCGATGCATCGCTCCGCTACAAATTCACCAAAACCAAACTCGATTTGGAAATAACAGCCCAAAATCTGTTCGATACAAAAAACTATACCGCTGTTTATTTGTCAGCCAACGTATTCACCAGCAGTACCTATACTATTCCCGGAAGAATAGTGTTGGCTAAGGTGATGTTTAATCTGTAAGCCACCTGCTCCTTTTTTAGGAGTTAGGTTAATTAAAAAAGAAAGCCCGGTTTTGTTGATCCGGGTTTTCTTTTTTTGGGTAGTGGTCAAAATAATTTCTCGTCGCCGCAGTTTCCCGGAGGTTTAATTTAACCAATAAAAGAATTGCCCTGAATTTTGCATGAATACATCATTAGCAAGTCCGCATAGCGGACGAAACATCTTGTAGCAACGGGTTTCAACCCGTTGAGGAATATATAAAACAAATCGGAGTTCCATCGGAACGACAAAATATCTGACCGATATGGTAAGGGATAATGATATGGCCCGAACCTCCGGCTCTTGTGTAAACCATTCCCATCAATCAACGGATTAAAATCCGTTGCTACAATATAAGCCGGGGCGATGCCCCTCTAATAGCGAACCTGAATGGTTTTATGGGTTAATACCCCCCGAGAGACCCTGCTGAGACATCAAAATTTCACCATTATTACCTCGGGTTATATGCTGATATGGCTTCATAAATCGTGAAAAAGCAGGAATTATTTATCTGCGAAAAGCTATACATTAGCTATGTTGGCAAGTACCTTCTCCTCACTTAATTTAACATTTATGATCATGAAAAAACAGCTCACCTTAACCAATTTATTATTATCGCTGATTGCATTACCCCTGCTTTGCCTGGCCGCCTTTACCTACAAACAAGTGCAGGATCAGGGTTATATTTTAGATCACGAAAAGGATATTAAAAAGGAAGAGCCCGGATCACATAATGGCGGTGGCAACACTACGGCTTTTTCATTTTTCAGCAAAGATAAAACCGTGCAAATGGCCTTCCGCAAACGGATCCTGCATCCGGGTTCGTCCATTGGTTATCATTTGCAAAAAGAACAGGAGATTTATTATATCCTGGCGGGCAATGGCATCCTGCGCATGAACGATAAGGATATCCCCGTTACTACCGGCGATGCCATACTGACCAAACCAGGCAGCAGCCATGGATTAAAACCTGCGGGTAACGAAGACCTGACGGTTTTGATCACTTATGATTTGAAACCGTAAGGCTATAAATGAACTACCAGTCTCATTAAACTAATAAATTAGTTGTTATTTGATTTTCGATTACTGATATTTGACCATCAGTCATCTAAAAATGAAAAGCCTATTCATCGTTTGCCTAATTTCTTTTATTGCTTTTAGTTCAGCGGCCCAGCAAATTACCTATAAAACCATCTATCAGGATACTATTCATTTACGGGGAGTGGTATTGGATATCGCGGGCAAACCTGTAGCTAACGTTAATGTAGGGTCGCGAAATTTAAGCTTAGATGGCAAGGGAACACTTAATACCAGTACAGATTCGTTAGGTAGGTTTGAATTGATTGGCGCAAGGCCAAATGATACAATAAATGTTAATGGGATAACCAACTTGTGGGTAACCAACAATGGCAGCAGGTATATGGAAATCACGTTGCCATTGCTCAAAACAAATCACATTAACGATAAGGAGCCCATCCTTTTAACCGCCATAAGGAAAACCACCAGGAAAAAAATACCCGTTAAGTTTGAAGTAGTTACTGATGATTGTTTGGATTGCGGTGTCAGTTGGGAGCAACAAGCCGAATTTCCGGGAGGGATGGATAGGTTTATCAAATACATTAAATCAAAACTAAGATATCCGGAGCAGGCTGTAAATCATGGTGTAGAGGGTATGGTGCAAATTGCATTTTCCATATATAAGGATGGCTCTGTTATTAACGTTAAAGTATTGCGCGGCATTGGCTACGGTTGCGATGAGACTTTAATAAAAATCCTAAAAACCAGCCCCAAGTGGAAACCAGCCATAGCCAACGGCCGCGCATTGATCTACCCCGAATCGGTTTCGGTTCAGTTTAAATTGACGGATAAATAAGGAGTGTTTTTGCCCCCGCACGCATTACCTGCACAACCGTAAATTGCAAACCTGATAGCAGCGTAAACCCAGCAGTGGAGTGTAACGGAACGAGGAGTTGCAGCGGATAGCAGGAACAAACCTAAATAGCAGCATTGAAACTGCTTTCCTGATTCATTTTTTCACACATGCAATTTGTAGGACATCAACGCCGCAGTTAGGCTAAAGCCTATGTATGATTGCATTAGTCCGTTGGCTAAAGCCAACGGCAATGATACTTTCAATTCATATCCGTCCCATTTATGGGACGGATATATAAACCAGAATCATGGCTTTAGCCAAACAACATGCTTTTCAAACAGCGTTGACTTGTGTAAATAAACAATTTTGTATTGTTCAATTAATTATAACTTTACACCGCTTTATCAAACAAACAAAAAATAGCTATGGCTTATAATTTATTAAAAGGTAAAAAAGGCATCATATTCGGCGCGCTGAACGAGCAGTCGATTGCATGGAAGGTGGCACAGCGTGCCGTACAGGAAGGCGCTGAGATCGTTCTGTCGAACGCCCCTATCGCGTTACGCATGGGCGAGTTAAACAAACTGGCCGAAGAATGCAACGCCCCCATTATTGGTGCCGATGTAACCAGTAATGACGACCTGCAAAACCTGTTCACCAAAACACAGGAGCATTTTAATGGCGGTGTCGATTTTATACTGCACTCTATAGGTATGAGCATTAACGTGCGCAAAAGCGTCCACTATACCGAAAGCAACTACGATTTTACCCACAAGGGTTTAGATATATCGGCACTGAGCCTGCACCGCGTACTGGCAACTGCCATGAAAATGGATGCTATTAACGAGTGGGGTAGCGTGGTAGCTTTAACTTATATTGCCGCCCAACGCGTATTCCCTGATTATAACGACATGGCCGATAACAAGGCTTACCTGGAAAGCATAGCCCGCAATTTTGGCTACCAATACGGTGTTAAAAAGAATGTAAGGGTAAATACCATTTCGCAATCGCCAACCCGCACTACAGCCGGCTCGGGCGTTAAGGGTTTCGACGGCTTTATCAACTATGCCGAAAAAATGAGCCCGCTGGGCAATGCCGATGCCGATCAGTGCGCTGATTACTGCGTAAGCATGTTTAGCGATATGACCAAAATGGTAACCATGCAAAACCTGTTTCACGATGGCGGTTTCTCCTTTACCGGGGTAACACAGGCTGTTATTGAGCAGATGGAGAAATAGGTAGTCCGGAAGTCGGCAAGACCGAAAGTCGGAAAGATATAAATGTCATTTCGAGCGATAGCGATAAATCTTATACACGCGACAAGTGTTAACGTATAAGATTTCTCCCGTTGGTCGAAATGACACTTTTTTAAGCCCCTCTCCTTCGGAGAGGGGTTGGGGAGAGGTAACAAGAAAGGCCGGATGCTTGCGCATACCGGCCTTTTCCATCACTCATCAAACCACTCTACTTTTATGAAAAAAAAGTTCTTTCGTTTTAAGCTTTATTCTTTTAGCTCTAAGCTTATTTCACAGCAATTTCGCGCGACTGAATTTTAGCGTCTTCCCTTTTAGCTATGCTCAGGGTTAATATACCATCGGTATATTGGGCTTCAATTTTGGCGTAATCGGCACTATCAGGTAAGGTGAACGACCTTACAAATGATTTGTAGCTGTACTCGCGTTTGCTGTATTTTTTAGTTTCGTCGGTTGTTTCGGTTTTCTTTTCTACCGATACGCTCAATACATTCTTATCCAGGCTGATCTTGAAATCCTCTTTCTTTAAGCCGGGAGCGGCCAGCTCGATATGAAACTCGTTTTCGGTTTCGGCAATGTTAACGGCCGGGGTTTTGGTTTGCAATTTGTCGTTAATAAACGAGTCGTTTACTATCGCGTCAAATACGTCGCTAAACCATGGGTTAACTGCATGTTGTTTGTGTCCGTTGTTAAATTTTACTAAAGTCATTTTTATATCCTCCTAAGGTTTTGTTTTTTATTATTTTCGTAAATGATTTATCAAAGCTGATACCAAGGGCTTTTTTGAAGCATTTAACCGACATTTTGTCGGTTAACACAAACACCTACCGACAAAAAGACATACAATGGCTGAAAATTTAGCTGATTACAAATTCAACACGCCCATATCTATCCGCTTTTCGGATATCGATGCTTTCGGAAACGTGAGCAATACTATCTATTTAACCTATTTTGAAATTGCCCGGCAACACTATTGGAAAGAAATTGCCCAGTGGGATATGGGCCAGGCCGGGGTTATTTTAGGCAAATCGGAAATTAACTACCTGAAGCCCCTGGTTTTGGAAGACCAGGTGAAATGCTACGTGCGTACATCGCGCATTGGCAACAGTAGTTTTGATATGATGTACATATTGGTAAAGATTACTCCCCACGGCGAGGAAATTTGCACCACCGGCAAAAGCCTGTGTGTAAGCTATGATTATACCGCCAAAAAACCCATCGGTATCCCCAAAGGCGAACGCCAGCGGATGATTGAGTATGATGAGCCGGGGCTGATTACGAACACTAATTAAGTCTTAAGTTTTAAGTCGCAAGTAAGAACTTAAGACTTTCGACTTAAGACTTAGAAAATCTTCCCCGGGTTCATTATTCCGTTTGGGTCAAATACGGCTTTAATACCCCGCATTAATCCCAAATGTATTTCCGAATACTTTAGTGGCATAAACTCCTTTTGCACCAGTCCAATGCCATGCTCGCCGCTAATGGTGCCGCCTAATGCAACAGTCAGTTTAAAAATCTCGCGGATACCGCCTTTTAATTTGGTGTTCCAATCCTCGTCGCTCATTTGGCCTTTGATGATGTTGACGTGCAGGTTACCATCGCCGGCATGTCCATAGCAAACCGATTCAAAGCCGTAACGGCCACCAACTTCCTTTATCCCGTTAATTAATTGCGGCAAAGCAGCGCGCGGCACAACCGTATCCTCCTCCTTATAAACCGAGTTCGATTTTACCGATTCGGCCATGGTGCGGCGCATACGCCAGATCTCTTCTTTTTGGGCAGCGGTATCGGCAAAAAGTACATCCTTGCAATCAAACTCTTCCAGTACGGTGTTGATCTTCTCGCAGGCATCAAATATCACATCCATATTGGTACCGTCAACCTCTATCAGCAAAAACGCGCCGATACCATCTTTCAGGTCAAATACAATATTATCGTGTTCAATCACCCACTCTACCCCCCTGCGCTCCATAAACTCCAAAGCCGATGGCACAATGCCCGCCCTGAATATAGCCGATACCGCTCCGCAAGCCACCTCGTTAGTAGCAAACGATGCCAGCATTAAAGCCGTTTGCGTTGGCGCGGGGATCAGCTTCACCACAATTTTGGTAACGATACCCAATGTACCCTCCGACCCTATAAACAATTGTGTGAGGTTATAGCCCGATGCATACTTCAACGTGTTGGCACCGGTCCACAGTATCTCGCCGTTAGGCAAAACCACTTGCAGGTTCAGGATATACTCGCGGATAGTGCCATACTTCACCACCCTCGGCCCGCCCGAACCATGCGACACGTTGCCACCAATAAAGCAGCTGCCCTTACTGGCCGGATCAACCGGGTACAGCAGGCCTTTTTCGGCCACGGCATCCATAAACATTTCGGTGATCACGCCTGGTTCAACCGTGGCTTGCAGGTTATCCTCGTCTATTTTAATAATGTTGTTAAACCGCTCCATACTGATGAGCAAACCGCCCAATATGGGCAGCGCGCCACCACTTAGGCCGGTACCCGCTCCACGTGGCGTAACCGGGATCAGGTTATCATTACAAAGTTTTAGCAACCCTCCCACTTGTTCAGGCGTATTGGGTTTAGCCACAACCTCGGGGTAATAACGCAAATCCTCGGTTTCATCGTGACTGTATTTTTCCAGGTCATCATGCTGGGTAATTACATTCGCTTCGCCAACAATGGCGCTAATGGCTGCTAAAATATCTGCTGTTATTTTGTTGTATGGCATGGTATTATTTATCATTAGTAACCGTAACCGACGAATAAGCTACACGGCCTTTCAGCGGCGGGTTTAGTTTTTTCAGTTCCACCCGGATCTTTTCTACGTACGCATGATCGGCCCGGATGCGGTTGGCTATGGCCTGCGCCACGGCTTCAAGTAGCTTGCGGGTGTGGCGCATTTCTTGTTCGGCTATGCTATAAAGTTGTTCGTAATTTACGGTATCGGCAATATGATCGCCGGTCAGGTCGGCATTGGTATAAAATTCCACATCAATATCCAGCACAAATTGGTTTCCCAGCAATTGCTCTTCGGGGTAAAAGCCGTGCAGGGCAAAAAACTCGGCACCGTGTAAACTTACCTTAATCATTTGCCAAAGGTAATAATTTTGATATGACCGGTTAATCATAAAAATGCTTCTTCCGCGAGACCTGCAAAGACACAACCTATGGTGTATCCATATCTTTTTCCCATGTACCTGGATGGATATAGGAATAAATTACAAGATCAGGAATTATGCGGTGGGATAATCACCACGTCCTTAGCGCGTGTTTGCGGGGTAACTTTCAACTTTTCTACCTTACCGTTTTTAATGGTCGCTTCAATAGTGGTATTATATGGCGCGTGCAGTTTCACATCCGCGTCCCAATCCTTTGGCCAGGCGGGTAGCAGGTAAATTTTTTCGCCAACGGTTTGCAGCATCATTTCCTGCAGGGCTATCATGCCGCTGCCGCCCCAGTTATGGTCGGGTGCCCAATCCAATCCCGGCCCCCAAAAGGTAGGGAAACGATATTTAGCATTGGATAGTTTTTGTGTGGTCAGGTCTTTGGCCTCATCAGTCAAACCCAAATCGGCTACATAAATTGGGTCGGGGTGCCAGCTTACTATGCTGTACTGGCTTTTACTATCGGCCCCATGGTGCCAGGTATCAATAGCCATTTGCAGCTTGGGCAGGCCAACACCATATAGGTGATACGGAAACACCGGGTAAAGCTGCGGTAATTCGCTGTTGATGGATTTACCATTCCATTCCTTTGCCGGGGATATCACGGTTACGCCCTCCTTTTGGCGGGTAGATATTTCGGGCAGGCGTTTTAATACCGCTTGCCAGTAAGCGCGTTGTTGGGCTGTACCATATTGCTTAGGCAAATTGAGCAAACCCGTCAACACTGTTTTCATCCCTGCTATTGTACTGGTGGAATTGGTGGCAGCCTTATAAGTTTCCAACCCAGTGCCGGGATACATGATCAGTTTGCCATCGGTACCCAACGGGTAACCATTCAATTTTTTAGACCAATACTGAAAATGCTGATCGAAAAACGTTACACTGCTATTAATAAAAGGCAGGTATTTGCTGATATCTGCTCCGCTGTACAACTGGTAATCGAGGATCATTCTAGAAAACTCCAGTTGCCCATCGTAATGATCCACCACCCAAACATTGGTCAGGAAGCCATAATCTATAAACTTCATCTCTTCGCCCTTCGCATTCTTTAATACGCGGGTGCTGGATGAATCAGATCGTGGCTTAAACGGATCGATACCCCACAAACGTTCGTAGGTATGCCCGGCGGGCAGGCCAAAGTTTTCTACCTGTTCCGTAAAAGATGCACCATCGTGCCCCCAATAGGTTTTCGTGCGCAGTTCGGCATTTTTTAAAGCGCGACTGTAAAACTCAAACTGGGGCTTCATCAAATCAAAATCGCCCGATTTAAGCATGGGCCAATATACCAGCCGCTGGTTTTGCGCGGTAAAACTGCCCCCACCCCATCGGCGAAAATCGGGGGTAACCCCGTTCTTATACTCACCCTTTACAAAATCGGCATCAAAAACAAACAGGCCACCGTTAAATTTGGTGGGATATTCGCCAAAGGCATTACAACCCAACTGGTAACGGAATACATTATAATTACGGCCAATTTCCCAGCCCTTATCGTCTGTACCTTTTTTATTGGTGTTGATATAAATATAACTACGATCCCAGTATTGCGCCCACCAGGCCTGGGTTTTGGCCCATTTTTCATCGGTTGCCCCCGATCGGGCAACTTCATTTTTCAACGCGTTTAACCAGCCATCTATCCATAGGCTGTAACCGGTTTCCAGCACCACATCTATTTGTTGCGCGGTTGTGGGTTGTATACTTTCATAAATCCAGCCACGGTATTTGCTGGCCACGTAAATACTATCCTTAGTACCGGTGAACTTCATACCGGGTGTCAGCATTTCCCCGCCGAAGGTAAGATCTTTCATCGGGTCCCACAGTTCACCTTTCACGGTGCCCAAATGTTGCTGCACGGCTTCCCTGTCCATAATTGTTTCATCGTTACGGTTACGGTGATACCAAACTAACGACGAGGCTTTCGGACTGATGGTATCCTTACGGGTAATAACAGCAATTTTATCGGGCGTGGTATTACTGTAGCCATAAGCCTGGTGGCGTTCATCTGTAGCTAAAGAACGGTCTTCGGTGCGCCAATTTTCAAATATTGCTTTGGCTTTAAAGGGTTTGCCGCTGGTAATGGATACGTGGATAACCGGCTTAAAAACCTCTACCCATAGCTTCACCAGCGTATTGTTTTCGCCGGTTATTTCAATATAGCCTTCCTTCAGTTTTAGTTCCTGCCTGAAGTTACTTTTAAAGGGATTGGTGGAAAGGCTGATGCGTACGCGGCCCAGTTTTAGCATAGAGCTATTTTCGTCGAATGTACCGCTGCGGCTGATATAAAAGATCAAGTCGTTATTTTCTACCCATACATTACAGCCAATATCACCGCCACCCAAAGGCATACTCTCGGATGAGTTTTTGCTTTGGCTATCCCATACCACGTTATAGTCGGCTATGTTTTGGGCTTTTACAACCGCGCTTAGCGCGATGATGGCAAATAGTAGATAGATCTTTTTTAATAGCATGCGTTCCCTGGTAATAATTGGCACAGGCTAAGTTCGGTGATTGCAAGTTAATCGACTTGCTTTTTTTGCCGGATTATTGTGATATATTATCCTGTTTGGGAGTTTATTGTAGAATTTAACCACAAAGCCTGTATAAAAAACACGTCATTGCGAGGTACGAAGCAATCATCTGCTTGATTAGCGGCTCTGCCAATCGATGATTGCTTCGTACCTCGCAATGACGTTGTGGATACAGTTTGTGGGCTTTGTGGTTAAACTCTTGCTTCTATTTTACTAAGTACAAACCAAAACTACTGATAGCCGGGTAATCCTTAGCCTTAATAATGGTTAGCTTTACTTTCCATGCTGTTAGCTTCGGGAATTTTACGATCAGGTTAGGGCCTATGGTTTTCCCTTCGGATAGCATTGTCCAGTCGCTTTGTACTTGTGCTTCAATTTTGTAGCTCTCAATACGCTGCCCCAAAGCTTCGCTTACCTTCAAGGCATTAATATCTACCGGGCCTTCCATATCCAGTTCAAAGGTGGCGGTGGTTTTGCCATCGTTAATAGCCCAGTAGGTTTTAGGTTTGCCATCAAGGGCCTTTTCGCCTCCAAATTCGCGGGTATTGCCGCGCACTTCGCTGGTGTTCACCGGGCGGCCGAGGGCCAGATTCAGACCTAAATCCTTATCTATATCCTTTTTAACCGGGGTAAGCTTTACTTGTTTGTTGTGGAATTCGGCCAGGGTATTACCGGCATATTTAATATTGTGCAAAGCTTTCACACCCGCCCGCTCCTGCAATTGCGCCAGATACAAACTTTGAATAGCCACCGGTTTACCATGCGCGTCAAAATAACCTTCATCTAAAACAGGGGTCGAATCAAAAAATCTGGCCGATTTTTGGCGCTCACCAATACAGCCTATAGCCCAGTTAGCCACACCGGGCGGGTTTTGTATAATATAGGTTTTGGCAATACAATTCCAGGCTACGGCCCAACCCATTGTCCAGCCATGGCCCGATCCGCCTACGCCGCGGTTCATAAAATCAATACCGCCATCGGCAATGGTGCAATTATCTACCAGTAAGCCGGTTGCCCAGCGCTGATGCGGCTGTATGCGGCTGCCAATACCCCTAAAAGTGCAATTGAGTACAACATTAGGGCCCGGTACTAACGATGATGTCCATACAATATAAGTATTGCCGCCAGTCACATCGCAACGGTCAATCAGGTTTTGGCTACCCTCTAAACTAAAATCGGCAGGTTTTGATGCGCCGAGGTTGGTGTAGGTATGTTTGATCACCACCCGCTCCATCGTAATGCGGTTACCGGCCAGTACGGTGGTGTTCATGGTTTCCCCGCAATAAATATTTTTCAGCCAGCAATCATCGCCGCCTACACGCACGCCTGCATAAGGGGCATGGCCGTAATCAGTTTCCAGCGGCGGGCATTGGATATGCAGATCCTCGACCCCTACCTGCATAATGCGGTTAGATCGCGCGGCTTTAGCCACCGTAGTACCTGGTACATATCGCGCATCGTACGAGTCGGGCATCGAAATATTGACAGTAACTTTATTCCCGCTAATAGCCGTGATTTTTCGTTTGATCACCTCTTTTGCCGATTTGCTGATCCAGGTTTGCGGCTTACCATCGCGCGTCATATTATCCATCACCATTAAATGGATCCAGGCATCGGTAACCGGCCTACGGATAATTAAGGTGTCGCCCACAGCAAAGCCAGATGCATCGGCTACGGTGAAAGTATTTGTCCCAGCGGGCACATAAGCATCGGTAATGGTAGTTGGTTTGCCTTCTTCGTTATCATCAGCACGCTCGGTGCGGCCAAGGGCTATATTGGTATTATCTACGCCAATTACTATGGCGGTATGCTTATCACCCGTCATTTTAATGGTAGTACCACCTGCACCGCTGCCACTCCCACGCAGTACTACGCCGCTTGCGGATAATGTTAATGATGCCGAACAGGTAAATACGCCCGGGGCCAGCAGCAGCGCCCCACGGAAGCCATTTACCAGTGGCATAGCCGCAACCTCGTTAATAGCCGCCTGGATCTGTTTAGTATCATCACCGCCCGATGGTTTTAGGGTGTGTTTTACCGTTACTACCGGCAAAGCCACTCCGCCGCCCATATAACCCGCGTGCGAAAAGTCCATTATCCTATCACCTGCCGGTGTAGTTTTA
Organism: Bacteroidota bacterium; assembly: GCA_040389105.1. Lineage (GTDB taxonomy): Bacteria > Bacteroidota > Bacteroidia > Sphingobacteriales > Sphingobacteriaceae > Mucilaginibacter. The sequence goes on from JAZKAO010000012.1 coordinate 33,218, forward strand.
TAAGTTAGTTTACCATTTTTACCCTTATAAACCCATTGGCTTTTTTGTGCCGATGCGTTATACGCTATCAACCCGCACAGTATCAGTAATACACTTTTCTTCATCTTATTTAATTTTTGGCGGTGTGTAGTTTTTAACCGGGTTTACCACCACCCACGATTGGCCTTGCTCTGTTAGGCAGGCGGTAAAAAAAGCGATCACCTCGCCTTTTTCATTTGTGTAAACAAAGGGCCGCTCGCGCCTTTTAAAAGTTTGGGTTGTGCCATCATCGTAAGTTACGGTTTTGCCAAATACCATATCCTTTGATACTGCCTGGTAATTGATCCCATCAACCGATGCATATTGCGCGCCGGCCTTGGTGGTACCGGTTAGCGTCCCGGCAAAGTCGGTCAGTATCACATTGTACTGGTTTTGCGCCCACCATATCGTTGGGTCCTCCAGTTGGTTGTTATCGGGCAACAGGTTTTCCTTGCCGCTTAGCATGGTGTACTTAGCATTATAAGCGGGCGCGGTATAGGCCTGCGCCAGGCGCACGTTATTAACCGCCTTACGCCCAAAAATATAGATACTGCCATCCTTACGTACCAAAGGCGCGGGGTTTGAGAATGGCGCGGCAATGGAATCCGTCCGGTTCCACGGGCCGGTGATAGATTTCGACCAGGCATAGCCCGTTTTATTGGCCGATGAAATATAGTATAATACGTAAGTATCGCCCACCTTTACAATTTTGGGGTTGTGCGCCCGCTCCTTATCCCAGCCATCGGGGCGTTTTTGGATCACCACTTCCTGGAATTTGTAGGGGCCGTAAATGTTATCGGATGTAGCCCTAACAATCTCCGAGTAGGTTGTCCAGCCAGCCAAGCCATACTGTTCGGGCCAGCGCGAGGCAAACATGTGATAGGTGTTGCCCACCTTAATTATAGTTGAACACCATAAAATATAGCCATCCATTTTAAAGCCGGCATTCTTCATGGCGGGTTGCATGGCATCTTTAAGCGTTTGGGCCTGGGTATTGGCTGCAAAAAGCACCATGAGCAATTGCAGCAGTATGATACGGTAAATTTTCATTTTTAAAGCAGGGCTTGTATTGGTTTATTAAACGCTAACATCGGCTTAATTTTTAAATGATTTAATCCCAAATACAAGCTAATTTATCAGTTGTATTGACGTGCTGCTAAGTCTTAAGTCTGTAGTAATAAGTCTTGAGTCGTATGCGGGAGTATATCTTTACGGATGGTTTAACAAGGCAAGCAAACCACTTTTAGTTAACGATTTAAACACCGATGTATCCGATTGTACCAATTGGCCGGCCAGGTCCTTTTTAGTTTCCTGTAGTTTTACCATTTTCTCTTCGATGGTATCGGGACAGATCAACCGTACCGCAATCACATTTTTGTGCTGGCCAATCCGGTACGACCTATCGATGGCCTGGTTCTCGATAGCGGGATTCCACCAGGGGTCAACCAAATAAACATAATCGGCAGCGGTGAGGTTAAGGCCGGTGCCGCCAGCTTTCAGGCTAACCAAAAACACCCGCACCTCATCATTGTTTTGAAATTCGTTCACCACGGCTTCGCGGTTACGGGTTGCCCCTGTTAAGTAAGCGAATGGGATGCCCTTAGCTTCTAATTCCTTTTTAATAAGATTAAGCATGCCTACAAACTGCGAGAATACAAGGATCTTATGATAAGGTGCTTTACTTTCTATCTGCTCCAGCAATGTATCAATTTTGGCGGAGGCATTGCCGGGAACTTTCTCACCCTCAATTAGTAAAGGCGAATCGCAGATTTGCCTTAATTTGGTAATACCCTTTAAAACATGCATGGCACTTTTAGGCAAATCGCCCTCGGTTGTAGCCGACACATATTCGCGGAACTCCTTTTCGTACAGGTCATAAACCTTGCGCTGCTCGGCCTGCATTTCGCAGTATAGCACCATTTCGGTTTTGTCGGGCAGTTCGTGCGCTACCTGTTGCTTGGTGCGGCGCAGGATAAAGGGCTGTACCTTTTTCTGTAATTCGTTCGATCGGCGGGTTACCTTAAACCGGTCAATAGGCGATGAATAGATATCCTTAAAATATTGCTTTGAACCCAGCAAACCCGGGCAGGCAAAGGATAATTGTCCATACAAATCGAACGTGTTATTCTCTATCGGCGTACCCGTAATAGCCATCTTATTGCGCGATTTGAGTAACCGCGCCGCCTTATACCGTTGCGATTCGGGGTTTTTGATATTTTGCGATTCATCTAAAAAGATGTAATTAAACTCGTAATGTTTCAAAAAGTTCACATCCGATAACAGCGTGCCGTAGCTGGTCAGCACAATTTCGTAATCGCTAAAACTTTCAATACTTTTCACCCGGTCTGCACCATAAATGGTATGCATTTTAATAGATGGCGCAAATTTAAGCACCTCGGCCTGCCAGTTAAAAATAAGCGAGGTTGGCACCACCAACAAATTGGTATTATGGGTTGATTTAGTGCGTTGTGATAATATAAACGCGATAATTTGCACTGTTTTACCCAGGCCCATATCATCGGCCAGGCAACCGCCAAAGTTAAAATCATCTAAAAAGTTGAGCCAGTTTAGGCCATCCTGCTGATAGGTACGTAACGTTGCATTTAAACCTGCCGGCACAGGCACTTCTTTTATAGCTTCAAAGTTTTGCAGTTTTTGCTGATAGGTTTTAATCTCCAACCGCACGGTGTCATCCAGCATCTCGTCCTCGTACATTTCATCGATGGATGCATAATTGATTTTTGGCGTGTGCAGGTTATCATCATCCCAAACTTCGGCCGCGGTAAAGTATTTGGTAAATTTAATCAGCCACTCCTCGGGCAAAATGCCCTGGGTGCCGTCGTCCAGCTGCACAAATTTGCTTTTGTTGCGGATGGCCTTATACAGGTGCTTCATCTTGGCTTTCTGACTACCAAAGCGGGCGTTTACTTTGGTATTAAACCAATTTGTGCCGCTTAACACCTTAATAGTAATTTTTACCTTATGCAGGTTAAGGTGGTTATTGCTTAGTTCGTTAAAACCTAAAATACAGATGCCCTGGTTTTGCCATTCGTCAAACGTATCCAAAAACCATTGCTCATCCAGGAAGTGCTTTTTATGCAAGTAAAAATAATAGAGCGGGTCTTCCAGTTGTTCTTCAAAATTGGGATGCTGTTTTACCAGCAAAGCCGTAAAAGCCAGTTCGGCATCCTCATCGCGATGGATAGCAATGGGGTTTCCCTTAGCATCCGACGTGTAGATTTGCTTCTGGGTGCGAATGGAGATCTCCACATCGTTATAGCGCATTACAGGGACTACCATCACAAACTGCCCAAAATCCGACAGGTAAATGATCTTTTCGGCAGCCTTATTAAACCCCAGTTGCTTCAACTGCACCGGGGTGGCCGGCGGTATTCCCGGGTAGCGGACTACACCCGTCTCTTCCAGTTTGTTTAACAACTGAAATTTAAAATCCTTATACTGCGACTGATGTACCAGTACGCTGCCTTGCTTCCGCTTAAAAAAGTTGATAGCGCCCAGCATGGCCATATCCTTTACCAAATAAAGGATCTCATCCATGCGGATGAAATAACTAAACACTATATCCAAATCGCTTAATTGATATGCGGTATCCACTAATTTCAGTTGGCCTGATAATTCATGGTATTGGCCTTGTTGATTTACAATTAATTCAATACCGATTGGTATATTTTTTAACCTTACCCGTTGCAGGGAATTGGCGGAGATGTTTTCTGAAACCACGCTATCGTGGATATAAACATCCAGCCCTAAAGGGTTTTTCACCACAGCCTTTAAACTGGTAATAGCCGAAGCGGAAATATCCGCATCGATAGTTTGCTGAAAACGGGATACCGCCGCGAAGAATTTCAGTTCCAGTGGATCATTACTTTCCCAAACCAACTCCAGCGGTAACACGGGTGTAATTGGGTTTTTAATGCGTCCATCCTTAGTTTTATCCGCATCAACCAATTCTATTTGCAGGTGTTTATAGTATTTGTGCTGTTTGATAATCACACAACGACTGTTATCAATTGATATGCCTTTTGGCACTGCATGGGCATCTTCGGGAAGCAATAATTGCGCGGCAGCAGCCAGGTTATTTTTAGTTGCCGCGAATAAGGAAGCCTGTTTCGGACTGATCAACAGCTTACCATCGGGGTAGCTGATTTGAAAATACTGATCCAAATCGGGTTTGTTATCCAAACCATAATCAGCCGCGAACTTTTTTAACCTTGAATATCTGAGTTGCTGATCAAAAAAAATGCGCCAATCATCTTTTTTTAGTACTTGCAACAATACTTCGGCCTGGTGACTACAAAGTTGCCTTGCGGGTTCGTTACAGCTACAGGTTAGGATAAGTTGATCTTGCTGATGTATTAACACCACACCGTTAGTTGTTGACGTATGCGTAAACACACCATGATCGATACCCAGGTCATCAGCCACAAGCAGATCATTCCCCAGGCTTTCAAAACCCGGGGCGGCATAATGCTGCGCGATGTTAATTACAGATAAGCCGGCTATGCTGATGCCTTTCATCACATAAATCCTGTCCTGTCCCGGTTTGTTGTCCTCTGTAAATACCTGCTCCATTTGATAGGCCGTAAATTACCGGAAAATAATTTTAGTTTTTGGAGAGAATTGAAATGAATGGTAATGGCCAATCACATAAACCCTTCCCTATGGGAGGGAATCGCACAATCCGGCCCTTTTTCTAATCTTCCGAACACTTATGCAGCAAACTCCAGCCACACCCCTCCCAGGGGGACTTTTAAAACACAAAAAAGCCCCTGAAAAATCAATCCAGGGGCCCGGGTTATAATCGGATAGTTTTTTACAATTGTTTCATACCTGCCTGCACCTTGTCCATCACGCTTTCAAAACGTTCAATGTATTCGGCTATCAGGCCGGTATCGGGTTGGTCATCAGGCATGGCCTCCAATCCGCGGATCACTTCCTTTAGCTGCACAATTTCCAGGCTGTCAATCATCGGCTTCACTTTGTGGGCTACCCGTTTAATGGCCTGCATATCCTTTAGGCGCAAGCCTTCGTGCATTTCGGCAGTTACCTGCGGGGTTTGCTCCAGGAACAGGTCGACCATTTTTTGGATGAATGCCTTATCGCCCCTGCTGATCTGCTCCAGCTTAGCCATACTAAATAAAGGCTGGTCAGATTCCTCTTCGGGTGGCAATTGTTTCTTTACCTTCTTCTCGGGCTGACCGGCTTCCAGTTGCAGGCAGCTGGCAATTGCGTTTATCAGGTCGTTCTCTTCAAACGGTTTGGATACAAAGGCATTCATACCAACGGCAATACACTTATCGCTATCGCCCTTTATGGCGTTGGCGGTTAGGGCAATAATGGGGATATCCATCTTCAGTTCCCGGCGAATCACTTCGGTGGCTTCCATACCATTCATTACCGGCATTTGCACATCCATCAGCACCAAATCGTAAATATCGTTTTTAAGTGCCTTAACGGCTTCGGCACCGTTTTTAGCTTCGGTAATAATTACGCCGTAATTCTCTAACACGGTAATGGCAACCAGGCGGTTCACTTCGTTATCCTCGGCCAGTAATATGCGTTTGCCCTTTAGCGAACTGCTATCGGTAAAGTCCTTTTTAACTTCGGGCAGGTCGCGCTCGGTACCTGTATTAAATGGCAGGCTGATGATGATCTCTGTGCCGATATCTTTTTTGCTGTATACATTAATCTGGCCCTGCATTAGTTCTACCAATTCCTTGGTGATGGCCATGCCTAAGCCCGTGCCGCCATATTTGCGGGCCGTAGTACGGTCTTCCTGCGTAAATTTTTCGAACACATGGTCGATATATTCTTCTGATATACCAATGCCCGTATCGCGGATGCTAAACTCCAGCACCTGCTTGTTTTTGATACGTTTTTGCAAACGGCAGGATAAAGTAACGCCACCCTTTTCGGTAAATTTAACCGCATTGCTAATCATGTTCAGCAGCACCTGGTTAATCCGGTGCGGGTCGCCTATTAAAACGGGGGCAATGTTCTCGTCTATATCCATGTGCAGTTCCAGTCCCTTTTCTTCGGCCCGTGGCTGCATCACGTGTACTACGTGATCTATCAGTCCCTGGGTATCAAAACCCACCTTTTCCAGCTCCAGCTTACCTGCTTCAATTTTGGAGATATCGAGGATATCATTGATTACCACCAACAGGTGATTGGATGCTGTGTTTATGGTATTCAGGAAAAAGCGCTGCTGCTGTTGCAGATCGGTTTTTTCTAACTGGCGGCCCATACCAATAATGGCATTCATTGGCGTGCGGATCTCGTGGCTCATATTGGCCAAAAAGGCTTCCTTGGCCCTAACCGATTGCTCGGCCACTTCCCGGGCTTCGTTCAGCTCCAGTTCCAGTTTTTTACGTTCGGTGATATCCAGATGGATGCCGATGGAACCCATTAACTCGCCCGAATCATTGTACCGTGGGGCACCGCTGATGAGCCACCAGCGCAGTTCGCCCTTTTTGTTTTTAACGGTTAACTCGTAAGCATCAGAGATACCTTTTTTACGCAACTGGTTCTTTTGCTCCAATACCGGGGTGGCGTTGCTGGTTGGGAATAGAGTTTTAGCTTCCAGCCCCATCATTTCATCCAGCGTATAGCCCGACATTTCGCAGAAGCTTTGGTTGGCGTACTGGATCGCTTCGTTATTATCCACCTCTAACAAACCAAGGTTCATGTTTGCTAAAATATTACGGTATTTTTCCTCGCGGATACTGATGGCTTGTTCGGCCAGTTTACGTTCGGTAATATCGGTATGGGTACCAATAATACGGCCCGGCAAGCCTTCGGGGGTGCGGCTTACCACCATGCCCCTGTCCAGTACCCATATATAATGGTCGTCTTTATGGCGGATACGGTACTCAACCTGGTGACTGGCCAGCTTTTCGTAAAAATAGCGTTGATCGGTTTTCATTACCAGGTGCAGGTCCTCGGGATGGATACGGTTCATCCATTCATCGGGGTTGTTGGCAAACTCATCATCCTCGTAACCCAACATTTGCTTATACCGTGGCGAGAAGAAGATTTTGCGGGTTTGGAAATCGTAATCCCACACGCCATCACCTGCCCCTTCCAGCGCAAATTGCAATAATTCCTCGCCGGCTTTTAGCTGCACTTCGGCCTCGCTCCGCTTATCTATCTGCGCCTTTAATAACGCTACAATTTCCAGCAGGTTATCGCTTTCCATATTAAAGCCCTCGCCAACCTGGCCAATAGCTTCCTTTAGTTTTTGTATGGATATCTTCCTAAACTCCACCTCTTGTTGCAGGCGTTCGTTCACCTCCATATATTCCTCTTCACTCATCTTAAACGCGCGTTCGGATAGCAGGGCATCCTTTTCATAGGCATGATAGGAATCGTTCACGGCCTCTAAAAACGCATTAATGCCGGGGTGTTCCCCCGGCAAGTATTTCTTTATTTGTCGTTCCAGCAGTTTATTCAACTTCATGAAAAGTAGTTATGGTCATGGTTTGGTTATGCAATTGGCAACCCTGTCCTTTTATAAAAGGGGAGATCTCGCCGTATGAATAAAAACCAGACAATAAGGTATTATGCCCAAATATTTCGTCAACGGCATCCACCTCATCTTCGGTACGGGATCCGAGCACCAATTTACGACCTACGCAACTGATAAGCAAGGAAAAAGATGGCGGGGTTTTATCGTTTAAATAAGTTTGCGATGCCGCATCAGACGCGGCACTGGTTAGCTTATCAAAATTAGCGCGCATAAACCTTACTTTGGTGCCTTCGGGGATATCACCCGCAAAGGTCATGCTGCCGTTTTGGTCGTCGATCGTTAAAATGGTACGTACAACCGGTTCGTTATTACCCGGCAATGTTACTGCAAGCGGGTATAACAAAGCGCTTCCCGGCAAAGCATCAGCATCCGGACCTAAATATTTTTTATATAGCTCCAGCGCGTTTTTTCCATCAATTTCAAACAGTACGTTATCTTTAGCGCGGGTAACTATCCGCTCCAGGCCAAACATTTCCCAACCGCCTTTAGATCCATGCTCAACTTTCAACTTATCACCATAAAACCCAATACCCACTATAATACCTTCCTCGGGCTGCGCATTTAAACCAACCAGTGTCGATTCAAACCGGGCGCCATCACCAGCCAAACCGCCGGTTACCAATATCTTTTCGCCGGTTACCGAGTTAATGCCGCGTACCAGTTCGCTACCGTTTACATAGCGGCCATCAGATAATACCAATACATAAGTCAGCCCCCTAGTAGCAAATTTATTAATGAGCGCCTTACCAGCATCAAAGCTGTTATCATAATCCTTAATATATACCTTTTGCGATTGCAGGCTGGTATCTGCAAACTCCAGCACGGCTACGGTAAAACCTTCATCAGATACCGTGGTGTGATAGATCTCGCCAGCTGTAGAGCAGATAGCGATCATAGCCTTGGGGAATTTCTCCTTAATCAGGTCATACACCGGGGTATCCAGCAATGCTTCCTTTGATGCAAAGCAAAGCGCTAACTGTGCTTTGCCGCCATCGGTGGTGTCGCTTTTTTCGTGCGTTTGCCATTGGCCTTGCTGATATTGGTATAATGATGTTTTCATGATTTTTATCCCTCTATTTCTTTTTCTTGTATCAATTTATAAATGGTTGATTTACCTATATCCAGTTTATCGGCGGCTTTAACCACGTTGTGGCCGTACTTATTTAAAAAGTGCTGAATAATTTGATTAGTATACTCCCGTAATGTTTTTTCCTTTGCAAAAATATCTTCCTCGGTTTGGGGGGCATTAAAGCGGATATCATCTTCCTGTATTTCCTGCCCGTCGCTCATTACTACCGATAGATCTATCATGGATTTCAACTCGCGGATATTTCCCGGGAAATCATACTTCAATAATCTTTCCTTAGCCTGCGTGCTAAATTGCTTAAGCGGCAGCTTATTCTCGGTGCAAAACTCATCTAAAAAATGTTTGGCCAGCAGTAGCAAATCGTTACCCCGTTCGCGCAGTGGTGGTAATTCAATAGGCAAGCCCATAATGCGATAGTAAAAATCCTCGCGGAAACGGCCTTGTTTTACCTGCTCGGGCAGGTTTTTATGCGTGGCTACAATCAGCCTGATATCCAGCTTTACCTTATCGCTGCCGCCTACCCGCACCAGTTCGCGCTCCTGCAATACACGCAGCAATTTGCTTTGCATATTCAATTCCATTTCGCCAATCTCATCCAAAAAAAGCGTACCGCCGTTGGCTTCCTCAAACTTGCCTATTTTACGTACCATTGCCCCTGTGAATGATCCCTTTTCGTGCCCGAACAGTTCGCTCTCCAGCAACTCAGCCGGTATGGCGGCCATATTTAAGGCCACAAAGGGCTTCTTCTTCCTGTCCGAATTATAGTGAATGGCTTTAGCTACCAACTCCTTACCTGTCCCCGTTTCGCCGGTGATGGATACATTGATATTGGTGCGTACGGCCTTCTCCATTAGCGAGAAGATCCTTTTTATAGGTGCCGACGAGCCGATGATCACTTTGCCAAAATCATACTTATGCCCCAACTCCTCGCGCAGGGTTTCTACTTCTTTTTTCAGCGATTGGTTCTCGCGGATACGGTTAACGGCATTCCAAAGCAAATCCTTGGTATGGTCGTCTTTAACCAAATAATCCGCGATGCCCTTTTTGTAAAGTTCTATCGCGGTGGTTACATCCTCCTGCGCGCTGATGATGATGACCGGGATGCCCGGGTTTACCTGCTGCACTTGCTTTAACAACTCGGCCCCATTCATATCGGGCAGGCTGTAATCCATGGTAATCAGGTCGGGCTTTTGGTGCAGTTCGCGGATACAGTCTTTCCCGTTCACAAACTTGGTGACCTTATAGTCGGGGTTTAGCGACAGGTGGTACTGTAAGATCTCCCCATACCAGGGATCATCTTCAACTATAAATATGTGGTAGCCGCTCATAGGTGTTTTTTAGCAATATATTTTAATGTGTTTAGCGCCCATTTTTTATTTAACCAATTCCTTTTTTTGTACTGTTGTAACCTTATTATTAATAACCCATATCAAAACTTAAAGCCGATAGCTTAGCCGGTTGATAGGTTGATTTTTCTGTTTTGTTATTTTTAAGTGTGCGCATAAACAGGTACGCGTATTTAGTAGCTACCATTTGCCAGGTATACCTGCGTTGCGCAGTTTCCTGCATGGCCCGGCCCACACGCTGAAACTCGCCTATACGGGTATGATTCAACAGGATAGCCAATTCATCGGCACTGCTAAAATACAGCGCCTTGCCTTCGGTAGTGATCTTATTACCGGCTGTGCCTAACGATAGCACCGGCAGGCCCATAAACATAGCCTCTAAAAGCGCCGCGTCTATACCGCCTGGTTGGTTGCCATGTATGTAGGCAAAGCTGTTGCCGCGTAACATATCCAATTCGTTTTGATCATAAATCGGGTCGAGTATATGAATGTTAGGGAATATGGCGTAGGCTTTACGCAGGCTTTTACCGTATTCGCTTTTGTTCCAGTTGCCCGATATCACCAGTTGGTGTTGCGGCGTTTGCACAAACGAACCGAGGATCATCTCGATATTATTTTCGGGCGCTATGCGGCAAAGCTTAAAGGCATAAGGCCTGCCCATAAACTTGTATTTTGTTATTTGAACGCTGTTAACTTCTTTTTGCAGGCTAACTACCCTATCGTTATAACGCAATGCGGTATAATCCTCCATCGATTCCCTATTGGTGATGTTTACATGGGCAAACTTAATGGCTATCCACTCGCCCAGCGAACGGTAAAGCATAGCGGCACTACCCCATTTGTTTTTTTTCCACCCGTAGCTATCAACCGATGTAATGATCTTTTTATTGGTAAACAGGCGAACAAAAGGGACCAGGAAGCTACCGCTTACACCTAATATCAATAGGATATCGGCATAAAATAAAGCATGTATCATACTAATCACATCATAGGCAACACCTTGCAAGCCATCGGCCTGTAAAGGCAGGTAATTTAATTTAGCGCCCTTGTAAGTTTTAGGCCGCATTGTTTTTTTGTATTGCCTGCCCGAGCAGTAAACCGTAAAGTCCCACTGGTTGCTTAAATTATCTACAAGATGAGCAGCAAGGGTTTCAAACCCTGCATATTTAGCGGGTAACCCTGCGGTGCCTATAACGGCTACTTGTTTCTTTTTCATGTTGTTCTGTATTTTACACAATCAATATTGTGCCAATTTCATAAAGCTCTATTAATCAATTATTTAAATATACGGCATTTATTACAATTTCCACGATATGGAATTTTTTTCCATTTTATGGATATGTTTTAAGCGTTTCTCCCAAAAGATTTGTTGATCACTCTTATCCGGCTTAACACACCGGTCATATAATCCAGTACATAACTATCCATATCGCCATTAGTGGTATGGGACGCGTCGGGCAATAAGATCACCTCAATTTCCGGATCAACTGATTTGAAACTTTTCAATAACTCTAACCCTAATTTCTGGCCAAGGTTGTTACCCAGGAAAACTACGTTAGGGCGATGATCCATATAGATGGTGTATTCGGTTGAATTATTAAATATACTTACCTCATCATAACCCTGGCTACCCAGGTACTGGCGGTATAGGTTAAGGTTGTACTGATCGTTATCTACTAAGAAAATATTTAAAGCATCCATTGTAATATGATTTGGAAACCTATATACATGATGAGTGCCAAAAACATAAATAATTGATTATCAAATAATTAACCATGTGCCAAAATTTAATAATTCTAAAATACGGATATGATTTCCAAAATATGGAATGATATTTTAGGAATGGACAAAAAAATGAGGCAAAAAAAAGCCCTCCTAATTGCTCAGGAAGGCTTATATATATTTTAATGATATTTACTCTTTCTTAGCCAGCGTATACTTACCCCAAAAATCGGTAGGGCTTAGCATATTGGCAATATCGCCCATACCGCGTGGCATACCGCCACCGCCGCCCATACTACTGCTGCTAACAACAGTAACGGTTTGCGCACCGCCGCCACTAAAGCTGGCACCGCCGCCGCCCATACCGCCGCCCATCATCATACTACCCATGCCCGGCATAATGGCATTAAGGTTAATGCCGTTTAGCTTAATGTTATAGGAAAACGCCGATCCGGCAGTTATATTTAATTGTTTAAGCGGTACGGCCATTTCAATAATCAAGGCGCCCTTGTTATCAAAATCAACAAAAGCCTTAATACCATATTCGTTATAAATTGATATTACACTATCGGGGATATCCTTAAAACCTACCAGCTTAACTTCCTTAAAGGTACTCACCGCTTTTTTACGCATGGCCGCAATCGCTTCCGAGTCGGGAGCCTGCGGAGCAGCGCCACCGCCTGATCGCATCGCGGTCATGCTCATGCCTTGCATCATGGTGTTGCGCAGATTCATTAGGTTTACTACCGGGAAGATGAGTGCAAACGCGTCCTTCTCGCTCTTTTTACCGGCAGTGTTAATGGTTAAGTTAATACCACCGCCTATAATTTTGTTATTGTTGGATTGATCTACCGATTTCATAACCAGATACAAGTTATCTGCATCGTTAGCCATGGTATAGTATACGTTGGTAGTTTTGCTATACGCCTGGAAAGTATCGTTCCATTCGGTTAATTTGCCATCAACCTTAATATTGGCCGGGGCCAAAACACTGCCTTCCTGCACGGTGTTTAGCTTTTGCGCAAATACCGACAGACTGATTACGCTTAATAATAAAGCGCCAAAGCCCGCCTTGATAATTGTTTTTGGTGTTCTTTTCAAAATCTTATTAAATTAATTAGGAGTGCCAAGTTAAGCAAAAATATGCTACGTGCGTTAGACATGCCTTTTGCCTGTTTGTTACGCCAGTATCATATAAAAATTAAATACCCTATTTTGCTACTTAATACCGCCGGTAAGCTTTGCATTTAAATCGTTCACGGTTTGTTGTGCCTGCGTTATCCGGCTGCTTATTTTTGTAGTGCCGCCGTCCAGGTTAATATCCGTCATTTTTGCAATCGCATCGGTGTACCATTTGGCCCATACATCCAGTTTGTGCCGCTCCGCATCGGCCGGCGCGCCATCCTTTACGGCCTGCAAACCTAATTGATATTCCACCTGCAACCTGTCAGTAGCGTTTTTTTGCAGTTCACTAATCAGGTTTACAGTTGTGGTTTCGCTTGCGGCGGTTAAGGTATAGGCTGTAGCCAGGGCACTTATCCCCACATTGCGCATTTCCTGTGCCGATACCATGTTTAACCTGTCGGCATCGGTATGGTAAAATACATCGGTAAAATGCCACATTAGTAATCCCGGTATTTTGGCTTGCAGGAATGGGGTATGGTCGCTACCCCCCTCAAAAGGGTTGCTTTTAACTACCCAGCCATTTTCGGCACCTTGCTGCATACAGCGGTTCAGCACAAAATCGTTAAAATAATGCGGAAACATGTCCGATTCCTTTAGCGGCCTTCCGCCCCACTCGGTATGCTTATCATTACCCCGTGTCCATATAGCCGATGGATCGGGCATTTTCTCTATCAGGAAGGTACCGCCGGTTTTGCTTACGTCCTCGCCTACCATATCCAGGCTTAAGCCCCATTTAATACCTTTGGCGCGTACGCTGTCTTCCTTAATGTAGCGCCCCGTTGATACAATTTCATCGCCCCACAAAAAAGTGATGGTGCGTTTAGGTTCAAATTTCTTTTGTTTAATCAATTCGGCTGTTACCCTTGCCATTTCGGCCAGGGTGCCTACGCCGGTGGCATTATCATTAGCGCCAGGCTCCTGTACATGCGCGCTAAATACAAAACGCTCATCGGGTTTGGCTGTACCACGGGCATTAGCCACAATGGTCAATTCCGCCGATTTATATATTTTTGACGTAACTTCTACATGTACTTTAACCGGGCCATTTTTTAAAGCAGTCTTTAACCTTTCCTTTGCCGCGTACGATAGTACGATCCCAAATTTCTGGCTGGTTGAATCCTGGTTGGAGATACGGGTGAACTGGATAGAGTTTACATTTTTTTCGGGCTGGGTATAGGCCGGCATACTGTAACCCATGGCACCAAGCGCGCCGTTTTTAACGGCTAACTGGTAATACGTACCAACAGAACCTTCGCCAAAAACTATTTTCCCTTGTAAGGTTTTCCCATCAACCGTACTCATGGTACTGCGGTCTAAGTAAACTACCTCGGCGGTAACGCCCCCCGCAGGCGTACTGCCCGAATACATGGCTATCATATTACGGTTGGTTACAAACGATAGCAGCGGCTGCGACTCACCCTCGATAGTTACGGTAGCGTTTACCGGCTCCCAGGTGGGGCCGCGCATTTCGCGGGTTTCTATCCGGTAGGTTAAGGGGCCATCGGCTTCGCCTTTTACTTCCTTTTTATATCCTGCGTGTTGTAGTGTTTTTTCAACTTCGTAAATACTTTCGTTAAAGCCCGAGTTACCCGGCACCCGCCAGCGTTTTTCTACAAAGGTTACTGTTTTATAGGCATTAGCCTCCACAAAAGCTTTCCGTAAAACGGGATAATAACCATCAACTACAGTTGAATTTTTTTGGGCGTATACCCCGCCTGCCGATAGTGCAAGCAAAGCTAATAAGGTGTTTTTGATTTGGTGATACATTGCAGCAAGTTAACGATTGATAGCTATAATGCAAAATGCGTAAACCTATAGCCTTCTGTATAAAGCCTACATTATACTGTACCAAACCCTTAAAGCAAATGGCGATTTGTATTTTATCCACTACAGGACACCACAGGTTGCGGGTGAGTAAAAAATATATCGATATTAGCTTACCAGTTATTTTTTTACCGTATCCGCAACTTATAGTCCGCCATGTTATATTAGGTTTAACCGCCTGATTATAATTTAGATTTATAATGATAAATAACATTTCAGATCAGCATAGTGAAACCTGTCGCGAAGCCGATATAAAAAATTTGTTTAACACGTATTATAACCGGCTGGTCTATTTTTCGTACCAGGTAATTAATAATAAACCCCAGGCCGAGGATATTGCACAGGATGCCTTTGTGAAGTTTTGGGATAACTGCCAAACTATTTCAAACAACCCCATCGCCATAAAAAACTTTTTGTACAGCACGGTAAAAAATGCCAGTCTAAACGCCGTCAGGCATAATAAAGTAGCCGAGCAGCATATTAATAGTTTAAATGGCATGCCGGTAGAAGAGGCCATATTCCATTCTATTATACGTACCGAAGTACTTGCCGAAATACACGGTGCTATCGCACTGCTGCCAAAAAGCTGCCAGCAGATATTTAAGATGAGTTACCTGGACGAAATGAAAAATAACCAGATAGCCGATGTATTAGGTATTTCGGTAAATACGGTAAAAACTCAAAAGCAAAGGGCATTAAAAGTATTAAAAAGCCAGCTAAGTCCCGATATTTTTATCGCGCTGATGGTGATTGCGTTCCGTTAATTTCTCCCCTTCTGTAGCTGACATCGTTTAATGGCCAAAAACAGAGTAGGAAATGCTACAAATATTTAGGGATGTATTTTGGGCATCAATGCCTTTATGGCTATTTTTGGATAATAAAAATCAAGCCAATAATATAAGGTATGAACACCACCGACATACACAACGAGCGTATTGCAAAAATGACCTTTGCCTCGGTATATCCTATGTACATTACAAAAGTGGAGAAGAAAGGCAGGACAAAAGAAGAGTTAAACCAGGTTATAACGTGGTTAACCGGCTTCGATAACGATCAACTAAAAGACTTGATTGAAAAAAAAGCCACGTTTGAAACATTCTTCGGGCTGGCTTCGCTAAACCCTAATGCATATCTTATTACCGGAATGATCTGCGGGTATCGTATAGAGGAAATTGAGAACGCTTTGACGAAGCAGGTTAGGTATTTAGATAAGTTGGTGGATGAGTTGGCCAAGGGAAGGAAGATGGAGAAGATTTTGCGATAAAGAAACAGATAACATATTCAAAGAGCCTGAAACCCCGGGATATTGCTAAATTAGCTGGAGTTAAATATCACTAATGCTGGCCAGTTTTTTTAATATCATTATTTTAATGGGTGCCCTGCAAGGGTTCATCATCAGCAGCCTCCTTTTCTTTTCCCGCAAAAACCTGGGGGCCAACAAATTGCTGTCGGCGTTTATTTTTTTTATTGCTTTAGCCTGTTTTAATCTTTTTATTACGGGTCAAAAATGGGCATCGTCGGGTCAAATTATGCCCTTGGTTATGGCTGTTGTGCCAATGGTGATAGTAATGCCGCTGGGGCCATTGCTGTTCTTTTATACCAGGGCATCGTTAAATCCCGGTTTCGCGTTGCAAAAAAAATCCCGTTTCCATTTTGCAACAGTAATCATCGACCTGTTTCCTTACTTAACAGCCCTCTTTTTCATCATAGCGGTATTATCCGGATTGCTTAAAAACACCACCTTTAACGTGGGCCTTTTTATTGATAATTACAATGTATACGCTGATATACCACGCTGGCTGTCGTTAACTATCTACCTTATACTATCCATACGCTATCTGGCCGTCTTTAGTAAAACTGCCGCGGCCCTTGAAATACCCGGGCAACTAAAATGGTTGAGGCAGTTAACCATAGCCCTTATTATTTTTCAATCTATCTGGCTGGTTTACCTTGTGCCTTATGTAATACCGGCTTACGGCAATAAACTGCTTGAAATGGTAAATTGGTACCCCATATATGTACCAATGGCTATATTGATTTACTGGTTAGGGATAAAAGGATACCTAATAATGCAGGCGCAGCCATCTATCGCAAAAAAAACAGGCACAGCGCTCCCCGATGCCGAATCGGCTAAAATAATTACAGCATTAAAGGGGGCTATGGAGCAGGATGCTCTTTATTTAAACCCCGCACTTAACCTTAACATGCTGGCACAACATACCGCTATACCGCAAAAAACAATATCGGCCGTACTTAACCAGTATCAGCGTAAAAGTTTTAACGAGTTTGTGAACGAATACCGGGTAACCGCCTTTAAACAAAAAGTTTGCGCCGATGAGGTAAAGCATTTAACCATTGCCGGCATTGCAGCCGAATGCGGTTTCAATTCGCAGGCCACGTTTCAGCGCATCTTTAAACAGTTTACAGGCTTATCTCCTACCGAGTTTAAAGTGCAAGCGGCAAAAATACCGGAAACAGTTCTCAAATCCGGATTTGAGAACTGTTAAATTTCATCCCTCACCTATCGCGGTCGACATTTACTGAAAAAAATAGCACCCGTGAAAAAAACATCCTTACCACTATTATTCCTATTTGCTTTTATTAGCATTAACGCTATCGCCCAGCAAATTAAACGGCCCGATGGCAAAACTATTTCGGTTACGGCCATCAACAGCATTGTAAAAAAATTAATGGATACCGCCGATATTACCGGCTTGCAATTAGGTATTATTAACAATAATACAAGCGTATTTGTAAACAGCTATGGCTACAAGAATAGCACGCTTAAAAAATTGAACACCACCAACACCTCATTTTACGCGGCATCGCTGGCTAAGCCTTTGTTTGGCTATATGGTAATGCAACTGGTTGACGAGGGGAAGATTGACCTGGATAAACCACTATACCAATACTTGCCAAAACCATTGCCACAATATGATAATTATAAAGACCTGGCGGGCGACGACCACTGGAAATTAATAACCGCCCGTATGTGCCTCGATCATACAACGGGCTTCCCAAACTGGCGCGAGTTTAATCAACGCCACCCTCACAAATTGGAAATACTGTTTACACCGGGCAATCGTTACAGTTATTCGGGCGAGGGCATACAATTGCTGCAATTAGCCGTTGAAACCATTACCGGCAAACCGCTTGAAATACTTGCCCGCGAGAAAATATTTAAGCCTTTTGGCATGACAAGGACCGATTATGTATGGCAGCAAAGATTTGAAAACGATTATGCCGTGGGACACGATTGGAACGGCGATACCATCGCTAAAAGAAGATCGGATAAAGCCGCAGCCGCGGGATCAATGGAAACAACGGTTACCGATTATACCCGTTTTGTGGCCGCGGTAATGCAGGGCAAGGGTATATCGGCAAAGGCAAAGGGCGAGATATTTTCGCCGCAGATCATCATCAAATCAAAGCGACAGTTGGATGAGGCCGATTCATCAGTTATTAATCACAATGCGGCTATACAACTGGCCTACGGACTGGGATGGGGTTTATTTAATACACCTTATGGCAAGGCATTTTTTAAGGAGGGCCACCTGGATGGCTGGGGACATTATGTTATCGGTTTCCCCGATAAAAAAATAGCGCTTGTTATGATGTGCAACAGCAATGCCGGTGAAAGTATTTTTAAAGAGCTGGTTGAAAAATTAGCCGGTGTAACCATACCCTGGTACTGGGAAAACTATACGCCTTACCGCCAAAACATAAAATTGCAGGCAGCCACATTGCAGCAATATGCGGGCGAATATAATGGGAAACTAAAGGCCATAATAACGGTAGTGAACGGCCGGCTGAAAGTGGAATCACCTACCGTTAATTTGGGCAAAACAAATTTGTACGCGCAAAACGATCATCACTTCTTTCTGAAAATAATGGAAACCGATATCGATTTTGTAAAGGATGCTAACGGCAAGGTTATAAAAGCCATTTTAAATGATGAAGGCGAGCATTACGAACTTACAAAAACGAAATAAATAGCTTATAACTGAACATACCTATGCAATTGCTGGCCCGCAAGAAACTGAAAGCGGGCCAGCGACTGTATAGCGACTGTAGAAATATCGCTTCTATCGCAGATTTCCCGCTACTGTTTCAAGTACCGAAGCGCAATACACCCCGACTTAAAAACCGTCGGCTCAACAAGTTGTAATTTCTCTTGCAGGTTGACACCTTCAAACAACCGTCTCCCCGCTCCTATAACTATCGGGTGAACCACAAAGTGATATTCGTCAATCAGGCCAAGGTCTGCAAGTTGTGAAGGAATGGTTACTCCACTGGTTAAAATATTTTTGCCTTGTTCTTGTTTCAATTTAAGTATTTCGTTGTGAAGGCCCATACCAACAATTCTTCCATCGCAGTGAGGGTTATCCGCGACAAAAAAAGGGGCGTTTAAGCCAAATGTTATTGTTTCATTTAATTGTGAAAACAGTTGCATTAAATAGAGAAAACCACCTCCATTAAAAATTATTATTTTTCTTGTCACCCTTTTGTTACACCAAGGTGTCTTTATTGATATGACCAGTTACGTGCCCCGGCACGCCTAAATATCACCTATGGACAATAATTACGAAGCATACCAGTATGCAGGCCTAATTGTAAAGTATTTAAAAGGGGAAATATCTGCCCGCGAGGAAGCAAAGCTGAACGCGTGGATAGAGGAAAAACCCGAAAATGCTTTATTACTGCAAAAGCTAAAGGATGAAACCAGCATAAAAACCGATCTGGATTTCCTTTCATCCATCAATATGCAGGATGCCTGGCAAAATGTAGTAATGCAGGCCAGCAAAACATCGTTTACCGATAAGGTTTACATTTTTATAAAAAAATGGAAGTACGCCGCTATTATTTTGGTTTCGCTATCGGTAGCTGTGTTTGTTTACACACACCGGCAGCCGGTATTAAAACTGCAGACCATTAACATTAAAAAAAATAAATATAAAAATGATGTTCCGCCCGGTACCGATAAGGCCAAGCTTACTTTAGCCGATGGATCGGTAGTGGTAATGGACGGCCATACATCGGGCATAGTTAAAAAATATAATGGCTTAAATATTATATCCGAACACGGCATTGTTAACTATCAAATAACGGCCCGCGCGCCCGATCCTGTTAATAAAGTATACAATACTATTACCACACCTATTGGCTGCAAGTATAAATTAACCCTGCCCGATGGCAGTTTGGTTTGGCTTAACTCGGGTTCGTCGTTAAAATTCCCGGTGGCCTTTAATTCAACAAGCCGCAGTGTTTATTTAACCGGCGAAGCCTATTTCGAGGTAACCAAAAACAAACATAAACCCTTTAGCGTTTTTGCTAACCGTACCGAAGTACGCGTATTGGGCACCCATTTTAACATACATGCTTATGATGATGAGGATGCTGTAAAAACCAGCTTACTGGAAGGATCGGTTAAAATACTGCGCGATGGGAAAAGTAAAATGATAACACCGGGGCAACAGGCTTCGGTTAATTATAATTCGGCCAAAATCAAAATTGATAATATAGATGTTAATGGATCTATAGACTGGAAAAACGACCTTTTTAATTTTGAAAGCGAGGATATTGAAAGCGTGATGAAGGAAGTAGCCCGTTGGTACAATGTAGAGGTTGAATACCGCGATGTGATACCCCAGGCTCATTTTTCGGGCATTATATCGCGCAATAATAATATTTCACAAATACTAAATATGCTTGAACTGACAGGAGGGGTTCATTTCAGTATTGATGGGCGAAAAATTACCGTAACAAAGTAACCATCAAACAAAAAGACCCGAACAGAAAAAAGAAAGCAATAAAACAAAGGCTTTGATAAAAGCCGGAAGCGTTGGAGCGCCCCCGGCAAAATACAGATCAACAGCCGGCCGTAGAGATTACAAACCAATTTATTATTGAACCTATATGATTGTAAAAGTATGAATTTTAATTTTTACTATGAATGTTTTTGCCGGCAGACCAAGGCGGCACATAAAACACTCTTGATTATGAAATTAACCACCGTTATTTTGTTGGTATGCAGTATGCATGTAAGCGCTGTCTCCTATTCGCAAACTGTTACCCTGTCCGAAAAAAATGTATCGCTACAGCGAATTTTCAGGCAAATTAACAAGCAGGTTAACTACAACTTTTTGTATACCGACGAGTTGATACAAAAAACTAAAAAGGTAACTATTGATGTGAAGGATGCCTCGTTGGAAAGCGTGCTGAAAGCCTGCTTTGCCGACCAGCCCTTTACTTACCAGATATTTGATAAAACCATTATTATTAAACCCAGGGCTGATATTGACCTTAAAACACCACCCGTACCGCCCACTACCATAACCGGTAAGGTTACCGACGAAACCGGCGGCGGCCTGCCCGGCGTAAGCATTAAACTGAAAGGCACTAACGCCGCGACAGTTACCGATGTAAATGGTGTATACAGCCTCCGCGTGCCCGATGGCAATGTACAAAACGGTGTGCTGGTATTTAGCTTTGTTGGTTACAAGGCGCAGGAAGTTACCGTAGGCCCAAGCTTTGTGGTTAATATTAAAATGGAACCCGAGCCAAAATCACTGAGCGAAGTGGTGGTAATAGGTTACGGTACGCAACGCAGGGGCGATGTGGCCAGCGCTATCTCATCTGTTAATGTAGAGAAGATGGATAAGATCCCTGCAACTAACCTTAGCACAGCCTTACAGGGCCAAGCACCAGGTTTGGTAGCAACGCCCAGCAATTTCCGCCCAGGTACGGGGTCATCTATCCGTATCAGGGGTAACCGGTCGTTAAGCGCTACTAACGAACCCTTGTATGTAGTGGATGGGATCCCCGTATCCTACAGCATTGATGATATTAACCCGTTGGATATCGAATCGGTTGATATATTGAAGGATGCTTCGGCTACAGCCATTTATGGTTCGAGGGGTGCCAATGGCGTTATCCAGATTATGACAAAAAAAGGGAAAGCCGGAAAGGTAACCGTTGATTATAGCGGCAGCACCTCGTTCGACCAGATCCTGCGCCAGCTACAGGTGTTTGACGGACCACAATACGCGCAATTTAAAAGGGATGCTTATATTGGTGGTAAATCGTATAACTCGGGTTTAAGCAGTACCAGCGCGGCCCAGCGCTATTTCCCCGATCCGGCTTCGGATTATAAACTTTTTGGTGCCGACCCTAATGTATTAAGTAAGGTTTTAGCCGGCTATACCTTTACCAAATACGACCCTGCAAATAACATATTTGATGTACTTACCCGCTCTACAACTGCCGAAGAAAAAGCCTTAATGGCCAGCCTCGGCTACCCCGTATTAGATAATGTTGCGGTTTACGATCCATCCAAAATATCAACTTTCGATTGGCAAAAAAACGCGCTGCGGACAGGTACCATACAAAATCAAAACCTTTCCATATCTGGCGGTTCCGAGAAATTCAGCAACGCCTTTTCTATGGGTTATATCAACCAAAAAGGCATTATACCGGGGCAGGATTATACCCGTTATAGCTTATCAAACAGCGCTAATTTTAAGCCGGCCACTTATTTTACGGTTGGCGGTAACCTTAGCTACTCAAACGCGGTGCAAAACACCGGATCGGATGTATATGGTGCTGCCGCAGGGCAATTGCCATTAGCCGAACCTTACGATGCCAGCGGTAACTTTGTGCTTTTCCCGGGTAACGATAGTAATATTATTAACCCGCTTAATGATGTAAAAAGCCTGCTGAACGAAAACCGCATCAACCACTTTTTAGGCAATGTATTTGCACAGGCCACGCTATATAAAGGGCTGATATTAAAAAGCACATTTGGTGCCGATGTTTATAATACCCGCAACGGTGTATTTAGTGGCGCCATTTCATCTTCGAGGGCTGGTGGCGCGGCAACCGGATCGTACGCAACCAACTCAAACCTAAGCTGGACACTGCAAAACCAGTTATCCTACAGTACTACTATCGCCCAAAAGCACGATATCAGCTTAACTGCCGTGCAGGAACTGGTTAAAAACCGGTCGGAAACTACCAGCGCCTCGGCTACGGGCTTAAGCTACGAAAGCCAAAAATGGTATTCGCTGCAAAACAACGCTACCGGCGTAGTTACTTATAACGGTGGTTTTTCGCAAAACCAGCTGGCATCGTTTTTAGGCCGTTTTATTTACTCGTATAACGGTAAATATATTTTAACCGTTGCCGAAAGGTACGATGGTTCATCCGTACTGTCTGCACAGCACCAGGGCAAATCTTTCCCATCGGGTTCGTTAGCCTGGCGTATAGACCAGGAGAACTTTATAAAGAATGCAACCTTTATCGACCAGTTAAAACTGCGTGGCGGTATCGGTTCGGTTGGTAATTCGGGCATCAGGCCGTATCTTACCAACGGTACTTTAGGCATCACTTATTATAATTATGGCGCTACGCCGGCACAGGGTTATGGCCCTAACGGCTTGCCCCTGCCCGATTTGGCCTGGGAAAAAACCACCACCAAAAACATAGGCCTCGATTTTGGTTTGCTTAAAGGCAAAATATCAGGTTCGATAGATGTTTACGAATCTAATTCGAATGAGATCCAGCCTCAAAAACTGCCTGATGCATCGGGTTACAGTAATATAACCGTAAACCTGGGGCAGGTGCGCAACCGTGGTATTGAAGTAGCCTTATCTACCGTTAATATCAACAAAGGTGGGTTTAAATGGACCACCGATTTTGTTTTCTCAAAAAACAAGGAAGAGATCACCTCACTTGATGGTACCGGCAACAATAATATTACCAGCGGGTGGTTTATAGGCGCGCCTGTAAGGGCTTATTACGATTATAAATCGCAGGGGATATTCCAAAACAGCGATGCGCAGCCTGGCGGCATTTTATATGATTATTACTGGAAAAAAGCCGGCAATAAGGCCAACACCGCATTACAGCCCGGCCGTATCCGTGTGCAGGATACTAATGGCGATACCACCATTACCGAAGCCGATAAAATGTATTTAGGCTCGCCCAATCCCGCGTGGACAGGCAGTATTAACAGCACCTTTAGCTATAAGGGTTTTGAGCTAACGGGCTTTTTATACATCAGCCATGGCGGTTTGATCCGCGATCCGCGGCCTACGCTTGTTGGCCGGTACGAGTCTATTTACTTAAACTACTGGACACCAACCAACCCATCAAACGAATACCCGCAACCCAACCTAACCAGCGATATACCGCTATACTGGCAGGCTAACGGTTTCAGGGACGGATCATTCGCCCGGATAAGGAGTATCCTTTTATCATATCGTATCCCCGCATCGTTGCTTAGCAAAATCAAGTTACGCAGCCTAACGCTATCGGTAAACGCGGTTAACCCGTTCCTGTTCAGCAAGTACAAAACATACGACCCCGAAACGGTGCCGTATGTTAGCTCGTACCCGTCAAGCAGCACCAATAACCCTGTACCAACATCCTATAGCTATCGTAGCCTGGTGTTTGGTATTAAGGCGGGTATATAATAATTGATGATCATTTAAAAGAGAATTACGATGAAAAAAAATATCATATCGGTTATTGTACTCATGATGGCTTTAAGCTTTACATCATGTAAAAAATACCTGAAGGAAGAATTAGTAAGTACGCTTACACTGGATTATTATACCACCGACCAGGGTTTGGAAGACCTGGTACGATCGGCCTATACCCCGTTAAGGAATAAGTTTGAAGGTGAACAGGCCTATGCCCTGTATAACTTTGGAACAGATGAGTTTATAGAGGGCGACCAATTTAACTATGAATATTATAATAGTTATGCCGCCAGCCTAAACTCGGCCGAAGGTTTATTAAATGGCTTATGGGTGAATAACTACCTTGGCATAGGCCGCTGCAACGTTGGCCTGCAGCAATTGCCTTTGTTTAAAAGTACTACATCAAAAACACTGGGCACCTCCGCGCAAATTACACAGCGCATAGCCGAACTGCACTTTTTGCGTGGTTACTACTACTTTCAGTTAGTGCAGCAATTTGCCGGTGTGCCAATTGTTTTGCAGCCGGTAACCGGCAAACAAACCGATTTTGCGCGTGCAACCGTGGCCGATGTTTATAAACAGATTATTGCCGATTTGCGTTACGCGGCCACCAATCTTACACCCACCAATGTGGATCAGGGCCGTGCTACGCAAGGTGCAGCGCAGCATTTTTTGGCCAAGGTATATTTAACCCGTGGCAGCGCGGTTACCGATGCCCGCGGCCAGCAGCCAACTGATATTGACAGCGCGGCCTATTACGCTACCCAGGTAATCAATAGCCCCTATTATGCGCTTGAGCCTGATTATATGAACCTTTGGTTTGGTGTTTACCCGGCAGGTTATCCTAAAGTAGTTACCCCAGGTATCGGCCAAAATGGTAATGCCCCATCCGGGGATATCAGCAGGTTTCAAACAGCGCAGGCCAGTAAGGAAGTTATTTTAGCGGCGCAATTTATTAAGGACCTTACCTTAAACGGATCGAGCGGTAACCGCACGCACGAATATTATATTTGCCAGTACGATGTTGGCATACCTGGGCTTACCCGTAATGCCGATAATTTTAATGGCCGCCCATACCGCCGCTTAGGCCCATCGGATTACACGATAGACCTGTTCGACCGCAAAAACGACTCGCGCTTTTACAAAAGCTTCCGTACGGTATTCTATTCTAACTCCAACGCAACTACCCCTAAGTTTACCGCGGCCGATGCCCCTAACCCATCGCTGGTGGGCGCGTTAAAATTTGGCATTGGCGATACGGCTGCATTATTTATCTCTAACAGTAAAACCAACCCGCTAACCAGCGCGCAAATAGCCAAATACAGGTATACCGTATTTGCACGCTATTATACCGCTACCGCCGGTGGCCCCTTATTGCAAGGTTTTAATAACAACAAATATTTAACCTTAGTTAAAATGCTGGACCCGGTACGTGTAACCAGCGACTATAACGAAGAAAGGGGCATCCGTAACGGTATTATTGCCCGTTTAGCCGAAACATACTTAATTGCTGCCGAAGCTTATGGCCGTAAAGGCGATTACGCGACAGCGCTTACCTACATTAATAAGATCCGCCAAAGGGCGGCCTATCATTCGGGCGAATATAAAAACCCACAGGTTTATATGTTTGATGGCGGCACACCCGGCGATGTAAGCGATACCTATCCGCAATTAACAGCCACTACTGCCTTGTTTACCACTAATGCGGCAAGCGAGAATTATCCGCCTACGGTAACCAGTACAGCCGACAGGTTTATTCATTTTATGCTGAATGAAAGGACACGTGAATTATGCGGAGAATTTTACCGCTGGGAAGACCTGGTGCGTACCGAAACTTTATACGACAGGACAAAACTATTTAATAAAGATGCCACCAGTATTGTAGTACGCGATAAGCTAAGGCCTATCCCACAAGTACAAATTGATGCTACCACCATTAATGGCCAGGCCATGACTCCGGACCAGAAAAAGAACTACCAAAACCCGGGATGGTAAATTGAATTTTATAACCTAAGCTTTATTCTGCAAAAAAAAGAGGCTGCCTCAAAAAGGGCAGTCTCTTTTTAATTTTATGGGATCTGCTGTGCTGGTAACTGTGCCATCTCATTTCATTCGCATTTTGCAGCAAACCTCATTATTTTTTAATTTCGTAACACAGCTCCACCATACCGCTTTTGTAGGCTGTTACGTTTTTTAGGTGTAATGCTTTTTCTTGCCCTATCTCATCAAAAAACGGTGTCCCGTCACCCAGTATAACAGGCAAAATTGACTGCCGTATTTCGTCCGCTAATTTTAAACGGATGAAATCCTTAGCCAATTTAGCACCACCCACAAGCCAAACATTATTGTAGTTTGGTTTTAGTAGTTCAGTCACCAATTTGTGCAAGTCGCCGCTATAAATTTTAATGTTCGGCCTGTCAACCGGTAGTTCCCTGTGTGTTAATACAATCGTCGGCACATCTCCGTAAGCCCATCCGTACAATTTTGAAAGCGCCAAAGCGTGTTCATAAGTATGGGAACCCATTACATAGCAGTCTATTTTTTTAAGAAACGCTGCCGCATCCTGTTCGGTAACAGTAATTCCTTGCTCGTAGTTGTCAGTTGTTTCAAACCACAAAACGCTATTGTCTTTTTTGGCGATATAGCCATCAAGACTTGAAACCATGTGTATGGTTATTTTAAATGTGCCTGTCGCCATTGATGCATTATTTGAGGATACGCGTTTATGAACTATTTTTGGTTTGTTAAACAACAGCCTGTTGATGCTATTTTGTCAAAGACCGGCGAAAGACTGCCCGCCATACAAATGTAGAAAAAAGGACTTCCTACTTTAACCATGAAATTGAAAAACAATAGCATGGTTAAACAATATTCACAATAAAGAAAACATGGTCGCCCTGCAATACATTGAACGTTACGGCAACGATGGTGTACGTGGGGCAGTTATCACTGGCGCTGAAGCCATGGCATATTACCTAATTTCGTCAGGGATGAAATAATCAGCATACCTAAGCGTTATTTTCAGGGTATGAAGCATAGGTGTGTTGGGATTGGGATGGCTGCGTTAATGTTGACAGTAGCTATTGGCTGTGGTATGGTAAAGTCGATGGGTAAAAACCCCAACGGTGAAGAACTTACCGGGTTGGACACTTTGCCTAATTACAAAAATGGCGCTTTTGAAAATTTGGCTGAACGTGCCGACTCAACTATTAAGCGCAACCTGTTCCTTTATAATATGTTACACGGCCGCCCTGAAACCATCAGGCCTTCGCACGCGCTGCCATGGGTTAAAACTGATTTAAATACACTGGCAGCCCCTGCACCCACTATTGTTTGGTTCGGGCATTCGTCATTACTGATCAAAACCGGGCAGGGTAACGTACTTATCGATCCTATTTTTAGCAACCATGCCGGGCCGGTACCCGGATTGGTTACGGCATTTAATGGTACTAAGCATTACCATGCCAAGGATATGCCGCCGATAGATGTGCTGATCATTTCGCATGACCATTATGATCACCTGGACTATCGCACCCTGAAAAAACTGAAAGACCATATTAAAATGGCCATTGTGCCGATGGGTGTAGGTTCAGATTTGGTATACTGGGGATTTGACCCTAAAAAGATCATCGAACTAAATTGGAACCAATCGGCCACGCTGCCTGGTGGCCTCAGGGTTACCGCTACGCCGGCGCAGCACCGCAGCAACCGTACATATACTAAAGAAAATAAAACACTTTGGGCATCATACGTAATACAAGCCGGCCGTTACCGGCTGTTTTATAGTGGCGATAGTGGCTATGGCCCACACTTTAAACAAATAGGCCAACAATATGGCCCGTTTGACCTGGCACTGCTGGAATGCGGGCAATACAGCCCCAATTGGCCATGGACACATCTGCTCCTTGGGCAAGCCGCCCAGGCTGCTGTTGACTTGCATGCCCGTTTGCTACAGCCTGTCCACTGGGCCAAGTTTGAGGAAGCCGATCGCCCCTGGAACGAACCTATAGAAAAGCTGATGCCGGCTGCTGAAAAGCTGGATATCCGGGTAAACGTTCCGCGTATCGGTGAACCTTATACTTTGGGTGATCCGCCAAAAAAGGTAGTCTGGTGGGATTTTGAATAAACTAGTCAACATTGGTCGGTGTTATCACCGCACCATATATGAACCCACAAAACCTCTCAGATTTCTCTGAGAGGCTTTGTGGTGGCTAATGTACGAATCTCGAATATTTCCTCTCTGATTTGTGTTTAATCGCCGATTTAGATTTATGACGCGACTGGGCCTACTGGCTGATCGTCATGATGGTTATTCTAAAAACTTATTCAGCTTTAACCACTTAACCGCATACGGTATCCAGTGGTCATCTTCGGCTTTATTGTAAGCTGCAAAACCATGCCCCCCTTTTTGATAAACAATTAACTTGGCCGATACCTGGTGGCGGTGAAGCGCATCATAATAAGCAATACTATTGCCTACCAGCGATGTACTATCATCAGATGCCTGGATCAGGAATGATGGCGGTGTACTGGCATTAACATTTTTTTCGGGCGAGAACCATTCAATTTGTTGCGCCGTAGGGTTTTTGCCCAATAGGTTTAACCTTGTTGCCGATTTTTTAGATGTTAACACATCTGTAAAACTAATTACCGGGTAAGCCAAAATAGTGAATGCCGGTTTCAGGCTAATGCCTTTCGCCTCTATTTGGGCCGTACCGTATTGCGTAGCGCCCAATGCCGATAAATGCCCCCCGGCCGAAAAGCCCAGTAAGCCAACCTTTGCCGCGTCGATATGCCATTTTACAGCATTTGCCCGTACTGTGTAAATGGCCTGCTGCAAGTCCTGCAATGGCACTATGGAATTATTAGTGTTGCAATCAGGGTTCGAGGTGCGGTATTTTAATACAAATGCTGCTATGCCATAGCCATTCAATTCCTTAGCCACATCTATCCCGCCGTCCTGGATGCTGAGGTTAGAGTACCCCCCGCCCGGGCAAATAATAACCGCTACACCCGATGGATTTGGCACTTTGGGCAAAAATACGGTAAGTGTAGGGATAGTTACATTACGCACCACCCGCCTGCCTGATGTATCAGAGGCTTCTTTATCCGGGCAGTTTTTTGAATTGGGTACGGCCCCGCTATACAACTTCATTTCCTGCGCTTTGGTATTTAATGCAATAGCTGCAACCATGCACAGCGTAAATAATTTCGATAGGTTATTTTTCATTTTCAGTAGGTATGATTTTTATTCGGGGCAACATTCGGCCACATCCTGGCTAACCATGTTTTCGTAAGGAATAAAATTGTGTTTGAATTTTTTAGCCAGGTCAATTAACCGTTCAAGATACGGTGTAATCGCTTTAAACTGATCAATTGGATTTAGAATTTCAGACGGCACGCCCGGGCATGTTTTGGGTATCTGCAAATCAAACACCGGGAATTTTTCAAATTGCTGTTGGCTTAACGATCCATTCAGCGCTGCGGTTATAATTGCACGTGTATGCTTAATACTAATGCGTTTCCCCTGTCCGTATGGCAAGCCGCTCCAACCCGTGTTTACCAGCCAAACGGTAATATTTTCCTTTGCCAGTTTTTGGCCCAGCAAATCGGCATAAACCGAAGGATGCAGCGGCAGGAAGGGTGCGCCAAAACAAGTGCTAAAGGTTGGTTTTGGCTCGGTGATACCCGCTTCAGTCCCGGCTATTTTAGAGGTATAACCGCTCAGGAAATAGTACTTGGCCTGGCTTGCGTTCAATTTACTTACCGGCGGTAAAACACCGGTAGCATCACAAGTTAAAAAGAAAATCGTTTTAGGTATGCCTGCCCTTGATGGCCTGGCAATGTTTTTAATAAAATTTAAAGGATAGCTAACGCGGGTATTCTCGGTTAAGGTACTGTTATGAAAATCAATTTGATTGGTACCGGGTAAAAAAACTACGTTTTCAACCAGCGCCCCGTGCTTTATCGCGGCAAATATTTCGGGTTCCTGCTGTTCATCCAGTCCAATGGTTTTGGCATAGCAGCCGCCTTCAAAATTAAATACACTTGAGTTGTCCCAACCATGCTCATCATCCCCTATAAGGGCGCGTTCGGGGTCCGTACTTAAGGTTGTTTTACCAGTGCCGCTTAATCCAAAAAACAAGGCTACATCTCCTGTTGCGCCTACATTTGCGCTACAGTGCATGCTTAGCACGCTATGTTCTTTAGGTAGCAGGTAATTCAGTACGGTAAAAACGCCCTTTTTTATTTCGCCGGTGTAGCCTGTACCACATATCAAAACCAGTTGCCGACTGAATGAGATAACAGAAAAGTTGGCTGAGCGTGTGCCATGCAAAGCAGGATCAGCGCTGAAACCTGGCGCTTGTATTACTGTCCACTCGCCCATATTGTTATCGCCAGCTGCCTCTTCTGGTGTGAGGAACATATTATAAGCAAACAAGTTGCTTGATGGATATTCATTAATAACCTGCACCCCCAACTGGTAACCGGGATGCGCACAGGCCACACACCTGCGCCACCATAGTTCGGTTTTTGTATCAAGATAATCTAACACATCCGTTTTTAACCGCTCAAACTTTGCGCTATCAATTTTATGGTTGAAGCCTCCCTCCCAATCTACATACTCAGTTACTCCTGCTTCATCCACCACAAACTTATCTTGCGGACTACGCCCCGTAAAATCGCCTGTGGCAATACATAAAGCACCGGTGCTACTTAGCGAACCCTGCCCGTGTTGCAAAGTATCCGCAATAAGTTCATCAGGACTAAGCTGTTGGCGTATTTTAGCGTTTCTAAACTGCGGCAGGTTCATAGGGTACAGATTTTACTTTGTTTTCAACCACCTGGTGATATTGTTCCATATCTATGGCCTTCTCACTCTTCGAAATTATTACTGTGGCTACGGTATTACCTATTACGTTTATCAATGCGCGGCCTTCGCTCATAAAACGGTCTACCCCCACCAGTAAGGCTAAGCCTTCCAAAGGAATGATCTTAAGCGCTGTTAATGTTGAGGTAAGCACCAGGAAACCACTGCCCGTAACACCTGCCGCCCCTTTGCTGGTAAGCAAAAGAATAGCGATAACGGTAAGCTGTTGCCCCAGTGAAAGATCGATATGGAAAACCTGCGCCAGGAAGATGACCGCCAGGCTTAAATAAATACTGGTACCATCTAAATTAAAGCTATAACCGGCTGGGATAATAAGGCCCACGACGCTTTTGTTGCAGCCTGCCCGTTCCAGCTTTTCCATAATGTTAGGCAATACCGCTTCGCTGCTGCTGGAACCAAGTACAATCAGCAATTCGGCTTTAATATAGCCCAGCAGTTTCCATAGGCTAAACCCATTGAATTTTAATATCAGGTAAAGGATCACGAAGATGAATAGCAGCCCGGTAAGGTAGAAGGTCAGCATCAGCTTACCCAATACGGCCAGCGTGGCAAAGCCAAACTTGCCTATGGTATAAGCCATCCCGCCGAAAGCGCCAATGGGGCTAACGCGAATAACAATATGCAGGATATTGAACAGCACCTTGTTTAGTTTTTCGAACCCGGTAATAACGGACCGGCCCGCGTCGCCCATTTTAGCCAGCGCAACCGCGAACAGGATGCCGAAGAAAAGCACCTGGATCAAATCGCCTTTGGCAAAGGCATCAACTACATTACTGGGCACAATGTGCACTATAAATTCCTTCCAGTCCATAGTTGCGGCCACTGTCGCAGCGCCTTTAACAGCTGTAGGATGTATAGATGATGGGTCTATCCCCCAGCCCGGTTTAACCAGGTTACCGGTTATTAGGCCGATGATGATAGCGGCGGTTGTCACCACTTCAAAATAGATCAACCCTTTTAGGCCTACCTTGCCCACTTTGCCCAAATCGCCTGCACTGGCTATGCCCAAAACTATGCTCATGAAAATTACCGGGGTAATAATCATCTTGATCATATTGATAAAAATATCACTGATCAGCTTTGCCGTGGGCGCGAAACCCGGGAAATAATAACCAGCCAAAACGCCCAACAAAATGGCAATCAGCACTTGTACGTATAGTATTTTTAGGTATTTCAATTTGACTGGATTTTATCTTTTATTAATCGTTTTGTTCTGTTTTTATTAATTATTAACCGGAGTTGCCGTAAATAAGCCCGGTATAGGGTTTGGTGTCGATCTGTTCAGGTCAACCTCGGTTTGCGGGTATAGCATACGCAACGGAGTTTGTGTACCCGAGTTTGGCGGGATGGGTACAGAAACGTCGGCTTCTTTTTTCAATCGGCGGGTATCGTTAAACCCTTCTATCTGGCCAATAAAGGCAACGTAGCGTTCTTCAACAATTTCACGCAGCAGGGCACGGTCGGCGGCTAAGGTTGGGGCGGTAGCGTTTTCTATCCCGCCGGCGTTAAAATCAGTTGCAACGTACGGGTCGTATTTATAATTACCTGTGGTTAAAAACGTTGAACCAATATTACCACCTGTTGCCATATAGGCACGGTAAGTATTTAAACGTGTTAAACCCGCTGTCATGCCATTCACACGGAAATCGCATTCAGCAAGGTCAAGCAAATTTTCAGCGTAAGATGCCATTGGGAACGACACCGACAGATAAAAGAAACCAGTTGCGGTATAGTTTGGATTAGTTGCGCTGCTGTATAAATAGCCAAAACGCGCCTTTTCAATAGTTTTTGCGTTACCCCGATAAGTAGAGCTGGTAGAATTTAGGATAGATACCGCGTAAGCCCCCTTGGCATCCATAAAACCGGGCCTGTCTAACGACATAAACTGGTAGTATAAGTTATTAGTTCCTTTACTGGTAGCCGCGTGCGGCGCCAAAAAATTATTGGCCGCTGTTGAAATACCAGCCGTGGCAGCCGTTAACGCCGCGGGGTAATTCTTAACATGCATGTAATAACGCGCCTTTAACGTATTGGCTGTTTGGATCCATTTGGGCATGTTGCCCGCAAAGTGCACATCCTGCGCGGTAAAGGCCGTGAACGATGTTGAATTGAAGTTTACAATAGCGCTATCTAACAGGGTTTGCACTGCCCCGTATACCTTTACCTGTCCATCAAAAACCGGGTTAGGGAAAGCATCGTTTGATGCCTGGTAAAAAGGCACATCTCCCCACAGCGCGGCAGCTGTACCCATCAGGTTAGCTTCAATAGTTTGCGCTACGCCAACCAAACGTAAGTTATTGGTTTGATATGCTTTACCTTTCATTAAACGGATATTTTTTAACGCGGTAGCATATATCAAAGCCCATGGATCGTTGTAGTTCTGCGCGATCATCAGGTATTGATTAATACTTTGGTACTGGAACTGTTCGCCTACAAAATTGCCGTTCCATATACTGGCCTGGCGGGCCAGTTCGCCTTCCTGCACTACCATGTTGCTCACTTCAACGCTGGTAAGCATGGTTATAGCGTCAGCATCCTGCGGGTTGTTCGGGTCGGCATTTATGCCTTCTACTGCTTTTTTGCAACCAGGTATTATGCCCGCGCAAATAACAAAAGCCAATAGGATATATATTTTTATTTTCATGATCTTAAATCTTTTAAATAGTTGAGCTTAACTGATTAAAACGTGGCTTTTAGCGTGAATAAAAACGACCTGGTAGCCGGGTTATCAAAATAAGTTACCCCCCTGCCCGATCCTGAACCGCTAACGTTCTGGTCAGGGTCGAACCCTTTAACCTTGCTAAACAAAAACAAGTTACGGCCGCTGGCTTCCAGCGTTATTGATTTTATCTTGTTAAACTTCAGCAGTTTAGCCGGATCGAAATTGTAGGATAAAGTAACTTCACGTACCCTTGTCCAGGTAGCATCCTTTAAAAATGCCTCGCCTACGTTACCGAAGAAACCACCCGGGCCAGTGTACCAGCTTTGCTCTAACGCTACATTGCCCGCGCCAAAGTTTTGGATGTTACCCCTAAAAGGCGTGTTGGCAGCTATGGTAGTACCATCGTAACGTTTTAATGGGGTTGATGATACCGACTCGTGACCTGTGATGCCACTTGTACCATAATCAACCAATACGGCTTCGGTACCATCGGCAACTACGCCGCCTTGCGAGCGTTCAACCAATGTAGTTAAGCTCAGGTTTTTATATTTCAGGTGGAAGCCTATAGCGCCACGCCATTGCGGGTTAGGGTCGCCAATAATGGTCGATGTTACGCCGGGTACCGGGAAACCGTTAGCATCTAAAGCATAAGTACCATCAGCATTCCTGTTGTAGGCTATAGAATATAGTTCGCCCAGCGGATAGCCTTCAACAGCGCGTGATGAGATACCGGCAGTGCCACCCAGGTTTATAGAACCAGCGCCATTTAAACTTAAAACCTTGTTGTTGTTCTTGGTAAAGTTGGCGTCAGCGGTAAAATTCCAGTCTTTGCTGTTAAACAGGTTATAAGACAGGTCTAGCTCGATACCCTTATTTTGGATAGAGCCGGCATTGGCATAAATAAAGCTGAACCCTGTTGATGCCGCCTGCGGGATATTGATCAGTGCGTCGGTGGTTTTGTTTTGATAATAGGTAGCGCTGAATTGCAATCTATCGTTAAAGAACCTCAGATCAGTACCAAACTCTATCTCCTGTTTGCGTTCCGGTTTCAGGGCCGGATTGCCTTTATTTACACTTTGCTGATAGCTGCCGGTGCCGTACAATCCCGGGTCGAGGTATGGGTTAAGCACATCGTTTATGGTTGGTGCAACAAAGTTAGTAGCAGTTTGGTACGCCTGCGGCTGTATACCTACAATGCCAAACGATGCCCTTAATTTACCGAACGATAAGATAGAATTTTGTTTAGCCTTTATACCCTTTAATTCGGTAAACTGCCAGGCCACATCTGCCGATGGATAAAAGAAAGCGCTATTATCGGCACCAAAAGTTGATGCGGCTTCCAAACGGCCGTTGGCATTAATAAACACCTGGTTAAAGGCGTCAAAACCTACGCTGGCATAACCCGCATTGGTACGGGTATTTAAAAAGCTATCGTTAGTGGTGGTGTTGGCCGCGGTAGCATTGCCAAAATCGTGCGGGCCGGTTGGGATGGTAAAGTTGATGATCTGCCCGCCCAGGCTCGATGTATTCAGCGAGTTATAGTTATAACCCAAAGTTAGATTACCATTAAAATCATCGCTGAATTTTTTAGTGGCACGTGCAATCGCATCCAGGTTCAGTTGCAGCGAGCTAAACTCGTTACGGTTATACTGACCAGTATTGGCATTAGCTGTATAGTATGGGAAATAGTTCAACTCGCGGTCGGTAAATTCATCTATACCGCCACGGAAGGTAAATTTTAACCAATCGGTAGCTTTAGCATTTAATTCGGATGTATTAATGAAACGGTTAACCAAATCAAAGTTGGTCATTTCATTGGTCACCCATTCAGGATTATTAAAGCCGGGGTTGGTGCTGGCGCCAATATAGTTGCGGTAGCTGCGTTGCCTGTTAGGTACAAAAGATGCACCCGCCGCCGAGTAATAATTACCTATATATCCCGAGTTATCAAAATCGGGCGGGGTACGTAATAAACCTATCAACAAACCGGCATTGTTTACCCCACGTTGTACCCGGTTTGAACCGATACGCGAATAATTAAAGCTGTTTGTAATACTTAGCCAGTTGTTCAATTCCTTAGTACCGTTAAAGCGGATGCTGGTACGGCGGTAATCGCTGCTGTTTCGGATAACGCCATCCTGGTTTAAATCGCCAAGGCTGAAAAAGTAGTTGTTTTTGGCGTTACCGCTGCTTAAGCTCAAATTGTTATCCCAATATTTACCGGTACCAAAAATGGCATCGTAATTTTGTTTAACAAACGTTTGTTGCGAGTTTTTAGTAATGATATTATAAAACTTAGTGCCGGTAATTTGATCCTGGAAATAAGCGCCGTTGGCATCATAAGCATCGGCCGCGCCTGAACGGTTGGCTATTTTATCGCCCCAACTGCGAGTACCGTTGTTGGCATATACACCGCCCGAACCTTGTCCGTAGGTGTTTTGAAGATCGTAAAACTGGCTTACCCTATCAAACGAATAAGTTGATTTATAAGCAATAACTGTTTTATCGCCGCCGCCTTTTTTGGTAGTGATCTGGATAACGCCATTAGCTGCTTTAGTTCCCCACAGCGCCGCTGCAGATGCACCTTTCAATATTTGCACCGATGCAATATCATCCGGGTTAATATCACTTAGCCTGTTCTCATTGGTAGTTCCACTTGAACCTTCGCCACGGCTTGAACCCTCTATAGGCATACCGTCCAGCACAATCAACGGATCGGTGCTGCGGGTAATGGTACTTTGCCCACGAATTAATATCTGCGAAGCAGCGCCCGGATCGGATCCTGACGAACGCGAGATTCTTACGCCCGATGATTTACCGGCCAAACCATCAACAAGGCTTACCTCGCCCGATTCGGCAATCCTGTCGCCCTTTACTTTGGATGTGGTGTACCCCAGTTTATCTTTACTTGCTTCAAAACCAAGCGCTGTTACTACAACCTCCTGCAGGTTACTGTTTTCGTCCTGCATAACCAGGTTAATTTTTGCACGGCCGGCTACTTTTTCCTCTATAGTTTTAAAGCCGATAAACGAGAATATCAGCACATCATTTGCCGGATCGTTCACGTTAATAGTATAATTACCCAGGGCGTTTGTGGCTACTGTGTTGGTTGTGTTTTTAAGCCTGACGGTAACACCCGGCAATAACCCGCCCGATTTATCGGTGATAACACCCGATACCGGATGCTTGCTTTGGGCGATAGCGCCGCCCGGCACGGCTGCCAGTATCACACTTAAAAAAAGCAGGAACGGCAGAAATAAAGTAAAAGTTTTTTCTTTCATCATCATTTGGTTTATAGTGATTGTATAATAATTGGCCATGTGCTAACCGGGAGGTTAAACCGGGAAACTATGGCGATAATTGGCTTAGTCAAATATAAAGGGCATGGCAGGGCGCATTGCAAGCGAAAACGCATTCAGAACGTTCTGATTTCTTACTAAAATTTGCAATAGATTTCCGAAAGTTTAATAAATTACTTATATTCAGCTATTTATATGGCATTTTGAATTCTGTAGACATTTAGAATAAACTTGATTCGCTATCCTGGAAACTGGTTACTACTGAAATATTTTTTACCTTCGGAATGCTAATTAAGCCCTACATTATACCCATTTATGAAACTTAAGACAGGAAAGGAAGAGATAGTTTACCTGCTTGCGGCCGTTTTTAAAAAATATGAGCAAACAACGGGGCATGAATTGGTGCGCAATACCAACCGCAAAAACTATGAGGACCTTGCCCGCATATTAAGTAAAATAAGTAATGAACTACCCAATACGGCAGAAACCCTCGGGCACGACCAGTATGCGCCCGACCGGTATAATAAAAATCTTGAGTATCCCTATTTAAAATACGACATTACCGGCGGCCAGATTAAGGATGCTGCTAACGGTATAGTAAGTAACCCGCGGCCATTTTTAGTTGATGCCTGCTATATTTACCTGTATGGCATGGGCCGCAGAGCCTTTGAGACAGTACCTTCTGATCCTGAATTGATAGACCATAGTAATGATGGTACTGCGGCAATAGCAACCTCACCAATAAAAACATTTAACACAGAGAGTAAACTTTGGCGTTGGGCTTCGCCTGTATTTGTAATTATTATACTATTCTGTGCGTTTAGCTGGTACCAGACCGCCAGCAAGCTTAAAACCCTGGAAAACGACCTGAAAATAACACCATACCAGCCTACCGCTACAGATATTGCTGCATTAGAAGGGCTATGGACAGTTTACATTGGTTCGCCACAAGCAAGGGTGTCTGATAGCAACCGCTACCACATGGCCGTAAGGAATATTGTTGATGTACATTACAAAGACGGTTATTTTGTTTTTAACCGCTACGGCGCCAGCTTTGACCATTTGGGTTATATGCAGTTTGAAAACCCCAACGTAGTTTCCATCCATTCGTACCTAAAAAACAATACCGACTCGGTAGAATCGCCCAGGCTGTCATTAATGCGGTTTGACCATGACCGTAAACGGCTGATCGTTATATCGGCATCATGGAACTTTGATGTGGGCAACCGCAATGATATTATTGGTATACGCGAAGTTTATATACGCCAGGGCAATAGTGGCCCCGTTGAAGAAGTAATAAACACTGTTGAAAACAGCAGTTGCAGGTGTAAAATAATACGCTGGCACCATGGTAAACAAAGCATCAATTTTTATTTAAGGAACGAGAATATAGATTCCCTGGCAGACGCCTCCTTAAAAGAACTTTTAGACGAGCATAGTATCCTGTTAAGGCAACCCACAAAAGGTATTTTGTTAAGTTCAGGGAAAAAGTAACTTCCTTTTACTTACATCAGGTAATAAAAAAATACTCATCCAAACAATGGGGAAATAATACGCAGTACCCGTTATTATTTTATCAACAAGTTATACTACTTCAAATATTAATGAGAATAAAAACCTTCGGGAAAAAACGGCGAAAGATTTTTCTAATCTTTCGCCGCCAATTACATCTCTGCATAGAATCTTAAAAAAGCCCTGTAAACGCAAAAAAGCCTTTAGACTTACGACTAAAGGCTTTTGACTTATTGTGTGGTGCAGAATTAATTATAACAAACCGTTTTCTCGGTGATTTGAAGCGCCTGACTCTTTTAAACCTAAATTAAAAATGGTTCAAATTAGGATAGGGCCCTGCTTTTGGCACTGCAAGGGCAAACATCACGCGCAGCTATGGCATCTCTCAATAACGAAGTTATTATCGCGGCAAAAAGAACGA
This sequence comes from Bacteroidota bacterium, assembly GCA_040389105.1. Classification (GTDB taxonomy): domain Bacteria; phylum Bacteroidota; class Bacteroidia; order Sphingobacteriales; family Sphingobacteriaceae; genus Mucilaginibacter. The sequence goes on from JAZKAO010000012.1 coordinate 72,217, forward strand.
TACTATGCTTACTTATTATTTACGGTATAAATATTAAAAGAACTTAGCTTTAGTTGATTTCGCTAATTTGGCTTTCTGCATATCGTTAATAGACGCGCCGGTTTCGATGGCCAGGTTGGTCTCAATAATATCCACGCCCATATTCACCACATCGCGGTGTGCTTTGTCTAATTCGTCGCGGGTAATTTTACCGGCGGCAAAATCGGCATCGTAGCTAAATGCGCAACCCTCCATAGCCATAGCACCGCGTTTATGTATCTCGTCAAATATGGCGCGGTCGGCTACCGGCTTTTGGCTTACAAATACAAACACATTTGCCCAGGGTACGCCGCTCGCGTCAAATTCTTTCAGTTTATCAACGCTATTCAACATCACCTCCATGCATATACTGTGATCAAGCGCGTAGCATTTTTTTGCATCGGCAATGCTATAGGCCATAATCAGTGCGCACGATTGCGCATGGTGTTCCTGTATCTTTTTCACACGCGCTTCTACCGGTACGTCTTTCATATCCATCACCATCAGGGTTTTACCTTTGGCCCATTCCAATACTTCGTCAAGCGTGGGTATCTGGAAATTGGTCACATTGCCATCGGGATCTTTCAGTCTGAATTGTTTGATCTCGGCCAAGGTATGATCGGATATTTTACCGGTACCATTACTGGTACGGTTCAGAGTTGGGTCGTGCATTACTACAATGGCGCTGTCTTTGGTATAATGCGGGTCAAACTCCATCATCGAATGTACGTTGGTAAGCGTATGCTCAAAAGTGGCGATGCAATTCTCGGGGTAACCAGTCCTGAACCCGCCGCGGTGCGCGCTGATAAAGGGTGCCGCATCGGGCGTGTACTTTAAAAACTCCTTTACATCGTTAGCATTACGCAGCTTGAATGTATAGAATTTATCGGCCGTTTTAAAAGCTGTAAACAAGCTAATGCTCACTACAGCCAGGGCCACCAAACAATATTTAACTAAATTTTTCATAATCTGTTCGCGATTAATAATTTGGATTTTGTGTCATCTTCGGATTTTGGTCAATTACGGCCTGCGGGATAGGTTGCAGGTAGTTTTTGGCCGCGTTGAATTTGATCTTCCTTACCTGTACCCTGGTGTAAACCAGTTTACCGGCCACCGTAGTTACCTGCATGCCATAAATAGGCTGGCTAAACAGGCTTTCCGCTGTTTTCCAGCGCATAATATCGTAAAAGTACTTTCCTTCAAAGGCCAGCTCAATACGGCGCTCGTGCTGAATAGCCGTCCGCATGGTAGCCTGTGTTAAACCGGTTGGCAGGTTGGGCAAGCCTCCACGTTTCCTCAACAAGTTAATAGCATCGTAAATACTTTGGTCGGGGCCGCTCAGTTCGTTTTTGGCTTCGGCATAGTTCAATAACACTTCGCCATAACGCCACACAATATAGTTGGTGCCGTCAAGGTTATTAGGGCCGCTTGTTAGCGTTGAATCCATATATTTTTTCACAAAGTACCCGGTACGGCCGGCATTACCCTGCAAATTCACCACGTTAATTTGGTTGGCATTGTTAGCTATCCCCAGGCGGGTGTACACAGGGGCGCCGCGCCAAATTTCTCCATCGTAAATAACGGTAGCATAAAAACGTTTATCCAAATTAGAATATGGACGTGTAGCATCATACAACGCGGAACCCTGGGCAGCCGTTTTACCATCCGTTAGTTCGTATTGATCTACCAGGTTTTGGGTTGGGTCGTTACCGCCCCAGCCCTGTCCTTTCGCTACCATGGGTACACCCCAGTACTGCTGAACTTTTTTCGGTCTGATATTAGCCGCATACTGTATGTCGAACAATACTTCCTGGTTATTTTCATTGCCGGTAAAAAACAGCGTGTTATAATCCGGAAAAAGCGAGTACAGGTTCGAGCTCATGATCTGCTGATGGGTGGCAACCGCGTCGGCCCATTTACCGGCATACAGTTCTTCTTCGCCTTTTAAGGCCATAGCGGCACCCCAGGTAGCATAACCAACATTAGTGCCGGTTACCTTTTGTGGTAGATCAGTCGCAGCAGCCGTACACTCGGTTTGGATAAACGAAACGCAATCGGCATAAGTGCTGCGCGGATAAAAGATGGCATCACCTTGTGTGGTATTGTCCAGCACGGTGGTTATTAATGGCACACCACCGTAAATATCAATTAGTTGCTTATAAAAATACGCCCTTAAAAAGCGCGCCTGGGCTGTCATGCTTTTTTTGGTAACGTCGGGAAAATTGGATGCCGCTACTTTTTCAATAGCCAGGTTACATTTCCTGATGGCGGTGTACATATTAACCCATGTTGGGCTAAACATATCGTTTGCCGGGCCGTAGCTGTCGTTATCAAAAAGCAGGTACGACTCGTTACCCGCCGATGGCCCGTAAGTGGCGTTATCTGTATAGCACTCCAACGGATCGTTACTGATCTCGCTGGGTAGTTTATACGAATTGGCGCCATACGGGCCCGGGTTTAACTGGTTATAAATATCGTTCAAAAACAGGTTAGCGGTTGCCGGTGTGTTCCATACCGTGGCATCGCTTAACTGGTTAGAGGGGGTGATCTCTAACGAGTTTTTAGTGCAAGACGAGGCGAAGCCCGCAAGCGCAAAAAGCAAAATAAAATATCTTTTCATTGTATTATTTTTTACAGTATATGTTTAGAAACCAACACTAAGGCCAAGCGCGTATGTTTTTTGCTGAAAGTAATACCGGTCGCGGTTATTGCCTATCTCGGGGTCTACAAAGCTTTCTGACGATATGGTGAACAGGTTTTGGCCCGTTACATACACCCTTACCGACCGCATTTTGATAGCTTTCATTACCGATGATGGAAGCGAATACCCCAGCTCTAATGTTTTTAACCGCACGTACGAACCATTCCTTGTCCAAAAAGATGATGTTTGCGAATTATTAGTAGTGGCGGATGGCGTAAGCCTCGGAAACTCGGCATTGGTATGGTCGGGTGTCCAGTAATCCAATTGGTATTCGGCAATTTTTGCACCGTTAAAGTATGGCGATGCCAGTTCATCCAACAAATAATAAGTTGAATTAGCAGCACCCTGCCAAAGCATATACAAATCAAAGCCTTTCCATGATAGGCTGCTGTTTAACCCGAACGTGATTTGCGGAAACAGTGGGTAACCAATTACCGTATTATCGTTCACATCTATTTTGCCATCGGGCGCGGTAGGTTTACCATCAGCGCCAATCGGACCGGAAAGATCGGCGTATTTAATATCGCCGGGGGCTACAGCGCCAAAGCTTGGCACAGGTATGCCTGCTTTTAAAGTACCATCGGGGTTAAAATCGCTTTGCTGATAAAAGCCTAAAGCTTTTAAACCAAACTGGGTACCAAGCGATCTGCCGGTTAAACGGCGATTAGGGTTATTAAAGGTAGACGCGTTCTCGAAAGTTTGGACCAGCTTGTTTTTTGCGTACGAGAAAATGAGGTTGGTATTCATCTTAAGACCGTTGGCAAAGTGCTGGTTGGTACCGATGCTGAAATCGACACCGGCGTTATCCATAATACCCTCGTTTTCCTGCGAAATACCGATACCATATTCTGCAGGGATCACCGCTGTAGGTTTCAGCAGCATATCTGATCGCCTTTCTCTGAAATAATCGGCAACGATGTTCAGTTTGCTGTTGAATAAGTTTAAATCAACACCCACATCCGCCTTGTTTGATGTTTCCCAGGTGATATTTGGGTTGGCCTGCGCGTTCTCTGATATACCTTGTGTTTGATAAGGGACAGTACCGCCTAACACATAGCTTGACGACAACCCATATGAAGTAAGGTATTGAAAAGGATCGCCTGCCAGGTTCCCCGATTTACCGTATGATGCCCTGATCTTTAAATTGTTGATCCAGTTGTAATGATCTTTAATAAACGATTCTTCGGATAACCGCCATCCTACCGAAGCCGCGGGGAAGAATGCAAAGCGTTTGTCGGGCGCGAAATAATAATGCCCATCGTACCTGCCCGATAGCTCGACCAGGTATTTACCAGCATAGGCATAGTTTGCACGGTACACCCAACCCACCTGCGCGCTTTTGGCCGATGTGCCCGAGTTACTGAAATCGCTGGTAGCGCTGCTGCCCAATGAAAGTTCATCAAGGTTTACCGCATAGTTAATACGCCCGGCCGAAAACTTATCGGTGATTCCGTTTCTCTTCTCAAAAACCACCAATCCGCTGATATCGCTTTTTCCAAATGTTTTTTGATAGGTAAGGTATCCCTGCAAGGTGATATTCTGGGTTTCTGAAAAGGATTGTGTCAGCGTTGGCGCAGGAGGCCCTCCGGCCTGCGTTACATAGGTGCCCGCGGCGTTAAGGCTGTAATAGGTAAACGGCAGCGACCATACTTTGCCAACCGTGTTGTTTTTTTCGTAAGCTGCTGCACCTTTTATGCTTAACCCCGGGATGAAAGGCAGTTTTTGTTCTATCTGAAATTTCGAGTTTAAAAGGTTACCGGTAGTGCGATTGTAACCGCTATCGTATATAGACGGCAGTAAGGCGTTGGCTGGTAATCCGTTGCTGAACTTTTCAGGGAAAGTAGGCGATATTTCGGTTATGCTGGTAAAAATACCCGTACCGTCGTTTCCGGCTGGCTTGTTTTGTTGGGTAAGGCCGCCTCTGATGTCAAACGAAACGGTAGTTGTAGGGGTTACATTCGCATCGATATTTAAAGTACCATTGTAACGCTTGTAGTTGATCACATTTACAACACCCTCCTGGTATAAATAGCCCAGGTCGCCAAAAAAATGCACCTTATCGCTTCCGCCTGTAAACGTAAGGTTATGATTGGTGATCGGATCGCGCGGCTGGATGGTTTGTTTTACCCAATCGGTATTAGGAAAATGATCCGGATCGCTGCCGTTCTGATAGTTTTGTATCTGCGCGTCGGTATAGGTAGGTGCTATACCCACATTTTTATTGGCAATGTTGAATTGAGTAGCAAAACCCGCTGCATCCAGGTATTTAGGGATAGCGGTAGCTTTTTGAAAGCCATAGTAGCCATCATAATTTAATGATAACTGCCCGCTTTTGCCCCGCCTGGTAGTTACCAGGATAACGCCGTTGGCGCCGCCTAAACCGTAAGGCGCAACTGCTGCCGCGTCTTTTAACACGGTAACCGTTTCAATATCATTAAAATTAAGCTGATTATAACTCATAGGCACACCATCAACCACAATAAGCGGGGCCGAACTGCCGGTGGTGCCGATACCACGAATTTGGATCTGATCGGCATCAGCACCCGGTTCGCCGCTGCTTTGGCGCGAAATGACGCCCGATACACGGCCGCCAAGCGTATTGCTCACATTTGCAACCGGCGATTTCAAAATATCTTCGCCACTCACCGACGAGATGGCGGCAGTAACCGATGTCTTTTTTTGCGTACCGTAGCCAACTACTACCACTTCGTTCAGGCTTTTAGGATTATCAGCAAGGATAATATCCAACCGGCTTTTGCCTTGCACAGGTACTTCCTGAGTTTGGTAGCCTATAAACGAGAAAACGATTGTCCCGTCGTCGGGTACCTCAATGGTGTAATTGCCGTTAACATCGGTAACAGTACCCTTATTCAGGTTTTTTACTTTTACCGTTACGCCCGGCAGGGCTACACCGTTTTTATCCTTAACTGTGCCCGTAATTTTTATGGGCGTTAACTTGGTATTGGCCGGCGCAATAACAATTACGTTATCAGGCAAAATACGGTAGTCCAGTTTCAGGTCTTTCAGCGACAGATCCAGCAGTTCGGTTATGCTTAAGTGTTCGCTTCCGTTAAGGGATACTGCTGTATTTAGCGGAACCTGGCGGTTATTGTAAAAAATGCGGTAATTGGTATTACTTTCTATCAGTTCAAAAACGTTATTCAACTTAACGTGATGGGTGTTGAATTTTAACGCAATATCTTTTTGTGAGTATACCTTAGCCGAAAGCTGGAGGCAAAAAACAAGGAGAAACAAAATGGTGAACCGCATAGTTAGTTGAAGCTTCCACACATAATTATGACTGAGCATTGAAATGTGCAGTATTTTTTTTTTCATATATTTGATGTTAGGTGATCGAAAAATTTGGACATTGTATTTTGAAAGCACTTTCGTCCTTTTTAAATTGATTAAAAACCCAAAGGGGAATGTGACAGCATTTCCCTTTTTAGTTTAAACCAAACAATAAGCTGCTGAGATTTTGATAGACGTTTATGCCATAAAATGATATTTATTTGGAGTGAATAATTATTGTTGCTTTTTTATGGAAAGACGCATCATCCCGCGGTTTCTACTATAGAAATGGGAGAATTCTGTAAAATATTTTTTCCACATCTGTTGATGACGGCGCATCGATAAAGGCCGGGGAGATGTAGCCAGCTTGGGTTATGCGGATATTACAGGCCGGAAAGAGTGATGCTATCGCGCTGAATATGAAATTTAAACGAGCTGATCTGTTGGAGCTCTTTAAGCGCTTCTTCTACATTTTCGTTTCTGAAGATGCCGGTAAGTGTGGTGTTTTTAAGCCGATCGTCGGTAAACGAGATATTGACGTTGTATTTGCGCTCCATTCGCTTAGTTACTTCACCAAAAGCTTCGTTTTTAAATATCATCTGGTTATCAATCCATGCTGTCTCGGCAAAATGATTGATACTTCTGCGGTCGCTGTCGAGCGGCATCACTTTATAACCGGCAGGGGAAATGCTGTGCGTGGCAGATTTATCGGCAATGGCAGAATCGGTATTGAATATAATTTTTTGCTTGGGTTGTAGCAGGATGCTGCTGCGCTGATGGTTCCTGAATAAAATTTCTATAGCACCCTCAATCAGCACAGCCTCGGCCGTTTTTTCGCCGGGATAGGCCTTTACGTTAAACATGGTGCCAATATCTTTTACATCAAAATGGTAGGTATGGATAATAAACTCGTGCTGTGCATCGTGCACCACTTTAAAATAGGCTTCGCCCGATAGGTAAACCTCGCGCACTTTTGCCGACGCATAATTTTTCGAATAAGATAATTTACTGCCTGCGTTCAGCATTACCAGACTGCCATCGGGCAGGGTAACGGTGGTGCGGGTGCCGTTTTGCACAGCTATTACATTATTAGTGTTTTCGGCCGGGCCTTTAGCTCCGGTTAAATATTTTGAATTCAGCATCCAGCCTGCTGAAATAATGACCAGTAAAGAAGCCGCTGCCGCCAACCAGGGCCACAAACGGGTAAGCCGGCTTGTTTCAACAATGGGCGCATCATCGTTCGCATCGGGCAAGGTGGTGTTGTTTACAGCCAACAAGGACCGCAGTTCGCCAATAAACTCTTCGGGGACCTTTTCGTTATGATCGGCGCTCAGCACTTCGTAAGCGTACCACACATCAGGATAGGATTGAAAAAGAGTATCCAGCTCTTTTTCCTCCACGATGGTTATTTCGCCCGAAAGCTTTTTGCCCATCAACATCCATAGCCTGTTTCGTGTGTTCATCATACCCATGTGCCGGAAATTCAAGTTCCGTTAATTTTTTTAAATATCTACAATAAAGACATCGTTGCCGCGGGAATGTACTAAGTGTTAATTATATTTTATTAAATTATTAACCATTGGTAATATATAGGTTAACGATTGAAGTAAAGCTGCAGGGCTTTGGTGAGTTTTTTAACGGCTATGGCCAATTGTACATCTATCGTATTTACGGATATGCCCAATTGTTGTGCTACATCTTTATTACGCAAACCTTCTTCGCGCACCATTTTATAGATCTGTTTGCAGCGTGGTGGCAAATCTTCTACAATTTCGCTGATAAATTTGATCAGTTCACTGTTTATCATCAGTTTCTCAGGGTCGATACCGTTGTCAAAACTGCAATCCTCTTTCAGTTCGTCGGCTGGTTTAAAAAGTGCCAGCTCGCGTTTTTGCTTGTTTAACTGTGTATAACAACGGTTACGCACCGCCGTAAACACATATACCCGCATGTTTTGAATTTGGTTAAGGTTGGCCTTATTATTCCATATCTGGTACAGCACATCCGATACTACCTCTTCGGCCAGTTCGGTCTTTTTAAGATAGGCTACGGCAAACTTCAGCAATATATCATAATACTGTTTCCAAAGGTAGCTGGCGGCTTCGTTGTTTTTACCTGCCGTTATCAGCTCGTTTAGTCGCTGTTTAACATCGTCAATCATAGGTACCAGGCTTTACAGATCAATAAACGCTGCATAACAAATGTAAATAGTAAATGAATGAATTGGATATTAAGCTATTGTGCGCTAAAGGTTAATTTATCATCGGCTACACTACCGGGTAAAACAGCAGTAAAAGCCTTGTAAAACAAGGCTTTTACTGCTTAAATTAAATTTTTTAATTATTGATGGCCAACCATTACCCCCCGGCCGCCGGTGGCAATATATACCTGGCCAAAGGTTGCCCTGTCGCCGGCAATTGCTTTTACGCCTGCCGAAAAATGCTGCCCGTTAGAAACCTGGTCCCACGCGCCGCCGTCGTTTGTTGATCGGTACAAATCGTTACCCGAGCCGCCGCTTAACACACCGTACGCGTAAACAGTAGTTGTTGAAGAGCCGCTTGGCGGTGCCCCGAAACTAAATGTTTTTGCGGTAGACATGGTAGTAATATGCGTAAAGGTTGATGCGCCACTGGCCAGTTTGTATAGGCCGTTACCATCTAAACTCACCCAAACCTCGCCATCAACACCCGGCCTTGAGGCAACGGTTGTCCACGAGCTTGCTGTTGGGATAGCGGTAGTATTGCGCTTGTTCCAGGTATTGCCACCATCGGTAGACATATACATGAACCCACCCTGAAAAACATAGAACTTACTACCGTTCACACAATCGGCCGCGGCAGGGAAGCATTTATCATAGATATCAGCCGATGTACCCGCGTCTGCACCGGTAGGTCCATTGGAAGATTGCGCCCATGAAACGCCCTGATCGGTGGTATAAAATATCTTACCTGCAGAACCTGCGGCGATATAAATCATTTTGCTTGGATTGTATGACGAAACTACAATACGGCCACGCAAAGTACCGGTTGATGGTAAGGTACGTGCTGTCCAGCTGCCGCCGCTGTTTGCCGACGTGAACAGCGCGATAGCACTGGCATCGTTATTTTCGGTAGTAAGCACGGCGATATTTTGCGGAAATTGCTCGCAATACGAGATACTGGTAATTTGTTGGGTATCATAAAGCCTGGCAGCCGGAAAGGCAGTAAGGCTGGTATGCCTGAAACCGCCAATATCTGCACAGCCCGAATAAAGTAAAGTGCCCGAACCGGACGGCGGTGCTGCCAGGGTAAGCAAAACAGCTTCTTCATGCCCAGCTTCTTTAGCTACAAAGTCTACCGATCCACTTTGGAACATATTAGAGGTAAACCAAATGCCAAACCAATCGGTATAATAAAGATTGCCGGCATGCAGCGGATCAAATGCCATAGCTGAAGTTGCGCTGCTAAACCAGGTGGCTGGCCACCAACCGGGTTCGGCAGATTTGGTGATGGGCAGCGATGAGGTGTTTATTTTTGCCCAGGTAGTACCGCCATCCGTAGAGCGGAACATAGGGCAATTGAAAGCGCCGGTGCGCACAGAAGCTGCTATTCGTAAAGGGTTTGTCGGATCGACAGAAATAGCGCAGTAGTTTTTATTGACATCGGTAGATGGGGTAATGTTAGTCCATGCAGAACCATCGTAGACCGAAACACCTGTGCTGTGCGTTACATATAATTTGCCGCTGGCGCCAAGCGCCATACGGTTAGGGTTTGCCGGTGAGCCGCTGATTAAGGCAAAGCTGGTGCCGCCGTTGGTGCTGCGGTAAACACCTGTACCTGCAACAGTTGCATAAATTATTGCCGAACTGCCGGTAGCGCCCGAAGGATCAATCAACACCGACCGCACGTTGGCGGATGTGGGAACGCCCGATGCTTGCGAAAACGAAGTACCGGTGCTGCTGCTTTTGAACAAGCCGTTAGCGCGCGAACCCACAAACAGGTTTGCGCTGTTCAGCGGATCTACAGCTATTGGTTCGCCTGCCCAGCGCAAATCGCCGTTACCGCTGAAAGTGCCTGTAAAAGCGGTCAGTTTAGTCCAGTTACTGCCCTGGTCGTCAGATTTGTAAAGGCCGGCGTTGGTACCCGCGTACACACGGTCAGATACGCCGGGGTCAACAGCTATACCATCAACATTGCTGCTAACGGCATCCAGTATTTGTACCCATTGCGAAACAGTTGCGTCCCAACGGTAAGCACCGCCAACATCTGTACGGATATACATACGGTTGGCTGCTGTGGGATGAATAACAATACCCGTAACATAACCGCCGCCGCCGATAGCCACATTGCTCCAGTTATAGGCCAGCGACGAAGCCACCTTTAATCCCGGGCCGGCAGCCGTGCCAGTTGAGGTAGCGCCATCGGCCTTTAAATCGGGGTTTTTTTTGCAGGATGTTAAACCTAAGAACAATCCTAAGGCGCAGGTAAGCATAAATTTTGTTTTCATAAATGCACTTTTGGTTAAAAAATAACGGGCAAAACAAGCCGCTATGGCCGCTGAATGCGCCCATCATTTTTGGTTAAAAATTTGTTAATTGTTTATTTAGAATGAAACCGGTTTCTTGTTGATTAAATACAAGTGGACGTTTTAAATTTCATGGTGTGATTTTATTATAAAGACTAATAAAATTTAAAATCTACTAATTAACCGTGAAATTTTTTAGTCCCTCGACAGTTTATTTGCCTATTCTGCTTGATTCCTTTTCATTTTAAAGAAAAGTATAAACGCAAAAAAGCCATTTAGCTTTCACTAAATGGCTTCTGATGGTTGTGGTGCAGACTTTATTTATAACACAATATTTCTTTCATGATTTGAAAAGACTGGCAGATTTGGACCTAAATTGAAAATGGTTCAAATATTTAAATTATTCGCCTTAATATATCATTTTTTAAGTTTAGCTGCCGTCGCGGCATTGAAGATCAAGAGGCTGCTGTCCCGTAGTTGGGGGATAAAACTGGTGTAGCTGATCTCACTCAAAAAGGCGACGGAGCTGTGCTTAAGCGATAGGTTGAATTGTCCGATATAATTTGCTTTTGTAAAATTACAGATGCTGTTATGATTACCATTGATGGTTAGTTGCGTAATATGCGTATAATCAAACCCTGCTGAGGCATTACCGCCGAGTGTTACTTTCAGGTTGTCGGTCTTCCAATTGCTGAGGCTAACAGCGCTGCCGTCAACCTGGATCTCCCGGACAGCAGGGCCACCGATGAGCAGGCCGCGCGGCAAAGATTCGGGTTCGCGTTTGGTGGAGCCGCCGGCTACCCTGAACTCGATGAACAAGGTGTCGCCGTGCCGGGTGCTGGTCAGGAAAGTTTTACGGGAGCTCATCACCTTCATGGTAGGTTTTGTAGCCTGGCTGAAGACAATAGCATAGCTGTTGCCACCTTTGAGGTAAAGGTAATGAAAGGGTTGCACGGCCATTGTCTCATAGTTTTTAAAAGGATCATCCAGCCTGATCTTTTGATAGGCGCTTTTGAGAGATAGATCAACCAGCAAAGTACTGAATACGATCAAGACTAACAGGGCTAAAAATATTTTGGAACTGGTTTTCATCTTATAATTCTTTTTCTTTTAAACAGCACCAGGCAATGACCCAAAACGTAAGCGGAACGACCAGCCACAGCAGGACGGATACGGCATTGCCAACTGCATCTGGCGCATAGACATACACATTTTCGTCGTGATAAATGAACTGGAAACTATCCAGCGGGAGGTTGGAATTAATGGTGCTACAACGGGTCATTAGCTGCAACAAAAGGCTGTTGCCGTTAAAAGCGATGAATAAGGCGGCAATGAGGAGCAGTAGAATTTTCAGGTACTGGCTTTTATTGAAATAAACGCTGCCCGCTAACATGATGGACTGAAAAGCGGTGAAGATGAACAGGAAATGGTAGAATCCGTTCTTGAAAAGGTCGAAATTACCCCAGCTCATCCCCGGGTGTACCAAGATCGCGCAGATCAGCGCCTTGGTGCCATAAAACAAGGCGAAATAGACCAGGAGATAGCCGATGATCCCGTAGACCAGCGCGACCGCGACTTTGGTAATTGCGGGTGCCGGCAAGAGTAGCAGCCACTGACCTTTTTGCCGGTTGCCGAAGTCTTTCAGCAGGGCCGATATATAAACACCGCCACCACCGAACAGTACCATGAGGAAAATACCATGCGTGGTATCGCCGTTAAAACTGGTGCGCCATTGCCAGGCCATCAGGAACAATACGGAAAGTATTGCTACCATAGCTGCCGAACCGACGAGCCAGGCTTTGCGCTGCTCGAACCATTGTCTTTGGAATAAAAGCCAGAAATGTTTGGGATTGATCATCATATTTTATTTTGTTTAAAGACCGAGCTGATCAGTTCCGGGTTGGTGAGTGTGGCGTTAAATAATATTTCCAGGTCGATATAGGTCGGCCGGTCATCCTGGCGCTTGCAGAGCGCGATCCTGCCGTTGGGCGTTTCCTCTTCATATAGGATCTGGTCCTTTTGCTCCGCAACCGGGTAAAAGCCTAAACGCTGCACGATCTGTTCTTTTTCCTGATGCAACAGTATTTGGCTATTGTCCATAATGATCACCGAGGTAATCAGGTCATCGAGGTCCCGTACCTGGTGGGTAGAAAGCAGGATGAGCTTATCGGGCCGGCTGGCCTGGCTCATGATCTTGCGGAACTGGACCTTAGAGGGGATATCCAAACCGTTGGTCGGCTCATCCATCACCAGCAGCCGGGTATTGGTGGCCAGGCCAAAAGCGATAAAAATCTTTTTCTTTTGACCAAAGGACAATTGGTCAAACCGGTGGTTGGTGTCCATGGCGAACTCTTTCAGATAGCTTTCAAAGTCCGATTGTTTGAACGAGGGATAGAATGGCGCGTAAATTTGGATAAAGCGGTCAATACTTACCGGCGGGAGCTGGAACTCTTCCGGGATAAAGAATAATTGCTCCAGCAAGGTTGATTCGCGTTTGCGCGGTTCAAAGTCGTTAACGAAGCAGGTGCCCTGTGTTGGAAACAATAAACCGATCATAGTTTTCATCAACGTGGATTTCCCCGCGCCGTTTTTGCCGAGCAGGCCATAAATGCTGCCGGCTCGCATGGTTAGGCTAAGGCCGTTAAACAGGCTTTTTTTCCGGCTGTACCGGTAATTTAAATTATGGATGCTGATCATAAGCTGTTTTTTTGGATCTCAGTTCGATGATGATAAAAAATAAGATGGCCAGCCCTACGGCCAGCAGGTAGCCCAGCCAGCCCGCTTGCCCGGCTCTTGCTTCATAGCCCTTTTCAATATATACCTGGTACAGGCCGGTATCATCTTTAAAGCCCAGTAACCATTGCCCGAAGTTCCAGGCCGAATGCAGACCGGCAGACAGCGCTATGCCCCGGGTTTTTAAGGTCGCCAAGCCATAAAGCAGGCCACCCAGACCCGAGCCGATAAGGGCCCTCGGCCAGGTCCAGCCACTGATGCGGTGCTCAATGATAAATAGTATGGTGATGAGGATTAGTGCCAGCCATTTGCCGGCGGATCTTTCAAGCGCCCGGAGCGGGAAGCCGCGAAATGCCACCTCTTCCCGAAAAGCGATCATTAGAAATAACAGTAGGTTTGCAGCAAATATTAACAAACTGATCTGGGGCGACAGGGTCAACGTTACGTGCCCGGACGCTAATACCAGCATCGCTTGTAAAAAAGGCAGTAACAGGCCAATCAGAAAGCCACTTAACAGACGGCCGAAACTTTGGCTTTCGGGCAATATACCTGCTGATTTAAGGGTAAGGCCTTCCCAACGGACAAATAATAGCGTCAACAAAACCGATCCGGCCAATGCGATCGATAAGGAGGCTATTGCGGTCCAAATGCCCGCTACCGATTTGGTCGCGGCGGATGCTGCCGCCAGGATGATCATGGTGCCGAACCAAAATAACAATACTTTGGCGAACGTAAACAGGCGCTTGTTGTTCATCCCGCAAATGGACGCTCATTTATCGGGTAAATAAAAAAAACTCGACCAAAGCCCAAACAGAGCATACCGGTGATATCTTTACAGCAACGAACGTTTCGTTGCCGTTTAGGGCGCTTTGGTTGGCGACAGGGCTTAGTTGGTCGAAAAACTTCTTAAAAATGATACTTGAAATTGAAATTAGCGTATGAATTTCGCTTCCCTTACCGGTAAACTAAACACCAACCGTTCTTATCGCATCGGCGCGCATTTGCTTTTCTGGGTGCTGGAACTGCTTGTTTACTGGTACACTTCGGTTATCTCTTTCAATTATTATAGAAACTTTGGCAGCCCGGTGATCTTCCGGCTGGCGCTGCTGAACACCATCAGCCTGGCGTTGATCTATTATCCGCTGGTTTATCTTTTAATGCCTTTATTTTTAAAAAGAAAATATATGATTGCGGTTTCAGGCCTGTTAACGCTGTTGATCTTATATGGCCTCATGAATACCCTGGTAGAGCAACTGGTGATTACGAATTGTGCCGATTGTATGATACAGCTAAAGGCCAGCAACAACGAATATTACCGCTTCCTGCACACCTTTTTCATCAATCGCTTGTTTGCCAAAGTGGCTACCCTGGGTTTGCTGATCGGCCTGGTCTTTTCGGTCAGTATCCCACTGGTGATCAAGGTCGCCCTTCAATCTTTTCGTCAGCAAATGGCGGCCGTTCGGTTAGCCAGGGAAAATGTGGAACTGGAATTCAATTTCCTGAAAGCCCAGGTCAATCCGCACTTTTTATTTAATTCACTCAATAATATTTACGGGCTGATCTTAAAGAACGAGAATGACAAGGCAGCAGGCACGGTCGCGCGGCTTTCGGAGTTTATGCGTTACGCGCTTTATAACAATACGGCAGAGAAAGCCTCCTTAGAAAAGGAAATCCAATTATTAAAAGACTATATCGAACTGGAAAAGATCCGTTTGAACCATACGTCCGTAACTTTTGACGTGCAATCCGATGAGGGAAACTACGAATTGCCTACCTTGCTGCTGATGCCGATGATCGAGAACGCATTCAAATTTGGGGCGGACAGGCCGGGGGCGCGGATCAACATTTTGCTCCATATCCGGGCAGCTCAGCTGCAATTGCAGCTGAGCAATACCCTGGATGAAGACCGGCAGTTACAGCAAACGGGAGGTATCGGCTTACAGAATTTAAGGAAACGCCTGCAATTGTATTACCCGGGAAAACATGATTACAGGTTTGATCAGCAAGATGGACTTTATACCGTAAATGTCAGCATGGAACTATGAACAAAATTAAAGCTATGGTGGTCGATGATGAACCTATTGCCCGCGATATCCTGATCAATCACATCAAAAATACACCCGGCCTTAGCCTGGTCAAAAGTTGCATCAATGCCTCTGAGGCCTATGAGGGCTTGCACCAGTATAAAGTTGACCTGATCTTCCTGGATATCCAGATGCCGGTAATCACCGGGACAGATTTTTTGCGGTCGCTGCGCAATCCACCGCTGGTGATCTTTACGACGGCCTATCACCAATACGCGGTAGAGGGTTTTGAACTCAACTCGGTCGATTACTTATTAAAGCCCATTACTTACGACCGGTTTTACCAGGCTATCCAAAAAGCCCGGGAGCGTCTGGCTTTTAAAACCATGCAGCCACAAGAGCCGGTTGTAGTAAACGATTATCTCTTTATCAAGCAAGACACCAAACTGGTACGGGTTGACCATGACCAGATCAGTTATATCCAGGCCGAAAAAGATTATAGTTCGGTTTATCTCGACAGCCGCCGGCTATTCGCCAGCATGCATCTAAAGTTATTTGAAGACATGCTGCCGAAAGAAAAATTCCTGCGTTTGCACCGCTCCTATATCGTTAACCTCTCCCGGATCAAAGCGATCAAAGGCAATATGGTCGAACTGGATCAGATCGAATTGCCGATCGGGGCCAATTACCGCGATAGTTTATTGGCAGCTTTAAGAATATAATATCGCTTCGTTGGCCGGATCAGCCCGTTTGTTGCCGCGCCAGGCCTGTCGGTCGAATTTGTTTTTGAACGGTAAGGACTTCCCCCAATTTGCGTTAAAAATCACTTATGCGCAAACCTATCCCCGCCTGGCTGAAAGTCAGCAGCTACTTTCTAACGCTCATTTTAGCACAATTGATCGCCAGCCGGGTATTGCTGCTGGACAGCATGTGGTATTATTTTGGCATTGCCTTAGCGTTAAGCTATTTTTTTGTACGTTCAGAAGGCCATTCCCTCAAGAGCCTGGGTTTGGTGCCGGGGAACGCGACGGATCTAAAGCACCTTTTTGGCGGCCTGGGTTTGGGACTGCTGGCCTTACTGATCAGCGCCGCGATCACGATAGGGCTAAACGGTTCGCGTTTAGTTTTTACCGGGCGCATCGATCCCGTATTTTTGGCCATCCTGATTCTCATCAATTTATTTTCTGCTTTCGCGCAGGAATTGACCTACCGGGGATACCCTTTTCAGCGCCTGCTTAAAACTTACGGGCCCTGGGTTGCCCAGGCGGCTGTTACGCTTCCCTTCGCGATCATGCACCTCAAATTTCAAACAGCGGTCACCTGGCAGCAATTCCTGATGACTTGGCTAACTACCGGGCTCGGGTCAATTCTCTACGGGCTCTGCTATATTAAATCCGAGAAATTATCACTCTCGATAGGTTTGCACCTGGGCTGGAACCTGGCACAGGCACTCGTTCCGCGTTCGCCGGCAGAAAGCAAAACCCTGCTTTTTACCTTAGTGCAGGATCAGGAACGTTACCAGCCCTTGAATGTATTATGGCCTTATATCGGTATCTCCCTGCTGCTGATGCTGATCATCAATTTCTTGCCCTTTGCTGCTCCTCGGCAGAAGCCGATCCAGTCTTGATCTTGGCGGTATTGGCGTTACCGAAGCGATAAGTAAAATTAAGCGTGACCGCCCGGGTGTAGAAATTAAAGTAGGAATACTGATAAAGTCCGGCGTTGCGGTCGATGGCGTTATGGCCTTCGCTGTCGAGGATGTTACGGGCGTTTAGCGATAAGGAGGCTTGGTTGTTTAACAATTGGCGTTTGATCCCAATGCTGAGGATGCTGTAGGTACCAAAGGTGGAGTTGACGATCTGGCGTTTGGAATTATATTCAAAGTCAGCCTGGGCCGACCATTGGTTAGCGATGGCCATGCTGTTATTGGCGCTGAGGTAAAGCGTTGGGATACCGCTGCTATTGAGGCTGTAGCTGTTGGCCTCGCCACTGAAGGCATTGCGGTACAGCGATGCGGTCGTTTCGGTCGACCACCACCCAATTATCTTTTTCGAATACGCAAAATCCAGGTTCCAGCTATGCGCGCCTTGTACATTAGTAGGGCGGCGGGTAAGGGTGCTTTTGCTGGCATCCACATAGGGGAAGGTCTGGATATAATCTTTATCCAGGTCATAACCGAAGGTAATGAACACTTCGTTTTGCCAGGCCCAGGACAATTCGGAATGATGGGAAATATGCGGTTTGAGATTCGGGGCACCTTCAAAAAATAACGTTGCTGTTTGCGGACGGCGGAAAGGTACGAGTTCGTTGTAAGCTGGGCGTTCAATGCGACGACCGAAACGGGCGGTAAAGGTATGCCGGTCGTTGAATTTGTAAGCCGCGAACAGGGTCGGGAATAGCTGGAAATAATTTTGATAGAGCTGCTGGCCCTGGGTAATGGTTTGCTCGCCTCGCAGCCCGGCCTGAAGCTCCAGTTTTTGAAAGCTGCTTTTCCAGTTAATATAGGCAGCATTGATATTTTCTGAATTGATGGCGGTTGTGCTTTGGTTGTTTTCGTTATTATCATTTTTGGCATTGACGTAGCTGGATTTGAGGCCGGCTTCTAAAATTTCTTTGTTTTTTAATGGCTGTACATAATCGGCTTTGGCAGACCAAATGCCCAATTGCCGGTGTTGCAACAGTAAGCTATTACCGGTATTATCTACGTTATTTTGGATGGGGAAATTACGGTATTCAGAATGGTCGGCATTGATGCTAAGGTTGCGGCCATTCGTATCCAATTGCCGGGCCAGTTGGAGGCCTGTGGTATAGTTAAAGGGATCATCTTTGAGCTGGCTATTAAAATCAATATGCCCGGTCTTGTTCCGTAAGCTATCCAGCAGGTCCATGTGGGAAACGAGCAAGTTGTCGGCCTTGCCGAAACCGGCGGTAGCGGAAAGGCTGAGCGTTGTTTTTTTAGACAGGAAAAGATCGAGATTAAGTGTGGGGCGATAGTTACGCCCGGTATTATTACCATCAGTCACCGAGGCTTGCTCGGTGCTGAGAATGTCGCTAATGACCGTTCGGTTCGTGAAGTTGTGGTTATAAGCGTAGGTTTGGCTGAATTGCAGGTTATAATTTAAGGTTTGATAATTCAAGGTCAGGCCGCCATTGTATTTGCCATAATACCCCTGGCCGATACTGGCATTGGCGCTACCGTTGAAACCAGCTTTTTTATTTCTTTTTCTGACAATATTGATGATGCCACTGGTGCCGGCCGCGTCGTATTTGGCGGAAGGGTTGCTCATAATCTCTATCTTTTGCACTTCCGAGGAGGGCATACTACCAAGCAATGCCGCCAGGTCGCTGGCCGCTAAATAGGTGGGCTTGCCATCGATCAAAACATTGACACCCGAACGCCCCGCTAGTGATACCTGCCCTTCAGTGGTCATTTGCACACCCGGTAAGCGCTGCATCACTTCGAGCACGGTAGCACCATCATTGTTGATATTTTGGGCGACATTGACCACCGTTTTATCTAAACCTCTTTCTACCGCAGGTACCGTTCCTTTAATAGTAACGTCAGACAATTGGGTCGTGGCATTTTTCAACATAAACACTCCGCTGGTATCTTTATTCAGGGCGATGATTGCTTCTAATGACCGGAAACCGATACTACTGATAACTAAATGATAAGTGCCGGGGCTTTTTATTTGGAGGCTAAACTGGCCAGCCGTATCTATGGCCGTTACCAAGGTGTCTTTTTGAATTAAGCGGACAATTGCGCCTGGCAGAGGCTGCTGTTTTTCATCTCTGACCGTCCCTTTGAATGTTTGGGCTTTAAGCCCAAAAAAACTGCACAGGAATATCAAGGTGACTACTATTTTCATGTGACAAGAATAAGCGCTTGCGCAATCCGAAATTGGCCTGGATGCCCGAACGTTTGCAACTGCAGGTCGATCGTTTGTTTTGCCTGCTGAATCCTTTTCGGAGGTCAAACCCGCCCGTTCGTCGACCGGTCTACCAAACCGAATGGCAAAAGCGTATTATTGTTGATGAATTTTGCGGAACGCCTCATCAGCTTTAATAAAGAACACCGGGTGCTGAGCCATCTGTTTTTTTGGCTGTTCCTGTTATTGGTGCAACTCAGTTCCAGCAGTTATTATAATAGCAACATCGTACCTTTTCGCAATAACCTGATCGGTGATGGTACAAACCTTTTAGCGCAAATGCCGGCAGCCTATTTTTTGGCTTATTTCATTGTGCCACGGTTCATTTATAAACAGCGTTACTGGGCCGGGTTTGGCTATTTCCTATTGGGTGCTTATGTCATTTGTGTACTTTCCCGTATCGAAGTGGTCCATGTCGAGGAGCCTTTATACGGTCGGAAACCCAATCCTGATGAAACCTATGGGGAGATATTCGGGAATATTCTAAAATTGGTTTATGTTTACTTCTTCCGCATTTTCTCGGTCGCCTTTGTGTTCATGCTGCTCAAACTGCTGAAAGACCAATTGGTGGTGCAACGTCGTGCCCTGACCTTGGAAAAGCAAAAGGCGGAAGCCGAGTTGAAATTACTGAAGACGCAGCTCAATCCGCATTTCCTGTTCAATACCTTAAATAATATCTATACGCTGGCATTGCTAAACGCACCTGTGACCGCCGATGCCATTGGCCGTTTATCAGAAATATTAGATTATATGCTCTACCGCTGTGATGCCAAGTTGGTCTTACTATCCGGGGAAATCAGCTTACTGCAAAATTATATCGGCCTTGAAAAACTGCGCTATGATGAGCGGCTGACCATTACCTTTGAAGTCACAGCGAACCAACAAGTTCTCATTGCGCCCCTGATCCTTTTAGCGATCGTGGAAAATGCCTTTAAACATGGCGCGGGCGACGATACTGGCAGGCCCATCATCAACATTGATTTAAAAACGACCCCCACGTACCTTACCTTTACCGTAGCTAATACCTATCGGCCGAAGGTTGGGGCAAATACCAAATCGATTGGGCTGGCTAATCTTCGTCAGCAATTGGACCTTATCTATCCAGGTAAGCATCAGTTGGCTATTAGCCAAGGCAGCTTATTTACGGTAAATTTAACGATTGAATTGTCATGAAGATACGTTGCCTGATCGTTGATGATGAACCCCTGGCCATACAACTTTTACAAAAGCATATCGCCCAGCTCGATTCCTTCGAAGTCGTGGCCACCTGCAATAACGCGATCAAAGCTTTAGAGCTCCTCAATAGACAACCTATCGATTTGCTTTTTCTGGATATTAAAATGCCGCAGCTATCGGGCCTTGATTTGTTAAAGACCCTGCGCCATTCGCCTAAAACTATTTTAACGACCGCTTACCGCGAATTTGCCTTAGATGGTTATGAACTTGGCGTGATCGATTATTTGTTAAAGCCCATTACTTTCGACCGGTTTTTTAAGTCCATCGACCGCTACCTGAATTTGGTCAACCACGCCATACCTGAAGTCTTATCATCTTCAGAACCGCGATATCTTTATTTAAAGTCCGGCCATAAATTTTTCAAGGTTGATACCCGCGACATCCTGTATGCCGAAAGCCTGAAAGATTATGTACATATCCATACCGCTGAAAAGGTCATTATCTCCAAATACAGGATCAGCGAACTGGAAAAAGAACTCGATGGCAAAGGCTTCGTCCGCATTCACCGAAGCTACCTTATCAATTTAAAACAGATTACCGCTTTTACTGTACACGACGTAGAGATCGGCAAAACTGAATTGCCCATCGGCGACACCTATAAAGCGTTGGTCCAACAGGTGCTCAAATGTCGGTGAATGAGGTCAACGCTGCTTAATGATATCGGAGCTTTTTAAAACCATTTTCAAAAAAACCATGTGGTATTTTTGAAAAAAAAGTACCTTTTTAAGAAATAAAAAGATCAAAAAAACAGAAAGGGCCTCAGAATTAATTCTGAGGCCCTTTCTGTTTTTCTTTTCGTTAATATTAAAATTTCCGAAAAAATACACCACGTGGTCTATTTTGTGGTGCAGACTTTATTTATAACACAATATTTCTTTCATGATTTGAAAAGACTGGCAGATTTAGACCTGAATTGAAAATGGTTCAAATCCAACGAATTCGAATAAATTGATGTGTTTTCTAAGGCGTCCTGAAAATTGAACAAAGAATCAAAGATTAAACAACACTTTAAGCAGTACTATCCTCCCCGGCAAGGTGTACGAACTGGCGGTCAGCGTATTGGCCGATAGGTAAAGCGCGTTATACGTTTTGACGTTCCCGAAATTCACTGCACTGAGTTCAAAGTCGGTTTTCCATTTAATTGCTCTAAACTTAACGGAAGCATCTGCAAAAAAATATTTCAGATCGGGATTGCCTTGCTGGCGGGTGAAATAATGTTCGCCGGATAATTTGAACTGCAAGGCCTCCACCGGGTCGTAATTGACTGCTGCCCGCTGCACCAGTTGTTTGATCCCGAAAGCGGGGGCGTCCACCGCTGAATAGCTGGCGGTATGTGTCAGCGCCGCCTTGTAGCTAAAAGTCATCGTGCCGCTGACTTTGGTTTCGCTGTTTACCGAAAGTGTTTGGCTGGTGGTATGGAACGGTAAAATGACGCTATTCTGTAATTGTACCGAGCGCAGGCTTTGCCAGGATATTCCCCCGCTGAAGGTGGTACGCAGCGCAAACGAATATTTGCTGATGCTGCCGTTGACGGTCCAGGAATCGGTGCTGTTTGGATAAGGCAGCACAACGCCTTGCTGTAGGTTGTTGGTGATCACGCTGGAGGTGATGTTATTGGCCGCCGCATGGGCATAAAGCGCGCTGATGTTCCAGAAAAACAGGGTAAGCGCCCTGCGGTAGCTAAAACCACCGCCCACCTGCTGAACCTGCATCTCGCTTAGGTCCGCATTATTGGCGTACAACGTCCGATAATCCGTCAGGATGTAACCCGGGTACACATTCTCCAGGTTGCCAATTTGATTATTGAAGCTGTACGAAAGGTTTACGTAATTCTCCGCACCCACCTGGTATTTCAACCTGAATTGCGGGTTGAAATAGAACCGCCTCAGGTTTTTGTTTAGCGCGTATAGGTTATCGGAATAGTTGATCTGCTGGAGCGTAAGCGGCAGGGTAAGGTTGGCTTTCAGGATTGTGCCGGGCAGGTCGTAGGCTGCTTCGGCATACAGCTTTTTGTTGGTCCAGTTCAGCTCGTTCCGGGCGCTGTCCGACAGCAGCGCGCTGCTGTTATTATTTTGAACCACACTCAAGCCGGAGGTCAGGGTTTGCGACTGTAGGCTAAAGCCCGTCTTGAAACTTTGGGTGATCCGGTTGGAGGGTATTTTGAGCGAAAAATAATTATTGGTGTTCCAGCTCGGGATATTTACCTGTTGTACAAGTTGTGCATAAGGAACGCCCTGGTTGAATATCGCCGCGTTATACCCCGGGCCGATCACCAGGTTTTCCGGCCCGGCGGAATGACTGACCTGGGAATAAAACTGGATAACACGGTTCGACTTCAGAGCTTTGATCAGGTTAAATTCATTCGAGAAATTCAAGGCCTTAACCCGGTAGGTTTGGTTAACCGCGGAACTATCGGTGGTCAGCCCCGAAGTACTGCTGAGATTTTTCTGGTCGAGGAGCAAGGCATCATTCAGGTAATAGTTAGCCCGGTTGATGTTCAGGATAAACTGCCCGTGAAAGATATCGGGTACACTGCGGTTCCGCTGCGTTTCGCTATATTTTACGGTATCGCCGGGCAAATAGACGGTGGTTTGCCGGCTGTAATCCTGTTTTTGCGTGTCGTGGACGTAGTAGGCATTGACTTTGAGCTGCACCTGGTTTTTCAGGTTAACGAGGTTGTTAACGGTCGCTACACCCGAACGGTCGAACAGGTATCGGTTCTGCGCCAGCTGGGGGTTACCTGCCGCGCCGAGCGAAAGCAAGGGCCCAGGCGAAGCATTTGCCGCTCCCTGGTTATGCGATGCCAGGTCCTGCTGCACATCGTAGCCGGTATTGTTGCCCGCCAGGTAATTGATCGCCTTATAGCTATCCTTAAACATCATGGCGTTCAAATTCACATCGTAACTCCCCGGCAGCCCGGCGCCTATACTTTCCTGCCCCATTAAATGCAGCTTGGCGCCTTTTTTGAAAGTCAGGTTCAGCGCCACATCGTCACTCATCAGCTTATTTTGCAAAACTTTTACCGGCTGGTTATTCTGAATAACCTGCACCTGGTTTACGGCTAACTGCGGGATGGAGTTGGTGGCGATGCCGTATTTCTCGTCGAGCAGGTTATCGCCGCCGAGATACAAAGCGGAGATCGGCTTATTGTTGTAGCTGATGGTACCGTCGGCGGCGACCGAAATGCCCGGCATTTTTTTGATGACTTCACCTATCGTGCGGTCATGTGGGCTGGCGAATTGGGATACCTTGTAATCTAAGGTATCACCGTGGGCGACGAGTACCGGGCGGCTGCTTTTGATCACCACCTCCTTCAACTGGTTAGCCCCCTCGGCCAAGGTAAAATCAAGCGGGGCATCCCCGCTCCCGATGCTTTTTACGGCGGTTTGGAAACCGATGCAGCGTACCTCTACCACCAACCCAGTAGCGTTCGCGGGGATCCGCAAGACATAAGCACCCTTGCTATCGGTTAAGGTGTAGGCGACCATGGCATTGCTGTTCTTCAGGCTAACGGTCGCGTAAGATACCGCCTTGCCGGCGGTATCTTTGACCGTTCCCCTAACCGTTTGGGCATAACTGCAAACAACCCACAAAATACCCCCCAGCGTCAGACCTATTATCCTTTTCATTGTTTTTCCGGTAATTCTATCGGGTTAACATTTCTGGCCGGGCCGCCGGGGAGTGCTTTCAGCACGTGATCGCCCTGCGCACCCGCGCCGCCTACCGCTGCTAATCCTTGCCCTATGGCATTGGGGTTCTTTTGCGAACCGCCTTTCAACTTATCATATTGTTGCTGCGTAGCCTTGATTGCCCTGGCCGGCGGAACGATCAGATTGGGGTTATCATCCAAACCCCTCAGGATCGGCGGGACATCACCAGTACCGGCTATGGGCTTCAGTTTCGCGAAGACCGGCTTTTCTATGCCGTCAAACCGGAAGATTACTTCATTTTTGGTATCACGGGCATCTACGATCACGCCGGGCAGGCCGTTTAATTTCCACGGGCCGGTACGCACCGGCAGATCAGGGCAAAACCATACTATGTAATCCCGGCCTTTAAAATGCCCCATGGCTTTCTGGCAATGCAGGCCGCCGAAAGTGGCTGTGTCAGCACTAACCTTCCAGTCGATGGCAGGCATAGGGCCGTCGATCAGATATTCCGTGAACATGAGAAAATCCTTCGTCAGCAATTTTTGCGCGTTCGGGTACTGGAAATATTGGGTACGCATGCTCGCGCCGCTCCGGTCGACCGAAACACGGCCATCCGGGTTGCCAGCGGTTGCCTTGAGATAAGCATTTCTGAATTGCTCGTCGGCTGCCATCCCATCGTAGCTCTTATAAACGCTCGCGGTCTTACCGACCAATAAGGCCATGTTCTCGGTATAGGGATGCGCCGGATCCGTGAGATCGGTAACATGGGTAAACTTGTAATGTACCAGCACGCGCACTGTATCCGGTTTCTGGGCTTGCGCCGTTAAAGCCAGCAGCAAGAGCGCTGCGCCTGAAAAGATCAATCGTTTCATGATTTAATGTTTTTTCAGGCAATAGTAGGCGGTCATTCCCGGCCGCTCAAATTTTTGTGATGAACGTCCCGGATTGTTGATCCGGCAAAACAGCCAGGTTGCTTCATCACAAAAACCAGCCGTTCATCACATTCTTTACCAGTGACTTGTTATAAGGATTACCTTTGTTGTTATGCAACGCATTAAAGCCCGTTACGTTATTGAGTTCTTCACCCACGGCCTGTTTTGGCTCGTGCTATATTATGCATTAAAAGGGCTCACCGTTTCTTCCTACGCCTTGATCGATCGCGCTGCCGTGGGAGACACGGTGACAGGGATCGGTCATGCGCCATCCCCGTATGCGGCTGTGGTGCGGGAAGACTTAATGATGAGGATCGGACACACGCTATTTCCGTATGTGGGTGTGGTGCTGGGCTTTCTCGTGCTGTTGTTTTACAGCTGCGCTTTTTGGTTATTCAAAAAGATCATCCGGTACAAAAGCAACTACGCACGGGCAATGGTCATAGCCGGCTGGCTATTACTGGTTTATAGCTCAAACTACCTGTTGGTTTATGTGCTGATCGCCATGCGTTCCAACCAGCGCACTTTGGGCAGAGTGGTGCCGGATACACCGGGCCGGTTGATTACCCCTGATGTTATCCCGCTTTCCGCACATTGGGCGCAAATACAGGTTACCATGGTCCTCGCCTTTTTAGCCATAGTAGGTGTAGCCGCAGCATATTTTTTTATTAAGGAATGGGTACGGAACGAGCTGCTGCGCAGCAAAGTCGAGGCACTCCAGGTCAATACCGAGCTGCGGTTCCTGCGTTCCCAGGTCAATCCCCATTTCTTCTTTAACACACTGAACAACCTTTTCTCGATGGCCTTAAAGGAAGGGAAAGACAACCTGGCCGACAGGATCGCTAAATTATCGAACATGATGCGCTATATGCTTTATGAAAGTGATACGGACAGCGTTTCCCTTCAAAAAGAGGTTGGGTGTTTGGAAGACTATCTCGCGCTTCACCAAATGCGTTATGCCCCGAGCGAGGTTGATGTTAGTTTCCGCTATCCGGAGCGGGCCGCCATCGCATCGGTGCAGATTGCACCGATGCTGTTCATCCCTTTCTTAGAGAATGCGTTTAAGCATGGTGTTGCCATCGGTCGCCAGTCGTTTATCGCGATGGCTATCTCCGTTAGCCCACAAAAACTGGTTTTTACCTGCGAAAACATGGATCACAGCGCCGTTAAAAAGTTGGAAGAAGAAAAAGGAGGCATTGGCCTGGGAAATGTTAAACGCCGGCTCGAACTGATCTATCCAGGCAGGTATGAGTTGCAAGTTGGGCCACAAAACGGCAACTATATGGTGAACCTTAAAATTGACCTTTTATGATGACTTGTATAGCGATTGATGACGAGCCTATGGCTCTGGAAGTGATAGCGCTTTATTGTGCGGACTGTGACCTTGTGGAGCTGAAAGCCACCTTTCGCGAGCCTTTAAAGGCCATGGCTTATTTGAGCCGTGAAAAAGTCGATCTGATCTTCCTGGACATCAATATGCCCGGGATCAGTGGAATGCAGCTGGCACACTCACTATCACCCGGGCCAATGATCATTTTTACAACTGCCTACAGCCATTACGCTGTGGAAAGTTATAACCTTAATGCGGTAGATTACCTGCTAAAGCCCATTATTTTCGAGCGTTTCCTCAACGCCATAGCGAAGGCAGCAAAGGCCAGCCCTCTCCAAAATAAAACCGACGAGGTTCAGGAGACTACCGTTTACTTAAAAAGCGGGCCGCAAACCTACCCGGTGAAGCTCAGTGAAATTCTTTACCTGGAAAAAGACGGCAACTATATGGCAGTTCACCTAAAAGACAAGCGTATCTTGATTCGCGAGAATATGACCGGCGTATTCGACCTGGTGCCTGCCTCAGATTTTATCCGGGTACACAAGTCATACATCGTAGCTGTTAAGCATATTATGATGATCGGGGCTGACCAACTGACGGTTAATGGTGAACGCATTCCTGTCGGGAGCAGTTACCGCGAGACTGCGAGAGCCAAGTTAGGGTTGAAGGGCGACTGGAATCGAACCAAAAACGACCTTTAAATGTATTTTGAGGCGGGTGTTGAAAACCTAAAAAAACAAAAACCTCGATTCCAGCATAAATTCGAGGTTTTTATTTTTTTGTGGTGCAGACTTTACTTATAACACAATATTTCTTTCATGATTTGAAAAGACTGGCGGATTTAGACCTGAACTGAAAATGGTTCAATTTATGCGATTATAATGTAAGGCACAATTAAATCAAGGCATATCTTGACTTAGGTATTCAGCTAAATCTTTTTGCGATGCGGTAATTTTAAACGATGGTTTGGCGTGGGCTGTATGTTGAGTAGACTTTGTCCATTGAGTTTTTTTTATAGTCTTTGTCCATTCTGTGTAAAGTATGCGTGGACTGGCTTCTCGTGTATATCCGATTGTATAGCCATCTAAATCATACACAACACCATTTGAGAACCAACCAAGATGTTTACCGCGCCAACCATAGATTATTTCGTCGACTAAATAGCAAGCTGAGTAACCGTCCCAATTGTATATTGTTACGCTGTCGTCCGCTATATACATAGTGGCTTTGCCGTCTGTACCATAAAGACAAGCGTGCAGTATTAAAATGTGCTTTATTGCCAATCAATACTTTTTGCCAGTCTGTATAGCGGCTACGGTCCCAGGTACCATTGATGTCGTAATCTTCAGGACCTGGCTTAATATTAGCAACAGGATTTGCAATAGAATCATTATAAAAAGCTTCACGCCGTACTGCCAAATATTGTTGAGTGTTCAAAAGTTTAAATTTACTTGCAATCTCCCCGAAACCTGCAGAAATTCCAGCGTCAATTTTCGTATCACCCTGCCTACCTTTGCGGGTAGTAATCAATATAACTCCATTAGCCCCTCTGGAACCATAAATAGCAGTAGCATCGGCATCTTTTAAAACTTCAATACTTTCAATATCTTCGGTACTAAGCGAATTAAACGGGC
Source organism: Bacteroidota bacterium (assembly GCA_040389105.1). GTDB lineage: Bacteria > Bacteroidota > Bacteroidia > Sphingobacteriales > Sphingobacteriaceae > Mucilaginibacter. The sequence goes on from JAZKAO010000012.1 coordinate 100,198, forward strand.
TTAATCCAGTAGACGTTTGCCTAAAAGCCGAGTTCGCTGGTGTATTATTATTAACAGGTAAGCCTAACGCACCGCTTCCAAGCACCGATGATGTCAACGTTGTAGACGGAAAAGGAACTCCATCTACAATATATAGTGGATTGTTTCCATTTGCGATACTATTTTGTCCCCTTAGTTGTATTTTCATATTTGCTCCGGGAACTCCAGAAGCTTGTTGTATATATAAACCCGGCACCCTTCCTTCTAATGCCATCATCGGGTCACTTACTGGTTGTTTTCTTATATCCTCCCCCTTTACAATTGAAACCGATCCAGTATTCTCGATTTGCTTAACGGTGTAATACCCTTTGTTTACAACGACTTCTTGCAAATTTTGGGCAGTTGCTTTAAGGGTGACAGTACTTCCAGCAGGAATATCATTTGCCATAAACTCTAAGTTTTCATAACCAATAAACGAAAAAACAATAATCGTTTTGTCATCCGGAACCGTAATCGAATAAACGCCTTTGGCGTCCGTACTTGTCGCGAGGGTAGTGTTTTTTATCTTAACCGTTACCCCAACCATCGGTTGCCCGGTTTCGTCTTGAACTTTACCGGTGACGGTTACTTGTGCTAAGAGTGCTTTAGCCTTATCCAACAAAGAGACTTCACGCTCCTTTATTATGATGGTCTTATTTTCGATCTCATACGTTAAAGTCTGGTCAGCCAGAATCGCCTTGAGTGCATCTTCAAGACTGACTTCCTTTAAGGTGAGTGTTACTGTATGGCTTTTGCTAAGCAGTTCATCGCTGTAAACGATGTTATAACCGCTTTGCTGGCGTACTTTATCCAATAATTGTTCGAGGCTGGCACGGCGCTCGTTGAGCGTGATTTTTTGCGCGTAGCTGGCTGCGCTGACGGTCAGTATCGAGATCAGCATAAAAAAAGTGGTGATCTTCATGACTTTGAGAATTTTACGCGTTAAGCAGTAATGTCCGCCTACGCGCATTGCTTTAAAATTCATACTTTTGAATTGTTCGGGTGAATGAGATTTGTTTGATCGACAATTTTTTATTTTCTCCTATGGAGAATGATAGCCCGGACAGCAAACGTATCCCTGGGGTCCAAGCCGGGATGCGTTTTTTTGTTTTGGACTATTTTTGCGTTCTTAACGGCGTAAAATTCTTTTCATGATTGGGGGTTGTTTGAGCGTTAATTAATCGGGTTATTTACTCTCTGTTTTTTTTCGTTTAAATACTTTGACCGTTTTACCTTCCACTTTAAAATCTACCTTACCTGCCTTACGGAAATAATTTAAGACACTGGCCAGTTGATCCTTCCGGTTGACCGAGCCACCGAACGTATAAGTTTTGGTTTCCGGGTCCTGCCAAACAATGGTCACCCCGTACACCCTGCTGATGGTTCGCAGGATATTTTCCAACGTTTCATGATGAAATACCAACTGGCCCTGCAACCAGGCCGTCGCTTCCTCGATATTGGCGGGTTTTACGATAAGATCAGCCGCCTGTTCACCTGGCTTCAGAAAAACTGATTTGTCATTTGCTGATACCTTGACCGCACCGGCGATCAGCGTGGTTTTTACCATCGCTTCATTACCATAGGCATTCACGTTAAATTCGGTACCAATATCTTCTATGACCTCATTCCCGGCCTTGATGATAAACGGATGGGTGGCATCATGCTTTACCTTAAAATAGCCCTGTCCGCTCAAAACAACCAGGCGGTCTTTACCGGTAAAATTATTGGGATAGGTTAAACTGGAACTTACATCCAGTATCGCTTCGGTGCCATCGGCCAGCTTAACGCTGAACTTGCTGTTACCATTATTGGTCAGCGTATTCATTTTAACATCTTCGGCTACTGCTTTGCCCTGGTAACTCAATAAGCTATCTTGCTGGTTAATGCGCGTGCCGTTGACCGTAGCGATCCGGCCGGTATGCCTTTGACTTAGCACAATTTTTTGACCGTTGGCCAGGGTCAACGTTACCCCATGCTGTACCGGCGCTAACTCTTCGGTATTGCTGGCCACTTGTTGCACAGGGGTTTGATGTAATAAGAAATAGCCCCCGGTTGAACAGGCGATCAAAATAGAGGCGGCTATAGCGATACGCTGCCATAAACGCCTGGTTTTTGCTGGTTGCTGTTCCGTATTGGAGAAAATATGATCGAGGATGGCCTGCTTTTCAGCCGCATCAAGGTTGTGCTGTAGCTTTTGAGAAGTGATCTCCGCATCTACCAGCGTTTCCAGTTCTTGCTGGTACGCTGCCTGGTTGGCCATGCTTAAAAAGGAGCGGGTTTCCGCTGCAGTCGCCGTACCGTCAATATATTTGCTGAATAGCCTGGAAAATTCTGTTTGTTCTGTCATTGCTTTGAAAGTAGTTTATCCACGTTTCATCAGCTTGACGATAGCAACACACCCCTCGGGGTAGGGTGTTTGTACTTTTTTTGAAATAAATTTTAAAGGGTGTCGTTTTTCGCATCTAATCATACACATTTTCCATATTTAATCATACAGTTCTTAAAGTCATTTTCATAGATTTGGATAGACTTTTATTTTAAAACTATGCTGGCTTTACAAAGCGCACGTTATTTAGGCCAGTTAAACCACTCCAAAGAAGCGGGCGGCTTTTTGGCCAGTATAACCTCGTATCCGGATGTTCCTTATGCTGAAAATTTACATTATCACGAAGCGTTTGTCCTGAGCCTGGTCTTAAAGGGGGGCAACCTGGAAAAAAGGAAAGCGGGAGAAATTGAACGCATTCCAGGCACGGTAACCTGTCATGATGCCGGGGAACCCCATCAAAGCACCCGGATGCTGCCCGGTTCCTGCCACGTCAACCTGGAGATCACCGACCAGTTCATGAAAACATATGAGTTGGATACCCACGCAGCGGCATTAGAAAGGGGCAATCCTGCCGATACCCGGTTTGTGATGCTTAAGATCTACCAGGAATTAGTAACCAATGACCGGGAATCATTATTAAGTATCGAATCTTCCCTGTTACATTTATTGCAATTTTCCGGTAAATCCGACCACCGGCAGGGTTCCCCTGCCTGGGTTTTGAAAGTTAAGGAAGCGCTATACGACAAATGGAATGAGAACCTGACGCTCAGCGAACTTGCCCTCATCGCGAACCTGCATCCTGTTAACCTGTCGGGCTATTTTCCAAAATATTTTGGTTGTACGATGGGCGAGTTCCGCAGAAAAGTAAAAATGGAAAAGGCGCTTGAATTATTGAAACACCAGGATCTTTCCTTAACAGCAATCGCCCATGATTGTGGTTTTGCCGACCAGAGCCATTTTACCCGGATTTGTAAAGGACTGACCGGATGGAGTCCAAAACAGCTAAAAGCGATACAGCACCAATAAATACCATCTCACTAAATCCATTCTATTTTTCATCAAATGAACATCGTTTCTTTGCTGAATGAAGTTTATCCGAATCAAGCAGGTCATTGGTATTTTTATCATAGGAATATTTTCCATTCACAGCACCAGGGCGCAGGAAAACCTGCGAATACTCAAAACCAATACAAAAACGTTGGATGTCCGGGAGGGCCATAATTTGTATAAAGGTTATTGGACGGTGTCGCCGGAAGTAAAAAAGGATATTTACTTTGCGCACAGGTTTAAAAAGGCAACTACCATTACGTTCTATTCCGATATAGATTCCATTTCCTTCCGCGTGAGCCCCCGAAATACGTATGATTTTATTGTTCTGCTGGGCAACAAAGATTCCTGCTACACCCAAATATCAACTATTAAAACCAGCTATTTTAAGGATGGTAGGGACCGCATCGTTGCAAAAGATACGATCCCCTTTACTTTAGGTAATGATAACCGGGTCTATATTGCTGCAAAAGTGAACGGCTCAGAAACGATCAAACTCTTTTTTGATACCGGTGCAGATAACATCGTCCTTTTTCCTTCCGCTTATCAAAAAGGCGTGAAATTAAAATTTGATGGAACAATCGCAAACCGCGCAACCGGGGGGACTGAAATAAGGAAGACCAGCAGTTCAAATGACCTGGCCATCTCCAAATTAAAATGGAAGGATGAGCAGGTGATGTTTACCGGCAAGCAAATCGGTGAAGGGGATGGAACGCTGGGTTATGATGTATTTGAAGACAAGATCATCGAATTCAATTACGACAAAAAAATCATGATCATTCATGATTCCCCCTTTAAGGTCGATAAAGGATATGTCAAATTTGCAATGCAACTCCTGGGCGGCCAGGTTCCGTTTCTGCCGGGCACCCTGGTTAATCAGGATAAAAAATATAAAGCGGACTTTATGTTTGACATGGGCGCTACCGGCTGTCTTTTCCTGAACCAGGGATTTTTATTAAAAAATAAACTTTATGGCGCGTTTGAAATAACCGGGGAATCACAAATGACCGGTGCAGGGGCATCCGCGATCAAAACAACAAGAGTACTACTTCCTGGGTTTATATTCGGCAATTATGAATTAAAACAGGTTCCGATCTATTTAGAAAGCCCTGCTGAACATGATCCCGGTACAGGTGTGTTGGGTATGGACCTCTTAAAAAGATTCAATACCATCATTGATTATCAAAATAATGTGATCTATTTAAAGCCCAATCGCTTACTCAATTCTCCCTATAAGCAGTATCAAAAACAAAAAGGTCAATAAGCGTATGACTAATCGTGAAAAATAGGTATGATTAGATGTGAAAAATCACAAAGGTGGATTATTTGTGCATCAATGCCATGATTACCAACAGCGCATCAAACTGATGGATATAGCTGCGGATATTTTTTAGTGCTAGTTTCATGTGTGAGTGTACCGTGCCGGTGCTTAACCCTAATTCTGCTGCCGCTTCCTCGTATTTCAAACCTTGTTCGTGGCAAAGCTGGTAAACCTTGCGTTGCTGCGGTGACAGGCCTTCCAGTGCAAGCTGGACGATCCTGCCGGTTTCCTGGAATTGCAGGTTCTCTTCAGTTTGGATATCGCCTTTCTCCAAATGTTCTTCCTGTAATTCAATCGTGCGTAAAGCTTCCCTGGCCACCACCCGTAAAGCGTCGATACTTTGGTTACGGGCCATCCGGTTGATATAGGCCCCGAAATTATCGATCTCCGGTAATTCTTCCCGCCGGTTCCATATTTTCAGGAAAACATCTTGCACTACCTCTTTGGCATGTGTCCTTGACCGGGTGAGTTTATAGGCAATATTAAAGATGAATTGCTGGCGCTGCTCAAACAAAATCCCAAAGGCACGCTGATCCCCGGTTGCCACTAACTGCAACAATTCCTGTTCGGTAAAAAGTGGGGTAACTGCCATGTCCTCAAAATCCGTCTCTTAAAATTACGGGATTTTTTGGTCAATGATAAATATTTTTTTGTAAAGAAATTTATCTGCACGATGTTAACAGTTTGTTAACTCGCATTTTGTGGTGTTCGTCACATGGATAGCGTCTGTTCCGTATCATCATTTTTCACCGGCGACTTCGACTGCCCGTTACGACCCGAAACAGTTTTATTGTTGTTTTCGTTCTTTAACTTACGCAAATTGGCCCGCTCGTTGCGGCGGCCCAATTTTTCCTGCCGTTTTTGCTGCCTGCGGCTCAACGGCTTGCCATCGCCTTTTGAAGTAGCCGTATTTTGTTTATCGTTTTCCGGTTTTTCTTTGTCCAGCGCAGCCAGTTCCTTTTTAAACAACTCGGCAATATCCACTTTGATCTGCGCATAAGTTTCCCGTACCATTTCCTCACTGACCAACTCCACCACCGGGATCGGCTTGTAGGCCGCTTCTTCTTTGGCTAACGCTTCATGATCGTTTTGGATACGGCTATGAAACATTTTTAATTCGATCTCCTGTTCCGGGTTATCGGCCACCATACCCACAAACTCGCCGGATGATAAAGCCGCGATCTTAGAGGCCGGTATCGCATAATCCAGTTGGGTCGCTTTGGATATAGAGGTATCGCTGCTGTTGATCGTCAGGCTGTTCTTGTCCTGCACGATCTTGCCAAAGTTTTCAGACAGCTTTTTAGCCGTATCGCCGGTGACCTGTCCGCTGATAATATTACCCACGATACCCGTAATGACATCTGCCTGCTCCGCGCCGTAATCTTTTTTCAACTGGCTAAAATCCTGCACGGCCAAAGTGGTGGCTACCTTATTGCTCCGGGCCGTAGCGATCAGGCTATCGATGTTATTAAAATAAATCGTCGGGAACTCGTCAAAGATCAGGCTGCTTTTCAGCCGGCCTTTCTGGTTGACCAGCTTGATCATTCTTGAAATATACAAGGATAATACCGCACCATAGATTTGCAGCTTCTGCGGGTTATTGCCCAAACAAATGATCTTCGGTTCATCAGGATTGTTCAAATCGAGTTTAAAATCGCTGCCGCTTAATACATAATATAAAGCCGGTGATGCCAACCTTGCCAAACCGATCTTGGCGCTAGCTATTTGGCCCTCCAGTTGCTGTTTCGCGCCCTGGTTATAAGCCGAAATAAACGGATTGATCAGCGCCGTAATTTCCGGCTCTTTTAGCAGCACTGCAAACAGGCGGTCATAATCGGCCTGCATTAGTTCGATCACATGCGGCAGGGTACAGTACTTACCGTCCTCGTATTTACGCAGATACCAAATGATGGCCGTTAAAAAGTTGATCGGGCTTTCGACAAAGAAATCGCCCTGCTTGCGTATCCATTCCCGGTTCAGGCCCAGCATGATCGTCCGGCTTGCCTCGGTCGCATCCGTAATATCACTCATACCATCCGGGTCGAGCGGGTTACAGCGGTGCGTCCGGTTGAGGTCGTCAAAATTAATCAAGTAGAATTGTGGTTTGGCTTTATAATTGTTTTTATACTGTAACAGCTTGTTATAGGCGATCTTGGACAGGTCATCAAACTTAAAATCATACAAAAACATCGAAAAACCTTTTTTGATATGTTGGTCGATAATATGCCGGATCACGAAATAAGACTTACCCGCACCCGGTGTACCGGCTATCAGCATTCCCCGGAAAGGGTTAATGAAATTGATCCAGCTATCCCGTACCTTGCCTTTGAGGTTATACTTCGCAGGCAAGTTAATGGAGTACTCATTTTCCAGTTTGCGTTCTTCCTGCGGGAAGGTCTCGTTCTCCTGGTTAAAAATGTCCTTATTCAGTTTTTCTTTGAGCAGGCGGGTCAGCCAGGCCCCGCCTGTCATCATCAACAAGTAGCCGGTGCCGGTTAATACCATATACAAGATGGCTATGATATTCGCCTCTACCGGCAGGTAAAAACAAAGAACAGCTATCCAATAGATCAGCAGGCCACTGATCAGGTAAGCCGTAATACTTTTCCAATTGATCTTTTCGTCCTTTTTGCCTTTTACACCGATCAGCGAAATAACCAGGCAAAGCAGGCCTGCTAGTTTGGGCTTCCACCAATTATTAAACAGGCCGGTTTTAGCGACGTTACCCACAATGCGGTCGGTAATGGTGGCCGTCCAGTGCCAGTTTTCAAAAGCCTGATAGCAAAGGATATAAAAATGGATGGCCAGTATAAAAATGCTGATCAGCCTGGTAAACTCTACGATCTTGCGTAAGCCCTGTATATCTTCCCCGGTTTGCATAGATGCTCCTTGTTTATAATGTTAATCCCTGGTCTTGTTCCTGTCCCTTGCGTTTCTTCTTTTTGCGCGTTACGCTCGGTGCGGCCTGCGGCTGGTATTTTGCCAAAGCAACCTGTAGATAATTGGTCTGTTCCGGCGGTTTTAACCAGGTCTTTGGCTGTTCTTGAGTTTTGCTTTGTTGCTGCGAAGGCTTATCCATTGCGCTCAGCCGTTCCATGATGCCTTTGGCGCTGTAAGCCTTGCCCAAATCGCTGCCGTTGAACACCGTTTTGCGCTGGTTGTCGATCAAGGTGAGGCCATAGGTATAGCCCTGATCATTGCTTCGGAACAGCACATTGATATTTTGCTGCTGCAATTCCCTGATGAAAGTATTTTTGGTGATACTGTCGTACCGGCTGAAAACCTTTTCAATGGTTGCTTTCAGTGGTTCCCGGTATTGCTTCCGTTTTTCTTCGTTCCGCTCAAACTTTTTTTCCAGGTTTACCAAGGTCGGTTTACTATAAAACGCACTCGCCTTGATTGGCACCCCAACCTTTTGCCCGTACTTATCCAATAAGAAATAAATCAGCCCTTTTTTCTGGAACATGAGCGTATCTTCGGCACCCCGGTCGGCTATTACGTTAAACTGTTTGAGTACCGCGTTATATTCCGCCAGTGAAGTAAACCGGTACTGGTTCATCACGACGCTGATGACGTTGCTCATCGCTCGTTTAGTAGGCAGGTGCCCGTATAGTGCTTTTTCAGCATCGGCTGGCTTGATACCAGGCTGTATTTTATAGGTCTTGCTTTCGGCTACCACCAGGTTAAACTCTTTTTCGATGGCTTTTCTGGCCGGTTCTGATTGAGCCTGTCCGATGTAATTCAAATCAATCGGTTTGCCCTCGCGCGTAATGCTCGTAGTCGCGATATGGATATGCTGATGGGCCGCATCCTGGTGGCGGTAAACCAAATAGGGCTGCTCGTCAAAGCCGATCTTTTCCATGTAAGCTATGGCGATCTGCTGTACTTTTAGGTTATCCAGCTTTTCACTCGCATCAAAATTCAGTGTGATGTGCAGGGCGTTTGTCTTTACCGACGGCCTTAACAGGTTCAGGTTCTCAAACCGTGCCAGTTTCTGCTTAAAATCCATGCGCTCGATCTCGCCAGCGAAACCGCTGGCGAGGATTAGTTTAGCATCACCGGCACTGACCTTGTTCTCGTTATAATGCAGGATACCCCGGATACTTCTGCCGATCACGATCTTTGCAACCATTGTTCAGCCAGTTTGGATATGAGAGCCAGTAAACGGTCTACCTTTTCACCAACTATATTGTATTGCCCGGCAACTTTTAATAAATAAAAGGCTTGATGCGTTCCCGCCTTGTCTTGGTTAAAGCTGCGGGTAAGCTGGTTAATATTGATGCCAATGGCTTTGAGTTCCTTACGGATCAGCGCCATCTCTTCCATGGGCGCGTTCATCGAGATGTCTTTATAGAACAGCCTGATCTTTTGCCCGGCCAGTATCCTGCGGGCAACTTCTGCAATAGACGCGCGGTGACTTTCCTGGTGCAGTTTTTCCAGCCGCTTAAAGGTCGCTTCGTTTACCCGGAGGATGAGGTTATGGCTTAAAAGTTCCTCGGGTTCTTTGGTTTTCTTTCGGGACATGATATTGTCTTTTAGAGGGTTCAGACTTTGCGAGTTCCGAGCAAAGTCCCCCGGCTCAAGCCGGGCAAAGATGGTTTCGCGCATGCGAAACTACATCTTTGCTACATGCTGCCGCATGTGCGGAACGCCGTTCCGCCGGTGCTGCGCACCAGGGCTTTGCAAGGAAATTTTGATGAATTACGGCTTCGCCGGTGGTCAATATGGGCCGGAACGCTGCGCGTTTTCCGGCGGTTTATTTAGCGGCTCAAATGAGCGCAGCAGTTGTCTTATTTTTTGCCGGGGCTGTTGTTTGCTTCGTTTGAGTTTCAGGTGCAGTTTGCCGTTAAAGGGTCGGTCTTGCAGGTTGGAGATATGTGATTGTGTTTTCATGATGCTCTTATCGTTTCATCAAAGGTGAGCTGGTGGAGACCCGGAAAAAACCACGTGGTCAAAATAATAACCATAAAAAAATAATACATTTGAATAATAAGCTCACCTAACACCTTTACGATGAAACTTGAAATTTTACGTGTCGAAGATCACGGCACATTACAGTCAGAAAGAATCTTTTTATCCGTCCTAAAAGCCGCCAATCTCGAATATTATATCGTACGCGATACTACCTATATTGGGGATTCTGCTATGTCAAATAAATGGGTCCATGCTTACCAATTTCAAGAACAAGAGGTAAATGCCGGCGATGAGATAGTGCTTTATACGGGAACGGCACCTAAAAAAACGGAAAGAATAAACAGGGATCAGAATACCCGCTATTATTACTCATGGAATTTAAAGGAATGCGTTTGGAATAATGATGGTGATCTTGCTGTTTTATATGAACTTGAGGCCTGGTCATCTAAAAAAGTGAAACCCGCAAAATCGAAATAAGATTATTTAAAACAAATACCTGCATGGAAGCTTTAGGCTACGTTGTATCCAATAAATTTATACTGATCGCGGTTAACACCAAATTAACCATCAAATGGGGTACTGGCCCTGCCGATACCTTTAGCCTGCCGAATGCCAGGAAAGTTCATACCATCGGGAAGCATCTGGCGATCTCCGTGATTGGCATTCCTCATAAAATATCTGATATCTATAAATATATCTTAAAAATAAATAATCAGCAATCTACTTATGATTCCATTGTCGAAGATTTAGAGTCGATCTTTAACACAGATCGTGAAAAACTGGTCGCGAAGGTTGGCCAGGTAAGGGATTTGGTCAGCCGTCATACTGACGCGAGTGGTGTGCTCGATGAAGCTGCCGTTGGAGCGGCGTTAGCCGGTAATCCAGAATTGGCTACCATCATGACAGAAGCCAAAAGTTTGATTGGGGCCGGAGCAAACGGAGTCACCAAAATATTTTTGTTCGGCAGGGAAAATGATCAAAACGTATATGGGGAATATATAGTGCTCGGATTTAATATGACCGGGTACAAAGAAACTGCTCCTCAGGCCGATTATGTGTTTTATAATATTGTCAGCAGCATCGCCGACCCAACGCTAATGGAAGAACTGATCAGCCGCCAAAGAGACGAATTACTGCCCTTATTAACACCGGGGTGGGAGACGGATAGCGAACTCGAAAATATCGTGTTTGCGAAATGTCGGCAGTTGCTTTCAGACGCATTAACAGAACTCTCCAATTCAACAGAGTCGCCCAATGTTGAATTCTATACCTTGAATAACGAAACTAACTTTGAATTTGCCGAACCAGCAATTCATCTGACAAATATTGAGTTTAACAGGCAGTAGACACCGTCCCTGTTAAATTCCTGACCACGTGGTCTTTCATCACCTTTTGTCTAACGATCCTTGTTGTGAAAGGAACGTTAGATGGAGACTAAAAGAAAGATCACACCGGAAAAAGCAATGGCCATTTTAAAAGCACAGGGAACGGTTATTTCCATAACCGATGCCGAGGCCTTACTGGATTTCCTCTACTTTATGGCCGAACTCTTTTATAACCAGCATGCGCAGGAACTATGAGCAGCGCCATTTTATATATCCGCGTCAGCACCGACGAACAAGCCGACAAAGGTTATTCCCAGCGTAACCAGGATGAGGTGCTGCAAAAATATTGTAACCAGCGTAACATAGCTATCAGCCAAATCACCTACGAGGACCATTCGGCCAAAACATTTAACCGCCCAGAGTGGAAGAAAATGCTGGTGGCCTTAAAAAAAGCCAAAGGCAAACCCGATGTGCAGCTCATCCTGTTCACTAAATGGGACCGTTTCAGCCGTAATACCGCCGATGCCTACCAAATGATCGGCGAATTGCGTAAAATGGGCATAGAGCCCCAGGCCATTGAACAACCGCTTGATCTATCGGTCCCTGAAAATAAAATGATGCTGGCTTTTTACCTGGCCGTGCCGGAAGTGGAGAACGACCGCCGTGCGTTAAATATCATGCACGGTATCCGCCGCGCGAAAAAAGAGGGCCGCTGGACAGGTATGGCACCAGTTGGTTATGTCAACCGCAGCACCGAAACCGGCCGTAAATATATCCGCCCGGATGAACTCCAGGCCGTCCTGATGCAAACGGCCTTTGCCGAACTCGCCACCGGCCATTATGCCGTCGAGGAAGTCTGGAAGCGGGCTAAACGCAAGGGTCTGCGCGGGGTACGGCAGAACTTCTGGTACAATATCCGCAACCCCGTTTATTGCGGGAAAATCCTCGTACCCGCTTACCGGGACGAACCACCGGACCTGGTAAACGGCCAGCACGAAGCTTTGATCTCCGAAACACTGTTTGACCAGGTGCAGTTAGTACTGACCCGCCGTAAGCGCCTGCGTCCCGTCAAGCTCTTTGCGTCAGCCCGTTTTATTTTTCGCGGTTACCTGACCTGCGCGGTTTGCGGTCGCCGCCTGACCGCCAGCGCATCCAAAGGCCGTTCGGATTATTATCATTATTATCATTGCACCGCCGCCTGCGGCAGCCGGTACAACACCAAACAGGTAGATGCGGAGTTTTTATCTTTATTGGAATCCTTACAAGCCAAGCGGCCTTACTTCGCGCTATTTCAGGAGATCGTCAGAGAGCGGTTCCGGCAGCAAAACCTGGTTGCCGAGCAACGCCGGGAGCAGTTGTCTCATAAGATCATGAAGCTAAGCGACCGAATCAGCAAAGCGCGTGACCTGTTGCTGACCGGCAGCTTAGAACCGGATGATTACCAGCAGGTCAAAACGACCAGCGAAGCTATGATCCGGCCAATGCAAGCAGAACTGGCAGCTTTGCCCGATGCGGCCCAAAACCTAATGGCACTAGTTAACCGCTATAAATCAGCCTGGCTTGATCTGGTTGAAGCCTGGCAGCATTCCGCCTTTGAAGAACAGCGCCGGTTGTTCCGTTATCTTTTTCCCACTAATATAACCTATACTGCCGGTGGCTTCCCTAAAGCCGCCATTCCTCCCGCTATCCGGTCCATGTTTAAAATTTAAGGACGCTGAACCGGCGGTGCCGCCGGATGTTCCAGCCGCCTCTTTTTTACTATTTTATTAAAAGTCAGTAGTTTATGATTTCCGAACGAGGCAACTTCATAAATATCGAACCGTTTAGGCCTTATTTGTCTGCAAATGGAGTCTCTGAACTACTTACATATATTGTTCATTTTCAATATTTTAACTCAAAAAAAGTTCATTTTTGGTTCGATTTTTCAGCCGGGATTTCGTATCTTGTACTGATCAATTAAGACAGAAACGATATGCAGGTGGCAGATTTATACATCCGTGTGAGTACGGATGAACAAGCGGAAAAAGGCTTTTCACAACGGAACCAGGACGAGGTATTGCGGCGTTATTGTGAGCTGAAATGTATTACGGTCCGCAAGGTTTATTTCGAGGATCATTCGGCCAAAACTTTTCGCCGGCCGGTTTGGAATAAACTCTTGGTGGACTTGCGCAAGAACAAGGGCAAGGTAGACGTCGTGCTGTTTACCAAGTGGGACCGTTTCAGCCGGAACGCAGGCGACGCCTATATGATGATCAATCTCCTACGCAGCTTTCAGGTGGAGCCGCAGGCGATCGAACAGCCGCTCGACCTGAGCATACCGGAAAACAAGATGATGCTGGCCTTTTACCTGGCTGCTCCGGAAGTTGAGAATGACCGCCGTTCGCTGAATGTATTTCATGGTATCCGCCGCGCAAAAAAAGAAGGCCGCTGGCCGGGAAAAGCGCCACTCGGCTATGCTAATAAGATCGATGACAAAGGCCATAAGTACATCGCGCAGAATGAACCCTATGCGACCATTATGAGAGAGGGCTTTGAACGGATGGCCCAGGACACCTACACGGTGGAATCTGTCTACAACGAAGCGAAAGACAAGGGCTTGCCCTGTTGCCGGAATAATTTCTGGTTTCTTTTAAGAAACCCGGTGTACTGCGGTAAAGTGGTTGTTCCGCGCTATAAAGATGAGGATGAATATCTGGCGGACGGACAACACGAAGCGGTGATATCGGAGGCCCTCTTTTACCGGGTACAGGCGATTTTGGATGGCCGAAAGAATTATAAAACTTCGATCGAAGCGCCTAACCATTTGCAATTCAGGGGGCTGTTGGATTGCCCGAAATGTACCCGTAAACTGACCGGCAGTGGCTCAAAGGGAAGACACTCCCTGCACTATTACTATCATTGCCAATCCAGCTGTGGCGTGCGTTTCAAAGCAGAGGAAGTGAATACCTACTTCCAAAAACAGCTCAAGAAATTCACCATCATGAAAGGCAACTTGGAATTCTATACCATTCTGATCTTAAAGGCTTATACGGGGCTAAAGGGAACGGAAAAGGACGCCCGGCAACAGGTGCTGGATGAAATGAAAGAGCAGCAGGCACGAATGAGCAAGGCGATGGACCTGATGTTGAAAGACCAGCTTGATCCCGCGGAATATCGGGCGATCAAAGTGGAGGCCGAAAAAAAGCTTTCGGTTTTGGAGGCACGTCTGCCTGAAGTGGTACAGTCGACCAGGGGCCTTGATATTACGATCAAAAGAGCATTGACGAATTTCGTCGATCTGAATGAGCGATTTTACCGCCAGGATATCAAAAAACAGCGTGAAATCTTTTCGGCTTTGTTTCCGGGGCGGGTGGTCTATTCTGATCTAAAACATCGAACCGGTCGGATGAACGATATTGCGGTGAATATTGCGCTGATTAACAGAGAGTTGACGCCAAAAAAAAACTGGACAAAGAGTAGATTTTACTCTCTGTCCAGTCAAGTGGTATCAGCTGGGATCGAACCAGCGACACAAGGATTTTCAGTCCTTTGCTCTACCGACTGAGCTATGATACCGCCCGATTTGGGATTGCAAATGTAGTGTCTTTTTTTGTTTATCGAAACTTTTTTCAAACTTTTTTTGAGCGCGGTTAAATTATTAAGATGGTTAAAACAGTTAAAATTGGCTGCGCATTGCTTAACTATTTAAAAATGTGCGAAATAGGCTATGCGGTAATTAAAGCCCGTTATATGGTATTTTTTTTAGTTCTACTCCTCAATAACTATTTTAACATCTTTAACCTTTTTATCCATAAATAATAAACTATTTTTCTACTTTAGTTTCAAATTGCTATGCACGCATAATGATAGGACAAATCATATTCATCATCATATTAGGTTTTGCCGTTTACCTGTTCAGCAAAAACGCGGGTAAAATACGCCGCAACATATTATTGGGTAAGGATACCGACCGATCCGATCAGCCCGCCCTGCGCTGGAAAACCATGGCCAAAATAGCCCTTGGCCAAACTAAAATGACCAAGCGCCCGGTGGCGGCCGTAATGCACTTCTTTATCTACGTAGGGTTCATCATTATTAACCTGGAGGTGCTGGAGATCATGGTCGACGGGATTTTCGGTTCGCATCGCATTTTCTCTAAACCATTGGGTAGTCTTTATGGACTGCTGATAGGGGGTTTTGAAGTGTTGGCACTGCTGGTGCTGGTATCGTGCGTTGTTTTCCTGTGTCGCCGTAATATCCTGCACTTAAAGCGCTTTAGCGGCGTGGAGATGAAAGCCTGGCCAAAATCGGATGCTAACTATATCCTGTGTATCGAGATCTTGCTGATGACCGCGTTCCTGACCATGAATGGGGCCGATTATAAATTGCAGTCAATGCATTTCGGGCATTATATTATGGCGGGCAGTTTCCCTATCAGCTCGTTAATCGCGCCCATACTGCCATCCTCGCCCGAAGCATTGGAGGCCCTCGAACGTGGCTGCTGGTGGTTCCACATCATAGGGATACTGGCATTTTTAAACTATCTGCCCTACTCCAAGCATTTCCACATTTTGCTGGCATTCCCAAATACTTATTACTCAAACCTTAACCCTAAGGGTCAGTTTACCAATATGGCTTCGGTTACTAACGAGGTTAAGGCCATGCTCGATCCATCTTTTGTGCCCGAAACCACCGGCGAGGTGGCCCGATTTGGTGCAAAAGATGCTACCGACCTCACCTGGAAAAACCTGATGGAAGCCTATACCTGCACCGAGTGCGGGCGCTGTACATCGGTTTGCCCGGCTAATATTACGGGCAAGCTGCTATCGCCACGCAAAATTATGATGGATACGCGCGACCGTATTACCGAAATTGGCAATAATATAGATAAGCACGGTAAAGACCATGCAGACGATAAAACCCTGCTGGATAATTACATTACCCGCGAGGAACTTTGGGCTTGCACCAGCTGCAATGCCTGCACTGATGCCTGCCCGGTAAACATTAACCCGCTGGAAATTATTACCGAAATGCGCCGCTACGTGGTAATGGAAGAATCGCAGGCACCGGCCAGCCTAAACAATATGTTTGGCAATGTGGAAAATAACGGCGCCCCATGGAAGTACAGCAATGCCGACAGGTTTAACTGGAGTGAGAAGTAAATTTGCAAATATGCAGATGTGCGTATGTGCAGATGAAAAGAATATGCAAGTGTGTGTGTATACAAATGATTAAAGAATTTAAGATTAAATGTTACAAGATACGGCAACAATAGAAACCAAGTACCGGCTATTTATTGAAAAAACAGCTGCAACTAAATTAGTGTGGGGATTGATGAGTAAAGAAGGCTGGGCTAACTCCTCCTCTAACGACGATGAAGATATAACTGTGATCCCCTTTTGGTCGGATAGGGCTTATGCCAAAACCTGTGCCCGCGACGATTGGCGTAATTTTTCGCCCGTGTCAATTCCGCTGGCCGAGTTTTTAGAAAGCTGGTGTATAGGCATGGCCGATGAAGGCACCCTGGTTGGCGCTAACTGGGATGCCAATATGTTTGGAAAAGAAAGTAATGCTTTGGATGTGGCGCTTGATATTGTAAATAGAATAAAGGAAATAAATTCGACCATTGCATTTAAAAACTACGGCAGTATAGATGAATTGATTGCCGATATTAACCAATCTGCCGATTAATATATGATAGACCTACAGATACCAACCATGGCTCAAATGGTGGCCGAAGGCAAAACACCTGAAATTTTATTTTGGGTGGGCTGTGCCGGTAGTTTTGATGAGCGGGCGCAAAAAATAACCCGCGATATTTGCAAGATCCTGCAACATGTAGGCATGAGTTATGCCGTATTGGGTACCGAAGAAAGCTGCACCGGCGACCCGGCCAAGCGTGCCGGAAACGAGTTCCTGTTCCAGATGCAGGCCATGACTAATATTGAGGTACTGAACGGCTACGAAATAAAGAAGATAGTAACCGGCTGCCCCCATTGCTTTAACACCATTAAAAACGAATACCCGGGCTTAGGCGGTAATTACGATGTAATCCATCATACCCAACTCATTCAGCAACTGATAGACGATGGCAAACTAAAAGCCGAGGGTGGCGAAAGCTTTAAGGGCAAGCGTATCACCTATCACGATCCCTGCTATCTGGGCCGTGGTAATGATGTTTACGAGGCCCCACGGCGCTCGCTGGAGATACTGGATGCCGATTTGGTAGAGATGAAGCGCTGCAAAAGCAACGGCCTGTGCTGCGGCGCGGGCGGCGGGCAAATGTTTAAGGAACCCGAAGCCGGCAAAAAGGAAATTAATATGGAACGGATGGAGGATATCCTGCAATCGCAAGCCAAAGTGGTGGCCGCTGCCTGCCCTTTTTGTATGACCATGCTAAGCGACGGTGTTAAACATGCCGAAAAAGAAAGCGAAATACAGGTGCTGGATATAGCCGAGATCACCGCAAGGGCAAACGGGTTATAATCGTCCACAAACCGTAATTCTGAACTTTAGAATATCGGCGGGACTTTAAGGGTTAAATGACAGGAAGGTAGGATGCATAGATCCGAAGCAATTGCACACCCGAAAAGCAGCAAGAATAGGTTTACACAAAGTTTACACTTTTTAATAACTTTTTAAATCAACTAACTGACAATCAAATTATTATAAAAAAATAAGGTTTACACTATTTTAGCTGATTTTAATAAGGATAACCGCTCTTTTAAGCGAGACCGTTAAAACCGTAAATTAGTTAAGCCTCACGATTGGACAAGCGGAGAAAAAGAACATGTAATGGGTAGCGAGATCGAAGCATCCCAAACTTTGCATTATCGCTTCGCTTAACCGGGATCCTTCGATCTCGCTACCTATGACATATTTAGCACAGGGTGTCATGGTGAGCCTGTCGAACCATGGAGGGCAGGCCTACGCTCGCACCCTTCGACAGGCTCAGGGTGACACCCTACCTTTCTGTCATTTAACCCTTAAAGTCCCGCCGATATTCTAAAATTTAACATGACGGTAAATATGTTAAAACCCCGGCATATTTTCTACTTCCTGCAATTTCCTCAGCAACGGCAATATCCGCGTAGCCTTTATTACAATACCTGTTTTTGATTTTTGAAAAGGGTCTTTAATAGTGACGGCATTCGGCCCCATCCCCTCCCCGTTCCTCACCATACCTATTATCTTATCATTAATAAATAGCGGCGATCCATTGTTCCCGGCGCCAATATAGTCGGTTATGGTAAATGTTGGCGAAGCGTCCGGATATGTTTTTATTTTGGCAGTACCTAAGCCTTTAGACCATGTGCGCGCACCGGTTTTGCTTTTATAAACCATGTACGATGGATGGAAATAATTTTCATCCGGGTAATGATCGTCCGACATATCTAACGAATCGACAGGCAAAGGCCTACCCTCATCCTTTTTTAAAGCGGCTATCAGCGCCTTATACCCATTTTTCTGAAATGAGATAATGGCAATATCCTCCACATCCGATGAGAGGATATACGGCTCTATCCCGGCTTCTTTTCCGATAAGCTCAGGTAGTTTTATATTTTTAACTTTATTACTGTTTGCCGCTGCGGTAGTAAACGAAATATTACTGTTCAGCAATTGCTGGTTAGTACTCAGCAGCTCGCGCTGCACGCCGTGCTTGGTGGTTACCAGGTAAATCCTGCTGCTATCTTTCAATAAGATCCCCGTGCTGGTTAAGGTATCGTTAATGCCTTTAGCTGCACCGGGCCTGGGATACACGCTTTCAATATAAACTATCGTGCCAAACTCCTTCTCGGCCGATCCGGAAGGTATAGACCATGCTTGCGCCATTGCCAAATTACAACCCAAAACAAAAAAAAGCACCACGCTTAGGAATTTCATATATCTTATTTTTTCATCAAAGTGTATTCGCCCCAAAAATCTGTCGGGAATAGTTTGTAGGCTTGCCCGGGGCCTGAATCAAGTACGTAATTTTTACCGTCGGCTTTGGTAAATGTATATAAGCCTGGCCTTGCCTCTATAATATTTGTACTGTATCTCGATCCTCCGTTAAGCTTAATGTTGTAATAAAAACTTGCAGCCTTATCACCTATCTCCAGGTATTTTAACGGGATAGCCAGTTCATAATTAAAGTTAAGATCGGCATCAATCATAACACCGGATTTAATACCTTCTTCATTATAAATAGAAAGTGTGCTATCGGCCACGCCTTTCACATCAACCAGGCCTATCCATTTGAAATTTTCAACCAGTTGCCGGTTCTTTACGCTGATGAAAGAATCGATCTGTATTTTGTCTTTTTCCGTATGCTTAATAATAGCAGGCTTATCGCTTAGGGTAAAATACTTATCGCCCATTTTATCATAAACCGGGAAAGTAATGGCAGGCATATCCCCGGTTTTCTTTTTTGTTTTACTTATGCTTAGGGTAATACCGCCCATGCTTATTTTTTGCACCGCGTCGTTATTGGTAGCACGCACTATTAAATACAGATAAACATCATCGTTAGCTATGGTATAAAACACTTGCGTAGCTTTGTTATAAGCCTGAAATTTATCGCCCCACTCTATTACACGACCATCAATTTTCACCCTATCAGGGGCACGTAAGCCACCTATTTGTACTACCGGTAATTTTTGTGCAAAGGCTGCAATAGCATACAGGCACATCCCAATGGTTAAATAAGTTCTTAATATCATTTAATACAGCTATTATTTTTTGGACAGGGTATACTCGCCCCAAAAGTCGGTAGTGGCTAACTGCGTTACAAAAACCGGCGGCGGCGGCGGGCCACTGGTAGCAACGTGCGTTTGGGGCATTTCGTTTGCCTTAATGTGGTAGCTAAAGCTTTCAGTACCTCCATTTGGTAAATCCAAATACTTTAAGGGAATGGCCAACTCGTAAGTGTAGGCATTTTTAGCATCAAATTGCGCCGCGGCTTTAATGCCTTCCTCGTTATAAATAGAAATATCCTTATCGGTAATGGTTTTAATGCCGGTTAATGCGATCAGTTTCGATTTGGTTTCAAACAAATTATTCATGTCTTTTTCGGTAGCTATAATACCGTCCTCCTGTTTATATGATCTGCGGGCAAACATATTGGCAACTACCGACATATCTGCATTACGCAATACCGGGTAAGTAACGGATACGGCTTCTGGGTCATTTTTTTTAGTCGTGTGATTAATGATGAGTGTTAAACCACCGCGAATGATCTTATCTACTACATCGTGCGCTGTTGCTTTCAGGGTTAGGTACAGGTTATCGTCGTCGTTAGATAAAGTATAAAAAGCCTCGATGTTTTTATTATAAGCCTGATACTTATCATCCCACTCGGTTGTTTTACCGTCGATTTTAATGGTGGCCGGGGCATGCAGACCGCCCGCTTGTACGCCCGGTAATTTTTGCGCATGCACAAATGGCACGGCTAATATCATTAGCCCGGTACAGATCATTATATTTTTCATAATAGCTAAACTAATCGGTTGATATCAGCGAAGATAAAACTAAAAATATAGTTTGATTATATCAAGCGGCATTAAATAAAAACTTAACAAAGTTTTACCGCGCAGTTGCGGGCAAGGCGCTTTTAAAATACAGCAACGCGTTACGCAGGCTATCTACCTGCTCGGGCTCCATATTTTTTACGGGGATGGTTAATGTGGTAGCCATAGAATCTACATCGCCCTTGCGGTCATTATAGGTTTGCACAATAATATCATCGGCCTGGGTGCCTATCCTAAGTAAGCCGCTGGCGGCTGTGCCAATATAATCCAAATCGCTAAAACTATGCAGCTGGCACGAATAATACTCTTGCTTGCCGTTTTGGTAGGTTTTACGCAGGCGCAGGAAAAAATCGTCGGTAACGGATAACTCCCACTTTTTAAGCTTTACCTCGCCCGATGGATCGTAAACCCGGGGCAGCAGTTGATTGCTCCAGCTAAGCATTTGCCGGGTGTCCGGCGCGGGTTTAAAGCTGTAGATAAGCACACTCAGCAGCAATACCGGAACTAATTTCAGCGTTTTAGTTAGAATTGAGTTTACCATGACCATCAAAAAGCTGGACTAAGTTAATAATTTGATAAATTTGCACATGCAATTTTCTGAAAATTCGAGAGTATGGGTTTATCAAGCCGACAGGGAACTATCGGCCGGCGAAGCTAACGAAATACAACAACAACTCAGCAACTTTACTACCGGGTGGACGGCCCACAACAACCAATTAAAAGCCAAGGCCGAGGTGCGCTATAACCGTTTCCTGGTACTTATTGTAGATGAAAGCCAGGCCGGCGCCAGCGGTTGCAGTATTGATAAATCGGTACATTTTATGAAACACCTGGAGCAGGAATTTGGCATTAACCTATTCGACAGGTTTAACCTGGCCTACCGTGATGGCGATGCCGTACTATCGGCCCCGCGCCACGCGTTCGAGGATATGATCAAACAAAATAGCATTAATAAACAAACCATCGTATTTAACAACATGGTGCAAAACCTAAGCGAACTGCAAACCAAATGGGAAGTGCCGTTTAAAGATAGCTGGCATATACAATTGTTTGGATCGTTGATTAGTCATTAGTCATTAGTCATTAGTCATTAGTCATTAGTCATTAGTCATTA
>JAZKAO010000013.1:0-306461 GCA_040389105.1 Bacteroidota bacterium
CTAATGACTAATGACTAATGACTAATGACTAATGACTAATGACTAATGACTAATATTTAGCTGGCGTCCCCGGCTTAGCAACCGACTCCTTCAGGAATTTCCTTAAGTTATCGCAAGCTTCGGCAGCGTCGGGTTTGCGCAGATAAAGCATGTGCCCGCTTTCGTAACCTTCCCATTTCATACGATCTTTTAAACGGCCGCTTGGGTCCATTTGCCACATGCTGTATTTGGCGTTAAAGTAATCGCAAGCGCCATCAAAATAGCCCGATTGCACCAGCAGGTGCAGATAAGGATTCTCGGCCATGGCCTGGCGCAGGTTATAGCCGGTACGGTTAACAGTATTATTCCAGGGTTGAACCGAGCCATAAACTAAATACTCCAAATCGGTTTTATATTTTAATTCCTCCTTCAGGTAAATATGGATAGCCGGGGTAAACGAGTGGCTCCACGATTGTTGTTCAGGATTATAATCGGTACGGGTACCACCATTATCACGGTCGATACCTTTATAGCGCGAATCCAAACGGCCA
Organism: Bacteroidota bacterium; assembly: GCA_040389105.1. Lineage (GTDB taxonomy): Bacteria > Bacteroidota > Bacteroidia > Sphingobacteriales > Sphingobacteriaceae > Mucilaginibacter. The sequence goes on from JAZKAO010000013.1 coordinate 531, forward strand.
ATGGTATAGCCTTTACTACGCAGTAATTCTTTCCAGAAAAAGCCGGCGCTAATGGCCAGGTTATTATCCAGCACAACACTCTCTTTAACACCGATATAACGCGATAGCTTTGCAGCTACCGATTTTCTTTCAGAATTAGAAAGCATCCCACCTTTGGTCAACGCAGGGGTAAGTTCATCTAAGGTAAACTTCTCTACCTCGGCCAAATATTTAGGCAGCGACTTGTTCTGATATTCAGACGGCAACGCTTTGTGGTACCAGGCAGTAGCTGCCTCATACGGCGTATACAAAGCGGCGGCAGCAGGGCCGCTGCGCTCGATACCCAAGTCGGTTGGCGATACCAGGATCACGCCGTTCAGATACATCCAGTGGCTATCCTGCAGTTCCAGCGCCAGGCCGGATGCACGGGTGGTGCCATAGCTCTCGCCAATCAGGAATTTTGGCGACGCCCACCTATTTTTGCGCGATACAAAAGTGCTTATCCAGGTAGCCAGGTAACGAATATCCTCGTTAACGCCAAAAAACTGTGTTTTGTTCACCTCGCTGTTAGCCGTGCGCGAGTAACCGGTATTTACCGGGTCGATGTACACAATATCGGCCACGTCCAGTATCGAATTACTGTTATCTTCTAATCCATAAGGCTGGATCGGGTAACCCTCATCGTCAATCTTCAACTTACGCGGGCCGGTATAGCCTAATTCCATCCATAACGAGCCGGTACCCGGGCCGCCGTTGAAAGAAATCACCAGCGGGCGGGTAGCGCGTTCCTCGTCGGTTACGTCGGTACGCTCGTAATAGGTGTAAAATATGCCGGCAATGGCATGGCCATCCTCATCCCAAACCGGGATAGTGCCGGCAGCCGCGGTATAAGGCACAGCCTTGCCTTTAATGGTAACCGTATGTTTGGTAGTAATGGCCGAATCCAATAATAAAATACGGCTTTTGCTAATTTGTAATGGGTTGGATGATGTGGTGCCGCTTGGCGCCGCGGTTGTTTGTGCAGTTTGTGTACGGCCTGGGAAGCCGCCACCGGCAGCGCCACCACCCGTCCCGGCACCTCCGCCACCACCCCCTGCGCCACGTTGGGCCTGGGCGGTTAACAGTAGTCCACACATAGCAAACGCTAATAAAAAGTAATTTTTCTTCATATTGTGATCGTTTAAATAAATTAAAAGCAGATTGGGTAGGCCCTAATCATAAAGACTAAGCTATGTATTACAAATGTTTTTTATTATAATATTATTGATACAAAGAAAAGTCTGAACCTTGATTTATCGGATTTAAAGATTTACAGGATTTGGTAAATTTATAGATTGTGTTAATCCTGTCAATCTGCTTAATTCCGGTTCTCAGACAATTTTGCGTTAGGGATAGCAGCAGATACCGGCCAGGTGGCTAAGGCCTTGTGTAGTATGAGCGGATAGCCCGGCCGAAGGCAACGCCCATCGTTAACCTATAAAATCAGCGATTAGTAAAAACCTGTTTTACTAATCGCTGATCACTAATCGTTATCAATTACACCGCATCCGATAAAGATGTAAACGTAAAGTCCCTGATGCGCATGGGCGGTATCAACGCGCTTTGGTTACTCTCGGCGCTTACCGTACGCTCGGGGATGCCCAGGGCATCCAGGTTATTGAGCATAATGATCGGGCTTTCGTTAAAGCGGAAATTTTTAACCGGAAATTTGATCTGACCGTTCTCGATATAAAATGTACCATCACGCGTAAGGCCGGTGTATAGCAGGGTTTGCGGGTCAACCTCGCGGATGTACCACAGGCGGGTAACCAGTATACCTTTTTCGGTGCCCTTTATTAGTTCTTCCAGCGTTTGTGTACCGCCTTCCATTATTACATTACTCGGCCCGGGGATAGATTCGATCTTTTGTTTATCAGCCCAATAGCGCGAATTGTACAAGGTTTTTATCACGCCTTTCTCTACCCAGGTACGCTTTACCTGTGGGCGGCCATCGCCGTTCCAGGTTAAACCGGGCAGGTCGGTACGGGCCGGGTCTGAATAAATGGTCACCCTTTCATCCACCATCTTTTCGCCTTGGCGGCTGCCACCGCCTTTTTTGCTTAAAAAGCTGCGGCCCTCATCGGTACTGCGCTGATCGAGATTGCCCCAAAAGTTTTCGAGCAGGACTATGCCTGCGGCAGGTTCCAGTATCACGGTATATTTACCCGGTTCAATAGCCTTTGCAGCAGCCGATCCGGTAGCTTTTTGGGCCGCTATTTTGGTAAACTTCAGCGTATCCATATCGGCCAGGTTTTCGTAATCGCGCGTAGCATAGCCCGATCCCTTGCCATCATCGGTACGTAAAGTGGCCGAAAAGTTAATATCCGAATACTTGGTGTAGGCAAATAACCCGTGCGAATTCATTACCGATGTAAACCCGGTACTGTTTTGCAGGAAACCCGCGGCAGTCAGCTTATTATCTTTGGCTACCTGCAAACTTTGCGCAACCAAATCGGTGCGCTGTTTAGGGGTCATTTCATCTGTGGCTTTACTAAAGGAAGTTGGTGTTGCCGGCGCGAAAGTTTGCGGACCCATAAAGGGCATAAACTCCGGGTTTTCGGGTGCCAGGTGTGCCAGTTCTTCCGATAGGCGTATGGCTTTTTCCAACGAGGCATCGTCAAACTCGTTCAGGGTGGTTATGCCCAGCTTTTTGCCAAAGGCACTGGAAATAGCCATACTGGTTTGGCTTACATTACCGCTGGTTGATACCGAATTACGCGCGTAACGTATATTCCCCGAGTCGCTACCGCTTAGGTTGATCTCGCATTGTTCGGCCTTTGAATAGCTGAGCGCTTTTTTCATTAAAGCCTTGGCTTCGTTTTCTGTTAATATGGCCATGGTTTAGATTTTGCGTGCTGTGTTAATAACGTTTACTCCCTTAAAATGCGCGGTAGCCGACCCATGCGATACGGCGCTTACCTGCCCCGGCTGTCCCTTGCCATCAAAGAATGACCCGCCCAGGCGGTAATCTCTTTTATCGGCTACAGCCGCGCACGAATTCCAAAACTCCTGCGTATTGGCCTGGTAGGCTACATCGTTTAGCATACCTACAATTTTGCCTTGCTTAATTTCATAATACAACTGCCCGCTAAACTGGAAGTTATAACGTTGCTGATCGATAGAGAAGGAGCTGTCGCCAACTATGTAAATCCCTTTTTCTACATTCTTGATCATATCGGCAGGGGCCAGCGGCGTTTTGCCGGCCTGTAACGAAATATTTGGCATGCGCTGGAATTGTACATCGCTCCAGTTATCGGCATAGCAGCAGCCTTGCGATTCTTTTAACCCGATGATATGGGCCTGGTCGCGGATGGTTTGGTAGTTTACCAATATGCCATCCTTAATAATATCCCACTGCTTGGTGCCAACGCCCTCATCATCATACCCAACCGCGCCTAATGATCCGGGCTGTAGCTTATCGGCCACAATGTTTACATTTTTACTGCCGAAGTTAAATTTGCCCGATTTCCATTTATCTAAAGTAAGGAAACTGGTGCCGGCATAATTAGCTTCGTAACCCAGTACGCGGTCAAGCTCGGTAGGGTGGCCAACCGATTCGTGTATGGTTAGCCACAGGTGACTTGGATCCAGTATCAAATCGTACTTACCAGGCTCGACAGATTTGGCGGCCATTTTTTCGCCAACCTGGGTGGCGCCCACACGGGCATCTTCCAGCATATCAAACCTGTCGCGGTATAAGGTGGTTGGCATGCCTTTTATCTTATCGCTTTCGCGCGGAATCAGATACTCGTAACCCATGCCACGCGGGGCGCTTAATGCATTGCGGGTTTCAAACTTGCCGGTTTTGGCATCAACTTTAGTAATGGTAAAAGTAGGCCATATACGGTGAATATCCTGGTCGATATATGACCCATCGGTCGATGCAAAATATTTCTGTTCGTTCACTAAAAACAGGATTGAGCTAACGTAGTTAGCGCCATTTTTCATAGCCGCATCATTTACCGATAGCAGCAAGTCGGTTTTTTCCTTAATCGGTACGTCAAAGCCATTGCGTTCTATCGGGGTTTTCCAGCTTACCTCTCCGTACCCTTTTTGGGGGGCCAGTTGTACCGGTTCGGATGAGATGCGGGCATTTTCCTTAGCTATGGCAACGGCTAATGCCGCCGCTTTGGCTATGCTGTCGTTATCCAGTTTATCGGTAGCGGCAAAGCCCCAGCAACCACCGGCCAGCACACGGATCCCCATCCCGTACGATTGGGTGTTAACCACGTTCTCTACCTTATCCTCCCGGGTAACCACATATTGATTAAGGTAACGGCCTATGCGCACATCGGTATAGGTGGCGCCTTTACTGCGGGCAGCGTTCAATGCCACATCGGCCATGCGCTTTTTTAAAGCCACATCAATACCATCCGTATGCGAGCCCAGCGGCGCAGCCGAGCCAAATATGGGTACCTGGCTTAACATACCGGCACCTATGCCCATGCCGGTAAGGTAAAGAAAGTCTTTTCTGTTCAAAATGGATACGAGTTTAGTTTTCCTAAATATAGTGATTGATTACCTTGTTTAGCAAATATTTGATTTTTTATCATCAACGAAATATGCGAAAATCACCCTATAAGGGGGATGGATTTAAAGGCGAAAGTCGAAAGTTCAAAGTCGGAACAAGCTTAAATAGCTGTTGATTATTGTACAAGCTTTACCATAACCCGTTTTTCGGGAGGTAATTTCATAAATTGCTTGTAGCAGTTATCCAGGTAATACAGCAGGTTAAAATTGTTAGCCATATAAACCTTTGCTGATGGTATGTAGAGCGTAATAAAAGCCGCCACTTCCGTTTTTTTAAGCGGCAGGAATTTCATTAGTGTATCATCGTTAAAGATCTTATCCATTTTTACGCGGATGGTTTCCTCGTATGCTTTTTGCTGTAGTTTCTCGCGCTTTTTCTCGTCCTTTTTCCAATAATGCAGCCGGAAAGCAACACCGCCTTTGTAACTGCCATTGCCGTTGCGCTGGTAAACCATGGTTTGCCCATGGAAATCAGGATCTGTAAAGCCCCCGCCACCGGTATGGATTTCGGGGGTTTCTACCTTAACCTCTTTTAGCATATTGGCCTGCGGTTCCATAAAGTAGGCCTTAATATACACATCGGTAACCATTACCGTATCGGTTTGGTAAGCAAAGCCATTAAAAACTAAAATATCGTTCAGTGATGCTTTGATGGTAAACTTGCCATCAGCCTCGCTTTCTGTTCGCTGCTTGGTGCGCAGGTTTTGGATGCGGATACCGCCTAAAGGGACACGGCTTTTGTTTTCGTAAACCACGGCTTTAATGGTTTGCTGGGCATAGCCGGTAATATACAGCAGGCAGCAAAAAAATAATAGTAGCAGGCAGCGAAGCATGCTTTAAAGATAGGGCGTAAGACTGGGTTAAAGAAAGTTTAAAATGTTAAAAATGGTTAAAGTTGGCTTTGTCCAAACGATACAATGAATTGAAAAATTAGTTATATTAGGCCTGACCTTAATTACATAAGCAGCATGGCTGGCCCTAAAATACCTTACCGCACTAATAGCTATATCATTTCTAATAACGAGACATTTAGGAAAGAGATACCTATAGTTGTTTATATATTAATAGGCGTTTTATGTTTTATGCCTGTACTTGGCGCACTTGCCGGGGTAGTATTGATCATTTTTGGGGCTGTGGTTTATAAGAATAAGATACTGATAGTGCTTGGCAGTGGCGGTATATTTATCAACGTGGCATTTTTTTCCTTTTCGTTTTATTTAGCCAACCACATCAATAATATCAAATATTTCAATAATGCAGCCTTTTCGGCATCCGAAACACAAATGAAAACCTTGGTAAAAGATATTGAGCTTTATAAAACCAAAAAAGGAACTTACCCAGCATCGTTACAGGTTATGGACGATGGCAACTATTCCAACGCTTGTTATGATCCTGGCGAAAGCCTGACCAATAAAAAAACAACCTTTTTTTATTACGAAGTGGTAGACGAAAAATATTACTTATTCTCGCTTGGAAAAGATGGCAAACCCTTTACCGACGATGATGTGCTGCCGCCGTTCCACCGCACCAGCGATTACGATCATATTGGCCTGATACCACGATAACAACTGAAACGTAATCAGCAAAGGATATTAGCCAGACTTACGAAGTTTCAAAAAACTTCGTAAGTCTTAATTAATCAATAAAATCCTTTAATCCTATAAATCAAGGTCGCGGTCTACATACGCTCAGGCACATCAATGCCCATCAAGCCCATACCCACCTTAATAATATTGGCCGATGCAGTTGCCAGTTGCAAGCGGAAGCGCTTTAATTGTTCGTCCTCGGCTTGCAGGATAGATTTTTCGTGGTAAAACTTGTTGAAAGCCTTGGCCAGTTCGTATACATAATTAGCTATGGCTGCCGGGTTATAACCCTCGGCGGCAATGCTTACCGTTTCGGGATATTGGGTTAGGGTAATGATCAGGTCGCGCTCTACGGCTGATAGCTCCGTTAGCGGCATGATCTCTTCCAGTTGTAACTCGGCGCGACTAATTACCGAACGGATGCGCGCGTGGGTATACTGGATAAACGGTCCGGTATGCCCCTGGAAATCTATCGACTCGTTAGGGTCGAACAATAGTCGTTTTTTAGGTTCAACCTTTAACAGGAAGTATTTCAGCGCGCCCATCCCTATGGTATGGTATAGTTCGGCTTTTTCGGCTTCGTCAAAGCTATCAACCTTGCCTAAGGCTTCGGTATGTTGCTTGGCGGTGTCTTCCATCTCGCGGATCAGGTCGTCGGCATCAACTACTGTGCCCTCGCGCGATTTCATTTTACCCGATGGCAAATCGACCATACCGTACGATAAATGGTGCAGGCCCTTAGCCCAGCTTTTACCCAATTTATCCAGTATCAGGAATAGTACCTTAAAGTGATAATCCTGCTCGTTTCCTACCACATAAAGCGACTGATCCATATGGAAATCGTTATATTTTAGTTGGGCGGTACCTAAATCCTGGGTTATATAAACTGATGTACCATCAGCACGTAAAACCAGTTTTTCATCCAGTCCGTCCGGGGTTAGGTCTATCCAAACCGATCCGTCCGGCTTTTTAAAGAATACGCCTTTTTCAAGGCCCTCCTCTACTATATCCTTACCTAATAGGTAGGTGTTGCTTTCGTAATAAAATTTATCGAAATTAACCCCAAGGGCTTTATAGGTTTTGTCAAAACCGGCATAAACCCAGCTGTTCATGGTATTCCACAGGTTTATAACTTCTTTATCGCCGGCTTCCCATTTTTGCAGCATTTGTTGGGCTTGCACAATTACGGGGGCGGTTTTTTTTGCTTCCTCTTCGGTTTGCCCGGCGGCCTTTAGTTCTTCTATTTGTTTTTTGTATTCCTTATCAAATATCACATAATATTTACCCACCAAATGATCGCCTTTTAATCCGGCCGACTCCGGCGTTTCGCCATTGCCAAACAGTTGCCAGGCTAACATCGATTTGCAAATATGGATCCCGCGATCGTTCACCAAATTGGCCTTTACCACTTCGTAACCGGCAGCAGCCAGTATTTGCGCTACGGCATAACCTAACAAGTTATTACGCACGTGGCCCAAATGTAGGGGCTTGTTGGTATTTGGCGACGAATATTCTACCATTACCTTTTTGCCGTTTGGTTCGGCCACGGTATGGTCGGCAGGGAGTACGTGGTTATAGAACTGGTTTAACCAGTAAGCATCGGATATGGATAAATTAAGGAACCCTTTGATTACATTAAAGCCCGAAACCTCGGCCAGTTGGTTTTGCAGGTATTGGCCAATCTCTGTCCCGGTTTGCTCGGGCGATTTGCGCGATACTTTGGTGAACGGAAAGGTAACAATAGTCACCTGCCCTTCAAACTCTTTGCGGGTTTGCTGCAAACTAATGTCGGCAGGGTTAAGGTCGGCCTGATATAAGTGTTTTAATGCTTTAAGGGTAGCGTCGATAATAAAATCCATCCGCCAAAATTAAGGAAAAAACGACCATGATTAAAGGATTTTAAGATTAGCCTGATTTTTGACAATCCTATCATCATTAAATCCTTCAATCAAGGTCAAACTTTCTCTGTAAATATGATCCTATTAAAAAATGGATCGATTACCGTCATGTTAAGGGTCTCTGGATCCCATTCGGGGCGTTCCAGCCCGGGATTCATATAAACGAAATCCTTTTCGCTAAGCGATTTATGGTAAGCTTCCAGTCCTTCGAAATCTGAAATAGATATTTTGGCACCCGGCGAACAGTCGCCGTGATGCTCGGTCAGATCTATATATACATCACGAATGCTTACACGCATATAAAACGGAGCGTTAGGCGGGTTATGCTCAAACGCTATACTGAAGCCCAGCCAATCGATATAAAACTCAACCAGTTTTTTACGATCGAAAACACGGAAAATGGGAATTGCTGTTGCCATGATATTGCTTATGAATGTTATGAAGCAAAGCTGGCGTTTTGCGCTGAGACTGTATTTAACATAAGTTAAAAAACGCTTCGCTGTCATTGAGTCATTACGCTACGCTGTCATTGGGTCATTGTTGATGCAAAAGCATAAATCCGAAGGATTGACTCAATGACTCAATGACTCAATGACTCAATGATTTCCTGATCCTGCTTAGCGATACCTGCGTGATACCCAAATAAGTAGCAATATATTGCAGCGGTACCCGGCGGACAATCTCGGGCTTATTTCGCAGCAGGTTTTCGTAGCGTTGGCGTGGTGTATCTTTCAGGTACGAGAAAAAGTGCTGCATAAATTCGGCTTGCTTGTCGGCGGCGCGGTTGATCATGTAATCGTACAGGGCTTCGTCCTGGCGGATGATCTCCATATCCTGCCGGTCTATCCAACTCAGTACTACGGGCTCAATAGTTTCAATGGCAAAGGTGCTGGGTGTGTTTTTGCGAAAGCTATCGGGCGATGAAACCACATCACCCTCGAAAAAGAATTGGAAGCTGATCTCTTTACCATCGTGGTTAAACCATTGGCGGATACAGCCTTGTTGTATCACAAATACCTTGCGGCAAATATCACCCTCGCGCAGTAATAGAGTACGGGCAGGTGCCTCGGTTAACTTCCACAGGTGTTTGTATTTTTCCCAGGATTGTTTGATTTGCAGCTGTTGTATCGTCATGAGGGGTATATCATATCAACTAATGTACAACAAACCGCATTTATCACGCCAAATTCAATTAGTTTTTTAGCTGATCTATTAAACTAGCTACTGTTTTCAGGATAGTATCCAGGTTAGCCGGGGTATTTGTCACTTTAGATATCATCACCCCGCCCTCAATCAACGCGATGATCGATAACGCGGTTTGCTCCAGTTCAATACCGGCTTTAAACTCGCCTGATGTTATGCCGGCTTTAATGAGGTTAATAATACTATTTTTCCACGCCAGGATAGCATTGGCAGCCTTGTCCCGCAGCAGCGGGTTAGTATCATCTGCTTCCACAGCGGTATTCAGCACGGGGCAGCCACCCTTAACAAAACCCGATTTGCGTGTGAAGCTATGATATACCGTGGCATAAACCATCAGTTTATCGTGATAGGTTTGGGCCTGCCCAATTTTATCAACAATCAGTTTTTTAATATAACCATGGTTATGATCAAATGCGGCCAGGGCCACTTCTTCCTTATTCTGGAAGTTACCGTAAATGCTGCCCTTGGTTAAGCCGGTAGCCTCGGTAATATCCGACATGGAAGTACCCTCGTATCCCTTGGTGTTGAATATCGGTGCCGTAGTTTCGATAATAAACCTACGGGTGCGCTCGGCTTTTGATAATGTCTTATCCATCATGTAAAAATACCATTTGGTATGTGTTAATGCAAATGTGTGGGGAATAACTATTTAATGATCGGACATTACCACTACCGGCCCTTTCTTTGTTTTACGGATAACGAATAGTAAAAGGGGCAGTGTAAACGCAAACAACAAACCGATCAGCAAAAAAGCATCCAGGTAACTTAACAGGGTTGATTGCTTTATAACCGATAGATCTATCAGCGCCATGGCTTTTTGTTTGGCATCAATTAAACTAATACCCTTGCTTTGGAAATAGCCGGTATAACCGTTCAGTCTGCTGGTTGTTGCCGGGTCGGTAGCGGTTACATGGCTGATGAGATCGACCCGGTGCAGGGCAAACCTGCGGGCCGAATAGGTATTTACTATGGAGATCCCGAACGAACCGCCCAACTGCCGCATCATGTTATTTAGCGATGCACCCTGCGGGATGTCCTTAGGTTCTAACGATGAGATGGCTAAGGATGTGAGCGGTACGGTTAAGCAAGCCATACCAATGGCCCTGTAAATTAAATTAAGGCTGATAGCCGCTGCCGAAACCTCGGGGTTAATGCGGCTCATATTCCAGCTGAATAACATAAACATGGCAAACCCCATACCCACAATAATTACCGGCGATACACCTTTTTGTAACAGTTTACCTGCCGTAAACAGCACAAACAAAGCGATGATAGCCCCGGGCAGTAGCAGCATCCCACTTTCGGTAGGGGTAAAGCCTAATAAACGCTGGGCTATAACCGGGGTAAGAAAAATGGAGGTGAACATGCCTATGCCGGTTACAAAAGTTAGTATAGCCGATATGCTGAGCGTTTTACTTTTCAACACCCGCAAATTAACCACCGGGTTGGGTACATGCAATTCCCAAAACACAAAGGCAGTTAATGATGCGATGGCTATAATGGTGAATACAATAATATACCCGGTAGCAAACCAGTCTTCGGTTTCGCCACGCTCAAGCACGGTTTGCAGTGTGCCTACACCAATAGCCAGCAGGGCTATGCCTGTCCAGTCTACCGCGTTTACTTTGGGTTTAATGGGCGGCTCGGTTAGCAGAAAGTAGCAGGAAACGGCAGTAGCAATACCCAGCGGGATATTGATATAAAAGATCCAGGGCCACGAGTAATTTTCGGTAATGAAGCCGCCTAAGGTTGGCCCAATGGTTGGCCCTATAAATACCCCTATGCCAAATATAGCGCTGGCCATGCCTTGCTTTTCCTTGGGGAATAACTCGAACATTACCGCCTGCGATACCGATAATAAAGCCCCGCCGCCAATACCCTGGAAAAAGCGGAAGAATACCAGCACCCAAATACCATCGGCATTGCCGCACATAAACGAACAAAAGGTGAACAGGATAATTGAACCGATATAATAATTACGCCTGCCCAAACGTGCTGTTAGGAAGCTGGTGATAGGGATGATGATCACGTTGGCAATAGCGTAGGAGGTAATTACCCAACTGGTATCTTCAATAGTAGCCCCCAAATTACCGCTCATGTGCGATAAGGCCACGTTTACAATGGATATGTCAATCAGTTCCATTACTGCCGCGCAAAGCACAGTTAGGATAAGTAGTCTGCGTGTTATAGGGTTCATTGTAGTTATATTATACCAATCGGTATATTTAATATTAAAAATATAACCGAATTTATTGTTCGGTTAATGTTGTAAATTGGGTGCAATTATAAAACATAAAATATACCATTTGGTATATTTTATGTCATAATTTAAAACAAAAAAAGAGGCACAATAGCTTGTGCCTCTCCCTAAATAATATCTTGCTGATTTTACTGCACCTTATACCTGTATACGTAACGGCCAATATTACCTGCCGCATCAATACCTTCCACAATGGCACGGTAAGTACCGGTACCATCCGAGTTATTAAATTGCAGGGTACTTGCACCGGTAACCTTATCGGTTACTACCTTAGGGTTCCAGTAAATAGTGCTGCGCAAATCAACACCTGTTACGGCCGGTTTAACAACATCGTATTTGGGCGAGTAAAAATCCTTAACAACGTTATATCCGTGAGGCATCATATCAACCTGGTAAGGGGTAGGCAGCAGTTTTTGCAGTTCGGCCAGGCTTACAGACTTACCTTTAGGCGCTTTCTTTTTATTAATTACCAATACGCCGTTTGTACCGTCGCGCTGGTTAATTCCGCTCATGCCGTCCTTGAAAAATACTTCTACCGATTCAACCTCGGCCGAGTTTACGGTTTGCAGGTAATTCATATCCACCTGTAAACCGTCCATATAAACTTCCATGGGTTTTTTATTGCCGGCATTATAATCGCGGGTAACATAAAATATGTTATCAACATAAGTTAATCCTAATGCCATGCTTTGTAAGCAACTTACAAAAAAGGTACAACCTTTAAAGCGTTCGCCGTCAAGTACGTGGTCGGGCTCGGGGTTTAAACCTACTAATGCTCCCTGATCAAGGTGACCAAGCCTTTTTGGGGCTACGGCAGCCTTAACCACAACTTCTTTTAGCTGGTGGGTATTATTATACACACGCTTGCTGTTTTCAAGGTAAGCGCGCATGGCGCTGTCTATATTTAACCGTTCATCGGGCAAGGTGGTAATCCGCGATGGTGATGGGTACGATTGCCCGTCAACCATTAACATCAGGTTATTATAGGTAGCATTATCGCGGGCAGTGATGGTTACCTTTGTCGAATCGTTAAGTATTACGTTTGAGAATTTAAACTGTCCGTCGGCATTTGTAGTAGTTTGCATCGAAAAGCTTTTGTCAGGTATCAGCAATCGTACAATGCCTTTAAAAATGGGTAAACCCGTGCGGTTACGCAGGGTACCGGTAATTTCAATGCCGCTTTCGGGCATTACGGCAATTTTTGGGTTTTTACCCAGCAATACATCCCTAAATACAAAGCGACGGTACCCTTGTGTTAGCATCAGTATATCCAGGTCATTCGCGGTCTGTTCATCCTGGGTTTTAAAGTAATAGTTAGGCTTTTCTACATATCCTTTCAAATCCGAGGTTAGCAGCAAGCTGGATAAGATGGTAGTTTCGGCATTTTCATCAACCGGTACTTTACCTTCATCAACCACCGATACCGATAGGTTGGCTTCGGCCGGCGCTACACCGTTTTTAGCAGCGATAGTCATTTTTACAGGCTGCCTGTGCAGGTAAAGTGGCTTATCGGTATTAATAGTTAGGTTGAGCAAATCGTTGCGTTTTATAAATACAATACGCTCGCTCACCGGGTAGCCGTTCGGCCCAAAAAGCGTGATTTGCAAAGTGCCCGACTGAAACTTGCTTTTTGGTATAATGGCCGAATAGGCTTGCTTTTGCAAAGGCGTTTGCGCCGCATAGCGTATAAAACCACCGGCCTGAGCTATAATATAAAAGCTTTTATTTTGATTAGCCGCAAAATATTGCTCGCCGGCCAGTATCCTAACAGTCAGGTTTTCCGGGTCGCCATTAGCTACCATCAGGGTAATGCCGGTGGCTTGTACCCTCGGTAAATCATAACTCCCTTGCGATCCATCGGCAAAGGTAATATTGGCTTTATAGGTTTTGCCGGCTTCGGGCTGCATGGCAAAAACGCCCATGCCCAAATGTTGCGATGTTAAAGTGCAAACCGTTTGGCCCTGGTTATCTACTACGGTACCCTTAATTTCAACACCCAAACCATCGGCTTTAATGGCTTTTACGGCCACCTTACTTGGTATGCCTGCAATCAATTGCCCGCCTTCGGGGAAAAACTGCACATCCTTACCCGGCGCGGCCCCCTTTAAGGGGAAAATACTGGTCACGTTTTTTGTACCCAGATCAAGAGTGGTAAAAAGTGTTGAGCCGCTTAGCGTGATTGATGGTGTAGGGGGCAGGGTAATGGTCAGGAAGCCGTTTTGATCGGTTGTGCCCCGGCCTTTACCGGTTTCATCGTGACTGGCTTCGGTGCGCCAGCTTACCTTTTGGTTGGAGTATGGCTTACCGTTGGCATCCTTGTAAAATATTTTTACGGTTATAGCAGGCTGCGCGCCGCCTGCATTGCTGAACGATACGTTGGTCAGCACATCCTTATCAACCGGGTTGCCAATAGTAATTACCTTGGTAAAAAGGTAGGCAGCATCAAAGTTTAGCATCCAGTTGGTATAGGCCCTTAAGCGGTAATTGCCCTGCTTGTAGCCTTGTACGGGCAGGGGGATCATGCCCGGGGCCACGCCATTTATTATAGGCATTTTAAGCGATGCTGTTAACGAATCCTGGTCGTTATACATATCAACATAAACAATTTTACTTAACTGGCTGGGCTGGTGAATATCAACAGTAGTGTATGCTTTTAGCCATATCGTATCGCCGGCGGCATAGTAAGGCTTATCAAAATGCACATATACCTTTTCTATCGGGAAATCGTTAGAGAATTTTACCGATCGTGTGATGATGGTATTCAAGCTTAATGTATCGCGCTGGGCAAAAGCAGAAAGACAGGTAAAAAGTAGCAGAGCAAAAGCAGGTAAAAGTTTCTTGTAACTCATCAGTTATTTAGCGGAAAAATGGATGGCTGAATATAGCGTTATAAAGGCAATAACGTAAAACATGCCGGTTTATTTAACATTTTTTTACAAATAACAACAATCTTACAAACCGTGTTTATAATAGATGATTTAAAAATTATCGTTTTGCCCGCCAATGTTATACGTTAAGTTTTGTCCGCCATCGTTAGTGACATAATCTGCTACGCTTGCTTTTTTGCGGATACCATTTTGCAGATAATCGATATCAATAGCACAATCGCCGGGTATCTTTATACGGATAGTTTGGCTTTGGTTAGGTGCTAATTTATCGATATGGTTAAGTTCGCAACCGTTAATGTGGATATCGGTAAGTACAGTTTTTGTACTGTTGTTCAGGCTTAACCTGATGGTATTGGATAAATTCGACTCTATGCTTAAATAAAAGATTAATACCGGGATATTTATAAGCATCATGCCGGCGGTTAAAAGTAGTTTTTTCCGGTGCGGGGCATCCGTTACAGCTTTAAATAATAGTAATATCAAAACTACCACATTTGTTAGTCCGGCAAGCATAATAAAAAGTATCCCTAAATACATTACCCCAAAATCTAAGCTCAAAGCATACATTACCAGTATCAATGTGCCGATGATAAAGGAGACGATGGTGGTTATTCGCCCTGTTTTTATATAGTTATCCGATGTCATTAAAGCCGTTTATAATACTTTTATTACCGAACCCAATAATTCGCCCTGTGGTAATTGTACCTGTACCGGTCTTTTATTGATCAGCAGGTTAACTGTTTGTAGTTTACGGGTAGGGTCTGATACCCAGATCTCGGTGCCCTTTGCGCCGGTTTTAAATATCAGCATACAGGATTGATCGGTTTGGATCCGTTGCGATTCGGTCATGTACAAAATGCCCGCCCTATAAAACACCGCGATAACCGTACCTGCCGATTGCACCGCCTGGATATCCTTAGTATTAGCTATTACTTTTACCGGTAGGTGATAGGCCAGCTTGCGGGTATCTACCACGCCAAAGTTGGGTTTTATCATATATTGGTACTTATCGGTATTATTATGACCAAGATACCAGGTAATTACCGAGTCGGTGGATAGGATCCCTGCTGATGCTTTATCTACACTGCCCCAATCGGCTTTTCGCTTTTGCACTACAGTTTTAAGTTCGGCATTCCTGTCGGGAAAAAAATAGCCAATACCATCGTGCCAAACCCAGTTTTCGCCTTTTAGTTGTTTGCCGGTTTTAAAGTTATAATAACGCTGGTTAACGGTGGTTACCACATTTTCTTTTTTTGCCGATGTAATGCCTGCACCCAGGGCCACCATCATATCGTTAATAAAAAAATAGCTTTTATAAGCACTTACACCCAACCGGTTGTAATACATAGCGCTTGCGCCAATGGTACCATCGCTTATCTGCCCCACAAAAGCCGATTCGTTTTTGCTGGCCAGCACTTGTGGGTCGGTAACGGCAAGGGTGGTATCGGTAGTAGTGCCGGGCAGCATGTTCCAGCGCCAAATAGCCTGGATATTTTTATACTCGTTACCGTTGCGCTGGATCAGGCTTACCCCATTATTCAAATAAGCGCCCTGCAAGTTTTCGCCATTGATAGATTCTACCCGCTTTACAAAAGGGCCATGGGTTTTTACGCTCATCATATACTGGCCTGATTGCAATTGCACCATATAATCGCTGCGCCAAAAATCCTTATTACCCGCCAGGGTGCATTGCATGGCCGGGTTTAAACCATCTAAATAATAATTGCAGGGATTATTATCGAACGATTTGATGAGGCTGAAATCATCATTTAAATTTGCGCCGCGTTTGCCCGTAAAATTGGGGCGTAGCTGGCGCCCAACCGCCGTAATATCCATTGCGCCCTTAAAAACCGTCCAGCGCAATCCTTCCGAACAGTAGTTGAAAATGATCTGTTGCTTATCCTTATCAAAGGCATAAGGCGTATGAGCAGTTAGCTTTATCCAAAACAACAAGCTATTTACAAAGTGCAGCCCATAGTTACCAAATTGCAGCATAGCGCCATGTTGCTGAAAGGAATTATCGGGCTGGATACCTTCGGCAGTAGATTGGGTGATGACGGATTGCATACTGTTTATCGAAGCGATAAATGCCGGCTGGTCGTTATGCAGCAAAGCCATACGTGCTTCGATATCCTTTTGCCAGATCTTATTTTGCCCCGTCGGATTTTTTTGTTGTAGTGCGCGGCCAACCTGTACATTGTTCAGATAAGCAATTTCGGCTGGTGTGGCATCCTTATCCAGCATTAGCATCAAACTGCTGTAGCAATAGGGTACATTAATTTCGTTTTGCCACCAGTTGCTGCATTTGAAATCGTTTTTAATATAAAAGCCAAGGGCCTTGTGTATGGCGGCCAGGTATTGCGGGTTATTGTTTTTATAATATTCGCGGCAAAGCAGCATCAGGCGGTACAGGTGCCAGCATGGCGGCCAGGAGCTTGGGCTGTCTAAACTATAGTTCAAATCCTTCCAAGTCCCGTCTGGGGTTAGGGCCTTAAAATAGCCGGCGGCATCGGTATTGTATTTAACATCATCAGTTAACCTAAAGCTTTGCTCGGTGGCATAGGCGGTATCGGATAATAGCAGTTTACGGCATTGGATGCGGATATCATCCAGTGTGGTAACCGGGGATTGTTGTGCGTGGCTATTAGCCGTTGCAAAACAAATAAAAAACAAAATAAGCGTGCGAAGTTTATTCATGGCGGGGCCTAAGATAAGGATTGCCTATTGAGTTTTGCGTAAGAGCATAAGAATAGGATGACCAACTGCCTATTTAAAGAACCTGGCAATCTCTGCATACGGAATAGCATCAGCAGTAAAACCAAATGTACCCTTATCCTTAATTTCATTAGCCGCATTAATAAAACTGCCATAAGCTGCCCGTGCCAATGCCGAGCCCAAGCTGATGCGTTTTACGCCCAGCGCTGCCATATCGCTAACCGAAAGTGCCGAACTGCCCAGCCCGATAACCACGTTAACCGGTTTTGGTGCTACAGCTTTTAACACGGCTTCAATCTCCTCACGCGTTTTCAGCCCGGGGGCAAATAGCACATCAGCACCGGCTTCAGCATAAGCTTGCAGGCGGCGGATAGTATCGGGCAGGTCAGGCCGGCCATGGATCAGGTTTTCGGCCCTGGCGGTTAAAGTGAAGTGAAACGGCAGGCTGCGGGCGGCTGCAACAGCGGCCTTAACACGGGCAACGGATAAGTCAAAGTCATAAATGGGGTCATTGGCCTTGCCTGTGGCATCCTCAATCGAGCCGCCTACCAGTCCGGCTTTTGCAGCTAATAAAATTGTTTCGGCACAGGTTTCGGGCGCATCGCCATAGCCGTTTTCCAAATCGGCGGCAACGGGTAAATGAGTTGCCGCGCAAATGGCGCGGGCGTTCTCCATAGTTTCATTACGGGTAACCAAACCTTCGCCATCGGGCTTAGCCAGCGAATACGCCAGGCCGGCGCTGGTGGTAGTTAATGCCTCAAAACCCAGGCATTCCAATATTTTTGCCGATCCGGTATCCCATGGATTAGGGATCAAAAAAATGCCGCTACGCTGGTGCAGGGCGCGGAATGTTTCGGCTTTGGATAATTGGGAGGTGTGCATATAATTATCGATTTATGGAGTTTTGAATGATTGATTTTGGAATAAGCAGCTATTCAAAACTACAAAATAGCAGGCAAAAAAATCCCGGAAACGGTGATTAACCATTTCCGGGAAATGCCGCTTTGGGTATTATTTGGTTTTAACCTTGGCGGTTTTTACAACATGCTTGGTTTTTGTACCATTATATTTTTTCTTCTTGCTAAATACATTGTGTACTTTTTGCGGAAGGGTACTTGTTTTTTTAGTTTTAGTTTCGTTTTTAACTACTTCGGTTTTGGTTTGCGCAAAGGCAAAGCTAATGCAGCACATCAGCGCTACAAATAGGGTGGTTATTTTTTTCATGGGGTTAATTGTTTTGTAATAGTATAACCGTTAATCCCCGTAAAAGTTTTAATGTTGGTGAAGAGAGTCAGGAAGATAGATGCAAGAATCAGGATAGGATGGATATTCCTCTCCCGATTTTGTATGTTTGACTCTTGACGCTCAACTAATCTTTTCCCGCAGTACCGGCATACTCATACAATGGAAACCACCCCTCGCCCTTGATAGCTCGGCCGAGGGCATTAGCACCAGCGTATCTTTCATCGTTTGCGGATCCAGTTCATCTCGCTCGAATTTTTGGAGCAGGTCGGCTACCTTTATGGCTTTAAATCCATTCTTTTTAAAGGCCTCTACGGTTTTGGTATTGCGATCATAACCCAGTACCACGCCCTCGCGTACGGCCAACAGGTTGCAGGAGTCTGTCCACTGCTCGCGCGAATCGTAAGGGAAAACACCATTGCCCGAGTAAATGAATTTAGTTGGTTCGGTGCTTTTTAAATCATTCTGACTGATATCATTCAGCAAATCCTCAATACAGCTAAAACTTTTTGGCGATGGCTTGCCGGCCTCAAATTGCAGAATCTCGGTTTTTTCCTTCGATTTTTTATCGCCAAACCAGGCAATGGGCTCGGCGGTTTCCACATCAATATCCATCCGCCCCAGCGACCCTAACAATACCCACATATTGCGCTTCACTTGCGTAAAAACGGTATCGATATGCATATAATCGCGCTTGTGGGGGATCTTTACAATGGTCACCTTGCTCACTACCTTGTTTTCAAAAAGTAATTTAATAGCCTCGTTAGCACCGCTTACCGATGTCCGTTCGCTGCAACCGATGATGACATGGTTGGGGCTTACCACCATAACGTCGCCGCCTTCCAGCGTGGTTTTGCCGTCGCTGTCCTCGCCTGGGCGCAGGAAATGCTGCACCGTTTCGGGGATCTCCAGTATATTATCGCAATAAGCGGCAAATAGCGGGTGGTTAAAAAAGATGTACCGCACCAGCAAAGTTTCGCGCGAGCGGGCCTTTTTAGCCGGTTTATTAATAAGGATATGTTTGTTAATCACAATGCCAATATCCCGCGAAAAGATAAGGTTGGGGATGGGGGCGAAGATCATCTCGTCGTCCGTTATCGCGCCCGAAATAAAGATCTTGGCCAGTTCGATAGGCGGGGTGGCTACCAGCTTTTGCTGCAGGCGGTAATTGCAACCCTCTATTGCGCAAACCGAAGCTACCAGCTTTTCGCAAATGCCTGTATCCTCTAAAATATCGGCCAGCAAGGTTTGCAGTTCAATTACCCGGGTTGATGCATGGAAGCCGGCGTTATCGGGTTTAAAAAAGGCACGTTCGCTGGCGCGGGAGTTGATCTCGTCCAGTTTACCCTTTATCTTGTCGGGATCAAGGAAATACATCAGCAGCTTAACGTAGTAATCGTACTCGTTTTTGCGCATGGTATCCAGATGCACAATATCCTCAAATAGCCAGTCCTGCGCTTTGCTGGGCACCACTTTGCCCAACCCGCTATCGGGACTATGGATCAACAGGGTGCGCAAGGCACCAATTTCGGATGTTACATCAAGCTTAAAATCTTTATCAAAAAGCATATAGGTATACGGATAGACTAACACAAAGCTATCCGATTTATTTGGATTTTGATGTGCTGTTTAGCTTTTCGTCCCTTTCACAAAAACAATAACCTCGCTGGTATGGGCAATGCCCAGGGTGGTGCCGGGGATGATCTTCAGGTAGGCCTTCAGATAACCGTTGGTAATGGCTTTCATAATGCGTGGATAGGTTTCCGAAAATGGCGGCATCAACGGTGTCATCGGTTTGCCGAAGCTAATCTGGCCGTTCTCGTCCACATAAATGGTAAAGTAATAGCTAAAATCATCATAAGCCTTGCTGATGGTAATATGATACTCGGGCGATAGGTAATCAATTGGCGGGCCGTCGGTATCGGTATCGGAGCGGTCGTCGTTCACTATCGTTTCTACTTTAACCAACGGCGTTTTGCTGATCAGTCGCGCTATCTGCCGGGCGGCGAAAGCCTTGTGCGGATCAAGCCGGGCCTGCTCGGTTAGTTTTTTAATCAGCAGGGTATCGCGGCGGTTGGCAGCGGGCAGGTTCAGCGGATCTTTATGCAGTACGTTTTTAATGTAATCGTTAGCGTAAAGGGTCATGTATACATCCGATCCATCGTTGTCTATCACCCGGCCGTTTACCCTTAGCACCTGGAACTTGATACTATCCTTAGTCAGTTTTTTTAAGCGCAAATAGGCCCAGGCAATATTAAAAACTGAATCGTGATCGAACAGCAGCGGGGCGTTTACAAAACGCTTGCGCTTGGGGTTATAAATGTTCACCGAATCGTCCGACGGGAAAGAGAGCCGCCAGTTTGGCTCGAGCGAGTAGCCCTTATTGTTAAACGAATAGCCGTTCCCAAAACAACGCCTAACTTCGGTAAAACCAATGCCACGTACACTTTTAAAGGATGCCCGCGGTTTTTCGGCGGGTGGTTTGGGGGGCTGCCGGCAGGCGCTGATGGCTATGCAAGCTGCCAGTAAAAGCAGGCAGGGGTATATTTTAGTCGGGTTATTCATGTTGCATGGCGAAGATAATAAACCATCTGAAACCTTTAGGGATGTAACAAAAATCTTAGTCTTTTGAGTGTGGTGGTGATTTATTGTTGTGGCAATTTAACCACAAAGTTCACAAAGGAGAATCCACAAAGGCCACAAAGTTTTTTCATTTGCACACCTTCACATTTGGATATCTGCATATCTGCACATCCCCGCATCTGCACATTAAATTCCCCATGCGGTTATTACCAACCTGCGCGCTTCGCCGTGGTTGCGGTGTTCGCACAGGTAAATGCCTTGCCAGGTGCCTAAGGCCAGCCGGCCGTTGGTAATGGGTATGGTAACCGAACTCCCCAGCATGGCGGCTTTCAGGTGGGCGGGCATATCGTCGGGGCCTTCGTCGTCGTGGCGGTAGTCGGGGTCGTTTTCGGGGACGGCTTTGTTGAAGTACATCTCAAAATCCTGCCTAACGGTTGGGTCGGCGTTTTCGTTAATGGTGAGCGATGCCGAGGTATGCTGGATAAACACCTGGCAAATGCCGGTTTGCAGTTCGGCTATTTGGGGCAGGGCATGGGCCACTTCGTTAGTGATGAGGTGGAAGCCCCGGCTACGCTGCCGCAGCCGGATAGTTTGCTGGTAGATCTTCATATCAATTTATTATACAGCCGGCCTGTGTTTTCAGTTTTTGATGTTTGCTATTTTTATTACCCGGCTGCCATTGTAGAATGTAATCATCAGGATTTTTTTTGAAATATTTAGGCCGGTATTTATTGGATATGCTTATCGTTTACGTTAACTGATACGATATCAATACCTTATCATTTTAAAGAACTTCGCCGGGCCTGCTTTTGATGCTAAAATAGCCTAATATCCTCAATTTTAAGGCTTGTTTTACCCTGATTTATACACTAAGTGATGTTTTTTTGTTGTCAAGTACTATTTTAACATTGGGTAACATCGTATAATGGGGCTTTGCAGGCGCAGGCGGCTTGCTACAATATACAAAAAATCGGGCTGATATCCAAATGTTTGACCTGACTGACCAGGGAAACGGCTTTTTAACCTCAACGGTTATAAGGGGGCACCTACGGAGCCATTTATATGGATGGTTTCGCTATAAACAGGTAACTCCGCTGGAGTTCCGATTAAAAAGGCATATAGTTCCGGAGGAACTGCCTGTTTATAGCATCGTCAATAGCATCTCAATGGCTGCATCGCAGCCCCCTTTTTTAAGGCGATATCCCTATCTACCTGATAATCGTCACATTACCCGTTACCCGCTTCCGGTCTTCCGAATCGATGATGTAGTAATAGGTGGATACCGGCAGGCGCTTGCCGTTCATGGTGCCATCCCAGGGTTTATCGTAACCGGCGGATTGGTAAACCAGCGTACCCCCGCGACTGTAAACCTTTACCGATGTCACTTTAAAGTTGACCGCCGCGGGCAGGTTAAAGTTCCAGGTATCGTTATAACCATCGCCATTGGGGGTAAAGGCATTGGGTACTTTAATTACACAATCGCCATCGGGCAGTATCTCTACCGTTAACGCGTTTGATGTAGCTGTGGTATTACTGAGGCAGGCGCTGATGGATGATACAATGCAGGTTATCTGGTCGCCGTTTTTTAGGGCGGTACTGGTAAATTCGGGGTTATTGCTGCCAACGTTTTTCCCGTTCACCTGCCATTGGTAGCCCGATTGTTGTACACTGTTTAATGGCAGCACGGTATAAGTAAGCGGTGTGCCCGGGCAAACGCCCCCGGTAACCGATGCCCGGATAATTGATGTAAAAGACCTGATAGGGGTGAGGGAAGCAATTAAATCTTTAGAACCCGAACCAAAGCAAGCGCTTATTGTACAAGTAACCTTATCGCGGTTTTTTAATGTTGTGCTGCTGAACGTAGCACTATTAATAGGCATATCCACACCATTCACCTGCCAGGCATAAGTATATGTAGCAACCACATTTGGCACATCGATGCTATAACCGGCTGTAAAATCGGTTTTAGTATCCTCGCAGGTGTTGTTATTTGTTTGGGTAATAGTGACAGTTATATTGGGTTTGGCTACCGTTAATTTTTGAGATAATGGCTGATCAATCCCATTAGCAGCAGTGATGGTAGCCTGCCCAACGCCAACTAAATGTATTTTACCGTTTACTATAGTGGCAACGGCAAGGTTATCGCTGCTATAAGTAATCGTTCCTAACACTGTAGTAGCACCCGGGTCAATATCAGGGCCGCCAATATCGCAAACTGTTTTGGGTGGTAGCGGTGGGAAATTAAATACCAAAGGCACAACCTCGATATTTATGGGGTAAGCGTTACTACTGCCCCCCTCGTTATAAGCAGTGATCATATAATCTGTCGGGCTCCACAATTGGGAGGGCTTGCCGCTAAATATCCCCGTTTTAGGGTCAAAGTCTAAGCCCACCGGCAGTTTCCCCGATCCGCCGCTAATAGTATAACCCGTGGCCTTGATATTGCGGATGCGGCTACCGTCGGTCAGGATCAGGTTACCTAAATGGTCGAACACAATAGTGCCCGGTTTGGTGAACCTGGCGGCAGTATACACGCCATCTTCGGTACCGTCGGTATTATTACCGGCCATTATCACTACTGTGCCGTCGTTAATGTCTGATCGCCTTACGCTATAATTTTTTTCATCGGATATATAAATGTTCCCGGTAGGGTCATACGCCAGGCCGTAGGGGCCGTTAAAGCTGGCATAGGCCTTTTGCCCGTCTGTATTACCGGGCGATCCTGTCCCGGTATAATCGGTTATTTTGAAAGTGGTTACATTCAAAAATCTGATCTTATGCGTGCCGTACTCGGTAAAATAGATATTGGCCGATGCATCTAAAGTTAGGTTGGTAGGCTTGTTTAGCCCCGTGAGCAGCGTGCTTACGTTGCCGGCTTGTGTAACCTTACGGATCATCCCGTTGCCCATATCGGCTATGTATAAATTGCCCGTCATGTCGGTAGCCATACCGCTAATTTGGTTAAACTGCGCCGATACGGCAGGGCCATCCTGGTAGCCGGCCGTGCTTGTGCCTGCATAAGTGTTAATGGTAGTGCCGTCCGGATCAATCCGGCGTATCATAGCGCCATTTTGGTCGGCCACATAAACATTGCCAGCGGCATCGGTAGCAACAGCGGTAGGGTGGGTAAAAACCGCCGACAGGGTAGTAATGGTATACGTATTAGGCGTAATTGTACTATTGCGGACAATCTTTTTAACCTGGCTGGCGCCATTATCGGCTACGTAAATATTATTGTTAATATCAACTGCTACGCTTACCGGGGTATTAAAAACGCCGGCAGGGGGATTAGCCACATCGGTTATGGTAGTCACATCGCTATAAATGGTGGCGGGGACAGGCCCGCCTGCATTTGCCGGCGCGTAATACGGCGCTGCAATGGGCATATTTAAATAAAATGTTTTGCGTTGGGGTGTATAACTGATGCTTGGTGGTGGAATAAACGATGCCGGCAAAGCATCAACCCTAATGGTGAGTTGCGTTGTGCCTACGCCACCGCCATTATAACCGGTTATGGTATAAACGGTAGCCGGTACGGTTATGCCCGCTTTTGGGATGCCGCTGATGAGGCCGGTGGTGCCATCAAAGTTTAAACCCTCGGGCAGGGGCTTATCAATGGTATAGCCGTAAACCGAAATTTTGCGGATGAGGTTATGATTTTGGTCGGTTATGTAAACAAAGCCGGCCCTGTCTGATGTTATCCCGTAGGGGTTATCAAAACTGGCCGCCGCGCCAATGCCATCGGCCGATCCTTTTGCATTACCGGCCAGGGTGCTTACTAAGCCCGGCGAGGTAATTTTACGGATGAGGTTATTGCCCGCATCGGCTACGTAAATATTATCCAATTGGTCAATAGCTATCCCGCCTATATTATCGCTAAAACTTGCTGCCGTACCCTGCCC
Source organism: Bacteroidota bacterium (assembly GCA_040389105.1). Lineage (GTDB taxonomy): Bacteria > Bacteroidota > Bacteroidia > Sphingobacteriales > Sphingobacteriaceae > Mucilaginibacter. Next base: position 25,356 of record JAZKAO010000013.1, read on the forward strand.
ATCGGTATTTCCACGTGCGCCGCTGCCGGCAAAAATACTGATGGTGCCGGCCGGGGTAGCTTTTTTAATGCGCCTGTTGGCGGTTTCGGCTACAAAAACATTGCCGGCAGCATCAATTGCTAAACCGGTAGGCCCGGCAAAGCCCGGTGGGGCAAAGGTGCTAACCAGCCCGGCAGGTGTGATTTTCCTGGCGCCGTTATTGCCTGCATCTACCACATAAAGGTCGCCCGTTAAGCGGTTTTTATCTAACCCTAAGGTGGTATAAAGTATAGCGGCGGTGCCAAGGCCATCCTGTTTGCCGGCACCACCGCTGCCGGCAATAGTGGTTACAACAGCCTGCGGTGTAATTTTGCGGACAATATTGCCTTCGGTTTCATACATATCGCCGCTTGCATCTGTTGTTAAAAAAGCGGGGTGGCTAAAGGTTGCACTTGTCCCCGTACCATCGGCCGTGTTAGCGTTTCCGGCAATACCTGCAAATATGCTTAAGCCGCCTGCCTGTGTAATTTTATATATTACATTGTCAACCTCATCGGTGGTATAAATATTGCCCGCTGCATCAAGGGTTATGCCTTTCCTGGCGTGGAAGTTAGGGTAATTGATAGGGATAGTAGTTACCCGGCCATACTCAATAGCCGGCACCGCGCCGCCGCTGTTGCCAAGGGGCAGGTTCTTTATTTTATAGCCGGGGTAAAAGGTATAGGTGGGGCTGGGGTAAGCTATTATCGGCGGGGCAATGGGTGGGGTTACCGGTGTACTTATATCATCTACCTTAATTTTTAACGTAAAACTGCTGCTGCCACTTACATTATATGCGGTAACGGTATAATCTGTCAGCGGCGATGTTGCTGTCGGCGTACCGCTGATAGTGCCGGTAGCCGTGTCGAAAGTCAGGCCGGCGGGTAAGGGCTTATCAATAGCATAGCTGGTTAGTGTAACCTTGCGGATAATATTACTTATAAAATCGGCTACATAAAGGTTGCCTGCTATATCAAAAACTAAATTAATGGGGGCATTAAAACTTGCCGCAGTGCCAACACCATCATTACTAGCCGCGGTAATATTGCCCGCTATTGTAGTTACTATCCCGGTAGGGGTTATTTTCCTGATCAGGTAATTTTTATAATCGGCTACATATAAATTACCCGAAACATCAATAGTAATACCGGTTGGATAGTTAAAACCGGCCGCTGTACCAATGCCATCCGCCCGCCCTGCCGTACTGCTCCCTGCAAAGGTACTTACTGCCCCGGTTGGTGTAATTTTACGTATGATATTGTTTTTAGTATCGGCAACATAAATATTCCCCTGGTTATCTATTGCTAAACCATCGGGGTTATTAAAAGTGGCTATAGGGCCGCTACCATCATTTGCCCCGGCACTGCCGCTACCTGCAAGTGTACTCACCACCCCTAATGATGTAATTTTCCTGACCTTATTATTAACCTGGTCGGCTACGTATAAATTACCGGATGCATCAGCGGTTATACCTCCGGGGCCCGAAAACTGGGCAGTTATGCCGGGGCCATCATTAAAGCCGGCATTGCCATTGCCGGCAAACACAGATACAAGGCCACCCGGGGATATTTTATAAATCTTATTGCCATCAAAACTGGTTACAAATAGGTTTCCCTGGGTATCGGCGGCTATCCCGGAGGGTGAATTAATGTTGGTTATAGTGGTTACAACAGCAGTGGGCGTTATTTTTCTGATAGCCCCGCTTCCATAATCGCTCACATAAATATTACTGGCCGCATCTGTAACTATCCCCGATGGATGGTTAAAACCCGCATCAGTACCCTGGCTGTCGTAGCTAACAGATGCCCGCCCGCCTGCAAATGTACTTACCTGCCCGTATACCCGCGAGGCCATGGGGCCGCCGTTATTGGTAGGGGTTAAAGATGTAATGCCTGTATTTACCGTATAAGCCTGAGGGGTAACATAGCGGATATTAGGCGCCTGCGCCCATACCCGCGCGGCGCAACTGCACAACATCAACAATAAAAGCGCCCGCATTTTATACATGATACACCAACATACTGATCAGGGCTGTTTAGGCCAAAGTTTCGATCTCACAAATATATCAGAATTAGGCAATTGACAGCATATACCGAAGTAAAGCATACCTATTAGTCATCATTTAACTGTATTTTATTAACTGTATTAATGACATATTTCACTAATTTTGGAAGAGATTATACACCCGGATATAAAATATGCAAAACGTAATACTGCCCAAAGTGATCTTCGGCACCAGCGGCCTGGGCAATTTGTTTGTGGCGCTTAGTGATAATGCCAAGCGCGATATTGTGCAACAATGTATAGCCCATTCCGCTAAACCCGTAGTGTTCGATTCGGCGGGGAAGTATGGGGCCGGTTTGGCACTGGAGGCATTAGGGAAATGCCTGGCCGCATTAGGGGTTAAACCCGATGAAGTATTAATTAGCAACAAACTGGGATGGCTTAGGACGGAATTAAAAACCCCCGAGCCTACCTTTGAACCCGGTGTGTGGATAAACCTGAAGCACGATGCCGTGCAGAAGATTAGCTACGATGGTATTTTGGAATGTTACCATCAGGGCAACCAATTGCTGAACGGTTACCGGGCCGAACTGGTATCGGTACACGACCCGGACGAATACCTGGCCGCCGCCGCGGATGAGCAAGGGCGTGAGCAGCGTTACCGCGATGTGCTGGAAGCCTACCGCGCCCTGGCCGAATTGAAAGCGCAAGGCAAGGTAAAGGGCATAGGGGTAGGATCGAAAGATTGGCGTATTATTGAGCGCATTACGCGCGATGTAGCGCTGGACTGGGTGATGATTGCCAATAGTATGACCGTACATAGTCACCCGGCCGATTTGGTAGCCTTTATGGCCGAATTGGAGAGCAGGGGCGTGGCAATTATTAATTCGGCCGTGTTTAACGCGGGTTTTTTGATAGGGTCGGATGTGTATAATTACAGGCAAATGGATAAGGTAGCCAATGCCGGTTTATATCAATGGCGCGATAAGTTTTTTGGCTTGTGCAATAAGCACGGCATTAAACCAGCCGAGGCCTGTGTGGCTTTTGGTTTACGCGCGCCGGGGGTAACAAGCATAGCGTTAAATACCACCAATGCCGCCCGTGTAAAGGGCAATGTGGATATGGCCAACGTAAATATACCCGCCGGTTTTTGGGCGGATATGAAGGCCGGGGGATTGATTGATAAAGGATACGCTTATTTGTAAGCGATAAATAAATACCATGAAGATATTAGTTTGCGAAGAGCCGGGAAAATTGGAGTACGGCGAAAAGGAAGCGCCGGTTGCACAAGCGGGCGAATCGTTGATCCAAATAAAACGGATAGGCATTTGCGGTACCGACCTGCACGCGTACGAAGGTACGCAGCCCTTTTTTAGTTATCCCAGGATCTTAGGGCACGAGTTATCGGGCGATTTGGTTGAGCCAAACGGTGCCGAAGGTTTTGCTAAGGGCGAGGCCGTTACTTTTATCCCTTACTTTAACTGCGGTACCTGCATAGCCTGCCGCAGCGGTAAGCCCAATTGCTGCGCCAGCATAAAAGTTTGCGGCGTACATGTGGATGGCGGCATGGTGCAATATTTAGCTGTACCCAGCTATGCGTTAGTGCATGGCGAGGGTTTAAGTTACGATGAACTGGCACTGGTAGAGCCATTGGCTATTGGGGCGCATGGTGTGCGCCGCGCGGGCGTACAACCTGGCGAGTTTGTATTGGTGATAGGCGCGGGCCCCATTGGCTTAGGCACTATGGAGTTTGCCCGCATAGCCGGCGGCAAGGTAATAGCCATGGATATGAACGAAGGCCGCCTGGCTTTTTGTAAGGATAAACTAAAGGTAGATCATATCATCAACGTTACTACCGATGATGTGATGGCCAAACTTAGCCAAATAACTAATGGCGATATGCCTACGGTTGTGATAGATTGTACGGGCAGTCTGCGGGCTATCAATAACGGTTTTCAGTATATGGCGCATGGGGCCAGGTATGTGCTGGTGGGGCTGCAAAAGGCCGAGATCAGCATTAGCCACCCCGAGTTTCATAAGCGCGAGGCTACCCTGATGAGCAGCCGCAACGCCACCCGTGCCGATTTTGAACACGTAATAGCCAGCATGAAAAAAGGTTTGGTAGACCCTACCAATTACATTACCCATCGCGTAGCTTTCGATGACGTAAAAGACCAGTTTGAAAGCTGGCTTGATCCGGCTAACGGGGTGATCAAGGCGATGGTGGGATACCCCCTCTAAATCTCCCCCGAAGGGGGCGACTTCTTTTAAGCCCCTGCTGGCGTTGTCACCACCGGTGTTTGGAAGATTAGGAAAAGAGTTGGGATTGTGCGATTCCCTCCCATAGGGAGGGTGTAGGGCAATGTCATTAAGTTAAGCTTTTAAGGCGCCTGTGAGGACACAGGCACCGGGTAAACTTCCCGTGGTCTGTGTCTTCACAGACCACTAATCGGCTCATTTAGTTAGCTGATTTATCCCTTAACTTAATGACATTGGGGTGTAGGGAGGGGTTTCATCAAGCGCAGAAACCCCTCCCTGCCACCGCACCATCAGCCGCACCCCTCCCTATGGGAGGGGACTATAAATTTTGCGTCCTCTCCGAGATACCCTGCGGGGGCATCAAAGGCTTCAATGTAAACAAGCGGTCATCATTATAACGGTGGTTCGGTTTTAGCGGGAAAATGATTAGATTTGTAGCCGCATATTTCCGTGTGGTGTAACGGTAGCACAACAGACTCTGACTCTGTTAGTCGTGGTTCGAATCCATGCACGGAAACTATAAGTCCAACTGCTTTACTAACCGTATCAACCTGTTGGCAGTTCCACAAAAAATATCTACCGTTTCCGGTATTGGGCAATTGTATTTTGGCAGCACAATGTATCATATAATAAAATGCTAATTATTTTAGTATTTTATTATATTTGAAAAAAATACAGGAGGGTGAAATGACCAATCAAACTTATTTGGCAACCGAAGCGAAAGCCTGGCTAAAACGAAAATACGGCCCGGACGAGGTGGTGCGCATTGTGCCTGATAGTACCGACGGGCAGGCGGTGTTAACTTACCTGTTGTATACGGCCTATGATGACCAGCCTGATTATTTAGGTAAAATACTATTTGACAGGCAAGGCTACTGGATATATGACGGGGAAAACCTAACTATTGCCGAGCAGGAGCAGGTAGCCAAATTTATTATTAACCATGTAGAGGTATTGTAAGGAAGAGCAATTAAGTTTTTTTGCCTGGGATTGATAACGACTGCCTGTTATACTGCACCAATAGATTTTTATATGGGTAATATGGATATAAAAACAACTATTAAATAGGTGTATTTTATTTACCCGGTATATAGCCCTTAATATATTTACAACAAATTAGAATATTATTGGTTATTTAGCATAGATGAACAAAAGCAAGGGCAACCTGTTGCCTACGCAGGCGGCCATACCACTTACCGATCAAAAAAACGCGATGCTGGCCGCTATCATCGCCACATCCGACGATACCATTATCAGTAAAACGCTCGACGGAATAATTACCAGTTGGAATCCGGCTGCCGAAAGGATGTTTGGCTACAGTGAAACGGAAGTTATCGGTCGGCATATTTCGCTCATCATCCCGGCTGACCGTTTGGAGGAAGAAACCTATATTATTAGTCAAATAGCACAAGGAAGGGCGATTGATCATTTTGAGACCGTCAGGGTGGCTAAGGACGGCAACCTGGTGACGATATCACTTTCCGTAACACCCATTATTGATAGCGCCGGTGTTGTTGTTGGCGCATCAAAGATAGCGCGTGATATTTCTGAACAAAAAAGGGCTGCCGAAAGACGAGGGATCCTTGCCGCCATTGTAGATACATCAGACGATGCCATACTGAGCAAAACGCTGGGAGGGATCATTACCAGTTGGAATAAGGCTGCCGAGCGCATGTTTGGGTATACCGAAGCCGAAGTGCTGGGTAAGCATATTTCGATAATTATACCGCCGGAGCGATTGAATGAAGAGGATTATATTATAGGGGAAATTGCCAGCGGCAACAGGATAGACCACTTTCATACCTTTCGCCAGGCTAAGGATGGGCGGCTGATCCCTATTTCGGTATCGGTTTCTCCTATTATTGATGATAACGGGCGGATTATTGGCGCATCAAAAATAGCGCGTGATATTAGCGAGCAAGTATCACTACAGGAGGAAAGGGCACGCTTGTATGAACAAGTGAGCGCGCTGAATGATAAAAAGGATGAGTTTATTGGCCTGGCCAGTCATGAATTAAAAACACCGCTAACCAGTATTAGCGGCTATTTGCAAATACTTAGCCATATAGTTACCGACGAAAAAGCGCAGTTATTTTTAGAAAAGGCCCGCCAACAGGTAAAAAAATTAAGCTCGCTGGTTTCCGATCTGCTGGACGTATCCAAGATAGAGGCTGGCAAACTACAGCTTTCCATTGAGCAGTTTGATATCCGCCGGGTTATTGATAATGCTATCGAACTGCTGTCGCATTCCAATCATCAATACCAGATCAACCTGCATACAGTTATCGATCAATTATTGATCAGCGGCGACCCAAACCGCATTGAGCAGGTGGTTATTAATCTCCTCACAAACGCCATCCGCTACTCACCCGGTACCGACAGGATAGAGCTATACCTGCTACAGGAAGCGGGGGAGGTAAAAGTTGGGGTAAAAGATGATGGTGTAGGGATAGCAAATGATCAATTGGTGGATATTTTCTCGCGGTTTTACCGGGTAGATGATGCTAACCCCATGATATCCGGCCTGGGCATTGGGTTATATCTGTCGCAGGATATCATTAATCGCCATAGCGGAAAAATATGGGCGGAAAGCGAACCGGGAAAGGGTAGCACCTTTTGGTTTAGCCTGCCGCTTAAATAGGGCGGTTAATTAATTGGCCTTACTGATATTACACTATCTACCACAAAATTGCTTACCCCGCGCCATGGCAGCGTGTGCAGGTATTCTTTATAATGCAGTTCTAAAAAAGCGCCGGCATTTTTATTAAGTTGGGCCGCCACCTTAGGGTCGGTTACCGAAAACATAAACTCGTTTGATTGCACAGCGCCCTGCACCGGTGTGCGGATGCCTGTTTGGATCAGGCGCCCCTCGTAAGTTTTAAAAATATAACCCTTGTGTACAAAATAGTTCATGGTGCCGGCTTTGGTGCCATCGCCAAAAACAAAGTAGTAGCGGTAATAGCCAAAGGCTACAATAATTAATACAACAACTACGGCAATTTTGATAAGGGTATTTCTTTTCATATCGGGGTAACCTAAGTATTTTTTTGATCTGTTATATTAAACATACATTATATCTTCCGTGGCCGCTTGGGTTTGATAAATCCCGATGGTTTAGACACTTTATAATAATTGGTCTTCACCGGTTCGGGTTGTTCCTCTACAATGTTCACCCGCATATCCCTGCCCAAAAAAGTGGTGCCATCCAGGGCTTCCATCGCTTGCTCGGCATCCTGCCTGCTTTCCATTTCCAGGAAGGCATAACCCTTGCAGATCCGCGTTTTTTTATCGCGGACAATTTTTATAGTCACCACCGTACCGTAGGGGCTAACCCACTGTACCAGTTCCAGTTCGGTAATCTCCAACGGGAAACCACCGACAAATAATTTAACCATCATATCGTTTTGTGCCCTGTAAAATTAAGCATTCACTATCGCAACATAAAGCTTTAAACAATAATACTTATATCTTTATCCATATAAACCCTTAAACCCCCATACCCCATGCCTGCAACACCTATAGCTATCCCTAAAATTGCCATGCGCAGTATTGCCGGCGGCCTGCTGCTGATGGCTTTTTTTACTACCATGTGGTCGGGCGTGGCATCGGCCAGCCTAACCGGCGGCGCGCGCATTGTAGAAATGATGGTGTTTATGGGCATGGCCCTGCTATTTGTTATATATGGTATTTATTTCTTCATTGTATCCAAACGTTTCCAAAATATGACCGAAGAGGATAAAGCCGAGGGCAAAAAAATGGGCATATGGTATGGGATCATTTTTGGACTTGAAGGGATAACTATCCCCATCGCGGCGTTTATTTGTATACAACTCCATCATACCGATTTAGTTTTGCCGGCTATAGCGCTGGTGGTTGGCCTGCATTTTTATCCCATGGGCAAAATATTTAACCGCAGTATTGATTACTACCTGGCCACCTGGGCCACGCTGATAGCCATAGTTGCCATTATCCTTACATTAAAACATACGGTATTACCATTACCCATACTGGCCATTTTAGGCATGGGTATGGCCCTGGCCACCATGGGCTATGGGATGTATATGATTAGGGTAGGGAAGGGGTATTTGGAGTCTTGAGCTTTTGAGTCTTAAGTCCGAAGTCTGGAGTCCGAAGTCTCAAGTCTGGAGTCCGAAGTCTGGAGTTAAGACTTGAGACTCAGGACTCCAGACTCAACCTAGGCTTATATGCTCAAACTGAAAATTAAGTTAAATAAAATTTGATTACTAAGGTTTTAGTTTTATCTTGGGTGCATAAATAAACCTAATGAGACTAAACCTTACTTTTATCCTCCTGCTGTTATTGTGCAGCAGTTCTTTATTCGCGCAAAGCCCCTATCATATTAAGGGTAATGTAGCCGATACCGCATCAAGGGCAAAGCTTAGCGGTGCTACTGTATGCGTGTTAAACGCAAAGGATTCTATCATCCGTAAGTTTGTGTATGCTAAGGAGCAGGGCGCTTTCGCGGTGAACGATTTGCCGCCGGGTAATTTTATATTGCTGGTATCGTACCCCGCTTATGCCGATTATGCCGAAAAGTTTACGCTTGATTCGGCGCATCCCACCCACGATTTTGGCAGTGTAAATATGCCGCTGAAAAGCCGCTTGCTGCACGATGTGCTGGTGAAAGGTACCATTAACGCCATTAAAATTAAGGGCGATACCACCGAGTTTAACGCCAAGGCCTACGTAATACAAGCCAATGATAAAGTAGAAGACCTGCTGAAGCAATTGCCCGGCATACAGGTAGATAAGGACGGTAAAATAACCGCCAACGGCCAAACCGTAAGCAAGGTACTGGTAGATGGCGACGAGTTTTTTGGCGACGACCCAACACTGGTTACCAAAAACCTGCGCGCCGATATGGTAGATAAAGTGCAACTGTTTGATAAAAAAAGCGACCAGGCAACCTTTACCGGTATAGATGATGGGCAGCGTACCAAAACCATTAATATCCAATTAAAAGAGGATAAAAAGAACGGCGTATTCGGCAAGCTGGATGCGGGTAAGGGCAGCCGTAATTTATACGAGGGGCAGGCCATTTACAACCGTTTTAAGGCCAAACAAAAATATTCGGCCTATGGCACTTCGGCTAATAACGGCAAAACGGGTTTGGGCTATGCCGATAATAACAGCCTGGGCACAGCGGGCAATAACGTACAGATTGACGATGGCGGCGGGATCATCATCTTCGGCAGCTCAAGCGATGGGTTAGACTCGTACGATGGTACTTATTTTGGCAGCGGCAAGCCATTGGCGCATAACGGCGGCCTGCACTTTGATAGCAAGTGGAATGGCGATAAGGAAAGCATCAATACCAATTACAAACTTGGATCGATGGATGTGAACGGGTTAACCACTACCACCACGCAGCAAACGCTAAACAACGGCATTATTAACAGTAATTCGAGCCAGGATTTTAAAAATTACTTTTTCAGGCAAAAGTTTGATGCTACCTACCAGGTGAAATTGGATACCACATCTAACCTGCGGGTAGGGGCCGATGCTACGTTTAAAAACTTCAGGGTGCTGAACAACTATTTAACCACTACCGAAAACGGTACCGGCAACCTGATTAACAAAAACATCCGCGATATTAATAACCATGGCGATCAGCAATTAATTAACGCCAGCTTTTTCTACACCAAAAAGTTTAAAAAAGTGGGCCGCACCATGTCGTGGAACGTGAGCGAGAACTATAGTAAGAACAATACCAAGGGCTTTTTAAACTCGGAAGTTGATTTTTACAATACTACCACCGGCGCGAAAGATAGCGCGCAAATCATCAACCAATACAAAACATCGGATGTGATCAGTTCGGTGCTGAATAGTAACATGACCTATTCCGAACCTTTATCTAAATGGGCAACCATGGTATTTAACTATGGCCTGGCCTTTAATAACAGCAGTGCCGACCGTAAATCGTTTAACCAGGCAGCCGGCGGTGCTTATACCATTTTTGATAATGTTTATAGTAACGATTATACTTTTTTGAAAACCACCAACCAGTTTGGCGCTTCGTTTGGGTATAAAAAGAATAAGATCAGCATGAATTTAGGCGCCAAGGCGTCGGACGTGGCTTACAAGCAGGTAGACCAGTACACCATGAATACTTTCCGCCGCAGCTACCTTAACTGGCTGCCGCAGGCTAATTTTCAATACCGCCCATCGCTGCAAAAGTCAATTTCGGTTAACTACAATGGTTTCAGCTCGCAGCCTACTATAGATCAAATTCAGCCGGTAAAAGTAAATACCGATCCATTGAACATAACCCTGGGTAATGCCGATTTGAAGCCATCGTTTAGTCATGGTATAAGTATAAACTACAACACCGCTAAAATTTTAAGCGGTACTAATAGTTATATTTCGGGCTATGTGTCGCTGCGCGATAATGCCATTGTAAATAGCACCATAACCAATTTAGCTACAGGTAAAACTACTATACAGTATGTTAACCTTACCGATAAAACGCCGGTAAACTACAGCGCGTATATATCAACCAGCCGCAAAATAAAAGGATTAGGTATTAGCACCGGCCTTAGCTTAAATACCAACGGCAATATCAACTATAGCTATATTAATAACGCGCTTAACCAAACTAAAACCAATTCGTATTCGGCATCGCTTAATATATCTAAATACGTAGCTAAAAAGTATAGTTTTAATGCCAGTGCAGGCCCGCGGTATACGTTTAACGAGTTTGCGCTGCAGCCAACCGCCAATAATAACGCGGCAGGGTTTAGCGCTTATGGCAGCGGAACTTATTACCTGCCTAAAAAATTCATTATCAATACCGATATGAACTATAACTACACCGCTAAAACACAGGCATTTGGGGCGCAATACATACCTATATGGAATGCCGGCCTATCTAAATCGTTTTTTAAGGATGATAACCTGATGTTTTCGGTTACGGCAACTGATATGCTGAACAAAAACCTTAACTCGTACCGTAACGTTAACGCCAACACCATTACACAAACCAATAATACGGGTATAGGCAGGTACATCCTGTTTTCAGTTACCTGGAACTTTACAAAATTTGGCACAACCGAAACCGCTAAAAAATAACCCGACCATCGCATCATGAAAAAGATCATCATCACCATATTATGCCTGCTGCCCGGTACTGCTTTATTTGCGCAGTACACTAAGTTTACCACCAGTGGCACCATTGAGTTTGAAAAAACCATTAACCTGTATACCCTGGCCAAAGACCAGTTAAATGCCAAGCCCGACGAGTTTGATATACAGCGCCTGGCTATGTACAAAAAAATGACCCCCAACCAGTACCGTAAACTGCCGGCAACCCTAACCTTTAACGGCGATAAAACCCTGTACACACCTGCCAAGGTTGAGGTTTACGAAAAGGTAATGAATAACGATAACCCTATGGCCAAGCAGTTTAACACGGTGTACAACGACTTATCGGCCGGGACGATAACCGTACTGAAAAACGTTTACGAAGAGGATTATTTACTAAAGGACAGCACCCGCAAAATTAAGTGGAAGCTAACCGACGAAACCCGCGAAATAGCCGGGTTTGTTTGTCGCCGCGCTAACGCTGTAATTATGGATTCGTTATATGTGGTGGCCTTTTATACCAACGAGATCCATGTATCCGGCGGCCCCGAAACCTTTACCGGTTTGCCCGGCATGATACTGGGTGTAGCCCTGCCGCACGAAGGGGTGACCTGGTTTGCCACCAAGGTAACCGATACATCGGTACCGGCCAATACCATTGTGCCGCCTAAAAAGGGCAAGCCTACTACCAACAAACAACTAAGTAAAATACTGTGGGATATTATGAAAACATGGTCGAGCGTGGGCAATAGGGGGCCTTACGAGATGCGGGTGTTTTTGATGTAGAATAGGTATGATATTTATAGCGATGCGCTTTTTGCTGAACAGGCAGGAAGCGCATTTTTTTGGTACATGCTTGTCGTCTGTCGCCCGTTCAAGCGAGGACGCTTGAACGGGCGGTGTAGAATAGGTATGATATTTATGGCGATGCGCTTTTTGCTGAACAGGAGGGAAGCGCATTTTTTTGGTACATACCTGTCGCCAGTTCAAACGAGGACGTTTGAACTGGCGGGTGATACCGCAAATTTTCCTTAATTTTCCCACATCAAATCCATCGTATGAAAAAACTGCTCAGCGTTATCTTTAGCCTTGCAAGCATCGGCGCATTCGCCCAGCATAACCCCATTATCCCCGGTTGGTATGCCGATCCGGAAGGGATAAAATACGGCAATACCTATTGGGTGTTCCCAACCTATTCGGCCAAATATAACGACCAGGTTTTTCTGGATGCCTTTTCATCAAAAGATTTGGTGACCTGGGAAAAGCACCCCCGCGTAGTGGATACCGCGGCTATTAAATGGGCCAAACGCGCCATGTGGGCGCCGGCCGTATTGCAAAAGGGTAGCAAGTATTACCTGTTTTTCGGTGCTAACGATGTGCACCAGGGCGAGGTAGGTGGTATTGGCGTAGCTGTAGCTAATAAACCCGAAGGCCCGTATAAAGATTTGCTGGGTAAACCGCTGATCAGCGAAATAGCCAACGGCGCGCAACCTATAGATCAGTTTGTGTTTAAAGATAAAGATGGCAGCTATTACATGTACTACGGCGGCTGGGGACACTGCAATGTGGTGCGGTTGAAGGATGACTTTAGCGGCATTAAACCCTTTGCCGATGGTACGCTGTACAAAGAGATTACCCCGCAAGGCTATGTAGAGGGCCCTTACATGTTTATAAAAGATGGCCACTACTACTTTATGTGGAGCGAAGGCGGTTGGGGCGGCCCCGATTATAAAGTGGCCTATGCCATGTCCGATTCGCCTTTGGGCCCGTTTAAACGCCTGGCTACCGTGCTGGAACAAGACCCTAACGTAGCCACCGGTGCCGGTCACCATTCGGTCATTCATTCTGCCAGCGACGATAAATATTATATGGTATACCATCGCCGCCCCTTAGGCGAAACCGCCGCTAACCATCGCGTAGTATGTATTGATGAAATGCATTTTGATAAGGACGGGCATATTTTGCCGGTGAAGATGACAAAGTAGAAGCCGGATTTTTAGCCAGAAAATGTTGTTTTTAAGCTCCTCTCCAAAGGGTAATAACGTATCAAAAGACAGTTCCCTCCCATGGGGAGGGGTGTGATGGGATGTGCGGTGGCAGGGAGGGGTTTATACGACATCGTATCGCGACCAAACCCCTCTCTACACCCCAATGTCATTATTTAAGGGAATGTCATCTACCTACCCGGTGCTTGTGTCCCCACAAGCACCTTAAAATCAGACCTGCAATTAGTGGTTTGTGAGGACACAAACGACGGGGGGTATACGACATGGTATTGCGACCAAACCCCTCCCTACACCCCAATGTCATTAAGTTAAGCTTTTAAGGTGCCTGTGAGGACACAGGCACCGGGTAAACTTCCCGTGGTCTGTGTCTTCACAGACCACTAATCGGCTCATTTAGTTAGCTGATTTATCCTTAACTTAATGACATTGACCTACACCCTCCCTATGGGAGGGAATCGCACGATCCCACGCTTTTTTCGGCATTCTGTCTTTTCATAGGCTATTACGCTCCAAAGGAGAGAGATTGGGGTGAGGCTTAGCTGGGCTTATCCCAAACTAATATTAACTAAGCAACCGCCCCTTAAAATACTGGTGATAATTGTTTTTAACCCGATCGAAACAGATCTTTAACCACTCGGTATATGCCGATGGCTTAGCTTTTAGGTCAAGTTCTAAACTGGCCATATCCAGGTAACGATATGCCGCTACTTCATCCGCATCCGTAACGGGCAATTCATCGCTTACCCCAAAAAAAACATGATCGTATTCGTGTTCAATAAGTCCTTCTTCAACAGTTGCGCGATAGGTAAACGTAAAAACGGGGTGCAGGGTACACTGTAAGCCCATTTCTTCGGCCAGCCGCCTGTTAGCCGCGGCAAAGGTATCCTCGCCCGGCCGGGGGTGGCTGCAGCAGGTATTGGTCCACTTGCCCCCCGAATGATATTTATGTGTGGCCCTTTGCTGTAAAAGCAGCTGGCCTTTAGTATTAAAAATAAAAACAGAAAAAGCCCGGTGCAGGTGGCCTTTTAAATGGGCCTCCATTTTTTCCATCGTACCAATTACTTCATCATCCTCATCTATTAGGATCACATATTCGTCCTTTTCTATCATTGTTTTTTAATCAATTTCCTTAATCAACAGCGCCTTGCCATCAGTAAACTTTTTTAATTCACCTATTGTTTTACGGGCTATTGGGCTTGCAATATAGTGTCAATAGCTTTTACAACAAATTATAACAGGTGTAGCCCTGATATCCGTTGTGGCCAAATATCACCTTAAAAGCATCAACTACTGCCGCCTACATCTTTTATTTTATTTTTTTTACAAATAAATTGCGTAACTCATAAGTTACTTATATATTTGAGTAACTTACAAGTTACTCATTATGGCAAAAATTATCAAACACCAGTTTTTCTTCCCACATCCGCCCGAGGCGGTTTGGGAATACCTGACAAAATCTGAACTAATGGCGCAATGGCTCATGAAAAATGATTTTCAGCCTATCGTCGGTCATGATTTTCAATTCAGGTCGGGCCCGATACCAAGTCTGAATTTCGACGGCATTTTTTACTGCAAGGTATTAGTGGTAGATCCCTTTACAAAACTTTCCTATTCGTGGAAGAGCGGCCCGGGCGAGGGCAAGATCACGCTGGAATCGGTAGTGATATGGAAACTGGAACCAAAGGATAAAGGCACGGAAGTATTTTTAGAACACAGCGGTTTCGCCAAAAAAGAAAACCTTGACTTTTACAACGGTTTGCTGCATGGCTGGCTGGAAAAATTCGACAAAATCGCGAACCTTTTAAACGCTGCATCCCATGGCCATACCAACGCTTGATACCTTCCAGGTTATTGGCGACCCAAGCCGAAGGAAGATGCTGATGCTGCTATCGGCCGATAGCCTGACCATTAACAGCCTGGCAGACAATTTTGAGATGAGCCGCCCTGCCGTATCCAAACACATTAAAATATTGGAAACCGCGGGCTTTATTTCCATCCAGGATATGGGCCGCGAACGGTATTGCACACTGAAAAAAGATGGTTTTGAAGAACTACAGGCCTGGCTATCTTACTTTGATGAGTTCTGGACAGCCAAACTAAACAAGTTACAAATGCTATTAAACAACAAATTACCTAACTAAAAAATAAAAAAAATGAATAACCAGGATTTTACTACCACGCTGCTGGTAGATCAAACACCGCACCAGGTATTTAATGCCATTAACAACCCCAGCGCATGGTGGTCGGAAGAAATTGTGGGCGGTACCGAAAAGCTGAACGACGAGTTTGATTATCATTTTGAAGATATCCATATCTGCAAAATGAAGTTAACCGAAGTTATCCCCGATAAAAAAGTGGTTTGGCTGGTGATGGAGAACTTTTTTAAGTTCACTACCGATAAAACCGAATGGATCGGCACAAGCATCAGTTTTGAACTATCCGAAAAGGATGGCAAAACACAATTATGCTTCACCCACCATGGTTTAGTGCCCGCTTATGAGTGTTATGATATATGCTACGGTGCCTGGACCAGCTACATACAAAACAGCCTGCGCAGCTTAATTACCACCGGCGAAGGCCTGCCCAACAAAAAAGGCACCCCACGCACTGCCGATGAAGAGAAACTGCTATCGCGCCAGGACTAAAAACTAACTGACAACCCGTTGCGTATTAAACCGCTAAAGCATATTTAAAATGATTTAGCGGTTTAATGTTTTCAATGCCAATGAATTGCAGATAAGTTACGGCAGTAAATTTGGTAATGTGCAAAAATAGATGGAAATTGCTTGAAAGGATCTGCATAACACTTCCTTCCATTTTTATACCAATTTTTAATTGTACAACACGTTTAAATATGAAAAAAGTAACGGGCCTTGGCGGCGTATTTTTTAAATCGGATAATCCGAAAGCGATGAACGAATGGTATGCCAAAAACCTTGGATTACCTGCCACTACATACGGAACAACGTTTGAGTGGCTACAGGCCGATGATCCTTCGAAAACAGGGTCCACATCCTGGTGTACGTTTCCGCAGGACAGCAAATATTTCGATCCTTCAACCAAGCCGTTTATGATCAATTACCGGGTAGAAAATCTTGTTGCGCTGCTTGAAGAGTTAAAAAAGGACAACGTGACCATTGTTGATGAGATTGCCGAATATGATTATGGCAAATTTGTCCATGTACTGGATCCGGAAGGGAACATTATTGAACTTTGGGAACCAAAAGATGATGAGGATAATGTGGCAGAGTAAACGATAGTTTACATATCGGATATAGCGATGGGTTTAAAACCCATTGCTATATCCGATACAATGGAGATAATCCCTTCAACATTCGATGCTATGGCTATCAAACCTCCAACCCGTTGATATCGGTGGTTAATGCTTCGCTCATATAATCTAAAAACGGGCGCATCAGCCTGAACGCCCGGCAGGCCTGTTCAAAAAAATCAGCCCTTAAAATTTCCTCGTCTGTAAACCTCCTGGTAACCAAAAACTGCTTATACCTCAGCAGGTCAATCGCTTCGTGATCGGGCTGGTAGCCTTTGGGGCTGGTTTTTAGCTGCTCACCCTGTAAAGTGCCAAAGGTTTTTACAAAAATCGCATCATTAAGGATAGCCTTCAAAGGGGCGGCATCAAAGGCAATATCCTGCCTTATCCGTTTCAGGTCATCGGCATTTGGCCCCCAAAAACCGCATAGCACAAAGCTATTGCCCGGCTCAAAATGGTAATAATACCCACCGCGCCGGTACTTAGTAGCCCGCCGGAAACCGCCGCTCCAATCGGTTTTAAAGGGAGTTTTATCTTTAGAGAACCGGGTATCGCGATAAATGCGGTGCAGGCTTTTTTTACCGCTTGGCGTTTCAATTACATCGTGCGTGTTAAGCTCGCTTAAAAGCGCTTCGGCAAATAGTTCAACCGGGGCCAGTTCCTTTAAATAAGCATCCTTGTTTAAGGCAAACCACTCCCG
The DNA here is from genome assembly GCA_040389105.1 of Bacteroidota bacterium. Taxonomy (GTDB): domain Bacteria; phylum Bacteroidota; class Bacteroidia; order Sphingobacteriales; family Sphingobacteriaceae; genus Mucilaginibacter. The sequence continues at coordinate 42,715 of JAZKAO010000013.1, forward strand.
GTTGTTATTACCTTTCAGTTGTTTCATAAAATCAAGGCACGATGCCGGCAGCGAAGGCTTATTCATATAGTGCAAAGCTAATTATTTACACCTTACCTTAACCTACCGTGTATCCATTTTGCCGGTGCTGCATTGTTCTATGCCCCCACTGGGGGCATAGAACAAAATATGGATACACGTGGCATCTCAACAAGGGCATTACCAATTAATTATCAACAACATACCCTTACCTCATTAAATCTTCATCTGTAAGTCATATATTTGAAATACCCTATTTAATAAATTATTAATGAACCCAATACAACGTTTGTTGCTGTTGCCGGCAGTTTTATGTTTATGCTGTTTGTGGCTACATGTGTCCGCGCAGGAAATACCCCTGCTAAACGCTTTCGCGCATAACGATTACCAGCATAAACACCCCTTATTTGAGGCGCTGGACAATGGCTATACCAATATCGAAGCCGATGTGTATATTCACAAAGGCCGCTTAGTGGTAACCCATGTGCTGCCCTCCATCCATCATCACCGCACTTTAGAGGGCTTGTACCTGCAACCACTGGCCGATCATCTGCAACAAAATAGTGGAGAAATGTACCCGAACTATGGCGGGACATTCACACTGATGATCGACATTAAATCGGATGCGGCCAAAACTTACGAATTATTAAAGCCCTTATTAGAAAAATACCGCGATTGCCTTTCAGGTTATCAAGATGGCGTTTGGCACAACGGGCCGGTACGCATTGTGCTTTCGGGCCACCAACCCTACCAGCAATTACTGGCCGACCCCGACCGGCTTGCCTTTATTGATGAAGACCTGACCAAATTGCACCCCGATACCACCCAAAATATATGCAGCATGGCCAGTTGCAAATACTCTAAACTGTTGAAATGGAAAGGATCGGGCCTGATACCCACGCGTGAGCAGGACCGGCTGCGCAATTACGTAGCGCAAGCACACCGATCGGGCGCTAAGGTACGCCTGTGGGGTTCGCCCGATAACCAGGCGGTTTGGAAGCAATTACTGGCCTGCGGTGTAGACCTGATCAATACCGATAAGCTGGTGCGCCTGAAAGATTTTTTATTAAGTAAAGGCTCGGAATAGAGGCATTATAAATAGCGGGCTTTTATTATTTTAGTACCATGAAAGCCCAGGCCATTATTTTAGCAGCTGCCTTATTTATTCCATTCCTATCAGGTTATACCCGGCCCTAAAAACCACCGAGCCGCAATTATTGGCCAAATGGAAAGTGTATATGCAAACCATATAAGCGTGCCGGTCAATTATTTTGCAACAGATCGTCAACCTGCATTAAACTATAACTAAAAAATATAATCAAATAAGCAATTGCCCGCTATTTGATTAAGCATGAAGGACTTCTATTACATCCTGGGAACGGATAACAAGGCTACGCCGGGCGAGTTGAACGACGCTTACCGTAAGTTAGCCCAAAAGCTGCAGCCCGCCGGCCAGCAGCAGGACTATTTTTTGGATAACCATTTTGGGGAAATTACCGAAGCATACATCACCTTAAGCGATCCGCTGAAGCGCAGTAAGTACGATAGGGCGCTTAAAAAGAACTATCAAAGGCGGCTTTACTATTTTAAAATAGGGCATATAAATGTGGCGGTTATGCTTACGCTGATACTATTTACCGGCCTGTTTGGCTATTATGTAATTGAAAGCATTAGCGGCGGGAAAGCTAAAAAAACTGTCCCGGTTAATCCCATAGCAGCTATTGTTAAACCCGGGCGTCATAAAAAAAGGCATACTGTGCCAGTTAACACCGCCATTAAAAAAACAAAAGCCGTAACGCCCAAAATTGCAAAGGCAGTAAACCAACCCATCCCTGTTAAGGCCGATACACCTGTACCCATCCGCAAGGTTCAACCGCCGCCGGTGGTGATACAGCAACCGGGCGCTATTGCTATACAACCTGCTGTTAAACAACCCGTGCAGGGTTATACCGCTACCATACAAGCCAACCAAACGGGTGTAGTAAACCTGCACCAACTGGCCAGTTATACATCGGCAGTAGTGGCTAATATCCCTAATCACGCGCGGGTGCTGGTGTTAGAAAAAGGCCCCGGTTTTTATAAAGTAACCTATGGCGATAAAACCGGCTATGTGCCCAAATGGACTATCCCAAGCCCTTAAATACAGGTTTGTTGAAGCTATTTGCAAGGTAAGGCCTTACGGAATGATCAATTACACCAAAAAAATTACAAGCATAAATCTTTAATTATATACCCTAATACGTACTTTAGCGACACGAACTAACCAATTAAAATTAATTTTAACTTTAAAATAAAACTCGAAAACAATGAAAAAACTAATTTATCCTGTTGCCGCGCTGGCACTTTTAACCGCATCGGCATTTACGGCAATTAAATCGCAGGATTGGAAAATTGCCGACACTTATGCTGTGAAATTTAGCGGTGGCGATACCAACGGCGAATTTAAAGGCCTGAAAGGTACTATCAGCTTTGATCCCACCAATCTTAAGTCTTCAAAATTTGAAACAAGTATTGATGTTGCTACCATTAACACCGGCAATGGCATGAAAAACACCCACGCCAAAAGTGATGCCTGGTTTGATGCCGAGAAATTCCCTACCATCACCTTTACATCATCGGCTATTACTAAAACCGCTACCGGTTACGAGGCTGCAGGTACCCTAAGCATGCATGGTGTGCAAAAACCGGTTGTTATTCCGTTTACTTTTGAGGGTAATACTTTTAAAGGAAGCATTGAAGTAAACCGTGTAGATTATGCTGTAAATGCTGCCCAGCCTGAGCGTGGCGGTTCGAAATTTAAAGTTGAGCTTACCGTTCCGGTTACAAAATAAGGGGGATGTTTAAAAGGGTATTTTTTCATGGCGTAACGGCTGCTATATTGGCCGCAATAGCCGCTATTATTTACAATCGCATTTATTTTTTTGCTACCGAGGCCGATTTTTCAAAGATCATTAACTACGGCAGTATGATAGGCGGCAGCTTTGCGATAAGTATGGTAGCCACCTTTTTATATTTTGGGCTTGTTAGCTGGCTTAAACAAACGGGCGAGATCATATTTAACTTTGTGTTTTCGATAGCGTCGTTTGCCTGCGTAATGATCCCGATCTCCATATCCCTGCCATTAAATATCCAAATGCCCGAGCTTTTCCCCGGATTAGCAGTACCGATGGTGTTTTTCCCGGCGCTTGCCTGGTATACCGTAAAACCATTATTTACGGCAAAGGGATAATTAAAAAATAAGGCATATTAAAATCCCCGGTGCGCAAGCACCGGGGATTTGTTGTTTTAAATGGCGATGGATGATTAATTTGGTTTGTCGATAAATTAACCACAAAGCGCACAAAGATTTTGCACTAAGTTCACAAAGCTATTATGGTATCAATCTCGTTTTGTTTTTTTGTGCGATAGATCAATCCATCAAATTAAAGCTTTTTTGCAGCCTGATATCGTTCGACGCGCTGCCGATAAACAAGTTAAACTTACCCGGTTGTGTAATCCACTCCAGTTGATCGTTATAAAAGGATAGCTTGTCTTTATTAATCACAAAGGATACGGTTTTGATTTCGTTAGGTTGCAGCATCAGCTTTTTAAAGCCTTTTAACTCTTTTACAGGGCGCACAGGCTGGGCTACGGCATCCTGCAGGTATAACTGGGCTACTTCCTCGCCGGCGTATTGGCCGGTATTTTTAATGGTGAAGCTTACGGTTAACTCATCCTGCTTGTTCATGGCTTCTTTGGATAGTTTCAAATCACTATACTCAAACTTAGTATAGCTTAAACCATAACCAAAGGCATATTGCGGGCGCTTGGTCAAATCCAGGTAACCCGAAGTATAACTCGATCTGCCGTCGTCCTTAGCGGGGCGGCCGGTGTTTAAGTAGTTGTAATAAATGGGGATCTGCCCTACGCTTTGCGGGAAAGTCATAGGTAATTTACCGGCCGGATTGTATTTGCCATACAGCACATCGGCAATGGCATTACCGGCCTGGTTGCCCAGCCACCAGGTATATACAATGGCAGGTACATTGTCGGCTGTCCAATTGAAAACCAGCGGGCGGCCGGCCATAATCAGCACAATTACGGGTTTGCCTGTGGCCTGTATGGCCTTAATCAAATCCTCCTGTACACCGGGCAGGTGGATATCCGAGCGGCTTTTGGCTTCGCCGCTCATGTTGGCGGCTTCGCCCACGGCCATTACTACCACATCTGCATTTTTAGCGGCCTGTACAGCCTCGGCAAAGTGAGCTTTGGAGGTATCGGCAATTTCGCAACCCTTGGCATAAGTTAAGTTAGCGCCCACGGCCTGCATCCCCTCAAAAAGGGAAACCGAATGGTCCTGACCTTTCCAGTCAACCGACCAAAAACCTTTCATATCAGTCTCTGACTTAGCCAGCGGACCAATCACGGCTATAGATTTATTTTTTGACAGCGGCAATAATTGTCCCTGGTTTTTCAGTAGTACAATACTTTTACGGGCCATGTCACGTTCGGCATCGGCAAAGTCGGTCCGGTTTAAAGTTTGCTTTTCGCGATCTATGTTGCTAAACTTATACGGATCATCAAACAAGCCCATTTCAAACTTTTTGCGCAGTACGCGCCTAACGGCATCGTTAACCGTAGCTATGCTCACCTTGCCATCCTTTACCAGTTTAGCCAGGTTTTTATTATAGGCGCGGCTTTCCATATCCATATCGTTACCGGCGTTAATAGCCTGCATCCCGGCTTCGTAACTATCGGCAGCGTAACCATGGGCTACCATTTCGCCTATGGATCCCCAATCGCTCACTACAAAACCGTTAAAGCCCCATTTACCCTTTAAAATATCGTGCTGCAGGTATTTACTGGCCGATGCCGGTGTACCATTCAAATCGTTAAACGAGTTCATAAAGGTAGCCGCGCCAGCCTCGGCCGCTGCTTTAAACGGCGGTAAATAAAACTCCCACAAGGTACGCGGGCTCATATCTACACTGTTATAGTCGCGCCCGCCAATAGCGGCGCCATAGGCTGCAAAATGCTTCACACAGGCCATTACCGCGTCGGTATTACCCAACCCTTTACCCTGGAAACCAATAACCCTTGCCCTGGCAATTAACGAACCTAAATAAGGGTCTTCGCCGGCGCCTTCCATTACACGGCCCCAGCGTGGGTCGCGGGCCAGGTCAACCATGGGCGCAAATGTCCAGTGGATGCCGGATGCTGCTGCCTCGGTAGCGGCTATCCGTGCCGATTTCTCAATCGCGTCCAAATCCCAGCTGGCGGCTTCTGCCAATGGGATAGGGAAGGTAACCCGGTAGCCGTGGATCACATCCAGCCCAAACAGCAAGGGGATTTTTAAGCGCGATTGCATGGCGGCTTCCTGCCAAACCCGGGTGCGCTCGGCCCCGCGGATATTTAGTAGGGAGCCTATTTTACCATCCTTTACATCCTGAAACTTATTGCCGCCATTGGTGGCCGGGCCGGTTACATCGCCATCGGCACTGTATTGGTTTAACTGGCCCACCTTTTCGTCGATGGTCATTTTGGCTATCAGCGCCGTAATTTTATTTTCGGTAAGCGGGTTTAAGCGCTTAGTTGTTTTGCCTTGCGAAAAGGCAGCGGGTACAAGTCCTAAAAAAAGAAGAAAAAAGGTGAAGCGGTTTAGTACTACAGGTTTAGTGCAAGGGTTCATTATAGCAAGTGTATGTTATACATAATTGGTGGTGGCTACAAATATTAAAATAATACCACGTGATTTGTATGCCGTATTAGCCATTATAACAGAAATGTTATCCTGCACGCTATATGATGTAGAAGAGATGTAGTGTTAAATAAATATAAAAAATAGGCGGCGGGCGCGCTTTATTAAGACTACCTTACACAAATGGCCTGTTTACACCTGTAAATAGCCTGCATATTGGAAAAAACATTCGATACCTTGATTGATAGTTACCTGGAAACCCAGGTAGGTATTGCCGATAATTTTTTAAGCACTGCCCTGGCCGATAACCTGAAAGATAACCTGGCCGCCCTGTTTCGCGATAAGCAATTACGCGCCGCCGGTACAGGCAACGATACACTGACCGTGCATAACAAATTGGTGCGGAGCGATAGTATTTACTGGCTCGATCGTTTACATAATGATACCCACGAAAATAACTTTTTTGATTTGATGGACCAGTTTGTGGGCTATTTAAACCGGACCTGCTATGCGGGGATAATAGGTTACGAGTTCCACTATACCTTGTACGAAAAGGGAGATTTCTACAAAAAACATATCGACCAGTTTCAGAACAATGGCAGCCGCGCCTATTCCATGATCATGTACCTGAATACCGATTGGATGCCCGAGGATGGCGGCGAATTATGCATCCACCATGCTAAGCGGCTGCAATATATAGCGCCCATGAATGGCAAAAGCGTTTTTTTTAAAAGTACCGAACTGGAACACGAGGTATTAATAACTGATAAACCCCGAATGAGTATTACAGGTTGGCTGAAGGTGTAGTGGGCTTTTTGCGGGGATGATTATAAAAGGGCAAAGCCTGTGCGATTCCCTCCCTGCCACAATACAGGCCTACGCACCCCCTCCCCGTGGGAGGGAACTGTTAAAGTTTTCGCAGGGTCCTTTCGAAGATTTATTTAATCCATAAAATGAAATGCCTGAGTTTTGCATGAATACACCATTAGCAAGTCCGCATAGCGGACGAAACATCTTGTAGCAACGGGTTTCAACCCGTTGAGAAATGCATAAAACAAATCGGAGTTCCATCGGAACGACAAATATCTGACCGATATCCTAAGGGATAATTATATGGACCGAACCTACGGCTCTCGCGTAACCCATTTCCATCCATCAACGGATTGAAATCCGTTGCTAAAATATAGGCCGGGGCGATGCCCCTCTAATAGCAGACCCTTATGGTTTTATGGGTTAAATAAATCTTCGAAAGGACCCTGCGGGAACGCCTTAAGACTTACCCGTGCTTTTTCTTCATATTCATCTTAGCCTTGGTGCCCGAACTGTAATTGTATGTTTTTGAGTTACTGGCTTTTTTCTCGTGGAAGGCCGCGCCTGGTTCATCACCTTTAGGCGCGGCGGGTTTTTCTTCAACCTTAGCCTTTTTTTCCTGCGATATCACCAGGTCATCGGGTAGTTCGGCAACGGGGATCTTTTGGCCGCCGGCTTGTTCTATTTTGCGTATAATACCTAATTCCAGGTCGGTAGCAAAGGTAATGGACAGGGTTTCATCCCCGGTTTCGGATGGTGTGCAGATCATGCGGTTAATAAAGATATCCTTATCAGCCGGCAAATCAAAGTGCAGCAGGAAAGGCATACCGTTAATATCAATATCGTCCTCGTTCTCGTTAGCCACAATCAGCACCCGCGATAAATCATCCGTACGGAAATCACTAACCGATTCGAAACCGGTCCAGCTATGTACCCATGGGTTATACAGGGCCACCGTGTTTTTGGCGGACAGTTGCAAGTCTTTATAGATCTTTTCGGCCGTTTGGCGGGTATTTACAAACACTACGGTTTTGGTAAACAAGTCATCATCCTGCATAAACAGGTTAAGCAAGTTTAACTTGGTGCCAAAGTTTGGTACATGGTACAGCACCTGCGGGTGCAGGTTCATTACGGTGTCGCCTATTTCCTCTACCTCTACAATAGCAGGCAGCTTCATAAACGGATCTATCATTTTATGCAGCTTATCGTGCAAAACCTCGGTAAATACCAGGCGTTGTGCTTTGGTAATGCTGTTGGCCAGTTCGGCAACGGGCAATTGCAGGCCTTGTTTTACTATCTCGTCGGCATCATCAACCACCAGTAGTTCAACTTTATTCAGGTTAAGGCCAAGCTTCAGGTAAATGGCGCGGGCCCTGTCTGGCGTGGCTACCACAATATCGGCACCATCGGCCAGGGCATCCATCTGGGCTTCAATACCCGGGGCGGCGTAAAGGCCAACTATACGGATGGAACGGTTACGGTTCAGTGTATCAAAGCGATCTATCACTGCCTCTACAGCTTCCTGGTTGGGTACTAAAACCAATACCAAAGGCACGCCATCGGGCGCGTAGCTAAAACGGTTTAAAACCGATAGTACATAAGTTGTTGTTTTACCGCAGCCCTCGGGGCCAACGGCTATAATATCCTGCCCGCCGATGATACGGGGCATTGTGCGTAATTGTATTTCCCTGGGCGCTGTATAGCCCGCATCGGCAACCGAGCGTTGCAATTGTTTATTCAGCTTTATTTTTGTCGACCACGTCATTTGCTGCAAAGGTAGCAAAAAAGCCTCACCCAGCCCTTACCTAAGCAGCGGGTACTAAAAGCTATCAAAAATAGCTTGTTGATAGGGCCGGGGAGGGCATAGTGTAATGGGGCGAAAGGGAACTGTCTCTGGCCCGTGAGAAAAAAAATCTTATACGACAGGCTTATTTAAACCCAAATATCAAAGGGAATATAAAGGTTACAATAATTGTCCATACAAAATAAATGGGCAGGTAAAAAGCAATGGTTTTCCCAACCCCGCTTATATCGGATTTTTTTGAAAGTACCTTAAAAAGTTGTGCCGTTACTAAAAGCAGGTTGATTAAAATTAAAACATTACCACCCAAAACCGCAAGCCTGTTTGGTGTGATGCCCCATTCTGAAATGCGGAACAAAATGGCAGAAAGCGCGACACCGTTAACTATTATGGTTATTACAGATAGCAGGAAAAGCACCCAGGTTTGGATGTAATTTTCGGTTGTTTTAGCTGTTTCGGCAACGCAAAAGAAAATTAAGGCTATAACGCCAATTAACAAGGCGTTAAAAATCAGCAGGAACTCGCGGTTGTTATACGGGTTTTTGCCCGAATAAACGATGGCTATAAGATAAACCACCAGCATAACTATTACCAGCGGACTGAATAATTTAGCAATTACGGGCGAAACTTTGCCTACCAATTGCGGATTGGCCCTGGTAAGGTAAGTGCCTACAATTGGCGCGGCGGCAAGCCCCATAACGCCGATATTTTTAAAATAAAATTCTTCGATATGAAAACCGATAAGCGAGAAAAGCCCGAGGGTTATCGCGCTCATAATGGCACCTGCTATCAGTATAAGGGTCGTCATCACCACCAGGTCGCCGTTATACTTTAAAAAGCTCAGCCGCTTATCCCCGTTATTGCTTATTTCGCCAACAAAGGCAAAACCTAATACCGACCATAGGAATAAGAGTAAATGAACGCAGGATAAAATTAAGGTATCGCTTTTTTTAACGTCAGGAAACAAATTGATGAACAGTAAACCTGCAAGCGTTGCGCCGGCAATAAACGCGATTTTACCTGTTGATAATTTGTTCTTCCAGGCAAAGTAAGCCGATAACAGCGGGAAAATGATAAACCCTACATTCCGCGAATAAAAAAACTCTTCGTCGATATGTAAAAATGCAGGCAGCTTTGCAATAAGGCCTGCCACCAGCGCGGCAACTATTACCATTAATGATTCGTTGCCCGTGCCCCAGTTAATCTCGTCGCTTTCGTAATTCAGCCGTTCATTCCAATAATCAGCAAGTGTATTGCCTTTAAGCTCGGGGTATAGTGTATCAAACGCCCGTTTAAAGGTTACCTTGTTGGTCCGGTACATTTTTTCCAGTTGTTTGGGGTTGTTGATATGGGTTAGTATTTCGTCTGTCATGCGTTTATAATTAGTTGAGTGCTTTGAAATACAAAGCTAAGTAAAAGTACTTTGCATTTCAAAGTATTTTAATAAAAAATATATTCCCGCGAAAAAGGAGTGAGGATGCAGTCGACGCAAGCAAAAAATATTGTGAAAAAAATTACAGAAATATTTGCGTAGTTAAATAGCTACACATATATTTGTAGTCAAATAGCTACACGATGAATTTAAGACGAGATGTATTCCAGGCCATTGCCGACCCAACCCGAAGGGCCATACTGCTGCTGGTTGCTTCGCAAACCATGACAGCGGGCGCAATAGCCGCAAACTTTGATACCGCCAGGCCAACGGTTTCAAAACACCTGCAAATCCTCACCGAGTGCGAATTATTGGATCAAAAGCAAACCGGCCGCGAAATTTACTATCACCTAAATGCAAAAAATATGAAGGAAGTAGCCGACTTTATTGAACCATTCCGCAAAATGTGGGACGATAGGTTTAACAAACTGGAAAGCATTATGAAAAACTATCAACCTAAAAAATAGCATACCATGGAACTAAAAACAAAGATAGATGCCGAAGATGGCAAACAGGAATTGCTGATAACAAGGGAATTTGATTTGCCATTGGAATTACTTTTTAAAGCCTATACCGAGCCCGAAATAATTGAGCAATGGATGGGAAACAAAATGCTGAAACTGGAAAATAAAAAGCATGGCAGTTACCAATTTGAAACAAGCGATGCCAAAGGAAATGTGGTATTCAGGGCTAATGGGGTAATTCATGAGTTTATCCCGAACCAAAAGATCACGCGGACCTTTGAAATGGAGAATATGCCTTATGGCGTACAATTGGAGCTGTTAACGTTTGAACAACTTACCGGCAGTACCTGCAAACTCCAAATACAAGTGATATACGAGTCGGTTGCTAAACGCGACCAGGTGTTGCAACTACCTTTTAAGCAAGGCATCAACATGGCACATAACCGCTTGCAGCAAATATTAACTAAGTAAAATAATTATAAAATGGAAAAAAGAAAGTTAGTTTGGTATTGGATAATTACGGCAGTTTTATCCTTTTGTATTTTTTCGGGCGGGCTGGCGCAGGCTTTACAGGTAAAAGGAGTGGTACAGGGCTTTAAACCCCTGGGTTACCCTGCTTACTTTATTACGCTTATAGGCGTTTGGAAGGTATTGGGCATAATTGCCATATTAATCCCTAAATTTAAATTACTGAAGGAATGGGCGTACGCAGGTTTGTTTTTCACGATGAGCGGCGCCGTAATTTCGCACATAGCCAGTGGCGATGTTTCTGTACAAATCATCGCCCCGGCTTTACTGGCCATTTTTACGGTGTTATCCTGGTATTTAAGGCCTGCTGATAGAAAGATTTTCGGTTAATTAATAAATGAATAACATGAGCAGTAAAAAGGAATTGTTGCCCGAACAACGCGAAGAATTAATAGCGACATTAAAAACCCGTTTTGAGAAAAACACCAACCGCCATAAAGGCATCGACTGGACCAAAGTGCAAGCCAGGCTGGAAGCCAATGCCGAAAAACTATGGGTGCTGGATGAAATGGAAGTAACCGGCGGCGAACCCGATGTTGTTGGCCATGATGAAAAAACGGGCGAATACATTTTTTATGATTGTGCTGCCGAAAGCCCTAAAGGCCGCAGAAGTTTTTGTTACGACCGCGAAGCACTGGAGGCCAGGAAAGAGCATAAACCCCAGAATAACGCTATAGATATGGCCGCGGATATGGGCATTGATATTTTAACCGAAGAACAGTACCGGGGTTTGCAACAGCTTGGAGATTTCGACCTGAAAACATCCAGCTGGGTAAAAACACCTGCCGATATCAGGAAACGTGGCGGGGCTATATTTTGCGACCGCCGTTACGATACGGTATTTGTTTATCATAATGGTGCCGAATCTTATTATGCTGCCAGGGGATTCCGTGGCTTGTTAAAGGTTTGATTTTTGCGCAGGTAGATCATAAAAAACAAAAAGCAGCATGAATAGATATTCCGGAGCCATTGATCACCGGGTTCCGGAAAAAAGTTCAGGGTGTTCCGTTACACTTTGACCATGCTAACTTGCTGATTTAAAAATTTGAAATTATTATTCAACAACACCACTCATTGATCTAATGCGCACGGAACAGTATGGTTAAGCATGCGGGAATGTTCAATAGATACTGGCACGCGGGGCCAGCGCTATTCAAGCCGATAGGACACAATTGATGCTAAACTACCTGCATAAAAAGCAAGTGCATAAATAATACTCCGTTTAGCTAAATTTATAATAGAACTTTAACATGCAATTCACATTGTATCGGCTTTTTTGTAATGCATTTATCACCCGTATGAAAAAATATATACTCTTCCTTTTAGCCGTGTTTGCCGGTTTCCATATCAGCGCGCAAACGCCGGTGGTTAATTCATTTTATAAGTTGATGCCGTGGGGCAATTGGGTACAAGCTAAAAACTATTACCTGCTTACTTTATTGCAGCAGGATAAAACGGTTAGCGCCCAATTGAAAAGCGACGCTGACATTGCTAAATTAACTCAAAAAAAACTGGCAGATTTAAGTTCATCTATTATCGATTGTAAGGATGCCGCCTGCTTTACCAATAGCGTAAAATTTAGCGACGACGAAATTAAGATGGTAAGCGATAAGCTAAGGCAGTTATACAAACCGGGCAGCGCCTTAGCGCAGTTGGTTAACACAAAACTCATCCCATCTTATACTTATAGTTTGTATAAAAACGTATCACCAACCGAACTTTTGGTAAAAGCCTGGGAACAGGATGCTGCCGGTATTAATTATACAATAAGTGTATATGCCGATGGTAAAAAGCCCAATTATCCCTTAATTGATTCTATTAGTTTTAATACAAAAAACAGGCGCTACCAGGTACTGTTGTACGATACCAACGCGGCTTTAATTGGCGATGTTAAAAATGCTAAACTGTTTTTTGAACCAGCCATGCAGGCTGCGCTGCTGTACCTGCAAATGAACGAACGCCAGGACCCGGCAAGTTATGAGCCAATGATCTCGACAGTTAATAAAGCCGCGGCCGATCATATCAAAACAACCAACTGGGGCAAATATCCTTATACAGTTATCCTGATACCGGGTGCCGGCCCGGATGACCCGGCTACAGCCCTAAGCGCCGAAGGCATGTTACGCTGCCGCCTGGCCGCGCAGGAATACCGTAATGGTAAAGCGCCTTACATTATGCCATCGGGCGGTAAGGTGCATCCTTATAAAACTAAATTTTGCGAGGCCGAAGAAATGAAAACCTATATGGTGCAGGTTTTGCATGTGCCTGCAGCAGCTATTATTATGGAACCGCATGCACGCCATACCACTACCAATATGCGTAACGGAGTAAGGCTGATGTACCGGTATGGCATCCCCACTAATAAACCCGGATTGGTAATTACCGATAAATCGCAAACAGACGGCATTATAGCTATGGCGCCCCGTTGCGAAAAGGAATTGAAATATGTGCCTTATAAATTAGGTAAGCACCTCTCTGAAACCGAGGTAGAGTTTTACCCGGTGCCCGAAGCCATGCAGATTAATCCTTACGAGCCGCTTGATCCATAGGCCTGCACCAAAATCTACCGTATTTTTTAACCTGTTATTATTAAATGAAAAAGATCAGCATTATTATATTAGCCATTGGCGTAATCCTGTTTTCGGCATTTAAGTTTGCCGGTGTTGATATGAATCTGGAGCGTTCCATTACTGTCGACTCGTTAGGGGCCTGCCAGGGGATCTCGTATCAAAATGGCCGTATTTTTTTATATGGCGACCGCGAGGTAGGCATGGTGCGCGAGTTTAAAATGGTGAAAGACAGCCTGGTTTATCTGCACAAGGAGTATAAGCTGACCAAAAACGGGCAGGATGTGATCAATCATCCAACGGGGCTGGCTTATAACGGTGTGGGGCCTACCTTTATGGGTAATTCAACTAAGCTAAACCCCGAAGGCACTAAATGGAAAACAGAGATATTCTGTATTGACTGGAAAGGCCTGTTAAAAACCGGTACGCTTGATGGCAACAGCATTAATACCATTGATGACGATGCCTGCATACAAGGCGCACGGCCCGAATATGTTAAATATGAAAATAAATGGTATGTAGCCACAGCCGATTATGGCGACCATGGTAACGAAGTGCGTCTTTACGATCCGGAAAAATTAAAGAACTGCAAAAAAAGCAGCGAGCCGGGCGTACTGTATAAAAAATTCACCTGTACCCCCTGGGTGCAAAACCTGAAATGGGTAGCCGATAAAGGTGTATTGGTGCTGATACAAAATAAAATTGAAGGCCGGCAATGGCGGTTCACTTATGTAGACTTGAAAAAATCAATTGAAAGCGGTAAACAGGTGGTGATTAGCCAGGTTGACCACATAGACAGGGGCGATGAATTGGAGGGTTTTTCCTTCATTGGGAATGATGAGCGAGGGATAGCGGTAACATCATCACGCGGCAATAATGTTAGCTTCACAAAAACTACCTGGTAAGCTCAACAAAAAAATAACATCGAATGATTACAGGCTCCTGACAATCGGGGGCCTGTTTTGCTTTGCATTAATACAAACTTAACTTATTAATAGTACACACTTCAAATAGCGGCTGTAGTTTTGTTGCGAAGATTTCAAAAGCACTACCCAAACACCGGGATGTTTTAATATAAAACACCCATTTTTTTGAAAAATTACTAACAACTGTTAATTAACGCTCAAAAAACGGAAGCCTATGTAGTATGTAAACGCAAATTAATATCGGCCCCGGCGATAAACAAGAACCGGTGAATGCGCTAACATCCACACGGTCCGGTCAATTGTCAAATAAACATCAAGCCCTCGCAAGCTTTCATGTCGTATTGCTAACAATCAATTTTAAAAGTATGAATAAAAAGATTACTCATAATCTTTTCAGGAAGTTTTATGTAAAGTTCAATGTCATTTCCCTGTTGCTGCTGGCCCTATGGCTACCGCTGTATGCAATAGTTCCTGTTAAAAACGTATCGGCACCCATAAAAGTATCAGGTATGGTGACCGATGAAAATAATCAGCCATTACCCGGTGCATCTGTACAGGTAAAAGGCACCAAAAATGGTATAACAACCGATATTAATGGTAAATACAGTGTATCTGCCGAGCCGGGCGCTACCCTGGTATTCTCGTTTGTGGGCTATTTTAGCCAGTCGGTGGTAGTAGGTAGTAAAGACGTTATCAATATCCAGTTAAAGCCGCAAAGTAATGTGCTGAACGAGGTAGTGGCCATAGGTTACCAATCGGTACGCAAAAGCGATGTTACCGGCGCTATATCCAGCGTAAAAGCCAGCGAACTGAACCTGTCGGCCCCTACATTGGGCCAGGCTTTGGTTGGCAAGGTAGCCGGTGTACAGGTATCACAAACCAGCGGCGCGCCTTACCAGGGTACCAAGATCAGGGTACGCGGTATCGGCTCGTTCAACGCCAGTTCCGATCCGCTGTATGTAATTGATGGCTACCCGGCTGGTAACGACCTATTCCTTAATCCGGAAGATATCGAATCGATAGATATTTTAAAAGATGCCGCCTCGGCCGCCATTTATGGTTCAAGGGCATCTGGCGGTGTGGTTATGATCACTACCAAGCATGGCAAGGATGGTAAGGGCAAGTTTGAGTACGATGTGCAAACAGGTGTTAACCAATTGGCACATAAAGTAAAGCTGCTTGATGCTAATGGCTATGCCCAGTTAGTGATTGACGGCCGTAACAATACCTATCATGACCTTTGGGTAAATGCCGGTAAAACATGGAACGATGCCATGTATTCGGATAATAACGCCACACGTGTAGCCAATGTAGGCAATGCGGGCAGTGTGCAAATCCCGGCCGAGATATATAATTTCACATCGCAGCAATTGATCCCCCAAACTGTTAATACCGATTGGCAGAATGAATTATACCATAATGCCTTTTTTCAAAAACATAACCTGTCGTTTTCAGGCGGTGCAAACGGTACCCACTATTACGTAAGCGGCGATTATCAAAACCAGGATGGTATTATCCATACTACCGGGCAAAAACGCTATAATTTCAGGGCTAATGTAGATGGTGATGTGAGCAAGCGCCTGCATATAGGTGCCAATGTATCCTACACCCAAAATGCCAACCAGGAAGTGCAGGAAGGCCGTTTTGACCACGGGCCTATTTTAGGCGCGTTAATTTATATGCCTTATTTCCCGGCTTACAATGCCGATGGCAGTTTGGCTACCAATGCCGCGGCAGCGCAATCGGCAGCTTACGGTTATCAGTCTATCGAAAACCCGGTTGCTTTAGCCGAGCGTACCAAAATTAGCCGTAAGGGCCAGCGCAGCACTTATAATGCCGCCGCCAGTTACCTTCTTTTACCGGGCTTAACCTTTAAAGCCAACCTGGGCGCGCAAACCTATAACGAAAAGTACGACTATTATCTGCCAACCAATTTAAGCAGCGGTGCTAACCCGCCGGGTTCAACACAAGCTATCGCCGCTGCTACGGCTACGGCGCAAACTATTTCGCAGGTTGACCAATTGGGCGAGTTTACGCTAAACTACAATAAGCAATTTGGCAAACACCGTATCGACCTTTTAGCCGGTTATAGCGCGCAGCAAACCACTAACGATGTGATCAGTGTTACGGCCCGTGGCTTCCAAAACGATAATATCCCCGAAATTACCGCTAAGGGAGCAGGTGATGCCAACTTCTTTACACTGGGCAGCGGTACGGGTAAATCGGTAAACACCTTATTATCATACCTGGGCAGGGTGAACTATAACTATGCCAGCAAGTACTTTATCACAGGTTCGTTCCGTGCGGATGGCTCATCGCGTTTTGGCCCGCTGAATAAATATGGTTACTTCCCCTCGGTAGCCGGCGGCTGGAATTTATCCGACGAATCTTTCTATCATAACTGGCTTGGCCAGCAATCAACCGTTAAGCTGCGTGCCAGCTGGGGTTTAAGCGGTAACTACAATATCCCTAACTACCGTATCGAACAAACTTTGGCTAACCCTACCGGTGTGGTTTTTGGTAATAATACCATTGTTACCGCAACCTACCCGGGTGGCATACAGGATGCTAAACTAAGCTGGGAATCCACATCGCAGTATAATTTCGGTGCCGATATAGGCTTGTTTAATGGTCGCTTATCTGCAAATATCAATTACTATTTAAGCTACTCATACAACCTGTTATATAACCAGCCCATCTCGGCTATTTCGGGCAGCACCACTATACTGACCAACCTGCGCGATTCAAGGATCAGGAATAATGGTATCGACCTGCAATTGGATGGTAAGGTATTAACCGGTAAGGATTATAGCGTTAATATAGCCGGTAATATATCGGTTAACCGTAATAAAGTGGTTAAGCTAAGCAGCAACAATACCATTATTATTAACGGCGCCGAACGCTCGTACTTAACCAATATTACGCAAGAGGGGCAGCCTGTAGGTATGTTTTACGGCTTCAAAAAAGCCGGTGTAGTAACTGCCGATAATTTGGGTAAAGTGCCTAATTCATCCGCATCAACAAATCCGTTAAAAATTGGTGATATCTACTTTGCAGATACTAATGGCGACGGCGTTATAACCGATGCTGATAAAACTATTATCGGTACGCCTTATGCTAAATTTACTTATGGTTTCGCGGTTAGCGCGAACTATAAAGGGGTTGATTTTAATGCCTCATTCAATGGCTCGCAAGGTAACCAGGTGCTGGACGGACAGGACTACTACTTGTATAACGGCGAGGGATCGGGCAACCAATACGCCGATGTGGCCGACCGTTACCGTAACGCGGCCAACCCTGGTAATGGTACATCGTTATACCGTGCATCGCGCGGTGGTACGCAAAGTAACAGCACACGCTTGTCTACCGTTTATTTGCAGGACGGCTCGTTTTTACGCTGTACCGATATAACCCTTGGTTATACTTTGCCGGTTGCATTGGGTAGCAAATTGGGTATAAGCAAGGCCCGGATATTTGCCAGTGTAGTTAACGCCTTTACCATTACCAAATATAAAGGCTACAACCCCGAGGTTGATTATAACTACACCAGCGGTACATCAAACACTACCCAACCGCCTAACCTTGCGCCGGGTATAGATTATGGTGTTTATCCGTTGGTACGATCATACAACCTGGGTGTTAAACTGGCTTTCTAATAATTTCAAACAGACAACAAGATGAAGAAGCAATTGATAATAACTGTATGTTTTGCCGGGCTGATGCTGATGGGCACTTCATGCAAAAAAAGTTTCCTGGATCAGAAAGATCCCAATGCCATTGCCCTTACTGCCGATTTCCGGTCGCCTAATGATGTGTTGCTGGCTGTTAACGGCATTTATCAATCCTTGCGCAGCAGCAATAATATTGGCGAAGACAGCGGCCTGTGGACCGACGAACGATCGGACGATACCGGCCGTAACGATAATCAATCAAACGCGGGCGAACCCTTCCAGTTTAATAATTACTCGCTGATACCAAGTAATACTTACTTAAAAAGCCATTGGGTATCGTTATACGGTACTATTGCCCGGGCCAACGTGGTATTGTCGAACATCGACAATGTAACCTTTAGCGATGCCAGCCTGAAACTGCAATACACAGCCGAAGCTAAGTTTTTACGCGCGCTGATCTATTTTCACCTGGTGCGCCTTTGGGGAGATGTACCATTGATCACTAAACAGCCAACCACAGCCGATGACGTGGCAGCCAATACCTTCCGCGAAAAGCAAGCTACTGTGTACACGCAAATAGTGGCCGATCTAACCGATGTGATCAATAACAGCCCGCTGCCTAATTTGCAAAGCGGCGCTAATATTGGCCGCGTTTCTAAAGCTGCTGCCAATGCTTTACTGGGCCAGGTATACTTAACCATGGCCACCACGCAGGACCAGGCCAACCGCACCGCTAATCTTAACAGCGCTAAAACCTACCTGATGAATGCTTACAATATGAAAACGTTCGCCACGTTAAGCACCATCCCTTATGCCGATGTGTTTGATGTAAGTAAAAAATCAACCTGCCCCGAATTAATCTTTCAAATTGTAAACAAACAAGGCGATGCTACTTACAGTTCGGCCATTGCAGCTAACAACCAGGCTAAGGGCGAAACTATTAACTCGCAAAAGGTAGCTTCGGGTTCGGGCGGTAACGTACAGCACGATTTGATCAACGAGTACGAAACCACCGACCCACGGATGGCGTACTCGGTTAAATTTGCTAATGACCCTATTGTTAAGGATTGGTTTATTACCAAATTCAGGGATGCCAGCGCGGCAGCAGGTATATTAGGTTACGGCGGTAACGATTGGAACCTGATCCGTTTTGCCGATGTGATCCTGATGCTGGCCGAGGTAAATATGTACCTGAATGATAATGCCACCGCTATTACTTACCTGGATATGGTGCGTGTGCGTGCCGGTATGCCAACTTACGCGGTATCATTAACCAACCCTGCTTACAGCACAAAGTTCCCAACCTTAAAGCTGGCCATTTTGCATGAACGCCGGGTTGAACTGGCTTTTGAGCATCATCGTTGGTTTGATTTGCTGCGGTTTTTTACTACCGATGAACTGGTGGCTTATTTTAAAACCAAGGCCCAGGCCGATTTTGGCGCGGTACAGCTATCTAATTTCACAACTAAAGACAGGTATTACCCTATACCGTTTGATGAGTATAAACTCGATCCGGTAAAAATGTATCAAAACCCCGGTTATTAATTAACCAATAAAAAAGAGAAACCAAGTCAGTCATGGTCGGAAGAATATTCTTCCGACTTTTTTGTTTTACAGGTGTGGATATTCGGGAGCCATTGATCACCGTGTTTCGGAAAAAGTTCAGGGTATTCCGGTACACTTTGATCATGCTAATTTGCTAATTTAAAAATTTGAAATTATTATTCAACAACACAAACATTGATCTAATCCGCACGGAACAGCATGGCCAAGCATGCCGGAATGTCTAATTTGTGATCAGCGAATGCTTTTCAAAATAACATCAAATTCCAAGGCTTATAGAGTAACATAAGAAATATTTCTTATTTTTATTAGTCTGTATATCACCTATTTATATATAAGTGGTGTAAATTCATTTTGAACATAAGAAACTATTCTTATGTTTGTTGTATGAAACTAATTCAGCATCCTGAAATCCTTAAACCCAGTGCATTCAGCAACTGCCTGAGTTGTGCTGCTATCATCATTATTTGCTTCATTGCCCGGCCTGCACTTGCCCAAAGCTATACGATCAAAGGCAGTTTGGCCGATACAGCCATGCGGGCCACAATGTTTAACAGCACCATTTATGTACTCCATGCTAAAGATTCCATCATGGTTAAATATGCCTACGCTGCCGCGGATGGTTCGTTCAGCATGACAGGCCTTTTGCCGGGCAACTATATCCTGATGGCCAGCTATCCCGATTATGCCGATTATGTAGAGCCGTTCTTTTTAGATGAGGCGCATACCGGTCACAATTTTGGGCCTATCAATATGCAGCTGAAGTCGCGCCTGCTGAACGAGGTAATTATTAAGGGCGGCGTAACGGCTATTAAAATTAAAGGCGACACGACCGAATTTAACGCCCGCGCCTATGTGATACAGCCCAACGATAAGGTGGAAGATTTGTTGAAACAATTGCCCGGCATACAGGTAGACAAAGACGGCAAGATAACCGCCAACGGCGAACGGGTAAACAAAGTACTGCTGGATGGCGAGGAGTTTTTTGGCGATGACCCAACGCTGGTCACCAAAAACATCAGGGCCGATATGGTGGATAAAGTGCAGCTGTACGATAAAAAAAGCGACCAGGCTACTTTTACGGGTATTGATGATGGCGTGAAGACCAAAACCATTAACGTAAAATTGCGGCCAGATAAAAATACCGGGGAGTTTGGTAAGGCTGAGGTGGGGTTGGCCACCAAAAGTTTTTACCAAGCCCAGGTATTATACAACCACTTTAAACCCGGCGAAAAATATGCCGCCTATGCTACCGCAGCCAATAACGGCAAAATAAGCCTGGGCCAGGGCGATAATAGCCGCGTGGGTGCAGGCGGCAATAACGTACAGGTGGGCGATGTGGTGATCGTTCCATCTACCCTGACCGATGAGCAGGACGGCTCTTACGGCACATATAATGGTCGCGGTTTGCCGGTGGCCCGTACTGGTGGTTTACATTACGACAGCAAGTGGAATAGCAATAAGCAACTCATCAATACCAATTACAAAGCCGGATACTTGTCGGTGGATGGCATAACCAATACGCTGACAGAGCAGCACCTGCCCAACGGTGACCAAAACAGCAGCATCAACCGCAATTTTTATAATTCGGCTTTCAGGCAAAAACTCGACGCGGCTTACCAGGCCAACCCGGATACGGCATCGGGCATAAAGGTGATGGTGGATGGTACGCTTAAAAATACGACCAGCCGCAGCAATTATTTAAGCACTACCACAACCGGCAATACCCTGCTAAACAGCAATACACAAAGCAGCAATAACACAGGCGATATTGGGATATTTAATGCAGGTGTATTGTATACGCACAGGCTTAGCAAACCCGGCCGCACTTTCTCGTGGAACGTGAACGAGGCTTATAACCGCACACAAAGCAGTGGCTACCAAAATTCGCTGATCGATTTTTATAACACGGGCGGCACTAAAGATAGCACCCGCCATATCGATCAGTATAAAACTACGGATGTCATCAGTTCGCTTTTAAGCAGCAACGCTACTTATACCGAACCGTTATCTAAAACCATGGCTGTGGTACTTAATTATGGCCTGGGCATGAATAACAGCAGTGCTAACCGCCAAACCTTCGATGCATCATCGCCGGGAAATTATGATCTGCTGAACAGTACCTACAGCAATAACTACCGCTTTAACCAGTTTACCAACCAGGCCGGGGCAGTGTTCAACTATCATCACAATAAAACCCTGTTAAACTTTGGCAGCAAGGTATCGCAGGTAGATTTTAAACAGATAAATGCCAATACTAACGATAGCTACAAGCGCGATTTTATTAACCTGTCGCCGCAGCTAAATTATCAATACAAAGCATCGCAACAGGAAAGCTTTTCGCTGAGTTATAACGGCAATACCATACAGCCTACTATAGACCAGGTGCAGCCGGTACGTGTAAATAATGATCCGCTGAATATCCTCCTGGGTAACCCCGATCTTAAGGCATCGTTCAGTAATATTTTCAGGTTCAATTACCGGTTTTACAGGCCTATCAGCAACCAGGGGTTAACCATTGGTGGTGGTTATAGCCTCATATCAAACGCCATTGTAAACAATATCACTACCGATGCTACCGGGAAAACAACCACCCAATACCTTAACCTCATAGGCCAAACCCCGTTCAGGTATAATTTAAATACCGATTATGGCATCAGGATAGTTCCCTTTGATATGAGCATGAATCTGGAGTTTAATACCTCGGGCAATATCAGCTATAACTATATCAATAAGGTGCTGAACAAATCTGAAGCTTATAGCTATGGCTGGGTGGCCGAATTTCATAAGGCAAAGGCCAACGCCTACTATTTCCAATTCGTGTTTGCGCCAAGCTATACCGTCAACAAAATATCGCTGCAACAGCGGGGCAACAATAATGCTATGGGGCTCTATTCCGATGCGGTGGCGTCTGTGTACCTGCCGGCCAAATTCCAGGTTAGTACCGATTACAATTATAATTACACGGCAGCCACGGCCAGTTTCGCGGCGCAAAACCGCATGATCTGGAACGCTTCCATATCAAAAGCATTTTTTAAAGGAAACGACCTGAAACTATCGGCCACCGTAAGCGACCTGCTGAACCAAAACGCTAATTTTAGTCGCGGTATTACAGCCAACAGTATCACCCAAAGCACCACCACGGGCATCAGGCGTTACCTGATGTTCAGCTTAAGCTGGGATTTTAACAAAGTGGGCGCAAGCCCTCAAAAGAAATAAAACCATGAAGAAGATCATATCAACCATACTAACCATTTTAACCTGCTGCGGATGTTTGATGGCCCAGCAGGCCCGGTTTACTGTTAGCGGCACTATCGAATTTGAAAAAACGGTGAATACCTACGCCCTCATCAGGAAAGGGCAGGTCACCGGGAAATTCGCCACGGGTAACGAACGGGAGCTGCTGGAGCAATACCAGGTTACCAACCCGCAGTTTAAAACCTTAAAAAGTACGCTCACTTTCGCCGGCGGTAAAACGCTGTTTATACCTGTAGACCGCGAAGCAATAAAAGGGCAAGGGTTTGAGATACCTACATCGGCACAAAACAATACCATTTATACCGACCGGGCAGCCGGAACAGTAACAACGCAGAAAGATGTATTTGGCGATAACTTTTTGTTGAGTGACAGCACCCGCAAGATAAAATGGAAGATAACCGGCGAGACCCGCGAGATAGCAGGCTACCCCTGCCGCCGCGCTAACGGGCTGATGATGGACTCGGTATATATTGTAGCCTTTTTTACCGAAAAGATACATATAGCCGGCGGGCCGGAAAGTTTTGGCGGATTGCCGGGCATGATACTGGAAGTGGCCCTGCCGCACGAGAACATCACCTGGAAAGCGACCAAAGTAACGGATATAATCGTAGCGCCGGATGCTATTAAACCACCTAAGAATGGAAAAGCGATAGACCGTACGCGTTTACTTGAAATATTGAATGGTATAATTAAAATCAGGCCGGCAGCACAAGCGGCCCTGATAATGAAAGCTAACCTGTTGTGAGCTAGCTATTGTTGGTGTAAGAAATATTTCTTAGTATTGTTTTATGAAAGAGAAAAAGGATAAAAATATAGCTACCGAACCAACCAAGTCTGAACTGGAGATACTACAGATACTTTGGAAAGCAGGGCCATCAACAGCGCGTTTTGTAAACGACCAGTTAAATAAAGAGACTCGTGAGGTGATCTATATGTCGACACTGAAGCTGATGCAGATTATGGTAGAGAAAGGCTTTTTGAAAAAAGACGAAAGCCAGATGAAGCATATTTATTGGGCTGCCATTGAAGAGGGCAAAACCAAAGGCGTATTGCTGGATAAGGTGGTGGATACCATCTTCAACGGATCGGCAGGGAGCCTGATGATGCAATTGCTGGGCGATAAAAAGCTATCGCCGCAGGAGATGGAAGAATTTAAAGAACTGATCAAAAAAATAGATCAACAATAATTACGATTATGGACAATCACTATTTCTCCCCGTATTTTTCAGACCATGCCATTAAAGCGATCTGCTGGACGCTGGTACACTCGCTTTGGATAGGGCTGGTTGTGGCCGCCCTTGCCGGCCTGGTCATCGCCATAACCAAAAAATCGACGGCTAGTTTACGCTACAACCTGTTGTGCGCTTTGCTGCTGCTTTTTATAGCAGCCTGCGGGTTTGCTTTTTTGTGGGAAATAAGTGGAGTTTCGAATGCTGCAAATGCTGTAAATATTACGTCAGGGGGGCAAAACAATTTAGTGCAAACTCAACAAACCCATACCGGACACGGCATGAGTTATGCAGGCGCGGTAAGCCTGTTCAACCGCTTTTCGGGCTGGATATTTAGTATTTGGTTATTATGCTTCGTATTTAAAAGTATCAAGCTTACCCGCGAATTGCTTTATGTACAAAAAGTAAAACGCGATGGTATTGCCGAGGTGGGCATGGACTGGAAAGATAAAGTAGCCGCCTTCAGTCAGAAAATGGGGATCCGTAACGCGGTGACCTTGTTAGAATCGGAACTGGTTAAAGTACCAGTAACTATCGGCTACCTGAAACCCGTGATATTGCTGCCTGCCGGTATGTTGCTGCAACTGCCGCCGGGGCAAATAGATACCATCATCCTGCACGAACTGGCGCATATTTTAAGGCGCGATTATTTGGTGAATATCCTGCAAAGTGTGGTAGAAACAGTTTTCTTTTTCAATCCGGCCATCTGGTGGTTATCGGCCCTGATACGCGAAGAGCGGGAGAACTGTTGTGATGATATGGTGCTGCAACAGGTACAGCAAAAGCGCAATTACCTGGAAGCGCTGATGGCTTTCCAGCATTATGAAGCGCAATTAAACAACTACGCCATGGGGTTAAGTATGCGCCGCCACCAGTTGATGAACCGCCTGCGCCGCATGGTAAATCAGGAAAACCAAAAACTGAATGCTGGTGAGAAGATAGTACTGCTGACAGGTATGATCTTGCTATGCATTTGCACGTTTGTGCCCAAAGCCAACAGCGAGATAAGGCATGGCGCCGCCTTTATTAAAAAGCAGGTGGCCGCGGTGCTGCATCCTGCTATCCCGGTTGAAGACAGGGTGGTAAAACGTAATGTTAAAGTGCCTGAAGTAAACGCCCCTGCTACAATTCCGGCCACTGAACCCGAACTTGTACAGGCAGATACTGCCCGGAAATTCACCAGCATATTATTCAACAAAACCAATGCCGATACCCTGAACCGGGATATGCGTGTGCTTGACGATAAAGGCACCCGTTACCATATACAGGTAATAAACGAACAACTTGCGGCGCTGGAAATTAACGATAGTAAGGTAGCTGATGATCAGCTGGTAAATTATCGCGGCCTGTTGCAGCAAGTAAACCAGGTATTAGCCCAAAAACGAAGAACCAAAGACCAATACCTAACCGAACGGTATGATATGGAGAAAGCCAAACAGGAACAAGCCCGGCTAAATAAAGGTAAATACAAAAAAGGCAACCCTGATTCAGTCTATACCAAATCATCAAACGGCTTTGTTAAGAAAGGGGTGACTAAAAAAGGCCAGCAAGACCAAGCCGCCCCTGATGCCATCGCTATAGAAAAATTCAAACAAAAGCACCCGAAAGGTACCGGCGGCGATACACTGGCTAAAAGGCAGCAGGCACCTGTTAAACATCTCCCTAAAGCACCTGATAATTCTGCTGATGAGGCTCGCGTGCGTGGGGTAATAGCCGCGCTGGTGCAGGAAAAGGTAGTATCCACAGCAACCGATGTAGACTGGTTTGGGCTAAGTGTAGATGCATTAATTGTGAACGGACAAAAACAACCTGAAGCCCTCCATCAAAAATTAAAGGAAGCCTATGGTATTAAACCACAATATGGCTTGTTTTTTGGCCCAAGCCAAATGACGGGAACAGGCATACACCTGGATAAAACGGATGTGAGATTTTAAAAACGGATTTTATTCACCGGCGATATATCCCATTATTGTCGCTGTAGCTCTCGCCTGTTCAAGCGTCTCGCTTGAACCGACGGGAGTTTGGGATTTTTCAACATCCCTTATTTGGTATGACATAGATCAAGTTACCCGAAACAGATAAATTGAAGCCATAATTTTCTACAGCAGGAAGTAACAGTTTTTTCCATGTTTTGCCCATGTCAGATGACCGGAATATACCATCTGAGCGGCCACATATTAAATATTTACCCATCTGTTTAATTGATAAAATCTCTGGTGAAGATTTAAGACAGCCTATTTTTTTCATTAATAAATCATTCCACGAAGGTTGAAGTTCTTCGCCTATGGCATTCCAGGTTTTTCCACCATCCAGTGAAATGTGTAGGCTGTTTGTTTTGGTTATTATGTTGTAGACTATAGCAGCAAATCCCCCATCTATACGTTCCACAGCAATGCCAAGCCCCCCTTCACTAATCACACGATCCCAGTTTGCACCATCATCGGTCGATCTAAATATTCCATCTTTGCTGGTAGTCAGGAGTACACCGTTTGACTCTACCATTTTCATTCTACCGTCTCCAACATGAACTTGTTCCCAGGTTTTTCCACCGTTAGTGGATCTAAAAAGGCTGTTGCTGGAGCCAATGAGAATTGTGCCCCCGGCAGTTTCAAAAACGGTGCGTACTTCTCTCTCTTTATAATTCTTGTACATCCAATCTATCGTTCTATCTAAGCGTACGGCTTGCTCTTGAAAATTCGTGTACATGGGCGACCAATTATTCGTTCCGTTTATTTTTTGTAAAAATTGACCCCGTAAATCGTATGCAAGTATCCCATTCTTGCCAGGGATAATGTTACGTTGGTTGCCAGGGAAAATTTCTTTTGTCCAAAAAGGAGTGGTGGAATTTGGTTCACTGTGATAAACCCCATTGTCAGCACGTAAATAAAGCCCACGGTCATTTGCAAATAAACCATTGCTCCACACACCTTCTTTCTGCAATTTTTCAGGCAGCCCTTTGCTAATGTTCTGCCATGTTTGTCCGCCATCAGAGGATCTGAAAACGATGTTTGCAAGCCCTGATTTAGTCCCTTCTGTTGTTTTCTTCACTGCTTCCTTTTCTTTTAGCACAAAAGAATTTAGTAGAAACAATACCAGAAGGATAGCCGGAACAAATACAAATAATCTTTTCATTTTTCCATTTTTCATAACCTGTCAATTTGATTCACCGAAGTTACTTTGATATTTTTCAGCGCAGGGAATTTGGATTGTAAATAAAAATGTAAATTTTGTAAATAAATCAAAATATAAAACAAGTTATTGTCCGTTTATTACGTTTTTTTGCTTAAAACGGCAATTTTAAATAAGACGGCGGGAAGAATATCCAATAGTTTTATTTCTAAATACTACCTTATATGATCGTCTTCCTGCTGCTAAACCTATTTTTAGGGTCTTTGCTAAATTCTTCCGTAAACCACGGGAGCTCAAAAAAATAGCAGGAGAAAAAAGAAGTCAGGCCTGGAAACGGAAAGTTCACGAGGAAATTTAAGTGTGAGGCAGAAATTTAATTTAGCGGCAGCTCATTGTTCAACATATGGCGCAGCCTGGAACGTTTTTCCAAATGGTCATTAAATGGCAACCGCTGAACGCATTCAGGGCAGTTAGCCAGATCACAAACCGCATTTTAAAGCGATGATCTAATGTGTTGTGGCCGTGCTTAAAATCGAATCTGGACAATGGCGGTTATAACAAACAGCCGTGGCTTGCTCAGACCGGGCATCAGCGCAGACTCACTGGATAACGATAAAAAAATCCTGCTCGTTGATATTAAACCTGAATATTTAAAATGTCAATATCACCATCATAAATTTGTTGAATTCATTTCAATCAGGCTTATAGTCTCTTGGCGCAACGCCATATTTCTTTTTAAATTCTCTGCTAAAGTATTTTTGATCCTGATAGCCCACCATATCAGCAACTTCGTAAACAGTATATTTTTGTTCAAGCAGTAATTCGGCCGCCTTTTTAAAGCGGACTTCTTTAATAATATCATTTAAGTTAAGGCTGGTTAATGCTTTTAGTTTTTTATAAAGCACCGTTTGGCTCATAGCTACATGCCGGCAAATCATTTCTACATCAAAATTAGCATCGGCAATATGTGTCTCGGCCAGTGTAATGATTTTTTGAAGAAACTCGTTCTGAAGCTCGGGAGGTTTAGTTAGTGGCTCGGAAATGAGTTGAATACTATAGCGATTTCTTTGCTTTTCGGCTGAATTAATGAGGTTTTTTACCTGTAAAATCAAAATTTGAACACTGAAGGGTTTGGTCAGGTAAACATCGGCACCGCGCTCCAGTCCACTTACCTGGTTAGGTACCGATGCCTGGGCTGTAAGTAAAATAATAGGGATATGATCGGTACGTTCGTCGGTTTTAATTTTGGTACATAACGTAAAGCCATCCATCTCGGGCATCATCACATCGCTGATGATCAGGTCAGGAATCTGCTCTACAGCTGTTTCAAAACCTATCTGTCCATTTGCGGCTTCCAATACATGATAACTGCTGTTAAACGCTTCCACAATAAACTTGCGTACCTCGGGGTTGTCTTCTACAATCAATATCGAATAGATTTTTGCCGGTTCGTTTGTCGCCGGCAATGCACCCTCGTTTAACTGGATTGGCGGATCGGGTTGATTTATCTCATCATCTATCGGCTGCAATGCGTACTCACCCGGCATAATTACCGATGTATCAAAGTGCGAACTCCCTTTTTTAAGCTTGATGGTGAAGCAAGTTGTCATTGCTGTTTCACCGGCGGCCTGATCGCTTTCAACGTTTAAAGATCCGTTATGTAAAACCACAATACTTTTTGATAAGGCCAAGCCAATGCCATACCCGGTATTTTGATGCCCGTAATCATTTTCCTGGAAATAATTGTTGAATAGATTTTCCAGATTTTCGGGCGATATGCCTTTGCCGTTGTCAGCTACGTTAATGCTTATCGTATCATCAGCATTTTCATTTACCGATACTGAAACCCTGCCGCCGGCTGGTGTGAACTTGTAGGCATTAGACAGCAAATTGAACAACACCTTTTTCATCTGCTCCTTATCAAAATACAGATCGATACGGGGCGAGGCGGCGATAAAATCGGTGTTAATATTCTTTTCAACCGAAATTTCCTGGAACGATTGGCAAACCGACTGCACAAACGGTACGATATTAAACCGGGAAATGTGTAAGGTGAGATTACCAGTTTCGGCCTTCCTGAAATCCATCAGTTCGTTAACCAGCTGCAGCAAGTCATCCGAGTTTCTTTTTATGGTCTGCAATTGCCGGGAGTGATCGTCGGGGATGCTATTGTTCATTAACAGTTTTTCTACCGGGGCCGATATAAGGGAAAGATGGGTTCGTATCTCGTGCGATATATTGGTAAAAAAATTCAGCTTCAATGCGGTCAGCTCCTGGTCGCGGCGCAGCAGGGCGCGGATAAAGAAAAACCGAACAATCAGGAAAACAATACCGGCCAGCACCAGTAAATACAAACCGTAAGCCCACCAGGTACGCCACCAGGGCGGCTGCACAATAATTAGTATAGATGCAGTATCACTCCACACACCATCATTGTTTTGGCCCCGCGCTAAAAAGCGGTATCGGCCGGGCGGCAGGTTGTTGTACGTTGCCGCAGGAATGGTAGTATAGTTCCAGTTTTTATCGATATTTTGAATTTGATAAGCATACTTGTTTTTTTCAGAGCGGATATAATTCAGGATCACAAAATTGACGGTGAATACATTTTGAGTGTATTGCAGTACTATTTTACTGCTAAGGTCAATAGCTGCGGGCAATATCCCGGTACTATCGCCAACGACCACGGGTTTGTTAAATAGTTTCAGGCCGGTAATAAATACCGCGGGTTTAGTTTCATTACCTTTAATATTTCCGGGATAAAAACCTGTGTAACCGTTAAAACCGCCAAAAAGGATCTGGCCGCTGCTTAAGCGTAAATACGAGTTTTTATTAAATTCATTCCCTGCCAGGCCGTCGCTGGCGGTATAGTTATGAAAAACGCCTGTGGTGGGGGCTAACTCAGATAAGCCGTTGCCGGTGCTGATCCACATATTAGCCTGCTCGTCCTGCACAACGCCATAAACGTTATTATTGGCCAAACCTTCGGTTTCGGTGTATTGAGTTATTTTTTTAGTTATCGTGTTATATTTAAAAAGGCCGCGGGCATCGGTACCTATCCAAATATTGCCCTGCTTATCTTCTGTAATGCAGTTAATGCGGGTGTTTAACGCGGTTTTATTTAAAGGGCTGGCAATAATATGTTTAGCCCCGGCGGGCAAACTATAAATGCCCCAACCGCCTGCCCACAAAGTGTTTTTTGAATCGGTAAACAGGCAGTTAATGGTTTGGCTTTGGAGTGGTTGCAGTATTTTAACATCAGGGTAGGGCGTTAACTGGTTTTTGTTGCGGGCAAAAACTTTTAAGCCGGTATTGGTGCCCACCCAAAAAAGGCCGCTGGCTTCGGCAATACCCCTCACTTCAGATACGGCGATATCGGGGTCGTTTTCATTGTATAAATACTTGGCAAAAGCGCTTTGACCGGGCACAAGTACATTCAACCCGCCGCCATGGGTGCCGGTCCAGATGTTACCATCGCTATCGCGGTACACCGCTTTTATTAAGCTGGAGCTAATGCTTGCCGAATTGTTTTTTTGATGTTGATAAGCCGTTACTTTCCCGTCGGGCTGGTTAATGTAGTTCAGGCCGCCGCCCTCGGTGCCCACCCACAGGTTATGCTGAGCATCTTCGGCCATGGCGCTTATCACGTTATTGCTAATGCTGGAGTTGGCCGTATTAGGCCGGTAAATATTAAATATAGGGGTGGCCGCAATATTAACCCCACCAAAATAAGTACCCACCCATAAGGTATGGTTTTTATCAAAAAACAAACTGTAAATGGAGTTTTGGTTAATGCTTTTAGAATTATCCGGATCGTGTTTATAGTTATAAAAGCGGTGGCTGGCCCTATCAAATGTAACTAAACCGCCTTGTGTACCAATCCACAATTTCCCACCGTCGACTATTATTTTACGGATATTATCCGATCCGTCGCCGGGGTCGGATGTGTTGGCGTAATGCGTAAATGATTTTGTGGCTGGGTTATAAGTATCTAACCCTTTTTCATGGAAACCTATCCACAGATGATTACCGTTATCTATAGCTAAACTAGATATATTATCATCGGTGATATTTCCGGGCTGGTTGTTATGCCTGAAGGTTAGGTAAGCAAAAGTTGCCCCCCGGGGCTGCAGACGGTTGAGGCCTTTATTAGTGCCTACCCAAATATTATTTTCAGTATCGCTAATAATAGCATGAATATTATTCCCGCTAAGGCCCTTGGTTCCGGCTTTAAAAAAACCAATAACCTGATGCTGTGCGCTCAATAAATAAAGGCCGGATGTGGTGCCCACCCAAATTCTGTTTTGCCTGTCCCCGAACAAGGCATTAATGGAATGCGTCTCAGTGCCATCAGCTGCTTTGGGTAGTTTTACGCGTAACAGGTAGTCCGTTTGTGGCTGATAGATATATAAACCGTTGGATGTGCCTACCCAAAGTGTGCCGCGTGCATCATTTAAAAGGCTGAGTATATAGGCAGATGACAGTCCGTTAGCGGTTTGATTATCAGAGTAGGTTTTAAACGTGCGCGAATCGTAACGGTTTAATC
Source organism: Bacteroidota bacterium (assembly GCA_040389105.1). GTDB lineage: Bacteria > Bacteroidota > Bacteroidia > Sphingobacteriales > Sphingobacteriaceae > Mucilaginibacter. The sequence goes on from JAZKAO010000013.1 coordinate 74,331, forward strand.
CGTTGGCGGTGCCAAACCATAAAAACCCGCGGCTATCCTGCGCAATGGCCAACACCGATTTTTGCGACAAGCCGTTCTCTACACCAAGCGGCGTAAAATCAAGCCGCTGCGGCCAAGCGGGGGTAGTTAAAACAAGTAGTAAAACAATAAACAGGTATGGTACCCTCATGTTTAATTAATAATATGCATATTAATTAAGTCGAAATCGCCCTTTTTAATTTCAATTTAATATTGATAATCAGCAGTTTATAAAATCGGTGGATTTTTCACCCATTAAAAGTAAATTTTTCACCTATAACTTTTATAAATCTTGATAAAATTTGTGAACCGCCCTTTAGCGTTGTTCGGCAATAGTGCCCGCACTTCGGTAAAGAACGCTGCCGGTAAAACGAATTTAACCAATTATTAATCATATATACTATAACTATTTATGGAGATTTTTACTCGTCAGCGCCGGCCCGGGCCGGTTTTAAATTCCCGGACGATGGGGCTTTTAGTACTGCTGCTACTTTCAATGCTGCCGGCAATACTTTTTGCCCAAACCGTTACCGTAACCGGTACCATAACCGATGAGAGCGGCGCCTCGATGCCCGGCGTATCTGTTTTAGTAAAAGGTACACAAACCCGCACGGCAACCAACCCGTCCGGTAAGTATACAATAAAAGCCCCCAATGCTAACAGTACGCTGGTTTTTACATTTATTGGCTATACCCGTTTAGAAGTTGAATTGAAAGGCCGGATAAAAGTGGATGCCCAATTGCAGCCGGTTGCCAGCAACCTTACCGAGGTGGTGGTAGTTGGGTATGGCGCGGTTAAAAAGAAAGACCTGACCGGATCTGTTGGTACGGTAAACATGCGGGATTTTGAAAAGGCGCCCGTAAAATCATTTGACGATGCTTTGGCCGGGCGTGTGGCAGGCGTGCAGGTTTCCAGTAACGATGGGCAGCCGGGATCAAACGCCAATATCGTCATCCGCGGGCCGGGATCGGTTACGCAGGATAACTCGCCGCTTTATGTGATTGATGGCTTCCCGCAGGAGACATCTAATGCCAACTCCATTAACCCGGCCGACATTGAATCTATCGATGTGCTGAAAGATGCTTCGGCTACGGCCATATATGGCGCGCGCGGATCAAACGGTGTGATACTGATCACTACTAAGCGGGGTAAAAAAGGCGCGCCGCAGGTAAATTATAATGCTTATTATGGTATCCAGGCCATCCCAAAAAAGGTAAAACTGATGGATCCCTATAACTTTGTAAAGTATGTAGGCGAACTAAACCCGGCCATCCGCGATTCTGTTTACCTGAAGAATGGCGTAACGCTGGACGATTACAAGAACGTGCAAGCGCTTGATTTTCAGAACAGCATTTATCATACCGGCGTAAATCAAAGCCATAACCTGTCGCTGCGCGGCGGGAATGATGGTACGCAATATTCTATTTCGGGTAATTACGATAACCAGCAGGGTATTATTATTAACAGCGGCTTTAAACGCTATCAGGGCCGCTTTACGCTCGATCAGCAAGTGAATACTAAACTGAAAGTGGGTATCAACGTTAACTATGCCTATAGCGAAAGTAACGGGATCCCTGTTTCGGCCACTAACTTTTATGCTTCGGCTACTACCCTGTATTCAGTATGGGGTTACCGCCCTACTACCGGATTGTCTGGCCGCGATGCAGGTACCGATCTGCTCGACCAGTTTTATGATCCCAACCTGGTAGGCAACAGCGCGCAGGATTACCGCGTTAACCCGCTCATCAATATTCAAAACCAGTTGACTTTGGTTAAAAACAATAACCTGGCCGCCAATGCTTACTTGGAATATGCCATTACTAAAAATCTTACTTTCCGCACATCGGCCGGTATTAGCAGTAACAGTGCGGAAACAGATATTTTTAATAATTCAAAAACGCAGTCGGGCAGCACCTGGAATGCCGCGGGTATTAACGGCAGTATTACCAACGTGCCGGTTACTAACTGGCTAAGCGAAAACGCGCTGACCTACAAACTTACCATCCACAATAACCATCATTTGAATGTGCTTGCCGATGTATCGGCACAGGGCAACCATAGCGCCATCCGCGGTTTTTCGGCCACGCAGGTACCAAATGAGGATTTGGGGATAGATGGCCTGGACCTGGCCACGACTTATACCGCCAACTCTTCCAGTTCGCGTTGGACAATGGCATCGGCTTTAGCGCGAGTTAATTACGATTACAAATCCAAATACCTGGCCACCGCCTCTATCCGTGCCGATGGTTCATCCAAATTTGCGCCTGGCCAGCGCTGGGGTTATTTCCCGTCAGCATCATTAGCCTGGCGCTTCAGCAGCGAGGATTTTATGAAAAAGCTCAGCTTTATTTCGGATGCTAAGCTGCGTGTAAGCTATGGCGCTTCAGGTAATAACCGGGTTAGCGATTTTGCTTACCTGCCGCAATTACAGCTCACCAATATCAACTACTGGTATTCAGCCGGCAACGGCGCGCCGGCTGTAGGTTCGGTTATCACATCGGCAGGTAATTATAATTTAAAGTGGGAAACCAACATACAATCCAACATCGGTTTAGACTTATCATTACTTAAAGACCGGATAGGCCTGACCGTAGATATATACCGCCGCACCACTAACGATCTGTTGCTGAACGCATCACTGCCTTATGCCATTGGTATTGAAAGCTCAACTGGATATGAGAATATCGGCAAGCTGCAAAATCAGGGCTTGGAGATCAGTTTAAATACGACCAACATCAGCACACCTAAATTTACCTGGAGCAGTAATTTTAATATCAGCTTTAATAAAAATAAGATCCAGTCGCTCACCCAAGGACAAAATGCTATCCTGGCCGGGTCGGGCACTTTTTTTAATACCACCTATACCTCGCTGTTTCCCTATATCTCTGTAGTAGGCCGCCCGCTGGGCGAAATGTACGGGCTGATATTTGACGGTGTGTACCAATATTCGGATTTTGACAAAATGCCCAATGGCAGCTACCTGTTAAAACCAAATATTACAGATAACGGGACCACACGCAATACCATAAAACCTGGCGATGTAAAGTATAAAGATTTAAACGGCGATTTAACAGTTAACAATAAAGATTATACCATTATAGGGCATGGCCTGCCGGCCAGCACCGGCGGTTTCAGCAACAACTTCAGGTTTCACCAGTTTGATTTGAATGTGCTGTTGCAATGGTCGTATGGTAACGATATTATTAACGCTAACCGTATAGCATTTGAAGGCGGGGTGGTAGTTAACCCTAACCTTAACCAGTTTGCCAGTTATGAGAACCGCTGGGAACCTGATAACCCAAGCAACACCCTGTTCAGGGCCGGCGGGGGAGGCAACGCGGCTTATTCATCGCGCGTTGTGGAAGACGGTTCGTACCTGAAACTGCGGACAGTATCATTAGGCTATAGCCTGCCAAAAAGTTTATTGACCCGGCTTAAAGTGCAAAATGTACGTATCTACGCATCGGCACAAAATATTTTAACCTTTACCGGTTATTCTGGCCAGGACCCGGAGGTATCGGCACGCAACTCAACCCTTACACCGGGTTTTGATTACACGGCGTACCCGCATTCGTTAACTGTAGTAATGGGACTTAACGCCACTTTTTAAACCGATTTAAAAGACATTAACATGAAAAAGATATATTATTTGTTCCTGCTTTCGGCACTTGGCTTAAGCTCGTGCAAAAAGTTTCTGGATACCAAACCAACCGATTTTTACACCCCGGTAAATTATTATACCACGCAGGCCCAGTTGCAGCAGGCGCTGAATGATGGATACGCCACACTCATCCGTCCAGAATTGTACGGCCAGGTTGTGCCCTTCAATTTTACATCAAGCACTGACGACGTACTGACTAATCGTGGCAGCGATGGCGCCTTACGCGGGGCAAATTACGCTTACGATGCTACCAACTCGTACATAGCGGGTATGTGGCGTTACTTATATGTGGGCATTAACAACCTGAACAGCTTGCTGGATAATATAGACAAACCCGCTATGGACGAAACCCAGCGCGGCTTTATAAAAGGCCAGGCCTTGTTTTTACGTGGTTACTATTACTTTTTACTCACCAGTAATTTTGGTGATGTACCACTGATATTGCACTCGCCGGGTATTACCGATGTAAATACGGTAGCCGCGCCACAGGTGCAGGTATATACCCAAATTGTGGCCGATATGAAACAGGCCGAAACCCTGCTACAGGGCCGCACGGTAGTTACCGTGGGTTTTAATGATGTAGTAACCCAAACGGCCGTACAGGCCGTATTGGCAAGGGTGTATTTATACTGGGCAGGTTACCCCATTAACGATGCCTCAAAATATAACGATGTGCTGACTTATACTAATAAAGTGATCAGCTCGGGCTTGCATGCGCTTAACCCCAATTACAAACAGATATTTATTAACCTGGCTGTAGATAAGTATGATGTTAAAGAAGATATATGGGAACTGGGCAGCTACGGCGCATCGGCTGGTGTGGCTAATAAAAACAACGATATTGGCAACTTTGTTGGCCTTACCTCCAACTATGTGGTAGGCGATACTACGTCGTTCGGTGCAGCCGGATGGGTGGCCACTACGCAAAAACTGTTTGATAGTTACCAGGTTGATGCAACCAGCACTACCACCCCAAAAGCATCGTTTGATTTGCGCCGCGACTGGAACTGCGTAAACTATAAATACGCCGGTACACCGCGCATCAAATCAGCCATCAACAATGTGTGGCAATACCAGGCTGCTAAATTTAACCGCCAGTACTGCCCACAAAACATCCGTATGAATGGTACTTACAATATCAACTGGCCGGTAATAAGGTATGCCGATGTATTGCTGATGCAAGCTGAAGCCGAAAACCAGGTGAACGGCCCAACCGCTACGGCTTATAATGCTATTAACCAGGTTAGGCGCAGGGGGTACGGTATTTTAAATGGCAACATTGTAAAATCAATTATACTCACCGCGCAGGGTACGGGCTATACGGCGGTGCCCACGGTAACCATTACCGGCGGAGGGGGCAGCGGGGCAACTGCCACGGCCATTATAGCCGGCGGCAAGGTAACCGGCATTACCATTACCAGCAAGGGCACATTGGCTACCGGTTCTTACTACACATCGGCACCAACTGTTACTATTAGCGGTGGCGGTGGTACAGGCGCTGTAGCTACAGCAGCCATTACCACCAGTGCTGATGCCGATTTAACCGCGGGATTAAGCAAGGCCGATTTTCAATTGGCTATTCGCGATGAACGGATGCGCGAGCTGAATGCCGAAGCCCTACGCAAGGCCGACCTGATCCGCTGGGGGACGTTTTACCAGGATATGCAAAACTTTGCAGTGTATGCCATTGCCAACGGCGCTAATAACGCGTCAACCGGTAACCCTAACGGCGTTATTGCGGCACAAAATGTGGCTGCTAAGCATGTGCTATTGCCCAAACCAACTTATGAGTTAACGTTAAACCAATCGCTGGTGCAAAATCCGGGATGGTAACCAATTAAAAAGATAACGATCATGAAATTAAAATCATTATACTATTTGCTGCTCCCCGTGGTATTACTGGCGGGGGCCTGCACCAAAAAAACTTTGGTAGATGCGCCTGCGTTAACTATCAGTTTGGATAATTCGCACCTTTCGGGCGATACTTATACCTATAAACTGGGCGATACCGTTAAATTCAAACTATCTGGCTATGCGGCTAACGTTACGCTATACACCGGCGATGCAGGCCATAACTACGATTACCGCGAGCGTTTTATTACCGGCGGTAAACCGCAACTTTCGTTCACATCGGCCGAGCAGTATGGCTTGCAAACCAATACGCTGCAACTGCTGGCCATTAATAAGCTAACATTAGATTCTGCACACATTGTGAGCGCCGCCTGGAAGGATATCACCAGCAGAGCGATTCTGTCAACCGGCAGCGCTGTGGCCTCAGGTACTATTGATTTATCAGACTTAGTGAGCAGCCCGGCCGATTCTCTTTTTATCGCCTTTAAATATACCGGCGTTACCGGCACCACGCAGCGCACCTGGACTATTACCAATTTTACGGTAAACAATATACTGCCCGATCAGACCTATCCCATATCAAACCTAACCAGCGACGTAGCTTATTGGACAAGGGTTAAAATAGCAGCAGCAGCCGGCTGGGCCACCCCAACCACCACGCAGTTACAGGTTACCGGCGGCGCGGCTACTGCGCCCAACAATATCAGCTGGATAGTTAGCAAGCCGCTGTATTTAGGCCGTGTAGCACCTGATGTGGCCGTAAGCTTACTAAATATTTCAAGCGCTAATACACCCGGTTATAACTACAAATATGCTTCGGTTGGCAGTTATACAGCCACCTTTGTCATTTTCAACAACTCGGTTGATGAGCAAAAAACCGTCACAAAACAGTTTAAAATTAACATCACCAATTAACAAGCCACCTACAAACACGTAAAGAGAATTTGTTTGGTTTTGCCGCGGCCTGCTTATTTTAGGCAGGCTTTGGGTAAGCCATGCTTACACCGTACATCAGTATTATCAGCATCAATTTATTATAAACCAATTAAATAAATAAACAATGAGAAATGCACTGATACTAATCGCCTTATTATTAATAGGTTGCAGTAAGGATGTTATAAAAAGTACAACGACTGATCTGACCGCAAGCAACGGTAAATCCCTCAAAACACTAACCACCGGGAATGTTTATTATGTAGACCCCGCGGGTAACGATGCCAGCGACGGATTAAGCACCGGCACGGCCTGGAAAACCCTGGCCAAGGTTGATAGCACCACCTTTAGCCCCGGCGACCAGCTCCTGTTTAAATGCGGCAGCAGTTGGGCAGGCCGGCTGCAGCCCAAAGGCTCGGGGATAAGCGGTTCGCCTATTGTGATTGATATGTATGGTTCGGGGAGTAAGCCGCTTATTAATGGTAACGGCACCAATGGCGCAACCGGGCTTACCTTATCCAATCAATCGTACTGGGAGGTTAATAACCTGGAGATCACCAACACCCAAACAGTGGGTGGCACGTCGGTATTAAGGGGCATAGCCATAAATAGCAGTGGCAGCGGCGCGGTTAACCATGTTTATATACAAAACTGTTATGTGCACGATGTTAATGCGGTTGGCGTTGGTGGTACAAACTACTCCAAGGCAAGCGGTGGTATCATTTATAGCGGCTATTTTAACGATGTGCTGGTGAAAAACTGTCACGTAGCCAATTGCGCGGTCGAGGGGATCCGTAATACTGCCAGCGCTACGCTGTCTACCAATATTATATTCCAAAATAACCTGGTTGAAAACGTGTATGGCGATGGCATAGTGATGAGCAATGTGGCCAGTGGCTGTGTAATGAGTTACAATACAGTACATAATGCCTGTACCACCAATGCTGCCAATTTTGCGGGCATCTGGACGTATAACAGCACCGGCACGGTTGTTTCCCATAACGAAGTTTACGGCCTTACCGGCGGCAATATAGATGGACAAGCTTTTGATGCCGATCTAACCACTAACGGCGATACTTTCGAGTACAACTATTCGCATGATAATGCCCGGGGCTTTATGCTGTTTATGCCCAGCTCAACCAATATCGTGGTACGCTACAATGTGAGTGTGAACGATTGTACCGGCGGCACCAAATTTTTCAATTACCTGTCAACCAATACTACTAATAAAATATACAACAACACTTTTTACTTAGGGAATAACATTACGCAAATTTTCCAAACCGGGTTTAATAGCATGTTTAATAACAATATTATATATGCTACAGGCACGGTTACCAAGTTTTGCTCGGCCACGGTAAGTTCATCAAGTACATTTAAAAACAATTGCTTTTATCCGTCAACTATTATCAGTACCAATGGCCCGGCGGGTACGGTTTCGGGTAATATTTTTACTGATCCGCAGTTTGCTACGACAGGTGCGCATGGTACCGGGATGAGCGCCGCTACGGCTTATATACCAAACAGTAATTCGCCCTGCTATAACACCGGCATTTTTATTAATTACGATGGCGGGGTTGATTATAGCCATAACTATTTACCGGCTGGGTTAAACCCAGATATGGGTGCGTTTCAGCATAATGCCGCCACAAGTTCGCTTATCTCATCGGCAGATACCTACGTGCGCGATGGTACCTATGCAGCTACCAATTACGGCACCGAAACAAGCACTACCGTAAAATCAGATGCGGTATCGTACAACAGGAAAGCCTATTCAAAATTTGATTTTACAGCAGTAACCACGCCGCAGATACAAACAGCCATTTTAAGCATGAATGTATCATACACGGATACTGATCCGAGCCGTACTATTTCGGTTTATACCACAAATACCGAAAGCTGGCTGGAAAGCACCCTTAATTGGAACACCGCGCCAATGGATACTACCTATGTTGGCAAATTAACGGTAACCGGCACCGGCGTTTACACACTTGATGTAAGCAGCGCCATTAACCGGCAACTGGCCCGGCCAGATCATATCGCATCGTTCCTGTTTTTAAACAAGGGTGCAACTGGGGCCAAAAACGATATTATGTTCAACACCCGTCGGTCGGCCAGTAACAAGCCGCAGCTCTCTATAACTTACTAAAGCACCTGTTCACTTCATGAAAAATCTGCTCATTTTATTTTCTGTCTTTTTAATAAGCTGCCCAATGGCCCGGGCACAGCAAAAACGCAAATTAGTGTGGTTTGATGAATTTAATTATACCGGCCTGCCCGACAGTAAAAAATGGGATTACGAAAGCGGTTTTGTGCGTAACAAGGAACCACAGTATTATACCACCAAACGCCTGGAAAATAGCCGGGTGGAAAACGGTATGCTGGTAATAGAAGCGCGTAAAGAACAATATGCCGGCGCCGCTTACACTTCTGCTTCACTAATTACCAAAGGCAAACAGGAATGGAAATACGGGCGGATGGAAATACGCGCCAAAGTACCGCCGGGCTTAGGCATATGGCCCGCCTTTTGGATGCTGGGCTATAACCACGGCACCGTAAAATGGCCCGATTGCGGCGAGATAGATATTATGGAATTTTTAGGCCGTGATTCAACTCGGGTGCATGGTACAGTTCACTATGCCGATTCGACCCAAACCTACCGCCACCAAACCCAGGAAGCAGTGGTTGGCAAACCTGCCGATGGCTTTCACATTTATGCGGTTGACTGGGACGAAAATCAGCTGGCTTTTTATTACGATGACCTGAAATACTTTGTGTTTGATTTTAATAAGGCCGCCAACCCACCCGGCGATATGTTTAAAAAGAAGTTTTACCTGTTGCTAAACCTGGCTTTGGGGCATCCTAATACATGGGCAGGCCCGTTGGATGAAAAAGCCCTGCCTGCCAAATACTACATTGATTATGTACGTGTTTATCAATGATTAACTTGTAAGTTAGATCAAAAAAATCAACTCGGTATGAAAAAATTCATCGGTATCCTTAGCCTCAGCATTATTTTTGCTACACAGGTTTTTGCGCAGGAAAAGAAATTATTTACTGAAACCAATGCCCAAAAGGAACAAAGAATGGCTTGGTGGACCAACGACAGGTTTGGTATGTTTATCCATTGGGGGCTTTATGCGCTACCTGCTAGGCACGAGTGGGTGAAAAACCGCGAACGCCTAACCAATAACGATTACCAAAAATACTTTGATTTATTTAACCCCGATTTGTTCGACCCTAAAACCTGGGCAAAACAGGCCAAAGCGGCGGGTATGAAATACGCCGTGCTGACCACCAAGCACCATGAAGGTTTCTGTTTATTCGACTCGAAATTTACCGATTACAAAGCCATTAACACCGCCGCCAAACGCGACCTGGTGCGCGAATATGTAAACGCTTTCAGGGCCGAAGGTATAAAGGTAGGCTTCTATTATTCATTGTTAGATTGGCACCATCCTGATTATACGGTTGATAAAAATCATCCGCAAAGGCCCGTAAATGGTAGCGATACCGCGTATGCCCGGCTTAATAAAGGGCGTGATATGGCCAAATACAGGCAATACCTGCGCAATCAGATTACCGAATTGCTGACCAACTACGGCAAAATTGATGTGCTGTGGGCCGATTTTTCATTTTTTGATAAAGCCGGGCATGGTAAAGGTAAGGATGATTGGGGATCTGTAGAGTTGCTTAAGCTGATCAGGAAATTACAGCCGGGGATCATAGTTAACAACAGGCTCGATCTGGGCGAATATAAAGATGGCGCCGATTTTGAAACACCTGAACAGGTAAAGCCAGCCGAGCTGGCAAAATATCGCGGCAAAACCTGGGAAACATGCCAAACATTTTCAGGATCGTGGGGATACTACCGCGACGAGAATACTTGGAAAACGCATCGCCAACTGCTCGATTTGTTGATTACATCGGTAAGCAATGGGGGCAACCTGATATTGAATGTTGGGCCAACCGCACGGGGCGAATTTGACTACCGCGCCAAAAGCGCGCTCGACAGCCTTGGCCAATGGATGCATAGCAACAGCAAGGCCATTTATGGCTGCACTTACGCGCCCGAGGTATACAAGGTGCCAGACAATACTAAGCTTACCTACAACGCGGTTGCTAAGCGTTTGTATGTCCATATTGATAAGTATCCTGAAAACGGAAAGCTGGTGCTGCCCGGTTATAAAGGAAAAATGAAGTACGCCCAATTTTTACATGATAGTTCGGAAATAAAATTTGTGGAAGACGGTGATAATATCGTGTTGACGCTGCCGGTAAAAAAGCCCGGTTTCGAAATCCCGGTTGTGGAGTTGCTGGTTAAAGATTAGTATGTGGAACCGGCAGGCCACCCACAAAATAGCCGGATGACAATAGTTTTAATAAGTATTAAATGAAAAAAGCCCTATTTACTGTATGCGCCTGTTTGTGCGCGTTATTATTACAAGCGCAGAGCAAAAAACCAATGGCAAAACTAATTGCCGAAAACATGAAGCTGGCCGAGCGGCAGTACACCTTGCTATCAAAGCAGGTGCCCGCCAATATGATGCCGCGCACTTACCAGGACGGACAGAATGTAAATAGCAATATGGTTTGGTGGACCAGTGGTTTTTACCCCGGCACTTTGCTATATATTTATGAGTATACTAAAAACCCCGCTATACTTGCCGAAGCTGAAAAGCGAATGAAAAGCCTGGAGGCTGAAAAGACCGACACCATAGACCATGACCTGGGCTTTAAAATGTTTTGCAGTTTTGGCAATGCTTACCGCCTAACCAACAACCCGCAGTATAAAGAGGTGCTTATGGCCGCCGGTCAATCGCTGTCCATGCGGTTTAGGCCAAGCATCCAATCTATCCAAAGCTGGAACAAGAGCGCTAAATTTAATTGCCCGGTTATTATTGATAACATGATGAATCTGGAGATGCTGGAATGGGACAGCCGCAACGGCGGCCCGGCAAAGTTAGGTACTATCGCGGTAACGCATGCTAATACTACCCTAAAAAATCATTTCCGTAAAGATTACAGTTCGTACCATGTGGTAGATTATGACCTGGCTACCGGTAAAATTATTAAAAAAGCAACCGCCCAGGGCGCAGCCGACTCATCGGCCTGGAGCCGGGGGCAAAGCTGGGCATTATATGGTTATACGATGATGTACCGCTTCACCCACGATGCACGGTACCTGAAACAGGCGCGCGGGATAGCGCAGTTTATTGTCCACAACCCAACTTTACCCGCTGATAAAGTGCCTTACTGGGATTTTAACGCTCCGGGTATCCCTAATGCTATGCGCGATGTTAGCGCTGCCTCCATTTACGCATCGGCTTTATTGGAGTTGGGGCAGTATACAACGGGTACCGAAAAACAAAGCTATGTTAAGGTGGCTAAAACAGTATTACAATCCCTATCTACCGATGCTTACCGGGCTGAGGGCGGCGAGAACGGTGGATTTTTGTTGAAACATAGTGTGGGTTCTATCCCAAATAAAACAGAAGTTGATGTACCTTTAACTTATGCCGATTACTACTTTTTAGAAGCCCTGCTGCGGTATAAAAAATGGTATCTGTAAACATTCTATCTAAAATGAAAAAATTTAGCTTGCTAACAGTTTTGCTGCCGTGCTTAATATTTATACTACCCTCGCCAACCCAGGCGCAGCAGCGGCATATTTTTGCCCTTGGTAAAAATGAGTTTTTATTAGATGGCAAACCCCTGCAAATCATCAGCGGCGAAATGCACCCGGCGCGCATCCCGCAGCAATATTGGCGCCACCGCATCAAAATGGCCAAAGCCATGGGCTGCAATACCATTGCCGCCTATGTTTTCTGGAACTATCACGAAACCGCGCCGGGCGTTTTTGATTTTAAAACCGGTAATCATAACATTGCCCAATTTATCCGCATTTGCCATCAGGAAGGTATGTGGGTAATTGTGCGCCCGGGCCCCTACGTTTGCGCCGAGTGGGATTGGGGCGGCCTGCCAACTTATTTATTGAAGATCCTTGATATCAAGATCAGGTGTATGGACAGCCGATATATGGCTGCCGTGAGACGCTACGTAAGCCATTTGAGTAAAGAGATTAAACCGCTACTTTGCACCAACGGTGGCCCGGTAATACTCACCCAGATAGAGAACGAATACGGCAGTTACGGTAACGATAAGACTTATCTGAAAGCGTTAAAAAAAATGTGGCAGCAAAACGGTATCCCCGGCCCGTATTACACGGCCGATGGGCCAACCGCTTTTATGCTGGATGCCGGTACGGTTGATGGTGCCGCCATTGGGCTTGATTCGGGTACCAGCGATAAGGATTTTGAAGCAGCCAATAAACAAAATCCCAATGTGCCATCATTCAGTTCAGAAACCTATCCCGGCTGGTTAACCCACTGGAAAGAAAAATGGCAAAGACCCGATACTAATAGTTTAAAAAAAGAGATCACTTATTTGCTGAAAAACGGCAAATCGTTTAATTTTTATGTGATACACGGCGGCACTAATTTTGGTTTCACGGCCGGCGCCAACGCGTTCAGTCCAACGCAGTTTCAGCCCGATATTACCAGTTATGATTATGACGCCCCCATTAGTGAACAGGGCAACGCTACACCCAAGTATTACATGCTGCGCAATCTGATCAGCCGGTACGTTAAATACAAAATCCCGCCTGTGCCGGCTGCGGTAAAAACTATTGACATACCCGAAATTAAGTTGGCGCCCTTAACCAGCGTCTGGAAAATATTGCCCAAACCCATTGCATCGGCGCAGCCCAAACCAATGGAGGACTACGGGCAAAACCAGGGCTTTATTTTGTACCGCACGCAGTTAATCGGTAATAAAACCGGCACTTTAACCATTAACGAACCGCACGATTTTGCGTTGATTTTTGTAGATGGCAAACTGGTAGATACCATTAACCGCAACGGGGGCCACTGGAGCATTAAACTGCCCAAAAGCGAAAGTAAAAACCCAAGGCTGGATATTTTGGTGGAAGGCATGGGCCACATTAACTTTGCCCAGTATATGATTGACCGTAAAGGCATCACCGACCGGGTAACACTTAACGGCATGACCTTAATGGACTGGCAAACCTACCTGCTGCCCATGAGCGAAAAAATGGTATCAACCCTGAAACCCACCTACCCAGAAGGTATACAGGATGGTGTTTTTTATAAAGGCCAGTTTACCTTGGCCGAAACGGGCGATACTTATATAGATATGAGCAAATACACCCGGGGCATAGTATATGTAAACGGGCATAACCTTGGCCGGTATTGGAACGTTGGCCCGCAGCAAAGGCTATATTGTCCGGCAACCTGGCTTAAAAAAGGCGCGAATGATATTACCGTTTTTGATGCGCTACAAAACACCGCCGCAACTGTTAAAGGCGATAAATTACCTGAGTAAAATGTTGGTTAAAACTTCGAAATACCTGTTAATATTATTTACCCTTACAGCGGTAACTCCCTGCTTAGCGCAACAGCCCGATTTTGATACGGTAACCAACCGCGTAGTAAAAACGCTGTTAGGCAAAATCAATACCGGTAAACTGGAAGTATCAGTTAAAAAAAACATGGCCGATTTGCATCCCGATGGCACCTGGGCCGATATTAATTATACTGATAATGCCGTTGCTATCTGGTCACCGGCGGGGCATTTAAGCAGGGTGCAGGAGTTAGCAATGGTATACGCCGGTACGGGCAGTAGTTATAGCGGTAACCGCATGTTATATGCGGCCATAGTAAAAGCCATGCAAGCCTGGAACCGGGTTGACCCTAAATGCAAAAACTGGTGGTATAACGAGATTAGCTGCCCGCAATCGTTAGGGCAAATTATGCTGCTGATGCAAAGTGCCAAACAGCTACCGGCCCCTTTGCAGGATTCCCTTTTAATTAAAATGAACCGTGGAGATATGTACAAGCAAACCGGCGCCAACAAGCTGGATGTGGCCCTGCACAATATGTACCGCGCTTTAATTACCCGTAACACCACACTGATGGATTCGGCCATTAGCCAGTGTTTTCAGCCCGTAGAGTTAACTACTGCCGCCGAAGGTTTAATGTACGATTATTCCTATCTGCAGCATGGCAGGCAATTGCAAATCGCCTCATACGGTTCGGTGTTTTTAGGGGGCGAGCAGCGGGTTGCTGCCTATGTACGTAGCACCAAATGGCAAATGCCGGCTGAAAAAGAAGTTATCCTAAATAAATTCCGTAACGATGTTTTCCTTAAAGCCGTACATGGCAAATATTTCGATTTTAGTGTGATGGGGCGCGGCTTTACCCGGAAAGACTCGGGCAAGGCCAGCGCCGGTTTAACACCCGGTAAAATTAAGCCTGTACATAACCAGTACTGGATAGGCGATTACACACAGCATGTTACACCTGATTATTTATTTACGGTACGCACCAATTCAACCCGCACCAAACGTTTGGAAACCGGCAACGGCGAAAACCTGTATGGCCGCTACATGAGCGATGGCGCTACCGATATCCAGCGTAGCGGCAGCGAATATTTTAACATCTTCCCTGTGTGGGAAAATGATAAAGTACCGGGCGTTACCTGCCGGGATTATATAGTTGACAGGCCGGCCGTAAACTCCTGGGACCAGCCCGGCAACACCGCTTTTACAGGCGGTGTTACAGATGGCGTAAACGGCATAAACACCTATACATTGGATTTTGACAGCGTGAAGGCCAAAAAATCCTGGTTCTTTTTTGGGGAACAGGTTATATGTTTAGGTAGCGGGATAAATGCCGGCGTGCCGGAAAATATTACCACCGCCGTAAATCAATGCTGGAGCCGTACTAAAGTAATTGTCAGTCCAGCAAAACAGGCTTATTGGCAGGATAGCATTGGGTATTATTTTCAAACAGGAGAAAACGTAAACTACACTAACGCCATCCAAAAAGGCACGTGGAAACGTATTAATAACTCGCAATCGGCTGACTTAGTGAGCGGGAAAGTATTTAAACTTTGGATAGATCATGGCAAACATCCCCAAAACGCCGGCTATGCTTATGCGGTGCTGCCGGGTATTAGTGCTAAACAATTTGAATCATCATCGCCATTTAGCCAATTACAGATTGCTGTCAACGATAATCAGCAGCAGGCAGTTTTTGATTTAAAAACGGGTATGCTGCAGGCAGTATTTTACCAGGCAGGAACAATTAAAGCCGGAAACCTTTCTGTTACCACAAACTCGCCATGTGTGCTGATGCTGGAAAAAAATGGTGAGTTGTTCATCGCCGATCCATCACAGCAATTAATATCGGTAGAAGTGATTATCAATAATAAAAATGTTACCTGCAGGCTTCCTGAGAAACAATTTGCCGGTTCAACTGCAAAATTCACCATCAAATAAATCCAGTATTTTTAGCTTCCTCATTTTTTATAAAATGACAAACAGCAGAAGAGATTTTTTAAAGAAAGCGGCGTTGTTAACAAGTGGGGGGGCATATGTTATCCCCGAATCTATCCAAAAGGCTATGGCCATTAATGCCGCTCCGGGCATTACCTATCTGGATGCCGGACATATCGTGATCCTGATGCAGGAAAACAGCTCATTCGATCATTATAGCGCGGAAAATTGCCCAAGCGCTTGTAGCTAAATCCTCCGTTTGTTTCGGCTATCGGGATAGTTGGTGCAAAATTAAGCCCGCCACCGTGCTGATACTGCCGTTGGTACCAAAGTTTTTATTTTTTATGCTGACGATATTAATAATAGCCTTACCCGCAGCATCGTATCGTGCTGAAGGATTGGCAATGATCTCTAGTTTATCAATCTGGTCACTTCGCATATTTTTTAAAAGATTAGTGAAATCACTTGGCGACATATACGTTTGCTTGCCATCCATATAGATCATAATGCCCGATTTACCATTAAGCATAATATTATCATTTTGGTCAATAGCTACTACCCCAGGCGCTTTTTGTAAAAGCTCGAAAACGGTATTACCGGTAGCAGCGATGCTGCTTTGTACGTTCATGACCAATTTATCGGCCTGCATTTCTATTAAGGGTTTTGTCGCCGTAATGGTGACGCCTTGTAAAGACTTACTTTGCGGCGTCAACGATATGTGCGGTAACGTTATTGAGGGATTGTTGGCAGAAATAGTAAACTTTGGGCTGACGTATTTTTGATAGCCCATGTGACTTATAGAGATCAGGTAGTCATTTTCCGGCAACTGATCAAAAAGAAAGATGCCTGCGTCACTGCCCAGCGAGCTTTTGACAATAATCGAATCCTTTGCTTTCAGCAACATAACCGTGGCGAAGGGTAGGGGCTGAGCTTTTTCATCCAGCAGTTTGCCGGACACTTTTCCAGTCGCCGGTTTATTTTGCGCAAAGGCTGCTGATGTCGTTAATGTGATCAGGCAAAGTAAAATTAGTTTTCTCATTGTGTATAAGTTTCAATGCATGTTACGGCTATTTAAACTGAGTACATTTGAGACTGGGTGAGGTTACAGGAATAAAAAGATTATTCTATAGATGTAGAAATTTTCGTAACTCTTTCATTAATGTCACCACTTTATGTGAAACTACAACTGGTTACCTATATTTGAAGTAAGTATTTTTAATTAAGAGATTCAATCTGCGATCCTAACGTATAAATGAACGCATTGCCCCTGAAATAACAACCCCGATAAATTTGCAGGCATTTCCCTCTGTGATCAGGAAGTATTTTTGCTTAACTGCTTACGAAACAGAACCTGCCTGAATTCTGCGATATGCCGCTCGTCCGGGCCCACAATTCCCATAGGCACACTGTCCAATGCGGTGCGCTCTTCAGCCAAAAGACTTTCTGTAATCATATGGGCGATAATAATATTTATCAAATATAAATTACTATGTTGCTTTAGAAAATCAATGCGTAAGTTGATTAAACATATCCAGCAAATACTGTTGTTGTCAACGCTTTGGGCTTTTAAAAAAAGTCGATTTGAGCAATACTTGGTCGAGATATTGAATGGTGAGAAAACCGAATATACCCAAAACAAATGTCCATTTATAGTCTGTAGTTATAGTTAAAATTCCACTGCCCAATTGTGGTTTTAATAGGAAAAATAAACCATAGATTAATGTGATTACGATTGAAACAACCGCTATAGCTATTATATACAACCGCAGTTCGCTGTTTTGCCTGGTTTTGGCCTGTACGCGGCGGGTAACCCTGGCCGAAAAGTCGTAAGGTAGACCTTCAGCGGGCTCTGTGCTGAGTACGTCAAATAAGAGCTTTTGTAGTTCTTCGTCATTCATTTTCTTCATAACAGTTCGCCTTTAAGATAGATTTCCATCTTTTGCTTTAATAAATTTCGAGCCCTGAAGAGATAATTTTTTATCGTTCCTTCGGGCATCCCGGTAATTTCGCAGATCTCCTCATAGGAGAATTCACTCAGATAAAAAAGTGAAATTACGATGCGGTATTTCTCGGGTAATTGTAAAACCAGTTGTTCGATATATTTTGCCGCATCTTTTTTGGTTAGGAGCAGTTCCGGGTTATCGTCGGTAAAATGATAATGCTCCATATCCTCCGGGTAATTGATCAGGACTTCCTTTTTATATTTTTTTATATAATTGATGCCGGTAAAATAGGCGATCCTGGCGATCCAGGTGGAAAGTTTTGACTGGAAGCCAAACCTGAAAAGGCCGTTATACACTTTAATGAAAACTTCCTGGCAGATATCTTCCACATCTTCCGGCTCACGCAGCAGGCGGCTTACCACAACATAAACCAGCCGTTCATATTGTTTCACCAAAGACTCAAATGCGCCCGTATCGCCATTCAAAACTTTGGTGACAGCCTCCCTTTCATTAAACATACCGCATTAGTCAGCTATTAAGAAAAAAAGGTTGCAGGAAATAGTTGAAAAAAATTTGCAACCTAAACCTTTCGGAAATTGACTACTGGGTAAATTCTATTCAAAATAAATTAATATGAATCAGCAAAACTCCGCCTTCTTTGTAGTAACTGCTATTGTCGTTACCATTGCATGGGTCATCATATCCTGGTATAACTATCGTCTTAAAAAACGGATTATCGATTCCGGCCCCTTGGACGATGACGCACTTGGCTTTGTCAAAACGCTATCCGGTTCAGGTACCGAGGCGCTCAAATGGGGCTGCATCATCTTTTCGGGAGGGCTGGGTTTGGTCGTGATCGATTTTGTCAAATATGAAAAAGGATCATCCTTACCCTATGGCATCGAAGCCATGTTCATTGCAGCGGGTTTCCTGGTCTACTACTTCGCCGTAAAAAAACAGCAGCAGCCTTAATTCCTAAGCAGGCTTCTTCATTCATTTTATCGCAATCAAAAGTATTTTTTACTTAAGGGGAAGCGTATTGCCTTTTCAATCCATTATCATCATGAAAAAAAACTACTTATATTTCATTTATTTTGCCTTTATCGCAATTTGCTTCGAGCAAACCTCATCAGCTCAAAACAAGATAACAAGCAGCCGGATAACCGGAAATATTGTTGACAGCGCATCACAGGAGCCGGTCGGCTTTGCTACTTTAAGCCTTAGAACGGAGAAAGACATTATTGTTATCAGTACCGTTAGCAAAGCCGATGGCAGCTTTAGTATAGACAATCTCGGGCCGCAGGCTTACCGTCTTGTCATTATTTCAATCGGCTATGAACGAAAGATCGCTAACATCGACCTGACAAATACAACAGCAATAAATTTAGTCAGGTTGGTATTAACCCGCCATAACCAAAGCCTGAAAGAAGTCCAGATCACAGCCGACCGGCCTATCGTTCAACAAAAGACCGACCGCATTATTTACGATCTGCAGGCCGACCCCGAAAGCAAAGGAACCAGTGTTTTGGGGATGATACACAAGATCCCCTTTCTTTCTGTCGACGCGGATGATAATGTGTTGATGAAAGGCAATACCAGCTTTAAAGTGCTGATCAACGGCAATGAGTCAGGCTTGTTTACCAATAACCTGAAGGAGATATTAAAAAGCATGCCCGCCTCCAGTATATTAAGAATAGAAGTGATTACTACCCCACCTTCAAAATATGATGCCGAAGGATTGGCAGGCATCATCAATATCATCACCAACCGCAAAATAGCTGGGGGATCTAAGGGTAATGTTAATCTCCATGAGGGATTCCCGAACGGTGGCCCCGGTTTGGGCGGCTCGATCACTGCGCAAAATGGCAAATTCGGCATCAACGCGTTTGGCGGCGGCAGCACTTACACTAACCCGGCGACAAATTACGAAACCAGCCGCACTGCGTTTGGCGGGAATCCTTCCCTGTTACAGCAAGCCGGCTATAATAGCGGTAGTGGCAGAAGTGGGTACTTTGGCACAGATCTGAGTTACGAGATCGATTCGCTGCACCTGCTTTCAGCTGATCTTAACATCAGCGGCAATAAAAAAAATGACTTTACCTGGCAAAACTCCCTCCTTAAAGCTGTGGACCGTACAATACAGCAAGGCTACGACCTGGATAATCGTAACCATTCCAATAGCAGCGGGTTTGATGCCGCATTGAATTACCAACTGGGTTTTAAGTCGGATAAAAACACGCTGCTGACGTTTTCGTATCGCTATTCGCAGATCAGTACCCATAACACTGCCGATATCAGTTTTAGCAACCCTTTTAACTATCCCACACCGGATTACCACCAGCCCGATAACGCGGACTCGCGAGAGCAAACTGCCCAGGTAGATTATACCCAGCCTATCCATAAATTGACCATGGAAACCGGGGTAAAAGCAATTTTCCGTAACAGCAGTAGTGATTTTGAATACCTCACGTTCGACAATGCCAGTAATCAGTTTAAGAACAATGCCACGTTGGGTAATACCTTCAATTATGCGCAGGAGGTCTTCGCAGCCTATAACTCGTACCGCTTCAGCTTTAAAAAGTGTAATTTCAGCGCAGGCCTGCGTGCGGAAGAAACGTATATCAAAGCCAATTTTATCTCCACCGGCACCTTTCTCGACAAGACGTATTTTAATCTATTACCTTCGATTGCCATCAACCGCCCATTTGCCGGTAACTGCAGCCTGAACTTCGGCTATACACAACGTATCCTGCGGCCGGGTATTGGCCGGCTTAATCCTTTTGTCGACCGCTCTAATCCTGATTTTATCATTGCAGGCAACCCAAATCTCCGGCCGGTGGTCATGAATGATCTGCAGCTGGGCTACAGCACCCCCCTGGGAAAAAATATATCGCTTTTTGCAGCCGCTGACTATACCTTTTTTAATAACCTGGAGCTGCCGGTCATTTTGTTCGACCCCGCGACGCAGGTCACTACAACTACTTATGAAAACAATGGCAAGGGCGGCGGCGTAGGCGTTAACATCAACCTCAATTATTCTCCCTTTAAGTTTTACAGGCTAAGCCTTAACGGCAACGCCATGCAGTTTTTTGTAACCGGCACCGGTAATATAGCCGCCAGTCGGATGCATATCCTGGCGGGCCACGTTTCGCTATCCAACAGCTTTAAATTTCGCGGCGGCTGGAGCAGCAATCTGAATGCGGACTACCAGAGCCATATGCCGCGTTCCATACAAGGCGTTTCGAATGCTTATTTCAGCACCACAGTGAGCGTTAACAAAGAGCTGGTCAAAGACAAACTCTACGTCTCGGGTGCAATCAATAACCCTTTCAGCAAATTCCGCAACAACTTGGTAACCACCACTTCGCCGGATTTTTTCCAGGTCGATAAGAATCAAAAATATTTCAGGTATACCACCTTCAGCCTGAATTATAAATCCGGAAGGTTGAAGAGTGATATCAAAAAGAGTCGTAAAAATATTAAAAACGATGATGTGGGCAACGGAGCCTTTTGATCGTCAGCGTTATCCCGCACAATGAATTGCTTATACCAGGCCATTTAGTATAAGTATCCCGATGAGCCCGATAACAGAAACAAGCGTTTCCATCAGCGACCAGGATAAAAAAGTTTGCTTTATAGAGAGGCCTAAATATTCCTTAAACAGCCAAAAAGAAGTATCGTTTACATGTGAACAGAACAGGCTGCCGGCACCGACAGCTAATACCATTAAGTTGGGGTTGGCTCCATTATGCGCCAATAACGGGTAAACTATTCCTGCAGCGGTTAAGCCTGCAATAGTAGAGGAGCCAAGGCAAAGCCGCAGTACGGCAGTTATCAGCCAGGCCAAAAGGAGCGGGGGCAGGTTGAGGTTCTGTAAAAGAGCCGCAAGTTGGATGCTCACGCCCGTTTCTACAAATATTTGTTTCAAAACCCCGGCGCTCCCGATGATAAGCAAGATCATGGCAATATCTTTTACCGACTCGGCATATATCGTCATAATAGCAGTTAGTTTTTTGCCCGTCCGGGTTCCAAGCGTGTAGGTTGCTATGCAAATGGTCAAAACCATAGCTATGGCCGGTTCTCCGATAAAGCCTGAAATGTTTTTAATGGCCATATTATCTGCCCATAGCCTGCCTGTGATTGTGGTGGCTCCAATAATCAGCACCGGCAATAAAGCTGATATCATGCTGGTGCCTATCCCGGGCAATTCCGCATCGGGCAGTTGGTTGCTCTGTAAGCTAACGGCTGGGTTGGACTGCATGTTTTTTAAAGTTCCGCTAAAAATTGGCCCAGCAATAACAATAGCAGGAATTGCAACAATAACGCCATAAAAAAACGTTTTTGCCAGATCTGCATGAAACTGGATGACAAGGGCCATGGGTGAGGGGTGTGGGGGTACAAAGCCATGCATAACCGAAAGAGAGGCCAACATAGGTAAACCTACATATACCAGTGGCAACTTATAATTGTATGCTACCGAAAATATAATTGGTATAAGCAATACAAACCCTACATTATAAAACAACGGAATGCCCACTATAAAGCCGGTTAACGACATCGCCCAGGTTACATGTTTATATCCAAATGTATTTTTTAACACAGTGGCTATTTTTTGCGCAGCACCGCTGTAAGCTACCAATTTGCCCAACATAGCTCCCAATACAATAATAATGGTTAACGCGCCTAAAGTATCGCCCAGCCCCTTGTTAACCGCTTGTGGTATACGGGAAATGGGTAGGCCCAGCAGTAAGGCTGCCATAACGGATACCAGCAAGAATGCCAGGAAGGTATTAAGCTTAGCCCATGCTATTAATAGAACAAGCGTAACGATGCAGATAAAAATCAGGAATACAGCCATGTAAAGTTTTAATGAGAGTCTCGTGTTACACTTGATCCGGAATTACCCACCAAAAAGTCCAGGTCAGCACCTTTATCTGCTTGTTGTACATGTTTGATATACAAATTCACGTAACCGCGCGATGCAGCTGGTACCGGCGGTATCCAATTGCTTCTTCTGGTAGCCAATTCTTCGTCTGTCACTTCCAGATGTATCCGCTTGTTAGCTACGTCAAGTTCTATCATATCTCCGTTTTCAACCAGTCCCAAATTTCCGCCTATGGCCGACTCTGGCGATACATGCAGAATAACTGTACCATAAGCCGTACCACTCATCCGGCCATCTGATATCCTAACCATATCTATCACCCCTTTTTCCAATAATTTTTTTGGCAGGGGCATATTACCCACTTCAGGCATCCCCGGATAACCTACAGGGCCAACGCTTTTTAACACCATTACGCAGGTTTCATCAATATCCAGATCGGGGCTGTCTATCCTGGCGTGGTAGTCCTCAATGTCTTCAAACACCACTGCACGGCCACGATGCTGCATCAAGCCGGGTGTTGCTGCCGAAGGTTTGATTACCGCGCCGTTGATAGCCAGGTTTCCTTTTAACACGGTTATGCCAGCCTCATGGATCAGAGGCTCTGCAAATTCGTAAATAACCTCTTTGTTATAATTAATACCTCCGCCGGCTATGTTTTCGGCATGGGTGTTACCGCTTACGGTAAGGGCATCCATTTTTAAAACGGATTGCATTTGTTTTAAAACAGCCGGAAGCCCGCCGGCGTAGTAGAAATCTTCCATCAGGTATTTCCCCGATGGCATCAGGTTAACCAGCAAAGGCATCCTGCTGCCAATATCGTCAAAGTCCTCCAAATTCAGTTGCACACCAATCCTGCCTGCAATTGCAGTAAGGTGAATAATGAAATTTGACGAACCGCCAACGGCAGCGTTTACTTTAATTGCATTCTCAAAAGCGTCGCGGGTGAGTATCTTGGAAATACGCAGGTCTTCCTTTACCATTTCCACAATTCTACGTCCGGACAACTGGGCTAACCTTTTTCGTCTGGCATCAACAGCGGGTATGGCTGCCCCACCTGTCAGGCTCATTCCTAAGGCTTCCACCATGCAGGCCATTGTTGAAGCAGTGCCCATCGTCATACAATGACCAGGGCTGCGTGACATGCAACTTTCTACTTCCGCGTATTCTTCCTGGGTTATCTGTCCTTTTTTTAATTCATCGTCCAGCTTCCACGCACTTGTACCCGAGCCAATGTCGTGGCCATGATATTTGCCGTTTAGCATTGGCCCGCCCGGCACTACAATAGTTGGAAGATCTACACTGGCCGCACCCATCAGCGTGGAAGGGGTAGTCTTATCGCAGCCCGTTAGTAATACTACTCCATCAATTGGGTTTCCCCTTATAGATTCTTCGGCATCCATAGCGGCAAGGTTGCGAAACAGCATGGCCGTTGGTTTCATTAACGTTTCGCCTAATGACATGATTGGGAATTCCAGCGGAAACCCTCCGGCTTCCAGCACCCCCCGACGGACGCTTTCAGCAATATCCCGCAGGTGTGCATTACAAGGAGTTAGTTCTGACCAGGTATTGCAAATACCTATTACCGGCCTGCCATCAAACATATCTTCAGGCATTCCCTGATTCTTCATCCAGCTGCGGTAAACAAGGCCTATCTTGCCTTTTTTTCCAAACCAGTCCGAACTTCTATATGATCCCATTTTTATATATAATTTTGGTGTATAATTTATATCGCTTCCCTGCTTAAACTGCTGTTAACCAATCGCCAGATGTTTAATGGATTTTCATTTTTTAGTTCATCCGGCAGCAACCCTTGTGGCATATTCTGATAGCAGACAGGCTTTGTAAAGCGGTAAATTGCAGCCGTACCTACTGATGTGCTTCTTGAATCGGTGGTGGCAGGAAATGGCCCTCCATGAACCATAGCGCTGCAAACTTCAACTCCGGTAGGGAAGCCATTAATGAGCAGCCTGCCTGCTTTCTGCTCTAACATGTCCAGCAGTTCCCGGTATTCAATCAGGTCACTATCGGTACCATGTACCGTCGCTGTGAGATGTCCGCTAAGGTTCGCGGCTATTTCAAGCAAATCTTGTTTGGAGTTAGCTTCAACCACCATACTTGCCGGCCCAAATACTTCTTCGGCCAAATCCGGATGGGCTTTTAAAGTGTCGCTGGTTATTTTAAATAATATGGGAGAAGCCGTATTTAAATCGGTTGAATCGCTTCCTTTTGCCAGTATGGTTACCCCGTCGGTATTTGCATGCCTGTCTATGTTGGTATTGTAGGATTTATAGATACTGGCAACCAGCATTACACCGCCCGAAGTTTGCCCGAATTCTTCTTCCAGTTTGTTGGTGAAAATTTCGGCGCTTGCCGATTGCTCATAAATAAGCAT
Organism: Bacteroidota bacterium; assembly: GCA_040389105.1. Taxonomy (GTDB): domain Bacteria; phylum Bacteroidota; class Bacteroidia; order Sphingobacteriales; family Sphingobacteriaceae; genus Mucilaginibacter. The sequence continues at coordinate 99,372 of JAZKAO010000013.1, forward strand.
GCCGGGATTAGTGCAAAACTGGCCCACGCCTAAGGTTACCGAATTCGAAAATCCTTTGGCAAATGAAGCGGCTTCATTTTGCAGGGCCTGCGGAAGAATAAACACCGGGTTAGTACTACCCATTTCCGCATAAACAGGAATAGGTTCTGCCCTGCGCACGGCTAAATCATATATCGCTTTACCTGCGGCAAAAGAGCCGGTAAAACCTACCGCCTTAATATTGGGATGTGTTACTAACCGGGTGCCTAAAACTGGCCCATCACCAAATAACAGCGAAAAAACCCCGTCGGGCATACCGGTTGATAGCGCCGCTTTTTGGATAGCTTTCCCTATTAGCCAACTGGTTGCCGGATGGGCAGGGTGCGCTTTTATAACCACGCTGCAACCGGCCGCTAAGGCCGATGCGGTATCGCCGCCGGCTACAGAAAACGCCAGCGGGAAATTACTTGCGCCAAAAACCGCCACCGGCCCAAGGGGTATTTGCATAAAACGGATGTCGGGCTTAGGGATTGGTGCACGATCCGGATTGGCCGTTTCGATACGCGCATCCACCCAGGACCCTTCTTTTAACAAATCAGCAAATAGTTTTAGTTGCCCCACAGTACGCCCTCGTTCGCCTGTTATACGGCCCGCAGGCAATGCCGATTCATTGCAGCATACGGTGATCAGTTCATCCCCAATAGCCATCATTTCATTGGCAATTGCCTCCAAAAAAGCCGCCTTTGCAATTCCGGATTGTTTCCGGTATATCTGGAAGGCCGCTGCTGCTTTTGTAACTGCTTTATCAACTTCGGCTTCTGTCGCCACATAAAATTCGGCCACTTTTGCGCCGTCTGCAGGATTTGTGGAGATCATAGTTTCACTTCCCTGGCCCGACGCTTCGAATCCTATAATATGTTCTCCAATATTCATCATGCAACTGTATTTTCCAATGTTCCAATCCCGGCAATTGTTATTTTTATGATATCACCTTCAAGCAGGGTAAAATCGTCGGCGGGTATTATTCCGGTGCCGGTCATCAAAAAAACGCCATGAGGGAAATCCATTTCCCTGAAAAGGTAACTCACCAACTCGGTATGCTTACGCTTCATTTGGTTGATGGATATTTGATCGCTAAATACAACAGTTGCTGCTCGTACTATTTCCAGCTTAATTGTTGTGTCGGGATGGATCGGATTTTCCAATACCAGCAGGCAAGGGCCTAATGCTGCCGCGCCATTGTATGATTTGGCCTGAGGCAGGTAAAGCGGGTTTTCGCCCTCGATATCTCTGGATGACATATCATTACCGATGGTATATCCTTCAATAGTACCGGCCGAACAAATGAATAAAGTTAATTCAGGTTCGGGTACATTCCAATTTGAATCTTTACGGATGCGTACCTTGCCACCGGTCCCAACTGTACGGTAGGACGTTGCTTTAAAAAAAAGTTCAGGCCGTTCGGCGTCGTATACGCGGCTGTAAAAATCACCCCCTTTTGCATCTTTTGATTCCTCTATGCGCGCTTCGCGGCTACGAAAATAGGTTACGCCCGATGCCCAAACTTCCTGCTGGCCTATCGGCGTTAAAACAGCTGAAGATACCAGCCCCTTTAATTTATCGTCGGCATTGAGTTGTATTAAATCATGGCTTACAGCATTATATAGATGACTTCGGTTCACAAAAATATTCCAATCCTTTTCTTTAGCTAAAAAATATTGGTCATTATGGTTAATAATAATGCCTTGGGTTGTGTTATAAATTCTCATATTGATCGGTTTAGCTTAGTCGGGATAGGGTAGAGAGTTCATTGGCTGAACTTTGCCCCATTACGGTTGAATGCTAAGGCAAATAAGCCTTTTAATGCGATATGTGCCGCATAATGTTAATATATTACAAAAATTTGCTTCAATAGTAAAATGGCTCTTTTTATGATTGGATTTTAGGTTGACCGGGCAGTATACTTGATGACGCGTATTCCAGCAAATACATCCTAAACAATCGATTGAATTAAGGCTTTTTGAAAATGTTAATTTAGATACAAACAGGCGGGCGGATGGCCGAAACGCCGTTTGATATATTAAGTTTATTGTGTTGGAAATTGAGATACAGTAGCAATTAATCAATCACTTTCAGATTCTCTGTTTTAAGGTAGTGATTCCGATAATCTAAGGGATTGTTTTTGGTAAGCGCTTTAAATTGATGATAAAAATGAGATATATTATTATATCCACAAGCATAGCCTATTTCTGCCATGTTAAAATCTTCTTCAACTAATAACCTGCAGGCATGGCCTATTCTCACTTCCATCAAAAACTGGATATAAGTTTTTTTTGTTTTTGATTTAAAGTATCTGCAAAACGAGTGTTTACCCATATTAATAATGCCGGCAACATCTTCTAAAACAACTTTTTTATGATAATTATTAAAGGTGTACTCAAATATGGTATTTATACGACTTTGGTCAACACTGTTTACTTCAGGATTGAAACCGTTAGATTATATTAAATCGTACTCTTTCGAAGCTGTAATTAATTCAAGTGCGGACAATAGATTGATCAGTTTACGTGCCGGCGAATCCTGAAGCATTTCTTCTGCAATTTTTGCTACCCGCTTCCGCGTTACACCTTTTAGCCGCAACCCCAGTTTGCTGGTATTTAGCAACTTTACAATTGGGTTAATTTCCGGGAGGTTTAAAAAAGCCTCTCCCCAAATATTATTTTGAAACAATATTACAATCGTTTCTCCAACTTTTTCGTCGTTGCGTTCCATGTACTTTTTTTCGCAACGGAACGTATGTGGCAGGTTTGAACCAAATAAAAACACGTCACCATTTTTAAAAGGCCCCACATGGTCACCAATCAGGCAGGTACCATAGGTGCGTTTTATTACCAATAATTCACATTCGGGGTGATAATGCCAGGCACTTAATATTGCATGCCCGATATCTTTATGAATATTAAAAGACTGCTCCGGATTGGGCGTAGCCTTTTTTAAAATGGCCTTCATGTTATAACTGGTTAAGTTTATATGAAATTATGAATAACGATGGACATTTTAAAAGTATGTATTCTGTTTGGGTAGCCTAATATATTTATAAAGTTGTTTTCAACAAGGCATGTTGATATTAACAGATATGATAGTGTGTTATAAATAGTTGAAAAACAAATATTTATAAAATACTGGTAGCTAAATATAGCTAAGCCGCAAAAAATGCAGGTTAATATAAAACAATAATTTGCGCTGATAATTATATCCGGCTTTATGTAGGCTACTTGATTATGGAATAAGGATAGCCAATAATTACCAGGCATGCCTAAACACTGTGTTTGCGGGCCAATTTTGGCTAACCACGCCATGTTAATATGTTACAATTTTTTGCGTTAATACTAAAATTGCTTTTCATTAAAGTTGTCTTTATTTGTTTTTGTAACGCAACAGTTACAACCAATTATAAAACCGAATATGCTGTTGTTTTATTCGTTAGTGTTTTTTTTTGAATAGCCTGCCCAAACCGCATGATGATTTACTAAGGTAAATTAATAGTGTAGCATAATGTAAGGTTATGAAACGGCGCTAACCACAAGCAATTGGATATACACAAATAAATTATAATTATATGAGATAAATTTACTTATCATTAACCCAACGGCACCGGGAGGTGTTGTTTATCCCCATTTTTATTGTGAACCAATGAACAACTTAATTTTAGTTGTAAGGGGACGCTTATTTCAAAATAAACCAATTTAAAACCAATAAAATTATGGAAAAAAAGTCATTACCATTAATATTTATATGTGCTGTTTTAACCTTAACCGTCCTTTTACCTAGTGTGCAAAGCGCCAGCGCCGGAGGACGGATGTCTTTAAAAACGCCATACAATAAGGCCAGTAAATCAAATAGTGAAACACCAGGGATACCAGGCTCAATAGCTGCCGCTATTACCATCAGCGGTAAAGTAACAGACGAAAAAGGCATCACATTACCTGGTGTAACTGTAACCGAAAAAGGAACACGTAACGCGGTTACCACTAATTCAGCCGGTAATTATACCATAAATGTTGCCGGTAGCACTGCTGTGCTTACTTTTACATTCATTGGTTATGACGCTACTGAAATTACGGTAGATAATAAAAAGATAGTTAATATTTCTATGACGCCCACTACCAGCGCCCTAAATGAAGTGATTGTAACGGCGTTGGGTATTAAGCGCGAAGCGAAAAGCCTTGGGTATTCGGCACAGAAAGCCGATGTGCAGGCATTGCAAACCAATCGCACCACTAATCTTGCCAATGCACTGGAGGGGCAAGTGGCGGGTTTAGATGTTTCGCCTCCCGCAGCTGGGCCTGGCGGTAGTACAAAAATTCGTTTACGGGGGCAATCTTCTTTTACAGCAGATAACTCACCCCTAATTGTAATTAATGGTTTACCAATGTCGCAAGGGGCCAGCAGTACTAACGGTTATACACAGACAATAGATCAAGGAGATAATTTACAAGGTATTAATCAAGATGACATCGAATCTATGACTGTGTTAAAAGGTTCTACAGCCGCCGCATTATATGGTTCGCGGGCGGTTAACGGCGCCATAATTATCACTACAAAGGCAGGCGCTAAAAATGCAGGTATCGGTGTAGAATTCAATTCAAATTTCACCGCAAGCAAGGCGCTCGATTTTACCGATTTTCAATATGAATACGGCCAGGGCGAAAACAATATCCGGCCCGCATCGCAAGGTGCTGCTCAAAGTTCTGGCGCCTGGAGTTTTGGTGTGCCATTTGATAATGTCCCCACCTATCAGTTCGACGGCGTACAACGGCCTTATGCCCCGGTTAAAAACCGTGTAAGTAAGTTTTTTAGGGTAGCACCCTCGTGGAGCAATACCGTTGCAATTTCCGGAGGGAATGATAAAGGTAGTTTCCGGGTTTCTTTTGCCAATCAGGATGCAAAAGGTATTGTACCCAATAACGACTTTCATAAAAAAATATTCAATGTGGGCATCAACTATAAACTTACCGAAAAGTTGTCTGCCCAGTTTTATGTAAACTATGATCATGAGTTTAACAACAACCCGCCGGTTATCGGCATCCAGGGCTTATCTATCCCAACATCCATTTACAGGCTTGCTAACTCTACAGATTTTGATGTGCTAAAGGCCGGTGCAACGGATGCCAATGGAAATGAAACCCCTACATCGCGCTTTTCTACGGTGACTAACCCCTACTGGATCTTAGCCAACCAATTTCAAACACAAACAAAAGATCATTTACTGGGAACCGCTGTACTGCGTTATCAGTTTTTTGATTGGTTATACTTGCAGGGCCGGGCAAATATGGATCTTTTGCAAACCACTTTCGATTCTAACACGCCAACCGGTACTTTATCTGTTGGGTCGGCACCGGCCGGTCTTTTCAATGGCGGTTATGCTATTAATACGGCAAACACCCGCCAAAACAACTTTGATTTTTTATTGGGCGGCGGCCACAAGTTCGGCGATTTTGGATTTAATGCTACGGTTGGTGGTAACAACTTTCCTTTGCGAACTTCAACGTTTAGCGAAAGCGTTACCAATTTTTATATCAGGGGCTTATATACAATCGGCAACGGCGTAACCAATACCTCAACGTATAATTTATCTAAACAAACTGTTAATTCTCTTTACGGTACCGCCGAGTTTTCTTATAAAAGTTTGTTTTACCTGAATGTAACCGGCCGTACCGACTGGTATTCGGTATTGGCTAAAGATCTGGACCACTACTTTTACCCGTCAGTTAGCGGTAGTTTCGTTTTTTCTGAATTGCTGCATAATGCAACATGGTTAAATTTTGGAAAGATAAGGGTAGCTGTAGCGGAAACCGGAAGCGCGGGCGTGGTAGGTCCTTATAACGCGTTAACTTTTGCGTTATCTGCAAATAGTTTTAACGGGCTTCCGTTAGGCAGCATCAATAATACAATTTCGCCCAATCCCCGCATCAAACCATTTGGTGTTAATGAAAAGGAAATAGGCCTTGAACTACATATGTTTAATAACCGCGTAAACCTCGATATTGCCGCTTACGATAAAAAAACAACTAACCAGGCGGTTCCTATCAGCCTTTCAGCTTCCAGCGGATACAGCAGCACCCTGGTTAATTTAGGCGGTTTAGATAATAAAGGATTGGAGTTTAACCTGGAGCTGGTGCCGGTACAAAACAAAAATATAACCTGGAAAACGGCGTTCAACACGGCACTCAATTCATCAAAAGTTTTATCGTTAGCAAACAACCAGGCGCAACTGGTGGTTGGCAGCCCCGAGTTTTTTGGAACGATTGCAGATGTTGTTGGTTTGCCCCTGAACCAAATCCAGGGTGCTACTTATAAGAGGGATGCGGCAGGAAATATACTTTTAACAGGTGGAAAACCTATCGCAAGTACTTTGCCGGTAAATTTTGGCAGCGGTTTGCCTAAGGCAACAGGCGGTTGGTTAAATACGGTGATGTATAAAGGATTTACCTTAGTTGCACATATTGATTATAAAGCAGGTGGTAAAGTATTATCCAGCACAAACCTAAACCTGCTAAGGGAAGGTTTATCAAAAGAATCATTACCTGGCCGTGTAGGTGGCGTTGTATTCCCCGGCGTAAATACTACGGATGGTTTGCCAAATACCACGGCTGTAAACGCCGAAGACTTTTATGCCAATTATCGCACTACCAATATCCTTGATCCTTTTGTATATAGTTCAAGCTTCATTAAGTTACGAAACCTGTCATTGGGCTATGATCTATCCAAATTCATCAATAAAAAGTTTATAAAAAGTTTAGTGCTTTCGGCGGTATGTCACAATGTGCTGATCATCAAAAAATATACGCCTAACATCGATCCCGAGGCCATATCGTCAAGCGGTGATAATTTAACCGGGTACGAACAGGCATCATTGCCCACTATACGCACTTATGGATTTAACTTAAATTTAAAATTCTAATAGAATATGAAAAATATAATCAATATTTTAATTTCAGCCACCTGCATTATATTAGTTAGCAGTTGTAATAAAGGATTTGAGCAGTTAAATATCAATCCCAATAACCCAACAGAACTTGATGCCGCTTTTTTGTTTACCAATGCAGAGTTCAGCACGCATGCGGCCACTATGGAAACAGAGCCTACGGTTGTTCAGCAATTTGTAAACCCGTTTACCGGGATTACAGCGGCTTTTAATTTTAACCAGGTAAACCAAACGTATACAGCACAAAAGTGGAATGCCGAGTACACAGGCACCAATACCGGCGCAACAACATCTGCAGGCCCTGTGCAATTATTGGTACAGATATTAAGCCAGCTGAAGGGCAATGCTGCACGAAGCAATTTATACAACGAAGCCAGGATATTAAAAGCCTACCAGTTTATGATGCTGGTAGATACTTATGGCAATGTGCCTTACAGCGAAGCGGGTCAGGCTTATTTGTCTAACGTTCTTACACCAAAATATGATAATCAGGCTGCAATTTATACCGACCTGGTTAGTGAATTAACTGCTGCTACAGCAGCGCTTGACCCGGCAAAGGACATTGTTAAGGCAGATGTTTTTTATGGCGGCAATGTTGCACAATGGAAAAAATTGGGGTATTCCTTGTTATTGCGTATAGGTATGCGTTATAGCAAATTGGATGCCACTAAAGCGCAAAGCATTGTACAGGCAGCAATTGCTGGCGGCGTAATGACTTCAAATGCTGATAACTGTTACTTAAAATATACCACCACCTTTGTTAACCCGGTTAGTCAAAATATCTCTACGCTGACGAATACATATTACCTGGCTGCGCCATTTGTTAATCAATTAAAAAACAGCGGAGACCCGCGGCTGAAGTTTATATCGGGTAAATATGCCAACCCAACAGCCGCATCAACCACTGTGCCGGATACGATATCGGCCAATCAGTTTGGCTTACCTGTTGGCTACAGCAGCGCTACGCTACCCAATGCGCCAGGGTTTAGGGGCGCCAATGGTTCCGGCTACAATTATTCGCAGGTTAACTACACTATTTTGGGCAGCCTAACCGCGCCGCAGTTTTTTGTAACCTGTGCGCAAACGCAATTATTATTGGCCGAGGCAGCATTTAGGGGCTGGCTTCCCGGTGGCAGCACTCCGGATGTTTACTACGCCAACGGCATTCGGGCGGCTATGGATCAATGGACTACCTACAATGCGTCGGCCGTAATCCCGTTAGCTACAGAAAACGCGTTTATCAATAGCCCGGTTAATGCCTATAGTGCAGCAAATGCGCTTAACCTCATTAACACGCAATACTGGATAGCATCATGGGGAAACGGGACCGAAGCCTGGGCTAACTTTAGAAGAAGCGGCTTCCCTACATTATCGCCTAATACCATATCAGGGCAAAGTATAACCAGCGGATTTGTTCGCCGGTATGTTTATCCTACACTTGAACTGTCCGCAAATTTGACCAACTATCAGGCAGCCGTCGCTGATCTGGGTGGTGGCGACAATATGGATACACGTATATTTTGGGATAAATAGCAATATAGATAATGTTTGCCACTTAATACCTTAACCCACAAAATGCCGGCTTTAATTGCCGGCATTTTGTGCAAAGGACGGATACCAGCTTTTATCAATTGCTAAGTAAATAAACATATTTATCATTTAAATGCTTGTGAAAAGCCCCATTAGTGTAACATCAATAAATAACTACCTGTAAAAATGAAATTACTTTCAAAGATTTGCCTTTTGGCATTAAGCGTGTTACCACTTACTATTGTTGCGCAAACAGAGCATCACCCTTATCAAAATTACAAGCTTAATTTTACCACGCGTGTTAACGATTTGGTTAAACGGATGACACTGGAAGAAAAAGTAAGCCAGATGCTTAACTCATCACCGGCGATTCCAAGACTTGATATCCCGGCTTACGATTGGTGGAACGAAGTTTTACATGGCGTAGCCCGAACACCCTTTAAAGTAACCGTATATCCGCAGGCCATTGCCATGGCTGCCACGTTTGACCGGCAGTCCTTAAATAAGATGGCAGATTACGCCGCACTGGAAGGGCGGGCTGTGCATAATAAAGCTTTACAAATGGGCCGGGCCGGCGAAAGATATATGGGTTTAACTTACTGGACGCCTAATATCAACATCTTTCGGGATCCACGGTGGGGCCGGGGACAAGAGACCTATGGCGAGGACCCTTTTTTGACCGCCACTATGGGCAGCGCATTTGTGAAAGGGTTGCAGGGTAATGATCCTAAATATTTAAAAGCAGCGGCCTGCGCTAAACATTATGCAGTACATAGCGGCCCCGAGCCATCGCGCCATGTGTTTAATGCGGATGTAAGCGATTATGACCTGTGGGACACTTACCTGCCGGCTTTTAAAAAACTGGTTGTTGATACCAGGGTAGCCGGGGTAATGTGCGCCTACAATGCTTTTAAAACACAACCCTGCTGTGGCAGCGATGTGCTGATGGTGGATATTTTGCGTAAACAATGGGGTTTTTCCGGTTATGTAACTTCGGATTGCTGGGGTATTGACGATTTTTTTAAAAACCATAAAACACATGCCGATGCAGAAGGTGCTTCGGCTGATGCAGTTTTGCATGGTACTGATGTAGAATGCGGGACGGACGCATTTAAATCATTAGTAGCTGCTGTAAAGGATGGACGGATAACAGAAAAACAAATTGATGTTTCCGTAAAACGATTGTTTATGACACGTTTTCGGCTGGGTATGTTCGACCCACCCGCTATAGTGAAATACGCGCAGACACCGGCAAGCGTTTTAGAAAGCCCCGCGCACCAAGCTCATGCACTTAAAATGGCCCGGCAATCTATCGTGTTGCTTAAAAACGCCGATCATACATTGCCGTTAAGTAAATCGATAAAAAAAATAGTTGTGCTTGGCCCTAATGCGGATAACCCAATTGCCATATTAGGGAATTACAATGGTACACCGTCGGCCATTACAACAATCTATCAGGGTATTAAAAAAAAGCTGCCAAATGCGGAAGTGCTGTATGAAAAAGCCATTAATTTTACCAATGATACCATGCTTGTTTATGCCGATGTTGCAAACCAATATCGCATCGACGGTAAACAGGGGTTTCGGGCAGAGTATTTTAACAACCGCGACTTAAAAGGCAATCCAGTGATAAGGCATGAGGACGCGATAGCACATGCCTGGCAGGAAGGGGAGGTAGTAATAGGCGATATTAAGGCAAGGGATTTTTCGGCGAGATACAGTACCACATTCTCGGCCATAAACGAAAGCGCTATCACTTTTGAAGTAGAAGGCGACGATGGCTACCGTTTAATGATAGACGGCAAAGAGGTACTAAATGCCTGGGCAAGAAATCGATGGGGCGCGCAGCAATATAAATTGGCTACCCAGCCGGGTAAATCCTATCAAATCAGCCTTGAATTTTGGCAGGGCGATGGCAAAGCCAACATTAGGTTAAACGCCGGCAATTATAAAAAAACGGATGCTATGGCATTAGCAAACCGGGTTAAGGATGCCGATGCGATTGTTTTTGTCGGCGGGATATCTCCGCAGTTAGAAGGTGAAGAAATGCGGGTTAATTATCCCGGATTTAATGGGGGTGACAGAACGTCTATACAATTACCATCGGCCCAAACCAACTTAATGAAAACATTGCAGGCCACCGGCAAACCAGTAGTTTTTGTGATGATGACGGGCAGCGCTTTGGCTATCCCATGGGAGGCCGCAAATATCCCGGCTATTGTGAACGCCTGGTACGGCGGACAAGCAGCCGGCACGGCCGTTGCCGATGTGCTTTTTGGTGACTATAATCCGGCCGGTCGTTTGCCTGTTACCTTTTATAAAAGCGACGAAGATCTGCCCGATTTTACCGACTATTCCATGAGCAACCGGACTTATCGTTATTTTAAAGGCAAGCCGTTATTTGGATTTGGCTATGGTTTAAGTTACACCACTTTTAAGTATGATCGCCTTGTAATACCATCGGCTATCAAAGCCGGTAAGAAGATAAATTTAAGCGTAAGGGTTACCAATACGGGTAAAGTAGCGGGCGATGAAGTTGTTCAAATATATGTTCAACATCACAATCAGCAGCTTAAAGTGCCCTTGAAAGCGCTGAAAGGCTTTAGCCGGATATTTTTAAAGCCGGGCGAGCAGCGGACCGTTAACTTTACATTGTCACCTGATGATTTAGCAATCACAACTAATAATGGGGCGTTGACAGCTCTCAAAGGTAAAATAACTATAAGCGCTGGCGGTTCACAGCCTGATGAAAATAATAAAACTTCAGGCAATATTGTAAAGCAAACGATTAGGGTTTTGTGATAACTCTCTACCAGTTCGTCTTTAACGTGGAGGGCCTGGTAAAATACCGATGCCAAAAGGCCAAAATATTCTATTTTTATACAGTAGACTAGATCTGTATGTGCTTTATTTTTAATAAAATATGAATTTATCTTTGAAATGATAGGATTAAATAACAAGGCCCTGAAAATCTGGTTTTCAATTGAAAAGTTGGACTTTCAAGACTTTTGCCACCTTCGGTAGTGGGAGAGCAGGATCGAATTGCCGACCTTAAGGTTATGAATTCCGCTTTGAATGTTGAAATGTAACTTTAAATGACTGAAAACGCCGTTTTTTGAATTTTGAACAAGTCATTTTAGATCGCATAATTGGATATTCCGGAGCCATTTATCACGGTGTTCCGGCAAAAAGATCAGGGTGTCCGTTACACTTTGATCATGCTAACTTGCTGATTTAAAAATTGAAATTATTATTCAATAACACAAATCATTTATCTAACGCGCTTGGAACAAAGTGGTCAAATCTGCCGGAATGTCCACCTCTTCTTCAATCATTTGTTTTAATGTTGTGATTGTAGAATATGAAAATGTATCCTTATAACTTGGTTTACTGTAACTCTTATAACCTTAGCCATTCAGGCACTCGGTAATTCAATACGAACCGATATGGAGGCACTTAAAAAAGATAAACCTTATCATGGTGTGTTTTGAAGCTAATTTCTGTCGTTTAAGACTGTTTTTTTGACTTATTAAGCTATTTGCAGGCTTAAATAAGGGCCACCTTTGCTTTGTAAATTTAATAAACAGCAAAATGAAAAAGTTACTTCTGCCTTTCGCTAATGGCACACTTCAGTTAAAAAACCATGTTGTAATGGCCCCAATGACCCGGAGCCGTGCGACCAATAACTTACCAAACGGCCTGATGGCAACTTATTACGAGCAACGATCAGGTGCAGGCCTGATCATTACCGAAGGTACTTCACCCAGTCCTGAAGGTTTGGGCTATCCCCGTATCCCCGGCATTTTTTCAGATGCCCAGGTTGAGGGCTGGAAGGCAGTAACCAAAAGGGTTCATCAAGCCGGTTCAAAGATCTTCGTGCAATTAATGCATACTGGAAGGATTGGCCATACGGCTAATTTACCTGAGGGCTATCAGGTAGTAGGACTTTCGACTATTAAAGCCGCCGGAGAGATCTTCACCGATAAAGGAGGGCTGCAGCAACATTCCGTTCCGGTTGCGTTGGATGCATTGGGTATCAGCAATTTGATCAGTGATTTTGTTAAGGCTGCCGAAAATGCCATTAGCGCAGGTTTTGATGGCGTGGAACTTCATGGCGCCAATGGCTATATCCTGGAACAATCCTTAAACCCGAAGGTCAATGATCGCACGGACAACTATGGTGGCAATATCGCGAACCGTAGTCGCCTGACTTTGGAGATTGCAGAAAAGATCGCCGGAGTTATCGGTGCAGATAAGGTGGGCTTGCGTATTTCTCCCTACTCAATATTGGGCGATCTGCCGGCATATGGGGAAGAAGAGGTTCATCAAACTTATGTTTACCTGGTACGCGAATTGAACCGCTTGGGTATTGCTTACATTCATGTATCTGATAATCCATCAATTCCCGCGAAAACCCACCAAGCCATCCGGAGTGGTTTTTCAAATACACTGATTTACTGCAACGGACTGAATCCGGAAACAGCGGAGGTAAAATTGCAGGAAGGATCGGCCGACCTGGTGGCATTCGGACGCAGTTTTTTAGCCAACCCGGATTTTATAAACAGGGTGGAAAACAACAATCCTTTAAATGATATTGATTATATGACCCTTTACACCCCTGGTGAACAAGGTTACACAGACTATCAAATTTTATAAAACAATGAAAAAAGTAATTTATAAACACTTTGGCGACGAGCGTGTGCTGGAGTTAACTGAACAGCCAATGCCGGCCTTTAAAAACAATGAATTGTTGATCCGTGTCAAAGCTGTTTCCATCAATCCCCTGGATTGGAAGATTTATGGTGGGGAAATGAAGTTATTATCTGGATCCAAATTTCCTAAAGGGGTTGGGATTGATTTTTCCGGTGTTGTTGAAAATGCCGGCAGTCTTATTGGGCGTTTTAAAAAGGGTGATGAAGTAATCGGTATACTGGACTCTTTTAAAGGCGAAGCGCTGGCCGACTACATCGTTGTACAGGAGAAAAACATAGTGATTAAGCCTGGCAACAACTCGTTTGAGGAGGCTGCTGCTTTGCCAGTGACCGGCTTATCAGCACTGGAGATTATAGACCAGCTGGCCGCTATTGGCCCGAACCAGGAGGTACTGATTAATGGAGCCAGCGGTGGGATTGGCGTGTTTGCTGTGCAGATAGCTAAGCAGCGCGGGGCTAAGGTTACTGCAGTTGCGGGCACTCAGGGTATCGCGGTAGCGAAAGATTTGGGAGCTGATACAGTTGTTGATTATACCGTGCAGGACATTTTTAGTTTAGATCAAAAGTTCGATGCGTTCATCGATCTGTCTACAAAAGTGTCTTTTGCAGCCGCTAAAAAGTTGATGAAAAAGAAAGCAACTTTCATTACCACCCTTCCTTCGCCTCTCACACTGCTGCACTCGTTTTTCAATAACTTGTTTCCAGGCAAAAAATTCAAGGTTTTGAATTTGAAACCAACACCTCATAACCTCGATCAGTTAACAGCATTGGTTAAAAACGGATTGAAAATCCGCCTTGATAAACAGTACTCCATCAGCGAGGTCAGGAGGGCTTACCAGGAGGCTCGTCATGGTAAAACTATTGGCAAGTCTGTAATCACACTGGATTAATGGACTCACAAAAGCAGCAGGAGCAGGTTAGAAGAATAAGAAAAGCCTATGTGTAAGAATATCGTTTAGGGTTCAGGCCATAGTGCTTTTCAAAAAGCCTGCTAAAATGGCTCAGGTTGGTAAATCCCAATTCATAGCCAACCTGGGCGACAGAGCGTTTGCCGTGTTTCAAAAGAAATGCGGCTTCTTGCATGCGGGCCTGCTGGTAATAATTGTAAATGGTTGCACCAAATGTTTGCTTGAATAGCTGTTTTAACTTGGTTTCACTCATTGCCGCAATTTGTGCCAGTTCCCGGATTACCGGAGGTACGCTCAGATCTTTAATAACCTCGTTCCGAATGTACAGTAACCGTGAGGCATCCACGTTATTGATCGTTTGATGAGCTGCGCTTTCCCTCAAGGACAATTTATGAAACACAAGGTAAAGTAATTCCTGTACCCGAATCTGCATATAAAAATTGCTCAAGCTGTCACTCATATCTGCTGCCGCCATGTTTTTAAGCAGCAGTTTGGTGTCGGCTTCCATATTTTCAAAATAAAGAAAGGTATTGCCCTGGCCGGTAATGGTTTGTATAACTGAATTTGGATTATCGATAGCCAGTAATTCCCTTAGTTTAGCAGGTTTGATGGCAACAACTACATAGTGGACTTGCTGATAGGCTGGAAACCTGATGGTTGAATTAAGGTTATTGGAAGTTACCTGTATCGCGGAATCGTCCGGCTCTGAAAATACAATTTGCGGATCATTATTAAATGCGATCCCAAGCGATTGTTCATTGCTGTAGAAAAACACGGTGATCAATTCATTATCCTGCGCATAAGCATTTCGCTTAATAATCAGATCTTCGCTAAGTAAGTAGCGGTGTAAGGTGATCTTGAAATCCGGCCCAAAGGACAATTTACGCAGATGACCCTGGCCCAGGTGCGCCGGTATTTCTAAAACATCGTTGTGTATAGTTGCCTGTAAATAACGGGCAAAGTAGGTCATAAAGTCAAAGTCGGGTGTCGAAATAAAACTGAATTCCATAGCAATCAATCCAAAAAGCCTCTTTGAGGCCTATCCGAAAATTAGGATATAATATTGAAATTTAAAAATAGCTGAAAAGAGCGGGTTTGTTGCCCGCTCTTTTCCGTCACCTCGTTATTTAATTTATATAGGTCCTCACCTTTTAATATAGTTAATGGTATTTCTTTGAAATCTTTTAAACCCATGATTTTGGTGCTACTATCTCGCCAACTTAGGCGTATAAATACATCCAATCGTGTATTTTATGGGCTTAAATACATATAAAATATTTTAATGAGACCTGAAATTCCATTTTGAATTATCACTATTCGGATCATACTTCGCAAGGGTGGGGGTGCTATCCCCTGAAGATACCAGCGCTAACATTTCTTTAGAATTTGGAACTACTTTAGGCATTATTCGGTAAGTACCGTCGATAGATTGCTCTATTCGCCATAATTGCTCAGGAGTGCCGGTAAAAGCGGGAACTGTTACCACTTCGCCCTTTGCGGTTGCTGCCAAAGCCCGTTCTGTTCCTGCTATGACGATTTTATAGTATGTTCCCCCAAGGTACCCGCCTGCATCGGGAACTGCGGTAATTGTCCATTTTTGATGCGGTCTAAACATATAATCTCCAATTCTTACATCAATATTTCCGGCAGGCCAGGTTTTAACAACATCTGTTAGCTCTTGAGATGGAATAGATTTTACCGGATCGTCATTATTACGATTAAATCCACGCGTTACACCAGCCATTCGTGTAAAATCAACTATCAATTCCAAAGCATAACCTCTTCTTTCCGATTCAATTTCATAAGTGCCTTCTTTAAAATTGTCTCCGGCTACAGGCCAGCCATTCTTCCAGAGTAGTGGACGTATTCCCAATACACTACGGCCTCCCTGATTTAAATCTGCTTCATAGTGGCAAGACATTTTTTGAATTCCTTTATCAATAATCATTCGTCCAAAATGACCGGGACCGATCAACCTGTCGCCGGCCGCGACTACCAATTTACCACCGCCCTTTAACATGTCTCTTCCCATATTATCAAGATATGGACCGGTTACTTTTCTGGACCGGCCAACTACAATATTATAAGTTGAATTTGGCCCATCACAGCAGGTTCCATGTGTCCCGAGCAAATAATACCAGCCATCCTGATATATCAGATCTGTTGCCTCACAATCAATGGCTATGTCCCTTGCTTTATTATGTTCTTTACGTTTGCCTGTTTTTGGATCCAGTTCAACCAAGCGGATAAAGCCAAAGTAAGTACCGTATGATAACCATAACCGTCCGTCATTCGGATCCAGCAGTACTCCAGGATCAATAGCATCGTTATCCTCTATACCGTCGGATGATGCAACTACTACAGCTTCCGAATATTTAAAATCAGGAGATTTTGGATCAAGTGTTTTGTTCCACATGGTTAGTATTTTTCCATTGTGCCCACCTGCTAAACCCCCGCCGGTTGCGCCATACACAATCAGGTAACGATCGCCGATTTTTAAAACATCAGGGGCGGCGCCGCCACCTGGCCTCACAGCACCTGTATTCCAGGTCCAGCCATCCTCGGATATTAATCCTCCGCCACCTGTGCCAAAGGTGTAATACTTTCCATCACACTCCGCGATCGTCGACGGATCATGTATAAATGGTTTACCTGCTTGTGCTGCTGCTTTTCCGGCACATATAGTTAAGAGCAGGGGTAATAAGCCGATTATTTTAATACTTAATTTCATATAATGATGACCAACTGATTATTTATAACTGATAATAAGATCTTTGATAGGTGCTCCGCTTTCGTCCAGAAAACGAACACAGAAATCGCTCAATCCGGGGCCATTAATTACTGCACCACGAATAATGTTCGCCCCTTTGTTCAGTGTTAGGCGGGTAGAAACCCCATCGTCCATTACCATGCGCCGATCACCGGGAAGCATTAATGCTTCCATCCCATTCAGCCACCAAATTGATGCCCCGTTCGACCCTACAGCCAATCTTACATTTTTCATTTCCCGAGGGCTGTTAACGATGGTCACTGCCCAAAACAAAACACCATAAGTTTGTTTTCTTAAACCATATGCGAAGCGAAACAGTTTTACATTGAAGTTTGGGGTCTCCAAAGCGTGCCATGCCAGTTCCTGCTCTCCGACTTTTACTTTTTCTCCGTCCTTCGGGATCACAGTGAATTGATTTGGGAAATATTCCACTGCAAAAACTTTGCTGAGGTAAGTGTCGGTAAAGACCGTATTGCTGCGATTAGGTTTGTTAATAGGCTCCAGTAGCAACCATCGTTGCAGAAACCCATCAGCATTCGGCGTTTTTTTAGACGCGGTAGCGACAGTAAAATATGGCGCAATATGACGTGAAGTATCGGTGAGTGCGTCTTGAGCGATAAGCCCAAACGGCATAAGCAAAAAAGCGGACAGGATAAGTACCGCGTTTGTTAATCTTTTTAACCGGATTGGAAAATTCATATGAATGATTTTTGATTTATGAATAGAATGCAAGACACACCGGAATGGCAAAATCAAGGAAACCATAAGCATTGAACATCAACCAAATTTGATTTTACATTTGACTGTGTTGACATTCATGATCTTAGGGTTACGAATTTGCATTGAGATTGAAAAGGTTATACAGCGCAAAGCTATGTTAGCTGCAAAATTAACCTGCCACTTTTGTTCAAATTAGTATCTCTAATGTTAAGAAGTTGAAATTTTCAGGTATTCTTATTGACTGCTTGTAATCCCCAAAAAGGAGACTAGCCGTACCATACAGGTATCGGCCTAAGGAAAATATACATAAGTGTCATCTTATTGGACAAGTGTACTATCCGGCTCGCGTTAACATGTTTAGATTTGCCTATCACATCGGTTACTTATAAGCAACCCTGATGTCACCTTATAAAACTACCTAAAAATGCTACATTTTCGCATCACCTTACTCATCATAGGCTTATGGAGTTGTGTCTGTACGACCACAGTTGCCGCGCAATCTGGAAATAGCAGGATTGTTGATGTTAACGCTGCTCAAACCGGCTCGATACTGGATCGTAATTTCGCAAGATGTGTAGGTGCAGGGAGAGCTAACGAAGGTCTTCGCGCGGACTGGCAGCGACAACTAACCATGGCAAAAAGAGAATGCGGTTTTGAATATATCCGGTTCCATGGCCTGCTGGCTGATGACATGGGTGTTTATAAGGAGGACAAGAATGGTGTGCCGCAATACAACTGGCAATATATTGATGAGTTATACGACTTTTTATTACGCATAAAGGTAAGACCTTTTGTAGAGATCGGCTTTATGCCCAATGCGCTGGCCAGCGGCCGGGCCACGGTGTTTTGGTGGAGAGGGAATATTACACCGCCAAAAGACTATCAAAAATGGAATCAGTTGATTTCCAAACTGATCGAGCACTGGACAGAACGTTATGGCAGAGATGAAGTCCGCCGGTGGTATTTTGAGGTGTGGAATGAGCCCAACTTGCGAAATTTATTTTTTTTCGGTAGTCAATCCGACTATTTTAAAATGTATCAGGAAACAGCTAATACCATCAAAAAAGTCGATTCACGTTACCGGGTAGGCGGCCCTGCCAGTGCGGGAAATGCCTGGATCACCGATCTGATCGATTTTTGTGCGGAAAAGTCGGTTCCTATTGATTTTATATCAACACATGATTACGGGGTAAAACAAGGCTTTCTTGATGTCAGCGGAACAGTTGGAACGATTGTCAACCCGGATAAAAATTCTGTTTCAAATAATATGAGGCGCTCATTTCAGGAGATTCGCCGTTCAAAAAAACCTGATCTGGAACTTCATTATACCGAATGGAGTTCTTCTTATACTCCAACCGATCCGCTGCACGACACTTATCAGGAAGCGTCATATATTTTAAATACTGTGAAAAGAGCCGCGCATGTGGTTAATTCCCTGTCTTATTGGACATTTACCGATATTTTTGAAGAACAAGGACCAAAAATGACGCCTTTTCATGGTGGATTTGGCCTGCTGAACTACCAGGATATCAAAAAGCCGGCCTATTACGCTTATTCTTATCTGAACCAGTTGGCCAAGTATGAATTGCCCGCCAGCGACTCCAGCTCGATTGTTACTAAAGACGCGCAAGGCAATATCGCGGCGTTGTTTTGGGATTGTACCATAGATCATCCCGGCGATTCTACAAATGACCAGGTTTATTATAAAAAGAATTTACCTGCTCGTCCGTCGGGGCAACTGAAAATCCAGGTCAGGGGTCTTAAGCCGGGCAAATACCAGCTGGAGGTTCACCGGACAGGCTATCGCGTTAATGATGCTTATAGCGCTTATATGGCTTTACAATCACCGTCGCAGTTGACCATTACTGATGTTGCGGCAATTAACCGGAACAACGCAGATGCGCCTGTACTTAATGGAACCGTCCGAATCGACGCAAACAGAACGTTTGAAAGGACTTTCCAGTTGCAGCAAAACGATGTGTATTTTTTAAAACTAAGACGCCTATGAGTTCGGAAGACCGGCATCAGGCGACCAGGAGAGCTTCTGATTATCCACTTATTAACTAACTGATTATACAGCATTAAGTACTTTATAACCAATGAAGAAAACAAATTTTGTCATTTTATTTTGCCTGTTCGGTTTGATCAGCGCATCGGCACAGAAATTTCCTTACCAAAACCCGGCGCTAACTTCGGCCGCGAGAGCAAAAGACCTGGTTTCCCGGCTGACGTTAAAAGAAAAGGTCTCGCTGATGAAAGATGTATCCGATGCTATCCCCAGGCTGGGTATCAAGAAATTCAATTGGTGGAGCGAAGCACTTCATGGCTATGCCAACCAGGGGCCGGTTACCGTATTTCCCGAGCCGGTGGGCATGGCGGCATCATTCGATGATCAGTTATTATTTCATGTGTTCGATGCTGTTTCCGACGAAGCGCGGGCAAAGAATAATGACTACAAAAAAAAGGGGGAAAGCCAGCGATTTCACGATCTGTCGGTATGGACACCCAATGTCAATATTTTCAGGGATCCGCGATGGGGAAGGGGCCAGGAAACTTATGGTGAAGACCCTTATTTAACATCACGCATGGGAGTATCCGTGGTACGCGGTTTACAAGGCCCTGCTGATGCCAAATATCGTAAACTATTAGCCTGTGCCAAACATTTTGCGGTACATTCCGGTCCGGAATCTACCCGTCATCAATTTAACATTACTGATGTAAGCGCCAGGGATCTTTGGGAGACTTATTTGCCCGCCTTTAAAACCCTGGTTACTGAGGCGGATGTCCGGGAGGTAATGTGCGCTTATCAGCGGCTGGATGACGAGCCTTGCTGTGGCAGTAATCGTTTGCTGGGGCAGATTTTACGTAATGACTGGGGTTTTAAATACCTCGTTGTATCAGATTGCGGGGCAATTACTGACTTTTACCGTAGTCATAAATCATCTTCGGATGCCGCCCACGCTTCGGCAAAAGCAGTGCTGGCGGGCACTGATGTAGAATGCGTAGGGTATGCGTTTGACAAAATACCTGATGCAGTTGCCCGCGGCCTGATCAGCGTAAAGAATATCAATACCAGTGTTATCCGGTTAATGACCCAGCGTTTTGAGCTCGGGGAAATGGATAAGGATGCCCTGGTACCCTGGACCAAAATTCCTTTGTCGGTTGTAAATTCACCTGCACACGGAAAGCTCGCTTTGGATATGGCCAGGGAGTCGATGACCTTGCTTCAGAATAAGGGCGATATTTTGCCATTAAAAAAATCGCAGAAGATCGCCGTAGTCGGGCCAAATGCTGCTAATTCGCAAATGCTGTGGGGAAACTACAACGGAACGCCCTTGCAGACCATTAATATTTTGGACGGAATTAAAGGGAAACTGGGTGCTGACAATGTTATTTATGATAATGCCTGTGACCTGGTTGAAGATAAAGTTACCGAAAATGCGCTGGCAGAATGCAGTATAGGCGGTAAAACAGGTTTGCTGGCAACCTATTGGAATAACCGTGAGTTTGAAGGCCCTGCGGTTATTACCGAACAATTAACCAGTCCCATTGCGTTGACCACTTTAGGCGCACATCAGTTTGCGCAGGGCGTTAATACTGAAAACTTTTCTGCTAAATACGAAACCGTTTATAAACCTGGTTTTTCAGGGGAAGTGATGTTTAGGTTCGAAGCAACAGGCTCGGCAGAATTATTCATAGATGGCAAATCGATATCACGAACCGGCAGCTGGCGCGCTAACCCTAACAAGGTGCCCTTTACGGTAGAAGCCGGTAAGGCCTATAAAATTGAGATCCGCTACCGGCAATTAAATAACTGGGCGGCCAGTCTTACCCTTAATTTCGGTAAAGAAGTACCGGTTACCTATGATGCATTGATCAGGAAAGTAAAAGATGCAGACGTGGTTATTTTTGTAGGGGGTATATCGCCGCGGCTGGAAGGAGAGGAGATGCCTGTTCAGCTTCCCGGATTTAAGGGCGGCGACCGTACCGATATAGAGCTTCCCGCTGTTCAGCGCAACTGCATTGCCGCGCTGAAAAAGGCAGGTAAGCAGGTGGTTTTTGTCAATTGTTCCGGTTCAGCTATAGCTATGGAACCCGAAACACAGAACTGTGAGGCTATTTTGCAGGCCTGGTATAGCGGGGAGTCCGGAGGACAGGCGATCGCGGATGTTTTATTTGGAGATTACAACCCATCGGGCCACCTTCCTGTAACCTTCTACAAAAATCTTCAGCAACTGCCCGACTTCAGTGATTACGCTATGAAGGGCCGAACCTACCGCTATCTTACTTCAGAGCCTTTATTCCCTTTTGGCTATGGCTTAAGTTATACCAGCTTTAATGTCGGAACAGCAAAGGCCAGCAAGACCACTATTGCCCGGACCGAGAACCTGCAGTTAACTGTTCCGGTGGCCAATACCGGCAAACGTGACGGCACAGAGCTACTGCAACTTTATATCCGTAAACTTCAGGATAAGGATGGACCAATTAAAACGCTCCGCGCGTTTAAGCGCGTACCGGTTGGCCAGGGAAAAACGGAAATGGTAACGTTCAATTTGCCGCCAAAAACCTTCGAGACTTTTGACGAAGAGAATGCGATGATACACGTTACGCCGGGTGATTATGAATTGCTTTACGGTACAAGCTCGGCCAGCAAGGATCTAAAAGCGCTAAAAATTACGATCAGATAACAGCGAATTATTCAGTTAAGTTCCTATGCAGAACCCACTATCAAACAAATATTACATGTCAAAAAGGAATCTATGTTTTGCGATCCTGGCCATCATTCTGATGCCATTTAAGTTGTCGGCTCAAAATCCGATAGTTCAAACGGTTTTTACAGCTGATCCCGCACCTATGGTTTATAATAATACCGTCTATCTATACACAGGACATGATGAGGACCATTCCAAGTTTTTTACCATGAATGACTGGAGGTGTTTCTCGTCTACAGATATGGTGAACTGGACAGACCACGGGTCTCCTTTATCTTATCACGCGTTCAGTTGGGCAAAGGGCGACGCTTGGGCGGGGCAGTGTATCTTCCGGGATGGCACATTTTATTGGTATGTGCCGGTTAAAAGAAGTGACGGCAAAGGTTTTTCGATAGGTGTTGCTGTGAGTAAAAGTCCGACTGGGCCTTTTGTGGATGCACTAGGTCATTCTTTAACTCCCGGCGATTGGGGCGATATCGATCCGACCGTATATATAAATGATGATGGCCAGGCTTACTTGTACTGGGGCAACCCGGCGTTAAAATATGTCAAACTTAATAAAGATATGACCTCCTATTCGGGTGAAATTCAAACGGTATCTTTCGCTGATGGTGGGTTTGGGAAATTATCGGCCGGGCCAAAACCGCGAAGCCAGTATGTAGAGGGACCCTGGTTCTATAAACGCCAGAACCTTTACTACATGGTCTATCCGGCAGGCGGCATACCTGAGCATATCGCTTACTCCACCAGTAATAGTCCTACCGGCCCCTGGACTTACAGGGACACTATTATGCCGGTGATCGCTAAAGGTGGTGCTTTTACCAATCACCCCGGCCTGATCGATTTTAAAGGGAAGTCCTATTTTTTTTACCACAATGGCGATCTGCCCGGCGGTGGCGGTTTTGACCGCTCCGTTTGCGTAGCGGAATTCAATTATAATAATGACGGGACCATACCCCGGATCATCCATTCGGAACAAGGGGTGCAAAACGTTGGCAACCTCGATCCGTTCGTTAGGAACGAGGCCGAAACAATCGCCTGGGAATCCGGGATTAAAACGGCAACCACTTCTAAAACGGGCGTATACGTTAATGTGGTGAATAACGGCGGCTATATCAAGGTCCGCGCTGTGAATTTTAAAAAGCGCGCAAAGTCCTTTAATGCCAGCTTGTCCGCAGAATGGTCAGGGGGAAGTATTGAGATCCACGCTGATCACCTGGATGGTCAGTTGCTTGGACGCTGCGAAGTAAATAAAACAGGTGGCGTAGAAAATTGGCTGGTTAGCTCCTGTAAAATAGCTGCGATCAAGGGCGTACATGATATCTACTTCGTTTTCAAAGGTGAAAACAATCACCTTTTTAACTTTGATTGGTGGAAGTTTGATTAGTTAGAAACCGTAGCACTTTATACATATAAGGGATGGTTTGTCACCATACCTGTTATTGAATATTTTTGCATCCGATTTTGTTCTGTAAAACAATTATGAAAAAAAACCTTACTCTATTTTTATTACTGTTGTCAAACCTTTGTTCAGCACAGGTATATCAGCAACATACGCTGTTCAAGGATCACCTGAGCATAAGGCTGAGCACAGGGATACTGAGCATTACGCCAATGACGGATCAGGCAATAAGGATTCAGTTTCAACAAGGGAATTTAAAAGAAGAACGCGAGTTTGTGCTCATCAATAAGCAGCCTGTTCCGGCATTTCGTATGATCGAATCCGGTTCACAGCTTAAGTTGTTGACCAAAGACATGTCGGTAACTTTTGATAAAAAAAGTACCGCGATCATTTACAGCGACCGTGCAGGAAATATATTTCTGCGGGAAAAGCCGAGAAGCAGGAAACTGATTCCCGGTACCATTATGGGCGAACCTTGTTTTACCGCTGAGCAGAGTTTCGATTCACCCGCTAACGAGTCTTTGTTTGGATTAGGACAATTCCAGGACGGGCAATTTAACCTGAAAAACATTGGGCGTAAATTAATTCAGGTAAATTCTCAAATTGCCATCCCATTTTTATATTCCAGCCGGGGTTACGGTATTTTATGGCATCAGTACGGTTTGACAATCTTTAATCCGGCAGATAACATTGTTCCCCTTGTGAAGCGAGATACCGCATCTGGTGCTAATAAAGCATTGTACGCCGAAGTAACGACGACTTCGGGGACACAGCGTGTGTCTCAGCGGCAATCTTTATTTAATGGTGAGTGGAACGTAGCGGAAGAAGGGGCGTATGAATTAATGCTGGATTTGGGTAATATGGATAACCGGCACCTGGTGGTGATAGACGGGGTTCCGGTAATTGATCAATCCAATCAATGGTTGCCCCCGGCTGTCAGCAAACTGGTTCATTTAAAGGCCGGCGAACACCATGTTCAGGTGGTTTGCCGTTCTGGCAATACACCCTTGTTATCATGGAAAAAGGCAGGTGGAGAAACCACGTTCCGGTCGCCGAATGCGCGTTCGCTTGATTACGTGGTCTTCCATGGTGCCAATGCCGATCAGGTAATCCGTAATTATCGTAACCTTTCAGGTAACGTGCCTATGCTGCCCTTATGGGCTTACGGCTTCTGGCAATGCCGCGAACGTTACACGTCCGGACTGCATTTGGTACAAACCATCGAAGAATTCAGGAACCGGCAGTTACCGGTGGATGTGATTGTACAGGACTGGCAATATTGGGGCAAATACGGTTGGGGCGTACCCAAATTTGATGAGGCCAACTATCCGGATCCGGCGGGTTTTATTAAACGGCTGCACGAACTTAATACCCACTTTTCTATATCGGTCTGGGAAAATCTGGATAAAAAATCAGCTGTAGCCAAACCCTATGTTGATCACAATCTCTACTTGGAAAACAGCCCGTGGATAGATATCTATAATCCGGCAACACAGCAACTGCACTGGCGTACTTTAAATACCAATCTTTTCAGTTATGGGGTAGACTCCTGGTGGATGGATGCGACAGAACCTGAAAACGATGCTTTAGCCGGTAAGCAAACCTATTTTGGGTTGGGGGATTTTTACCGGCTTACTTACCCTTTGTTTGTGAGTAAGGCGATGTATGAAGGACAACGCCAAACAAATCCCGAAAAAAGGGTCGCCATACTCACGCGCTCTGCGTTTCCCGGCCAGCAGCGTTTTGGTACGATCAACTGGTCTGGGGATATCGGCTCGGACTGGGATACCTACCAGCGTCAAATCGTGGCTGGTTTGAATTATTCATTAACAGGTATGCCTTTTTGGACTACGGATATCGGGGGGTTCTTCAGGCCCGGCCGTACGCAATATACCGATCCCAAGTATCAGGACATCCTGACGCGATGGTTTCAGTGGGGAGCGTTCAATAGCATTTTCAGAATCCATGGTTATCAATCGGAGACAGAACCGTGGAAGTACGGGGCGACAGTAGAAGGCAATATGCGTAAAATACTTAATTTACGTTATCGGTTATTGCCTTATATTTATAACGAAGCCTGGCGCGTTTCCAGCCAGGGATCTACTATTATGCGTCCGCTGATCATGGATTTTCAAAAGGATACGCTGGCTGTACAGCAGAAATACGAATATATGTTTGGCCGCTCCCTGCTCGTTGCTCCTATTACAGAACCGAACGTCTCATCCTGGCAGGTTTATTTACCAAAATCCACCGAATGGTATGATTTCTGGACCGGAAAACGTTTTTCAGGTGGGCAACGTATTACTGCATCGGCGCCGTTAGATAAGATCCCCTTGTTTGTAACATCCGGCGCGATAGTGCCGTTGGGTAAAATAACGCAATCAACAGCTGAACAAAAAAGGGATACCCTGGAGATCAGGATTTATCCCGGTGCTGATGGTCAAAGCCAGCTGTACAGTGATGAAGGGGATAATTACAACTATGAAAAAGGGGCATTTACAGTGATTCCTTTTCAGTGGAACGAACATGCGCAGTCGCTCACTATCGGTAAAAGAAAGGGTAGTTACAAAGGTGCGCTTTCAAAACAGGTTTTTAAAATCGTTTGGGTGAGTGAATTGTCGGGTTATGGAATGGTTGAGCCGGCAGCGTCCACCCTGGTTAATTATTCGGGAGAAAGAATTAGTATTGTTAAGCGGCGCGGGTCTCATTAACCTTTAATCAAATTGCCGGTCAACAATTTTATCTGCAAAGTATAAATTTATGAAAAAGCTGTTATTTATTTTTTTTGTCCTGTTCGCTGTCAAAGGTTTCCCCCAGAAAAGCAAACAGCTGAAACTTTGGTACCAAACCCCGGCAGGAAAGAATTGGGAAAGTGCGTTGCCCATTGGAAACGGCAGGTTAGGCGCGATGATCTATGGTAACGTAGAAAAAGAGATTATTCAATTAAATGAAAATACCGTTTGGAGCGGAGGCCCGAACAGGAACGATAACCCTTTAGCCCTGGACTCTTTGCCGGTCATTCGCAAATTAATTTTTGAGGGTAAACAAAAAGAGGCAGAAAGGCTGGCTAATAAAGCCATCATTACCAAAAAATCCCATGGCCAGATGTTTCAGCCGGTGGGCAATTTGGAATTGAAATTTGACGGGCACGAACAATATACTAATTATCGCCGGGAACTGGACCTCGAAAAGGCAGTGACAAAGACTTCTTATATGGTCGCCGGGGTCACCTATACGCGTGAAGCATTCGCATCTATTCCCGGCCGCGTAATTGTCATGAAACTAACGGCGAGTAAGCCCGGCCTTCTGTCATTTAAGGCCGGATTGACTACACTACAGTCAAAGGCTGTCATTAAAACAACTGCTCCCGGTGAATTGACCGTTACGGGCACAACGATGGACCATGAAGGTGTTACCGGGATGGTGAAGTTTCAAGGTGTCGTGCGTATCAAACAAGAAGGAGGGAGTACAATGGTGAATGATACGGCAGTCGTTGTTAAAAACGCGACCTCTGCAACCATTTACATTGCCATTGCCACTAATTTTAATAATTATCACGATATCAGTGGTGATGAGCACCAGCGGGTTTATGCCTGCCTTAACCATTCCTTCGGAAAAACTTATGAAAGTAATCTCCGCTTGCATATTGCAGCGTATCAGCATTACTTTAACAGGGTTAAGCTTGATTTGGGCGAAAACGAACTTGCGCAGCTGCCGACACCGGAGCGTTTAAAGAAATTTGATACGGATGATGATCAGGCTTTGGTAGCATTGTATTTCCAGTACGGAAGATATTTACTGATATCATCTTCACAGCCGGGAGGCCAGGCAGCCAATTTGCAAGGGATATGGAACGATAAATTGCGGCCCGCATGGGACAGTAAGTACACGATAAACATCAATGCAGAGATGAATTACTGGCCCGCGGAGAAAACTAATCTGACCGAACTCAACGAACCCTTTTTTCAATTAATCAGAGACATTGCAGTAACGGGCCAGCAAACAGCGAAAGATATGTATGGCGCACGCGGCTGGGTAGCGCATCACAATACGGATATATGGCGGGCTACCGGAGCCGTTGACGGCGCATTGTGGGGCGTATGGAATGGCGCCGGTGGCTGGACCAGCCAGCACCTTTGGGAGCATTATTTGTATACCGGAGATAAAAAATTCCTGTCATCAGTATACCCGATCCTGAAAGGGGCCGCGCTTTTCTACGTGGATTTTTTGATCGAACATCCTAAATATCACTGGCTGGTTATTAACCCTGATATGTCGCCTGAAAACACTCCCCGTGCTCACCAAGGCTCATCCCTGGATGCAGGTACAACAATGACCAACCAAATTGTATTTGATATCTTCAGTTCGACGATCAGGGCAGCAGATATCTTAAAAAAAGATGCCGCTTTTGCCGACACGTTGAGACAGATGCGCAACCGGCTGCCGCCTATGCATATCGGCCAGTACGGACAATTGCAGGAATGGCTGGACGATATTGATGATCCTAAAGACAACCATCGCCATATCTCCCATCTGTATGGCTTGTTTCCTTCTAATCAGCTATCTCCTTACAGGACCCCGGAATTGTACAGTGCGGCAAAAACTACACTATTACAACGCGGCGACATATCTACCGGCTGGAGCATGGGCTGGAAAGTTAATTGGTGGGCGCGAATGCTGGACGGGAATCATGCCTATAAGCTGATTCAGAATCAATTGACGCCGGTAGGGACTAACCCGGGTGGCGGAGGAACTTATAATAATCTTTTTGATGCACATCCACCGTTTCAGATTGACGGTAATTTTGGTTGTGCCTCCGGGATTGCCGAAATGCTGATGCAAAGCGCCGATGGTTCAGTACATTTATTACCCGCGCTTCCCGATGTATGGCCGCAGGGAAAAGTGAGCGGATTATGCGCGCGCGGCGGTTTTGAAATTGTCGCGATGGAATGGAAGGATGCAAAACTCATTAAGCTGGTCATTAAGTCCACGCTCGGCGGTAATCTTCGCCTCCGGGTTCCAAATGCGCTGCGGTCAGCCGGGGGAGTGGTTTTAAAATCAGCAACCGGGGAAAACAGGAATCAGTTTTACCAGGTGACAAATACCCCGACACCGGTCATTTCCCCGCTGGCTGCATTGACAAAAATCGATATAAAGAAGACTTGGTTGTATGACCTGCCGACCAGCCCAGGTAAACTGTATAGCTTCATCGCCCGCTGATTGACAGCTAAAGATACCCGGCAAACTGATCTCGGTAACTGATCGTATCAATGATCAGTTACCGAGAACGTTTTTTTTCTGCCCTTTAAAAGCCTCAACATACGTTATCATAAATTCCAATTCGGCTGGTCTTGCCAAAGATTAACTGCGTTTTATGAAGCGCAATTAATCCATTAACGATCATTTTACCGGGGTGAATTTATAGAGGAGTACACCATGTGCCGGCACCCTGATGGCCAGCTGTTCTGTTTTGGTCTTGATCTTGCCGAGGTCCTTTTGGCGCCATAGGTCGCGAACTTTTTGAGTGCCGGATATACCAAGTTTGTCAAAATCCTTGTAGCTGATCTGCGCTTCTTCCAAGCCGAAGTTACAAAAACCTACCGCGCGTGTTCCATCTTCAAGTTCTTTAACATAAATGCGCAGATCGCCAATCTGCTGCGCACATACAGCTTGTTTCCCAAGCGGGTCCTGATCAACAGAGATCACCTCGTCATTGGTCAGCAGATTCAGCGTAAAATCATCCAGTTTTTCCATATCACAACCAATAAGCAGGGGCGCTGAAAAGAGGCTCCAGAGGCTGAAATGAAGATATTGCTCATTCGGCCGCAGTTTACTTGGATGCGGGTTTCCCCAGCCAACGGTGCCGACAACAAGCATATCAGGGTCGTTCCAATTTCCGGGTTGTGACCAGGGCGCGGTTTTCTCATTGGCTAAAGCAATGGTTTTGATACTTGCCCAGGTATCAGTAATATCGTTGGTTGTCCGCCAGGCATTGCCGCCAACAGAACTTCCCCATTTCCAAACGTCGGACATGCCGTACTGACAAACACTAAAAACAATATCCCGGTTTTGCTGCTTCAGGTAATCTCCCATCAGTTTAAACGGACGTACAGCAGTAGTCAGTTCGTTGCCGCCTCGATATGACAGGGAGCCTACTTTATAAGGGTCATTTTCCGCCATTCCATTAACCACCCCGCCATAGCTGCACCAATCATATTTCAGATAATCAAATCCCCATTGGGCGTAAATATGTGCATCGTTTTTTTCATAGCCGTAACTTCCTGCACAGCCGCCACAAGTCCATGGTCCCGGACTAGAATAAAGGCCTATTTTTAACCCCAATTGATGCACGTCGTCTGCCAGCTGCTTCATGTTGCCAAAACGGGCATTAGGTAAAATATTACCGGCATCGTCACGCAATTTTCCTCTCAGGTCAGGATCTTTGGAGTCCCGGTGATTTTGCCAAAAATCGTCGATATTGATATAGGTCCAGCCATGATTAACCAGGCCGCTTTTGATCATCGCGTTTGCGGCACTTCTGACTTTATTTGCAGATACCTCGCCTGCAAAACAGTTCCAGCTATTCCAACCCATGGGTGGTGTCAAAGCAATTTGCTCACCGCAGATAATGCGCAGTTTCTTTTTTGCCAGGCCTTTGGCATTTTTAGCGCTCAGGCTGACTGTATAGGTGCCTTTCGCGCCTATTTTCCCGGTAATAATGCCTGTGTGGTGGTCCATGCTAAGGCCGGAGGGTAATCCTACGGCCAAAAATGTCATCGGCCGCTCACCCGTGGCGGGTACCCTAAACTGAAAAGGAGAACCGGCCCGTACGCCGAATACACTCGCCCCATTGATCCGGGGTGTCGCCGGAGGCGGTGGTGTTAGAATATAGGGCTTTCTATCCACCGGATCGATTGTAGCGAAAGTTGTTGTACCCGTAGCTTCAAATTTTGCATCTGCCCAGTCGGCATGGTCATAATAATTACCATTGCCGCCATCGGTTACCACTAATTCGAGTTTTTGAACTCCTTTTAGCGAAACCGTGCAGGGCTTTGCCGCATCACCCAGATGCATAATTCCGCTCGACCAAATAACACGGTTATCTCCATATATAATAAATTCAACAGCCGGATCATGCCCTTTAACCTCGTCATCAATTCCCACCTGTGCGGTGAAAGATGAGGCTTTATTTGCCAATTGAATAGTGAGTGAACTCTCGGCGTGGGTCGCGAAACCATGTTCAAACGTTTTTCCGCCAATAGAAAGCACATGGCCGTCCAAAGATCTATTCTTAGTTGGGGTTCCATAACCCTGCGTCGCCGCGCTGAGATCTAATTGATCCAGCCAGATGCTTTGTGCCGACAGTTTGCTCGATACAGCCAGGAGCTGAGTGCCGATTAGTACAAGTATCAGGCAGGTGCGGGCAAGTTTTTTTTTACAGATCATATTAGTCATTGGGATAGTATTTATCAGATTTTTTTAATCGGGGTTAATCGTTTTTGGCCTTTTTTCAAGTATTTATTTATATCAGATCAATTCGGGCGTTGGTTCAATTTAATCGGTGTCCTGATGACGTATGCTCCATCCGGTCGCTGGTCGAAGAGGGTAATTTGTGACGCCATATACCAGCAAGCCAAATATTAGTGTAAGCGATAAAAAATTAATGTTCAGCATAAATTAAACCGTTTTAATGCGCTATCAGGTGACTGCTGACCATCCAATGAAATATTGGATCAAGCCAATCCGCTGGTGGTAAATGTAGAACGAAGCCATGGCCGCCTGTTGGATAAAGATGTAATTCCGCCGGTACATGATTCTTTCGCAGTTGTTGATAAAAGCGGATACTATTCTCGGTATCAACTAACTGATCGTCACCAGCATGAGTAATGTAGGTCGGGGGCGTTTTTTCATTAACCTGCAGTTCGTTGGAAAATAAATCGGTGATTTCCCGGGAGGGATTATTCCCCAGCAGGTTGTTACGTGAGTCGGGATGAGTTAAGCCGGCCTGCATACTGATCACCGGGTAGACAAGAATCAAAAAGTCGGGGCGAAGGTTTATCTTTTGGGGATTAGCAATTACCGAATTTTGATAGTGAGTTGCTGCAGTGGCCGCCAGATGTCCGCCGGCGGAAAAACCCATAATTCCGATTTTATTACTGTCAAGACCCCATTGAACAGCGTGTTCACGGACTATTTTGATCGCCTGCAATGCATCCTGCAATGGGCCGATTTTTTTATCGGGCATTGTTGCATCATCTGGCAGGCGGTATTTCAGCACAAAGGCAGCAATGCCTCTTTCCTGAAATTTCTTTGCTGTACGCAGCCCCTCCGCTTCGTAAACCAAAACCTTATAACTGCCGCCCGGGCAGATAATGACGGCGGCGCCCGTCGATTTCTCTTTTTCAGGCATAAATATCGTCAATGATGGTTGCGATACGCTGTAGATCATGCCGGATGCCGGCGGTTTAACCGGAGCCTTATTGCGAATGCTGTTGGGAATGGACCCGTTGTATAGCGCGATCGTATCCTGGGCTTCGGCCAGGAGTGGTGTGAAGCCTATAAACAATAGGAGTTTTAATAGCGCAATTTTTGACCTTAATGTCATGAATATTAAAATTAGGCGTACTGTGGTTATTTAAGGTTAAAAAGTGCCACTTTTACAATGACTAAATTAGTAAAGACAGGATCATAAAACAGATACAATTTACTAAATTGTTAGCTCATTTGTTCAATACCTAACTACCGATATAAAGGGCCGACTGGTCTGCTTATGCGGCCCCCCGATGATGAACTTTATTGCTCAGCCATTTCCACAAGATAGGGTTTAGGACGTTGTGCCCGGCGTTCAGATAAGTAGTCTGAAGGTAATATTCCGTACTTTTTCTTGAATTTCCTGGAAAAATAACTTGGTGTGCCGAAACCGGTCATGTAAGCTATTTGGGCGACGTTTAAGTCACTGGTCTCCAGTAATACTTTCGCTTTCTCAAGGCGGATGGTCCTGATATACTCCACCGGGCTTAAGCCCGTAATCTCCAATAACTTGTAATACAAGGACCCACGGCTCATGCCCACATAACGGCTTAGTTCCTCTACTGATAATTCCGAATCACTCAACTGGTCCTCAACCCGTTTCATAATCAGGTTCAATAGTTTAACATCGGCAGATTCGCAGGTGATGTCCGTTCCTGATAGTTGGATTTGCTTGGAATAAGTGGCTTTTAGCTTTTTATTTAAAAGCAGCAAGTTTTCTATTTTTGTATGCAGGATCTGAAAGTTGAACGGTTTGGTGAGATAATCGTTGGCGCCTGAACGGAGTCCTTTTAATTGATCTTCTTCGCCGGTCATAGCGGTCAGCAGTATCACCGGAATGTGGGTGGTTCGCTTATCTGCTTTTATTTTTCTGCTCAGATCTATACCGTTCATTTCGGGCATACTTATATCGCTTACCACCAGGTGGGGGTGTGCACTCAATGTTTTCTGCCAACCTTCTTTACCATTCGCTGCGTCTATAATTTGATAATATTGCTTCAGATGATCGGCCAGGTAATCACGAAACTCCTCATTGTCTTCAACCAGTAAAATCGTCGGCTGCTCACCGGTGTTTTCTTCTATGGATTCCACGGACAATTCTGACACCGACGGTTCATCCGCTGCAATCGAAGCCAAGGCCGAAGGTTGCTGATTTTCTTCGACTAATTGAGGAACTGGCAATGTGATCATGAAAACTGATCCACCTTCAGGCCTGACTTGCGCAGTTATGCGCCCGTTATGTAGCTCGATGAACTCTTTGGCAATACCCAGACCAATGCCCGTACCCTGGTTAAGTATGCTGTCACTTTGAGCTGCCTGATAAAAGCGGTCAAATATTCGCTCAAGATTTTCATTGGCTATCCCAACCCCTGAATCGGTTATACTGATCTCCAATAACGGTAAATATTTTTCCTGGTCCTTGATTTTAATATCCACGGCTACCATGCCACCGCACGGCGTAAACTTAAATGCGTTAGATAAAACATTGAATAAAACCTTCTCTAATTTGTCCCGGTCGAAAAATGTTTGCCAGCAGGGTTCTTGTGTGCTAACCTTAAAAATAATATGTTTTCTGTCCGCCACATCTTCAAATGATTCGGCGGCTTCAAGGATAAAGGCAATAACGTCCCCGGATTCTGCATTAAGCTTTAACGCGTTTTCTTCCATTTTTCGGAAGTCAAGTAATTGATTTACCATGTTCAATAATCTCTTAACATTCCTCGCTACCATTTTAAGATGGGGTAAATCTTCGCGCCTGGCAGGGCTCTCCAATAGTTTTTCTACAGGTGCAAGGATAAGGGATATCGGTGTACGGAATTCGTGGCTAAGGTCTGTCAGTAATTTGATCTTTACCTGATCAAGTTCGTGCAAGCGCTCTGCTTGCAGGCGTTCTGTTTCGATTAGCTGTTTTGCTTTTAGTTTCTCTTGGGCAATTTCAAATTGCCGCTGTAATTTTTGAATACCGCGACGACGAATAAGCAATAAACAGGAAATGCCTAATACCGCATACAGTACATAAGCATAGCCGGTGCGCCAGAAGGGAGGAAGTACAGTCACCTTTATTTTTGACACGGCATTACTCCAGTCACGGTCATTTCTGGTCACCATAACTTCGAACACATAATCGCCCGGGTCCAGATTTGTATAATTCGCTGTTCGGGCTTTGCGCACATAATTCCAGTTATGATCGAATCCGGTAAGCCGGTAAGCATAAAGGTCCTGCTTGGGGGCGGTAAAGTCCGGAGTAACATAACCGATCGAAAAATTCTGTCCATAATGTAATCTAATCTCCCGGGCGGTAACCATTTGTTCACTGATTGCTGCATCGGTGCCGGGCGTTACCGAAAGGTTATTTATTTTCAGCTCATTAAAGATCACCGGGCCTGGTTTTTGGGCGGGGGGTAATTTTTCGGGGTTGAAATAATTGAACCCGTCCTGGCCGCCAAAAAAAAGATCACCGTCCTTGGTACGCAATCCCGAACTGTTGAGAAAAGAACTGGACTGAACGCCATTTTCACTTGTAAAGTTCCTGAATGTTTTTTTCTGAGGATCAAAAGTACTGATGCCCCGATCGGTGCTTAACCAAAGGATATGCTGATT
Source organism: Bacteroidota bacterium (assembly GCA_040389105.1). Taxonomy (GTDB): domain Bacteria; phylum Bacteroidota; class Bacteroidia; order Sphingobacteriales; family Sphingobacteriaceae; genus Mucilaginibacter. The sequence continues at coordinate 134,223 of JAZKAO010000013.1, forward strand.
ATCTTCCTGGATATCCTTAACAAAGCCATTTCCTAATCCATCCCGTTCAGTATACGATATGAACTGGCTGGTCTTGGCATTAAAATAACTAATTCCCTGGTCGGTGCCGGCCCATAATGTACCGTCCGCAGCAATCAGAAGATTGACTACTACGTCATCAGCCAGGCCGCTGTTTGCTTTATCGTAGTGCGAGACTGTGCCGCTGGCTGGATGGTAAACTGCTATGCCTGTTCCTGATGAGGCAATCCAGATGTCTCCGTCTGGTTGGATTGCCAGAGAATTAATATAGCCATTCAACGGTAATACCTGACCAAAACCTGCCGGAGAATATTTATCAAAATTTGAAAAAAGCCGGGTTTCCGGATCATAAATACTGATACCTCGTCCTACGGTACCCATCCAAAGCCGCCCCTTCTTGTCTTCAATAAATGCGGTAATACTATTGTAACCTGGTCCATGCGCTGTGCCGTCAGCAATATATTGCTGAAATGAGCCGGATACAGGATTGATGCGGAACAAACCATGATTATGTGTACCCGCCCAAAGCTGGCCACCCTTGTCTAAGTGCAAAGCGGCAATAGTTAGTTCCTGTGATTTATCCAACTTGCTTTTGATCGAGTAGGCTTTGAATAACCCGCTTGCTTTATCAAATAATTGCAGGCCACCACCATCTGTGCCTACAAATATTTTACCATTTTGATATTCTGTGAAAGCAGTTACAAATGGTGATCTCAGGCCTTCTGCGTCAAATGCATTACTTCGTTTCAGATTGAAAAGCGGTAAATATTGATTAAATTTGCTTAAGCCGCCTCCCAATGTACCGACCCAGAAAATACCTTTTGCATCATAAAAGAAACTACGGATATATTTACTTTTCAGGCTGAATAAGTTGCGCGGATCAGGACCTAATTTCCGAAATGCAGCGTTGACCGGATCAAATATATTGATGCCATCGTCAGTGCCGACCCATAACTTTCCACCACCGTCAAATGACAGTTTGTGTACCGCGTTGTTGCTTAGCGAAAGTGGCTCGCCGGAAGTATGGCGATATACGCTGAATTTGCCATCTCCAAGCCATTTGTTTAAGCCATCCAATGAAGCGAACCACAGATTCCCCTGTTTATCCTCCGCAATGTCCTTTATTGCATTAGCGCTCAGACTGGAAAAATCATTGCTACGGTGCTGAAATAATTCCACCCCTCCCGTTTTCAGGTCGTAGAGAATCAGGCCCGCACTAGTACCCACCCACATGCGATTTCTGCTGTCTTCATGCAAACTCAGCACGACAAACTGCATCATATTTTTTTTTACGGATACAGGTAGCCCGGGGCTGGTGATTTTTCCATTTTTGAGATCAAATTTCCGGAGGTCCCCATAAGTACCCACCCAAAGTTGTCCCTGGCTATCCTCGGTAATAGCACGGGCAGAGATGTTAGACATTTTTTTCCAACTACCATCGCCACTATAATTTTCAAATCGGTCATATTGCTGGTTATAATAACATAAGCCGCCCCCGCTGGTGCCTATCCAGATGCGCCCTTGCTTATCCTGGAAAAGGGTAAGTACTTCGTTACCAGGTAAACTATAATTATTTCCTGATTCATGCCGATAGGTAGTAAAAGAAATTCCATCAAATTTACCCAGACCATTGGTGGTTCCGAACCACATAAGTCCGTTTCTGTCTTTGATTATTGAATTGACCGTGTTTGATGGCAAGCCCTCCTGAACTGTAGTGGTCGTAAATTTTATGGCATTTTGTGCTATTACTTTGCTGTTAAGCGCCGCAATCACAATCAAGGCTAATAAGCAAGTTTTTATCCGCTCCATATATCTGTCATTTGGCAAATTAGTTTGATCCCTGCAATCGATCGCCAGCCTGAATAAGTGTAATTGGTATTTGAATAATTGGCTATTCAAAACAAATATATCAATCCGGCAGGATATTTCATAGGATGTGCGTGCTAATAAATTATTCGCTAAGGGTAAAATATATTGTATCAAATTTATTACAGCAATCGATTGCAGAAAGAATTCCGTTGCGTTTAATTTGCATATCACAAATGTGATAACCACTTCAAACCGTAAAACCTGATAAGATAATAGCCTACCGTTGGGGGAGCGACCGCGTAAAACCTAAAAGCTTTTCGGAATATGGTCAGCTGCTAGTCATCTAAGAGGTAACTAATGCTCTAAATATTAAAAAAATATACATAATGAGAAAACCCATGCGACTAATAATTATCAGCGCTATACTTACCCTGTTGCCGTTGGCTACATTCGCACAGTCACCCGGGCATCAGAATATAGTTGAAGATCATCCGCGGCCTGGTTATTTTGCTTTGTCTGCCCAAGGGAAAACCGCCGCTTTATTAATGGCTGACGGGGACTGGCCGGGTGTGAAACGGGCAGGTAACAGTTTTATAGAAGATATCCAGAAGGTAACCGGAAATAAGCCACTATTGATAGGAACTCCTAAAGGAAGGCAATTAGTAATAGCAGGTACGATAGGCCGGAGTGTTTATATTGACCGGTTGATCAAGGCCGGAAAACTGGATGTGCGGGGTATCGCGGGTCACTGGGAAACTTATGTCATCCAAGTCATAAAAAAACCTTTCCCGGGTGTGGATGAAGCCCTGGTCATCGGCGGAAGCGATAAGCGGGGAACCATTTTTGGCCTTTATGATCTGTCGGCTCAGATAGGCGTGTCACCGTGGTATTGGTGGGCGGATGTGGCGATCAAAAAAAAGAAAGAATTGTTTGTTGCACCTGCCCGCCATACCGACGGAACTCCTGCCGTTAAATACCGGGGTATTTTTATCAATGACGAAGCACCGGCTTTTTCTGGCTGGTCGCGTGAAAAGTTCGGCGGTCCTAACCATCAGGTTTATGAAAAAATATTTGAGTTAATCCTGCGGTTAAAGGGGAATTATTTATGGCCGGCTATGTGGGGTAACGCATTTAATGACGACGATAAAGCCAATCCAATACTTGCAGACGAATATGGTGTTGTTATGGGTACTTCCCACCATGAGCCGATGGATCGCGCTCAGCAGGAATGGAAACGATATGGTAAAGGCGAATGGAATTATGAAACTAACCAAACTGCGCTGCATGACTTTTGGAAACAGGGAATTGCGAATATGGGCAATAAAGAAACGGTAGTTACGATCGGCATGCGTGGCGACGGCGATAAACCAATGACAGAAGGCAGCAATATCACGCTATTAGAAAATATAGTTAAGGATCAGCGTCAAATCATACAGGATGTCTTAAAAAAAGATCCCAGCGAGGTGCCGCAAATATGGGCTTTGTATAAGGAGGTTCAGGATTATTATGATAAAGGGATGAGAGTACCCGATGATGTGACCCTTCTGCTTTGCGACGATAATTGGGGTAATCTGCGCAAACTGCCGTCGCTTACGGAAAAACCGCGCAAAGGTGGCTATGGTATTTACTACCATTTCGACTATGTTGGCGGTCCGAGGAACTATAAATGGCTGAATACTAATACGATTGCCAAGACTTGGGAACAGATGCATCTGGCTTATGAATATCAAGCCCGTCAACTTTGGGTTGTGAATGTGGGAGATCTGAAACCAATGGAATATCCCATCAGCTTTTTCCTGGATTATGCCTGGGCTCCCGACCGTTGGCCGGCGAGTAGTCTAAGACAATATGCTGTTGACTGGGCCACTCAACAATTCGGAACTAAGCATGCTGCAGAGATTGCAAGACTGTTATCACTCTACACGCGATATAACGCTAGAAGGAAACCTGAATTGCTGGATCAGAATACATATAGTCTCACCAATTACAAAGAATTTGAAAGTGTAACAGCCGATTACCAGCAACTTAAAGTGGAGGCAGAAGAACTTAGCAGGCGATTAACAGCAAGTGATAAGGATGCTTTCTATGAGCTTGTTTTACATCCGATTGTGGCCTGTGCCAACCTAAATGAGATGTATTTGGAAGCCGCTAAGAATAAGTATTTCGCACAGCAAGGTGATGCCGGTGCAGCAAATCTCGCTGCCGAAAATGTGAAACGTCTTTTTGACAATGACCAGCAAATTACGGATTTCTACAATACCAGGGTTGCTGGGGGGAAGTGGAATCATATGATGGACCAAACGCATATAGGCTATACGTCCTGGCAGGAACCGCGCACAAATCGAATGCCGACTGTACAAACGATTATCTATGACAGTTTGAGGAGTAGTCACCCTGCTACTGGAACTGCTGGATCGACTTCGTCATTTTCCAGCAGCAATGTACCGGAAGTGGCTGACTACATTTCTATAGACGCAGAAAAATATAGCCGAGCGATAGCTGATAAGGAAAATAACTGGCTTGTCATTCCAGATCTGGGTAACACACTTTCCGGCGTCACCATTTCAAAAGTTACGGCAAGCCGTATAAAACCCGGACCAGGAACACCTCATTTAGAATACGATATAACACTAAAAGATTCCGGGATGGTTTCTGTTACCTGTTTTATTACCCCTACGTTGGATTTTAGAAATGGTGACGGCTTATTTTATGCGATATCCATCGACGATGAGTCCCCCCAGCTTATCAATATCGCCCCAAAAGTGGACAGCCGGGAGTGGAGTATGGCAGTTTCTAACAATATCCGGAAATTGGCATCTAAACATCACGTTGGTACAGCCGGTAGGCATACCGTTAAATTTTGGCTGGTTGACCCGGCGGTGGTTATTGAGAAGCTGGTTGTAGATCAGGGAGGATTAAAACCGAGTTTCCTGGGACCCCCGGTAAACAGCAGCAAACAGCCGTAGAGGTTACCTCGCGACTCAATGGCCGCTAATGCTGGCGTATAGCATTGTCCGTGTACTCAGCAGCCCGCTTTAAGAACAATCGTTGCTTAGCCAATGTTAAAGGAAAAGAAGACCCCGCTCATGGAGATTGCTGAAACCGATTAGTATTATAAAAGCGCCGTCAAATCGCGCATAGCCTTCGTCAACGTCCTTGACGTTTTTATTACCGCAGACGCTAATAGCGGCGTATCAAATAAGGACAGCCTTGCGCTGTCCTTAAACCAATTTTAATTTTACCAAAATGAAGTAAATGATCGCAAGTGATTCCAGTCGATCAGATGGGGAGAGATTATAGGTTAAAATTGAGCAATAAGCCGTAAATACGATATAACATTTCACTATAACTGTGCAACAAATGTCAGGCCGGGATATTTCTCTTAAATAGTATTTGATCCTGTCTTCCGTACTTTTCACCAAATTAGAATTTATCCAGCATACATCGACCAACTCTGCGGTTTGGGCTGATTTGAACATTTGTAACATCTTAATAGCTAATTATACTCATCATATATCTATCAATGCGCGAATTTAGCCCTGATGAGAGAAGTTGTTAGATATGCGGACAACCCGTAAAAAAAAGGTAACCCTTGCCATGATCGCTGCAAAAAATGGTGTTTCTATCGCCACTGTAAGCCTGGTCATGCGCAACCGGCCGGGAATAAGCGATGCGGTATGCCAGCGAGTGCTTAAGGCGGCGAAAGAAATGGGTTATGAAGGTCACATTGAGATTATTAGACCAAGTACCGCGTTAGCTCAATCCCGAAATTTTGCAAGTTCTCCAACCATTTATGACATCGCTGCACACCTTAGTTTATCCGCTGCAACGGTAAGCCGAGCCTTAAATGGTTCACTGAAATTAAAGGAAGAAACAGCCCAAAGAATAATTGCTACGGCAAAAGATATGGGATTTGTTTTAAACCACGCAGCCGCTCATCTGGCGGCAGATCATCTTAGCAAAGAACATGCCCCAGCTACCACAATTTATACGCTTGCCGAAGCCTTACAAATATCTGCTGCAACTGTTAGCAGGGCATTGTCAGATCATCCTGGTATTTCGGAAGGTACCCGGCAAAAAGTATTGAAAAAAGCGATCGAACTAAACTACTCACCGAATGCGCATGCGGTTAGACTCCGGACACCTGAGATTTTAACTGTCGGTCTGTTGGTTCCTGAGATCAGTCATCCGGTAATCGTTGAAATAATTGCAGCGTTGGAGCTTGAATTTTCAGGCAAAGGAATCAGATTGATTACTGCCACTTTTGATACTAAAACGCTTCTGTCGGCCCAGCGATCATTAAACGCGCTGGAACAAGTCACGAACTGCAACGTGTTTGTTCCACTAATGACTTTCAGCAAATCAGCCATATTGGAACACAAAAGACCGTTGATTGCACTTGGGTCATCCGCGATTGCTAATGCCACTCTGCATGTACGCGCTGATCAATATCAGGCCGTATACAAGGCAACCAAATTACTGTTGGATAACGGCAGTAAATCCATATTGTTCATTGACGTTGATTCCGGCGTTTTTAATTTTATCCAGCGTGAATCTGCGTTTCGGCAAGCGCATGTTGACAGCGGTCGCAGACCAAGAAAGCGACAGGTTCTATCAAAAAAAAGATTCTTTTTTGAGCACGTTAACTGGACTGATGTAGCCCGGCTATCACCGGTACTGGACGGAATGATATTGATCGGACACTTGCCTTCGGAACGTGACTTTCAGGCACTGACCATGGTCGGGCTAAACAATTCAAATATCGTTTTGATAGAATTGGAGGCTGGTCTTCTATATCATGCAAATCCGTTATCCTATACCAAATTTTATTGTCCCTATGACCAGCTAAGTGAATGGGCTGCTAAATTATTAGTGAATAAATTGGCAAATCATGTTGACTTCCCGATTAAGCCTTTGGAATTACCTGTAACTGCTATTCAACTGGAATCACCGGTCAAAGGTTCTGACTACTGAGAACATAATATTTATCATTAAGAAGATTTCCTAAGCTAAACACCTTATTTAAACATTTGTGATATGATTTTTGCGAAATGTGATACACCCGGCTGTTAAAATAATTGACCTTAGTACCCGATAAAGCTATCTGACTTTATATATAAAACCATTTAACCGTTGCCTTTTTTTTTAGCCCAGTTTCTATGTGTATTAACGCGCATGGATCTGCAATCGATTGCAGGGGTAATTCTAAGCTAAAACTGTGTCAGACATAATGTACTAATTAATTTAATATCTAAAATGACTGTATAATAAGGCCAACTAATTAAACCGCAATTGTCAAGGACAACCGGTCTAAACCAATCAATTGTTCAATACCACTGGTCAGCAAGTTCACAACTTGATGATTCAAACAAAAACACCAATTAATAAATTATGAAAAGATCATTACTAATTATTTACAAAAAGACAGTGTTCATCGGGCTTCTGGTCATGCTGATCTGTTTTACTGCGTCAGCCCAAACCAAACGGGTGACGGGCACAGTAGTTGATGAAAAAAATCAACCTTTGCCAGGCGCAACTATTAAAACAAAAACAGGAAATATCTCTACCGCTACTGATCCTACCGGTAAATTTTCAATCAATGTTCCGAATGGTGAAAAATCCTTGGTAGCTACCTTTATTGGTTACAGTGACCAGGAAATAACACTTGGAGCCCAAACGAATCTTACCATCCACCTTAATCCAAATAACAAAACGCTTAGTGATGTCGTTGTTGTAGGGTATGGATCCCAGCGTCGAAAAGATGTGACAGGATCTGTTACATCGGTGTCTGCTGCAACTTTGAGCGAAGTACCCTCACCAAACTTAATAGATCAGTTAAAAGGCCGTAGCGCCGGGGTAAGCATTGTGAGCAATGGCTCTACCCCGGGCTCTGCCGGGCAAATACGTATAAGGGGTAACAGAACTATTACTACGGGTAATAACGATGCCCAGGACGGACCACTTATCGTGCTGGACGGAATCCCGTACCCAGGTAGTATTAACGATTTTGCTCCTGAGGATGTGGTCAATATCGATATTTTAAAGGATGCTTCTGCAACAGCCATTTATGGTTCGCGTGGTGCAGGCGGTGTGATTTTGGTTACCACTAAAAGAGGACGTGCCGGTAAATCTTCCGTTACTTATGATGCTTATTATGGTCTGTCTAAAGTTTTAGGCAAATATAATATTTATGATGGGCCGGGTTACGCGCAGTTTAAAAAGGACGCGGCCACCTATAATACGGTAAGCCCGGGCCAAACGGCCTATACCATTACCGCAGCAGAACAAGCTGCGCTGGATGCCGGCGTTTCCACCGACTGGCAAAGCCTGATTTACCGGACTGCTGCCACACAAAGCCATCAAATAGGTGTGACAGGTGGTAGCGATAATACGCAATTTAACATTGGTGCCGGTTTTTACCGCCAGGAAGGTATCATCGTTAATCAATATTTTAGCCGCGGCGATCTGCGTGTTACCATTGATCACAAGATCAGTAACCGGATTAAGATTGGTGTTAACAGTATCAACAATATCCGGTACCAAAGCTTTCCGGGCGGAGGCGGTGTGCCGGGAGGCTTAGCCAGAACAACGCCATTAGCTTCTCTATACAATGCAGACGGAACTCTTAACTTAAACCCTCAAATTGGCAGTATAGATGCCGCCGCCGTTAGCCCGTATACCCTGATTACAAAAGCCAGTTCTATTTACGATCTTACCCGTAGGTTTTCTACTTTTAACAGCCTTTACGGCGAAGTTAATATTATTGACGGCTTAAAATACCGGGTAAATGTCGGGCTCAACTTTATACAGGAGAATGGTAACAGTTACAACGGCACACTGACTTATACCAACGGTAACGCTTCCTTGAACAACGCAGCTTTAAATAATAACGAGCAATATAATATCAACGTGCAAAATTTGATTACCTATAACAAGGTCTTCAACCAAAAACACCGTGTTGATTTCGTAGGAGGTTATGAAATCACTAAAGATCACAATAAGAACAGCAACTTCAGCACAACCGGTGTCCCGGCTGACTATGTTCTTAACTCTAACTTTAATTTAGCGAGCGGTACCATTTCTGGTGGCGGCAGCTTTACCGAGCAAGGCTTACTGTCCTACATGTCACGTTTAGCTTATGGTTATGACGATCGTTACAACCTGACGCTTACCGTTCGCCGCGATGGTGCTTCTTCGCTGGCAGCGGGCCATCAGTGGTTTACTTATCCGGCTTTAGGTTTGGGCTGGAATATCCATAACGAAGCCTTTTTGAAAAATATCACCTGGATCAACAATTTAAAATTACGCGGTGGCTACGGTATATCGGGTAACCGTAACGTAGGTGCTTATGCAACGCTTGGTTCATTATCATCAAGCGCATATAACTTTGGCAGTTCCGGTACCCTGGCTTACACTGTAAGTAACCTGCCTAACCCAAACTTGGGCTGGCAGTCTACCGCCCAAACGGATATTGGTTTAGAGTTTGCCTTGTTTAATAACAGGATTACAGGTAACCTGGATGTTTATAACCAAAACACCAAAGATATTTTATTATCTGTTAACCTGCCGCCAAGCAGCGGTACTCCAAGTACTTTCCAAAACCTCGGTAAAACTAATGGTAAAGGTATCGAGGTTAACCTTTCAACAGTCAATATCCAAACCAAAAGCGGTTTTACCTGGAGTACTGATTTCAGTTTCTCAGTTAACCGTGAAAAAATCACCCAGTTGACTACGCCGGCGGAACAATCTCAAATAGGCAATGGCTGGTTTGTAGGTCAGCCATTAAACGTCATTGTGGATGTAAAGAAAATCGGCATCTGGCAAACTGCTGACAAGGCAAACGGAACTTTGGCTAAACAAACCTCTCCGGTGCAGTTTCCCGGCCAGATCAGGGTAGAAGATGTGGATGGCAACGGCATTATAAATGCTGCTGACCGCCAGATCATCGGTAACTTCCAACCCAAATGGGAAGGCGGCTTCACCTCTAGATTCCGTTATAAAGCTTTCGATCTATCGGTAGTAACTTATGCTCGTATGGGTATGAAAGTATTGCTGCCTTATTTCACGGCTGATGGTGGGGCTAATGGTTATGCTTTCTTTAATCAGGGACGCGTAAACCAGGTTAAAACCAACTATTGGACAGCAACAAATCCGTCTAATGATTTCCCGGCACCAGATGCCAGTACCGACCGCTTGTTATTTGGTTCAACACTTGGTTATTATGACGGGTCATTTATCAAATGCCGCAGCATTAATTTTGGTTATAGCCTGCCTGCAGCTTTTACAACGAAGATCGGCATAAGTAATTTGAGGGTTTATGCTAATTTGACAAATCCATTCATTATTTATTCGCCGATAGTTAGGGATAAACTGGCACTCGATCCGGAAGGAAACGGTTATGGCGGAGCAGTTAATTCCAACTCAGGCACTACGACCGTTCAGGGTCGCCAGATCAGCGTCAACCTGAATAACCCTGCCACACGTATGTTCACTTTTGGTGTTAATGCTAAATTTTAATTAGGAGATATTCATTATGAAAATAAATAGAAAATTTGTGAGTGTGCTTTTATTGTGCACGGCAGTTTTAGGCAATAGTTGTAAAAAAGTACTGGAAGAGCATCCGCAGTCCAGCATTGTACCAACTTATTTTAATTCGCCGGAGGGCGTCTTGGGAGGTATTGCTGGTGGTTACGACCAGATACGGCAAAGTACTTACGGTACCGAAGGTTTTATGGCCGAAATGGATGCGGGAACAGATGATCATTTAGCAGGCGGTAGTGCCAGCGGCATTACGCTTTACACCTATAATGGTATTGCATCTGACGTCGGCGGAGCTGGTTTTGCCAACGCTTACACAGCAATTAACACACTTAACGGTGTGTTAAAATACGGCCAAACGGTTAACCTGGATGCTGCGGTAAGAAAGCAATACCTCGCTCAAGCTAAATTTTTGCGCGCCTGGTGGTATTTTCTACTGGTTCAAAAATATGGCGACGTGCCTTTGCATACTGAATTTATCACCACGCCAACTACGGCAGACACGCGTGCACCGGTGGCTGATGTGTATAAACAGATTATCCAGGATGCTACCGAGGCGGCAGCTGATTTGCCGAATGTGCCTACCGCTCCCTTTACCGGCAAGGCTGCTTGTAAGCCAGTCGCCTTATTTTTGTTAGGGCGCGCATATCTTACAAGGGGATGGTTGACAAATACGGCGGCTGATTTTCAACAGGCTTATACCATCTTAAATGACTTGATAACCAATAGGGCAACCTATAGCATGGATTTGTGGCAGGATTACGGCGATGCCTTTAATCCGGCTAACGATAACGGTAAAGAAACCATTTTTGTAAGTGATCATAATATAGACGCGAAATATGGGTTGTATAAATTGGGTAATGGTGATGCTGGTGGTCCTTATAATTTATTGCCTTGGTTCACTAACTATAACTATCCTAATTTAAGCGGTCAAAATTCCTTTTTAAATAGTTCGGGTACGGTTGTTATCAGTGGTGTAAGTTCGGTGGTGAGAGATGTCGTTTATGGCCGTCCTTTCACACGTACCAGGCCCAATAACGATGCGATGACTACCGGTGCAAATGCAGGTAAACGCTATATTTTAGACCAGGCATTTGCGGTACGCGATGTAGATTCTCGCTACGATAATACCTTTTACACTGCTTGGATAGCCAATACAGCGGTAACTAATAAAGCTACCGATGCTAACAATACGCGTGGTATTACCTACACCACTGTGCCGGGTGTTGATACCGCCGTTTATATGCCAACAACTGAAATTATCGGGGCACCACAGTTTATTGGAACGCGGCCGTTCAAAGGTGTTGTATTAACCCCAAAAATGTGGAATAACAACATTTTCCCCTCGGTTAAAAAGTTTATGGACCCCAGCCGTGCTGCCGCCAACTTCAATGACCCATCTACCCGGCCTGTTGTTATCTGGCGCTTTTCGGATGCTTACTTGTTAGCTGCCGAAGCCGCGTTTAAAAATAGCGATCTGATTAATGCCGCCCGGTTAATTAACGTAGTAAGGCAACGTGCAGCTTATCGTAAAACCAACACTGCGGCCCAAAATTTAGCTGCCGTAGCGGCCATGACTATTCAGCCGTCAGATGTTACGATAGACCTGATACTTGACGAACGTACCCGCGAGTTTTTTGCAGAAGGTCAGCGTTGGTTAGATTTGGTTCGTACCCGTCAATTGACCCGCCGTGTTCAATTATGGAATAAGGAAGCTGCTCCGTATGTTAAAGATGCGTTTATGCTTAGGGCTATTCCTCAAAATGAAATAGACCTGGTAACCAGCGGGCCGAAAATGCCGCAAAACCCAGGTTACTAATGTTGTTAAATAGTTAATATAATCAAGCTGCCCGGAATTTTCGGGCAGCTTTTTAGTAAACTAAAATCTTATATATGGCAAAATATTACCTAAAGCGGAATTTGAAATAGAAGCGATTAAACAGAAGAAAAAACAATATAAACAATAAAAAATGCGCTTATCACTTATGAAAGTAAAAAAATGGTATAGCATCCTGATACTATTTTCAGTATTTGGTTTAATAGCCAATCCATCAGTCGCACAAAAGGCTTCAAATCCTATTATTTACGCTGATGTTCCCGATATGTCGATGGTACGGGTAGGCGACACTTATTATATGAGCAGTACTACCATGCACATGAGCCCGGGATTACCGATTATGAAATCGACAGACCTGGTGAACTGGAAGATGGTTAGCTATGCCTATGGAACACTCGATGATGTTGATGAATTGAATTTGGTTAACGGCAAAAGTACTTATGGCAGGGGTTCCTGGGCGAGCAGTTTGCGTTACCACAATGGTATGTTTTATGTAAGTACATTTTCAGGCACTACCGGTAAAACCTATATCTATCAGACCAGAAATATTGAAAAAGGCCCCTGGAAAGTTATTTCGTTTAAGCCCGCCCTGCACGATCATTCGTTGTTTTTCGATGACGACGGTAAGGTCTACATGGTTTATGGCAGTGGCAAACTAATGCTGGCCGAACTTAACGACGATCTATCGGGTATCAAAACCGGTACCATCCCGAAGGTTCTGATAGCAAATGCAACAACAGTTAGCGGCACCAATATGGGCCTGCCGGCTGAAGGGTCGCAGTTGTTTAAAATTAATGGCAAATACTATCTTTTTAATATCTGCTGGCCCCGCGGAGGGATGCGTACGGTACTCATTCACCGGGCAGATCAGCTCGCCGGGCCTTATGAAGGAAAGGTTGGCTTTCAGGATAAAGGGGTGGCACAAGGTGGGTTGATCAATACACCCAAAGGAGATTGGTATGCTTATCTGTTCCGTGATTACGGTTCGGTAGGCCGGGTGCCGTATTTAGTCCCCGTAAAGTGGGAGGATGGCTGGCCCATTATCGGCTTAGCTCATCAAGCGCCGGATAGCCTGGCATTGCCGGCCAGTAAGGGATTAATTCCCGGGCTGATTGCATCCGATGAATTTAAAAGACGCAAGGGTGAACCCGCTCTGCCGCTGGCCTGGCAATGGAACCATAATCCGGACAATCAATGGTGGTCACTGTCGGAAAGGCCGGGTTTTCTTCGGTTGAAAACAGGCAGGTTAGATACCGCTCTTGTTACGGCCCGTAATACACTTACTCAAAGGACTTTCGGACCCGTTTGCGAGGGTAGCACTAAGATAGATATCAGTCATATGAAAGACGGCGATATTACCGGCCTCGTTTTGCTGCAAAAAAATTATGGTTGGGTGGGTGTAAAGGCAGTTAATGGCTCCAAATCCATCGTAATGGTGAACGCACAGACGGGTAAACCAGTCGAAATTGCCAGCTTACCTTTAAGTCAGCCGGTAGTTTTTTTAAGAGCAGCCTGTGATTTTACTAACCGCGCGGACAAGGGCTATTTTTACTACAGCCTTGACGGTAAAAGCTGGACGGCCATCGGTACACCACTACAAATGGCTTATACCATCCCACATTTTATGGGTTACAGGTTTGGACTTTTTAACTATGCTACACGGGAAGCGGGCGGTTATGTAGATTTCGATTTTTTTAGGGTTAGTGATAAAATTGCTCAATAGTAAATGAAATTCGCATCTCGTTATCGTCTTGGTTAGCCTGGGACGTACATTTAGGAGAACAGCCAATCAGCACCTCACTATCTGGGAGAATTGAACATTTGATCCTTTTTTTAGCCAAAATCTGACAGTCGGACCAGTTGTTTTCTTCGATATTTAAAAAATAAAATACTGACTATGATTTCAAATACCAAACTATCAGGCAGGCTATTACAAAGGTCTTTTCTTGCTATAGGTCTGCTTGCCGGCCTTATCTGTATCAGTTGGATAATTACACCAACGGTAAAAAAAACAAAATCCAAAACGAACGTCCACTTCAAGGAAAAGGGTCTGAAAGATTACTATAAATCTTATTTTCCTATAGGTGCAGCTGTAAGTATCCGGTCGCTGAACGGCCCCGAAGCGGATCTTATTATTCAGGAATTTAATAGCATTACTCCGGAGAATGACATGAAAATGGGGCCAATACATCCGCAGGAGCATACTTATAATTGGCGGAATGCTGATTCCATCGTTAATTTTGCGGTAAAACACCATATTAAAATTCGCGGGCACAATTTGTTATGGCATGCACAGGCACCAGCTTGGATGTTTAAGGACAGCGCAGGTAATCAGGTATCAAAAGAAGTACTCCTGGCACGTCTGAAAACGCATATCACTACGGTGGTAAACCATTTCAAAGGAAAAATATACGCTTGGGACGTTGTAAATGAAGCTATTGACGACAACCCGGCGAACTACCTGCGAAATTCACAGTGGTATAAGATCTGCGGCGAGGACTTTATTCCTAAAGCTTTTGAATATGCCCATGAGGCGGACCCGTCGGTTGCACTTTACTATAATGATTATAACAGCGAGGACGAATCCAAACGGGAGAAAATTTATAAGCTGTTAAAAAATCTGGTCGACGCGAAAATACCGATCACCGGGGTAGGGCTGCAAGGCCACTGGAAGCTGGATAATCCTTCCGTTGACCTGATCCGTAAAGCGATCGACCGTTATGCGTCGCTGGGGCTCAAAATTCAGGTTACAGAACTGGATATCACAATCAGGGGACCGCGCAAAGCTCCTCCAGCCGGGAACAGCACTACAACGCAGCAGCTTATGCCGGTTGACTCAGGACTTACGCCTGCATTGGCCCAGCAGCAGTCCGAGCGCTACCGTCAGATCTTTGAAATATTCAGAAGTTATAAAAAAGTAATCACCGGTGTTACTTTTTGGAATGTCTCCGATCAGTATAGCTGGCTTGATGCCAGAAATGGTGGCCTGGCTGGCGGTGCTGCGGCAACAGCCCCCGCCGCGCGCGTAATTCGAAAAGCCTATCCCTTACTGTTCGACGAACATTTTCAGCGTAAACAAGCCTATTGGTCGGTTGTGAATTTCTAACCAAGGTATATTCTTAAACGATTATGAGCAAACGCAGTTTAAATATCATATTATGTGGCCTGGCTTTAGCCAGTGCCATAAGTGTAAATGCGCAAAACCCGCTGATCAGGAACCAATTTACAGCAGACCCTTCGGCCAGAGTATTTGGTGATAGTGTTTATATCTATCCATCCCACGATATCAAAGCCACACCCGGGCACGGGCGACTGGACTGGTTTTGCATGGAAGACTATCATGTTTTTTCATCAGCTAACCTGACCGACTGGAAAGACCATGGAGTTATTTTAAGCCAGACAAAAGTGCCCTGGGCCGATTCTGCTGCCTATAGTATGTGGGCTCCGGATTGCATTGAGCGCAATGGTAAATACTATTTTTATTTCCCGGCTACAGCCAAAGCTAACGGACAGGTACGTGGCGGTTTTGCAATCGGGGTGGCTGTGTCAGATCATCCTTACGGACCCTTTAAGCCGCTGAATGAACCGATACAAGGCGTCCGCGGAATTGATCCCAATGTGTTTATTGATAAGAACGGTCAAGCCTATTTATACTGGGCTCAGGGGAATATTTATGCAGCAAAACTAAAAGATAATATGACAGAGCTGGCTTCGCCGCCGCAGATACTTGCGGAACTCCCGGAAAAGGGGCTGAAAGAGGGGCCTTATTTGTTCGAGCGTAACGGGATTTATTACCTTACTTACCCCCATGTTGCCAATAAAACTGAAAGATTGGAATACGCCATGGGCGACAGCCCGCTCGGCCCGTTTAAATTTACTGGCGTGATTATGGATGAATCCGCGTCGGGCTGCTGGACCAACCATCAATCGATAGCCCAAGTTAAACAACAATGGTTGCTGTTCTATCATGATAAAGATCTTTCGCCGCAATTTGATAAAAATCGGTCGATTCGGGCTGACAGCCTTTTTTTCAACCCGGACGGAACAATAAAAAAAGTAGTGCCAAGTATGCGCGGGGTAGGATTGACGAGCGCCTCGGCGCTAATCCAACTGGACCGGTATTCTGCCCTTGGCGGAGATGCCGCTGTTACGTTTTTGGATACACTGCATAAGTTTGATGGATGGAAAGTGGTGCTTAAAGCCGCTCCGGACTGGGTCCGGTATAACAGTGTGGATTTTGGCAAGAAACATTGGAAGACTGTTGAGGTACGCCTAAGGACGGAGGGCACCGGTAGTTTGATTATACGTTTGAACAGTGCTGATGGCCCCGTTGTCGCCACAGTAGCCATGCCCAAAATTTCAGAATGGAAGACGATGGCTTTCAAGGTCAGTTTATCACCCGTCGGGGTGCGCAATCTTGTCATGTCGCTTTCTGGCGGTGCCAACGCAGAAATTGACTGGATCAGATTTAAAAATTAAATACAGAATCTGTTAAGCAACAACGCCATTTATACGGAGGCCATCAACCCCTCAAGGCAGAAATGTTGGAATAGCAACAGATTGGCCTTAATGTGATACAGGATTCCTTGGTGTTATATATTAAGTTGTTGATTTTAAGTTGTTTATAATAGTGTGGCGTGCTTTTAAACATTTGTGTTAGTAATTTGAACATAAGCAACAGGCGAAGCTTGCCCCTTACACTACTTTAGTCGATCGCAATTGTAAACGATGATCGCCTGCCAGTTATTATAAGTTTCACTCGGCGTTCATCGGAATACAATTACAAAGCCTGAAAAAGCTCGGGCTTATATTAAATTTACCAGTTATGATCAATAAATTCTACCGTTTTTTACATTGTTTGATGTTCGTGTCAATAGCCGTTTCAACTGCCTTTTCGCAGGTTAAGCCTGGCACGGATTCCTCCTCCTTTTATCAAGCAGTGAACACCTATGTTAACCCTGTTTTGCCGGGGGATCACCCTGACCCTACTTTATTAAAGGTCGGTGATGACTTTTACCATTGTGGTTCCAGTTTTCATTTTAATCCTTACCTACCCATTTACCATTCCAAAGATTTGATTCACTGGCAGGTGATCAGCCGCGTACTGCCCGCAGCCAAAGCCGGTTTTGTAACCGACAGACCATCCGCCGGTGTGTGGCAGGGAGCCATCACTTACTTTTACGGTTCCTACTGGATCTATTTTTCAGCGAACGGACAATGGTTCAGCAAAGCAAGTACGCCAGCGGGGCCCTGGTCTGAGCCTGTACAGGTTAAAACTAATCCGGTTACCGGGAACCTGGGCTACGATAATTCGATATTTGTTGATGATGATGGCAAACCTTATATGGTGATCAAAAACGGTCAGAAAGTTAACCGTGTGCAGGAATTGGGCAAAGACGGGCAACTGACTGGTGAAGTAATCAACCTGGACTGGGTCAATGCCAAGCTTCAATATAGTTGGGCCGAAGGCCCTGTTATGTGTAAACGTAATGGTTTTTATTATTACTTCCCTGCCGGAGACGTGACCGGCGGGCAATATGTACTGCGCGGAAAAGCACTGACGGGTGATTCTACCAAGTGGGAAAGACTGGGCAACTTTTTTAAGCCGGTTACTGATGTCAAAACCGGGTTCCGCCGGCCAAATCACATTTCCGCACCATTTCAGTTAAGTAATGGTACCTGGTGGACCATTGGACAAAGTTACGAGAAATATGATGGTAATGATTGGTCGGGGATGGGCAGGCAAACTGCTTTGTATCCCGTAACCTGGGAGGGCGACCGGCCTTGGGGAGCGGCACCAACCACACAGCCAATTATCAAGCCAGACTTGCCGCGGAACAGTATTCCCTGGCGTAGTGTTAAAACCGATTACTTCAATGGCACAGCACTCGATCTGAACTGGCATTTCCTTAACAAAAAGGCAGGTAGCCGGTATTCGCTTAACGAACATAGCGGCTGGTTAAGGCTTCGGCCCGATACCGCCCGGACACATTTGGTTCAGAAAGAAACTGATCATTATTATTCGGCAGTTACCCGTGTAGATTGTGATGCCAGCGCAGCGGGCGAACAGGCTGGTCTTTATTTGACGAGCGGCAGTCAGAAGGTATCAGCCAGATTATTTACCGGCTACGAGCAGGGCAAAAAGATCGTTTTTGAATTAGATACAGCCCGGCGAAGTATTCCGAACACTTTCGGCCAGATCGTTTGGTTGAAGCTTGAAAGATCGCAGCATATGCTCCGCGCCTATTGCAGCAAAGACGGCAAGAAATGGGTTTCTCTGGGCGCACCTGTAAACGCCAGGGGGCTTGATAAAACCCAGCCGAATTACAACTCTTGGGTAGGAACCAGTATCGGGCTGTTTGCTGAGGGAAAAGTTGCCGATTTTGACTGCTTTATCTGCAAGGATGGGACGGCGACAATGCCGGCAGCTGGCTACAGTAACTATTATGGCGTGAAAACCTTGGACGGCCTGGGCGTTACCAATACCTCTGATCACGGTGGCTGGTTTATGTTATCGGGAGTGGAGTTGGGTAATGTACCGACTACGCAGGTTTATATTAAAGCCGATGCAAAGGTGAGCGGGCAAATGGAAATATGGCTGGACGATTTGGGGCAGGGTAAACTGGTTGCAACCATACCCGTAAAAGCCGGGGCAGGCTGGAAATCATACCAGAGTTCATTAAAAGGGTTAACCGGCCAACATGATGTATTTGTGAAATTCCCGGCGGGCAGCAAAGAGAGCGTTACTGTGGATAGCATCAGATTTTCAAACTAACAACTCATAGCTTGGCAAAACGCCTTCACGGCAGCGGATGAGATACCTATTATAAACGATGAAAATGAAAAGAATGTTGTTTTTTTTGATCCTGTTGGCTTTGTTCGGCGTTACTGCAAGCGGACAATCAAAAAGTACAAAACCGGTAGCACGGCCAAAACCTGCTGCCGAATTAAACAGATACCCTAATATTTTTAAGGCGGCCGGTTACGGTCAGGTAGCTATTGATCAAAAAATAGCTGCGGCCTATCATGATATATTCGAAGGGCCAAACCGGGTATATTTCACCGTGGGCGACACGATGGCCTATGTATCGGATGTTAAAAATCACGACGCGCGAACCGAAGGGCTTTCCTATGGCATGATGATAGCTGTACAGTTAAACAAAAAGGATGTATTCGACCGTATCTGGCGATGGTCGAAAAAATATCTGCAGCACCAGGATGGCCCACGGCAAGGCTATTTTGCCTGGAGCATCAACCCTCAAACCTTAAAGCGTAACTCCGAAGGTTCGGCTTCTGATGGTGAATTATATTATATCACAAGTTTACTGTTCGCTGCTAACCGGTGGGGAAATGCGACCGGTATCAATTATTATGCAGAAGCCCGCAACATACTCGATGCCATGTGGAAAAAAGATGGCACCAGTAATATTTACAATCTGATTAACACGGAGCATAAGCAAATTAGTTTTGTACCCGAAGGAAATAACTATAATTGGACCGATCCATCCTATCATTTACCAGCATTTTACGAAGTGTGGGCCATGTATGCGAAGGATGGGCATGAGCAATTTTATAAGGATTGCGCGGATACTTCACGTGCATTTCTGCACCGTGCCTGCGATCCGGTGACCTCATTGAATGCAGACTACACGGAGTTTTCCGGACAGCCACATGCTACCCGCTGGATGCCGGCTGCTTTCCGGTATGACTCCTGGCGGGTGCCTATGAACATCACGATGGATTATGTCTGGTTTAACAAAGACAAAAACTGGCAGCAGGGCTATGCCACCCGTTTGCAGCATTTTTTGCGCTCCAAAGGGATGGACACGTATGAAGATCAGTTCAATCTGGATGGGTCGCGGCCCGAATTCATACTTCAGGCGGGGAGCATTAAAAAGTTGCGACATTCAATCGGATTGGTAGCCACTGCAGCCGCTACGGCGCAGATAACCGGAACCGAGCAGGGACATGACTTTATCAAAGCATTATGGGATGCTAAACTGGCCCCTTATGAGGACGGTTACTTTGATGCTTATTACGACGGGCTTTTATACCTCTTCAGTTTGTTGCATCTCAGTGGCAAATACCAAATTATCAAACCAACTATACCTTAATTTATTAGTTAAACATTTTATGATGAATATACAGCCATTTAAAAGATTGCTTGTTAGCCTGATTATAGTGCTGACAGCCCGCACAACAGTTGATGCCCAGGCACTGGTTACGCAATCGCAGCCCGGTTTCGATCAGACCCGCAGTGATATCGCGCACGGCAGGATTGATAGTATCAGTTATCCTTCGAAAACCGTAGGCAACAACCGCAAAGCGCTGGTATACACGCCACCAGGTTATGATAAGCATAAAAAATATCCGGTTCTTTATCTGTTACATGGCATAGGGGGTGATGAGAAAGAATGGCTGAATGGGGGAAAGCCCGAGGCTATTATGGATAATCTTTATGCCCAGGGTAAAGCCACACCGATGATTATCGTTTTACCGAATGGTAGAGCCATGAAAGATGACCGGGCCAGCGGCAATATTATGGCGCCGGATAAGGTAGCCGCGTTTGCAACTTTCGAAAACGATTTGCTTAACGATCTGATTCCCTTTATTGAGCGTGAGTACCCGGTTTTTACAGACCAGGAACACCGGGCAATAGCCGGCCTTTCCATGGGAGGAGGGCAATCACTCAATTTCGGTTTGGGGCATTTAGACAAGTTTGCCTGGGTGGGCGGCTTTTCTTCGGCCCCGAATACCAAGGCTCCAGAGGCCCTGTTGCCAGATCCGGAAGCGGCAAAAAAACAACTTAAGTTATTGTGGATATCTTGTGGGGCGAGTGACGGACTAATCACTTTTAGCAAACGGACACATGATTACCTGGAGACCAAGGGCGTTCCGCACATCTATTATATCGAACCTGGTGTGCACGACTTTAAGGTTTGGAAAAATGGCCTGTATATGTTCTCGCAGCTGATTTTTAAACCGGTTGATCAATCCAGTTTTCCAAAATATGTATATCCGTCGGATGGTACATCCAAAAAATAGCTGAGGTTATGAAAACAAAAGTAAGCTGGTTTTTATCAATGTTATTTGCGCTGGTTAGCTATAATGCTGCTGCGCAGGATTCCAAATTTTACATCTTTTTATGTTTCGGCCAATCCAATATGGAGGGTAATGCCCGGTTCGAACCGCAGGACACCTTGGGTATTGACCCACGCTTTCAGGTTTTACAAGCCGTCGATTGTCCGGAACTGGCCCGCATCAAAGATGTCTGGTATACCGGAAAGCCACCTTTATGCCGTTGTAAAACAGGCCTGACCCCTGCCGATTATTTTGGCCGCACTTTGATTGCCCATCTCCCTCCAAAGATCAAAATAGGTATTATCAATGTTTCTGTGGCTGGTTCAAAAATCGAGATATTTGATAAAGATCACTACCAGTCCTATGTGGCTACCGCGCCCGACTGGATGAAGGGAATGGTGGCCGAATACGGCGGCAATCCTTATGAACGACTTGTTGAACTGGCCAGGCTGGCGCAAAAAACAGGAGTGATCAAAGGCATCCTGTTGCATCAGGGCGAGTCGAATACCAATGACACGCTGTGGACCAGAAAAGTTAAAGGCATCTACGACAACCTGGTGAAAGACCTGCGGCTAAAACCTAAAAAGGTGCCCCTGTTGGCCGGGGAACTGGTCAATGCCGATCAAGGTGGCGCATGCGCATCGATGAATAAGATCATCGACCGCCTGCCCGAGGTTGTTCCCAATTCTTATGTCGTATCATCGGCCGGCTGCACCGCGTCGCGGGATAAATTACATTTCAGTGCAGATGGCTACCGTGAGTTGGGAAAACGTTATGGCATACAAATGCTTAACTTATTGGGTGTTCATCTGCCGGCAGCGGAGTAACAGCATAATAGCTTGGTATTATATAATCAATTATTGCAAAACAAAAGACGAACACCACAATGGATAAGGTAGACCGATTTAAACCCCGCCTGCATGGGCACCGAAAGTTAAATATTTGCACAGTTGTTATATTGATTTTGACCAGTGTGCAGTTAATGACGCTGCCGGTATCAGGCTTTTGCAAACCGATCCGTCCGCCAAAGGCTGCCCTGGCAAAAAAACAATGGGTTGGAACCTGGGGTACCGCCCGGCAGTTGGTTGAACCGAACAATATGCCGCCTGCACCGGGGCTCAGCCAAAGTACGATAAGGCAGATTGTATGCGTTTCGATAGGCGGAAAAAACTTGCGCTTAAAATTATCAAATGAATTCAGCAAAGGCGCGGTTACGATGAAAGCCGTGCAAATCGCTGTTTCCAAAGGTGGTGGTACCATAGATACCACTACAATCAAATCGCTGACATTTAAGGGAAACAAGGATATAAGGCTGGAACCTGGCGCTGAAATTTATTCGGACCCAATATCTTTTGATCTGAAACCACGAATGGAAGTAGCGATAACTATCGCTTTTGGCGAAACATCGCCCACCCTTACCGGTCATCCCGGTTCGCGGACAACCTCTTATTTGCTTAGTGGAGAACAATTGGCCCCGGGTACTGATTTCACTACAGGTGTAAAAACAGACCACTGGTATGTTATTACCGGAATTGATGTAGAAGCTACGGGCTCCGCAGGTGCTGTGGCCGTTTTTGGTGATTCTATTACGGATGGCCGTGGCTCTGGTACGAATAAGCAAAACCGGTGGCCGGATGTTCTTTCTCTTAATTTACTACAGGATAGGCGAACACAACAAATCGGTGTATTAAACATGGGTATCGGTGGTAATGCAGTTCTGCGCGGAGGGCTAGGCCCCACTGGTCTCGACCGGTTTCAACATGATGTTCTGGAGCAAAGCGGTGTCCGCTGGCTGATTATTTTTGAAGGGGTAAATGATCTGGGGGGCACAAGAGACAGTCTGGCTGCAGTTAATGTAGCCCAGGGACTGATTGCCGCGTTTGACAAAATGATCATGGCTGCTCATGCACGTGGTATTAAAGTGTATGGCGCTACGATCATGCCCTTTAAGGGAAACTCCTACTATCGGCCTTATCGTGAGCAGGCCCGCAATGTAGTGAACGACTGGATCCGCAGCAGCGGGCATTTTGATGCGATTATTGATTTCGATCAGGTGATGAGAGATCCAAATGATCCGGCATCCCTGCTTACAGAAGCCCAGGCCGGCGCCAACGATCATCTCCATCCTAATGAATTAGGATATCAAATGATGGGCAGGGCGGTGTCTCATCTCTTGTTTAAATAAATATGACCTTCGAAAGTGCGGTATAGCATACAAATAATTAACAAAAGCGCAACAGTTTAATCGGGTAAGTGAAATGAAAAAAGTTATAATTTGGGGTATATTATCAGTGATTCTTCTGACATTCCATTCCCGCATTTTTGCCCAGAATCCAATTATCCAGACCAAGCATACCGCTGACCCCGCGCCTTTAGTATACCGGGATACTGTATTTTTATATACCAGTCATGATGAGGACGATGCATTTGGATTTAAAATGCAGAATTGGCTATTGTATACATCGACAGATATGGTTAACTGGACAGACCACGGGGTAGTGGCATCTTTGAAAGATTTTAAGTGGGTCCCTTATGATAACGGCGCCTGGGCACCGCAATGCGTGCAACGCGACGGGAAATTTTACTTGTATTGTCCGATGCCGAATCATGTCGGTATTGGGGTATTAGTTGCCGATAGTCCCTACGGACCGTTTAAAGATCCGATAGGGAAGCCCCTGATCAAAAACAGCAATGATGATATTGATCCGACGGTATTAATTGATGATGACGGACAGGCATATCTTTATTGGGGTAATCCTAATCTTTATTATGTCAAACTCAATAAAGATATGATCTCCTACTCAGGAACGATTACTAAAGACAGTTCTTTCGCCAAAAAGGCGGGCCAGCAGGATCCATTCCACTACCAGGAAGGGCCCTGGGCGTATAAACGTAATGGACACTATTATATGGCCTATGCTTCTACCTGTTGCCCGGAGGGTATAGGTTATGCCATGAGCAACAGTCCTACCGGTCCATGGGCATACAAAGGCAGTATTATGGATGGCGACCAGCGCTCGCCGGGTAACCATCCCGGGATAATTGATTTTAAAGGCAATTCTTATGTATTTGGATTTAATTATGCAATTTTAAAGCAAACAATGTCCAAGCATTACGAAAGACGTTCGATATGCGTTGAACAGCTTACCTATAATGCTAACGGTACCATACAGCAATTGCCATTTTGGTCGCTAACCGGTGTAAAACAACTTGGTCAGCTCAATCCCTACGTACGTACAGAAGCGGAAACGATGGCGCACAGTGAAGGGCTGAAGACTGATCAGGTCACGGAATGGGAAAGGAATATTTCCTGGAATAAAGGAAAGAAGATAGCCGACCGGCTATTTGTAAGCTCCATCAATAACGGAGATTATTTAAAAGTACAGGGCGTTAACTTCGCCCAAGGCCTGTCCTCGGTAGAGGTAAATGTAGCCGCTTTGTATGGTGGCAAGATGGAGATACATCTCGATCAGGCCGGAGGTCCGTTAGTTGGCACAGTAAACGTAAACGCCTCTGGAGAGGGGGATATTTGGAAAACAATTACCACTCCGGTTAAGCAGGTCACCGGAACGCACGATTTATACTTTGTGTTTAAAGGTGAGAAAGACCTTTTTTATTTTGATTGGTGGAAGTTTAATAAGCGAAACAAATAATAGCAGCGCTTATATGTTATCAGCTGATTTTTAATCGCCCCTAAAGAGGGCCAAAAAGGCAACCGAGATTATCCTCCAATTACATAAACTTATTATACTATGTTAAAATTCATATCAACTGCCTGTTTAGTATGGCTAACAATAGCGGTAAATGCGCAGGACCATACCTTGCAAAGATTCCCACTAACGGAAGTAAGACTTTTAAAAAGCCCATTTCTGGATGCTGAGCAAACGGATATGAATTATATGCTTAAACTGGACCCCGACCGGCTGCTGGCGCCTTTTTTAAGGGAAGCAGGCCTTGTACCCAAAGCAGCCAGTTATGGAAATTGGGAAAATACCGGTCTTGACGGTCATATCGGAGGGCATTATCTTACTGCAGTTGCGCAAATGTATGCGGCAACAGGCGATAAGAAGTGGAAAGCTCGTTTAGATTATATGATCGGTGAACTGAAACGCTGCCAGGACAATAGAAGTGACGGTTATGTAGGCGGTGTTCCGGGTGGCCCTCAGATGTGGCAACAGCTAAAAGGAGGAGATTTTTCGCTTTTTCGTAAAAAGTGGGTGCCGTGGTACAACCTGCATAAACTATATGCCGGTCTGCGCGACGCTTACCTGATTGGCGGAAACCAGGATGCAAAGTCCATCCTGATCAAACTTAGTAATTGGGCTTCCAATGAAGTTTCCGGGCTTAGTGAGGAACAAATGCAGCTTATGCTTTCAACTGAACATGGGGGAATGAATGAGGTTTTTGCGGATGTAGCGGCTATTACAAGGGATGACAAATATCTGGTTTTGGCAAAAAGGTTTAGCCACAAGGCGATATTGCAACCGCTGGAAATGAAGCAGGATAAGCTTAATGGTCTCCATGCAAATACCAATATCCCCAAAGTGATCGGGTTTGAGCGTATAGCGCAGCTTAACCATGATCCGCAATATGATGCTGCCGCACAGTTTTTTTGGACAACCGTTGTGAACAACCGCTCAATAGCTATCGGCGGAAATAGTGTTCGCGAGCATTTTAATCCATCGGATGATTTTAGTTCCATGCTGGAATCAGAGCAGGGGCCTGAAACCTGCAATAGCTATAATATGCTTAAATTGAGCGAGTTGTTGTTCCTGTCGCATCCCAATGGTAAATATATGGATTACTATGAACGTACCTTGTACAATCATATTTTATCCAGTCAGCATCCCGGTAAGGAAGGAGGATTCGTGTATTTTACACCCATCCGGCCAAGTCACTACCGCGTTTATTCCCAGCCAGAACAGGGCTTTTGGTGTTGCGTAGGGAGCGGGATGGAAAATCATGGGAAATATGGAGAAATGATTTACGCACACCGCGACAACGACCTATACGTGAACCTGTTTATTCCTTCAACTTTACAATGGGGCGCTAAAGGAGTAACAGTGACCCAGTCAAATCTTTTCCCGTTTGAGGAGCGGTCGGAATTAAGGCTCACGTTAACTCGCTCCCATGCATTTAAGCTGCTGATCCGTCAACCGGAATGGGTTAAACAAGGTCAGTTTTCATTAACAGTTAATGGTAAAAAAATCAACGCGGTAAAGGATACGGACGCTTATGTAAGTATCACACGGAAATGGTCGACAGGTGATAAGATCGTCATCAGCATGCCAATGACCGATAGACTGGAGTATCTGCCAGATCACTCGGCCTGGGCTGCTATTGTTCATGGTCCGATAGTGCTGAGTGCGGCAACCGACTCAGCAAATCTGAAGGGGTTGAAAGCAGACGACAGCCGTTTCGGTCACATTGCAGGTGGTTCCTTATATCCAATGAACCAGGCGCCTTTATTGGTTAGAAAGGAAGGCGACGTTTCTGCAGACCTTTTACCCATAAAAAACGCACCTTTAACATTTCAGGTTGCAAATATGATTTATCAGCCAGCCTATAAAAACCTCGTTCTTAAACCTTTTTTTGAAATGCATGATGCCAGGTACATGCTCTATTGGCCGGTAGCTAAGCCCGGCAAAGAGGAACAGCGCGAACTCGAACTTACTCAGAACGACCGCATGGTAATGTCCCTGAACCAGCGTACGGTAGATGGGGTCTCGCCCGGAGAACAACAACCTGAGACCGATCATGTCATGGATGCTGAAAACAGTAAAAGCGGCCTTATAAAAGACCGGCATTTCCGCTCGGCTGATGGTTTTTTTAGCTATAAAATGAAAATGTCAACGGCTGTACAAACACTGCAAGTCACCTATTACGGGTTAAATAAAGGCCGTGAGTTCGATATTCTCCTGAATGATCAGCGCATAGCGCATGTGGTGCTTGACGGCAGCCGCGGGGATCGTTTTTTCACGCAGGAGTACCAGGTGCCCGCCGCTTTTAAATCTATTAAAGAAGTTACGGTTAAGTTTTCTGCTGCAAAACCATCTTCAACGGCAGATATTTTCGATGTCAGGTTAGTCAAATAAACGGCCTGCTGTTACATGATGTAGTATGTTTATCAATAAACGAATAGCACATTTTACTGAAAATTGCTTTATCAGAAAAATCAGGTCAGAAATAATCATTAACGTTTCCGCAGAAATTTGAGCAATGTGTAGTAAAATATTTTTAACCAACAGACACTTAAATAAAACCACATATGAAAACAAAACATCTAATACTTGTTTTAATGATCGGCTTTGCGGGCTTTATCTGCCGGGCACAAACGCAGCAAGGAGCCATAAAGGAAGATTTTAAACCATCCAGCCTTAATCAACCGGGACAGGAATATCCGCAGGTAAATTCAGCAGGCTTCGTCCGTTTCCGGATCAAAGCGCCAGGTGCCGATAGTGTCCGGGTAAGCTTGGGTTTGGGTGGCCGAGGGGGCACTAAGCTTACAAAAAGCTCGGATGGTTTCTGGACCGGGACCACAGAGGGGCCAATGGATGAAGGTTTTCATTATTATCATCTTACAGTAGACGGCGGCATATTCAATGACCCTGGTGCGATGAATTATTACGGTTCGGTTCGCTGGGAGAGCGGCATCGAAATACCTGCGCATGATCAGGATTTTTATGCGCTTAAAGATGTTCCGCACGGTCAGGTGCAACAAATACTTTTCTCTTCAAAAAGTACCAATACCTCCCGCAAGGCTTTTGTTTACACGCCTCCGGGTTATGATAAAGAACGATCAGCGCGTTTCCCTGTTCTGTATCTGCAACATGGTTGGGGCGAGGACGAAACTGCCTGGAGTAACCAGGGGCAGGCCAATCTTATCATGGACAACCTTATTGCCGAGGGTAAGGTTAAACCATTTATTATCGTGATGACCTACGGTATGACCAACGAAGTCAAATTCGGTGGTATGAGAAACTTTAAAATCGAGCCTTTTCAAACTGTTCTCTCGGATGAACTTATACCTTATATCGATGCACACTTCCGTACTTATGGCGATAAGGCACACCGGGCAATGGCGGGTTTATCGATGGGAGGTATGGAAACACATACCATTACGCTTAACAAACCGGAACTATTTGATTACTATGCGCTGTTAAGCGGCGGTACTTACACACCAGACGAATTGAAAGATAAGCCTAAAGCGAAACTTATTTTTATGAGTTGCGGAAGCAGGGAAAAGCCCGAGGGAGTTATTAATGCGGCATCGGCCTTGAAAAATGCAGGTTACAATGCCGTTTCCTATGTGTCTGATAATACCGCGCATGAATTCCTTACCTGGCGGCGCAGTTTGCGGGAGTTCGCACCTTTGTTATTTAAAAACTAAGAGGGGCGGAGCCTGTAGTCTTTAATAACTACAATCTGGTGGCTGCATTAAATTAGGCTTAGTAAAACAGCATGAAATGTGTTAAAGCCCTGCAATTTAATACTTGCAGGGCTTTAATGACATAGAAACTCCTTATCAAGTTTATCGACAAAGATGATGCATAAGCCTTTGCGCGCAGCATTTAATTTTATTTTGCGCAGCTTCAGTGCAGCCAGTTTAAGATTCTATCATCAGTTTAC
Source organism: Bacteroidota bacterium (assembly GCA_040389105.1). GTDB lineage: Bacteria > Bacteroidota > Bacteroidia > Sphingobacteriales > Sphingobacteriaceae > Mucilaginibacter. Next base: position 163,135 of record JAZKAO010000013.1, read on the forward strand.
AACATTAATAATTACGGACGCAGTTTTCAGTCCGGGAGAACTAACATGTAATTTTAACTTTCCAGCCTTCTGTGTGCTTTTTAGGATAACAACAGCCCGGCCTTTCCAAACTTTATGTTGGGTGCCTACATAAGGGTCGGTGTCCTTTAAATCAGCGTTACCAAGGCCGGCTATTGATCCATTGCCGCTTACTTCGAAAGAAAGATGATTATTAGCATCAGGCACCAGTAGGCCGTTTTCATCAACGATTTCAACAGTTACATAAGATAAGTCCTGGGCATTCGCCAACAGCGTCTTTCTATCAGCAGTAAGTTTGATCCGTACCGGTTGCCCTGCTGTTTTAAGGATTCGGGTACTCATCTCTTTGCCGTCTTTTATGCCTGCTGCTTTTAAAACGCCGGTTGCGTAGGGAACAGTGAACACTGCTTTGAATTCTTGCGCCAGGCTTGTGGGCCGCTCTCCTAACAATTTATCATTCAAATATAGTCTTACCATCGGGTATTTTGAATAGATCTCAACCTGTACGTCTTTACCTTCAAATCCCGGCCAGGTCCAACTTTCCCATGTAGGCCAAACCGCCCACGATGTCAGCTTTATTTGGCCACTTGGAGGGTTCGGCTCTTTTACCGCTAAATATAATTCCTCATTATTGTCGTATAACAACTGTCTGTAGTGCGATATCGGCTTCCGCCAGCCGGTAAGGTCAATATCGCCGCAATAGGCGCCGTGCCATGGGAAGAAAGGCTTTTCATAATGCTGGCCTGTGGGGTCTCCCGGATAAAAGTAGCGCCCGATGCTGGATTCCCCCAGGTAATCGATGGCGGTCCACACAAAATCTCCCAATATATAGTTATTTTCATTAGATAGTTTCCAATTGGCAAAAGCATCTTTTGGGTAAGATTCGGTCTGCACAATAATCCTGGATGGTACGCGCTTATGATCGGCAGCGGCACGGTGCAACTGATAGTTGTAGCCGGCAATATCATGCGCGGCAAATAAAGGATCGAACATTTCCCACTCTCGGTCCCAAGTGGTCATCGCCGAGGTGATAGGGCGGGTAGTATCCAGCGTTTTAATAAATTTTGCCATCATCGTAGCTGTCGCGATTGCTTCGGGCTTTTTTCTTTCGATGATCTCATTGCCTATGCTCCACATAAAGATGGAGGGGTGATTTCGATCACGTAACACCATTGTTTCCACATCCTGCTGCCACCATTTGTCAAAGTACATCGCATAATCATAAGGGGTTTTGCTTTGGCGCCAGGCATCAAATGATTCGTCGATCACTAAAAGTCCCATTCTGTCGCAAGCATTTAAAAAAGCTTCCGAAGGCGGGTTATGTGAAGTTCGTACGGCATTGAACCCGGCTGCTTTTAATAGTTCAACCTTTTTTTCTTCGGCGCGGTCATAAGCGGCGGCGCCTAATATGCCATTATCATGATGGGCGCAACCACCATTTAAAATAACTTTTTTGCCGTTTAACTGAAATCCGTTTTCGGTGCTAAAAGCCAACGAGCGCACACCGAATTTGTTATTGGTTTCATCAATTATTTTAGCGTTACGTTTTACCGATAGGCGCGCTGTATAGAGATCAGGATGTTCCGGTGTCCAAAGCATCGGGCTTTTTATAGCAATTTTTTGAACAACCTCTTTAGTTTCATTCGCCGATAAGGCAACCTTAATTTCAGCACTACCAGCCGGACGCTTGTTTTTATCTGTTAGTGCCGCATATAAGCTAATGTGCTGTGGCACCGGCATCTCGTTTTTTAAAACAGTTTTTATTTCAACGTTTGCTGAGGCTTTACTTATGTTATTAATTGTGATCGCCGTTCCCCAATTGCCGATGTGAACGGCATCCGTTACGGTTAGCCATACGTGACGGTAAATGCCTGAACCACTATACCACCTCGAGTTTTTTTGCTGGGAGTTATCAGCCTTGACAACCAAAACATTGTCACCATTATAGTTAAGGCCGGGCGTTAAATCGTAAACAAAAGCAGAATAACCGTAAGGCCGTATACCTAATGATTTCCCATTTATAAAAACCTCCGAATTCATATAAACCCCTTCAAAATACGCCGATATCTTTTTTCCTTTAAGTGTCGCCGGAACGCGAAATGTTTTTCGGTACCAACCGATTCCAGCTGGGAAGTACCCTCCGTCATTTCCTGATGGATTATCGGCTTTTGTTTGCCCCTCTATACTCCAGTCATGAGGTAGATTGAGTGTTCTCCAGGAAGCGTCATTGAAATTGGGCTGGCTTGCCGCTGGGTCCTGAGCAAGCGAGAATTTCCAGTTGTAATCAAAAAGCTGCTTTCTACTGGTGTTTACAATATTTTGCGCGTTTACCGCCACAGTTAGCGACAAGAGAAATACAGTTAATATTAATTTCATAACGATAATGGTTTATATGGAATACGATGTGTTTAGGGCTTACTCTTTCCACCATTTCAATGGAAATTCGATCTTATCTACAGAACCAGCAATTACGTCCGGTTTAAATGCGTAGTTATCCAGGTCTTCTCTTGAGGAAATTCCCGATAATACTAAGATGGTTTTATATCCCATTTGTACGCCGCCTTGAATGTCCGTCTCCATGGTATCTCCAATGACGGTTGTTTCAGCAGTCTCCAGCCCTAAATATTTTCGGGCCGAGCGCATCATCACCGGGCTGGGTTTCCCGGTAACAAATGCTTTCCGTCCGGTTGCTTCCTCAATCATGGCGGTTGTTGCTGCTATACCAAGATTGTTCCAGCCTGGTTTTTTAGGCGAGGGGTCACGATTGGTAGCGATAAATTTCGCGCCTGCCAGGATCATGTCTACCGCCCGTTGAACCATTTCCAGTGTGAAATTACGCCCTTCCCCCAGTACCACAAATTCGGGGTCACTGTCTACCAAGGTAATTCCGTTTTCATGCAGGCTGCTTAAAAGGCCACCTTCCCCTAAAACATAAGCGGTGCCATTAGGGGACTGATCGCCCAGAAACTTACCAGTAGCCATAGCGCTGGTGTAGATATGTTTTGTTTCTACAGTAATCCCCAGTCTTTTCAACTTACGTACAACTTCTAAACTGGTCGGTTTACTGTTATTGGTCATAAAAGTAAATGGTACCTCCCTATCCAGGAGTGTTTTGATGAATCGGTCCGCGCCAAAGATTAACTCTTCACCACTATAAATAACGCCGTCCATGTCTATAAGTAAGCCTTGTTTCATAATTAAATAGAAATAAGAGATTTTCAATAGCCGTTCAGTAACCGGACTACGGGTTTGCTGATGTATTTCAATCGTAACAAACGGTTAGCAAACGGGATAAAGATGGTTAATAGAGCGGTAGTTAACTGACACAAATGTACTCGATATCCCGACAAATGTTCAAGGCTGTTGTTTGGATTTATGAACTCGGTTTCACAACGGGTTATTTACTCACTTTCTTGAAATCGTTTTCCTTTTCCTGGATGTTCGTTATAGTACTAAACTAAAATCATAGGCACTTGCATTAAAGTCGTTCTTGTTAGCCACAATAACAATTATATTTTGGCAACAAAACCGCCGCTTGGGCGTAGAGTTATGGTAAGCACATCATTTTTTGATACGGTTACCTCGCGCCTGTCCACACTTGTATTTATTACGCCATCGTAAATCAAAGTGGCTTTAGTAGTCTTTTTCAGGAAGTCCAGATGAATTTTTACTTCCTGCTTATCAGCCCCGTTCATTACGCCTATCCACCAGGTGTTTCCCTTACGGCGCGCGAAAGCAACCACATCGCCCATACTTGTGCAGGGTAATACTTTGGTTTCATCCCAGGTAGTAGGTACCTGCTGGAACAGATCGAACATGGGATTATCCAGATAGAACTGGTACTGATCTGCGAAATGAACAATTGGCGAAGTATAAACGATGGCCTGTGCAAACTCATGCGACCAGGTAAATTTGGTAGATACAAGTTCTTTAGGGTCCAATATCACCGAAGTAAAATCGGCCGGGCCGGTCAATAAACGGGTAAAAGGAACTGTTACATCATGCTGGGGCGGCATAACGCGGCGATAACGCGTCATCTGGTATTCGTTACCCCTTATCGCCTCGCGGGTAATATCGTTAGGATAAGTACGGCGTAATCCCGTTGGTTTTACGCTTCCATGAAAGTTTAACAGCAATTTCAGGTCTGCGCACTCTTGTTGTGTCTCGGCATACCACTGCATAATTTCGGCTGTCGCGTCAGGTATAAAATCAATCTTAATGCCATCGGCGCCAATAGATTTTACCTTTTCAAGGTATGCCCTGCGCTCGGGCGCTTTCCTAAATTCTTTTGAATCCACCCAGATAATTGATTTTATACCAACTGTCTTGCCATAATCCACCACTTCTTTCAGCAGTGCCCATTGGTTCTTGTCCGGCTTTTTCCAGTAACGCCAGCCGTCATCCACCAGGTAATACTCCCATTTCAGAGCAGCGGCAGCATCGTACCACTTTTTTTGATCCTCATATTTGGGCGCACCAACGCTCCACCATTGCCATAATGCGCGGCCGGGTTTAACCCAAGAAAAATCGCTTCCGGCCACAGGAGGGGGACATAAGTTAGTAATCAAGTCGGAATTTACCAGCTCGTTCAGTGAGCGCGCTACCATCGTGGTACGCCACGGAGATACCGTTTTGCCTTTATAAGTGCCATCCAGTGGCTTTTTCGCCACTGCAGGCTTTATTTCCCATCCTTTGTTGGCAAATGGAAAATTCACGCTTAACACATTTCCTGTGCACATAAGCGCCATGTCCGGAAAGTTTTCGCAGTCGGCCTCTGATACAGAAACATAAAAGTCATGGGTTTTAAAAGTAATAGGGGCCATAATAGTTTTCCCTCTGTCAATCTTTTCCATAGTAGTTACATAATTCAGGCCTTCATAACTTTGCGAGAAATCAGCCCAGGCTATCTTAGTAACGTTATCGGGTATGGTCCAGCCCGTACGTTCAGCATCAATCCTTTTGGCAGCTGCTGGGAGTGCGTAACGAATAGCAACTCCATCATTATAAACACGTACGAAAATGCTGTATTTTTTACCCCGTGCCTGTAAGGGTATTTCTGCTTCGTTAGCTCGGTTATGTGCTATCGGATGATTTCCTAAAATTGCATAATCCTCATTTATTTTGCTCAAAAGGGGCCTACTCGCGATTTGGACGTTCTCGCCGAGATCAATACTATCAACTATTAAACCCAAGGGTGAAGTTTCGATAAGTGTGACATTCCCTGAACGGACCGAATAACACAGCTTTTTATCTGATGTGAAGATATCTATGGCCAGGCGCCTATCGGGGCTGCTTAAAGTGAAGGTTTGGTTTTGTGCTGACGCGCTTTTTACAGAAGTAAAAAGCAATAAATAAAATAAAACGTTAAAGTATTTCATCAATGTAGAGGAATAAAGGTTTTTTACGCAATCGAATAATTTAAAGGTAAATAAATTAACAGGTCCGTTCACACTGTTAGCGGGGCAAATCCCGGTAAACAAACATTTGTAGCAGAACTATAGACATTTGTCCCTAACCAACAGAGGGTGTTCATTTAGTTTTGACAATCGCAAGAGTATACTTATTTAGCTTACGAATAAGCTCAAGAAGCTATCCAGTTTCAGCTATTACAATATAGCCATAGGATTTACCCTTAAGTTTTTTAACCGTCAATCAGGCGGCATGGCTGATAAGTTTGAACTAAAAAAGAGATGTGAAATGTTTAAAAAAATGTCATGGTCATTAATTTGTGTCCTATTATTTATGATCAGTGTCCGGGCCTCTGCCCAAAACTCAGCTAATAACACCTTAAGCTTATTACCTCAGTATATCCTGCACAAACCTGCACCGGGCAGTTTTCGGATCTTTTCCGCCGGAAAACCCGCAAGTATAATAGTGGATACGGAGGATTGGAAAGGGGTTTTAAGGGCCGCTAATGATTTGGGAGACGATGTGAGGAAGGTCACCGGAACAACCTCGCCGGTACGGACCGGCATTAAGCCTGAAGTGGGAGCGGTTATTATAGGTACCATTGGTAAAAGCAAGCTGATAGATGCAATGGTAGTATCCGGGAAGCTTAATGTTGCGGCCATTCAGGGTAAATGGGAATCATTCGTAATCCAGACTGTAGGCAATAATCTTGTCATTGCCGGTAGTGACAAACGGGGCACTATTTATGGCATTTATGATGTTTCTGAAAAAATAGGTGTATCCCCATGGTACTGGTGGGCTGATGCCCCGGCCCGGAAAAGCAACAGTTTATATGTGAAAGAAGGGCGGTATCTGCAGCCTTCGCCCAAAGTAAAGTATCGCGGGATATTTATTAATGATGAAAGCCCCTCATTTACAGGGTGGGCGGGGGCAAAATTCGGCGGTGTAAATTCAAAAGCATATGTACACATGTTTGAATTGTTATTGCGTTTAAAAGCCAACTATCTCTGGCCAGCGATGTGGGGAAATGCCTTTAACGAAGATGATCCAATGAGTCCCGTGCTTGCCGATGAATACGGTATTGTAATGGGCACGTCCCATCATGAGCCTATGATGCGGGCGCAAAAAGAATATACAAACCGTAAAAAAGACATAGGTGATTGGGATTATATCACTAATGCTGAAAATATCAAGAAATTCTGGACGGAGGGGTTGGAGCGCAATAAAAATTATGATAATTTAATTACCATGAGTATGCGCGGTGATGGTGATGTGGCCATGGGTAAAGGTAATGATAAGGAAAACATTGAAACCCTGCGGAATGTGATAGCAGATCAGCGCGGGATCATCCGTAACGTATATGGCAAAGACCCGGCGGAAGTACCGCAACTTTGGGCGATATTCACTGAGGTACAGCGCTACTATGATGCCGGGATGACCGTTCCTGATGATATTACTTTATTGTTTTGCGACAACAATTGGGGATATATCCGCCGTACCGGTCCGACTAAGGAACTTCAGCGAAAAGGGGGCCTGGGCATGTATTACCATATTGATATGAATGGTGGCCCTTGGAGTGACAGATGGATAAACACTACAACCGTTCCGAAAATACGGGAACAGCTTAACCTGGCCTACCAGACCGGCATAGACAGGATTTGGATAGTAAATGTAGGTGACCTGAAGCCTAAAGAAATGCCGATAGATTTTATTATGCGTTATGCCTGGAACCCGGATGCCATATCGGCCGATCAGACCTTTGGTTATCTGAAAGATTGGGCTGGCAGTATTTTCGGGCCGGAACACGCTGCCGAGATTGCCGACATTATTTCCAGGTATTCCAAATATAACCTGATGCGTAAAGCGGAAGTAGAAGACCCTAACATATTTAGTTTTGTTAATTATAACGAGGCGGCCCGTATGCTTAAAATGTGGCAGGATCTGACTGCTAAAGCGGAGTTACTGGAGAAAAAGATGCCTGAAGACGCCAAGGATGCTTACTATCAGCTGATACTTTATCCAACCAAAGCTTCGGCCGGAGTAGCTGAAATTTATATGGCAGCAGGACTTAACATGCTCTATGCCAAGCAGGGAAGGGTTAGTGCTAACGACTACGCCCAGCGGGCGCGTGATCTTTTTGAGCAGGATAAGCAGTTAAGTAAACGTTATAATGATTCTGTTGCCAATGGCAAATGGCACAATATGATGAGCGATGTGCATATTGGCTACCGGCAGTGGTCCATGCCCCGTGAAAATGCCTTGCCGCCCCTTACAGCAGTTACGCCGCTTTCAGAGCCAGCGCTTGGCATAGCAGTTGAAGGCAGCACCATGGCCTGGCCCGGAAGTGAAGCATCGGCCAAACTGCCCCAGTTTGACGCGCTGGACAGGCAACGTTATTATATAGACTTATTTAATAAGGGCACAGGCTTTGTCAACTTCACGGCCAAGGCAAATAAACCCTGGATAAAACTAAGCGCACCTAATGGTCATTTCGATAAAGAACAACGCTTATTTGTAGATATTAATTGGAAAGCTGCGCCTAGGGGAAAAACTGATGGCTTGATTGAAATTATGCAGGGCGAGAACAATATGCCCGTAGCCGTAAGTGTTCGGAACGAACAGGAGCCGGTTGCTAAACAGCCTTATTATGGCGGTTATTCCGGCGAGTTTTCAATCCCCGCCGAACAGTTCAGCGCCAATGTTGCCGGGAAGGACGCCAGGTGGATAAAGCTTCCCGATCTGGGTCGCGCGGAAGCCTGTATGGGTATCTATCCGGTTAATGCACCTAGTTCAACAGTGGAAAAGGCCCCGCGTTTGGAATATAATATATTTCTTTCGCAAGCGGGGAGCGCTAAAATATGTCTTGGCATATTACCAACGCAGGATGTCAATCCTGCACGCGGATTAAGGATTGCGGTAGCTATCGATGGCGGCGAGCCGGTCATTGTGGATGCAAGAAAAGGCTATATTGATACGTTTAATGAATACACGCCGGCTAACTTATCCAATTCATTAGTGCTGAAACCGTTGCCGCCACCTGGCCCAGACTACGCCCTGGTGTCTCGCAGAAACCCCCGCAGGGGCGAAATCTTTGATAATTTACGCTGGCTGGATATTGAATTTCCTGTTAAAAATGCAGGCCTGCATACGTTAAAGGTTTTTATGGTCGATCCCGAACTAGTATTGGAACGCATCGTTGTTAACCCCAATAATGAATATCCAAGTTACCTGGGAGCGCCATCTATTAAACATCAGTAGGTATTAAGATCCGGTTTTTACATTCCGTTCACTTTAGTGACAGCGGGTGATACTTAATAACCAATAAGTTATATTAGATATACCATTAAATGGAAAGAATATTTATAGTACTACCAAATAACATCATAAAAAAAGGCACACTATTGTGTTTGCTGATCTTAAATATTCATATTGCCATAAAAGCACAGGAGCTAACCGGTGATGAACGGCCCGCTTACGTCAAATCGGCGGTCAATAAGGTCATTAAAGGTCAACATGAATTTACTTACCAAAACCCGATTACAAACGATACCACTATTGCAATGCGCGACTATTGTATTATTCGTGTAGGCAATAAATGGTACAGCACTGGAACCTCCTTACCCGTATGGAGCGGGCCTAACCCGGGTGTTCGATTGCTGGTTTCCGATGATATGATTCACTGGAAACAACAGTCTATGCTGATCGATGCACCGAAGCTCCCAACCGATTGTCCTTATAATGGTCGCTTCTGGGCACCGGAAATTCATTTTATTAAAGGCAAATACTGGCTTACGGTAAACAGTGGCAAGGTGACGGCGCAAGATCCTAAAGGCATGGCCCATCATAGTATCTGGCTGTTTAGTTCAAAAAAGGTGACCGGTCCTTATCAGTTGGTTAATGGCCCGTTAACGCCGCAGTATAATAATGATGCTACCATTTTTGAAGATACGGACGGGCAAGTTTATTTGTATTGCAGCGGTAACGGTTTGTTTCAGGCAAAGCTTGATCTGGAAAAAGGAATTATTATCGGCGAACTTCAGAAACTCCGGACAGCACGCGATACCAGTAATCCCAGGTGGATGTGGGGGGGGTATAGAAGGCCCCTTCGTTTTGAAACGTGAGGGAATGTATTACATGTTCTTTTCTACCTGGACGAGGGGGTACGAAGTAGGCCTGCTTAAATCTTCATCGCCTTTGGAGCCATGGGTATTAGCGTCACAGGAACCTATATTTGGCACCCGGAAGAAGGTGTATCGGGGGGCAATAGCCAGCGTGGCCGGTAATTTTAACGATACAGAAGATCCTTACTGTGAAACCGGCCATAACGCCATATTTGAAGGCCCTGACGGCAGATTGTGGAGTTCCTGTCATTATGCTTTTTACAAAGGACAACCTTTTCCGTCTGTAAATGAGATCGGAGAACCCAAACCTCAAATGGGTATTGAGCCATTGTTTTTTAAAAACGGGATATTTACAATAGGCGGCCCAACCTGGACCAAGCAGACCGTTAAGTACTGATGAACTGCGAGATAGCAGGAAATTCTTTACAGACGCTTTTGTAAGAAAGATATGCGATCTTCGCAGTACTAATAGTGAGCTCACCCAACCGCCTGTTTCAAATTAACGGTGTTCAGTATTTTTTAATCGGCTGACTGGCGGGTGAAAATAAAATAAAAAATAAGATTGCTTGAACATTTATCCTATAATTTAGGACATTCCGAGCAGCGATAGTTATCTTTTGAACTTAATTTACGCATTCTCTATAGGAGTGTAACCAATTATAATATAAACCTGTCCTTTCCGGTTAACCCTGAAGGAGACCTTAATTTATTAACCTGATGTGTAAATTTTTTCTTTCAATTTACCCTGAACGTAGTGCGCCAAATTTTGATCATATCTTGCAACCAAGCAAATTGAAATTAGGACGGATATCTTTCTGTCGACTAGTGTCTTTTAATATATCTCAGCTTAATATCTTGTGTTTTATGATCTTTTTGTTTTTGCTGCTGAATAGGAGTTTTGCCCAGGAGCATGAACTGAATTTCATGAATTTGGATAGTAAAGAAGGTTTATCGTCAAATATAGTTAATGCTATTTTGAAGGATCGTTATGGCTATATGTGGTTCGGTACCGACGATGGCTTAAACAGGTTTGATGGTAAACAATTTATCGCCTACCGGCACAGCGACGACGACCCTAAGAGTATCAACTCTAACGTAGTCGTCTGCCTCTTCGAAGAAAAAAATGGAAATTTATGGGTAGGTACAGGCTCCGGAATTTCTATGTATGATCGTAAACTGGATTGTTTTGTCAATGTAGGTCCACCAGTACTATCCATCAACAGCGGGCCCGACGATAAACTATGGTTGGGAACATATGGGGGCCTACTTACCCTGGATATTAAAACCAAAAAAATCTCCCCATTTTATGCAAAAAATTCTGCTGATCAACCGGCTGTTTCCAACTCTCTTCCCTGTATTTTCAAAGATCGCAGTGACCGGATGTGGCTGGGCAATAAAACAGGCTTATATTTATTTCAGCCCGAAAAAAAAGCTTTCAGGCGCTATGCGCATTCGAATAGTAATGATGATGGCTTGGTTGATAACGCAGTTTCATCCATTACTCAGGACAGAAGCGGTAATATTTGGATAGGCACCGATAATGGCGTAAGTATGCTGGCTCCGGGCAGCAATAGTTTCAGGAATTACAGGCACTCTGTTGCTAATAACCATAGCTTAAGCAGCAATATCGTCTATTCAATGGCGGCGGATCCCAACGGAAATATATGGATAGGGACGGAAGAGGGACTTAACGTGCTCAACCCGGTAAGCGGGAATATCCACCGGGTGGAACGTGACCCGCGAAATAAATACAGTTTGATCGGCAAGGCAGTCAAGTGTATTCTTATTGACAGGGATAACATATTTTGGGTAGGCACTTATCGGGGCGGCATCAACAAGTATGATAAAAATCTCGCATTTTTTAACCTACGCCAAAGTAACTCCTTTGATTCGCAGGGCCTGAGTGCCAAAGTGGTTACTTCCTTTGCGAATGTAGATGATACGGGGGTTTATGTAGGAACGGACGGGGGAGGGCTAAATTTCTTTAATTTCAAAACAGGGCTTTTTAAGCACTTACCTTTATCTGGCAGGACCGACGGACAATCAATACTTACAATGGAAAGTGTCGGTTCAGAAATCTGGATCGGAACTTACCTTAACGGATTATACATTTATAACGTCAAAACAGGTGAAAGCAGGCAAATTACTAAAGGTAACGGCCCGGGAAGTGTCAGCGGGAACGATATTTTCTGCATAAGGCGTGATAGCAGGGGTAATGTCTGGATTGGTACCAACGGGGAGGGAGTGAATATGTGGGATGCGTCCAAAAAAATATTCCAAAGATTCAGCAGAAACGAAAGCGGTACTCATTTTATTCCGGTTAATGGTTACATCCGGGCCATCGAAGAAGACCGTAACGGGAATATGCTCATCGGTTCAAGCGGCGACGGTATAGCCGTTTTTAACCCATTTAATGGCGAGACGCATATGTTAAACGCCAGTAATAGTAAGCTTCCTCACAATACAGTTAATACACTATGCGTCAGTGCTGATGGGACGATCTGGGTTGGAATGAGCGAGGGGGGGCTGGCTTACTACGACGAAAGAAAGAGGGAATTCATCGCTTACTCTGAAAAGGATGGCCTGGCCAATGATGTGATTTATAAAATTCTGGAAGACCATCAGGGAAAGATTTGGGTAAGTACTAATAAAGGGATCAGCAGCTTTGATCGAAAACTTAAAAAGTTCAGCAATTACACCTATTATAATGGCTTGCAGCGAAGTCCGTTTGTTCAGGGCGCTGGTTTAAGACAATCTGATGGTACCTTGTTTTTTGGAGGAACCGACGGTTTCAACTACTTTAACCCGGCGGGTTTACACTTCAATAAAAATGTTCCAAGCGTGGTGCTAACGCAACTTCGGATCTCAAATAAAATTGTCGTTCCATCTAAAGATGCTGAAATAAAGGAACAAATTTCCATAGCAAAGGAGATCGAACTTGATTATAAGCAAAACTTTTCATTAAGCTTTGCCGCCCTAAACTTTACATCGCCACACGAAAGCAGATATTTTTATAAGCTTGATAAGTTTGATAGGGATTGGAATAGTGTGGGGGCAACAAATACGGCAGGTTACACCAATTTGGATCCTGGGAAATACACATTCTATGTAAAAGCAACAAGTGAAAACGGTAGCTGGACAAGTCCGGTGACTGCTATTATGATTTTTGTGCGTCCGCCTTTCTGGAGAACCTACTATGCATACATGCTGTATGTTTTGTTAGCGGCGGCAGGACTATTTTATATCCGACACCGCGGGATTCGTAAACTGGAAGCAAAATTTGCGCTTGAACAAGAGCGTCTGCAAATGCGGCAGGCAGTTGAACAGGAACGATTGGAAGGGGAACGGCTGCATGAATTTGATCAGTTGAAGATAAAATTCCTGACTAACCTGAGCCATGAATTTCGCACGCCGATATCCCTCATTATGGGGCCGGTAGACCAGTTATTGCAGGTAGAGACCAGCGCCCGTAAGTCAGACCAGTTAGGTATGATACGCAGAAATGCCAAACGTCTGCTGAACCTGGTGAACCAATTGCTTGATTTTCGAAATATGGAAGATAAAGAATTGCGACTAAATTCGACCGTAGGGGACTTTATTGCCTTTACGCGGGATGTTGTCGAGTCATTCAGGGATCTTTCGGAAAGGAAGCAAATCAATTTCGAGTTTCACAGCCCACTGAAGTCTTATTTCACCAGCTTCGATCACGAAAAAATTGAACGCATCTTCTTCAACCTCCTGTCCAACGCCTTCAAGTTTACTCTTAAAGGAGGGACCGTAACTTTAAGAATTGAGAAAGACGGAAAAGGCGTGGGACTCAGGGTTCGTTTAATAGACACAGGTATCGGTATTGCGGGTGAGGCACAGGAGAAGATATTTGACCGTTTTTATCAGTCCGATGTCAATTCGGCCATATTAAATCAAGGTAATGGTATCGGCCTTTCACTTACAAAAGAGTTTGTGAAGATGCACCAGGGAACGATTAGTGTTGAAAGCATAGCCGGCAGCGGTTCCACATTTACTATTTACTTTCCATTTGAATGCATGGAAGGGTCATACATTGCCGAAGATGAAGCAGATATCCTGGTTGAACAAACAACGGAAGACGCTTTTATAAATAAATCGGCCGATGATGCTCGTTATGCTCAACTTCCCAGTGTGCTTTTGGTTGAGGATAACGACGATTTTAGGTTTTATCTCAAAGAAAACCTAAAGACATTTTATCGTGTGGAGGAAGCTGCTGACGGTAAGGAAGGCTGGCAAAAGGTTTTATTTTTGCACCCTCAGCTGGTGGTAAGTGATATCAGTATGCCCTACCTGAGCGGTATCGATCTGTGCCGTAAGATCAAATCGGATAAAAGGACAAGTCATATTCCAGTGTTATTACTAACGGCTTTGACAGGGGAAGAAAATCAGTTACTGGGATTGGAGACAGGGGCAAATGACTACATGTCTAAACCTTTCAATATCGATATTTTGAATGTCAAGATCAGGAATTTGCTTGAACTGAATGCAAGACTGAAAACGACTTACAGCAAACAGATCAACGTAGCGACTCAGGAAATCAAGATCGAGTCGGCCAATGAGAAGCTATTGGGTAAAGTCATTCAATACATCGAGGAAAATTTAACCAATCCTCAGTCCTCTGTTGAAGATTTAAGCCGTAAATTAGCCATTAGCCGTGGATCGTTATATACAAAAATATTGGAGTTAACCGGGAAAACCCCAGTTGATTTTATCCGTTCGGTAAAGCTGGACAAAGCCGCCGTATTACTTGAAAGGAGTGATATGAATGTATCTCAGGTGAGCTATGCGGTTGGCTTTTCTACCCCCAATTATTTTGCCCGGGCTTTTAAAGCACAATTTAATATGTTACCAACAGAATATATTCATCTAAAACGGGGACATAAAGCACACCTTGTCGAATAGTTTTACTCTATCCTCGCGTCAGCTTTAACAGGTGGATTTATAATCACTATTATTACCTAAGTCTTGTTATTAGCGAGTAGATAGCCAACGCGCTATATTTTGTGTGTATCCGCTTGTTGGCATTAAAATGCGCCCGACCCCAAGAAAAGCAGGACTGACAGGCACCGGCATGCGAACGGGTATTGTCAGGCTGGCCCTGTATATAATATCCGAAAACCTGTGGTTCACTTTTACAAAAGCGTGATCATAAGGGCCAAGCGAACAAGAAATAGCCCTCAGAAGCAACCCGCTCCTATAAGCAAGAGTTCCTTTGCACCAATAAAACCAGTATAAGGTATTCTTAGCTATAACAAATCCCGACTGATCACCCACAGATGTACAATTACAGCAATATTCCTTTAATAATTAGCGCAAATGTCATTTTTTATTTGTGGTTAAGTTGCTTATAATCAGGTGTAAATGACTTTTTTACAGCAGGTCTGGCGGGATTTAATGTAATATTGACATTTATGCTATCTTTTTTGACGCACAGATCAGGCATTAATTAACGACTATCATAGTTTTGGTGTGTTCGAAAGCTTGAACTTTCTGATGCCAAGCATCCCTGCACCTATACAGCTTCGGACCAAACCAAATTATAAACCAATAAACCTGAGTGTTATGAAAGCACCAACGTAATGCGCTATGCTACAAACTGCCCGCATGCTAGCCGGTAGAGATAACCTTTTTTCGCTAACCATTAAATTAACCATATAAGGAAGAAGTTTACTTTCAGATTCACTTTTCAACTATTTGATCACCTAATAAACTTGTGATTAGCTGATTTAGCAGCGCGAAAAATTCTGGGTGAAGCACTCCCTTTAACCGTCTTTAACTATGGAAAAATAAGCTATACTAACGACAGAAAAGTACAGTTGACGGGCAATTTTTTAGGAAGTACCAGATGTGTTTCCCAGATAAGAGGTTCCCTCAACCGAAATTCGCAAACCAATTATAAGAAGCCATTACTTATTTATTCTCAAGGAAAAATGATAATATTTAAAAATATCAAAAAACAAAATCCAAAAAGCCTTTTTTTGGTCTTGCTTCTGGTTTTTAACGCCTTTGTGACGCATGCACAAAATACCGTCATGGTCAGAGGTACTCTTAAAGACAATACAGGCGACCCAGTTATAGGCGCAGTCATCATCGCCAAAGGTGACAATACGAAGAAAACGTTGTCAGACAAAGACGGAAAATTTATATTATCTGTTCCGGCTAATAACACTGTGCTTGTCATCTCCTCATTTAGTATGATCACAAAAGAGGTGAAAGCTTCGGTTAACACCTCCAATGATATTATAATGGAATATGAGGCGAAAGCCATGAATGAAGTCATCGTTGTCGGGTATGGTCAGCAAAAGAAGGCCAGCGTAGTTGGTGCTATTACCCAAGTCACGGGTAAAGATTTGGAAAGAACCGGTGGTGTTACCAATCTCGCTCAGGCCTTAACCGGTAACCTGCCTGGTGTCATTACGTCGTCGTCCTCAGGACAGCCGGGTGCCGAAGATCCGCAGATTGTAATCCGGGGCGTAAGTTCATGGAACAATAGCTCGCCACTGATACTGGTTGATGGGATTGAAAGGTCTATAAGCGCTATTGACATTTCTTCAGTGGAAAGCGTCTCTGTGTTGAAAGATGCATCGGCTACAGCAGTTTACGGGGTGCGCGGTGCAAACGGCGTTGTCCTGGTAACCACTAAACATGGTGTTGAAGGCAAGGCGCAGGTTTCGTTTAGATCAAACACGACTACCAAAATTGCCTCGAAACTGCCGGCAAAATACGATTCTTATGATGCCTTAATGTTAAAAAATAGGATTATCGAAAGAGAATCTATTGCTGACCCAAACACGTGGTCTGGATATACGCCCCAACAGATGATCGATAAATACCGGTATCCTGCTAATGCTTACGAAGCGGATCGTTATCCAAACGTAGACTGGGTGAAAGAATTATTCAACAAAACTGCTCAATCGTACAATAACTCCGTTAATGTTTCTGGCGGTTCAAAATTAGTAAACTATTTTACCGGGGTAGATATAACCCGAGAAGGCGACTTGTTTAAAACCTTCCCTAATAACAGGGGTTACGAAGCACACTTTGGCTACACCCGTTACAATGTTCGTAGCAACCTGGACTTTAACCTTACCAAAACTACTAAGTTCTCCACCAAGTTGTTCGGCTCAAACGGGATAACCCAGGTACCTTATGGCCTGGCTGCCGGTGATGGGTCTTATTGGTCGTCTGCTTATCGTACGGCGCCTGACTCGTTTAAGCCAGTATATCAAGATGGAGCCTATGGATTTTATCCTGTTGCTACCCAGGATCAGCCTAACGCGGCATTTTGGCTGGCATATTCAGGGTTAGAAAAACGTACAACAACGCAGTTGACAACCGATTTTATCCTGCAGCAAGATTTGAGCATGGTAACCAAGGGGCTTAACATCAGGGGCAGCCTCTCGTTAGATAATACTTTTTTAGAAAATTCGCGAGGCATAAATGATCAATTCAACAATGCCCAGCGCGAATATATTAATCCTACTAACGGCATAGTGTCTTACGAGCAACCAAGAAATTCGGGCACACAATTTGATTTTAATGACGCTATCGCCTGGTCTTCTTCCGCTGGCTCTGTAGCTGACGGTAATATTTATCGGAATATGAATTATCAGTTTCAGATAAACTATGCCCGTGAGTTTGGCGACCATGATGTAACCGGCCTGGCTGTAGTGCAGCGTCAGCGTAATGCCACCGGGTCGGTATTTCCTAGATACCGTGAAGATTGGGTTTTCCGTGCAACCTATAAGTATAAACAAAAGTACATTTTAGACTTCAACGGAGCTTATAATGGTTCAGAGCAGTTCGGACCTCAATATCGGTTTGCGTTTTTCCCCTCTTTATCTGGCGGCTGGATAATTAACAAGGAGAAGTTTATGGAAAAATTGACTTTCATAGATCAGTTGAAAGTAAGAGGCTCGTGGGGTAGGGTTGGGGATGACAACGTTGGCGGTACACGATTTCCGTTCCGCGATTCCTATAATTATGGCGGAAATACGCAAATGGGAAGTCCCGCTGTTAATACACCTTACACCATCTATAATCAAGGTACCATTGGCAATCCAAACATTTCGTGGGAAACTGCCGAAAAGCGAAATATAGGTGTGGATTTTGGGTTTTTGAATGGCGATATATCTGGTAGTTTAGATGTATTTAACGACAGGAGAACCAGGATTGTGATCAATGGCAGCGGCCGTGCGATACCATCCTTTTTTGGATATGGCAATAGTGCGCCGTCTGCCAACCTGGGTGAAGTAACCAGTAAGGGTTACGAAGCTGAACTAAAGCTGAGCCACAAATTTGCAAATGGTCTTCGTGTATATCTAAACACATCCATAACTCATGCTACCAATTTGACAATTTTCCGCGACGATCCCGGTTTAACCCCTGCCTATCAGCAGCAGGCGGGTTATGCCATTGGGCAAACCAGGTCTTATATCGATAACGGATTTCTTAAAAGCTGGGATGATTTGCTTGGAAGTACTACCCGTTCTGCTAATAATCAAAATAAGTTACCGGGTGATTATAATATCGCCGATTTTAACGGCGACGGTGTGATAGACAGCAAGGACCAGGCCCCTTTCGGTTATACAGGTACCCCACAAAACACCTACAACGCTTCTATCGGGTTCGAATGGAAACGCTTTAGCTTTTTTGCGCAATTCTATGGGGTAAACAACGTTACGCGTTTTATTTCATTCCCTGATTTTCAAGGAAAAAGTAACGTGTTGTTTGTTGAACAGCCATTCTATTTTAAGCAAGATAATGGTGGAGTTGTACCTCCGCCCCGCTGGAGTGTGTTGGATGGCATAGGTGGGTCCGGTACCCGCTACGCTTACGATGGTTCGTATGTACGTTTAAAAAATGTTGAAATAGGTTACGGCCTGCCCCTTAACCTGATTAAAAAGGTGGGTATGAAAACCTGTAGATTTTTTGTAAACGGTAATAACCTGCTTTTATGGACTAAAATGCCTGATGACCGTGAATCTAATTTTAGCAGCGCCAATGGAGACAGTAGCAGTGGTGCGTATCCTACCATGCGACGGTTCAATTTAGGACTTGATATAACATTATAAACTGTTTAAAGATGAAAAATTACATGAAAAAACTCGTGTTGTTTGTGTTGCTTGTGCTGGGCACCGGCACCCTCAACTCCTGCAAAAAATATCTTGAGCGGTCTCCGCTTGCAGATATTCTTCCGACAGATCCATATAAGAACTTTGTGAACTTTCAAGGGTTTACCGAAGAGTTATATAATTGCCTTCCGCTGCTAAGTACCAACCAAAATCATAACTGCTGGAATCTTGGCGAAGACGAGTTTTGGGAAGTTGGCGAAACCAGGTTGATGGCCTACCAAATTGATCAGGGAAACTATCCTGCCTGGAACTCTACCTTTTATAATATGTTTGCCAATAACGTGCTCGGGGCAAATCCTAGTGATGGTGGCACTGCTTCGTCAAAAGGATTCCTTTGGTACTTATCATTTTACGGCATACGTAAGGCTAACCTGGGCTTGGCAAACCTTGATAAAATGACAGATGCAACAACCGAAGAAAAAAATCTGATTGCCGGGCAATTATACTTTTTCAGAGCTTTTTACCACCATTGCATCATGGAAATTTGGGGCGGGATACCTTACCTGGACCAGGTTTACCCAGCGGATCAGCCCATCAAACTCCCTCGCCTAAGCTACCAGGCCTGCGCGGATAAAGTTGCGGCGGATATGCAAAAAGCAGCTGATTTATTACCTGTTGATTGGGATGCGACTACTGTTGGTAAGGTTACCCTTGGTAATAACAATAACCGGATCAATAAAATTATGGCACTTGCCTACATGGGGAAAAACTACCTGTGGGCAGGTAGTCCGTTAATGAACAGGTCTTCCACCGGTTCCGCCACTTATAATGCCGCATATTGCAAAAAGGCTGCCGATGCTTTGGGCCAGGCGCTTCAGATCACCGAATCGACCGGTCGCTACGCCCTGGCTCCGTTCTCGCAATACCGCGATATATTTTACACCTGGAATACTGGAGGTAAGATACCAGGTCTGAAAGAGGCGATCCTGCTTGAAAACCTTTCGGGCGCCACTAACCGCTTTCGCTTTAACCAGGTAAATGATTACCGTCCGCTGGTTATTCACTCTACAGGTATCAAGGTTTATCCTACTGCTAATTACGTGGATTATTATGGCATGGCCAATGGTTTACCGATTCCGGATCCTGAAAAAGCGGACGCTGAAAGCGGTTACGATCCGTCATATCCATGGAGAAACCGTGACCCCCGTTTTTACAACGACATTCTGATTGACGGCGAAAAATGTGTGCAGAATGGAGGTGCCGTGGGTAATAATGAATACAGGCAGTATGCCAGTCTTTTTACCGGCGGGCTTTTCAGGACATCGGACGGGAACAAAAAGGTTTGGACAGGATACCTGAACTCCAAAATTGTTGCCAAACTGATGAACGAATTTGACGGATACAGGGAAAATAACACCGTTGTTTTAAGCTTAATGCGGTTGTCTGATTTGTATCTGTTATATGCTGAAGCGGCTGCAACCGGATATGGCACCCCGCAAAGTTCTGCTTCGGGTTACAATGTTACTGCTGTAGATGCCATTAATAAGGTGCGTACCCGTGCAGGTGTTGCCGGCGTGGCTGCAAAGTTTTTGGGCAATACCACCGACTTTTTAGGTGAAGTAAGGCGCGAACGTGCTGTAGAACTATCTTTTGAAGGTCACCGATTTACGGACTTGCGTAGGTGGTTGCTTTTAACCCAACGTCCGTACACATACAAAAAAGGGATCGAATTTGATAGGGGGCTTCCTAATGCACAGGTATATGCTGATCCAAGAAACGCCAAAGTGAATAATTTCAGAGAAACAATTCTGTTAGAAAGGCAATTGGTTGATCGTCATTATTGGTTCCCGTTCTTGCCATCTGATGTGAATATGTATGCTGAGTTTACGCAAAACCCGGGTTGGTAACTAAAAATTCAAAAACTAATGAGAAAAAATATAAGATACTGCTGTGTCATCCTGGTCATTTTATTATCGGTATTGGCCAGAGCACAAGCACAGGAAAAAAAAGACAGCGTTGTTAACGTGGCATTTCGGTCGGTTGCAAAACAAGATGTGATTACGCCCTTATCAAGTGTTAACGTAACCGATGTATTAAAAAAGAGTTATAGCACTAACAGCTTAGACAATTTAGGAAGCTTTATTGGCGGCTATACCGGAAACGTTTGGGGCCAGGCACCATTGGTTTTGGTTGATGGGATACCGCGTCGCGCGTCCGATGTCCGTTTAACCGAGGTGCAATCCATCACGGTGCTAAAAGGAGGCAGTGCCGTAGTGCTGTATGGAAGTAGCGCGGCCAAAGGCGTTGTGATGATTACTACCAAACGCGGCAGTATAAAGCCGCTACAGATTGATGCGCGCGTAAATACCGGTATTTATGTGCCTAAATCGTACCCCAAATACCTTAATGCGGCCGATTACATGACCTATTACAATGAGGCATTAACCAACGATGGTATTTCAACTACAGGTGCCGGCTACACAGTAGATCAAATTAATAATACCCGTGCGGGCACAAACCCATATCGGTATCCTGATATTAATTTGTTTGGGAGTGATTACCTTAAAAAGTCGTATATGAAAACGGATGTGACTACCGAGGTATCCGGTGGTAACGATGCTGCCCGTTATTATACAAATATTGGCTTGTCGTACAACAATGGCCTGCTTAAATACGGCGAACAGAAAAACAATAGCGATTTTCAGTTCAACATTAGGGGAAATGTGGATGTGAAGCTTAGTAAAAAGTTAAGTGCATCGGTAGATGCCGTAGCTGTAAGTACCAACAGTTATGTAGGAGCAGGTAATTTTTGGGGTGCAACTTCAACAATAACCCCCAATTTCAACAAGTTTTCGCCGCTTATCCCTATCAATATGTTGGATCCAAACAACGCTGCGCTACAGGCAATCGTAAAAGCCAGTAATCATATTATTGATGGGCAGTACTTACTTGGCGGGCAGAGTACAAACCAAACCAACGTATTGTCTGATATGTTGGCGGCAGGTTACGTTAAAACTAAGGCAAATACATTTATGTACAACGCTGGTCTACAAGCAGACCTAAGTTCTGTTTTGCCAGGATTGACGTTTAAAACCACAACCAGTTTGGATTATACTACGTTATATAACGAATCGTACACGTTGCCTTACGCAACATACGGGCCCACCTGGTCTACCGTTAATGGGCAGGACGTGATTACTGCTTTAACCAAATTCGGTGTAGACAAAAACTCAACTACCGAAAACGTCGGGTCGTCTTCCTATACGCAAACCGTATCGTTAAAAGCGCAGTTTGGGTACGACCGTACTTTTGCAAATGATCATAAGGTTACAGCAACTTTATTAGGCTGGGGGTATACTACCCAATTTTCCAGCGATGGTGGCAGTGGGTACCAACCTGTTAAAAATACAAACCTTGGTGTCCAGGCCGGCTACAATTATAAAAGTAGATATTATCTGAATTTTTCGGGCGCCTTGGTGCATTCCGCTAAGCTGCCCCCGGGCAAACGTAATGGCTTTTCTCCAACCGTTTCAGTGGGATGGCGTATCAGTGATGAAAAGTTCTTTAAAGACAACTTTTCATTCGTTAACGACCTGAAGCTTAAAAGTTCTTATTCTTCCGTTAAGCAAGATCTTGACATTACAGGCACCAGAGCAGGAACTAATACTGCTACGGATGTTTATCTGTATCAGGGATACTATAGTAACAATGCTACGCTGGGCGGCTTTTATACATGGCGCGATGGTTTGGCCGGCGGGCGCACAACGCTTTCGGGTCAGGCAGATAACGCAGATTTGTCATTTGTGCAACGGAATGAGTTAACGATAGGATTAGACGGATCGATGTTTAAAAACGAAGTTTCGTTTGACGTAAATTACTTTTCGCAAATTACCGACGGCCTGCTTGCCCGCGGATCATCCATTTATCCCTCTTACTTTGCCGGTTCGGGTGATTTTCGCCCCTGGATAAATTATAACAAGGAAAAACGTTACGGGTTCGATTTCGCAGTTAACCTGAACGAAAAGATAGGGGACGTACGTTATTCATTAGGCGTCACAGGGATGGTCTTTAATTCTAAAGTACTACGCAGGGATGAAACACCGGCAGTATCCTACCAGGCCAGAACCGGTTTGCCAACAGATGCAAATTTTGGATATATCAGTGACGGTTTTTTCCAGAGCCAGGCCGATATAGCAAGCTCTCCAAGGCAAACATTTGGCGGGACATTGGCACCCGGCGACATCAAGTATCGCGACATTAACAATGATGGCGTAATTGACAGTAAAGATCAGGTGAACCTGGGGCATACAGGATTTGCAGCCGCTCCTTTCTCGTATGGGGTTAACCTTACGGTTAAGTGGAAGCATTTAACAATGTTTGCATTAGGTTCAGGAACTGATGGAGCTGTTGGTTTTAAAAACAGCTCTTATTATTGGGTTGGTGGTGCCACTAAATACTCTGAGGTGGTGTTAGGGCGCTGGACCCCAGCCACAAGTTCTACGGCAACTTATCCGCGGCTGACAAGTACCAGCAGTACCAACAATTTCCAGAACTCCACTTTTTGGATGTACAAAGTTAACCGCTTTAATTTAACACGCGTTCAGTTTACCTATGATTTTGATGACAAGATTTTCAAGAAATCGTTTGTGCATGGCCTGAGTGTTTATGCACAGGGTGATAACCTGCTGGTGGTATCAAAAGAGCGTCAGTTGATGGAGACCAACATAGGTTCGGCACCTCAAACCCGATTTTTTAACTTAGGTGTCAAATCTACTTTTTAATGACTATTAGCTAAAATTATATGAAATTAAAGATCATATCTATCGGATTAGCAGTTTTGCTTTTTGCAGGCTGCAAAAAAATCCTGAACCCCGAGCCGGAGGATTTAAAAACACTTGATCAGATGTACACTGATGTTAACTACGCTCAAGGTTTTTTGATTACCGCTTACAGGAATATACCGACCTATTACGACAATTCAGATTATGCCACGGATGACGCGGTAACTAACCAATTAAGTAATGCTTATTTGCAAACGGCCACGGGGTCCTGGTCGTCCACAAATAATCCTGCTTCCGTATGGAACCAGTGTTATGAAGCAACGCAATATCTGAACCTATTCCTTGAAAATTCAAACAAGGTAAAATGGGCAGCGGATCCCGAAGCGGCAAAGCTTTTTAATGTGAGGATGCGTGGCGAAGCTTTTGGTTTACGTGGCCTGTTTTTGTACTATTTATTGCGTAACCATGGCGGACAGACCAGCGGCGGGCAGTTGTTAGGAGTACCTATTATTACTCAATATCAAACCATTAACGCCCAGTTTAATGTGCCCCGCTCCAGTTTCGATGCCTGCGTTAAACAAATTTACAAGGATTTGGACAGTGCCGAGGTTAATCTTCCCCTGGAGTATAATGACATAACATCCAACGCTCAGATCCCGGATCGGTATAAGCAATACACCAATACCTTCGATACCTACAACCGGGTGATGGGGCAGTATGGCCGTCAATTGTTCAATGGGTTAATAGCCAAAACGATAAGAGCAAGAACAGCTTTGTTAGCAGCCAGCCCTGCATTTCAGAATAGTGCTAATCCTGCAACCTGGGCAGATGCTGCAAATTACGCCGCGGCGATAATTAACTATAAGGGCGGGGTAAGCGCATTACCTGCAACAGGTGTTACTTATTATGCTAACACCACCGAAATTGACAATTTATCTGCTGGTATAAACCCTCCTGAGATTATTTGGAGGGAGAATATCGTAACGAGTGATGCTACACAGGAGAGTCAGAATTTTCCACCTACAATAAATGGTAACGCTGCCGGCGCTGGTTTTATGAATCCCTCACAAAATTTGGTGGACGCTTTCCCAATGGCCAATGGATATCCGATTAACCATCCGAGCGCAAATTACAATGCTGCTACGCCATACGCCAACAGAGACCCGAGGTTTGCAAAATATATAATTTACAACGGCAGCACCGAAGGGGTAAATAATGCGGTAATATTAACCGGCAGCACCTCGGGCACATTGGATGGCATCAATGCAAGGACAGGTTTTTCGACGCGCACGGGCTATTATATGAAGAAACGTTTGCGGATGGACGTTAACCGCAGTTCAAGTGCGGCCAACGGAAAAACGCACTATACCCCTCGTATGCGGTATACGGAGATGTACCTGGCCTATGCGGAAGCTGCTAATGAAGCCTATGGGCCTACCGGAACAGGAACTCAGAGCTATTCAGCTTACGATGTTATCAAAGCCATTCGTAAAAGGGCACTTGGTATAAACACCGACCCTTATTTAGACGAAATTCAGGGTGACAAAAACAAAATGAGGGACCTGATCCGTAATGAGCGCCGTTTAGAATTATCCTTTGAAAGCTTCCGTTTTTGGGACCTTCGTCGCTGGAAAGTGGATATAACTACACTTAACGAGACGGTAAGGGGCCTCGATGTGAACGGAGCCGTTTATACGCCGTTGAACAGCGTGGAAAAGCGTTCTTACCAGAATTATATGTACTATGGACCTATTCCAAATTCGGAGATTTTAAAATATAATGCGCTGTTACAAAATGCGGGTTGGCAATAGTTATAATAATTTAAATTAACAAAGATGAAGATTAATAAAATAATGATAGGACTGGCAGCTTCAGCAGGCTTGTTCGCATCGTGCAAAAATGATAAGGTTGTGTACCCTAATTTTAATTATTCAACCGTTTATTTTGCCAGCCAGTACCCCATGCGGACCGTTGAGTTGGGAGAAGACCTTTTGGTAGATAATTCTTTAGATAACCAGCATAAGGTATCTATTAAAGCCACAATGGGCGGCGTGTATGACAACACAAAAGATGTGCTGATTGACGTGAAAGTGGACGAGACGTTGCTGAATAACCTTTATTTCAACAATAATGGCCCTAAAATTCTCGCTATGCCTTCGCAATATTATCAGTTGGCATCTACTCAGGTTAAAATCCCTGCCGGAAGCCTCCTCGGTGGTATAGAAGTAAAGTTGACCGATGCCTTTTTTGCTGATCCGGCGGCGTTAACGGCAAATTACGTAATCCCGCTGGTGATGACTAAAGTTACTGGTGCAGATTCAATTCTACGCGGGACTAAAAGCGTTGCAAATCCTTCACGGGTTAAAGTTACAGACTGGGTAACGACGCCTAAAGACTATATTCTGTATGGCATTAAATACGTTAACCCCTGGTTTGGAAATTATCTAAGGAAGGGCGTAGATCAAATTACCCCAACCGTTGGAGCCGCTTCAACAGCCGTTAGGCATACGCCTTATGTGGAGAATAACCAGTTAGTGAACATAACAACAGCTTCATTAAAAACGGCCAATCTGGCCTTGTCTATCAAAAACAGCGCCGGCACTACGGTTCCTTTTACCCTGGTGCTCACTTTCGCCGATAACGGAACTTGTACGGTAACCGGCAATAATCCCGCCAGTTTTGATATTGCAGGTACCGGGAAGTTTGTATCAAATGGCGAAAAAAATAGTATCGGAGGAACTGACCGAAGTGCTATCTATTTGGATTATACTGTTAATTTTAAAGCATTGAACGTAAATTACGCTACTAAGGATACCCTTATTGTGCGTGACAGAGGTTTAAAAGCCGAGTATTTTGACGTGGTAATTAAATAGGTATTAGGTTAACTTAAACCTGGTAAACAGCAGGCCGGGCCGAAAATGCCAGGCCTGCTGTTTTGATAAAGTAAATGATAAAAGTTAAAAACTAAACTTATTTTCCTGATATAATTGCCAAAAATAGTTGGTGAAAATATTGCATGCTTCTGTAATGCAAATACATAATATAAAGCAAATTGAAAGCGATTTCAATTTGCTTTTTTTGTTTTATAAAATCGTCGAAAAAAGACGTGTTTAACCAGTAAGAGTACGGATGTTATCAAATGGGCAAGCAGATACTTATACTTGAAGAATAAACGGAAAGGCGATAAGTATCTATTAACCATATCTAAACTCTACCATAAAAAAGCCGGACTTTCGTCCGGCAATCGTATCGTTAGCAAATATTATTAAAGGTGCTCTGTATAACCGGTCTTATAGTTTAATGGTATATGTAAACGATGTAGGATCAGAAAATACCTGATATTTATCCAGTGGGCGTGGACCGCAGCTTGCTGAGCCAACGCCGAGGGTTTTGGTGGAGATGCACCACACCGCAGATTTACTTTCCGGAAGGTCAATCTTGTATTCTACCGGGTACATTTGCTCATCTGTATGGGGCAAAAACGAAACTTGCATCAGCTTATCATCAGCATCCACGCGTACCCCGGGCAAGCCTTTGCCGCTGAGTTTGGCCCATCGTACTTCTTCATGATTGCCTCGTTCCATCGGTTTTTCATATTCGTACTGATCCAGCAGGCCTAATTGATATATCCCTACATCAGCAGCGCTTTTACGGTCGGCATAGTTTTCAAAAGGGCCGCGGCCAAAAAATGTCATCGAATCAAGTTTTTTGTCGAGCAGCATACGTACGCCTATCCTGGCCAGGTTAATGCGCATCCCCGTAAATCTAATGTCGTTACGTACTGTCACAGTTCCATCTGACCGGACCAAGTAAACAGCCGTATGATAAACGCCAAAACCCTCTTTTCCGTCTCCTTTAATGGTGGAAGTAACCTCGACCGATGATTTGCTGAGTCTTTGCACTTTTAAATTTAATAGTTGGTATTTAAGATTATTCACACCAAACCTCTCCCACATATCGTAGGCCCAGTTATCGTCATTACGATGCGCGGCTCGCCAAAGGTGAAGCCGTGGCCCGCCACCGGCTGTCAACATGTTTTTACCCTGCCTGGTCAGGCTGTTCAGCAACCCTGTGCTACAGTCAAATCCAATGTTGAAGTCCTTACCCGATAAACTAATCTGCTTTGTATTTTGGCTCAAAGCAAGATTTGCCAGGCTGGTATTTTCCGCCTTCGGAGGCGTAGAAATGGGGAGTTTGAACTGCATAGCCGCAACCTCAAAACCTTTATCCGCCCAAAGGGTGGCGTCTTTTTGTTGATAGGAAATACGTAAGAAATATTCTGCTCCGGGCTTTGGCTGTGGTATATGATAAGGGATATTTGCAAAGCCGATGCTCCGTGCCCTTATGGGGCGTACTCTGACGGTACCGGTGGCAATTTCCTTCCCGTTTTCAGTTAAAGTCCAGATCGTGTTGAAGCCTTCTAAAGAAATAAATTGGTATTTATTAGTGATCTTTATGGCTCCGCTAATCGGGTCGGTGAGATCTGTAGCAATCCATTGAAAAGCCCGCTTCATTTCCGGAAAATGGGGCTTAACCGTTTTACGATCCCAGGCTACAACGCCTTTATGAATAAAATAGTGATCGTTAGGATATTCGCCAAACCCGCCGCCGTAAGCTAATATAGGATGCTTGGGGTCGCGCTTGTTCCATAAAGCCTGATCCTGAAACTCCCATATAGCGCCACCTAAAATCTCTGGATTATTATCGAACACCGTGGAATATTCGTCAAGCGAACCCATAGAGTTAAACATGGCATGCACGAATTCACAGATATACAGGGGCTTGGTCAGTTCTTTATTCCGGGCGATATTGGCATAATCCTCGGCCGTTCCGTACATCCGGCCATCTAAATCGGCAGGGTTATTTTTACCGATGCCAAAGCGCTCATAATGCACAAAACGTGTTTGATCAATCGTTTTGATCGCGCTCATCGCCGCTCTCATATTAGACCCGCCGATGCCACCCTCGTTGCCCAATGACCAAATGATTACAGCCGGATGGTTTTTGAAATTCTCTACGTTGGCTACGTTTCTGTCTACCATAGCGGCGCGCATGGTTGGTTCCTCATCAAAGCGGCGGTCGTAGCCATGATATTCCAGGTTAGCTTCAGCCACCAGCCAAATTCCCCATTCATCACAAAGTTCATACCAGCGCGGGTCGTCGGAATAATGCGAAGTCCGCACATGATTGCAGTTGCCTTGTTTGATGAGTTTCAGGTCGGCAATCATTTGCTCCTCGGTGACCGCGTGCCCAACATCTGACCAGTGTTCGTGACGGTTGACCCCTTTTAATTTAATCGGAACCCCATTGACCATGAATATCCGCCCTTTGATTTCAATTTTACGGAAACCAATTTTGGCGGATAAGATTTCTCCCTGAGAACCAGTTAAAACGATGGTGTATAAGTTAGGTGTTTCAGCAGTCCATTTCTGGGGGGCAGCAACCGGGAATTTAATCACAACCGCTTCTTCCTGCCCGGGGCTGAGGCTGTTTACCGTAGCACTTCCTTTTTTAATTTCCTGCCCATTGGCGTCATAAAGTGTGGCCACAAGGGTTTGGGTACGTGCAGCCTGCTCGCTGTAGTTTTTTATTTTTGCCGAAACTTCCACAATGGCGTCTTTATAGACGCTGTCCAAATTTGTCTTTACAAAGAAATCCCGGATGTGCTCTTGTGGCGCGCTCCACAAGGTGACATTACGAAAAATACCATGTAAACGCCACATGTCCTGATCCTCCAGCCAGGTGCCTGAACTGTATTGATAGACTTCCACCGCAATCATATTTTTGCCCGGTTTCAGATAAGCGGTCAAATCAAATTCAGCCGCATTACGGCTATTGACGCTAAAACCAACCTTTCGGCCATTTACCCAAAGAAAAAACGCACAATCAACCCCATCGAACGTAACAAAATTACGCCTGCCGGTCCAGGAGGCGGGGACCTCAAACTCCCGGCGATAGCTGCCTACCGGGTTTCGTTCCTGGAAGGCTGTATATTTCTTATCCGGCTCACTCATTACATGAGGGAAATCTTTCTGTATGGTATAACCCAAGTTTCGGTAGAATGGAGTTCCGTAACCCTGCACTTCCCAGTTGGAAGGTACCGTAATATTTTTCCAGGAAGAAACATCATAATCCTGTCGGTAAAAGTCGGCAGGGCGCAGTTCCGGGCGTGCTACCCAATTAAATTTCCACAACCCGTTTAATGATTGGCAGAGCGATGATGCACTTCTTTTGGCCACTAAGGCTTCCTGCAAACTGCCGTAAGGCATTAAGGTGGCATGGTAAGGTTCTTTATTAATTCCTAATGTTTCCGGGTTTTCAATTTCAGGTGGAACAGTTGCCCTGCCCGTTGTATCCGATCTAAGTGTTGCGGAAAATGCCTGCGAAGTACAAAACAACAGGAAGCATAAATAAAAGGGTAAGTTTTTTTTCATTGGTTATTACAAATGGTATAGTGAGTGTTTGTAAATATCGTAGTGTTTGCCCATTAGTCAGCGTACTTTTTACCAGAAATTCGCAACAAATGTTCATCTTCCCGATGAATTATTACGCTTTAAACCCGATCCGCTTTAAAGGCATATAGAAGGACTATCTTTAAAGTAAAGATAGTAATGCCAAATGTCGCAGCCTTTTGCAAGTTTCAACATTAGTGATATTAATTTGAACACTGTGAATAGCATTTCATGACGACAGCACTTAACTTTACCAACCATCAATTAAACTTATTATGATAATGTCCAATCCGTTATATAAGGTCCTGGCAATTGCTTTGGCCATACTACCATTTACAGGCCATAGCCAAACTTACCAGCAGACCCAGCAGGGGGTTAAAGCAGAAACAGCGGCACAATCAATAGAAATCCAATTTTACAGCCCCGGAATTATAAGGGTTATCAAAAGCCCTAAAGGGCAAAATTTTATAAAGGAGAGTTTATCGGTTATTAAGAAACCCGAACCCATTTCGCTGCGCTTACAAAAAAAGGAAGAGCAGATTACGCTTATCAGTACAGCCCTCATAGTAACGCTTGATCTGAAAAACGGGAAAATCGATTATGCAACAGTGACCGGTAAAAAACTATTGCAGGAAAGTTCTGAGGGTGCCGGTTTTACAGCTGTAGATGACGCCGGCAGCCGCTCGCTTAGTGTCTATCAGGCCTTCAAACTGGAAGAGGACGAACCAATATACGGTATGGGTCAGCACCAGGGTGGTCAGCTTAATCAAAGAAACCATCGTTATAACAATATGACGCAGGGAAACACAGATGATGTAGTTCCCTTTTTTCAGTCGGTGAAAGGTTACGGGATTTTTTGGGATAATTATTCACCCACCACATTTATCGATGATCAGAGTGGTACATCTTTTAAATCACAGGTAGGCGATGGCGTTGATTATTATTTTATGTACGGCGGGAACGCCGATGGTGTGATTGCACAGATGCGCGGACTGACAGGTCAGGCGCCTATGTTCCCGCTTTGGACTTTTGGCTTCTGGCAAAGCCGCGAACGTTACAAGACGCAGAACGAGTTGACAGATGTTGTAAAAAAATACCGCGAGTTAAATGTTCCTTTAGATGGTATTATTCAGGACTGGCAGTATTGGGGAAACAATTATCTCTGGAACGCCATGGATTTTCTGAATCCGGAATTTAGTAACCCCAGGAAAATGGTGAACGACGTTCATAACATGAATGCTCACATGATCATCTCCATTTGGGCTTCGTTTGGACCGCAAACGCTTCAGTACCGGGAAATGGAACCTAAGCATATGCTGATGAATTTCAATACCTGGCCACAATCGGGTTTGGAAGCCTGGCCCCCCAACCTAACCTATCCCTCGGGCGTTCGCGTATACGATGCTTATAATCCCGAGGCCCGGGATATTTACTGGAAGTATGCTAATAAAGGGCTTTTTGCTATAGGCATTGATGGCTGGTGGATGGATTCAACAGAGCCCGACCATCTGGATTTTAAGCCAGCCGATTTGGATAATAAGACCTTTTTAGGTTCATTCCGCAAAGTCAGAAATGCTTATCCGCTGATGACTGTGGGGGGCGTTTCCCAACATCAGCGCGAAACCAGTTCGCCAAAACGGGTATTCATCCTTACCCGATCTGCATTTGCCGGGCAGCAGCGCTACGGCGCCAATACATGGTCTGGCGATATTACGGCTTCCTGGGAAACGCTTAAAAACCAGATTTCCACCGGCCTTAATTTTTCGCTCAGTGGCTTGCCCTACTGGAACAGTGATATCGGGGGATTCTTCCTCGGAAAGTTCAGGCGAAAACTGGCGGATCCGGAGTATCGGGAACTGTATGCCCGGTGGATCCAGTTTGGCGCCTTCTGCCCGATGATGCGTTCGCATGGGGCTGATGCTCCCCGCGAAATCTATCAGTTCGGCAGTAAAGGCACACCGGTTTATGATGCGGTAGATAAATTTATCAACCTCCGTTATAGTTTGCTACCCTACATTTATGCCACATCCCGGGATGTGACCATGCATCAATCCAGCATGATGCGGGCGCTTTTTATGGATTTCTCTGCCGACAAGAACACGTGGAATATCAATAACGAATACATGTTTGGCAAGTCAATTTTAGTGTGCCCGGTAACCAATCCACAATATGTCAGCAAATCGGGGACTGGTGAAAATGCCTTAATGGTCGAAGATTTTAGTTCTGTAAAATCGCAGGATGTTTATTTACCCGCTGCAACAGATTGGTTTGATCTTTGGACCGGAGAAAAGATCATAGGAGGAAAGAATGTTAAAAAGCAAACACCTCTTGATATTCAGCCTGTGTACATCAGAGCCGGGTCGATCATTCCCTGGGGGCCAAAAGTGCAATACGCCACAGAGCAGAAATGGGATAACCTGGAGATAAGGATCTACCCTGGGGCTGACGCTGATTTTACGCTTTACGAAGACGAAAACGATAATTACAACTATGAAAAAGGAAAGTTCAGCGAGATTCTATTTCATTGGAATGATAAAACAAAAACCCTAACGGCGGGTGAGCGTAAGGGTAGTTTTGAAGGAATGCTTGTTGACCGCAAGTTCAATATTGTACTGGCGCCATCTGGCATAGCGCCAATAGCCGGGAAATCGGTTGATTACGACGGTAAGAAGAAAAGCATAAAATTATAATCTAAGTTCCAATTTGCGATACTTTAAATGACCCAAATATGGGTTTTGTTACCTTAATATTGTTAACGACCCGCTGAGTGGTTTACAACCTGTTCTAAGGTCAATTAAATAGTAATAGGTGCCTACAGGAAGATCCTTGTTGTTTATTTTACCGGTGAAGGGGTGATGATACCCTTTGGAGTTAAATACTTCGCTGCCGTTACGATTAAATATACTGACAGTAGCATTGGGATACTCCGTGATGTTCGCGATATCCCAGGTATCGTTCACGCCATCGCCGTTGGGGGTGAAAGTATTGCTGATGTTTATGCCGGATCCGGCCAGGTGAACATTCACCGGCGCCCGGGGACTGCTGCACGTACCAACTTCGAATGAAATATAATAAGTGGTGTTAGCAGTGACGTTTTCGATAAAAACACCCGTACTATTTTCCTGTAAAGGCACCGCGGCAGTTGCAGAACTGTAAAGCCTGTATTTGCCTTTACCGGGGTTGACAACGCTTAGCTTTGTTTCTGCAGGTCCGCAGATATCGACTGAGGGAACAGTCGGCGCTGGCAGCACAACATCTCGGGCCGGTATGTCGAAAGTAAGTATTACGCGGTTACAGGCCGATTTGTTGGCATCAGAAACAGTTAACGTATATGTTCCGGCTTTTGCCGAGGTAAGCGATTGCTGGTTGCCGACAGTCTGGCCCGAGGCATCTGTCCAGGTGAAGCTATACGGAGTTAAACCACCGATGATGCGAAGGCCTGTAACACTGCCTGTCGCTGCGCTGCAATTATCGGGCGTAACAATTGCCGCAGCGATGTTGGCCTGCAGCGGCGGAAATGTCGACGGGCTGCTTGGTGTAGCGAGGATAACGGGGCCATAGCTGGTCTCGCACCCCGAAGCGGTAGTTAATTTAAGAAAATAAGTCCCTTCTCCAACATTCCTGAGGTCGATTGAGGTACCCACAGTTTGCTGTTGGGAATCAATCCAGCGATAAGAGACAGGGTCAGCGTAATTCTGATTAACCAGGATGAAGCCCATAATGCTGCCATCCTGTTGATTACATGAAGGCTGCTGAATTTGCCGGTAGACATCGTTAATACGCACGTTAAAATCCTGAATGTCATAAAAAACTGTTTCTGTGGTACAAAAGTTACCGGCAACTAATTTATAGCCACCCGGTGGTACGTCCACAAGATCTAAAGAAGTGGAGACCACTTTCCCGTCCCTATCGACCCATTTTACGCTGTTTGTATTCGATACCCTGACATTTTTAATAGAACCCGGCTTGCCGCATACGGCATCTGTGATCTTCATCGAGTCGGTATTGATGATGATTTGAGTGAAGTTTGATGACTTTTTACCAACGTGGGAGTTTGCAGTTACATACCAGGTTACCGGCTGTGCAAACACATATTGCCATACACCACCGGCATCTGCTAATATGCTGGTAATCAATTTATCGGGCGAACAACGGATATTACAACCATCGGTAAGAAATAAATCGACGATGGCTGCCGGCGCGGCGGTACCGTTAATAGCGTTGGGGGTGAAAGAGGTTACGGTAGTTAAAGGGATTTCGTCGTACCCTGAGTCGAACTCGGCTTTTTCGATACAGTGAAATGAGTTTCGCATCAGTAACAGGTTGGTCACGGCTTTAATTGTCACCCCATATTCCGAATTTGCGAAAACGTTTGCCTGTGCTGTATCCGGGTCTCCCACTTGCAAATCGCCCAAAAATCTGCTCAAGGCTATCCCCGTCCCTCTGCCCGTGCCCGGATTTCTGTTGTAGTTTAATGGCAATGTATTACCACGATCTGTACCGAACCAATTGTGTTTAATCACGGCTTTCCCTTTTAAAAAATCCAGTTGTATACCAGATTCATTGAAATGGCTAAAAAGATTGCCGGTGAATAAAATGTCTACAAGCGTATTGGGATCGGTTGGGTCAATATCACCTCCTATAACCTTTACGCCAGCCTTGACGCGCAGGGTGGTGGTTTTTCCATCAGCCTCCACGGCAAAATTGTTATCGGTAAATATAAGTTTAGATTCCTCGGTGGTGTTTGCCAGCGAAATATGCACCGTTGTAAACACTACGTTGCCTGCGCCTGCTTCGCCAAAGTTTAAACCCATTACACGGTGAAAATAAATAGGCGCGGTATCGTCCGGGTCCTTATTACCGGCTCTTCTATGAAATGTATTGGCTACTACGCTAACCATCCTGCAGTCAGTCATTTCTATGCTTTCCTGGTTGTATCCATCAAACCAGTTGCCTTTTCCTGGCTTCCCAATAGTAACGCGCTCGCAGCTTGTTAAAACAATGCCATACCGGTTTGGTCGGTTAGGGTCTGATGATCCAAGTAAATTGGTATCCCACATCAGCAGGCCGTAAAGTTCTACGTCGTGCAACCCGTTACCTTTAAAAATGGCGAAATCATTGTTGGGCTGGATAATAGATTTAATTACCACATGGGTATTTATCGTACCAGCGATAGTATTTCCGGGCTGACTGGCACCATCAATCACCAGGTTAGAAGACACCTCGGGCAGTTGGGATCCAACAAAAATAGTAAAGTCGGCTTCGGTAGCGCCGGGTAGGTTAAATAGGATGCGGTCGGGGGATGCGTCTCCGTTGGCCGCCGCGGCAGTAAGTGCAGCCCTTAATGTGCCCGGGCCTATATCTGCTTTGGAGGTCACCAAGAAGTCGTTCGCCTGTGCATTGGAAAAACGAAGTAGCATTGAAGCCATCAGTATATACCATGAGCCTTTTTTAAGTGAATTTTGTAAGATAGACCGTAAGCACATAGAGTAACCGTATTACAAATTGAAAGTTATAAACACTTACCGGCCCGGGCTGCCGGCCTGCGTTCAGAAATTTTTTGCCCCTACCACTAACCAACGGGATTTCCAATTTTCAAATAGGTTGATGAGTAACTTAGCCATTCATAAATATTAAGCCTTCCTCTCTGACCAGCAGCATGGTGATCAACGTAATCATTTGCGGTATTGCCTGACACCAGGCTTCTGACCCGCGCAGCACCTGATCCGAACAACCTGACGCAAAGCAGCCATCTGGTGCAGCCCCTAACTTTAATAATGGATCAGACATTGATGAATAATGTGAGTTCTAAATAATTGGTTATCTGCAAAACTAAGTCACGCAGCAAGAACGCCTTGGCACAGGTGTCAAAATTACTGTCACTAATGTTGAAATTGTTCCGGCGAACTCGGTCTAGTTTTTTGACTAAACGCATATCGAAAGTTAACTGTGGATTCCGGCAGACTTGATGATGCCTCTGTGGTCGTTACAACGACAATTTATGGCCATAACCCTCAAAATGACCAAGCTTTGAACTATGTAAGGACGATGACCAACAAAAATATCAAATAAGCTAAAAGGTAATTATTAGGAATTAAAAATATAGGGAAAGTGAGGATGTTTAACCTATGTTTCACCCCAAAAAAAAAGGCGATTAGTGTCTTTTGCCTAAGCGCCTCATTTTCAAGTACTCTAAGAGTGGGAACCGAACCTGGCTCATAAAAGTCTTGTTATCAATATGTTAGAACTATTTGTTTTGTCCACCACACGAATCACTCACTGACTTGCAGGTAGTTGCTACCGTTAGTCAAATTACCATTTTTTAAATCAATTTGTGAGTTTTTTTTCAGGAAGAATTTGTTCAAAATTTCAGGTGCACCAAGTAATACAACGATAAGTGAGCGAAGCTTTTAAAATTTTTGAAAAACGATGGAATGATTTAACAGAGTATCCAACCAGTGAATTTCATTCAAATTTAATTTTACGGAAGAAAGAAAATTTAAGAATACATTGTCACAATAGTACTTTCTTCATCGTCAAGTTAAGATACAGCGTCTTGTTGATCATTATTTCAGAATATTTGATCAACATCTCCGGAATCTCCAGACTTTTGTCGAAAGGGGATTTTTGTGGTTGAATTTAATTATCAAGTCGATTTCCTAACGATCAATTCTGTTTTAAGTACTTTAATAGGCGTTTTCCAAAGTGATTGGTCGGTTTTGATTTGATCAAAAAGTAATTGTGCCGCGGTTCGACCGATCTCTTTTACGGGCTGCGATACGGTTGTTAAGGGCGGATCAATAAGTTCTGATAAGTAATCATTACTAAAACCCACAACTGCAATATCTTCGGGTATCCTTAAATTGTGCTTTTTAATGATCTGGATAGCTTCTATAGCTGTAGGGTCGTTAATAGCAAAAATGGCATCCGGGCGCTGCTCTAAATTAAGCAGATGGGTAACATAAATTTTAACTTTTTCCTTGGTCAGGTCATACGGGATGATCAGTTCATCGTTAATTGGGATCTGGTGTTTTTTTAAAGCATCTATATAGCCATTCAGCCTTTTCACACTCATAGATAAGGTTGTTGGGCCCGACAAATGCGCTATCCTTTTTTTGCCCGATTTGATGAGATACTCCACCGCGTTAAATGCGCCATCGTAATCATCAACTATTACTTTGGGCACGGTCATCTCCTGGCAAACCCGGTTAAAGAATACAATAGGGATGCCTTTTTTCTGAAATATTTTTAAATGATCAAAACTCCGGGTTTCTTTAGTGATCGATACGATAATACCATCAACCTGGTTATTAAGCATTACACGGGCATTGGCTACCTCTGTTTCAAACGACTCGTTTGATAGACTGATCACTACGCTATACCCTTCCTTGGTAGCTTCCTCCTGTATCCCGGTAATAGCCATCGGAAAATATGAACTCATAAACTCCGGAATTAACACCCCAATCGTATTGCTTTTGTGTGTAGATAGGCGAATGGCTATCATATTGCGCTGATAATCCAGTTTTTCTGCCAATTCTAAAACCGATTTCCGGGTATCGGGGTGTACGTTGGGATGGTTAGTTAAAGCACGCGAAACCGTTGATTTTGAAATGTTAAGCTCCTTAGCCAGATCAAAAATAGTGGTTTGATAATTCTTCATATCACAAACATATTCAATTTGGATTAAATTGGGAGCGTTCCCTGTAATTGGGAGCGTTCCCAATTTAATTGCCGGGCAAAACATCAAAGCCTAACGGTATTTCGGTATACATTTGGTTTAACAATTACAAACAGATCCTTTTAATTATACAGTTATAGTGCGGGCGGATGCTTATATCATCGGCAAACTACAGGTACGGATAAACAATATTTAATTTTATGATGAAAGAAGGCCCTGCTGTTTACAGAGGTTTGATCAGCGGAATACTAAATGCAGATTTAGCAATAATTGGCGGCGGTTTGTCTGGTGTATGTGCCGCAATTACGGCAGCGCGTGCCGGCGTTAAAGTAGTGTTGGTGCAAGACAGGCCTGTACTGGGTGGAAACTCATCGAGTGAGGTAAGATTATGGGTTTTGGGAGCAACTTCACACATGGGCAATAACAACCGCTGGGCGCGCGAGGGTGGGGTAATTAACGAGATACTTATTGAAAACACCTATCGCAATCCCGAAGGTAACCCGGTAATTTTCGATACGGTTTTATTGGATAAGGTAACGAGCGAACCTAATATCACCTTACTTTTGAATACAGCTATTTATAAAGTCACCAAAGCCGATGCGGAGACAATATCAGCCGTAACCGGTTTTTGCAGCCAAAATTCAACGGAGTATGAGATCAAAGCGCCGTTATATTGTGATGCCTCGGGCGATGGGATTGTGGGATTTTTAGCCGGCGCTGCTTTCAGGATGGGCGCCGAGAGCAAGGATGAATTTGGTGAGAAATTTGCCCCGACTGCCGAGTATGGCGAACTACTGGGACATAGCTTGTATTTTTATAGTAAAGATACCGGGAAGCCAGTAAAGTTTATACCGCCTGATTTTGCCCTGCAGGATATTACTACAGAAATACCCCGGTTTAAAAGCTTTAACGCGCAGGAATATGGCTGCAAGCTATGGTGGTTGGAGTATGGTGGCCGGATGGATACCGTACACGATACCGAAAAAATAAAATGGGAGTTATGGAAAGTAGTTTATGGCGCATGGAACTATATTAAAAACTCGGGCAACTTTCCGGAGGCCGAAACGATGACGCTGGAGTGGGTAGGCACTATCCCAGGTAAAAGAGAAAGCCGCAGATTTGAGGGCGACTATATGTTGCGACAGCATGATATAGTAGAACAGCGCGTACACGAAGATGCAGTGGCTTATGGTGGTTGGTCGATAGACCTGCACCCCGCCGATGGTGTTTTTAGCGAAAAGCCTGGCTGTAACCAGTGGCATAGTAAAGGCATTTACCAAATACCCTATCGCTGTTTGTACAGTAAAAATATCAATAATTTATTCCTAACCGGCCGTATCATTAGCGCTACGCACGTGGCCTTTGCATCATCAAGGGTAATGGCAACATCGGCTTATGTTGGCCAGGCTGTAGGTATAGCTTCGGCTATACTTAAAAAAGGTGAACTATTACCAAGGGATATTATTACAAATAATTTGATAGGTATCCTGCAAAGGGAATTAATAAAAAGCGGCCAGCATATCCCGGAGATCACCCTAAAGGATGAAACAGACCTTGTACCGTTTGCCGGCGTAAAATCATCAAGCGAATACGTATTGGAAGAATTGCCATCGGAACTGGTAAAGCCGCTTGATATTTCGGCCGCACAGATGATCCCGCTTAATAAGGGCAAAGTTCCCCGGATGATTGTTCATGCAGATTGTGATATTAATGAAACAATAAACATTGAATTGCGCGTTAGCGGCAAACCGGCCAACTATACGCCCGATATCATAGTGGAGACACAAAAGTTGAATATTACACCCGGGCGTAACTGCCTGCATATAGATTTTGTATCGGTGATGACCGATCAGGCTTATGCCTTTGTGGTTTTTAAAAAGAATAGCCATATCAGGTTGCACTATTCCAATCACCGGGTTACCGGGGTGCTCTCTGTATTTAATTCGGTTAATAAAGCCGTATCAAACTACGGTAAACAAACGCCTGTCGCAGATATTGGTGTTGATGAATTTGAATTTTGGTGCCCGCAGCGACGCCCCGAGGGGCAAAATATCGCCATGAAATTTGAACCCGGTTTAAACGTTTTTAAAGTGGAAAATGTAAAAACGGGCGTTTACAGGCCTACTACCAAGCCCAATGCCTGGGTGTCATCATTAAATGATAAGCACCCCAGCCTTAAGCTTACATGGAATGAACCACAGCAAATTGGTAAAATTGAATTGCTGTTTGATACAGATTATGATCACCCGATGGAAAGCGTTTTAATGTCGCATCCGGAAACGGTGATGCCTTTTTGCTTGCGCAATTATATAATAAAAGATAGTAGCGGAAATGTTATTGTTCAAAAGGTTGATAATTACCAAACAATAAACACCTTTACTTTTAATAAACCGATAATAACAACGATGTTGATTATTGAAGCAGAACACCCTTCGCCACGCGTACCGGCAGCTATATTTGGGGTGAGATGTTATAAATAGATTTAGGAATATATATATATGGTTGAATTAGACTTTATTGTAATGGCTGTTTTTGCCTTACTGATATTCCTGATCGGGATAATGTTTACGCGTATAGGCAGCAAAAACGGGCAGGCCTTTTTTGAAGCAGGGGGCGCCACGCCATGGTGGATAAACGGCCTGT
The DNA here is from genome assembly GCA_040389105.1 of Bacteroidota bacterium. Lineage (GTDB taxonomy): Bacteria > Bacteroidota > Bacteroidia > Sphingobacteriales > Sphingobacteriaceae > Mucilaginibacter. The sequence goes on from JAZKAO010000013.1 coordinate 203,338, forward strand.
CGCTGTTTATTAGCTATTTTTCGGCAGGCACGTTTGTAGTTTGGGGTTCTATTGCTTATAAGCACGGCCTGGTTGCCAATGCCATACAGCTCACCATGGCTATCAGCGGTTTAATTGTAACCTTTTTTATAGCATCGCGCTGGAAAAAAGCGGGTGTAGCTACTGCCGCAGAGTTTATTGGTAAACGGTTTGGTGTCAGGGAGCAGCAATTTTATACTTTTTTAATTTTACTACTAAGTTTATTTACAACAGCCGCCGTATTGTATCCGGTTGGCAAAATGGTTTATGTAGCCACTCCATTTTCATTAAACGCCTGCATAATAGGTATCGGACTGATCATTGTACTTTATACAGCTGCCGGGGGATTATGGGCCGTGCTGGTTACCGATGTAGTGCAATTTGTGATATTGAGCGCTGCCGTACTCATTGTTATCCCCATCGCTTTCGGCCAGATTGGGGGCGCGGCCAACTTGGTAAACAAAGCGCCGCCACACTTTTTTGAGGCTTTTAATGAAGATTATACGTTTGGCTTTATGCTGGCTTTTGTGGTATACCAAACGTTTTATATTGGGGGCAACTGGGCGTATGTGCAGCGTTACACCAGTGTTGCAAACCCTAAAGATTCTAAAAAAGTAGCCGGTATATTTACTATCCTGTATTTTATCAGCCCGGTTATCTGGATGATCCCACCAATGGTTTATCGCATCATTAACCCAAACCTGCATGGCTTGCAGGTAGAGGATGCTTATATAATGCTTATACAAAAGGTAATGCCTGCAGGCTTATTGGGTTTAGTTTTGGCCGGTATGGTGTCGGCTACATCCAGCAAAGCAAATACAACCATCAATATGGCATCAACCGTATTTGCGCAGGATATTTATAAAAGCCTGATGAGGAAAAAGGCAAGTGACCGTGAGGTTATTATGGTTGCGCGCTTTTTTACCTTGCTATTTGGTGTAGCAACCATTTTAATTGCGATGTGGATACCCAAAGCCGGTGGCATTGTTGAAGTTGTTTTAAGCACAGCATCAATTGCTGGTGGGGCATTATTCGCGCCTGTTATCTGGTCGCTGTTTTCTAAACGGCAAACCGGGTTTTCTGTGGTATTAACAACCCTGTTATCCTTAATGATTAACCTGTTTTTTAAACTGTTAGGGCCTCAATTACTGAATATAAAATTAACAAGGGGCACCGAAACCGCGTTTGGTATGGGGTTCCCAATATGTATATTGTTGTTATTTGAACTGTATTATTTGATTATGGGAGAGGTTTCTCCAAATTATATCAATACCAATCAACCTGCAACGGTTCAAACAAATACTACTAACACCCTTGCCAATCAAAACACGGCTAAACAAAACAAGTTTGGTGTGCAGGTGATCAGTATATCCATTGGGGCAGTAGGGATAGGTATTTTACTATTGGGGATTGTGGCATCTAAGTACAACAATATTGTAATTATTGTAGGTGTACTTGTTTTAATATTATCCGCAGCTATATGGCAGTTATTGGCAAAAAAAATGGACGTTAATGTTAAATAGGATGGTAAGAATAAAAGCACATAAAGTAACGAGGGGCATTATTTTATTAATGCTAACAACAGCCCTGCAGGTAAAAGCGCAACAAGTTTTGCCCGATAAGATATTGGCTACCTTAAAACGCGGCCATCCAAGGTTAATGGTAAGTTCGTTAACCGATTTTGATAAGCTGAAAGCAAGCATACCGGGAAATCCATTTTTAGAAAAAGCCCGGGCCGCACTCGCCAAAAAAGCCGATAGTATGTTGATGGTGCCGTTAAATAAATATACCATGATCCCGACAGGATATTTGCTTGACGCCAGTCGCAGTGTATTAGATCGTTCTTATACTTTAAGTATGATGTACCGGCTATCAGGACAAAAAAAATATGCGGATAGGTTATGGGCCGAGTTAAATAATGCGGCGCAATTTCCCGATTGGGACCCCACTCACTTTTTAGGAACGGCGGAACTGACCCATGCTTACGCTATTGCTTACGATTGGTTGTATGATGTATGGACGGCAGACCAAAAAAAGGTGATTAAAGACGCGATAGTTAATAAAGGCTTATTATGGGGACAAAAATACTATGATAAGCAAGCCCCTGCCGGCGCGTTTAACTGGACTACTGTAGACCATAACTGGAACCAGGTTTGTAATGGCAGTATGACCATGGGCGCTTTGGCAGTTGCCGATGAAGAACCAGTACTGGCCGAAAACTTATTGCAAAACGCGCTAAAGCGTATCCCCAAGGCCATGCGGCATTACGCGCCGGATGGTGCCTGGTTTGAAGGGCCCACTTACCTGGCTTTCGCCATGCGTTATAATGTGGAAACTATTGCCTGTTTAGAAACAGCTTTGGGTACCGATTTTGGTTTAAGCAACATAGCTGGTTTTGGTAAAACAGGAGAGTTTGTTGTAGCTATGAGCGGGGCCAACGGCATCACATTTAATTACGCGGATGCCCCCGAACGCGTAGTAACCATGCCCGAATTAATGTGGTTGGCCAAAAAGTTTAACCAGCCGGGAATAGCGGCGTACCAGCAAAAATGGACACCGTTTGGATCGGCAGTGGAAATGCTGTGGTATACTAAGTTTACAGATGCGAAAGAGCCGCCGCTTGATAACTATTTCCGTGTGGCAGAGGTCGCATCGCTAAGAAGTTCATGGAATGATAAAAATGCCGTATTTATAGGTTTTAAAGGCGGTGCTAATGCGCTAAATCACGGGCATTTAGATGTAGGTACTTTTGTATTGGAGAAAAATGGCAAACGCTGGGTGACCGACCTTGGTCCGGATAGTTATAAACTTCCAAATTATTTTGATGGGGACATCCATAAAACAGCCCAACGCTGGACATACTATCGTACCGGTACCGAAGGCCATAATACCCTTGTTATTAAAAATGGCGAAAAGGCTAACCAGGAGCTAACTGCAAATACCCCGATATACAGTTTTAAAAGCGGCGAAAATAAATCGTTCGGGTTGATAGACCTTACCTCGGCTTATGCCAGCGCTAATACGGTAAAACGCGGCATCAGCTTATTAAATAAAAGCCAAATACTGATACAGGACGAAATAGATTTAAAATCCCCCGAAGATGTTTATTGGCTGGTGCATACCAGGGCAACCATAACTTTATCGGCTAATAAGCAAGTGGCTATCTTAAAATTAGGCAACCAGGAATTGAAGGCTGAAATATTAAGCCCGGCTAACGGGACTTTTGAAATTTTGGATGCCCATCCATTATTAAACGAGCCTTTATCGGTGGGGAATAACCCCAATAATAACATCAAACGTTTAGCTGTCCATTTACAAAGCATAAAGCAAACTACTATTACAGTAGTGTTTAGGGATGTAAATGATAATGGGAAAATAATTGTACAACCTTTGGCTAACTGGTAAAATAAAAGGAATGAAACAACACAGGCGCATATTTTTAAAGCAGGCGGGCAGTTTTATGGCCGTTTCATTAATAATGCCGATGATTAAAAGCATGGCATCGGTTACCGGTAAGCGCAACCCTAAGATATTACTACGTTCATCCTGGCAAACGGTTAACATTGGCGATACCAGCCATACTTTCGGGATAATGGCCCTCCTGCAAACTTACCTGCCCGAAGCCGAGATCACCCTTTGGGCTAAAAATCTTGACAGGGGCGTAGATATATTGATGGCGCAAACGTTCCCTAAATTAAACATCATTAATGGCGGGGCGATAGATAATGCAGGTAAATCCTCAGACTCAAGATTGGAAAAAGCCTTTACCGAAAATGACTTCATGCTGCATGGCTCGGCGTACAATGTTACGGCCCGTAAAGATCTGATAGCCTGGTATGCCGCTACTAAAAAGCCCTACGGTATTTATGGTGTATCGCTGGATGAGGTAGATGATCAGCTGAAAGAGGTGATCAACCGGTCATCATTTATTTATTGCCGGGATACCGAATCATTAAAATATCTAAAGTCATTAAAGTTAAGCTGCCCAATACAAGCCTTTGCGCCCGACGCCACCTTTGGAACAAAATTGCGCAATGAAGAAAAGGGTAAGGCTTACCTCAAAAGTGTCAACCTGGAAGATGATAAATTTATTTGTGTGATCCCCAAGTTAAGATACACACCCTATTGGCAAATGAATAATACCCAGCCAACAGACGATGAAAAGAAAAAATATGAACTATCTCAGGCTTATAAGGAAGCAGATAATGCTAAATTAAGAGAGGTTATTACCCGCTGGGTAAAAGAAACGGGCCAAAAAGTACTGGTTTGCGCGGAGGTAACTTACCAGGTAGGTTTAGGTAAAGAAGTAGTGGATGCTTTGCCCGATGCCATTAAACAACAAGTTGTTTGGCGCGATACTTTTTGGAACCCAGACGAGGCCGGTTCGGTTTACGCGCGCTCGCGGGCGTTGGTAACGCTGGAACAGCACTCGGCTATTATTTGTTTTGCAGAGGGGATACCTGCTATTGTTTTAAAGCAACCCACGGATACCCGTAAAGGCCAGATGTGGCGCGATGTTGGCCTGGGCGATTGGTATTTTGAAATAGAGGAAACGCCCGGTTCGCAAATAGCCAATATGCTGATGGAGATCCATCATAACTATGATGCAGCCCTAAAAAAACTGAATACCTGTCGCCAGCAGGTAATACAAATACAAAAAGAAACCATGTCGCATGTTAAAAGCGCGGCTATCGCATCCGTAAAAAATGAATAGAAAAAGTTACTTATTATGGACAACAATAGTAGCATTGATCCTGATAACAGGTATCGTAGTGCTATTGCCTAAAACTGATGATAACGGCTGGACCACCTATGCGGGTAATAAGGCAGGTATTCGCTATTCGGCTAATGACCAGATCAATAAAAACAATGTAAAAGGTTTAAAGCGCGCCTGGGTTTATGATACACAGGATAGCCTGGAAAAATCGCAGATCCAGTGCAACCCTATAATTATTAACGGTGTGTTGTATGGCACCACACCCCGTATGAATTTGTTCGCTATTAACGCGGCTACGGGTAAAGGGCTATGGAAATTTAAACCCATCCATCCAAATGCCCGGGGTGTGATCAGGGGCGTATCCTATTGGGAGAATAGTGACGGCAAGAACCAGCGGATCATCTATTCGGTGGGGCCTTACATGTACGCGGTTGACGCTATCAGTGGTAAATCAGTACAGGGCTTTGGAAATGGCGGTTTTATCGATCTGCGCGATAATTTAGACGGCGATTATGCCAATACCTTTGCCGCTGGCAACGCTCCGGGCATTGTTTATAAAGACCTGCTCATTACCTCCATGCGGGTGGGCGAGGGCGGCGACGCCGCGCCGGGGCATATCCGGGCCTTTAACGCGCTGACGGGCAAACGCCAATGGATATTCCACACCATCCCACGCCCCGGCGAGTTTGGCTATGATAGCTGGGAGGATAAAAACGCCTGGAAACATACAGGGGGCACTAATAATTGGGCCGGCATGTCGCTGGATGAAAAGCGTGGAGTGGTATACATATCCACCGGATCGGCCACCCCCGATTTTTATGGTGCCAGCAGGCTGGGTTCAAATTTGTTTGCCAACTGTGTTATCGCGCTAAATGCCGAAACCGGTAAATACATCTGGCACTACCAGGTGGTACATCATGATTTGTGGGACAGGGATTTGCCTGCTAACCCTAATCTAATCACCGTAACACATAACGGCAAACAGGTTGATGCCGTGGCGCAGATCACCAAACAGGGTTTTATCTTTTTGCTGGATAGGGATACCGGTAAGCCTATATTCCCGGTAAAAGAGCAAGCAGTACCTGCATCAGAAATGCCCGGTGAAAAGGCCTGGCCAACACAACCCATTCCCACGCTACCCGAACCATTTATGCGTCAAAGCTTTGGCCCTGAAGATATTAGCGACCGTACGCCCGAGATCCATGCACAACTGCTGGCGCAATACAATAAGATCAGATCGGGCCGGCAATATACGCCATTTAGCAGGCAGGGTAACTTTATTATTCCCGGTTTTGATGGCGGCGGCGAATGGGGCGGAGCAGCGGTTGATCCCGAATCACAAATCCTGTACGTTAACGCAAGCGAACTGCCCTGGTATACCGCTATGATAGATAACCCTGCACTGGCTGATACAAATACAACGCATAAAGCCTTTACCTCGCTCAATGATATGGGTAAAAGTGTCTATATGAAATACTGTATAGCCTGCCATGGTGCCGACCGTAAAGGCGATGGCAAAGCCTACCCATCGTTACTTAATCTCCAAAAAAAATATAATGATTTGCAGGTAGCGCAAATATTAGAGAACGGGCGGAATATGATGCCATCGTTTAAATCGGTACCGCCAACAGAAAGGGCCGCGATAACCAACTTTTTGCTGGGGCAGAAAGATAAAGAAGCTGCACCCGTTGAAAAGCAAAAACCGCATTATACCGGCACAACACCAAAATATATTATGGATGGCTACCACCGTTTTTATGATGCTGATGGCTACCCGGGTATTAAACCACCCTGGGGCACACTCAACGCGGTTAACCTTAGTACCGGCAAACTGCTGTGGAAAGTACCATTAGGCGAATTTGCCAGTCTGGCCAAAAAAGGGATGCCCATAACCGGCACCGAAGTATATGGCGGGCCGGTAGTTACCAAAGGAGGTTTGGTGTTTATAGCCTCAACGCAGGATGCAAAGATCAGGGCGTTTGATAAGCAGAGCGGTAAAGAATTATGGCAGGCTACATTACCGGCCTGCGGTTTTGCCACACCAGCAATATATACGGTTAATCATAAACAGTATGTAGTAATTGCTTGCGGAGGCGGCAAAGTGGGGATGCCATCGGGCAGTAAATATGTGGCCTTCGCGCTGCCTTAGTTTTGAATATTAAAATTAAACCTGTAGAAAATGAAATTGATAAGTAAAAAGGGGAAAGCATTATCATTAATGATATTGATCGGCATATCAACAATCCAGATATCAAAAGCCCAAACAGTTGAAGCCAAACTTGGCTGGAAGTTAGGCGCACAAACCTGGACCTTTAAAAATTTCAGTTTTATGCAGGCCCTTGATAAGATTGACAGTTGCCAGCTAAAATATGTAGAAGCTTATCCCAAACAATTGATAGGCGGCGAAATAGCCGGCACAGTAGATTACCATATGGATAAATCTAAACGGCAGCAGCTGTTAAGTGTATTAAAAAGCAAGGGTATTAAATGGGTTTCTTACGGCGTAATTACGCCGGATAATGACGCGGATTGGATAGCCTTATTTGAATTTGCAAAGGAAATGGGATTAGAGAACATTACTTCCGAACCCAAAATGAAAGATTTGCCGATGGTATCCAAACTATGCGATAAATATAAGATCAATATCGCGATACATAACCACCCTAAGCCCTCTATATACTGGAGCCCGGATACGTTGTTAAATCACATCAAAGGGTTAAGCAACAGGGTAGGGGCTTGCGCCGATCTTGGCCATTGGGTACGATCGGGTTTGGATCCGGTAACCTGTCTGCAAAAGTTACAGGGACATATTATACAATTACATTTTAAAGATTTGAACGAAAAAAGCGCTACGGCGCATGATGTGCACTGGGGTACCGGTGTTGATAATATCCCGACGGTAATTGCCGAATTGAAACGGCAGCATTTTAAAGGCGTAATTTCTGCGGAGTATGAATATAACTGGGCAGGTAATAGCGCGGATGTGGCAGCAAGCGTGCAGAATTTAAGAGTGTTGCTTAATAAGCCTATCATCCAGTAAGCATAAATTTTAGTTAGCTGATCAGACCTAAGAGATATATAATTGATTTTTTGATTTCTTTTAAAAAACAATAAATAACCAAAAAGTAGCCTAACAAAATTTCTTTAACCTTCTTCTTAACTCCATTATTATGAAAGATAGAAAATTTTTCATTGTACTGATGGTGATGCAGCTTGCTTTGCTCCAATCAGTCCAAATTTTTGCCCAAACCGTTGGCGATTACAGATCTCATCAATCCGGTAACTGGAACGCGACTTCATCCTGGGATAAATATACTGGAACCGCTTGGGTTACCGCTACAACAGCCCCAACGGCAACTACAAACATTGATATCTTATCCGGCCATACTATTACTTTAAATGTCAGCGGGTCATGCAGTCGCTTATTTGTTGAAAGCGGCGGTGTGTTTACAACTGCATCGGCATTGACATTAACGGTCAGGGGGGACAGTATCAAAAACAATGGTACGATCACCAGTTCGGGGGCTGATGGTATGATATTGAGCATAAGCAATGTCGCGTCGGGCATGATCATAACGGGCACGGGAACCTGTACGCTTGGCCGTATCAGGGCGTTGGGGAATAACCTTAATAATTTAAAGTTAACTATTGATCAAAATATCAACTTGCTTACTACCGGTACCACTGCGCTAAGTCTTTATTATAACGATGGTACTAATACTCCTGTTGCTACTGATAGTTTAACCCTTAACATAAATGCCGGTAAAACGGTAAAATTTATGGGTAACGGTGCGTTTCACTCCTCAAGCGGCGGCACAACCGTTGCCGCAGGCAGATATGTTTACAATATTAATGGCACGTTAGATTTAAGTATATCAACCGCTACGTCGTATGTAGTGCCAAATTCGGTTACTGCGGCATCCAGGATATATGTGAATGTTGGTGGGGTACTTAAGCTGCCAAAAGGTTTAAACGGCGTTAACAGCAGCCCTTCCGGTCACGATGGAAAGGTGGCATTTAATATTAATACAGGCGGTTTGGTTGATGCCACCGCCACAACCAGTATAGCTTTAGGCACTAATTATTTTGTTACTAATGGTACAGGTGCATTAAAGCGTACTGTTGGTAGCAGTAATATAACCTTCCCCATAGGCACATCAACCGGTTTGGCAACTGTTGTTTTAGTCAATTCAAAAACGGCAAGTAACTTTTTAGTGAGTGTGAAAAATACGTTCGACCATGCCGTACCGGATAGTAACAAGGTAGTGAATAGACAATGGAACATTGTGCAGGATGGTTACGGGGCCGAAGTAAACGTTGCTTTTAGCTGGCCAACCACACAACAAGGCCCCAGCTTTAGCCTAAGCGGGAATCTTTCGATCATTAATTATGACAGCGGAAGCTGGAAAGAAACATTTGCGGGTGTCGCAGTGGATACGATTAGCAGCCCACATATAGCTACAGCTAAAGCTAATCAAACCTTTACCTCGTTTGGGTTATTTACGGTAGAGAACGGCTCCATACTTTTAAATAATGGCCCGACAGCCACTCAAATAATGACTGATTTTAATACCCGGAATCCTCATAACGAACACCCCCGGTTATTTGTACATGCTAATGATTTTACCGCGTTTAAAGCCAAAATAGACTCATTTCCAATATTAGACTCGATAAAAATCCGGATCAAGTTTATGGCTGATTCGGTGAGACCACTTCTCGTTTTAACTTCCACATTATACAACCTTGAAACTGCCCGGTCGGCATTAACCCGGATCTGGGCACTGTCTCAAACCTATAAATTTACCGGTGATACCGCTTATGCTGAAAGGGCCAGGAAAGAGATGATTGCCATTGCTGGTTTTCCAGCCTGGAAAGATCCTTCATCGAGCCCCACATTTGACTTGGCCATGTCGGAAATGCTAACGGCGATGGCCTTTGGTTATGATTGGTGTTATGATTATTTGTCAAGTACAGATCGCAGCACTATTGAAACAGCCATGAAAAATAAAGCTTTATCTTTCGGTTTAACGTGTTATCAACACCCCGGTACACCAGGCAGTGGCTGGGTAACTGCCGTTGGCGATAATTGGAGCCTGGTTTGCAACAGCGGCTTAGCCATTGGTGCATTGGCATTGGCCGATAGTTATACAGATGCGGGGCAAATTTTGGCCTATGGACTGCAATACTTGCAATTTCCATTAAAGGCATTAAGTGTTGATGGTAGTTGGCCCGAAGGGATAACCTATTGGCGCTATGGTATGGATTATTATGCTAAATATATCACCTGCCTTCAATCGGCCCTGGGGTCTGAATATGGTTATTGCGATAGCTTGTCGTACATACATAAATCGGGGTATTTTCCCATCGACGAGTTTGGATCGATTGGTTATAACTTTCGCGATGCGGGGGCACCTACCGATAATGCCAAATTACTGTACATGTTTTTTGCCAACCGGTTTAACGATCCGGTATTAGCCAACTACCGGTATGCTCAAATTAAAAATCATGCTTATAACAAAGGCGCTTTTGAAGATCTGGTATGGTGGAAAACCCCGTTAATAAACACGGCCCTTCCCTATGCCACGGGCGAGGATTATTTAAATACCACCATGCTTGCTAAAGATAACAGGTATACGAATATTGAAGCTATTACCTTTAGGAAAGACTGGCGGGAAGAAAGCAGTTTTGTTGGTTTCCATAACGGGAAAATAAATGGCAGCCATACGCACCTGGATGCCGGATCGTTTGTATATGATGCTATGGGTATAAGATGGGCCAATGATTTGGGTCCCGATAATTATTCAATACCCAATTACAGGTTTGATGCCTATAAAACGCGGGCCGAAGGGCACAATACCTTAACAATTAACCCAAGCCCGGCGGGCGACCAGGATATTAATGCCACCGCGCCAATTACAACTTATCTGCCCGGTTCGGATATCTCATGCGCGGTTGCCGATCTTACGCAGGTTTATAGGTATAAAGGTGCAACAGATGTGAGAAGGGGAGTTGCCTTAATGGAAAATAAAAGAACATGTTTGGTACAGGATGAATTTGCACTTACTAATCCATCTGATTTATATTGGTTTATGCACATGCCGTTTAATTCGGTATTTGAGTTCGCAGCGGGTAACAGATCGGTAAAAGTTACCAAGTCTGGTACCGGTAAAAGTATTTATGTAAAGTTGCTTAAGCCGGCCGGTGCAATTTTTACATTAATGGCCGATACGGCTTTTGCAGGCCCGCTGTCGCCCCATCCAGTTCAAGGCGGTAGCACAAGCAGGCAAAAACTTACTATTCATTTACCTACTGCGTTAAAAGATACCATTGCAGTTTATATTGCCCCTTTGGATAGCATAACGCGCGATACCGGCGATGTAGTGTCGCCAACGCTGATCCCTTTAATAGACTGGGGCACGTCTGAAGCCTTAATGACGCCGGCCCTGCAAAAATCATCCCTGAAAGTTAGTAATAACAATGGGAAAGTTGATTTACTATGGAACGCGGTAAACAGCGCTAAAAGCAGCTTTATTGTGCAGCGGTCAAACGGGATAGGGTTTGTAACTATCGGGCAGGCTAAAGGAAACCCAAGCGGAACTATTACGTTTACCGATCAAAAACCTATGATGAATATCACCAGTTATTACCGAATACAACAGGTTAATAAACGAAAGGCAATGTACTCGGATACAGGGGCTGTTAAACTTAATGTTAAGCCTGAAGATGACTTTTTACTATATCCAAACCCGGCAAGTTCCAGCGTGACATTACGGCTTAAAACAACCAATCAGAACCTTAAATTGGTAGTTGTTGGCTTATATGGAAAATCTATATTAAGCGTATCGGGCACGCTCGAATACATTAACCAGCAGCTTAACTTAAAAATGCCCGGCCTGGCACCTGGCATGTATATGTTAAACCTGGTAGATGCTGATAAGAAATACGCCCGGCAGTTAATTAAGCAATAAAAACGCCACGATAAATTTATCAATGTATGGCAAAAAAGCTAATGGGATCCATTAGCTTTTTTGTTTTTATAACCTGCTTAATGCTTTAAATAGTAATACTACAGTGTTTTTAGTTAAAGGCTAATTTTGGGAACGTTCCCTAAAATTGGGAGCGTTCCCAATTTGTATTTTTGTATTTACCATACATGATGCATCTTTTACTAAGCTATATTCGGTAACAATTATAAATTAAAAACAATTTACTATCATTTACAACGGCTTATCAATAGTCGGGTAATTATAGCTATTGTTGCTAACCAACCAATTATAATGAGAAAAATGTTAATGCTATTCTGGCTTGCCGTATTGGCCGGATTTAATTCATGGGCCCAATCGCGGGTAGTAAGCGGGACCGTGTTGGACAGTACCAGTGGCGAAACCTTAATTGGTGTAACTGTCACCATTAAGGGAACGCAACAAGCAAGTTCGACAGATTTAAATGGTAAGTTCAGCGTCAGCATCCCAGTTAATAATTCAGCACTGGTATTTAGCTATGTAGGTTATGATCCGCAAACTGTTATAGTAAAAGGCGAAACCAACTTAACTGTAAAACTGCAATCAGCATCACAAGGACTGAATGAAATTGTGGTAATAGGGTATGGTGCTGTAAAAAAGAAGGACCTTACCGGGTCTGTAGCCCAGGTTAATATGGGCGATTTGAATAAAGCACCGGTAGTTTCTTTTGACGATGCCTTAGGCGGCCGTGTAGCCGGCGTGCAGGTAACATCAACGGAAGGCCAGCCAGGCGTAGGATCGGCTATTGTTATTCGTGGTGGGAACTCACTTACGCAAGATAATTCACCCTTATACGTAATCGATGGCTTCCCAATAGAGGGCGAAGCCAATAACCTCATTAACCCGGCAGAAATAGCCTCGATGGAAATATTAAAGGATGCATCGGCAACCGCAATTTATGGGGCCCGGGGCGCTAATGGTGTTATTATTATCACCACTAAACGCGGTAAGGTTGGCGATCCACGGATTAACTATAATGCCTACTATGGTTTTCAATCTATCACCAATAAAATCCCGGTGATGAACCCGTATGAGTTTGTTAAGCTGCAAACAGAGATCGACCCGCTCGGCGCGGATACTATATATTTGAAAGGAAAAACGCTGGAAGATTACCGCAATGTTGCCGGTATAAACTGGCAGGACCAGTTATTCAGGAGGGCGCCAATGAGCAGCCACAACCTTTCAATGTCGGGCGGTAACGCAAAAACAAAATATAGCATATCCGGATCCTTGCAGGATCAGCAGGGTATTATTATCGCATCCGGGTATAAGCGCTACCAGGGCGTAGTCTCGCTTGATCAGGACGTGAACGATAAACTACGAGTAGGTATTAATGTACGGTACACCAACTCCAGGCAGTATGGTACCCCAACTTCGGCAGGTTCCGGTACGCAAGGTTTACTATATAGCGCCTGGGCATACCGGCCAATTGCAGTAAATTTGGATAACCTGCTCGATCAATTATACGACCCCAGCACACCAACGCTCGATTTAAGGATCAACCCGGTGTTGACCGCTAATAACGAGTTAAGGAATAATATTGTTAACAGTATGATTGCCAACGGTTATGCCGAATACGCTATTACAAAAGACCTGAAACTAAAAATTACCGGCGGATATAATAATAACCAGTTACGTAACGAGATATTTAATAACTCAAAAACTTACTCTGGTGGCCCGCAGGCAAAAAATGGCCCTAATGGCGCTATTTATAACTATCAAACCACTACCTGGTTAAATGAGAATACTTTAAATTATATTAAAGATATTAATAAAGACCACCATATCGACCTATTGGCAGGTATTACCGCCCAGGGTGCTAAGCTATTAAGTAACGGCGTAAAGGCAGTGCAATTACCCAACGAAAGCCTGGGCTTAAGCGGCCTAGATGAGGGTACACCTTTTTCGGTATTATCGTCAACTTCCAGCTGGACTTTATTATCGGGATTAGCACGGGCCAACTATGCTTACAAATCCAAATATTTGTTTACCGCTTCTTTCAGGGCAGATGGCTCATCGCGCTTCTCGCCCGAAAATGAATGGAGCTATTTCCCATCTACTGCGTTTGCCTGGCGTTTTACCGAAGAGGGCTTTATGAAAAAGTTAGGCTTCCTGTCCGATGGTAAATTACGGTTGAGCTGGGGTATAACAGGTAATAACCGGGTATCAGATTATGCCACTTATTCATCTTTCTTTTTTGATCCTAATGGCGGCTACCCCTTTAATGGTACGGTGCAAAAAGGCGCTTACATTAATACCCTGGGTAACCAGGATTTAAAATGGGAAACCACCGCGCAAACAGATATCGGTTTAGATATCGGCTTTTTAAACCAACGGATAAGTGTAGTAGCCGATTATTATGATAAAACAACATCAAACCTACTATTAAATGCCCAGCTGCCAAACAGCAGCGGTTTTGACGATGCTTATAAAAATATAGGTAAAGTAAGTAACAGCGGTTTTGAGTTTAGCTTAACCACGGTTAACATCACCGGCAAAAAATTTGGCTGGACAACATCTTTCAATATCTCCTTTAACCGGAACAAAGTATTAGCCCTTGCCGAAAATCAAAATGTATTATTATCGCCTGTTACCTGGTTCGGGTCGTACACTTCGGCAGCATATATCGCGCAAATTGGCCAGTCGGCATCAAATATGTATGGTTATTTGTATGATGGGGTATACCAATACAGTGATTTTGATAAGTTAAGCAATGGTACTTATCAATTAAAAGCCAATGTACCCAACAATGGAAACGACAGGACTACCATTAAACCGGGTACAGCAAAATATAAAGACATTAATAACGATGGCGTAGTTGATGCTAACGATCAAACCGTAATTGGTAACGCGTTACCGAAGCATATTGGCGGGTTTAGTAATAATTTCACCTATAAAAACTTTGATTTGAATGTGTTTTTCCAATGGTCGTACGGTAATGATATTATTAATGCCAACCGTTACCTTTTAGAAAACGGGGGCAATAAACCGGCGGTAAACCAATTTGCATCCTATAGCGACAGGTGGAGCCCAACCAACCAAAGTTCGACTATACCTGCTGCGGGTAGCTATAATTCTGGCCCGTTGGTGTATTCGTCACGGGTTATCGAAGATGGGTCGTATCTACGGTTAAAAACGGTTCAGTTAGGATACAATTTCTCGTCAAAACTCCTGAGTGCTATTAAAGTTAAATCGCTAAGGGTATATGCATCGGCGCAAAACCTGTATACCTGGACTAAATATTCGGGGTATGATCCTGAAGTATCAGACCGCAACTCGGCGCTTACACCGGGGTTTGATTTTTCGGCTTACCCGCGTGCCCGCACCATTATTTTAGGCTTAAACATCAATTTATAAGATTATGAGATCAAAATATACTATAGTATTGATAACCGTGTGTTTAGTGTTAGCAGGTGTATCGTGCAAAAAGATATTAAG
This sequence comes from Bacteroidota bacterium, assembly GCA_040389105.1. Lineage (GTDB taxonomy): Bacteria > Bacteroidota > Bacteroidia > Sphingobacteriales > Sphingobacteriaceae > Mucilaginibacter. The sequence goes on from JAZKAO010000013.1 coordinate 218,533, forward strand.
CAACACGCCTACCGATTTTGTTACCCAGGTTAACTACTTCAACTCAGAAAGTGAAGTGAATATTGCTTTAGCCGGGGTTTATGATCCGCTACAGCGTAACGAAATGTATGGAAAAGCGCTGCACATGGACCTAACCATGTGCGATGAGGGTTTTTACCGCTTGTCCAGCCTTAATACAGGTCCGTTGGTATATAATTATGATGCTACCGATATCACCATTTTGCAATATTGGACAGCGCTATACGATGGGATTAACCGAGCCAACATCTTTCTTGAAAATGTTGACCGGGCAACAATGGATGCAACCAATAAAAATGTAGCTAAAGGCGAGGTGCTGTTTCTGCGTGCTTACTATTACTTTTTACTTGTTAGAGATTTTGGCGCTGTGCCCCTTAAATTATCATCAACAAAATCGGTTGGCGAGGTTAATATAGCGCGTACCCCAATTAAAGATGTATATGCACAAATACTACAGGACATGACTACTGCGGAGGGAATGGTACGTACCTGGACATCGTGGGGGTACCCCGGTCATGTTACTAAAACGGCAATAGAAGCCATATTGGCCAGGGTTTGCTTAACCATGGCATCAAAGCCATTGCAGGATGTAAGCAAATATCAGGATGCTTTAAACTGGGCTAAAAAGGTGGTTGATTCAAAAGAGCATTCCCTTAACCCCGATTACAAGCAGATATTCATCAACATTGCCCAGGATAAGTACGATGTGCAATACAAAGAAAGTATGTGGGAAGTGGAGTTTTTTGGCAACCGTGTAGGTACATCATTTGATGAAACAGGCGGTGTTGGGCGTTATTTAGGGCCTACCTGCACCGATATACCAACCGGGTACTGTTATGGTAATATACACGTAACCAGTAAAATCATAAACATGTATGCCAATAATGATGTAAACGATGTTAGGCGCGACTGGAATATTGCGCCCTATAAATATACCGGTAGCGTTAAAACCCTTTTTGCCGCGACAAATGTTTACGATAGGACAGGTGCCAAGTTTTATCGCGAATATGAAACGTTGTTACCGCGCGATCAGTTTAGTACGCCACAAAATTGGCCGGTTATCAGGTATGCCGAAGTATTATTGATATATGCCGAAGCCGAAAATGAATTAAATGGACCAACAGCAATTGCCCACCAATATTTAAATATGGTAAGGGCCAGGGCCAAAACATTTCAGTATACCGGCGCTAAATTAATTACCGATAAAAGTATTTTCAGACAGGCCGTCATGGATGAACGTGCACGCGAACTGGCTTTTGAAGGCGCACGTAAATATGACCTGATCAGGACTGGTACGTTGGTAGCCGAAATGAAAGCAATGTCGGCTATTGTAAGGTTGGCCCCTTCAACTGCTTATCCACAAGCGGTAAGGCCGGGCGACCTGGCATCGGACAGGAATTTGTTGCTGCCTATCCCTTCGCGCGAATTATCATTAAACAGCGCTATGACGCAAAACCCCGGTTGGTAATCAATAAAAGATAATATAAATGAAAAGATCAATTCAATATATCCTGCTATTTGGGCTGCCGGTTTTAATGGCAGGTTGTACCAAAAATGTAGAAGAACCAAATTTTGATGTAACGGTTGCCAAAACTACTTTTAAAGTAGGCGAAGCCATTACTTTTGATATTACAGGTAACCCCGATAATATTACTTTTTTCTCGGGCGAATCCGGGTTCAAATACGAGTTTAAAAACCGCACCAGCGCACCAGGTAAACCAACGCTGCAATTTACCACCTTGAACGATATGGGGGTTAAAAATAATATTAAGCTATTGATAGCAACAGATTTAGGCACTCCCGTTGATACCAATGCCGTAAAATTGGCAAAATGGACGGATATTACCAGTAAAGCTATTTTTTCGACAGGTACGGATAATACCGCATCTGGTGTAATTGATCTGACTGAGTACGCCGCATCAGGGAAGCCTGCAAACATCGCTTTTAAATACACCGACGTAAAATCAACAACAAGGCAAAATAGATGGGTGATCAGGACTTTTAATGTTAATAATACCACATTGACTGATAATTCAACATATCCTTTGGCAACATTAGCCGATGCAGGTTGGCAGGCGGTTGATTTTAAAAATTTTGCCGCAGGATGGAGTATAACTACCGTGCAATTGATTATGTCTGGCGGTGTGGCTAATTCTGCCGATAATGAAGATTGGGTAGTTACCCGCCCAATTGATCTGAATTTTGTAAAAAGAGATATAGGCGTAGCTATAAAAACACTTAGTTCGCAGCTTTCGCAATACCAATACACTTATCCGGTAGCAGGCACGTATAACGTAACTTTTGATGCCGCTAATGTGCATTATAATGGCAGTAAGGAGCAAACAAAAACATTTTCCATAACAATTACGCCATAGTTTTAAGTCTATCTTGCTTGGGACTTTGATGCCGATCAACCATTTGGTATTTAATAAAAAATACGATTTCTTGTTACCCTTTCAGTTTTGAGGTGTTTTATAGCGTAAATCCGAATTGATCATGTTGAGATACCCCCCGGCCCTTTTACTTCTTCTTTTTTGTTTTTGTGTTAAGGCACAAGTGTCCGACAGCTTGCAATTGAAAAACTATACAGAAAAGGAATTGTACAAAGATTACGACTTGCTGATCAATTCGCTTAAAGAAGCACATACCGGCCTTTACTGGTATAATAGCAAAATGGCTTTTAATCACTTTGCCCGAACGCAGCGTGCTCAGATCAGGCCAGGTATGACCGGTCTTGACCTATACCGAATTATAGCGCCTGTGGTAAGTTTCACTAAAGAAGGTCATACCTCCTTAAAGCTAAGCCAGGCCGTGCAGGACTATCTGCGGGTCAGTGCCCTTTACTTACCTGCATTCATTAAGATCATACATGGGAGGCTCTATCTGATCAATGACCTTCCCGGTGCGGAAACCAGGGGCTGTGAATTGCTGGGGATCAACGGCCTTAAAGCAAATAATTTACTGAGGCGGTTTATGAGTTATGAACCATCCGACGGTTATAACGTGACAGGAAAATATCGCTGGATCGAAGAAGGTGCCAAGTTCAATCTATATTATGCCCGCTGTTACCCAAAGGTAAAAAGCTTCACGTTCCGATATCGCCGCCAGGATGGTACTGTTGAACAGTTAGCAGGTATCCCGCCACTCAGCTTTACCGAATTACGACATAACTATACGGCGGCATTAAAAACCATACCTAACAGCATTGTTAGCATACCCGCCTCGCTTACTATTGATAGCGGAGAGCACACGGCTGTATTAAGCTTTAACACTTTTCAGAAACGTCGTTATACAACAGCTAAAATGGATTTTAAGGCATTCGTTCAGCAGTCTTTTTCCCGTATCAGCGCCTCGCGTGTCAATAATCTCATTATTGATATACGACGCAATGGCGGTGGCACCGAAGGTTATGAAGATTACCTGTTGTCTTTTATGATCAGCAAGGATTATGTAAAATATGAAACCGTTCAAGCCTCGGCTTTTCATTATTCCTTTTACTCCGATACGGATTACAGGAATGGTTGGCTTGGCTTAGACAGTGCATTAAAGGCAGAACACTACCTGGCCGGTGATGGGCGTATCCTGCGTAAACCCGGTATCGAAGAACATGAAAAACCGCAGCCTGCCCCTTATACGGGCCGGATCTTTGTCCTTACCAGCGGGCTTACTTATTCCGGCGGCTCTGAATTCGGATCTTTGATGAGGAATTATACTCCGGCTGTCTTCATCGGTGAAGAAACCGGTGGCGGTTATTACGGCAATACCAGCGGGTATCGAATCAGCCTTCAACTCCCGAATACAGGGCTTGAAATATCTATCCCCATCTTAAAATTCGTGGTGTCAACCCCCAAAAAAGGCAATCCTGTTGGGCGTGGCGTCATGCCGGATCTTGCAGTAGAACCGACCATCAGGCAATACCTGGAAGGTGTTGATCCTGAACTGGGAACAGCAAAAAAGTTAAGCGCTGAAAAGCATTAGGGTAGGTGTGAACTGTTGGTAATATTATTCTGAACAATTTAAAAAAGCATCAATAATTAAGGTTAAATAATATTGGAAATATTAAATTATGATACTGCCAAATTCGAGCCTTATAGCGTCCTTTTTATAAAAAAAAGACGCTACGATTAACGCACTTGAATTTTGTTGATTTTTGATATTCGCTGGAAGTTAACATAGATGTTAATTTTTTAAATGTATGTAATATAGATAGTAGCAAAAATTAGATAATTGAAAAGGAAAGGTTTTATTCTTATGTGTTTCCTGAACCCTTCGCCGGTTAACTTATAAAAACTGTCAGGTCTGTTTGCGTTTAGATAATGAATAGCCAATTTGGTAATGGAACCCGTTTTATTTTCTGTAACTGTACACGGACTCCATCGACCGTAATCCTTAAATAAATGAACTTTTTTGGTTCGTCTCCTGTGTTTTTAAGAAAATACAGCAGGTTAAGGCTTTTTTTCAACATAATACTGCAGTTAAAGGGTTAACAAATGTCGGTTTACAGTACCTGCAAATCAAGATGTTAGCGCCATGAATATGTTGTAAATTAGCTGTTTATAAGATTTTCAGTGCGTGTTTTTTTCAGATAAAAAACACGCACCGAAACATGCACTGAGATTATGTGCATTTTTGCCTGATTTTGGTGATTTTGTGTAGTGGGGTGAAAATAAAAAAGCCTCTAAATCAACGATTTAAAGGCTTTTATTAACTTTTACGATTTGTAAAAGTACCGACACTGGGAAATTAGTTGAACACATTTATGGCTTCTTGGTAGTTGTAGAGCGGATTTTAGTAAAATATGCGGCGAAAAATTTAGATAAAAAAAGCGAATAGCTGCGGGATTTTTTTTAATAAAGGTGTTCAAAAAATTTAACATGGGGGATTTTTTGAACACTCATATTGATATTAAAAAAGTTTAATCTTCTTCACTTCACGCCACGCAGCGAACGGCTATGTATATTTTGCAGCTATATAAAAATTGTGGCTTTGACGTAAGGGTAAGCGCGGGTTCAGTTGTCTCAGGGACAAATTTTACCCATGAGAAAAATCTTCGCCCTTTGTTTATTCCTTTATACCATTTCCGCATCCGCTCAAACCGGCAGTGGTCTGTCAGGCCTGGTCATCGACATTACCGGAAAACCGCTCGCCGCTGCGACGGTTAGCCTCCTCAACGCCATGGATTCTTTGCCGGTCAAGGCTACCGTTACGGGAAATGATGGGCGTTTTGTTTTCCAGACGGTTACGGCCGGAAGCTATAAAATAAACATTAGCGCTATCGGATACTTGCATCAACAAAGCAAGTTGATCAATATGTCTGGTACGCAGCCTATTGACATCGGGAAGATCACACTCCCAAAGTCTGCAGCTACCCAATTAAAAGTGGTGACCATCAGCAGCACAAGGCCTCTGATAGAACGTAAGATCGACCGGACGGTGATTAATGTAGATGCATTGGCAACCAACCAGGGCATTACCGCATTGGACGTGTTGGAGAAATCTCCCGGCATATTGGTTGACCCGAATGGTTCGATCAGCCTGGAAGGTAAGTCCGGCGTAGTTGTTTATATTGATGACCGGAAAAGCTATCTGACCGGGGCAGACCTGGTGGCCTACCTGCAATCGCTGCCATCAGGCGCGCTGGACCAGATCGAGTTGATGACCAACCCACCGGCCAAATACGACGCAGCCGGCAGCGCCGGTATCATCAATATCCGCATGAAGAAGAACAAAGTTAAAGGGTTTAACGGTGGCCTTACCGGATTATTTGGCCAATGGCGCTACGGAAAGACCGAGGAACGATTCAACTTTAATTACCGAAGCGGCAAGTTTAACCTGTATGGCAACATCGGTAATAACCAGCAGAATTACTCATCCCGTAATGAGCAAAACAGGCAGTACCTAAACCCGAACGGAACCATGACAAGTGCTTATGTGCTGGAAAACTTTACCCACGGTAAAGGTTATACCCTGGCGCCACAAATGGGCTTGGATTATTACCAATCTGATCAAACGACCATCGGTATTTTATTCGGCGGTGTTAACCGGCCATTAACCAACCTCGGCCAAACCAGCAATACTTTTTCCGGGCAGAGCGGCTCGCCTGATTCGACCGTCAACCAGTATTTTACTAATCAGCACAATTCAAAAACCGGGCATGCCAATTTCAATTACAGGCACCAGTATGATAAAAAGGGGCATGAACTAACCGCCGATTTTGACTATAACTTTTTCAGAATCACAGATAATCAATCATTCGATAACCGCACTGTTCTGCCCCATCAGCAAATTATTGCGCAAAGCAAACAAACGGGGTTACTGCCGGATAATATTGATATCTATGCTTTTAAAACAGACTATGCTCACCCGTTTAAAAATCGGATTAAAATGGAAACCGGTATAAAAACCAGCTTTACCCATACCGACAATACCGCTAATTATTTTAATACCGTTGGTAACACAACCCAGCCCGATTATACCAAAACCAACCATTTTTTATATGACGAAAACATTAATGCGGCTTATATCAATGCCGGCAAAGACTGGAAGCATTTTTCAGCACAATTGGGTTTGAGGGCTGAGAATACAGTTTCAAAAGGGCACCAATTGGGTAATGCTCTGGCGAAGGATTCATCCTTCAACCGAAGCTATACCGGTTTGTTCCCCACAATTTATTTGCAATATAAGTTGGACTCGGTCGGCAACAATCAGTTCGGCTTCAATTACGGCCGGCGTATTAACCGCCCGTATTACCAGGACCTGAACCCGTTCATTGTTCCCGAGGACCAGTTTAATTATGATGCCGGTAACCCCTACCTCCGGCCATCATATGCACAAAGCTTGGAATTATCGTATACGTATCAAAACAACATTACCTTTAAACTCACCCACAGCAGTACCACAGGAGATATCCAGGTGGTCAACTTCCTGCAGAACGGTATCCTGTACAGCACGTTTGAAAACGTGGGGTTTTACAGGTTTGACGGGGTATCTGTAAGCGGTAGCTGGAACCCCGTCAAATGGTTTGGCCTGAACGGTTTTGGCAGCGTGAAATTTGAGCATACACAAGCGATATCCAACAGCGTATTAAGGGATATTTACGGGAACGTGTTTTATTTCAACGGCAATACGCAATTCAAATTGGGCAAAGGCTGGAATGCGGAACTGAATGGCTTTTTCCAATCCAAAACCAAAAACATTCAATTTGACCAGGCCGGTGTGGCACGTCTGAATGCGGTATTCCAAAAAAAGATATCCAACAGTTTTTCGGCCAGGCTTACTTTGACCGATTTCCTGGGCTTGTTTAAGTACAGCGGAACCTACAACAGTCTGCCATTGACCGAGGCCGCTTATCAAAACACCTTTGATACGCGCGGTTTTAACATCAGTTTGACATACCGCTTTGGCAAGGCCATCAAAGACCTGCGAAACCACAACGGTAGTGCTTCGGGTGATGAGCAGGGCCGGGTAAAAAATTAAACAAAGGCATAAGGGTAAAAACCAATTGAGTTGTCTCATTACCAAATTATTAAATCATACAAAAATGAAAAAGTCAATTTATGCAATTATCATGTGTCTGGCCTTGTACGGTCAGGCATATGCGCAGGAAGCAAAAGACCCGAAAACCAACCCCGGCCCGGTGGATTTGAAAAGGCACCCGGAAGTACTCGCCGAGGCCCTTAGCCGTGTTAAAAACGGCCAGATCAGCTATCGCCCACAGGCAATAAACGGTGATACCCTGATCGATCTCAGTAAACATCCCGAGATCGTTAAAGCGATTATCAATGATCCGGCGCATTGGTCGGCTATCCTTAAACCAGGCCCAAATGATGTATCGACCCTACAGGGCAAAAACAAACAAGTGATCCGGGATATTATTTCGGCACTCGTTCAAAATAACATTGTTAAAGACCGGTCGGAGATCACCAGCTTTATGCTAACCAGTACAAGCCTGACAGTTAACGGCAAGGAGCAAGAAGCAGCCCTGCAACGGCAACTTAAAGCGAAATATATCGTCGCCCCTGATTATGTGGTTTATTACGGTAACAGCGAAAAGACCGGCAAGGGCATTTTTCAACGAGCGGATAATTTATAAACCCGATATTTGAGCGTGGCGCAAAGCGAAGCGGAACTTTTTTTACTGGCCAGTACCGGCAACGAAGCGGCATTTGAATGTTTTTTTAAAACATATTATCAAAGCCTGCTCCGCTATGCCTATGTGATGCTCCGAGACGAGGTGATGGCAGAAGAAATGGTGCAGCAGGTGTTTTACAAGCTTTGGGAAAAACGCGAAAAGCTGACGATCCATATTTCAGGAAAGGCATTTTTATATAAAGCCGTGTACAATGAATGCCTAAACTACCTGAAGCACGAAAAACATAAAAAGGCTTATGAACAGTATGGTTCGGCGATGAAAAATGAAGAAAAGGCAAGCGACCCAATGGTATTAAGTGAGCTGCAAACGCGGCTGCAAAAAGCCATGAACGAACTGCCCGAACAGTGCCGTAAAATTTTTTATATGAATCGCATCGAAGGACTGAAATACCGCGAGGTCGCTGAGGAACTGGGCTTATCTATCAAAACCGTGGAAGCCCAGGTCAGCAAAGCGCTCAAAATATTAAGAAGGAAGCTGGCCGATTACCTACCAGTGTTACTGAGTTTATTGTTTCATCAACGTTGGTTCAAATGAAAGAAAAGAACCCGCATATCGACGACGACCTGCTGATCAGGTACCTGGCTGAAGAAACTACTGAAGCGGAAGGCGCGGCCGTGAAAAGCTGGCTGGCTGAAAGTGAATCCCATCAGCGAATGCTGGCTGCGTACCGCATACTCTTTGAAGAAAGTAAAGCGCTGAAACCTGGTGTATTCGGCGATGAGGACAAAGCCTGGGAGCGGTTTAGGCAGCATATTGGTGAACAGGAAGATGTAGAAAGGCCTGTCTATCCCATCAGAAGGTGGCTGGCCATAGCGGCAAGCATACTGATCTTATTAGCTGTGGGAACCTGGTTTTACCAACGTTCTGTAGCCACGATCCATTTATATGCGAACGATCAGCCATTGGTCGATAGCCTGTCTGATGGCTCACTGATCTCCTTGAATAAAAACTCATCCTTGTCGTTCAAACCCGGCAAAATACGGGAAGTAACTTTGACAGGAGAAGCGTTCTTCGACGTCAAGCACGATATCGCGCGCCCTTTTCAGATCCGGGTTAATGATATACTGATTAATGTACTGGGCACTTCTTTCAACGTCAAAACGATCGGCAACCAAACGGAAATACTGGTGAGGTCGGGTATCGTCAGCGTGAGCGGCGAAAACCAAAACATGCAACTGCAAACAGGAGAACAGGTACTGACCACGCCAGGTCGGCATTGGCAAAAACAGGCGCAAGCCAATTTTAATATAAACCTATATCCCGGGTTGGTTCAAACTTTGTTGAAAGACCCGAAGAAATGGGCATCTTTACTTAAAAACTTTACCGTAAATGCCGATACCTCGTCGCAAGCCTTTAAAAACAAGGCGCTGGTCCGGTCAATCATCGGCCAATTAGTTAGTGAGGGAATTGTCAAACCCGGCAGCTTACCAACGTTTCACCTGAACGGTACTGGTTTTATTATCAATGGCGTACTTGAGCCGGATGCGGTGTTTAGGCGCTACAAAGCCAAATATCTCCCTTCCGATGATTTTACCATTGCACTCGGCACCGAACCCATTAAAGGGAAGGGTATTTTTGTGCCCAGGAGCACATTTTAGCGCAATATGTGTTGTTTTACCAATTTTGGAGTTTTTTTTGGTGGTTGATTAGAACGATCATAAGTAGGTTAACGGCTAAAAGCAGTAATATGAAAACAATAACCCGCAAAGCCAAAAGAATTGCAGATCGTCCAATCAAAAAGAAACTCATTGATAGAAATATCTATGCGGGTAGTGAGGAGGAGTTGTTAAATAAAGTTGTAGAAATAGTTGTTAAGATAATTAAGAAAGAGATTGGTTTATAGTGAGTTAAGGTGTTCAAACAAAGGAAAATAGATGGGTGGATGGGATTAAGAAGCACCTAAGTGCTGTAAATAATTGATATTTAATTAGTTATAGTGTTCGACTGACAGCAAAACAGAGGGGGTGGGAATGGAAACACCTCTGGTTTATAAGTTGTTGATGATTAACAAGTTGAAATTTTGCTAAGAGCCATTCTATCAAAGATATTGACAAAAACTCTTTAAAAACAAGAAATGCAAGTTGTTGATAGTCAAGCTATTACAAACTTGCATTTCTGTCTAAGTACTGTGAGTGATGAATTTTTTAAACACATTTATGGCTTCCTGATGATCGTAGATCGGATTTTGGAAAAATATCGTCAGAAAAACAGCGACGAAAATATCCCCTAATTATCATTATTGTTTTTATAAAAGGTGTTCAAAAAGCTCAACATGCTGAATTTTTTGAACACCTTTATTGTATTAGTATTTAATGCAAAGTCTCATGGAAACAGAAGCTATGACCAAGTAATTCCGTGTTTTAATTCAAAGTCTGGATCGCTAAAATTTCCATGATAAAAGACTGGCATGACTTTGGTCTTTTTATAACCTATCCCACCTGCGATATGGGAGAGTATTATCTCAACCGCCGAATGTCTTAGCTGCTTATTTGCATTTGCAGGGTACTTAAACGTTACAGTCATTAAAACATCGTATTCCGTCGTTTTTATAACGAGGTCAGCAATTGAGTCTGTTCCTTTTAGGTCGTTGCCAAACATTTCAAACGTTTGTGCCCGTTCCTCGGTTAACGCCATCGCGACGTCATGAAGGTTCGACCATATTTTCCCTGAAAATTGTTCATCGGCGACAATGGGAGCGTAAACGCCTTCAGCAAGAATATCGCTACCCGGAAGTTCTGAAGGCAAGTTTTCCAAAGTTTTAAGGCGTTGATCGACGAAAAGCGTTGGAGGGTTCAGGATGATGATTTCAGCATCGGTTAAATTACTAATGGAAAAATTTTCGTCTGCGAGCATCGCAGCACGAGAAGCATAGCCAAAATAAGCCGCCACAAGTTCATGTGCATGGGACGATTTAAGTTGGATACCGTAATTGTTTTGGGTGAAGGCGCGTAAGGAATCCGCGCAAGCTTTTGTAATTTCAAGTTTCATAGCAACTATTGTTAATTGCTGGACTTTATAGTTGTCGGGAGTGTTTAAAGACAACCATGCCAGCGGTTTAACAAAATTTGCTGTTATGACTTGTCAATTATTGATTTACCTCGCGTTTCAGCCACTCACAACTGGGGCGCTCGATTCCTATAACGAAAATAGGAAAGCGAATTAATAAATGCAAGAGAAATTCAATATCGAATCGAAATTAAGTTGTCAGCATTGTTGAGAATAGCCATTGCAGTATCCTTTTGTTATATTTGGGAAAACCTTATTAATTATGAGACCTTTAATTTTAGACTATCAAGTTTCGAGATCAGAAGACGATCTCCCAATCTGTTATGAATATGATGGTGCACAAAGCCTAAATGTGATAAAAATAGGCGGCGTTAATAAACCATTCATCGATGCGAATCCCGGCGACGTGGAATTGATGACTAAATCAAAAGAAGTAAGAGAAAGCGACGATGAGCATTTTTCTCTACTGGAGCTATCGACCAAAACTCTGGTGGCCCGTGAAAGAGATGACGAGCGCACAGACCTTTTGATGGAGCTAATTACTAAAACTAGAGTGCAAAGGGAACAGGACGATGAGCATTTTAGTCATAACTAATCAAACCGACATTACATCTGATTTTATTATTAAGCGGCTCACGGAAAGGAATTTGCCTTTTTATCGTCTAAATACAGAAACAATTGGCCGGTTTGTCGAAGTGAATTTTAATTTCGAGTCTGGGGAGTACCTCCTCACAGATACGGTAGCAGGTATCACGATAGACCTGTCAACTGTGACCGGCGTTTATTACCGCAGACCGGAAATTAATCGAAATTATAATGAGCTTACGGCGGGGGAACGAAACTTTACATTCGCGGAGCTGGCCTATACTTTAGAAGCACTATATAAAATTTTAGATGGCGCATTCTGGATAAGTAAGGTGCAAGCCATTAGAAATGCAGAAAATAAAATGTACCAATTGATGGTTGCCAAGCGGCTGGGATTTCCTGTGCCGGCCGCGTTAGTGACCAGTGATCCGAAAGCTGCATTAGCGTTTTTTAATAAACATGATCGGTCATGCATTATCAAACCAATCAAATCCGGCTTAGTGCAAGGCGAAGATGATGAAGAAGGCGTAATTTTTACCAGTAAGGTGGATATTACCGAAGATAATGTCGGGCGGATCAGATCCTGCCCGGTGTATCTTCAACCATTGATCGAAAAAAAAGCAGACATTCGGGTTACTGTAGTTGGCGACAAAACATTTGCCGCCAAGATTCATTCACAGGAAGCAAAAGACAGTCAGGTGGATTGGCGCCAGACAAACAAATTATTAGATCACTCCGCAATCGATTTGCCTAAGATAATAGAAGACCAATGTATCCAACTGGTAAAAATGCTCGGGTTAAATTATGGGGCTATCGATTTTATTCTCGACAAGAATGACAACTATATTTTTTTAGAAATTAATCCAAACGGCCAATGGGCGTGGATCGAAAACCGGCTTAACTTAAATATTTCACATGGCATCACAGAACTCTTCGAACAAAACTTGGCGGTACCACGTACGTGAATTTTTTTGGCCCTTGCTGGACGATCCGATAGAGCCGGATCAGTCTGAGGCAGACCAAACTGTCGTTCCACCAGAGGAAACCGTACTGGTAGAATCAGAAAACCTGGATCAAGCCTTCGAGTTGATGAGTAAGTTTGCTGACAGCGAAGAGGAGCGGCGAAAAACGATTGAATCTAAAGCAACCTTGTTTCTGAGTACGATAAGTATTGCAACCACACTCGTGGTGGCATCAAATACCGTGCTTACGGGCAATGCTGAAAAGTCGTGGCCGGTTATTGCTTCCGTTGCAATTTCATTTGTCTTGACAGTTTATACCGCTTGTACGGTTTGGTATTCAGTAAAAGCGCTGGAAAGAGGCAATTACGCCGTTTTGGGCTTTAAAGATTTGAATCATGCCGGAGGTTCAGATGAATATAAAAAACATTTGATGCTAACTGTCAGGAGAAAAACAAAAAGTAATTTTGCTACTATCGATGAAAAGGTGGATTATCTGACACTGGCCCAGGCATATTATAAAAGAGCAATCGTGGTCATTTGTCTGTACGCACTATTGATATTATTATTCTGCCTGATCTCTAAACCAGCCGCTCAGCAGCCAAAAGCTATAGCCACAGGATTCAATTCTACAATATTTTCAGGAAGCTCATCTATTTGGTCATAATGGAGTAGGATACACGGGAACACCACTTTAATACCCTTCGGCGGCTTTATCAATAATAATTCGCAATTTTAATAGATACAATTATGCCGATTGAAAACACTTGAAGAACATAGAAATCAATTAAAAAAGATAAGCGACTATGCCTTTTCACATGGTCAGGAATTTCTTGGCATCGAAAAAATGCTAAGAATTGCTGAAGGAACAGCGAGTGCAAAAGTCAAAAAAATATTCTTCCAAAAATGCCATGAAGGTTTCAAATTGGCACAAGAACTTTTGATTGACGAAATTCAATATTATCAATCACTTTATCGCACTTTCAATCAAGATTTAAAAGTCAGCCGGACTGAACGCAACAAAGAGAAGCAGAAAAAACTTGAAAATAATCTTCAAATAGTTGAAACCCGGCTGTCTGCTTTGTCTCACATTGCTGATGGTATAGCTTATCAACTACTCGGGGGCCGAATACATGTAATGCGAAGATTACATATCGGAAAACAAGGAAATAGTTTTTTAGAATTTTCAAATTTTTCTCATACAAAGGCAATTGTAGATCAGATCAATAAGAACCCTGATGATTTTGCATTTATATCCGATTTAAGCAGCTTTATACATATAGGTGATATGCTTGTGTTTTCAAATGGAGAAGTAAAAATTGTGGAATTGAAAGAGGGCAAAGTTAATAAGGAAGTTTCCGATTTTTTAGATAATGTCAACATCAAACAGGATACACTTAATGAAGCGGAATTAGAAGAAAAATTTGATAAGCATACTGCAAAACAAATTAAAAGGAATGTTAGGCAGCGGAAGCGGGGAATGCAATTTGAAGAAGTAGTCAATAATGATAAAGGTATTGACCCGGCGACAGGTGAATACATACATATACCAACCCCAGCCGTTGATTCGGTTTACTATAATGATGTGTTGGGTGAGATGGAAGAAACGCTTAATACACAGAATTGGGCCTATCAGTATTTACCTGGTGGCGTGCACATTGGAATGTATAAAGATGACGCGCTTTTGATGGCTAAATTTGCAATTGAACATATTGTAAAAGAAAAAACGCCAAATTTTATATTGGTGGACTGGCAGAGCATCATAGATCAGTTATCAGAGCCATTGTTTTCGAAGCCTCTTTCGCCTGATTTTATTATCGATATTTTAACCGGTAGGGTAAGAGTTATTATTGCGTTAAATTGCGATGAGTTAATTGATGAGTTCAATAGGTTTGGATTAAATGCGAAGTGGCTTTCACAAAAAGAAACCATGCGATTAAAACAAACAAATAAGAACATTGAGGGACTTTTTGAAGTGAACGGTCGGGCAATTTCTGTATCCAAAGACGACGGTACGAAAATCACAATTTACGGGGGAATAATATCTAAAATTCTATATGACAATATTATACCAGCAAGTATTGCGAGTCAGATAGCATCTACCGACTATACGCAAATGATCAAAGACGAATAATAACCGAAGCCAATGCAATAATATCTGCTGTAAACTAAACCATGTTAAAACTTTATAAATACCGCCCACTTTCTGAGTTTTTATTTAAAGAACTTTTTTATCAGGAGCTTTTTTTCGCATCGTATATCGAGCTAAATGATCCATTCGATCTGAGCGCAAGGATGGATTTTTCAATAGAAAATGAAGATCAGTTAGAAGCATTGATGTTCATGCTTTTTAAAACCACATTAATATTGCATGAAGAAGATTATACGGATGTAGAGCGGTTAAATAACCAGGGATTATTAGCTTTTAATGACAACGACACTGAGCGGAATGATTTTAAAACTAATCTTTTTAAATCACTTTCAGAAATAAGCCATCCAGGTACGGTAGTAACTTTAGATGAGGTTATAAACCAGATTAGCAATGTAAGCTCATCACGTCCTATGGGCTTTAATTTTGACATCAATAAATTTATTACTGAGATTAATAGGATCACTCAAAAATTTCTTCAAAACAGCTATACTACTTGTTTTTCGGAAGACCCGGCAAATTTCTTAATGTGGTCGCATTACGCCAGCAGACATACTGGTATATGCCTTGAGTTCACGCTAAATCACGGTAAATTTCCTTACGAAAAGGAAGGTAAGAGGCGGATAACGGAAGGCGCTTACGAAAATGGCTTTTGCAAAGGTATTAAAGAGGTTTTCCTATTTGAAGATCGTATAAGGGCGGTAGATTATAAAGACGTTCAACCGCATATCAATTTTTTTGAGTTTGCTCCTGTCTTCCAAAATGAATATGATTGTGACTTAATAGGTTTGTCAAAAAGTAAATGGCATCCCTACGCATATCAACTCGAAAATGTTTTTGCAACTAAGACATTGCCGTGGTCTTATGAAAAAGAATGGCGTGCAATTTCAATAAATCTAGATTTACCACAAGAACCGGAGCAACGAATTAAACACTATCCTATCGAAAGCCTTACGGGAATTTTTTTTGGGACGAGAACACCGGAACAGGCAAAAAACCGGATAGCGAAAATATATAAAGAGAAACGCCATGATCTTACTTATTCTTCTTGTAAATTATCAAATGGCCGGGAATTAGATTTCGAGCCTTGGGAATTTTTCGAGGATTAAAATTCGACTGATATTTAAATTTGAACAGTTAAAAACAAGATCAATTAAGGTCTTCATAAAATAGTTAAAAGGGCACTTAAGGCCCCGCAAGGGGCCGCCCGGGATTTTGGGCGGCTATTGGACGGGCAATAGTGAATTTATATTTCAACTACCAATCCATCTTGGCAGTCGGATGCTTCCCTTTCGGCATCCTCACGGTTTTCAAATACTAAATTATTACCGTCTGTATCAGTTGCGATGATAGCGTACTCGGGCCCACCGAACATTTCAATTACTATGTAACTCATGGCTTGTAAGTTTTTTGATTAATATAATTGCGCTTCGGTTTTTCATCGTTCAAAACCTCGCTACCGTATTTGCTCCTGATTTCATCCAGTGATTTTTTACCACCTTTTGAAACTTTATACTCGGCTGTACGGAAATACCAGGCTAATTTTTTAGGGGCAAATAAAAATCCTGCATCTTTTAGCGTTGCCCTGACTGCGTAGGTATTGCCTGTAACCCAAAGCCAGTAACCCACTAACTCAATGGTAACGCCGTCCAAATGGATAATTTTCTCAATAGCGTTACGGTATGCTTCGGACGATAATATTTCGGTTTCCGTTTCTTCCTCGGATAGGTTAGCCCCCTTGATAGCTTTGGCAGAAGCAAAAGCATATTCTTTGTTGATTTCTTGCATGGTAACGGTATCACCCCCTAAGTCGGGGTGATACTGTTTGGCCAGTTTTTTGTAGGCCGCCTTGACTTCCTCAAGCGTCCCACAGTCGTTAAACCATTTCATACTTTACCGCTTTTAGTTAAGTCCATAATTTCAGTTATTAAAACCTTTACGTTTGGCGTACTGCTAACGGAATATTCCGTTAGGCTTTGAAACTCCCGTATGGCATCGTATATATTGGAGTGGGTCGTTTCAACCGTAACCTTAATGAGCAAATAGATCGTGTCTTTCATGGCTTCAATTATTGATAGGTGTTCAGAAACTCGTTAAACTCCAATTGGAAAACTGCGGGGTTATCTGTTGCTAACTGTTGTGCATAACCATCCCAAAATATTTGGTTGGTTAACTCGATGAAAATTTCTAACATTGTGTTGGCTATTAAGATGATACCATCTAAGCAAGATGCCCTATGTACGTTGGATACACAGGGCATCGCCCATTAATTAACTTATGCAGGTATTACGATACTTGCTTCTACCTCTGCCAGTTTGTCGATACAAAGCTGTTTAACTTCCTGTGCGACATAAGCAATAATGAAAGGGTTCTTCGTTACAAACTCGTTGCCATCATCGTCGGAAATAACCAACTCGCAACGTGCAAAACGGCTGTCGCTTGCCATATCGTCTTTATCATCGCTTTGCGTAACGGTAAAGCTGTCCAAATTGGCAATCGTGTTTTCCAACTTGTTTTTTTGCGCTATTTTCTTTCCTAATACTTCAACAATTTTTACGGTTTCGGCCAACTTGCGTTCCTGTTGCGCAATAAATTGCTCTTTCAGTTCCTTTTTGCTTGGCTTGGCTTCTTCGCTTTGCTTTACTTCTTCGGCTTTGGGGGCATCCGTAGGCTTAACGGGTTGGTTATCCATATTAACGGTATCGCCTGCCTTAACTTCGGTAACTTTAACTTTCTCGTCTTGCGGATTTTGTGCAGGCTCTTTATCCTTTACAGTTTCATTTTGCGCCTCCTTTCCTGTCAGGCTTGGGCGGATGTTGGTTTTTACGTCTTTGTCGTTTTTAGCTTTATCGCTTCCTATTACTGTCGTTTTCATGATTTCTAAATTTTAAATTGTTCAATACTTAATTTCTCTTTAAATCCCTGTGACGGTCGGCGGTCTGTGTGTTCCGTCATGCCGGGGGGCGCTCTGCTTTTCCGTGTGTCCATTTCCGTTTTGCTTTTTAATCAGCACCCCTCGGCTTGCAGCCTCGGGTGGCTTTTTGTAAGCGCCCTCACCTGAACACGGCGGGCTGAAGGACAAGACTTTGCGAAAAAAAATACCTCGCCCGCTTCGCGGGCAGGGAAGATTTTTTTTCAGCAAACCCGCAGGGCACCGGTCTTGGCATTTCAGTCCCGCCGTTCAGAAATTTGCTTGCGAAAAAGCCAGTCGAGAAAATGAATGGAGATAAAAAAACTTATAGCGCATGAAAAAGGGGAAAACCGGCAATGTGGGCAGAGGAACGATGCCCACATTGCCAGAATACAGTGAAGCGGCTGAGGAACGAAGCTGCTGGAACTGCTGACTTAATGGGCGGTATTTAGCGGGGGAAAAATTGATTAAAACTCCTAAATTTGTTGACATGAAATATCAAAAAAATCAGGAAGTCATTTTATTAGCAACCGATGGCAAGCCCCCAGCCGGCAAAGCTGTTGTTCAGGAAGTTAATGTCACTAGCCAAACATATACTGTCGCACATTACTTGAATAATGCGGCCGAACCAGATATTATCGAAAATTTGCCGGAGGGCCGGTTGGTCACCGCTGCGGATTTCGTTAAGGTTGTTTTAAATTCAAAGTGATGAATAGGTGCTTTAATCGATATAGGCACCTATCCGATCTATTAATTGCTTTTTAAGGTCCTCGGCATCTGACCAAACCAAATGTTGGTAATGATTGGTGTCAAAATGCAGGTGTTCCATATCGGTATTCTTACAAAGATAAATCACTTGCTGCCCGCGGCCAAGCGCAAATCCTGCTTCAAAGTATACTCCAGGACGGTTATAGGTAAAATCAGCTATAGTAAAACGAGACTTTTTAATACCTGAAAGTATAGCATCATTGATCGTAACATCGGCCGCAATGGTTTCATCTTTAACTCGGTATGGCTCGAAACCGCATTGCCGGAGAGCCGGGGCAATGGCATCAGCGAATACGCCATCCATTTCATCGTTAAAGGCGCTGGCTACAAAACAATAACGAGAGTCTTTCTTTTCTTTTAGTTTGAGTAGGCGGGATAGCCCCTCTATTGTCAAGTTATACCTTGTGGGTTCGCCCGCTGGTTTGAAGTCCGCCGTGCTATGGATCAATTTCAAACCAATAGCCGTATCAAGATAGAACAGCCATTCGGCAGCCCCTGTAAAATAAAATTCATTCGCCCGGTTATCATCGGGTATTTTAAGGATAATTGCTTCTCCTTCATAAGAAGATAGGCCATCTACATACTCTAAAACACTATCCAGTTTCTCTTCCGGCAAAAGCCGGGGATAAAAGGTTTCGACAAATTGCTTTAGTCGATCATAGTCATAGGGTTCTTTATCAAACTTAATGCCCTTCCTGAGTATCGACTTTAATTGTCGTTGGATGGATTGAAAAAAAGGCTGGTTATTTTCTGCTGACCGCCAGCGAAAAAAAGCAAATATTGGTGGTGTCTCGTTTTGTATGCGATAGACATCGACAAACGGGGTATCCAATTGGTCAGGAACAGTGTCAACGACAAATCCCATACCTTTAAAAAATTCGCTAATATAGCTCATGGTGACAGGTAAAATTAAGAGAGTGTAATATTAGATTTTTCATGCGGGTGGAATTGCATCAACCGGCCATTTTTATCAACCCGAAAGGTATAGTAATCACCATTATAATAATAGCCTTGTTCATCATATAAATCAAAAGGTCTTCCTGCATCAAGTTTTGCCTCAATGGCTTCTTTATTATTTTTCAATACGATTTCGATCACCCTGCGAATATCTTTATACCGGTACTGGAAGTTTGTACCCTGGCCTTTTGAAGAGCCTTTGATCAGAAAGTCCTTATAGTGTCTGAGATAGATATGGATAAACCGGTCAAAGTCCCAATGAATGGAATGCCGCCATCCCCAAACGGGGATCGTTTCTGGTTCAAAACCGATCACAACTTGCATCAGTTCAGCGTAACCTTGCGGGTTATCTGCTTTGAAAGTATCTAAGTGCTTTTTGGCGATACCTAACTGTTTACAAATGATCTTTATTCTTTCGTTTCTACGTTTCGTTAAAGCCTGAAAAAAGATTGATCGGGTCTTAATATCAGATGGCATTTCACGATGAAAAAATTTAAATACAGTAATGGTTACATCGTTAAAAAAATACCCAGTTGCCGGATCGAATAAATGCATTTGAAAAACATCTTCAGTTACAGATGACTTGTCAAACAGGTATTTTAGCGTGATATGTTTTTGCTGCTCGTATGGGATCAGTGGCGGCCCGGATGATAATCGGCTGTCATAAATATATTCTAATGCTTTTTCTGTACTAAAGCTTCCGCTTTCAAAATCAATGTTGACCGTGTGGGGTATTCGTTTGGTGGTGCGGTTGTCATATTCATTCTTTACCGAATCGATGTCCATAGTACTCAAATGGCTAATATCGCTGGCCTGAAATCCAATAGTTTTCAGTTGGGCATTTAATTCTTTATTACGTAACGCACCTTTTAAAAATACTTGACCATTGCTGTGATTATCATTATCTGACTGTATAACAGTTTTCAGCCGTTCACGCTCTGATGGCGTATAAAGAACATCACCATACACTGTCGAGCCATATGATTGATACGCTGCGGAACCGGGATAAAACTGGAAAATAGCATACCGGTCATACTGCCCGACCTGGGTATAAATATTTTCAATGGAGTAGTCGGGTGTATCGTTCATATAATATTTGTACATGTAAATTTAAGGTCGGTAGGGCAGTAATTAAAACGTTGTTAGTAAATAACAAAAAGAGCCGGGTTGTATTGCCCCCGGCTCTTTGTTAGTCAGTGTAAATTGCTGTAAGGATTCACGGTGCTATTTTGCGTTTTTCTTATCCGTTACTGCTGTGCGCACTTGTTGTGCTGTGGCTTTTAATTGTTGCATCGTATTGCGCAACCTGGTTCCGGCAGCACCGTTGTCTTTTTCAAAAAATTTGCTGGCATCGGCTTCTGCCGAGGCGATGAGTTCTTTTAATTTTGTGATCTGTTCCATGATAATTTATTTAAAGTGAATAATATTGTTCGTTTTAGAAAGCCTGCAAAGATTAATTTACAGATTATACGGCCATTCCCTGTTCCTGCTCTTTTTCCTTGCCCTTATTTAATTGCAGCGACTGCTCCAGTTTAGGTTCTTTTAAAAACTGTTCGCGTTTTTCCGGTTTACCGTCTTCCCTGAAAAAGTTGATCTGCCTGAAACGGGGTGCGGCCTCAATATGCAGTTTTACGTCCTGCCCATCTTTAACGGTAGTTACCAGCGGACGGTTACCATTTTCTATGGAATGCATAACAGACTCCTGTTTTTTAGGGTCATCCATTTCCTTAATACGGTACTTATCTAAGGCTTCATGGGTGGTAAAACCATAAGATGGTACATGGTACTGGTTGGTGGTATAGTTCTGGTAACGGTCTTTCGGACTGTCAAAGTCCAGTTTTACCCAGGCAGCATAGGGCTGGCCCGCTAAATTCAATAAGTCGTCCCTATAAACTGAACGGCCCTGTATCAGATTGGCCGCCTGTTCAGCCGTAAAACCTCTGCCGCGGTCAACAAAGAATGTTTGCGTTTGAGCGGGGGTACGGAAAGTGCGCTGGAAATCTTTAGCTACATAATTGATCTTGCCCTCTTCCATTTTAGCCAGTTCTACCTTACTGGCGGCATCTTTACCGGCAGCTAATTCGCTATTGCCTTTTTGCGATTTAAAGAAATCAATGGCCTCGGTCACGTTTTCAAAAGACTTCACCAGGTTCTTGCCCGGTGCTTGTTCATTGGGTGAGATGACCATATATTTTTGTCCCTCTTCCAAAGCCTTGCCCGTATTCAGGGCTACCACGAATTTATTCAGGTAATAATTATCCGATTGACCGGATTGCCTGAAATGGGTGGTAATATCTACCTGCCCTTTGTTGCCGTTTATCTTATCGTTCACGGTAAAATCCGGCAAGCCTTTTTCCATTTTTTGCTGCGCCTCGTCAATGGCTTTTTGGCTGAAGCGCAGGTTCTTCATTTCTTCGCGAATGTTTTCTGCATTGTTCCTGTTCATTTCAATTTCGTTTATGGTTAATGGATTTGCTTTCTGTAATTCGGAAAGCATTTGTTCAATGGTCATATATTGCAGTGGCAGGGAAACAGCCGACCAGGGTAATTGTCCCTGCCGGTTGGTGGCTGCTGTAAATTCCATCGCATCGCCCGCCCTGTCAAAAAAATAAAGCTGCTCAACCTTCGGCCCGAACACCACGTAGGTCATCCCGACATCCTGGGCGTCTTCCAGCATTCCGATGATGCTTTGTTCCGGTGTATCGTTCGGTTCCATGCTATGATTTGTTAATGCGTAGCAAGACTGTTTGACCGTCTTTAAGCTTTACCCGTATTTTCCGGACTTTCCTACCCAACAATCCTTTTGCCGCCGAAATGCCCGCCGTCGCCGCCTGTGTGCCGAGGCTGTAATCCGCCGACAGGAACTGCATGTTTTCGAGCGCCCCGTTTGCCCCGCTGCCCGCCGCCTCGCCGAGTTCGGCTTCCGGCGCCGCAATGCCCGCCATGCCGTCCAGCGAAAACACGGTGAAATTGACGGGGATAATGGCTGTACCCAAACGGATATTCTTAATATCCAGTAAAAGCCGCTGGTTGGTTACCGAACATGAACCGAAAACGGTTTGCCCTTTAGGTATAATAATGCCGTTGAACTTAATAGTGTCCTGCAAACGTAATTTGACCACCCCGCCGGGCGCTACTTTCTGGTTGCCGTCAATCATAGCGGGTATCGCCTTAAATGCGCTATCCCCGGCTGTGGATTTACTGGGTTCCTGCTTATCCTTAACTAAAGTTGGGTTTTGGATTTGCATGATCTTATCGAGCATGGTACTGAGTTGTGCCATTTGCGGGTCGGGTTCACTGTTTTGCTGTTTTTGCTTCAGCAGTTTTTCCAAACGCTCCAGGTCGGCTGAACGGGCATTGGCCCCCTCATCGGCCGGTAGTTGTTTAGCGATGGGTACAGGCTGGCTGATCTGCTTATTGATTTGGGCAAGCCTTTCTTTAATCTTGACCTCGTTATCCAATGCGTTATTGGCAGGCGTGGCTGAATGGCTGTATTTAGCGGTATCCCAACCCAAAGCAGCAAACGCCCCCGCCGCTGATTTTGATTTGCCTGCTGCACTGTCCCGCTGTGCCTGATTATACAAGCTCATTTTGTCTTTGGCTTCGCCTTTTTGAAACTTCGCGCCGGGCAATTCAGTGTTGATGCCTTTGCCGCTTGCCGCGGTTTGCGACTGCGTGTCACCCTTGCCGCCACCGAGCGCATAAAAGCCCAATGCCAGGAGCGGCAGGACTAAAAGCGGCAGAAAGAGCAGCATTTTTCGTTTTCTTTCTTCTTGTGTTGTCATATCTTAATTGTTAAAATGAATAATCGCTTTGATGAGCAACAGCAAACAACAACCGCCGAATAAAAGGCAGAACAAGGCTAAAGCCGTTATCTTGGAACTGCGGTTCCAGTATTGCGTTTTACGGCTGAGATAAGCCGCTGCTTTGCGCTGTTTTTGTTCCGCCAATTGCTGAACCTGATTGCTAAACCTACCTGTAAAGTGGCTCCCGGTTTTTCTTTTCCTGAATAACCTCATGGCGTGGTTGTTTTTAGCTGTTCATCGTTGTTTTGCAGTATTTCCCATCCCTGTATCAGAAAGCCATGCGGGTTATTATCCGTTTCTGTTTTGAGGTCGCTGACCTTACCCTGTGTAATGAGTTTGCGGGTAACCGTACTCGTTGAGCGCACCAGTTTTTCCGTGGCATAACAAGTAAAGGCATAAGGATAGCTGTCCATATCCAGGCGGATACTGTCTATTTGGACTTGCTGATTGATATTGGCGGAAATGAGGTTGTTAAAATAACCGGCCTCTTTTAAATTATCGTAGGCGGCCTTAGCGCTGCCATCGGCTAAATACAAGGCTTTGGTTACGGTCGCATCGATCTGTTTATCGTCCGGCACCAGCGTAAAAAAGTCCTCGTGAAAAGTTTTGATATGGTCGCGCAACTCTACCGGCAGGTTTGTTTTACGGTCTGAGGCGATAGCTTCCAGTACCTTGCCGTTGTATAGGATATGCACCCTGTTTTCTGCCTGGTTGACGATGGCATAGCTTTTATAAATGCAAAAGCACATTGTAGCCGCATTAGCTATCAATAAAAAGATACTGAACAGCTTAATATGCTTAAAGGCCGTGTCTATATTTTTGAATTGCTGAAACATATTACTTGCCCTCCAATTTATTTTTTTGATGATCATTACCTGTGCTGTTCCAGCCTTTCATAAAGTCGGAAGGTGCGTTCAGGATATTACTTCGGGCCTGTTCCGCACGGTCGCCTACAACTGCGGCGGCACCTGGTGCCATGCTTACCGTGGTCGCGGCCACACTGGTAACTTTGTTTAATAAGCCGTTACCGCCGTGGGCATGAATCACATAGTTGGCCACGCTTGGTACGGAGAAATAGCCCACAATTCCGATGCAGAGAAATATGAGGTAACAGGTATCTGTCGGGCTGAAAAACGTATCACCTGCGCTTTGTATCTGTGATATATCCAGTTTGATCATTTGCTGCTGCACCTGCCCGATAATACTCCCGAAAATGTTGGCAATTGGCAGCCATAAAAAGATATTGATATAGCGTGCCACCCATTGCTGAAGTGAATGCTGTAAACCGTCGAATACCGCGAAGCCAAATACGAGTGGCCCTAATATGGCCAGTACGATGAGGTAAAAGGTGCGTAAAGTATTGATACAAAGGATGGCGGCGGCATACAAAACCTGCAATATTTCGCTCATCCATTGTTTGATGTTGTTTTTGAAATTGTACATATTCTTGTCCATCCAAAATTTCACATCATTGCCCAGGCTGGAAAAAGTGCCCTCGTTTTGGTCGTTCGGGTCATCAGGATGCGTGTACGCATACCACTTGCTTCTGTCGCCATTGCCGTCATCGCCGATATACATTTGATAAGTCGAACTATGCTTAATGGCATCCTGCTTTTGCTTAAGCAATAAAGCGATGCTGTTATCCGAATTGCTGACCATCGTGTCGGTTGCCGACACAATGGGTTGCATGATGCCGTTCATCAGCGAAATAACCATCGGAAACAGCATAATCGCCATACCCAAAGCGAAAGGGCGCAACAAAGGATAGAAGTCGAGCGGCTCTGCCTGCGCTATCTGCCGCCATACTCGCGATGCGATATACCATAAGGCGGCAAACCCCGCTATGCCCCGCGCCGCATCAATCAGGTTGCTGCACATCGGTATCATCTGGTTGTACACGTTGTCGAGTACCGGCTGCATCCCTTTGAGGCTGGACGTAATATCCTGGGCGTAACCACCAGTGGCACTACAAAGTAGCAGTAGCAGACTGGCAATACTGATTGGAAAAAATTTCTTTTTCATGGGTACAATGTTTTTAAGTTATTGACCTCGTTCTGTTCCTGCTGCCTTTGTATTAGCAGCACATTGGCGCGCCGGTTAAAATCCCGCAAAAACGATAGCTTATCGCTGTTTGAAGCGTAAATCCGGTCTATGGCCGACAGGCGTTCATCATCCGACATGCGTAATTTGGACGCGGTAAGGATGTTAGCCAAATCGTTCACATCATTGAGCGCAGCGCTGGTCAACTGCGCATAAACTTTGGCCAGATAATCCAGTTCATCCGCGTTGAAGGTCCCGCTGTTTTGAAATTGCTTATAGGCTTTTTTGTATTCCGACAGGATGCTGACCTCGTTGGCGACAATATCTGCTACCCGCGCATATTTGGCGACTTCCGGATTGACCTGCAATAAGCCGTTTAGAAAAACGGAATGCAGGTTAAAGTTCCCTTGCGACAGGTCTTTGACCTGCTGGTAGCCCTGTGTTAAAATGGAATAGCCCTGCTGCATATCCGAAAGGATCGCCTTGAATTGCGTTAGCTTTTCAATATCGTATAATAACTGCTGCATATCCTGCCCGGTAGATATCTGGGCCTTTGCAGGCTGAAAACCAACAGCGCAAAAGAAAAAGCAAAGCAGCCCCACCCAAACCCTCCCCGGTAGGGAGGGCTTTAATAAGTCTTTAATTATTTTCATAAAACCTCCCTAATGTTTGAATATCCTGTAATTCACGAGTACGCTGGAGTAAGAGCATCCGCACCTGGCCACAAAAGGATTGGGTGAAAGCGTACTTGTCTTTCATCCGGTGGTATATGTCATTCAGCCGTTTAATACGCTCGTCATCGCTCATTTGTGCCTGACCGAATGTTATCACCAATTCCAGTTCGTTTAGATCCTTATCGCATTCGTCCAGCACCTTAGTTTCAACTTTCGCGATATAAGCCTGGTTATCTTTATCTAAGCCACTTAGCCCGTTGAGGTGGTCAAATTGTCCCGGAATTTGCTGGGCGTAACTGATAATGCTGTCCGCTTTGCTATTGCTTTTGACCT
Organism: Bacteroidota bacterium; assembly: GCA_040389105.1. Classification (GTDB taxonomy): domain Bacteria; phylum Bacteroidota; class Bacteroidia; order Sphingobacteriales; family Sphingobacteriaceae; genus Mucilaginibacter. Next base: position 244,891 of record JAZKAO010000013.1, read on the forward strand.
GCGGGTTAACGGTTTTCAGGGAATTATAATAAGCCGTATGTGCGCCGTATTCCCCTTTGATATAGCCGCCGATATTAGCCAAACCGTTTTGTGATATTTGATAGCCCTGTTTGATATAACTTTCGTATTGCTCCAAAGCAGCGATCTGCTGGGTGAGATATTTGATCTGCGTTTTCTTTTGGGAAAACCACTCGGCAAAGGTTTGTGCCCTAAGCTGAAAGCTAAAGGCGCAAAGCAAAACGCACAAGACCGGTTTGAATAGCTTAATCGATTCCATAATATTTTTTTAAAGACAAAACCTCGTTCGCGTCCCTGGCCCGCTGGATGCTTAAGATTTGGTTCTGGCTGTTAAACTCCTTGAGGTCGCTGCAATTCGTATCGATACGGTTGGCGGCCTTATCCACCAGTTCCAGCCGTTTTGCATCACTCATCTGCGTTTTAAAAGAGTTGATGACCACCAAAATTTCGTCGAGGTTCTTGACGCTTTCCTGTAAAATACCCGAATACACCGAACCCATATATTTGAGCTCATCCGCGGAAAAGTGCTTATCGGATCGAAGCAGGCTCCAGGCATGGTTATATTGAGCGACCAATGCCGCCTGTTTTTCGGTCATGTCCTTGATTCGCTCGTAATAAGTGATCACGGATTTGACCTGCCATAATTCATCGTAATAGCCTTTATACAGATCCTGCTGCTGCTGCGACCAATCCGATATTTCGGTAAGCTTGAGTTTGGAAAGCTGGTTTTCCAGCGCCTTTTGCGCATTTTGCAGCCAGATCGTTTGGTTTTGCAGTCTTTGTACTTCCAGGTCGATAGCCCGGATAACCCGGCCAACCGTTTCGGAGATGACCTGGCTCACCACGATCTGCGCATCCGCTCCTTTAGGTATGGACACGAATACGCTTACCGCCGATAAGGGTAAGATGACCATATACTTTTTCATGATTTCTTTAAGATTTAACACAATAACCTCCCTACACACCGTCAAAACGATGTGTCAAATTGTATTAGTAAATAATTCTGTTAGTTAAGTTTCCGGTAGACGGCCTGGTTCAATAGCAATAGCCGCTTATCCGGATTGAAATGGAAAACACGCCCTGCCGTAGTTTCATTCAATAGGTTAGTTTGGCTGTCATAATCGCCATCGACCTTTTCCAGTTTGTGTTTTTTCGGCAGTAGTTTAGCATCACGAATGGCCTGGTAGCCGGTGTTTCGGGTGATGATATAATGCTGGCCATCCGTGTGGGTGAATGTTAAGGTATCATCCGCTATGCCGTACTCGCTTTGCGCATGGTTCACATAAATACCGTCGATAAAGGATTGCACTTTGGCGGTTTTGCTTTGACAGGCGGCCAATAAACAAATGGCGGCTATCATCAATTTGAATGTTGCTTTCATAATCAGTTGTTTTTATTGGTTAATTCCAATGCCAGGATAGCGATGCCTTTCTGTATGCTGCCATATTTTTTTGCGTATTGCTGTACTTTGACCTTTTCGCTTTCTTCGGTGGTGTAGGCCAGGTATTCGCTGAGGCTTACCTCGGTGCGGTAAACTTTGGAATACTGCCCGCCTAAACTGATAAACACCTCTTTGTATTTGCGTTTGGGGTCGTTAGCGCGGTTCATGGAAAGTATTTGCGCCTTTTCCTTCTCGGTGAGGCCCAGCAATTCCTGTATCGCATCAAACTTATTCTGGTACTTGCTTTGGTCAAGCAGTATTTTGCAATCGCTGTTATTGATAATGGCCTGTTTGACAATGGGGCTACTGATAATATCCTCGACTTCCTGGGTAACTACAATGGCCTCACCAAAGAATTTTCTCACGGTTTTAAATAAATATTTAATGTATTCAGCCATACCGTCTTTGGCGATAGCTTTCCAGCATTCCTCAATGAGCAATACCTTACGGATACCTTTCAGCTTACGCATTTTGCTGATAAACATTTCCATCAATACCAGCGTTACCACCGGGAATAAAATGGGGTGATCCTTGATGTTATCCAGTTCTATCACAATAAAGGGTTGGTTCAGCAGGTCGAGGTTTTCACTGGCGTTTAGCAAATAGTCAAACTCACCGCCGCGGTAATAAGGGTTCAGCACATACAGAAAATTACCGATGTCGAAATCCTTTTCCTTAACCTTACCATCTTCCAAAACCTGCATGTATTCTTCCATCAGGTATTCATAGAAAGTATTAAAGCAGGGAAACACATCGGGCCGTTTGGCTAAGGTTTCAAAATAGCCGGTGAGCGCATTGGATAATGCCACATATTCGCTGCGCTTAAAGCTTTCATCATCTTTTTTCCAAAGCGCCAGCAACAGGGTTTTAATACTTTCCTTTTTCTCGGTATCCAGTACATCGCCCTCGGTTAAATAAAACGGATTGAATTTGATCGGGTCGCTTTCTGAATAGGTAAAATAATAACCACCTACCAGGTCACATAAGCCTTTATAGCTATGGCCGACATCCACCAACACCACATGCGCGCCTTGTTCATAATAGCTTCGGATCATGTGGTTGGTGAAGAAAGATTTACCGCTGCCGCTCGGCCCTAAGATGAATTTATTGCGGTTGGTGGTATAGCCTAATTTCATCGGTTCATCGGATATATCCACATGCACGGGCTTGCCGGTTAAGCGGTCACCCATACGCATCCCAAATGGGCTGATGCTATTGCGGTAATTGGTTTCCAGGTTAAAAAAGCAGGCGGCCTGCTCAATGAACGTATCAAAAGTATCGTTCATCGGGAAATCTGCTTCATTACCGGGCATTCCGGCAAACCATATTTGCGGCGCACCGTCGGTTTCCTGTTTGGCGGTCGCATCCATCTGTGCCATTGCAGACGATACCAGGTTTTTCAGGTCTTTGACCTTACCGACATTATCTGACCAGGCGAGTACATTAAAGTGAGCTTTGATCGGTAATCGTTGCTGGCCGATAGCCTCATTCAAAAAGTCGTTAACCGCATCCCGGCTGATGGCGTTTTCTCGGGAGTAACCGGAAAGAGACTGTAACCTTAGTTTTTTCGCTTCCAGCCGCTTGATCGTTTTTTGGCCGTCCTCAATAAATACATACTGGTTTAAAATATGATTGCAGGGTAGCAGTTGGCCCAATGGCGAAGCAAAGCCGATACTGAATTTGCTGCGGTCGGTGCTGTATTTATCATAATTGATACGGCTGCCGCAAAGGGCGGGCAGGTCTTCTACATCCGAAAGGGTATAGAGTTCGCAATGATTTTTACCGACCCTGATCTCATCTTTGACGTGAATATCCTGTAATACCGGCTGTTGCCCTGATGTGCCTAAGAAACAATAGCTCTCTATGATGCCGGCTTTCTTTGCCGTTCCGGCCAGTTCATCATCCGTTAACCGGTGCAGTGTTACAAAGCCGCTGTCTTTTAATATCCGCTCAAATTGCCCGGCGCTATCCAAAAAATCCTTAACCAATACCGGGTTAATGGTTTGTTGTGGCACGATGCTTTTGCGCAGGATATTGCTATACGCCGAACTGCCTGATTTCCGGTCATTGGGTTTTTGGGTCAAAAAGATATAACACTGATGCTCCAGATATTCCCGCTCGTTAAAGAACCGTTCACTGGAACGGGATAAAAAGCTTTTGCCCGCCTTTTCAAAGTCTGGTTTATAAGTGCTTTCGGTAAACCAATCCTGTTTATGGAAGATTGACCCTTGTGGTAACAGGCGGATAGCCTTTACCCATGCCTGGTGGTAGGCTTCATAATCCCGGTCGGATAGTGTAAATATCTCCGGCAGGTTGACTTCGTAGGCTACCGTGATGTCGCCGTGAGCCGACAGGATAGTGCCGTTCTCGACTTTGGTTAAGGGCAATATTTTATTGAGGTTTATTCCCATTACGTTACTTTTTAAGGTTAATAAATACCTGTCTCGAATTGCATTTGAGGTAATCGGGCAATTGTTTTTTGGCGAAGTGTTTGGAGAGGCCATGCTCACCAAAGCGGTGACTCAATCGGAACACGGTAAAGAATAAGGCTGAACCTAAACCAACGATCAGGGGCAGGATAACCCAAAGGCTCAACCCGCAGATATACAGTATGGCAAAACTGATCAGCAGCAATACCAAACCAATAGCCAGGTAAGCGATGTATTGCGCCTTGAGCCCCTTGAAGACAATTGGTTTTGATACCCCTTTATTGATCTGGTATACACTCATGGTTTCACTGATTATAAGCCAAAGAAGGACTTGAGGACCGTAGCGACGATAACCAAAAACACGCAGGAACCAAACCATGCGGCAGCGACCTTGTTGGTATCGGGTTCACCCGCATTCCATTTGTTGAATACTTTGATAGCGCCGATGATGCCGACTACCGCTCCGATGGCATACATCAGGTTACAGCCCGAATCGAAATAGCTTTTGACCTGCGTGGTCGCCTGGTTGATACCGGAATTGCCGTCCTGCCCGAAACAATAATTGATCGTAACCATAAAGGCCGCGAACATTAAGGTTTTAAGGAGCGCCTGTTGTTTCGGCGTGTAGGGGATATGATGACTAAAAGCCGCTTTGACTTCTTTAATATGGGTTTTGATCGATTTTAACATGATGGAATTTTTTTACGATGATTAATTAGTCCCACAAATGGTCGAGTTCTTCATCCGAGATCGGGAACAGCAAGTTTTCGCGGATGTAGTCGTTTAGTGCCTGCTGGTTGGATGTACCCTTGACATTAGGGTGCTTCGCGCTGACCAATCCAAAAAGGGAAATGAAATCCTGTTTGGTGGCTTGCTGTGTCTCCAGGATATGAAAGATGCTTTTCAGTTCTTCCAGTACATCGGGCACAACGCTTTGCTGTCTTTGACGGCTTTCATCCAGATCGTTATCGCTAATCCGCGGCGCAAAACCAAACTGCGCCATGCTTAAATTCGACATGCCTTCTGGTAGCGCGGATCTGCCCATCAGGTCGTCTTCGTCGCTTAAAGGTTCATCTTCAAAGTCCTCGTCCCAAACATGCCTTAATGGTTCCGGCTGATTGTTGCCTTTGTTTTTCCCGTTTAAATAATCCTTTATCCTGTGCCGGTAAAATAACAGGATAACGAGCGTGTACCAGATGCTGCTGAGTACTAAAGCAGCGATCAAAAATTGCTGCCAGGTGAAATGCTTTAACATAAACTTTAGCTTTTGTCCTGCCGCTCCATTGCGGCAGGAATTACAAAAGCAAAGGTTGCCCGGCTGCAATTTTTTGCTGAGGTAAGTCTCGGTAGTACTGTTAAATAATCCACAATCCATTATCAAACAGCGGGTTATTCATCGTGGTTTATCGCGGAATTGGGTTTTTTCTTTCCGGTCGGCACATATTCGTCTTCGTTTTCCATTTTCAGGTTAAGGCTATCGCGCATTTCGTTCAGGAAACGGGTGCGGCTCAACCGTTTTCTTTTCCGCAATTCAGCAAACCGTTTGGCAGGTACACCGATATTGACATTAAATTTTTCTTCTAGCCAGCGGAATATCTCACCTAAACCTGCGGTGCCATTATTGAGTTTGCCCGTATGGTAAAAGCCTAAACCCACTTCTGCCAGGTCAATGGTGTCACCTGTCCAGTTCATTTCACCGGCGTGTAAACTGCCGGAAAGCGCCTGCGGGTCGATGTTCTTCTTCCTGAGCAAAAAGAGCCTTTCCAGCAGCCAATCCTTTAAAGCTTCAAAGGCTCGGAATTTTGAAAACAGGTAATCGCAACTGGTTGAGAATTCGGGATCAAGGTCGGGCACTTCGGGCAAAAGGATGCTTTGCATTTCGGCCCCCCGTACAAAATAAAGGTTGTCCAGTTCGGTCGCGTTTAGTTTATAGTACTGGTAGAGAAAAGCATATTGCCGGAAGAAACGCTCAATGTACAATAACTCCTGTTCTAGAAAATGGGCCTGTTTTTCGGCATCGCCATGTGGCAGGTTGGTTTCGATGCTGTACAATTCTGTGTAATAAATTTGCCATTGGTAAAAGCTGGGCTTGATCTGTTTAAAAATGGGTATTTCTTCCGCTTTATCTTTGAATTGGAGGTCGTTAACGTGCGCTCTTAGCCTTTTCAACGCTTCGCGGACAAGTTTAAGGGCTGCTGTCCATCTTTGCAGCGGGTCTTTGACCTGGGAACAAGTTTGTTCCAGATCGTTTTCCAGTTGTTTGAGCAACCGGGTAGAGATTTCCTGGATCATTTTATAGTATGGATTAAAGTAAATCCTGCCCAGCCGGTTAACTGGCGACAACTTTCACTTAGCAGGGGATGCGTAAGTATTTTTCCATAAGCGATGATATTTAGATAAAACGCAGGACAAATTTGTGCCTGTTTAGGCTATTGTGCAATACGTCTTTAGACGGATTTTGACTACGCCTTTGGGAGGATTTTAACTACTACTTTGGACGAAGTTTTGATGACTAACTTTGGATTATCCATTTCGGACAAAAACCAGCTTGTGGATCAGTTCTATGCGGGTAGCAGAATTTGTTTTATGAAAAAGATTTTCGATGTGCTTTTTGACAGTGCTCTCTGATATATTTAGAATGTCTGCAATTACTTTATTCTTTGAACCTTGGCGAATAAATTGTACGATTTCAATTTCTCTTTTGGTCAGGCCAAATTGGATACAGTTCGCTTCAAAATAAGGAGAACGGTGTTTACCAATTGCTCTTAACTCCTCTAGTTCAAGGTAATCCATTTTTACCGATTGTATGGATTTGCGGATGAACAGTATAGTAATTACGATAATACCAGTATTAGTACATAATACCTCAATTAACTGGCTTTCTTCTACTATTCCAAAGAAAGCCAGCGATGCCCACGGAATGACCGCATAGTACATCGCGATTTCTTCCAGGTACTCATTTCTATTCCTGCCTGCTTTGTATTTCTTCCTTATAGCTTTGAATATTAGCCAAAGTAAAGTTAATGCATAAATTAGTGGTATTATCATGCCATACCTGATGTCCACGTTCAGGTTTCCATTGATGGCATAAATTATTACAAAAAAGATCAGATAGGGTAGCATCAAAAACAAAGGCACACCATACAACGCATGCCAGCGGAGCGGTTTTAGATCAAACGCCTTATAAAAATAAAAAGGGAAATACGATGCCATCAAAAAACCACTGCCATAGGCGATCATTTCTTGTGTAGATATGGCTATATCAATTTTGGGATCAGGAAAAAGACCGCCTGTAATATTGTAGAAAAGTAATAGGGTTAGCAATATCAAGTACCACAAACGGCTTTTATCTTCCGGACGAAATAGATAAAAGAAGAATTGAAAGGCAAACATACCTGCCTCCAGCAATATGAAAATAAACGTAACGATATGAATTTGAGTTCCGAATACCAACATATCGTTATTTATCCCGATTACGTTTCAAAAAATACAGAGTGTACCCTAAATTCAACTCGTCATAGATTTGGAATCCAAACTGTTGATACCAAGGGATATTTTTAAGGGTAGATGTTTCCAGATATATCGGTAAATTTTTATCATTTGCATATTGGATGACCTGTTGTATTAATTTACTGCCAATACCCTTATGTTGGCATGATAGATCAACTCCAATAAACCATAAATAGGCCATATCGATTTTTGACTGTTTCGCCTTAATTTTCTCCTCCCGTTTAAGTGCCTTTATAACATTCCTTAAGCCGATAGCCTGAATAGTTAATTTAATATCCAGCCAGATAGATTTTAGAGTTATAGTTTTCAGATGCGGATATAATATCAACGCGCAAGCTTTTCTATCATCTGATAGTAACACCTCTCCAAATTGGTAACACATTTCGAAAGAATAGTCCATTAAGGATCGAATGCGCTTAGTTCGTTTTTTGTCCTGTTTGACAATATAATTCACGCTCTGATTTTCATCAAAAGATCGGGTCAGTATGTCTATTATTAGTGCTTTGTCATCACTTTTTACTTTAATCATGACATTCCATTTTTGTTATTAATATATAATATAAGTACATGTAATGTTTAATCAGATTGTTAATAAGCGACCACCATCGGGTTTCCAGATGTAGCCGTTTTGTAAGGATTATTGAGGAATTGCTGGACTAAGTTTGACCAATCTTTGCCATAGATACCATGAGAACGGTTTAAGAATAAAAAGCGCTGACCGTTAGGCATATAATGGTGGATTAGGTCCATGTACAACGGCCTGCAACCGGGATCCATTTCTCCGTCACCCAGGAGCACCGGCTTATCTGAATAAAAAGCTTGCTTTAGCATCGGATTAACGGGCGGTACTTTCCAGCAATCGCATACTGCACCATAAACGTCATTGATCCGGTACCCGGCCATGTATGGATAGACCTTATAAAGTTGCTGTATGATCGCTTCGTTATGGTATGCGGCTTCATCTGCACAATACACCGAGATGCGCATACCATCCGGGGCCGGGTTTCGGTTAAATATCAAATCCAGTTTCTCCTTAATATAAGGTCGATGGCGTCCAGCGATTGTTTCAGTGATCATAAAGGCGATATTTTTACGTTTTCCATCATCGAACATGTCCTGCTCGATGGCGCTTAATAATTCGTTTTTAGTATAATTGACGTAGATGGAGTCTGTTGTACCTTGCTCAAGATAGCTTTGTACAAATACTTTTCCAGTTATCGTAGTGAAATAGTTTTCGAAGCGCCGCTTTAGATCACCATATTTAACCTGATCCGTAGAATCTTGCTGCACGTGGCGGAAGAGCACGGCAAGTGCCTCATTAAAATTGGCAGGCTCGTCCTCATCAATAGGAATGAACATTGGCAAAGGAGAATCGAGCACCAAAGATCGGACACGTGAAGGATCCTTTTGTAAAACAGCCATCATCAGCCCGCCGCTGTAAGAGATACCTGAAAGGTTGACAGAATCAACTTTCAAAATGCTCAGCAGATCGTGGAGATCGGAAACTGTTTCCTCAGTATTATAACCAGATAAGTCAATTCCACGGTTCTCTAATCTTTTTTTGTAACGGCGAACTGCGGCATAAACCATACTATCTTTGGGCAAATTCTTTCGGTAGGATTCCCTAATTGCGGAATCAAGTTCAAAATTTCGGATATAAGGACGAGCATACCGAGTTCCCCTTTGCTCCATAACAATGCAATCTCTATCCTTAATGATATTGCTTTTGGTTATACCTATTGCCCAGTCTAACGAGCTAGTACCAGGCCCCCCGCCTGTAAATAATACCGGGTCCTTCTTTTTGTTAGGGTTCTTGCTTTCTACAACAACGAAGGGCAGCTTGATCAGCCTTGATGCCTTTTTATTCCTGTTCTCCGGCACTACCAAGTAACCGCAGTGCGTTCTGAAACTGCTGTCAATTTTACCGAACGGTAACGATACATCGACTTTAAGTTTTGGCGGCGCTATCCTTATAAAATCAGGATCGATCCTGAAATCGCACCCACAAGGCTCAATTTTAGGTGTATATATTTTTTGCCCCACACTGACATTTGATTGAAAAGCGATGGTAATAAATACAAGTATTCGAATTGCTTTCATAGTATTATTTTTTAGTGTCCATAGGTGATCTCCCTAGTCACCCGCCAAATGCCGTCTTTCTTTTGCCAGATCTGCATAAATTTATAAGTGGCAACTTGGAGTTTGCCATTTTCAACGTGTGAAAAGGTGTGATGCCCGATTTCTATCGCACCGAAATCCTTGATCGGATACACTTCCATCGTGCCAGGAACCAGTTTCCGGGTGAGCACATAGTCCATTTTAAAAAGGCTGCCGAACGCCGCTTTGGTCTGCTCATAATTACGCACACCTGTATTATCCTGGTAAAGCTCAAGGCTGTTGTCGAAATAATTCATCAACTGGTCCAAATCCCGCGCATTAAATGCACTGAATTGGAGCGAATCCTTGTGCGCGATCTCGTTGAACAAAGGCCCCGAAGTTTGTGCCACGGCTTTATTGCCTGCAAATGATGCGGTCATTAAAAGGAACGCCACAAGATAAATTGGTTTTAATTTCATTTTTTTTGATTTTAATTTTTCATTTCAATTCTAAAAATTGCCTCACCCTGTTCCTTCAGGAAACCCTTCACCAGCATAGTATACAACTGCGGGCCGTTTTCTGAATTCGTAAAGATCAGCAGGCCGCGTTTCGTCTCCGGTAAAATAAACGCTATCGTATTCACGCCCGGGTCCTGACCGCTGTGGGATAACCCATATTGCCCTCCGGGCAGGCTTGGATAGTTCGCCCAGCCTAAGCACATGTATTTGCCGTCTTTGATTTTGGACATCGGGCTAACCATCTCCTTGTAAAGTGCTTTGGATAACCCGGCACCGTTCATCACCCAAACCATGAACCTGCAGTAATCAGCTACCGTTGTTTTGAGCTGATCTGCCGCGCTGGGCTCCTTATTCCTGATTACCTCCAGGGCCTCACCCTTAGCGTCATGCGCAACAGCAAAACGGCCGAGCATATTTTCGTGCCAGATCAGGTGGGTGTCTTTCATATGGAGCGGCCGGAAGATCAGCGAATCGGCTAGTTGCTCCAGCGAACGGTGAAACTTGTTTTCCAGAGCGTGCCGCAGGTACTCCATCCCTTCGCCGGAATATTGAAATTTGGCGCCGGGTTCAAACTCAAAGGACAGCTTTTTGGAGGCAGTCATCCATCGCCAGTTGGAGAAGCCTGTTTGGTGGGTAAGGACGTGGCGGGTGGTCAGCTTTTTGTTGCGCGGATCATCCTTAACATCGGGATCTGTCCAATAATGGAAAATGGGCTCATCCAGGTTCCATTTACCTGAATTGATCAGCCGCAGCGTCACCATCGTCGTGATTGTCTTGGTAATCGAAGCCACATTAAATACCGTACCGGCCGAAGCGGGCACGCCGTCCTTCAATTCGCCATAGACTTTTGACAGGACTACCTGGCCGTTTTCGATATATGCTAAACCCAATGCTGGAACACGCTTTTCCTTCATTAGCCGGATGATAATTGAATCAGCGACGGCCTGAGTGCTGATTATCTGCGCTTTGGCAAGACCAAAAACGGAGAAGGATAAGGCGAGCAATAGCATTAGTTTATAATGGGTTAGGTTCATCATCATTAATTTTGTATTTGTTTATTTCTCACTCAATAAAGTCACTTGCGAAGCGACTGCATACCATCGCCCTTTTCTTTTTTCATATACATCGAGGTAACAGGTACGGACGGTACTCACCTTCCCGTTCGCTTTTGCAACTGCAGTAGCCTCGGCACTCACGAGACCCACCGAGCCGAGCAGGCGTACCGTGACCGTATCCACCTTGGAAGAAAGATATTCTTGGCCCGGAGACAAGAGATTGAGTAACAGCTTTTTCTTATGAAAAACACGACCACCCGGCGATACCAAGGCCATGTCTTCAGCATAGATCCGATTCATCATGGCGGTATCCCTGGTCACAAAAGAATGGATCCAGTCTTTATTCAGTTGCTTTAAAATAGCGATGTCCTTATTTTGAGCAAAGCTAAAGGGAAGCGCTGTAAAAGTTATTAAAATGGTAAGAATCGTTTTCATCTTTATTAGTGTAAGGCTGGCGCTTCGAGTTTTAACGATATCACCAGTTTGTTAATCATTTTTTCAACGGCCCGGAGCCTGTCTCGTTTTGGTACTGTGCTACAGTTTGTTCTATTTTCGTCCAGATCGGGTGTTCAAAAGGCTTGGGTGAAACCTCGATCAGTAGCGGCGTAAACTGATCCCCTCCGGGCTTCAAATGCACCCGGCAGTTTAGCTGAATGGGTACCAGCGCCAGGTAATCCAGTGAGTTCACCATCCCCACGTAAGTTTCCAGGTCGCCTTTATCCGGCTTGACCTTTCTCAGGTTGGCGCTAATGGGTACCAGCTTCTCCTTTGGGATGTGCCTTCGGGGCACATTATCCGCGATAAGACCTTCATAATAGAGTTTTAAAAAGTCCTGTAAAATGGCGGCATTTATCGTATGTTTTCCATTCAGTCGAAACAGGTAAGATACGGTCCAATAATCCTCCGTCCTGGGATCTCCCCAGCCCGGGGGGAAATGGATATCCTCAAATCCTTTATAAGGGACATTGGGTGAATAAGCAGGCGGGAAAGGCGTCCGCTCCATCGTCCAGTGTTCCGGGATCGGGAAAACATAAGGTGCTTTCCAAGCCTGGGGATTGTTCGGGTTGAGTAAATTCAGCTTGTCGAATATCCAGCGGATACATTCCGTTTCATCCACGATGGAAAGCGCGCTGGAGTTCCTGATGCCGTTGCTGCGGTAACCCGGCTGTTTGGAAAGCACCAGCTCGGCATCTTGATTGCCTGCTCCCAGTAAACGGCTCACCAGTTCCGAACCGTCCGCTAGTTCGGTATCATACACACTGTTATGCCGTTTGGCCAGGTCCCAGTTCAAATCGCCGTCATAATATAAGCGCACCGGCAAGCCCCGCAAATACCGTTCATTACCGGTACTATCCGTCTCCCGGTCAAAAGGCGTCATTTCTTTCAGGCTTGCCGAAGCCGCTTTAATGGAGCCAGTGCCTTTGGTCAGGTAATTGAATATGAACCGGGCGTCACCCACATTGCTGGCATCATAATTCTTTTTGATCTCCCGCTCGCACCAATGGCATACCCCCAGCAGATCGACAAAAGAAGCTACGATAAACACCGCTTTGGGCTGTACCGGGTACCCTGCGGGCCGGGCATAGCTCTTTTCTGTATACCGCAGGGCGATGTTCCCCGCAAAACCAAAACCCGCTAAAACAAAGCGGGAAGTATCGGCTGAGAAATTAGCCGCGACATCTTTCAAAATGGCATTGATGCGGCCGACTGTTGCGCTATCCGCCGAAAGGCTGCGTTGCAGCGAAGCATACACCGTGAGCAGCCCGTTTGCATAGGCGACGTTATGGAGTTTGGTTTCCGGCGGCATCGCCTCGGCAGGCTGAAAAACAGTCAGCATCACAACAACGCCTTTGACCGGCCCCTGTGGCCGGACTACCAGGTAATAATCGTCCTTATTCGCGGGGTTAAAGGAACGTTTTTCTAAGGATTGCCCCGATCCGGCGAACGGCGATAGGCAAAGGAAGAAAAGAAGCCACCTAGTGGCTTGTTGGGTCAACATCTTCATAGTCATTAGCGTGTACGGTCGATCGCATCTTCGTTACCCAATTTCTTGGCCGGCGTTTTGATCTTGGTTTGTCCGAAATTATAAGTAAAACTTATGCTGCCGCGCCGGCTGTCGAGATAGCGGTTACGATAGGAACTGTATACACCAAAATCCTGGGCGTTATAATAAGTATTCCTTTTTAAGATATCATCGCCGCCGATCCGGAGTTGGCCTTTTCCTTTGAACATTTCCAGCAAGAAGGAGGCGTCGATATTTCCATAACCGCCGGTATGCGTCAGGCCGTCCGAACTTTTGGAATTGTAATAGCCGTCTATCTCCAGCCTGGTTTTGGCCGAGAGTTTAAAGGTTTGGTTCGTACGGACGGCGTACCTCGCTGCTGATACGCTGAAAGGCCGCCCCAGCACCTGCCCGCTGGCCTGGGCATACCCAAACAGGGTCGCACTGTTTTGCAGGCTCCACCATTTGGTCAGTTGCAGCGGGTAATAAACATCGATAAAAAGGTCCGAGGCCTTATCCAGGTTCTGGTAATAAATATAGGTGATGTTACTAAGCGCATCGATACGTGCCGGCACCTGTGCAATAAACCCTTGGGTGCGTGTGTAGTTCAGGGAAATATTCAGGTCCTTAAGCTTGGTGTTCAGCGAAAAATAATCATTGAACTGCGGCTTAAGTGAAGGGTTGCCCAGGCCAATATTATACTGGTTAATGATCAGCCGGTAAGGCACGAGTTCAGCATACGGCGCACGGTCCACGGTCCGGCGGTAAGCCAGAGAGAAACTGCTTGCTGCGTTCAGATCGTGCAGCCATAGTACCGATGGAAATAATTGCAGTTGGTGTAAACTATAATAGCCGACATAGACGTCACTGGTGTTTTCCATGCGCAAACCCAGCCGGAAATGATCCTTGCCCCATTTTTTCGACAGGATACCATAGATTCCAAGTATACTTTCCGTTAAATGATTATTGCTGGAGTTTTGTGCATTATTCCGGAGCACCCCCGCTGTATCCGTCTTAAAATCGATCACCTGGCGTGAGTCCGCGCTTTGGTATTTAACTCCGGTTTCGACTTTCCATTGTTTTTGCAGCGTACGGCTAAAATCGGCCTGTGCAATAAAAATAAGGAAGCTGGATGTATTGACCGATTGGTAAGGCGCGGGCGTTTTAATGAGGGTGCCGGCCGCGTCATATAAGCTGGACGCAAAATTTTGTGTCAGTGTGCGCTTCAGCGGTGATAGCGTCGAAAACACCGTCAGTTCGCTTTTGCCGGAATCAGCCAAAAGGTGATAGTTGACATTATAATCATAACCGTGCTGATCATTATGAAAGGGGCTCCCGGTATGTAGCGCCGAGTCTAGCGGGCCTGCGGATTTGCTGAAGCCATCCAGTGAATTAAAACTACCGTTCGTATGGTTGCCGCGCCCGGCTACTAAGGCCCCAAAGCTTTGGTTTTTGGTGAGATCTATATTTCCCCCAACTTGAAAGTTAGTCAGGTTTTGATAAAACGTACGGGTGATCTGCTCATGAATCAGATCAGGTGTCGTGGCAGAGCTTAAGGAGCGGTGGGTATCATCATGGGTTTGCATATTAAACCGGTTGTAACCTGCTGAGCCGAACACGGTCAGGTTTTGATGCTTATAGGTCAGGCGGCCATTGACATTTGCCCGGGCATAATCTCCCTGCGAATACTCCGAGCGTATATTTCCGGTGGTCCCTTCCAGTTGGTTCTTTTTGGTAATAATATTGATCACCGCGCCATAGCTTGCGTCATATTTACTGGATGGTTCGGTAATCAGTTCTACCGAGGATATATTACCCGCGGGCAGCGTTTGCAGAATGTCTTCCAAGGCTGCGCCGGGAACCGGCCGTCCGTCGATCAGGATCATCGTTCTTTTGCCCTGTAAGGTGACCACATTATCCGGTGACACCCGGACAAAAGGCGCTGACCTGAGCAATTGCAAGGAACTGCCGCTGGCCATGGGACTGTTCTCTACATTTAATATAAAACGGTCAGCCTTCCTTTCCACCAGCGGCCGCGCGGCAGTTATTTTAACTTCGTTCAAAGTTTTCATTAAGGGCTTCATGTGCAAAATCTCTACCTGGATATTTTGATGCCCGCCAAGCAGTACCATTGCGGAATAGCTGGGTTCATAACCCATCATGGCCGCTTTTATTTTGTAATTGCCCGGCTGGACGGCGATAAATTGATAAAACCCGGAGGTATCGCTGAGTACATTGCTGACGATCGTAGAATCCGCGGCTTTGATCAGGCTCACGGTAGCAAAAGACTGAGCATGACCGCGCTCGTCTTTGATATATCCACTGACAGCCCCTCTCAGGGAATCGGTTAATGCGGAATGGAGCGGGACGCCGCCAGGCGCTCCCGGGGCTTTAACCCGCGCAGCAGAGTAAATGGCGTAGTTCTGTTGATCCGTATTAAACCAGGCTAAGCCTAACGGCGGTAACATCCGGTCCAGCGTTTTAGCAATGCTTTTACTTTGAAACAAATTGACATCCTGCAAGGTTTTACCGGCGATGGTCTGGTCCTCATAAACGAAGTTCACTTGATAATGCTCGGCTATTTCTTTAAAAGCCTCGGCCAGCGTGATCTCTTTGGGCGCGGTTTGTTTGCCCGAAGCTTTGCAGCAACAGCACAGGAAGCAGCAAAGCATCAGATAGGAGCTAAATGCGATGATGGTCTTTTTCATGATGGCGCAAGGTTAATAATGAATAATTAAGGTCTTGCCATCCGGCAATACGTCCATGCTCACTCCTAAAGCGGTGGTTATTGTTCGCAGGAGCGCCTTTTGATTGATGCTTTTAAAAGTCCCCGACAAGGTCTTCTTTAAGATACTGCTGTCTTTCACCGTAATCCGGTAACCGTAGGTATCTTCCAGGTACTGGAAAATCTCACCAGCCGGGGTATGATCAAAATGTAGTTCCCCCACCTTCCAGCCCGAGAAATCTTTAGGATTGCCCTTCTTTTTTAAGATCGTATCCCGGGAAGTGAGGTATTGCACCCGGTCACCCGGTAGCAGGATTGTTGCCGCCTCTTTTTTACCGGGTACCGTGAAACTGATCCGGCCATCTATCAGCGCCGCAGCTGTCACGCCGCGCCGGTTACTCAGGTTAAAAGAGGTGCCCAGTACTTCGACGTTGGCTTTTCCGGCGTGAGCAATGAAGCGTTCCCCGGGCATGATGGTACCTGAACGGTGTAAATGTCGGACTTGAAAATAAGCTTCTCCGTCCAGCCAGATCTCTCGGGGTTTGTCGTTGGTCCAGTTGGCCGCATAATGGATGCTGGAATTAGCATTCAGCATAATGCGGGTGCTATCCGGCAATACCAGCGTTTTGGTTTCACTGTAGCCCGTGCGATAAGTTATCGGCCGGTTGAGTAGGAAAAGAGTAAGGCCCAAGCCGACGATCAGGACTGCCGCCGCGGCACGCAGCCAAAGCGGTACGATACGAACCGCCTTTTTATCCGTTAGTTTTTCGTTGATCCCCTGCCAGAGTTCCGCCTGTTCGGCAGCTGTCAAAAACTCCGCTTCGAAAAGAAGCGCTAAGATCAGTCGCCGCGCCTCAGCCATCAGGGGCATTTTTTCAGGAAACGCCTGCTGAATGTGAGTCCAATGGCGGTCGGCTTGTTGATCAGGATTTAATACCCAGGCCACGAACCCCGGATGATCAAGCAGATCTTCCAGTGTATAAGTACCAAATTGTTCCGGCTTTTCCATGCACTGCTTTTAATACTGATAGCAATCCGGCAACTTTTTTACCCCATGATCTGACCGGTTTTTTTGCAATATTTCACAAGTTGCTTATTATCAGTATAATAATTTTAATTCCAGCATGATCAGCAATAGCCACATATCTTTTTGATCCAGGTTATTCCGAAGCATATCCAAGGCCCGGGCCACCAGTTTATAGGCACCTTTAACAGAAATACCCATTACTTCCGCTATTTCATCATAAGATAATGCTTCATAAAACTTTAAAAAGATCACCTCCCTTTGCCGCGCTGTCAAATGGTTCAGGCTGTTTTGTATCCGCTGCGTTAATGCCGCTTGATCTTCTTCCAGTACTACATGGTCCTCCAGATGGAGCGATACCTGGAAAGGGTAGTCCTCCCCATCGATCAAACTTTCCTTTCGCCGATCCTGGGCGAGTTTCTTAAAAATGGCAGACCTGAAAGACTTGAATAAATAGTTTTTGATGTCCTGTGGTATGCCTAAATAATTACGCCTTTCCCAAAGCTGAACAAACAACTCCTGTATACCGTCTTTGATCAGCTCTTTGTCCGAAGTAAACTTGGCACCATAATTATAAAGCTTGTTAGCGTAGGCAAGATACAGTTGCTCTAAGGCCGTTTTATTACCGGCTTTCATCGTCATCCATACCTGCAATGGCTCATTTACTAAATGCGTTTTCAATCTATAGGTCTTTTTTAATCATTTAACGTCCACCAATATTAAGCAATAAAAAGCGGGAGAACCACCCGCTAACAAGACGGCTTAAAACAATATAAGTTACATACCTGCAAATTTATCTGATAAATCCCTAGCACGCGTCATGGGTAATAATCGTTAAACAACCCGTCAAAACAGTAATGCTAATAAACAAATGTAAGAAAAATTTGTCATTTTGTAAGAAGTATTATACATTTACAAAAAATTAAAATAAAAATGTTGACCAAATTATTATTACCGCACCGATTTAAAAGAATAGGCTGGTGGTTGACCATACTGACTACCATAACAGCGGTTATGCTGTTTTCAGGTAATTACCAGGGTAGCTGGCTGGATTTAGGATCTTATGCATTCGTATCCAGGGCCGGGATGGGTGCGCATCATGTGGGCAATATGATGAAGAGCAATGCCAATATTTTTGGTCAGGTGGTTGCCGCATTACTGGCACTTAGTTTATTGCTGGTTGCCTTTTCAAAAGAAAAGATGGAGGACGAGTATATCGCTACGATCCGTTCATCGGCGATGATCTGGGCCATTTGGGCAAATTATCTGTTGATCTTCCTGATCTTCCTGCTGGTTTACGGGCCCACATTTGTGTCGCTGATGCTGTACAACATCTTTACGGTACTCATCTTGTTTATAGCCCGCTTTCATTATTTAATGAACAAAGCCCGGGAAGAAGAGATCAGGCCGTTAAAAAAACTTTTTTAGCCGCATGAAAAATACCATCAAAGTACAACGGGCGATCCACGATCTGACGCAAGAGGAATTGGCAGCCAGGGTAAATGTCACCCGGCAAACCATCAATGCGCTGGAAGCAGGAAGATATATCCCTTCCGGTGTGCTGGTCCTAAAAATCGCGCGGGTATTTGGGCAAAGGGTAGAAGACATTTTCAGTTTGGAGGACAACGATTAATTAAACGGAACAGCTATGCAACTCACGATCAATTCGCTCTCAAAAACTTATGCCAACGGTGTGCGTGCACTGTCAGATGTATCGCTTACCATACCCCATGGGCTGTTCGGCCTGCTGGGCCCCAACGGCGCCGGGAAGTCTTCGCTAATGCGAACCATCGCCACCCTCCAGGAAGCCGACAGTGGGAGTATTTTCCTGGACGGATTGGATGTACTCCGGCAAAAGACAGAACTACGGCAAATGCTGGGTTACCTGCCGCAGGAATTTGGGGTATACCCGAAGATCACCGCAGAACGCCTGCTGGACCATATTGCCCAGTTGAAAGGCGTCGGTAACCCCGGTGAACGTAAAGCACTGGTCGGTTATCTGTTGGAGAGTGTCAACCTGGCGCAAGACAGGAAAAAACACCTGGGCACCTTTTCAGGCGGCATGAAACAGCGGTTCGGGATCGCACAGGCGCTGATTGGCAACCCTAAGCTGCTGATCGTGGATGAACCTACCGCCGGATTGGATCCGGCTGAACGTAACCGGTTTTACAATCTGTTGAGCCAACTCGGCGAACAAACCATCGTGCTCCTATCTACCCATATTGTTGAAGATGTCAGCACTTTATGTGCCAATTTTGCGATCATTTCCCAGGGGAAAGTTTTGTATGCAGGGGAGCCGGATAAGGCCGTCAGGCAAATGGAAGGTACAATTTTCACCAAGGCCATCAGCCGGCAGGAACTGCCCGCGTACCTGGATAAAATGTCGGTGATCTCCACGCAACTCAAATCCGGCCGCATGCACATCCGAGTTAGGGCGGACCAGGCGCCGGGTGATGGTTTTGTCAGTGCTGCACCAAATTTAGAAGATGTTTATTTCAGCCATATTGTTAACGAAAACGCCATGATCGCCACTTAAAACCCCATTATTATGTTCTGGAAAATAGTTTCATTCGAGATCCGAAACCGGGTCCGCAGGCCTGCCTTTTACCTGTATTTTGGCGCAGTTTTGCTCTTTACTATTGGCACTTTTGCCACTGGCGGGCTCCGTTTGAATGAAAAGGAGCATATAAACGCCCCGTATATCCTGGCCTTATGGTTCGCTGGTGTAACGTTGCTCATGACACTCATTTCCTCTTCGGTCATGGGAGATGCGATCTACCGGGACATTGAATATGACACGCGGGATTATTACCTCGCCTATCCCATCACGAAAGCGGGCTATTTCTGGGGCCGTTATTGCGGTTCCTTTATGATCATGTTAAGTATTGGCCTGGCTCTGGTCATCGGCGCTTATGCCGGTACGCTACTTGGCCCTGCGCTCGGCTTACACGGACCTACCGAATACGGTGCCAACCGGCTGAGCTACTACCTGCAACCTTTTTTTTGCATCGCGCTACCCAACCTTTTCTTTACGTCAAGCTTATTTTTTGGGCTGGTCGCCATTACGCAGAATATCAAGGTTATCTACAGCGGTGGGATTTTATTATTCCTGGGCTATTTTCTTTCTCAGTTTTTCTTAAGTTATACGAATAATGAATGGGTTATCGGCTTGGCTGATCCTTTTGGCTTGAACGTCATCCGGTTGCTGAGCGGTAAGGTGAATTCGGCCACGCAGAATAATTCGCTGATCAGCATCAATGGCATCCTGCTGACCAACCGTATCTTATGGACAGGGATCGGTTCACTGGTCCTTGTATATAGCTATGTAACATTTAGTTTTGAACGGTTTTTTCGGAGCAAAGACAAAACCAAAGCACCATTCGTTCCAAAAAGCAGGCCGGCCGCCAGACCAGAGGTAAAAATCCGGTATGATGCCGGTTATAACCGCCAGGCATTGCTAACGCTCACCAAGACGGAACTGGGCAACATTTTAAAAGATCAGTATTTCAGGCTGATCTTATGCTGCGGTGTGATTACCCTGGGGGTGTTGTTCTCTATGGGCATGGGGTCAAACGGGGTGCCGGACCTGCCGCGCACGGTCATGTTGCTTAATGACTACAACGGCGGCTTTCTATTTTATATATTCCTAGTGCTATTATTTTATACGGGTGAGATCCTGCACCGCGACCGCAGCACGCGTTTTGCATTGATCAATGATGCGCTACCTATGCCAAACTGGGTACTGAACGGCTCACGGCTGCTGGCCGTCATGGTGCTGGCACTGATACTGTCCCTGTTACCCGTCCTGGTGGGCGTCCCAGTGCAACTGTTCAGCCACTACCACCTGCTTCATATCCCTGTATACCTGTTATACATTTTTACGCTCATGTTGCCCAAGTTATTGGAAATGGCGGTCTTTTGCTACTTTCTGCATGTGACGGTCAATCATAAATTCGCGGCACATAGCCTGGGGATCCTGATCTGGCTGACCATTTTTTTCCTGAGCGATGCTGGTTCGGGTATATTCAGTTATAATCTCCTATTGTATTCCAGTGTTCCAACCTACGCGGTATCGGATATGGATGGTTTGGGCCATATGGCGGCAGCGGTACAATGGTTCAATCTTTACTGGCTCCTTTTTGCCGGCCTGATGGTGCTGATCTCCGCCCTGTTCTTTTACCGGGGCGTTACGGCTGGCCTGAAGGAAAGATGGCAACTGGCCAGGCAAAGGCTGGACCGGCGCACCCGGATGTTTGGTTTGTGGCTACTGGTGGCCTTTGCAGGCACAGGCGCTTATATTTATTATAATGTAAGTTATCTCAATGACTACACGACTAGTGGCGAGGACTCTGCAAGAGCCATCCTATACGAAAAGCAGCTTAAGCCATATGCAACGTTGCCGCTTCCAAGCATCACCCGTGTGGTGCTGCATACCGACCTTTATCCGGATCGCCAGGCGCAGAAGACACATGGTTGGGTGACCTTGCAAAATAAAACCCGATACCCCATTGAAAAACTATTGCTGGATGCCGACGGCCTGACCGATTACTCGCTACGACAAAATGGCCGCCTGATGACTTACGCTTCACCATTAAGTTATCCGCGTGGTCGCTTCAACTGGTTCCGGCCCCAAAAGGATACCGCCGATTTTCGGCTGTATCGACTCCAAACGGTGCTTCAGCCGGGTGATTCTATGGTGATGGAAATTAATTCGGTCACCCGTCAACAGGGTTTCAGTAACACATTTTATGCCCGGAACTTGTTGCGCAATGGAACATTTACCGGTTCAGGTTTGCCTGCGCTGGGTTATGACGAAGCGGACGAAGAACGTAGCCCCCGTATCCGGCTACAAAATCATCTGCCTCTAAAAAAGGGAAGGGTAATAGAGAAAAAGCCCGACCTGCTGGATTTGGATATTACAGTTAGCACTACGCCTGATCAAACGGCGATTGCGCCGGGAGAATTGGTCAGGCAATGGCAGCAAAATGACCGGAACTATTTCCGGTACCTGCATCACCGATTGTCTAGCGCTATTCGCGTTTTGTCCGCCAGGTACGCCATATTGCAGGACACGGTCATGTTGGACCATCGCGTCACAGTTCGGATTTATTATAATCCGGAGCATAAGGCCAATATAACACGTTTTATGGCTGCCTATAAGGACGGCCTTCGATCTTTTTCAAAAGCTTATGGATCCTATCCGTTCGCCAATGTCAGTTTGGCCGAAACAAGTGTGGTTGGACCGAAAGAAATAGAGCTATGTACGCTCGATACTTATAGCGAACAGTTTGCCTGGAACGCAAATTTTAATGATCCTAAACAAAATGATTACTGTTACCTGAATACCGTCCGGCATCTCGGGGCGCAATGGTGGCGCTATGGGATGGCCACCGATCAAAAGGCCGGGTCTGCCAATATGATCGAAGGGCTCTGTAACTATGGTATGCTGGTAATGGCCGCTCAAAAATACGGAACAAAAAATATACGCTCGATCATCCAGGAGCAATTGACGTATTACCTGCTGGTACGCCGCCACCTGGAAAGTCCTGAACAGCCATTGCTAATCAGTGAAGAGCCTTATATGCGGGGCAAGGCAGCGGTCGTATTATATGGGCTGCGTGCCCTGATAGGTGCGGATAACCTGAACGCTGCCCTCCGTGAATTTAGAAGCGCTTACTCTGCTAAAAGCGATTCCGTTCTTGCAGGAAGCGATGACCTGTTCCGTTACCTGCGCAAGCACGTACCGGATTCCTTGCAGTATTATTTAACGGACAGTTGGCAAAAGGTCACTTTATACGATAATAGGATTAATCAGGCTCAGGTTACGCCCGTAGGTAAGAATTGTTATCAGATTACAGTGGACTTAACCGTCGGTAAAACCTGGACCGATTCACAAGGCCACGATCATCCGGTAACCGACATGACGGATTATATAGATGTTGGTGTCTTTGGCGCAGACCGCGCCTATGCTAACGGACGCAAGACGCCAAATCCACTGTATCTCAAAAGATATAAACTTGGTTATGGAAGGCATACCCTTCGCTTTACCGTGCGGGGTAAACCCCGGACTGTGGAAGTCGACCCTGATAATATACTCATCGACCGCCAGCCGAATGATAATATCAAAGTTTTAAAATAGACACCTTATTTGTTTTTACACCAATAGTTGCTTATCGTAAAGACTTGAATAATGTTACAATAATTGTCTATTTTTTTTAATAATTGAAAAAGATACACCAGTCATTAAAGTGACATTGCCTGTTCTATATTAGAATTTTTAACAGATTTGTTATAATTTTCTAATGCTTTTTTGTCGCCAACTTGTTTCATCTTTCTCATACTTTCCCGTTCTAGTTGGCGACTGCGCTTGTCCATTTGTCTACGCTGCTTCTTACTCACTATTTTTCTACCTGGTTTAGCAATATTTATGTCTAAACCATTTTTGGTTGTTTTCCGTTCATCATTCTTATCTAACGTAGCTAATTCAGCCTTAAATAATTCTACAATTTCATCCTTTATTTGGCTATAAGTTTCAATGACAGTTTCCTCACTCACATAGCTAACAATAGGGATGGGTTTAAAAGCAGCTTCTTCTTTAGCCATCGCCTCATGGTCGTTCTGAACGGCACTGTGAAACATTTTAAGAGTAATCTTCTGTTCAGGATTGTCGGCAACCATACCCACAAACTCGCCCGATGATAGTGCCGCAATCTTGGATGCTGGAATTGCATAATCCAATTGGGTAGCTTTAGAGAAAGAAGTATCGCCGCTGTTTATGGTCAAACTGTTTTTATCCTGCACGATCTTCCCAAAATTATCCGCTAAAGTTTTAGCTGTATCACCAGTTACCTGCCCGCTGATAATATTGCCCACAATGCCCGTTATTACATCGGCCTGCTCCGCGCCATAGTCTTTCTTTAATTGGCTGAAGTCCTGTACCGTTAAAGTTGTTGCTACTTTATTACTACGTGCTGTAGCGATCAGGCTGTCCATGTTATTAAAGAATATCGTAGGAAATTCATCAAATATCAGGCTGCTTTTTAACTGGCCCTTGCGATTAACCAGCTTGATCATGCGGGATATATAAAGGGATAATACCGCGCCATAGATTTGCAGCTTCTGCGGGTTATTACCTATACAAATGATTTTCGGTTCATTTGGATTATTAACATCTAAGGAAAAATCATTACCGGATAGCACATAGTACAATTGTGGTGAAGCCAATCTTGCCAAACCAATTTTGGCGCTGGCTACCTGTCCCTCTAATTGCGCTTTGGCATTATTGTTATAGGCAGATATAAAAGGGTTAATTAGTGCCGTTATTTCCGGTTGCTTCAACAACACTGCAAACAAACGGTCGTAATCCGCCTGCATCAATTCAATCACATGGGGTAAGGTGCAATATTTGCCATCCTCATATTTGCGCAAGTACCAAATGATTGCCGTTAGAAAGTTAATCGGGCTTTCCACAAAGAAATCGCCCTGTTTTTTTATCCACTCACGGTTTAAACCCAACATGATTGTTCTTGATGCTTCGGTCGCATCGGTAATGTCATTCATGCTTTGCGGGTCAAGCGGGTTACAACGATGGGTATGGTTCAGGTCGTCGAAATTAATCACATAAAAAGCAGGCTTGATCTTGTAGTTAGCTTTATACTGTAACAACTTATTATAGGCTATTTTAGAGAGGTCGTCATACTTAAAGTCGTACAGGAACATCGAAAAGCCTTTTTTGATATGCTGATCGATGATATGCCGGATAACAAAATAGGACTTACCCGCGCCGGGTGTACCGGCTACTAATAGCCCGCGAAAAGGGTTGATAAAATTTATCCAGCTATCCCTTACTTTGCCTCTAAGGTTATATTTGGCCGGCAGATTGATAGAATACTCGTTTTCCAGTTTCCTTTCTTCCTGTGGAAAAGTTTCATTTTCGCTATTAAAAATATCCTTGTTTAGTTTTTCTTTAAGGATACGCGATAACCAGGTGCCGCCCGTAAGCATCAATAAATAGCCGATACCTGTTAAAACCATATAGGCAATTGCAATCAAAGTCAAATCCGTATGCAGGTAAAAGCATAAAATACTAATCCAGTAAATGAGCAGTCCACTTAGCAGGTAGGCAGTAATACTTTTATAATTGATCTTTTCATCCTTTTTGCCTTTTACACCAACTAAGGAGATAGCCAGGCAAAGCAATGCAGCAAGTTTAGGTTTCCACCAATTATTGAATAAACCTGTTTTGGCAATGTTGCTGATGACGCGGTCGGTAATACTTGCCGTCCAGTGCCATTGAGCAAATGCCTGGTAACAGCAGATATAAAAATGTATAGCCAATATAAAAATGCTGATAAGCCTTGTAAAGTCCACGATCTTGCGCAGTCCCTGTGTATCTTCGCCTGTGTGCATAGTAATTCCTCCTGATCTTTATAAATCCAGTCCCTGGTCTTGTTCCTTTTCGTTTGATCTTTTCTTTTTCTTTTTGCGCGGAGCGCTTGGTGCAGTTTCCGGCTGATATTTCGCTAATGCCTGCAATAAGTAATTCGTTTGCTCCAGCGGTTTGAGATAGGCTTTTGGTTGAGCTATGTTTTGCTTATTTTGTTTTTGCAGTGCGGGTTTTATCTGCTTATCTGTTGCACTGAACCTGTCCAACATAGCTTTAGCACTATAAGCTTTGCCTAAATCACTTCCATTGAATACCGTTTTATTATTATTGTCGATATAGGTGATACCATAGGTAAAGCCCTGGTCATTGGTACGGAATGCTACATTGATGTTACGTTTTTGCAGTTCAGCAACGAATGTGTTTTTTGTAATAGCATTGTATTGCTTAAACAACCTTTCAATGGCTTCTTTCAGCGGTTCCCGATATTGCGTGCGCTTTTCGATATGCTGTCCAAATTCCTTTTGCAAATTAGCTAAGGTGGGTTTATTATAAATAGCGCTGGCTTTGATGGGTATGCCCACGTGTTCGCCTTTAGCAGTAATGAGGCTGTAGATCAAGCCGCCTTTTTCCCGCATCAGTGTATTTTCACTGCCACGGTCAGCCACAACATTAAACTGCTTGAGGATGGCGTTAAATTCAGCCAGTGACGTAAACTTGTAGGTGCTGATTACCGCATTTACAATATTGGTAATAGCCCGTTTGGTGGGTATTTTGCCATAAATCGCCTTTTCGATATTGGCAGGTTTGATATTTAAGGTGTTGCTGTTTTTTCGGCCTTTGGCTTCTACCAATCCAAATTCCTTTTCCAGTGCTATACGGGCGGGTTCGGATAATTTCCAGCCGATACCATGCGTATCGATACGGTTGCCGTCCGGTTTGATATTGATGGTCGCAATATGAACATGCGTATGCGCGGCATCGTTATGCTTATAGACTAAATAAGGCTGGTCGCCAAAGCCGATCCTTTCCATATAGGAAAGGGTAATTTGTTGTAATTGCTCACTGCTCAACTTATCTTGTTCATCGAAATTGAGGGTAATGTGTACTGCGTTAGTTTTAACGCGGGTATTCAGCATGGTTAAATACTCAAAGCGTTGCAGCTTTTGTTCTAAGCTAAACTTGTCAATATCACTCGCAAAGCCGCTGGCCAATAATAACCTGGCTTCACCGGCTGCCACCTTGTTTTCATTATAATGTAGCATACCTCTGATGTTTTTCCCGTTCACGAAACGTGCAACCATTTTTCAGCTAATCGGTTAATGATGCTTAATAATTCCTCGACCTTGCCGCCCACCTTTTTATATAGCTCTGCCGTTTTAAGCGCAAAAAAGGCGCGTTGCGCTTCGCTTTTGCTCATGTGAAAGAACTTAGTTTGCTGGTTGATATTGATTCCTATGGCTTTGAGTTCCTTTCTAATTAGCGCCATTTCCTCCATAGGGGCATTTAGCGACACATCTTTATAAAAGCAATTGATTTGTTCACCGGATAATATCATACGTGCCACTTCGCCTATGCTTTGGCAGCCGCTTTCCTGTTGGATTTTTTCAAGGTGTTTAAATACTTTTTCCGTGACCCGCACAATGATGGGCTGGCTTAGTATATCTTCAGGATTATCTAATTTCTTACGTGGCATATAAGTACATTTAAGAGGGTTCCAGACTTCGCGAGTTCCGAGCGAAGTCCCGACCGTAAGGGCGGCAAGATGATTTTCGTATACGAAAATCCATCTTGCTGCATTCTGACGAATGCAGAACTGGCGTTGCGAAACCACTTCGCGGTTTGGTTAATATTTTCTAATTGAGTTTGAGCGTGGTCAACTTTTGCCGGAATGTGGGCGGTTAGTTTCGGGTTGGTTGAGCGGAATAAATGACCGTAATAGCTGGCGTATCTTGTGCCTTGGCTCTTGCCGGATGCGTTTGATCTTGGGATAGTATTGGCCGTTTAATTTGCGGCCTTGTTGGTCGGGAATCGTCCGCTGATTTTTCATAGCTGTTCATTTGTATAAGGCAAATGTGGCTAGCTGTGATTTTGAAAGTTAGGTAAGCTTAGGTAGTACTGTAAAATATTTAAAATCGCCTAACTTTATAAAATGAAAGATGCCCTGAACGATTTATCCACTTTATTTGATGAAGCAAAACAAAGAGTAGAATTCGAGTTTGTGATGACCTTGATTAATTATCGAGGCATGGGAAAAGAAGATGTAACTAACCTTTATGAATGGTTCGATGCAATAGAGATGTATAAAAAGCTTTACTTAGAATTTTCAGGTAAAGAGAAAACAAGAATTGGCACTCTGCTCTATTCGACTTTTTTTGAAAATAGTGATTTTTATAACATAATAGGTAGCCTTTGTAAAGTAAAATTAGGTTATAAAGGGTCTTCATACCTATACTATAAAACAAAAAAATATGAGCGATTGCTCGGTACAGGTGAAAAAATAGAATTGATTTTAGAACTATTAGCTGATTGTAAAAAGGAGCATATCATTCAATTTTTTCAGGAAAACCATTTTAAAGAAATAAGAAACACCTTCTTTCATTCAGCTTACTCACTCGTTGACGATGAATATATCCTCCAAGACAGTGAGGCAATAATTATAGATCAAATAGGTCTTTACTCTTTTAATGTCAACACATTTCTTTATCCCAAAATCAATAATATCATTGTTTTTTTTGATGAATTTAAGCGGCTTTATAACGGCGCGTTTTTGTCCTATCAGGAAGATAAAGAGGTATTCGCATTGTTTCCGGGCCCTACCACCGCTACAATTTTTGGTTCAGTCAAAGGCATAAAGGGAGTTGAAATTAAAAATACCGCTTCGTTCTATGGAGTAATGGCTCACTCTGGCATTTACTACGATGATAATTATGATATGTGGATGGCTAAAAACATTCGTTTCGATTTTCCTCAAAAAGAAGCTGTTGAGATAGAAGAAGAACTTGATAGGTACGAAAAAAAGAACAATATCAACCGCAGCGATGCGGAATTTCAAAACCTGTTGGACAGAATTGTGGAACGCAGACGCGATGACGAATTACATCGTGTCACGGCACTGTTAATTAAGTTTGGTCAGGTAAGAGATAACCAGATGATGATCGAGCAGAATGAGTTTAAAAAAGGGAGCTTGTATCCCGGTATTCTGCATTACTATAATCAAGCCTTAGAAATCGGCGCCAAATTCATTAATGTACAGACATTACAAAAACGCATCGCTGAATTATCTGTTGATAACGAATAACAGTTATCCGCATTCAATCGGCAATGAGTAAACAGGTGACGGTTTTATTAACTTATTATTTGTTGTATATCAACCGAATATTTTATTACCGTTCTCGTCAAAAACCACTAAATCTTCTTTTAAATCACTAAGCTGACTGTGTAAAACTAAAAATTCCCGGTCTGTAATTCCGAGCACCTCTATTTGATATAAATGATCCTTTTCTAATTCATCGTGATATTGTGGCTGAATATTGTCTTTTATAGTATAGTCAGTAATTGTAATCCTACAGATTTGACCATCCATTCGCTGATCGACTTGAATGGGATATTTTAACCTTTGGCCCATAAATCGATAGGCACCTTCGCGCACCCGCCACGGATAGATCATATTTTTGTTATGCATTGTGTTGATTTATTTTTTCAATTCGTTGGTGGGTAGAACTGTTATTAAAATGTACCGGGTCAATTTGAATAGCTTTCTCAAGTGATGATAAAATATCGGCAGCAAAACCTTTTTGAATAGCATACTCATCAGCGGCAAATTCACCTGGCATATTTCTCAATAAAGGGTTAAACGCATGACCGATCTCATGCATTATCATAGCGACTATTTCCCTTGCGGTGAAAGTATCAATACAATTAATATCGATAGTAACAATGTTTGCTCCCACAGCTAAAGATTTGTTTAACCGGCTACTTGACGCTGGGGAAGGGACTGGATTAAAATAAATTTGCGCCTGTTCAATAGCTGTCACGTCTTCATCAGAAAGGTTTGTAATTAGTTCTTTCATTACAAAATGATTTGCTAAACGGTTGGTTCCTAATTCATTTAAAAACAATGCATAAATTCGGTGTGCTCGTTGTATTTGTTCTTCAGTCATATAACGGTTTAGTAATTGTTCATTGGAATTTTAGATTTATTTCTGCGATAGTTCCATTATATTGATTTTTAATGCCTGTTCCTTCTATCTCAAACTCTTTAAATCCGTTAATACTATCAATATAAACACCGAAACCTTTATCGGGACGTTCCATAAATTCTTTTTTAGAAATGTCAAGAAATAGATAGTTGTTCGTTATTAAGTCATCTGCCTTGTTTTCGCTCGCCCTTTTATAAGCTGATTTAATAGCCTCACCTTTACTATCTGTCAGTTTAATTAAATTGTCAAAAAAATTAACAATAAAATCTAATTCACATAATACCTGATTGACAAAAAATCCTATCATTAGAGGTGAGATTGTCATAATATCTTGCTTTATAGGCTTTTGCTAACAGGTTTAAAAATCGTTCATCAAAATGAATAGTAATATCTGAATATGATGCGATCAATAACGTTTTTAATTTATCAAGCCGATCCAAATGGACACCCATGTCTTTTTTAGTGTTCCCATGCAATGCAAGTATTACTTTAAAATATTTCTCAATTGCCGAACTGGCCAAGGTTAAACCCTGGAGGGGATAATGTTTATTTAATAGCACTCTTGCGGCTATGTAATCGTTATACCCTAAAGAAAGCAGGGACAACGCTAACTCTTGATTATTCATTACTTATCCCTTAATCAGTTTAGTTACCACATAGCCGAATATCAATCTAATTACGCAATTCGAGATTTCTATCATACAAGTGCACGCTTCTATTTTATTGTAATTGGAAATTTCATTATCGAATTTTGTTAATGATGTGATAATTGTAGCTTTCTTTTTTGAGGCTTTTGTGGCGTTAAAAATGTGCTTTTTACTAAAGTGAACAAAGCCAGATGTTTCATCATATACATCTTGTATCCACGAAAACTCCTTTGATGCCAGCTTTGACAGATGGCTGTCTGTCATCTTTTTACCGTTCTTGTCCGTTAAGTTTCTCACCATTTCGCCTTTCATAACCTTACCCGCAAAATCATGAGGCTCATCAACCTGCCAGGCAGCGAATAAACGCAAATAATTATCTAAATGAGGTCTTACTAAATGGGATGCTGCTAAATAATTATTAGATTTAATCAACGTTTCAAATCCATATATAAGAGATAAACTCCGGCTAACAATACCCGCGATATACAGATCAAGTGCATAAAAGCCTTTTCCCGACTCCATCATGGCTTTTGAAGTAAGGATGAACTTTCTCTCGAAAAGTGAAAGCGCTGTTAAATAATGATTGAAGTAGGGCAATAGATCTTCATCGTTTTTCCCTGAAGGTATTGATAAATCCAACTCTAATAAATAACACCAAAACTTTCGAGAACTCACTTTTACAAATTTCTGATTCCCTATATGCCAGGCAAAGCCTGTTTTTTCATCGTTACTTATTAAATAACCTAAATGACATTCATTAGAAGTTAAATCTGAAACATTTGAAATTATAACTGGCTGGCTTTCCTCGGGTAGTTTCTCGTCAATATTAATCCACATAAATAATGATTAGGTTATGATTTTAAATGTAAGATTAAATAGCGCAGTAGTACTGCATTTTCTTCAAAATTAGTTTCTCGGTATAGAGAGTATTGCATCCAAAAAACGCAAAAATGGATGCATTAAATAGTAGAAGAAAAGCGAAAAGGAAGTCCGATACCGTTGAAGATAGCTTATTAGTGAAGGCTGATGATATAGATAAATACAATAAAAAAAAGCCTTCAATTTACGCTGGAAGTGAAGAAAAAATGCTAAATTTAGTAGTAGAAATCGTGGTTAAAATCATTTTAAAGGAGATATCATGAGTGCAATTGGTTATATACGGTTGAGCATTAAAGATCAGTCTCAATACTCTTTAGAATACCAGGAAAAGAGTATTAGGGATTATTGCGTCCGCAATCAGGTTGAAGTATTGGAAATTTTTAAGGACAATGGTAAAAGCAGCTATACGTTTGATAGGCCGAATTACATTGCGTTGGAGAATTTTATAAAGAAGCATAAAAGACAGGTAGAATATCTTGTTGTAATGGATCATGATCGATTTAGTAGGAACCTGTCTGAAGCGTTGACTAAAATCGACAGTTTACAGAAAAAATACGGTATCAAGGTGTTAGCGACCAATGAGCCACTGGATTTAGATACATCTGACCCATCAGTGTTCATGCAGAGGGCTTTTAAATACCTTGTTGCAAACGAAGAACTATTCCGAATCAGGAAAAGGGTTAAAATGGGGGTACGGCATGCTGTTGAAAGTGGTCGCTTCGTCAACTTTGCTCCATTCGGCTACAAAAATGCTCGTGATGAAAATGGCAAGGGCATTATTATAATTGAAGAAGAGAAATCCAATATCGTTAAAAAAATATTTGCTGATTATTTAGACGGGAAGCAATCTTTTGTTATCCATAACGAAGTAAAGGCACTAGGATTTACTGTAAATGGCCATAGTGCGATTGTGCGCATATTAAGCAATTGCGTTTATGCCGGTTTAATTAGGGTTCCCGCCTACAAAAACTCTCCTGAGCGTTTTGTTAAAGGTAAACATACCGGAATTATAACTGAGGCGGATTTCTGGCTCGTTCAGCAAATGTTAGGCAATAAACGTCCGTCAAAGTCGCGCGCAAAAGAAGAAGTGCCGCTTAGGGGCATATTAAAATGTACTTGTGGCCTAAGTATGACGACCGGTTGGAGTAAAGGAAAAAAGCAATACTATTTGTACTACAGATGTACCAAACACCATTCTCTGAATATTTCGGCAATAGAATTGCATCGGGATTGGGGGGATGTTTTAGCATTATTGAGTTTCACCCAGAAGCAAATTAAATATATTCAGGATAACAGTAAAAAGTCAATTGAAATGGCTCTGAAGCATATTGCTGATGATATAGGTGAGAAGCGAACGGCACTATCCGAACTTGAAAATAAAATAGAACGGCTGGAAGAAAAAATGATGAATGACGAGATTGAGCCTGCAACGTATAAAAAGTGGTTTGGAAAATATGCGGGAGACAAAGCGTTTCTAGTGAGTGAAATTCAACGATTAAATTCTGATCAAAAAGAAAGATGGAAGAAGGCTTTAGAGTTATTACCAGTCTTGTCAGACATTCCGGGCATCTTTGAAAAAGCTGAAATTTTAGACCAACATTGTTTAATTAGAGAGGTGTTCAAACATCCTCTCACATATAAAGATGGGCAGTGTCGAACACCTACAATAAATCCAGGCTTTGCACATAACTACTTGAAAATCAAAGAAAAAAGGCTCCTCGAAATCGAGGAGCCTCCATCGGATTTGTCTGCAAATCCCATGTGTACTCAGAGCGGGAATCGAACCCGCACTCCTTTAACGGGAACAGGATTTTAAGTCCTGCGTGTCTACCAGTTCCACCATCTGAGCATGGCATTTTGATCGGGGCCTATTACCTGTGCAGATAATAACCTTTTCAAAAATAAATCCCTTCTTTTTGACGGAAGGGATTTGGAGCGAAAGACGAGATTCGAACTCGCGACCCCGACCTTGGCAAGGTCGTGCTCTACCAACTGAGCTACTTTCGCATTTTTTATATAACCAACCAAACTGTTTTTGGATTGGGCCACTGGGCTTAGGTTTTCGTTATCTGATTACCCTTGCGTTTGTGGAGTGCAAATATAGGCAGAAATGGATACTCTGCAAGTTATTTTTGCAAAAATTTTAAAGTTTTTTATAACCCGCTGGATTTCAAAACGTCCGAGATGAGATCGTTTTCATAACCACGGCCTATGGCATACTGTTTTAGCTTGTAATAGCGCTTAAACTCGTCCCGCTCGTGTACCAGGGCTGCTTTTTTTTGCAATAATTTTTCAAGCATGGTTAAATAAGCGTCGCCATCTATCTGCTTTAGCGCCTTTTTTATCAGCACGTCCGATACTTTTTTAAATTTTAAGCCCTGTTTTATCTTGTTTTTGCCCCAGCCTTTCTGCTCAAACTTGCCGCGGGTATAAGCATAGGCAAAACGTTCCTCGTTTAAAAAATTACCGGCAATTAGTTTGGTAATGGTATTTTCTACCGCGTCGGTCCACAAGCCCCATTCATAAAGGCGGTCGCGCACTTCCTGTTGCGAGCGCTCCTGGTAGGCGCAAAAATGCTCGGCTTTAGCAAGGGCTACCTTTTCGTCGGTTATTTTGGGCGTTTTTGCGGGTTCCATCAAACCAAAATTGTTAATTTTTATGCTAAATAGCGTAAATTATCAGCAAATTCGCACAATGGCTAACAGTTTTTATACCACAAGCACTATCGGGCAAATATTAAATGCTAACGTAATTATTATTAACAATGGCCCCGTTAGTACGCTGCTAACCGATAGCCGCCGTATAGCCAACGCGCCCGAAGCCCTGTTTTTTGCCTTGAGCAACAGGCGCGATGGTCATGAATTTATTGCCGAAGCCTACGAGGCCGGCGTGCGCAGCTTTGTGGTAGCAACCCAGCCTGCCGAACCACTGTTAAACGCCAACTATTTAATAGTGGCCAATGTATTGGTCGCCCTGCAAACCTTAGCCGCCCACCACCGTGCGCAGTACAATTTGCAGGTGATAGGCATTACCGGCAGCAACGGCAAAACCATTGTGAAGGAATGGTTATACCAGCTGATGCTGCCCGAACATACCATTGTACGGTCGCCCAAAAGCTATAACTCGCAAATTGGGGTGCCGCTTTCGGTATGGAATATTACACCCGAGAATGATTTGGGGATATTTGAAGCCGGTATCTCCACCGTTAACGAAATGGACAGTCTGGAAGCTATCATTAAGCCAACTATCGGCGTGTTAACGCATATTGGTTCGGCGCACGATGAGGGTTTTGCCAACCGCCGTGCCAAAGTGCTGGAAAAACTGAAGCTGTTTAAGGGCAGCAAAATGCTGATCGGTAATTACGATTTGCTGCTGGATTATAAAAAGGATGTTGCGCCCGATCTGAAACAATTTACCTGGAGCCGTAAGTTTAACCAGGCCGATTTGTACGTGTTTAGCGAAACTACCATATCCAAAAACTACTACCTGCGCGGTATCTACAATAAAAAGGAAGTGGAATGTTTGATCCCTTTCCTCGATCAGGCATCGGTAGAGAACGCCATTACCTGCTGGGCTACCATGCTGGCCATGGGATATAAACCAGCCGTGGTTGATGGACGTATGGAACGCCTGGCACCCGTAAGCATGCGCCTGGAAATGAAAACCGGTATTAACGATTGCTCGGTGATTGACGATTCGTACAACTCGGATATCCAATCGCTGGAGATAGCCCTTAATTTTTTAGACCAGCAAAACCAGCACCCTAAAAAAACATTGATCCTGTCGGATATCTAC
This sequence comes from Bacteroidota bacterium, assembly GCA_040389105.1. GTDB lineage: Bacteria > Bacteroidota > Bacteroidia > Sphingobacteriales > Sphingobacteriaceae > Mucilaginibacter. Next base: position 279,616 of record JAZKAO010000013.1, read on the forward strand.
CAGTCGGGTTTAAGCCAGGACAAACTGTACCGCCAGGTGGCCGATATGCTGGACCAAAATAAAATAGACCGATTTGTAGGGGTGGGGCAGGCCATACAACAGCATCAGCACCTTTTTAATATCACCGAAAAACATTTTTATAAGGATACTTATGATTTGCTGGTAGATATGCCCCGCCTTAATTTTAAAGATGAAACCATCCTGCTAAAGGGCGCGCGTAACTTCGAGTTCGAGCGGATTAGCCGGGCGCTGGTGCAAAAGGCGCACGAAACGGTGATGGAAATTAACCTGAACGCGCTGCTAAATAACCTCAATTACTACAAAGCGCAACTGAACCAGGGTGTGAAAATTATGGCCATGGTAAAGGCCTTCTCGTACGGGAGCGGCACTTTCGAGATAGCTAACCTGCTGCAATACCACAAGGTTGATTATTTGGCTGTGGCCTATATTGATGAGGGCGTGGCCCTGCGGCAGGCCGGTATTAACCTGCCCGTAGTGGTACTTAATCCCGAAATTACAGCCTTTGATAAACTGGTGCAGCATAAGCTACAGCCCGAAATTTACAGCTTTGGCCTACTGGATGAGTTTGTGAACTACCTGCAACAAAATGATATATTAAATTATCCTGTCCACCTTAAAATTGATACCGGTATGCACCGCCTGGGTTTTGAGGGTTTTGAGATAGATACCCTGTGCGATATGCTGGAGGATAACCCTTATATTAAAGTAAAATCCGTCTTCTCGCACCTGGTGGCCAGCGATGCCGAACAGCATGATGCCTTTACGCTGAAGCAGATCAGGCGGTTTGAGAAAGCTTTTCGACAAATTGAAGATGCCTTAGGTTACCAGGTAATTAAGCATATTGCCAATTCATCGGCTATTACCCGCTGGAAAGTGGCCCAGTTTGATATGGTGCGCCTGGGGATAGGCTTGTATGGTATTGATGGCGCTGTGAGCGATTTAAACGCGCTGCAGCCCATCGCTACGTTAAAAACAAGTATATCGCAAGTGAAAAAAATAAAGGCGGGAGAAACCGTTGGATATAACCGTAACGGCAGCCTGAAAAAAGATGGCCGCATTGCCACCGTGCGCATAGGCTATGCCGATGGCTACCTGCGGGCTTTTGGCAATGGTGTAGGCAAAATGCTGGTAAAAGGCGTACTGGTGCCCACGGTAGGCAATATAGCCATGGATATGTGTATGATTGATGTGAGCGAGGTAGAGGTGAAAGAAGGCGACGAGGTAATTGTGTTTAACCAGGATCAGCGCATTGAAGAACTGGCCAAACAGATAGGCACTATCCCGTATGAAATATTAACTAATATTTCGCAAAGGGTAAAAAGGGTGTACTTTTACGAATAGGACTTACTGTACCGTTTATAATGAAATTAATTTTCTTAGTAGTATTGACGTTTGTGGCTACTGTAGCCAGTAGTCAACAACAGCCTCAAAATGTATTTAAAATAACAACTTTTACAGAGGTGCCAAGAGATATGGAGGGGTGTGGCGAAAATCTTTTCTTGAATAAACAAGATGAAAAGGCAGAGAGATTTGTTTTTTATACAGACTATGTTCGAGGTTTGATTTGCGTCAATAATAAAATGATTTTAATAACTCATAACGATAAATCCCATGATAAAGACGGCAGCGTATTTTCAAATAAAGATTATACTTTAATAATCAAATATGGTCAAAAGAAATCTACGGGAAATGAAAGTTATCAAATAAAAAGCGCAATTATCACTTTAAAGTATCACTCAAAAGTTGTCTGGACAAAAAGTATTATTGGTGGAGGGGGCTGTTAAACTATCGTTTTTTTAAATTCAGAAAGTTTGTTTTTAGCTATATTAAGTGCCGTTTATTTTAATACTCTTTAAAAGGGTGTACTTTTACGAATAGAAAATCAGTTTGAATGATTAAAAGAATTGCACGGGCCTTACTCAGGTATTTTATAAAAGGCATGTTGGTTGTTGTGCCCCTGGGCGCTGCCTGCCTGTTGATTTACTGGGCAGTAGCCAGTTTGGATAACGCGCTTAACCTGAGCGACATTTTATGGGTAAACCCTAAAACCGGCAAGCCTACTTATATTCCCGGTACCGGCATATTAAGTGTGATCATCCTGATTTTAATTGCGGGTGTGCTGGTAACCAGCGTAATTACCGACCCCATTAAACGCTGGTTTTACCGCTGGCTTAACCGTTTGCCGCTGTTTAAATTCCTTTACTTTTCTATTAAAGACCTTACCGAAGCCTTTGTTGGCGACGAGAAGAAGTTTAACGAGCCCGTACTGGTAACCGTAAACGAATTTGGCCTGAAAAAAATCGGCTTCCTCACCCAAAAAGATCTAACCAGTATTAACTTACCCGGGCAGGTAGCTGTGTATTTCCCCTATTCTTATTCCTTTGCCGGGCAAGTAGTTATTGTTGATGCCGATAAAATACATCACCTGGACATGAAAGCCGCCGATGCCATGAAATTTGTGATATCGGGCGGCGTAAGCGGCTTGCATTAATAGTCATTGGTCATTGGTCATTGGTCAAAATGCCTGCGGCATTTTGTTTTAAGCAATGCACCAATGACTAATGACAGCGCAGCGTAATGCACCAATGACTAATGACAGCGCAGCGTAATGACCCAATGACGCGAAGCATAATGACTAATGACCTGCTTTCGCAGTTTTGCGTTGTAGTATTAAGGATGATATTACCGTAGCAATAGTACCCAGCGAGGCTATACTAACCACCATCATACAGAAATTGTAAGCAGGGTTATTAGATAATACAACTTGTTGCTGCATTTCCTTTGCCTTGGCTGCAAACGCCACCGGCGAAAGGGTTTTACGGTATTGTTCCAGATCGTATTTGGCTATGTTTTCGTAAAAGTTAGGTTCAATGTATATTACAAATACTGTTTCAATCAGCGCGAATGCAATGGCGGGTATTAAAGTAATGAGCAGCCCTATGGCCAAAGCCTTTAAAAGGGTAACCTGCCCGTTATTAACCTTATCGCGGTAATACCTTATCCCGAAGTAAATAAACAGCAAGGGGCATAACAGGTTAACCCAGCCTATATAACCTTGCGCAGTATGGCTTGGGTTAAACAGCCATATCACCAGCCATATTAATACAAATATCACCAGTTCGGCAAGTGCGGCGTAAGTGCCGTAACGTAAAACTATTTTTTTCATGATGTGATTGATTTTGATTAAAGGTAGGGGCAGTTTTGATAATTACAGTACTACCAAAGCAGTATTTTGGCTAAAGGGGTGGAAATACAACTTTAGTATTAGCCACTTATAGATTACCGAAGGGGAGGGGTGTCACTCTGAGCCTGTCGAAGAGTGGTGCGGCAGGCCCTCCCGCCATGGTTCGACAAGCTCACCATGACACCCTTCATGTTGTTTATGCTTTAACAAATCACCGATAACTCCTTAGCCCGTTTAATCGCCTCGGTGCGGCGTTCTACATTCAGTTTCAGGAAGATGTTGGAAATGTGTTTTTTTACCGTGTTTTCGGATATGAATAGTTTATCTGCTATTTGCTGGTTTGATAAACCCTCGTGTATCAGTAAAAGTATTTCGGCTTCGCGCTTGCTTAGGCCGGTTTCTAATAGCTTATCATCGTTAATTACGCCGGGTTTTTGTTCGGTAATAATAATGGTTTTATGAAACAGCTTTTTGCTGAGGATAATACCAATAACCAGGAATAATATGCTGAAACCGGCTATCCACACTACGTTGTTATTACCATGGCTATCCAAATTATACATCGCGGCCACGCGGAATAGCACCAGCAAGGCGGTAATGAGTAAGCCGAAAGTGATGATAACTTGTTTCATTGACTTTAAAATGCGTCGTTGCCACGCTACGATACCCATGACAGATTTAGTGCAGGGTGTCATGGTGAACTTGTCGAACCATGGTGGGCAGGCCTACGCACGCACCCTTCGACAGGCTCAGGATGACACCCTCCTCTCTGTCATTTAAACCTTTAAAGTCCCCGCCGGGATTTTATAACTCGCAATGACGTTTTCTATTAGACTATAAATTTACTTCTTTTTTCAAACTTCTGATCACCAATAAAACACTAACCAGCATCAGCAATGCCCCCAGAATATAAGGCGCGCCGGGGAAATAGATATTAGAATCTTTATGGGCAAAAAACTTAAAGCTATACCCCATTACCAGCGGACCGATAATCAGGCTAATGCTGGATAGGAGGGTAAGGCCGCCCTGTAATTCGCCCTGTTCGTTAGCAGGGAACTTGCTGGTGATTAAACCTTGTAAGGCCGGCCCCGAGATCCCGCCGAAGCAGTAGGGCACCATAAACACATACACCAGCCAGCCCTTACTGGCAAAGGCAATCAATGTAAGCCCGATGCCGTAGGATATTAAACCGACGATGATATTCTTTTTCAACCCCCATTTGGGGATGAGGTAACGGATAAGCCAGCCTTGTATCCCGATGAGCAGGGTGCCGATAAAGATCCCCAGGATACCTACGCTGGTCATGGTCCAGTTAAATTTTTCGTATACGTAAAAGGATAGTTGATACTCCACCGCTTTTTGGGCAATATAAACCAGGGTAAATGCAATTGCCAAACCCGCCAATGCCTTGTATTTACCCAACTGCATAAACGAGCCTATGGGGTTGGCGCGCTTCCATTCAAAGCGGCGGCGGTGTGCCTTGTCTAAGGATTCGGGTAGTACAAAATAACCGTACAAGGCGTTAAACAGTGCAGCAGCAGCTGCTGCCATAAAGGGGAATTTAATATTGATATCGCCCAAAAATGCACCGGCCGAAATCCCAATAATAAAGCCCAGGCCCGATGCCGCGCCCACAATACCAAAGTTTGATGCACGCTTATCGCCCGTGCTAACATCGGCAATATAGGCAGTGGCCGTAGCCATGGTAGCGCCGGTAATGCCGGCTATGGTGCGCCCCACAAACAGCCAGAAAACCGATGGCGCGAATGCCATAAAAGTATAATCGATACTGAAGCCCACCAGCGAGATAAGCAGGATAGGCCGGCGGCCAAAGCGGTCGCTCAGGTTACCCATAATGGGCGAAAACACTACCTGCATTAAAGCATAAGTAAATGTAAGCCAGCCATTAATTTCGGACGCGGCCGAATTATCTACATGGCCCAGTTGTTCCAGTAGTTTTGGGATAACCGGGATAATAATGCCTAAACCCAGTACATCAATAAATATGGTGACAAAAATAAAGCTGAGCGCTTTTTTTCCGCTAACTGGTGGTACTGGTGGAGCTGCTGCCTGCATACAAGATGTTAAACCGCGTTTGCCTTAACTTGTTTACGGAAACTACGGATGGCCAATAAAGCGCTCAACAGCATTAATATCGAACCTAAAATATAGGGCGCGCCCGGGAACTGAACAGGCGAGCCCGCCCGTGTAAAATAGTAGAAGGACGAGGTCATGATCAATGGGCCAAATATAGCGCTAAGGCTCATTAAACTGGTCAGCCCGCCTTGTAGTTCGCCTTGTTCGTTAGCGGGTACGTTATTACTCATATACCCTTGCAGCGCCGGCCCGGCAATGCCGCCCAGGCAATAGGGGATTAAAAAGGCAAACATCATCCAGCCTTTTGTGGCAAACGCAAATAGCAGCAGGCCGCCGCTATACAGCAATAAACCAACCCATATACTGCGCTCGGCACCAAGTTTGGGTAATATAATGCGGATCAGGCCGCCCTGTACTACGGCAATCATTAAACCAACAAAGCCTAACGAGTAACCAACCATTGCCGGATCCCAGTGGAATTTTTGGATGGTATAAAACGACCATACGCTTTGCACAGCCTGCGCGGCAAAATATACCAGGAATAACGAAACGGCTAAGCCAATAACACTGGGGTATTTGCTTAACTGAACTAAGGACCCTAATGGGTTTGCCCTTTTCCAGTCCAGTGGGCGGCGGTGCGCTTTATCTAACGATTCGGGCAGGATGAAATAACCATATATGGCGTTTAGCAAGGCTAAGCCGGCAGCAGCCAAAAACGGGTATTGGATATTTATTTTACCTAAAATGCCCCCAATGGCAGGGCCAATAATAAAACCTAAACCAAAGGCTACACCAATTAAGCCAAAGTTAGCGGCACGCTTTTCGGGCGGACTAACATCGGCAATATAGGCAGATGCTGTGGTGAAACTTGCTCCTGTAATGCCGGCTATAATGCGGCCAATAAACAACCACCCTATAGTTGGGGCAAAGGCTAAGAACATATAATCGATACTGAAGCCTAATAGCGAACATAATAATACCGGCCTGCGCCCATATTTGTCGCTCAGGTTACCTACCAGCGGCGAAAACAGAAATTGCATACCTGCATAAGCTACCGCCAGCCAGCCCGAATAACTTGCCGCCTGGCTGATATTGCCTTTTATTAAATGCTCAATCAGCTGCGGTACAACAGGTATAATGATGGCTAAGCCCATCACATCAATTAAAAGCGTCGCGAAGATAAAACCAAGGGCGGCTTGGCGTTTAGGAGGATTTGTCATTGGTCATTTGTCATTAGTCATTGGACTTTTTGCCGATGAACTTGATATAAGCATTTAACTTGATGTGAATTGTTTCCAGTTTTTGAATAAGAACGACATATTGTTCGTCGTTAATCAAACTCCTGGCCTTAGCCTTGTTTATCCAGCTTTTGGTTTCTATAATAGAGCCCCTGCTAAAATAGCAAAAGTTTTTATTCTCTTTAAAGTGATATCTGCCAAAACCTTCAGCAATATTGGCGCTGATAGAATCAGCTGATCTCACTACCTGTTTACCAACCTTATCCTTAGCAAAATAATCCCATGCTAATACAACTGTCCATATCTCGTTTGAAAACGAATCGGCCAAATTGTAAACATCTAAATCCTCTAAACGATTGCTCACTTAATCTTTTAAATTATAAACAAAACAAAATGTCACGAAGTAAATTCTCACTAATGACTAATGACTAATGACTAATGACTAATGACTAATGACTAATTAGAAATTTGGTTTTAAAACATATTTCTCGTAGAAACGGAAGATATGCTCAACGGCTTCCTCTGGGGTATCTACCACGCGGAACAGGTTCAGATCGTCAGGACTGATGTTGTGTTCGCTCTTTAACATTTTCTCTTCTACCCATTCAAACAGGCCTTTCCAGTAATCTACACCCACAAATACAATGGGGAAGCGGGCAATTTTACCAGTTTGGATCAGGGTAATGGCTTCGAACGATTCGTCGAGCGTACCAAAACCACCCGGCAAAATGATGAAGCCCTGCGAGTATTTCATAAACATTACTTTGCGCACAAAAAAGTAATCAAACTCCAGCAGCTTATCCCTGTCGATATACTTATTGTGAAATTGCTCAAATGGCAATTCGATGTTTAAGCCTACCGATTTACCGCCGGCTTCGTAAGCGCCTTTGTTGGCGGCCTCCATAATACCGGGGCCACCGCCCGATATTACACCGTAGCCACGCTCGGTGAGTAACCTTGCGCATTCTTCGGATAGTTTATAGAAAGGGTTATCATGATGCGTACGTGCCGAACCAAAGATGGATACACAGGGGCCTATTTTGGCTAGTTTCTCAAAGCCATCTACAAACTCGGCCATAATTTTAAAGATCTGCCACGAGTCGGATACCTTTATTTCCTGCCAGTCTTTGTTCTCGAACGCGCGTCTTATTTTGTCGTCTCCAGTCATGTTTTTGAAATTAGTCCGAAAGTCCGAAAGACGGAAAGTCCGGAAGGTTGTTATTGCTCCGAAAATCCGGAGGGGTTCAAATGTAAGTTAAAGTTTTTTAAATATTTTAAATTATCAGGCTGTAGCCAGGTTAGTTACTTTTTTCTTCGAAAACGCCCACAGCCCAATAAAGGTGATCAATCCGTTAACAATGATCAGTTCGTTATCAAAAACATAACCGCCCAGGTATTTAGCCGATGATGTACTTAGGAAGTAACATATTGCCGGTGAGATAACACAAATAATGGGGGTAAGTTTATCCATTACCTGCCTTTTGCCTACAAATAATCCAAACGCATACAAACCAAGCAATGGCCCGTAGGTATAGGATGCCACTTTGAAAATAGCCCCAACCACGGCATCGTTATTAACCGCGTTAAATAGCACAATGGTAAACAGCATCAGCACCGAAAACGCGATGTGTACACCGTGGCGTGTAGTAATTGCGGCCTTGCTATTAATGTCAGCCTTTTTTCGGAAGCCTAAAAAATCCACGCAAAACGAAGTTGTTAAAGCCGTAAGTGCCGAATCGGTTGTGGCGAAAGTTGCGGCAGTTAGGCCTAGCATAAACACAATGGCAGGCAGCACGCCCAGGTATTTTAAGGCGATGGTAGGGTATAGGTAGTCGGTTTTTGCTACCACTACACCGTTTTTAGCAGCATATATATAAAGCAAGGCACCCACACTCAGGAAAAAAATATTGATCACCACAAACACCGCGATAAAGCTGAACATGTTTTTTTGCGCTTCCTTAATGTTCTTCAAACTCAGGTTTTTCTGCATCAGGTCCTGGTCAAGCCCGGTCATGCCGATGGTGATAAATAAGCCGCCTAAAAACTGCTTGGTAATATGCAGCTTGCTGCTCAGGAAATCGTTAAAAAAGAAGATCTTAGAGTAGCTGCTGTTTTTAATAGCCTCGGTAGCCTGGAAGATGTTCATATCCAAACTGCGGCAAATAAAGTAAATGGACAGGAACACCGATGTAACCAGGAAAAACGTTTGCAGGCTATCGGTAATAATAATGGTTTTTAAACCGCCTTTAAAAGTGTACGACCATATCAATACCAAACAAATCAGTACCGTTACCCAAAACGGCACGCCATAGCTATCAAAAATAAATTTCTGCAAAACAATTACCACCAAATACAAGCGGAACGATGAGCCGATGGTGCGGCTTAATAAAAAAATTCCGGCAGCGGTTTTATAGCTCCATGTACCTAAGGCTGTTTCTATGTAGCTATAAATGGAAGTTAATTTAAGCCGGTAATATAAAGGCAGCAATACTGTGGCAATAATGATAAACCCGGCCGCGTTACCCAAAATGAACTGGAAATAAGCAAACTGATCGCCACTGGGCGCACCAACTTTGCCGGGAACGGAGATAAAGGTAACACCACTAAGTGCCGTGCCAATCATCCCGAAGGCTACCAAATACCATTTGGAGTTACGGTTAGCCACAAAAAAGGTATCGTTGTCAGACGCCTTGCGCGATGTGAGATAAGAAATGAGTATCAATACTAAAAAGTACCCGATAATAAATGATAGTAATACTCCTGGAGCCATAAGTGTTTTTTAAGTCCGAAAGTCGGAGGGTTTTATTGTTTGGGTGGCAATTTAGATATTATTGCGATTACTTTATTAATTGTGCAATTCTTCTTTTAACTACTGACTTCCGGACTTCCCGTCTTTCGCTCTTTCCAACTTTCTCCCTATCTTCGCAACAATGAACTTTTCATCGAAGTTGCTGGAAAATGCCGTGGCCGAGTTTGCCAAACTGCCGGGGGTAGGGCAAAAAACCGCTTTGCGCCTGGTATTGCACCTGCTAAACCGGGATAAGGCCGAGGTAGAGCGCTTTAGCGCCACCATGACCAAATTGCGTAACGAGATACAGCATTGCAGCGTTTGCCATAATATATCGGATAGTAAGGTTTGCGAAATTTGCGCGTCGCACAAGCGCGACCATAGCCTGGTTTGCGTGGTAGAGGATACCCGCGATGTAATGGCCATTGAAAATACCAATCAATACAACGGTGTGTACCATGTATTGGGTGGACTCATCTCGCCAATGGACGGCATTGGCCCGGCCGATTTGGCTATTGATTCCTTAGTAGAACGAATGAAGGCAGGCGAGGTTAGGGAAGTAATATTTGCCCTAAGCGCTACCATGGAAGGCGATACCACCATCTTTTACCTGCATAAACGACTGAAAGACTTCACCATTACCATATCCACCATTGCCCGCGGTATTGCCTTCGGCGGCGAGTTGGAGTATGTAGACGAGATTACCCTGGGCCGGTCCATTGCCACTCGGGTTCCTTATGAAAATTCCCTGTCGCGATAGACTCACCCCCGACATCGTTTCACTCGTCGGCCCTCTCTTCGCCTGCGGCGGAGAGGGCAGGAGCAATATCGAATAACATGATCCCCTCTTTCCGGCCAAGCCGAAGGAGGGTGCCCGAGCGAAGCGCCGGGCGGGCGGGCCTACCGCGATAATCAATAATTTATTGGCCTGATTGTTCAATTATAATTTATGGCATAGCCTTTGGTGTATTTTTATCCTAACGTGTAACATATTACATTATTTGCACGTAATCAGGTTAAATCTACTTTATATGAAACTATCTGTAATTGTTGTAAATTATAATGTTTGTGTACTGCTAAGGCAGGCGTTAAATACCATAATGTGCGCTTGTTCAGGTATAGATCATGAGATATTTGTAGTAGATAATGCTTCAGCCGATAATTCGGCCAGCATGGTAAGCAGGGAGTTTCCTGATGTTAAGCTTATAGTTAACCGCAAAAACATGGGCTTCTCTAAGGCCAATAACCAGGCGCTGGTACTGGCTGAAGGAGAATACATACTGCTCATTAATCCTGACACTATTACAAAAAAAGATACACTCCAAAAAACAATTGAGTTTATGGAGAAGCACCCTGTTGCGGGTGGGGTAAGTGTACGGATGATTAATCCCATGGGTGATTTTCTGCCCGAATCAAAACGTGGGTTAACCAGCCAATGGGCCACATTTTTTAAACTGACCGGTTTATCAAAAATGCTTTCCAAATCGCGCCTGTACGACAGGAACCATAAATACTGGGCCGAGGAATTTGAAACCGCCGAAGTAGATGTTTTAAGCGCCACGTTTATGCTGCTGCGCAAATCGGTAATTGAACGTACCGGTTTAATGGACGAACGTTTTTTTATGTATGGCGAGGATATCGATCTATCGTACCGTATCCGCCAGGCGGGTTTTAAAAACTACTATTTCCCAAAAACATATATTATTCACTTTAAGGAGCAAAGCACACGTAAATATAGCTGGTCATACATCAGGCATTTTTACGGCGCTATGTTTATCTTCGCAGGCAAATACTTGTTAAAAATGCCTCGCTTGCAATTAAAAACTATGGGAGGGGCAGTATTCTCGCCTTCCTATGAAGTTGAAAGATAAAATTGTTATCATCACCGGTGCCTCATCAGGCATTGGCAAATCGCTTGCTTATGAATTTGCCCGTCACGGCGCTAACCTGGTGCTGGGCGCAAGGCAGTATGACGCGTTAATTAAAATTAGCGACGACCTGCAAAAGCAATATCCCATCAAATCGGTAGCCGTTAAATGCGATGTAAGCGTGGAGGACGATTGCGCCCAATTAATTAAACAAGCCATCACCACTTTCGGCCGTATTGATATACTCATCAACAACGCGGGCATATCTATGCGGGCTTTATTTAACGATGTTGATTTGGATGTGCTGAAGACCCTGATGGACGTTAACTTTTGGGGGACGGTATACTGCACCAAATATGCCCTGCCCGAAATTTTGAAAACTAAGGGCAGCATAGTAGGGGTATCATCCATAGCCGGTTATAAAGGCTTACCCGGCCGCACCGGATATTCGGCATCAAAATTTGCGATGAATGGTTTCCTGGATGCGCTGCGGGTAGAAAACCTAAAAACAGGCGTACATGTAATGACCGCCTGCCCGGGTTTCACGGCATCAAACATCCGTAATACCGCCTTAGCTAAGGATGGATCGCAGCAAGGCGAAAGCAGTTTGGACGAACAAAAAATGATGACACCAGACGAAGTTGCCCGTTTAATAGCAGATGGGGTAGAGAAGCGTTCGCGCACGCTGGTAATGACCGGGCAGGGTAAACTTACCGTAGCCTTAAGTAAATTTATACCGGGTATTTTAGATAAGCTGGTGTATAATGTTTTTACTAAGGAGAAGGATCCTTTGTTGAAATAGTTTCACTCCCAAAACTAAAAAAAACTTGGCATTTCGAACGAGGTACGAGGAGAAATCTTCTACGAGCAGACTGTCTGCATGTATAAGATTTCTCTCTACGTTCGAAATGACAAATGGACAGGCTATTCCACCGGCGCATACAGGTGCAACTTCGATAGGTCCAGTACAATGGTACCATCATCATCCCTGTCAAAAGTGGGCTTAAATTTGGCATCCCAAACAATATCACTTGAATAATAGGCAGCGCGCGAATGTACGGTTTGCGAGAAAGTGTCATCAAATGCTTTCATCATTACGCTAAAACCCGCTTCTGTTCTTTTTAGCTCATCAAGTGTCATGTCCCTTAGTGGGCTGTTCTCATCCAGCGCGTGTACAATAGTCCAGCTAACGGTAAGGATGCTTACATTGCTGCGTTCCAGTTCAAGGGGGAAAAACCGGCGTACGGTTTTGCCGTCAACCTCTTCATTATACGAGAATATCACTTCCACACTTAAACTTATCAATATGTTTTTACGCAGGTTAGCCAGGCGGAACATCAGCCCCCGGCCATCGCCACGGTAAGGGGCAACCAATATGTTTTTGCTATAACTAATTTTAGCCGACGGCCGCGAAAAACGTCCGTACAGCAAACCCGTAGCCAGTGCGAACGCCAGTAAGCCCATCATAGATTCTAACGCGGCAATACTGTTAGCCAACATTCCCCGCGGACTGATATGCCCGTACCCAACAGTAGACATAGTTTGGGCCGAAAAAAAGAAGGCATTAAAAAAGCTATCCATGCCGGTACTCCCCTCCGATCCGTAAAGGCTATCGGTACCAATGGCTACATATATGCAGGCAAAAATAATATTTACAATAAGATAGCCCGAAAGTACGATGAGCCAAAATTTACCCCAACCCATGCTAATTAAATTGTGGTAATTATCGGCCGTGTTAAAAATAGATTGCCCCTTGCGGCGTACATTAACCGAACCATCGCGGTTAAGCAAGGGTTGGCTTTTCATAACCGGTTGCGAGCCAAAGCCCAAATCGTCTTCAGGGTTGAATTTTTTGCGATGCAATATAGCCATGCTGTAAATTTATGTAATCCGCTTGCTTTTAGTAAAAACAATTTACATATTTGCTGCACAATAAAAAATGAAAACATTAAACAACAATTGGTGGTGGCTTAGCGAGAGATCGTAAGGCATTCCCATGTTCGTTGCTATAGCTATATGAGGGTTGCCAGTTGGTAACCCTTTTTTTATGCCTAACCCCCAGCCCCGTAAAGGGAGAGTATGAGGTTGGGGTTAATAAGACATTTAAGAAAGTCCCTCTTTAGGGGGCACGGGGGTATGAAAAGCATATTAAATCACTTATTCGAACACAAAACATTCAGCCACGAGCAATCGAAGGAGATACTGACCAATATTGCACTGGGTAAATACAATAACTCGCAAATGGCAGCCTTTATGACGGCCTATTGCATGCGTAGCATTACGGTTGACGAGTTGGAAGGCTTCCGCGATGCCATGCTTGATCTGTGCCTGCCCGTAAAGCTGGACGCTGATGAAGTGGTAGACCTATGCGGCACCGGAGGCGATGGTAAGGACACCTTTAATATATCTACCCTGGCATCGTTTGTGGTGGCCGGCGCGGGCTATAAGGTGGCTAAACATGGTAACTATGGGGTATCATCGGGCTGTGGGTCATCAAACGTGATGGAGTTTTTGGGTTATCAGTTTACCAACGATACCGATGTGCTGCGCCGCAATATCGATGAAACCAATATCTGTTTCCTGCATGCGCCGCTGTTTCACCCGGCTATGAAGACCGTTGCACCTATCCGCAGAGAACTGGGTGTAAAAACATTTTTTAATATGCTGGGTCCGCTGGTAAACCCTGCAAGGCCGGGCAACCAATTGGCCGGTGTTTATAACTTAGAATTGGCCAGGCTGTACGCCTACCTGTACCAAAAATCGGATGTGAAATATACCATCCTGAATGCGTTGGATGGGTATGATGAGGTATCGCTTACCTGCGATTTTAAAACTTTCAGTACCGATGGCGAAAAGATCAATACGATAGAAAGCTTGGGCTTTGAAAAGCTAAACCCGGCCGAAATAGTAGGTGGGCATAGCGTAAGCGATTCGGCAAAGATATTTAGCGATGTATTGCATGGCCATGGTACCGCGGCACAAAACAACGTGGTGCTGTGCAACGCGGCAATAGCCATCCGTACCATTAAGCCCCAAAAAACATTTGCCGATTGCTTTTACGACGCCGAAGACGCATTAATGAGCAAAAAGGCCTTAAACAGCTTTAATAAACTGATTAATAAAAACTAATGAAAATAAAGGTTTGCGGTTTACGCGAGGCGGGAAATATAGCGGCGGTAGGAGCACTGAAGCCCGATTATATGGGTTTTATATGGTATACGCAATCGCCCAGGTATGTGTATCGCTTACCAAAGGATGTGCTGGCCAGTTTGCCTGCCGGTATTGTTAAAACAGCCGTTTTTGTAAACGAAAACGTAGACATAATCAGCGCCCTGATACACGAATTTAATTTTAACGCGGTGCAATTGCACGGGCAGGAAAGCCCCGAAATTTGCGCGGAGTTGAAGCAGGAGGTGCAGGTGTTAAAGGCATTTGGTGTTGATGAGCATTTTGATTTCGGGCAGTTGGAAGCTTATGTGGGCAAGGTTGATTACTTTTTGTTTGATACCAAAACCGAGAAGCATGGCGGTTCGGGCCGGATATTTAACTGGGATGTGCTGAACGAGTATAAACTGGATGTGCCCTTTTTTTTAAGCGGGGGCCTGAGCCTGGATAACCTGGCCGAAATAAAAAACATTAAACATCCCGCCTTGTATGGTGTTGACCTGAACAGCAGGTTTGAAACCACGCCTGGGATGAAGGATATAGATAAATTGAAACAGGCATTTGAAATGCTTAATAAATAATTAGAGTAGGGTGTAACCCTGAGCCCTGTCGAAGGGTGCGTGTGCAGGCCTGCTCACTATGGTTCGACAAGCTCACCATGACACCTTTGTATAATTTGAAAAAGATAAAATGAAATACGGAGTTAACGAACAGGGCTATTACGGCGATTTTGGCGGGGCATACATTCCCGAAATGCTTTATCCCAATGTAGAGGAGTTAAGGCAGCAATACCTCGCCATTATTAACGATGCTGATTTTAAAGCCGAGTTTAACCAGTTGTTGAAGGATTATGTTGGCCGCCCATCGCCGCTGTATCATGCTAAGCGATATTCTGAAAGGTATGGTGCTAATATCTTCCTGAAAAGGGAAGACCTGAACCATACCGGATCGCACAAAATTAATAATGCTATCGGGCAGATATTGTTAGCCGAGCGCCTGGGCAAAAAACGCATTATTGCCGAAACAGGTGCAGGTCAGCATGGGGTGGCTACAGCCACGGTTTGCGCCTTGAAAGGCATTGAATGCGTAGTTTACATGGGCGAAATAGATATTGAACGCCAGGCACCCAATGTGGCCCGTATGAAAATGCTGGGTGCTACGGTTGTCCCCGCTACATCGGGTAGTAAAACTTTGAAGGATGCCACTAACGAAGCCATGCGCGACTGGATCAATAACCCGGTTGATACGCATTATATCATTGGTTCGGTAGTAGGGCCGTACCCATACCCCGAAATGGTAGCGCAGTTCCAGTCAATCATATCGCTGGAAACTAAAAAGCAATTGCTGGAACAAACCGGTAAAGACCTGCCCGATTACGTGCTGGCCTGCGTAGGCGGCGGCAGTAATGCCATGGGGATGTTCTACCATTTTTTGGATGATGAAAGCGTGAAACTGATAGCCGTTGAAGCGGCTGGTAAGGGTGTAAATAGCGGCCATTCAGCAGCTACCACCTTTTTAGGTAAGGAAGGCGTACTGCACGGCAGCCGCACTATCCTGATGCAAACCGACGACGGACAGGTGGTAGAACCATACTCCATCTCAGCAGGTTTAGATTACCCCGGCATTGGCCCGCAGCATGCGCATTTGTATAAAATAAAACGCGCCCAATATGTCAGTATTACCGATGATGAATCGTTGCAGGCGGGCTTGCTGTTATCGCAAACCGAAGGCATTATCCCGGCTATTGAAAGCGCCCATGCCTTTGCCTATTTAGAGAAGATGCAATTTAAAAAAGATGATAACGTGGTGATCTGCCTATCGGGCAGGGGAGATAAGGATTTGGATACTTATATTAAATATTTCGGCTATTAGGAAGCCAAAAGTCTAAAGCCGAAAGTCCAAATCTTTCTTTTTAGACTTAAGACTCATTACTTAAAACTTAAGACTTAGAATGAACCGCTTAAATGAGCTCTTTTCTGAAAAGAAAAACGATATACTATCCATCTACTTTACCGCGGGTTACCCCGATTTAGGTAGCACCGTAGCCATTGCCGAAGCCCTGGAAAAAGCAGGTGCCGATTTTTTGGAGATCGGCTTCCCGTATTCAGACCCGGTGGCTGATGGGCCGACGATACAGGAAAGCTCGCAAAAAGCGCTGGATAGCGGTATGAATTTGAATTTGCTGTTTGAGCAATTGAAAGACCTGCGCAGCAAGGTGAACATCCCCATTTTGCTGATGGGCTACTGCAACCCTATGATCCAGTATGGTGTAGAGCGTTTTTGCAAAACCGCTGCCGAAGTTGGTGTTGATGGCGTGATAGTACCCGACCTGCCGATGTACGAGTACGAGAACCTGTACAAAGATACCTTTGCCAAATACGGCCTCAGCAATATCTTCCTGGTCACCCCGCAAACATCCGAAGAGCGCATCCGTAAAATTGACGGGTTAAGTAATAGCTTTATTTACCTGCTGTCATCATCATCCATCACCGGCGGCAAGCTGGATGTATCTGATGCTATTGAAGGTTACTACAAGCGCATTAAAGCCATGGACTTGAAAAATCCGCTCATCATTGGTTTTGGTATATCGGGCAACGCCGCCTATAAAAAAGCGACGGAATATGCCAATGGGGCTATTGTAGGTAGCGCCTTTGTGAAGTATTTAGGCTCAAGGCCTGATTATTTGGAGGGGATAGGGGCGTTTGTGAAAGGCATTAAAGGTTAATTAAAGCAAGACTTACGAAGTTATTAAAACTTCGTAAGTCTTTAACCAATTTGTTATTAAGAATCTGATATCGATCCCGTATTAAACCACGATTAATCTTCGCTTTTAACCTCCGGCTCCGCATCGCCCCCTCTTTCTACGGTAATGGTGCATTCGGTCACTAAGGCGGCAACTGCTCCTACAGCGGCCATTATCGGTGCTAATAGCACACCTACTAAACCATAGCTAAGCGGGAAACTGATCAACTCTTTC
The DNA here is from genome assembly GCA_040389105.1 of Bacteroidota bacterium. Classification (GTDB taxonomy): domain Bacteria; phylum Bacteroidota; class Bacteroidia; order Sphingobacteriales; family Sphingobacteriaceae; genus Mucilaginibacter. The sequence goes on from JAZKAO010000013.1 coordinate 296,954, forward strand.
CCCGCACTATCGCTGATGGTAATTTTGGTGGCATTGCCTTCGGCAACAATCTCTTTTATCTTTTTCAACAACGATTCGCCGCTGATGGTAAATGTTTCTTTAACAGGCATGATTTTTTATGGTTAATGGTTTGTATTTCCATTTTGATGCCTGATACCGGTAAAAGTTACAGATACTTTTAAAGATATTGCCCGAACTCGCCCTTATCTTCACGCATCACTTCAATCAATTTAATTCTGTCACACGGAATGTGCATCGGCAATATATTTATCGATAAGATGAGTATTAGGGTCCAGTTCTTTTGCTTTTTTAAAAAGTTGTAAGGCTGCGGCATACTCTTTCTTCTCCATATAATATATGCCAAGGTTTCGATGCCCATAAGCATTATTAGCATCTAACATAAGAGAGTGAGTAATATCAGCTAAAGCCGCATCAGGTTGGTTTTGTTTTAAATAAACTAAGCCACGGTTATTATAGGAGTATGCAAATTTGTCGTCAATGGCTATCGCCTGGTTCAAATCAATCAGCGCAACTTCGTATTCTTCTTTCAATAAATAAGTGTAACCTCTGTTATTCAAAGCATAAATATTATTGGGGTTGAGCGATAATGACTTATTATATAAATGTAAAGCTTCATCATTATCATCAATTCTTGATTCAACAACTCCAAGATTTACATAATCATCGCTGTTTAAAAGCCAAACAGGTATTGTAGAGATATACTTGTCTGTATATAATTTAGCCTGATCATATCTACCTGTAATGGTATAACAATTAATAGTTACTCGAAAAAGGTCGGTATCGCCTTTCGGATGTTGAAATGGCTGTAGTAATTCAATGGCGTCTATATACTGTTGCTGATGATATAATCTAATAGCAGTATCAATTCTGTCAGTGTTTTTCCCCCTGATTATTAATCTTCTTAGCTGATAACCATCATTGTAAGTTGCATGATCATTATGGATTAATACCGGTTTGATTTTGGGGTAAAGGTTATTAATCAAGCTTGAAATAGCAGATATAAATATAAGCATGGTTAAAAGTTTTAAACTACCATGCATGTCATAATTAAATTCAACTACAATTGCGCCTGTGGCAATTAAAGCAGTGAAAACAGAGCCGGCTATCAACACAATTATGTGCTGGTAGCTTTTCATATTATTACTATGGTAGCATAAGCCCCCACTCATGGCATAAAAAAATTTTAGCCTTAAATTAATGGTTAGTTTGCCCAGGTTAACTTTCACATGTTTACCACTTCCGTTACTTCCAATAAATATTTCTGCCGGTTTTCGGGTGAAAATAATGGCTGGTATGGCATGACCAAGTTCATGAAGAAGAATGATAATAAACCTTGATAGGTTAAAGAATAAAAACCCAAGCGGAAGTATTATTAAAAAGAAAACCGTTAGGTCGCGCATTTCTTAGACTATAATATCTAAAGATATAAATCTAACGCTATCGTTTAATAACGTTTTTCTGAAATTTGATTTTCAAAACCACATACCCCGCCAAAGCCGCCGCTACCGACGCGATAAGGATAGCCAGTTTACCCTCATCGTGTAAAATAGCCTGGTGAAAGGATAATAGGGTAATAAATATCGACATGGTGAAGCCAATACCGCCCAATTGCCCTGCACCCCATAGTTGCAGCCAGTTGGTATTTTTAGGCAGGGCCGATAGTTTGGTTTTAACCGCTATCCATGCGCACAGGGTAATGCCGATAGGTTTCCCTAAAAACAAGCCGGCCATAATACCTAGTCCAAGGGGAGAGGTAACGCCCCTCACAATCACATCCCATTCAAAATGGATATTGGTATTGGCCAGTGCGAATATAGGGATGATGATAAAATTCACCGGGCTTTCCAGCGCGTGTTCCAGTTTTAACAGCGGCGATTTTTGATCATCCGGATCCATTGGGATAGTAAAGGCCGTAAGCACACCGGCTACCGTAGCATGTATGCCCGAACTATGGATAAAGTACCAAAGGAAAACGCCGGGGATTAAATAAAATGCCAAATGCTTAAATCCAAAGTAATTAAAAGCTATCTGCACAGCAAATGTAATAGCCGCCAGCATTAAATAATGGCTGCTTAAGCCCGCCGAATAAAATATAGCGATAACCACTATAGCCCCCAGATCATCCACAATAGCCAGTGCTTTCAGGAACACTTTAAGCGATAAGGGGATGCTTCGGCCCAGTACACTTAAAATGGCTATGGCAAAGGCTATATCGGTAGCCATAGGTACACCCCATCCATTAGCTGTAGCCTTACCGTGATTAAATACCATATAAATTAAAGCCGGAACAGCCATGCCGCCAATTGCGGCAAATACAGGTAGGGTCGCGTTTTTAGTGTCGGATAATTCGCCGTTTAAAACCTCGCGCTTAATTTCTAACCCAACAAAAAGAAAGAAGATGGCCATCAAGCCGTCATTGATCCAGTTGATGAGCGGGTATTGCAGGTGGGCAAAACTAAGGTTATAACCTATTGGCGTTTTTAAAACCTGGTTAAACACTTGCATTAAACCGCTATTGGCAACCAGTAATGATATAACTACACAAACCATTAACAGCAAGCCGCCAAACGAATCGGACTTTAACAGGTGTTTAATAAAGCTGGTTTTATGCTGCATAGGGATGGTTACCTGGCACAATATAGCGAAAAGAAAATTACAGGTAAAGTTCCAGTTCGCCCTTGCCTTCACGTATCACCTCAAACTCGCCATTGGTGCAATCAACCACGGTTGATGCGATGTTGCCACCGTAACCGCCGTCAATCACCAGATCTACCTGTTCCTGGTATTTCTCATAAATCAATTCGGGGTCGGTGGAGTATTCCATGATCTCGTCATCGTCTTTAATGGAGGTAGACAGGATAGGGTTGCCCAGTTCCTTTACAATACAGCGGGCAATATTATTATCGGGCACACGGATACCTACTGTTTTTTTGTTAGAGCTTAACAACTTGGGCACATTTCCGCTGGCATTAAATATAAAGGTGAACGGCCCCGGCAGTGCCTTTTTAAGCACCCGGTAAGTGGCGTTATCAATAGGCTTAATATAATCGGATATGTGGCTCAGATCGTAACAGATAAAGGAGAAGTTAGCCTTTTCGGGCTTAATACGCCTGATTTTGCAAATAGCCTCGATAGCCCGGTGATTGGTAATATCGCAACCCAGCCCGTAAACCGTATCGGTAGGGTAAATAATGATGCCGCCTTTACGCAGCACATCCACTACCTGTTGTATGGTTTTTTCGTTCGGGTTTTCAGGGTAGATCTTGATGAGCATAAGTATCGGGTACAATATTAGTAATTTGAATATTGAAACTCCTGGGTCATTTTCAAATAATAGAAGTTGGTTATTAAACCATTAATATGGTTTACTGTTTCAAGTAAGCCCTTTTTTAATGCGGGCTTATCTTTTTCTGTAATATCAAAGTTATTACTTAATTCATCATTTATCAGTTGCTTTAAACTGCTGATGTATAATTGTTTTTGCCGGGATATAGGATACGTTCTTTGGTAATAGTCATTGCCAGCCCCACGATAAATGGCATATTCTGCATAGCCAGCTATCCTGGAATACTGATGGCTGTAATAGGTGCCACCACCTGATAATTTCCCAAATAGTGAATTAATATCCAGGTAGATATCGGTTAATGTTTTCCGTTGAGTTTGATATTTTTCATTCCCGTTTTTAGTTTTTAAAAAGTAGGCGTAATAGGTAAAATAATTATCCTGGCCTACCTCGCTGGTAAAATCCATCACATGGCCGTTATGCGATGCATTTTCTTTATCCAGCTTGTAGGAAATATCCGGTTGCTGTGTAAACGCTGACTGTAGTTCGGGATGGAATTTTAATATCCGCCTTATCGTACCCTTGGTTTCTTTTATTTTTTCGGGATAGTCCTGTATCCATACCGAATCTTTATCATCAGGTAACACAGGGAGGCTATTGGCCGTTGTATCGCTTACATCAAAATTGATTTTCTTTTTTTGGCGATAATTGCAGCCAAGTGTTAAAAATAAAAGCAATAAGTAAGGTAGTTTTTTCATCATATTGTGGTGATAATCGAAAGTAGGAAATATTTTTGGCGTAAAACAAGAAAGCCACCGCATAGGTGGCTTTCTTGTTTATCATAAATCCGAAATTGAAATTCCGAATTCCGAAATCAATTACGCTTGTTTAGCAAACTGAACATTGATGATCAGCTTAATATCCTCGCCAACTACTATCGAACCGGCTTCGGTAACGCCATCCCAGGTAAGGCCAAACTCTTTACGGTTAATTTTACCGGTAATTTCGAAACCGGCTTTAGTGTTGCCATAAAAATCGCCGGCAACGCCGCCGTGTTCAACAGTAAGGGTTACGGGTTTGGTTACATCTTTAATGGTCAAATCGCCAACTAATTTATAATCATCGCCATCTTTAGTAAACGATGTTGATTTGAAGCTGATTTTTGGATATTTATCCGCGTCAAAAAACTCGCCCGATTTCAGGTGGCCGTCGCGTTGATCCTGGTTGGTATCAATGCTGGTTACATCTAAACTGAAAGAAACATTGGCACCTATAAAATCTTCGTTGTCGGTTTCCAGTTCGCCTTCAAATGATTTGAAAGAACCTGTTACAGTTGATATTACTAAGTGTTTTACTTTAAATTGTACTTCTGAGTGCATTGGGTCTAAAACCCATTTTGTTAATGTTGCCATGGTATTAAATATTGTGTTGTTTTAAAATGTTGATCAAAGATATATATAAATAGATGTTTAAACATCTATTGTTTCTGAAATTTACAAAACGCCGACAATAGCCCTGTATTTGTATCGTGTAAAGTACAACACTTATATGCTAAAAAGGTTAAGTTTACTTTAAATTATATTACCCCTGTATGAGAAAGCTGTTCATCATTTCTTCTATTATCATCGTAGCGGTACTTGTTGCCTGGAGCATGATATGGAAACCTGCCCTGTTTTCGTTTGTAATTATTGGCCCCATATTGCTGGTAGGGATGTACGATCTGTTTCAGAAGAAGCACAGCATTGTGCGCAACTTCCCGGTGTTTGGGCATTTGCGCTTTGTAATGGAAGATTTGCGCCCCAAAATTTACCAATACTTTATAGAGAGCGATACCGATGGCACACCCTTTAACCGCCAAAACCGCAGCGTTATTTATCAGCGCGCTAAAAAGGTGGATGATACCCGCCCTTTTGGTACCGAACTTAATGTGTACGATAGCGGCTACGAATGGCTGAACCACAGCATAGCCGCTATAGATCATCACCAGCTGAACAATGATCCGCGTGTAAAAGTAGGCGGCCCGCAATGCCTGCAACCTTACGAGGCCAGTATTTACAACATATCGGCCATGAGTTTTGGCTCGCTGAGCGAAAACGCCATACTGGCCCTTAATGGCGGCGCTAAGCTGGATAATTTTGCCCACAACACCGGCGAGGGCGGCCTGAGCGATTATCACCTGCAACCCGGCGGCGATATTATATGGCAAATAGGCACCGGCTATTTTAGCTGCCGTAATACCGATGGTACTTTTAATGCCGATGCCTTTGCCAAGCGGTCGGTACTGCCGCAGGTGCGGATGATTGAGATTAAGCTATCGCAAGGTGCTAAGCCGGGCCACGGCGGTATTTTGCCGGCAGCCAAGGTAACGCCCGAGATTGCCCGCATCAGGCTGGTAGAGATGGGGCACGATGTGGTTTCGCCGCCGGCGCATACGGCATTTAGCACCCCTTTGCAGATGATGCACTTTGTACAAAAACTACGCGACCTAAGCGGTGGTAAACCCGTTGGCTTTAAGCTTTGCGTAGGCCATAAAAGCGAGTTTTTGGCCATTTGCAAGGCCATGATTGAAACCGGTGTATATGTTGATTTTATTACGGTTGATGGGGGCGAAGGCGGCACAGGCGCGGCCCCGCTGGAGTTCTCTAACTCGGTTGGGATGCCGCTGCGCGAGGCTTTAGCTTTTGTGTACGATGCCTTGACAGGCTTTGATTTGAAGAAGTATATCAAAGTTATCGCATCGGGCAAGGTAGCTACCGGGTTTGATTTGGTAAAGAACTTTGCTCTGGGGGCCGATATGTGCAATAGCGCCCGCGGAATGATGTTTGCCCTGGGTTGCATCCAGGCGCTGGAGTGCAATATGAACACCTGCCCAACCGGCGTAGCCACACAGGATAAAAGCCTGATGAAAGGCCTGGTAGTGCAGGATAAAAAGATAAGGGTTGCCAACTTTCACCGCGAAACAGTGAGCAGCGCCATGCAAATGATAGGGGCATCGGGCCTGCATAAGCCTTGCGATTTGCACCGCAACTTTATTTACCGCCGGGTAAGCCCCAACCAAATTCAAACTTATGCCGAACTATTCCCCTATATCCCCAAAGGCAGCCTGCTGCAAACCCCATATCCCAAAGCATTTGAAATGGATATGACCATTAGCTGCACCGAAACCTTTGTGCCCGATTATAGCAAGGTAAGTATGGTAGAGGTTTAGTCATTCTCATTCCCCGGTTGCTTGCGCACGCCTGTGGCGTGTGTTACTTTAGTATGGAATCGAGTTAAAAATTAAAATAAAAGATGACCGCTATTGAATTGTTAAATCATGTATTGGAATTGTTTGAACTCCACAAAGGCAATTCTAAAATGTTAAATTATCTGTTAAAGCACAAGATGATACACTCATCATTTGAGCAGAGGTATATTTTAAACAATATTGACTTTCCATTTACCGTGACTAATACGGTTTATAAAAACGATAACGAAGTGGAATTTTATTTAGATGCGTTAGATGGATGTCCGTATAAAGCTGAAATGATTTTTGACGGGAAGTGGTATTTAAAGTCTTTCCGTTTCCTATGCCAAGGTTGTTTTGGAGAGGATAGTGAATGCGGAGTGTGTGGCGGGTCGGGATGGGGCGTTTTATAGCCCCGGTTGCTTGCGCACGCCTGTGGCGTGTGTTCCTTTGGTATATAGTAAACTTCTCTGCTTAACAGGCTTAATAATCTCAATAAACACACGCCACAGGCGTGCGCAAGCATAATGATAGAAATAGGCGGTTTGTCATTGCGCGGTACGAAGCAATCGCACACTCAAAGAGCGGCCTTGCATAGTCCGCGATTGCTTCGTGCCTTACAGCAATGACAAGGGGTGAAATATATTACCATCTACCACAAAAACAGTGGCAGATACCATACCGGCGATACATAGTATGGGTCGTAATAGTAGGGTTGGTAGTATTCAACGGTTTCTTCTACTATTATTTCTTCGGTATAGCTTTGGTTGTTTTGTTCGTCGCGGCGGCGGGCTTCTTCCTGTTGCAGCAGGTCACGTAAAATGGCCGAACCCTGGTTTACCATGTCTTCCATGGCATCGGCGCCCAGTTCTTCGGGTTTAATGGCGGTATCTACAATCTCTTCTATCTCCTGCCAAACAGCGTCGCCCAGCAAATCCTTCTGCCAGCCGTTTATGCCAGTATCAAAACGGTTTTCGTTAATAAAGGCCATAAATACAATCTCGGCCGGATCCATCTTTTTAAACAGGGCCACGGTTATGCGCAGGTCTTCAAAACGGTCTTCGTTTTTAAAATCGTCCCAGGCCTGGTCGCTATCAAAATCAAAATAGCTCGAAAAGGCAAACTCCCCTTTATCCAAATCAACAAAGGAGTATATATCGTATATCTTCAGGTATTCGGCATAGCGCTTGTTAAACGTGGCAAGTACCTCCTTACCCCTCGAACTCACTTTATAATTGCCGCCTGTAAAAATTACGTAACCCTGCGCCATCAGCTCTTTTAACAAAGGTGCCAATAGCATATCATCGCTATTAACATCGGTGCTAAACTGCCGGTCGTTATTAATCATCGCGTCGAGCAAAATAATCGACTTGAATGTTTTTTTCTGTTCTTCTGTAAGTTTCATATTATTCATGTCGGTGGCGTTATTTGGCACACCTTGCTTTATATAGCGCTTAAAAGCGCCTGCTGTAATATAACCTAATCAATTTTTTGTTTCGGCAAGGTTGATTAATGGCGCCTGCCGCTACGGCCAAAACTGGATGACCTGCTGCTGCCGAACGAGCGGCTTGACGAACCCGAACTGCGGCTAAAGCTTGAACTGCGGCTTGATGAACTGCCCGAGCCAAAACCCGAACTGCGGTTTGATGAACCGCTACTGCGCCTTGAGAACGACCGCTGCGAACCTGACGGCGAACTTAAACTGCGGCGGTAAGCAGGTGTTGAGCGGTAAACAGGGTTGCTGCGCGATGCAAAACCATTAGGGCGCGATGTATAAACATGGGTGCGCACATAAGTACGCGGATAATAGCCGTAGTGGTATATCGGCACGTAATAAGGATGCGGGCGCATCAGGTAGCTTAATAGCAAAAAATCGGTAAAGCCAAAGCTCGAATGATATTGATACACGCTGCCGCCATAATCAGGGTCGGTAACAATGTTTAGGCCTGCCGTATTATTATTTTGATTTGGCGTAATGCTGATGGTAGCTACATCTACCGATTGATTAGGGTCTACATCGTCAATCACCTTCAGGCGGTTACTGCCTTCTTCTTTAACTTTCAGATAATCGATATTGCCATCGTTGTTTAAATCAAGATTGGTAATGCCGTTAGCTGCCGTATTGATAGCGCTTTCGAGCGTGGCCGGATCGGTACTTTTTTTAACAATGGGGGCCAGTTTATTAACATCGAACCCGCCGGCGGTATTACTTTGGATGTTTACCTGGTTGCCCTGCCCCGGGCCGGGGTTTGATGAACAGCCTGCAAGTGTCAAAGTAGCAAGGCTGGCTAAAAATAGATATTTCATTATTAGAGATAATTTTAAGAGATATGATTAAGAGATATGATTAAGAGATATGATTTAGACGCCGGAAATTATAAATGTTACAAAATGGTGCAGCGTATGGCTATAAATATAGAAAAAGGATTTTTGAAATGTGAAGTTGTGCAGAAAGGAAAATTTAATATCGCCCCACCAAACGGCACGCTTGAATGGGCAGTTATCATCATTAAAACAGCGATAATAGTGTAAACCTGATATTTTATTAAATAATTGAAAATCAATTACTTAATATGAAAATAACATTAAAAAGTGTAAACTTTGTGTAAACCCTATTTTGGCTGCTTTTTGGGTGTGCAATTGCCTTGTGCCTACCCATGACGCGTTTACTCACCCCGACTACGCTACGCTGGTCGACCCTCTCTTCGCCTTCGGCGGAAAGAAGGCAAAAGCAATATCGAATAACCTTATTCCCTCTTTCCGGCGAAGCCGAAGAGAGGGTGGTCGAGCGAAGCAACGACCGGGTGAGTTTTAACCGCGGTTAGTTTACATGCGTCATCATCACCCTACCCAAAACGCGTTTACTCACCCCGACTACGCTCCGCTGGTCGACCCTCTCTTCGCCTTCGGCGGAAAGAGGGCCAAAGCAATATCGAATAACCTTATTCCCTCTTTCCGGCGAAGCCGAAGAGAGGGTG
>JAZKAO010000014.1:0-132551 GCA_040389105.1 Bacteroidota bacterium
TCATTTAGTTAGCTGATTTATCCTTAACTTAATGACATTGGGGTGTAGGGAGGGGTTTCTTCAAACGCAGAAAGCCCTTCCTACCACAATATAAACAGCCGCCCCCTCCCCATGGAGGGAATTGTAGGGCTTGCGATCTATTCGCAAATCAGATACGAACAAAGAATTTAGCACCACTTCCCGTCAAATACTTATTGTTTACACCTGCACTTTCTATTACCTTTGCGCCAATGTTTCAACGCGGTATAATCATATTGCTGATATTTTGCACGCTGGCGACTAATTTCACTAAGTTGTTTGTGTTTGCCGGCTTTGAAATGAACCAAAAATACATAGCCAGCAGCCTTTGCGAAAACCGCGATAAACCCTGGATGCATTGTAACGGCCGTTGCTACCTGATGAAAAAGATAAAGCTGGCCGAAGACAAAGAAAAGAACGATGAGCGCCAAACGCAGAAAAATCTTTTCCAGCAGGTATATTTTACATCGATAAAAAAGATCACCTTTTCATCAAGTCTGCTTCAGGTTTTCCCCGAACGCTATAAAGCTATGTCGCCGCAAAACGTACCGCTTGGCTTGCTTCGCCCTCCGCAATTAGCTTCATAAATTATTTTTTAGGGATAGTCTTTTTATTGAGACTTACGAAGTTTTAAAAACTTCGTAAGTCTGGTATTGTGTTCTGTCAGTGCGTAGGAATGTCAGTCTGAGCCCGTCGAAGACTGCGTGCGTAGGCCTGCCCACCATGCTTCGACAGGCTCAGCATGACACCCCAATTCCCTATCCTATTCTATCAATTTATTATTTCATAATAATCTACTATACAGATTATTAAACATATTTATATGAAGCAATTTCTAATTTGCATCTATCTATCTGCTGTCACATTTTTGGGCTACAGCCAAAGCATAAAGGGTACGGTTACCGATGCTATAACCCATGAGGCTATCCCGGGTGTAACCATCAGCACAAGCGATCATACACAACATACCACAACTAATGCAAAAGGTAAGTTCAGTATTGATCTAACACCAAATAAAGGCGATTTACAGTTGAGCATGGTGGGGTATGCAAACCAAGCCATCAGCTTAACAACCTTAAAGGATGGGCAAACGCTTAACCTAACATTAAGCCGTTCATCTATCGATCTGCAACCGGTTATCATATCGGCCAACCGCGAGCGGCAAGCCCGTCAGGATGCCCCTATCGCTATCAGCAAAATCAGTTCGGTACAAATTCAGGATACCAAAGCCACGGCCTTGTACCAACTGTTAAACAAGGTTTCGGGGGTGTATATGGTCGATTTGGGTAACGAGCAGCATACCATGGCCATCCGACAGCCTATTACTTATAACGCGCTGTATTTGTATATGGAGGATGGCCTGCCTATTCGTCCCACCGGCATTTTTAATCACAATTCCCTGTACGAGATCAATATGTCGGGCGTGCGCGATATCGAAGTAATTAAAGGCCCTGCATCATCGTTATACGGCAGTAATTCGGTTGGCGGCGCGGTGAATTTCATCACACAGAACCCGCCATCGGGTTACGCGGGCGATGTAGCTATACAGGGTGATAATTATCATTACCGCCGGGTAGATACCGACGCGGGTTTTAGTCAGGGTAAATTTGGCTTGTATGCGGGCGGCTATATCGCCCATCAAAAGGATAGCTGGCAAGATTATTCGGACTTTGATAAATATTCGGCCAACCTGAAAATGACTTATGATTTTGATAATCGCACCAAATTCACCGCGGCAGCATCATATAATAACCTAAACACCCAAACACCGGGCAGCTTAGATAGCGCGCACTTTTATAACCGCAGCTATGGCAGTAACCAACGCTTCACCTATCGCAAGGTTAACGCCTTTAGGGCCAATGCACGGTTAGAGCATAGCTGGAACGAGCAGAACAGTACCTTTTTTACCGCCTTTTACCGCGATAACTCCACCGCGCAATTACCCAGCTATTTTATTTCGGATGTGCGGAATAGCAGTGGCGCTTATCTTAGTTCCAACGGACAGGTTAACGATCAAAAGTTCCGTAGCTATGGCTTCTTGACACAGCATCGGGCTAATTTTAGCTTCCTCCGCTCCCGCTTAATTGTGGGCGCTTATATGGATGACAGTCCGAGTAGTTATTATGCCCAGTTCCTCAATATCCAAAAGGATGTAGCTAATAACTACTATACCGGCTTCGCCAATACGGGCACTTATATTGATGATTACCGCATTAAATTGTTTAACTACGCGGCTTATACGCAGTATGAGATGCGCCCTACAGATGCTTTAAGGGTGGTGATGGGCCTGCGGTACGATCATGTGCATTATGCTTTTGCTAATAACCTACCGGCATCAAACACCAAATACAAACAGCAGGCCGCCAATAGCTTTAACGTTATAGCACCAAAGCTGGGATTAACCTATAATTTGGGCAATAACAAGGGTTTATACGCCAATTACAGCGTAGGCTTCCAACCGCCGGAAACGGGAGACCTATACGGCTCGCGGCAGTTAACACCCTTAAAGCAAGCTACATTTAATAACTACGAGGTGGGCGGCTGGTTCTCGGCATTGGATAAAAAGGTCTATGTGGAAGTTAGTCTGTACGATTTAGAGGGCCGCAACGAGATCATTAACCAGCTATTGCCCGATAATACTACGCAAAACCAAAACGCGGGCGCTACCCGGCATCAGGGGGTTGAATATGCCATTACCTACGCCCCTATTAAACAATTACTTTTCCGCTTTAGCGGGACAAACGCGCGGCATACTTATTTAGATTACAGTGAGGTGCGGACTGACTACTCGACCGGTAAAAACTATACCTTGGTTTACAATGGCAAGCGCATGAACAATGCCCCTGCCTGGATAGCCAATTCGGAGTTAACTTACAAACCGGAGTATATAGAAGGTTTCCGTATTTCGGGCGAGTGGCAACATATCAACCGATACTTTACCAACCCGGCCAATACCAAAACTTATAGTGGCTATAATATTTACAACCTGCGCATGGGTTACGATTTTAAACACGACGCGTTGAAGGGCATAGGTATTTGGTTTAATGTGCTGAATTTGACCAATCAACTATATGCCACCACAGTAACCAGTAACCAATATGGCGATACCTATAATGCGGCCCCGCCCCGTACCTATACTTTAGGTTTAAGCTATTCATTTTCAAAAAATTAACCGATGGAAAAACCAACAAGCAAACTACGCGGCAATTTTTATAAATGGCATCGCATTTTAGGGCTAATAGCGCTGGTGCCCATTATTGGTTGGACTTTGAGCGGCTTATCGCACCCGTTCATGTCTAATTGGTTTAGGCCTTATATTGCCGAGGAACGTTATGAGTCACCAACGCAAAGCGAACTGAAACCAACGCTTAGCCTACCGCAGATAATGGATCAAAACCATATTACGGAGATCAGAAACTTTGGACTGGTGAGTTTTAATCATCATACTTACTACCAGATCCTGCAAAAGGATAGCGTTTATAATTACTATTCGGCTACCGACGGACAATTACTACCCAATGCCGACCGTGATTATGCTGTTTACCTGGCCCGTTATTTTACGCAGGATTCTATAGCTAAGATCAAATCCGTCAAGCTGCAAAAAAAATTCGACGGGCAGTATCAGACTATCAATCACCTGCTCCCTGTTTGGAAGGTAAGCTTTGACCGGCCCGATGGTATGGACGTTTACATTGAACCCGGGCAAAGCCGCATGGGCACTTTTAATAACAATACTCGTAAAGCGTTCCTTTGGATATTTGAACAATTGCATACCTGGGATTTTTTGGCGGCCTTGTTTGGCGACCAGGTGAGGTTAGCGGTGATGATTGTTGTGGTGAGTGTCCTTTTCCTGTCGTTATTAAGCGGGATAACCGTTTACGGTTTGTTTTGGAACCGTTTTAAGGAGATAGCCCAAAAGCGAAAGGGTAAGCGCATGGGTGACAAACGCTGGGTACACCGCTATCACAGGCAATTGGGTTTAAGTGTATCGTTTTTAATGTTGTTGTTTTTCACCAGCGCGGGCTTCCATTTATTGGTAAAGATGCACAACACCGCCCCTGCGCATAAATCTTACGCATATCTAATTAAACGTGGCGATTTAAAAGTAGATAACCTGCATTTGCCTATTGCCGATAGCCTGATTAAAAAGCAGGCCGTAGTAAAGATGTTTGAGAATTGCTATTACCAGATTACCGATAATAACAAGAACATCCTTTACTATAATACAGCCGATGGTAAACTATCCCCGGACGGTGACCGGGAATATGCCGGTTACCTGGCCTGTTTTTATCGCCCGCGTAATGGTTACGAAGAGAAACGGGCTACACTAAGAGCCATACCTGTAAGGCAGTTTACTAACGAGTATGGCTTTATCAACAAACGCCTGCCAGTACAAATGGTTAGCTACCCCGGTAAGGATAACTGGTATATGGAAACCAGCACATCGCAACTGGCGGCACATGTGGCGGGTATCGACCGGGCCGAGGGCCTGTCGTTCATCTTCCTGCATAAATTCTTCTGGATGACCTGGGCCGGTAAGGATATCCGCGATGTGGTGAGCATGCTGGCGGCATTAAGCGTACTTTTGGTGGCATTATTTGGCCTGGCGGCCTTTATTAAAAACAAATAACATGAAGAAATATATCATCATCACATCAATTGCGCTGCTTACCTTTGCAGCGGGTTGCAGCAACGGGACCGATCAGAAAAAATCTGCTCCGGCTGATGGAAAAACACCTAAAATTGCAAAGCAATATACCTGCACCATGCACCCCGATATTGTTAAGGATAAACCGGGCCTATGCCCAAAATGTGGTATGGAATTAGTAGAAAAAGATAAAACAAAATAGTTTAAACAAACATGAAGACAAACATATTAATAGCATTATTACTGGTAGCCTGCACATTTAGTGCCTGCAAGGATGAAAAAGCCGAGGAAAAGGCCAAAATGGCCGAAGTAATTAAAGTACACGACAACGTAATGGGCAAAAGTGAACTGGTAGTGAAGTATAAGTCTATATTAGATAGTCTGGTCAAAACCACCACCGATTCGGGCGTTATTGCTAAAAACCTTGAATTGAAAAAAGAATTAACTACTGCCGATGACGCTATGGAGGATTGGATGCATAAGTTTAATCCTGATTTTAGCGGTAAATCGCACACGGATGTAATGGTATACCTGCACGATCAGCAATCGGAAATAAACCGGGTAGATTCGTTAATTAGTACCGCCGTTGATAAGGCCGGCAAATATTTAAAAGCGAAATGAAGCAAATGATCTTTTTTTTGGCAGCGGTAGCGATAGCTATATCTGCCTGTAAATCAAACACCAATAGCGCCTTACCTATATTGGGCAACCGCGAAGCTGTCACCAAAACAGTCGGCGGTAAAACGGTGACCGATACCGTGTATCAAACCATACCAGCCTTTAAATTTGTGAACCAGTATGGCGATAGCATTACCGACAAAAGCCTGAACGGCAAAATTTACGTGGCCGATTTCTTTTTCACCAGTTGCCCCTCCATTTGCCCAACCATGCACCGCAATATGCTAAACGTATATCAGGAGTTTAAAAACATCAGCGATTTTAAGATCCTGTCGCACAGTATCGACCCTAAGTACGATAGTGTAGCCGTAATGAAAAAATACGCCGATAAGCTGGGCATCAGCGGGCAATGCTGGTGGTTTTTGCAGGGCAAAAAAGAGGAAACCTATAAATTGGCTACCAGTTACCTCAGTATGGCCGCCGAAGATAAAGCAGCCGCAGGTGGTTACGTACACGATGGCTATTTTATCCTGATTGATAAGCAAAAGCATATCCGCGGTACTTATGATGGCACCAACGCCGACCAGGTAACCAAGCTAATTGCCGATATTAAAACCCTGCAAGCCGAACCCGATCAAAGCATGGCACAATGAGGACATACAGTATCATAGCTTCCCTGTTATTATTAATAGCCGTAATGGTATCCTGCCAAAACGAACAACAGGTAGAGTATAACCGATATTACTCGGCCGGCGCGGCGGTATACCAAACCCATTGCCAAAATTGCCATAGCGATAAGGGACAGGGACTGGCCGCGTTGATCCCCCCTTTAACTGATTCAATCTATCTGAAAATCAACAAAAAACAATTAGCCTGCTACCTGCAAAACGGGCTAAGCGGCAAAATAACCGTTAACCATATTGAGTTTGACAGCAAAATGCCTGCTGCCGGCCTCTCGCCTATCGAGGTGGCACAGGTGCTAACATATATCACCAACTCGTTTGGCAATAACGGGGGTTTAGTGAATACCGAGGATGTAGAGCGGGATTTGAAGAAATGCAAATAGTAGTCCGAAAGACGGTAAGTCGGAAAGTCCGGAAGTATCGGCTTCCATTCTTCTTTCCGACTTTCGGTCTTTCGGACTTCCCGACTTATTCCCTACCTTTGCCATAAGCAAATCGTTCTATCGCTGCCTGCTTAGGTGGGCGGAGGAAAGTCCGGGCAACATAGAGCATCCTGCTTCCTAACGGGAAGGCACCTCAGCGGGCGACAGCAAGTGCCACAGAGAATATACCGCCCTGATTTATTAGGGTAAGGGTGAAAACGTGAGGTAAGAGCTCACGGCTTTCCCGGGCGACCGGGATTGCGGTAAACCTCAGGAGTTGAAAGACCAAATAGGTGTCGGACGCGGAGCTGCTCGCTTCCTTTTCGCAAGAAATGCCGGCATGGGTAGGTCGTTTAAGCTGTGCAGCAATGTACAGAACAGATTAATGATAGAAGCCGTTGCAAAACGGAACAGAACCCGGCTTACAGCTTTGCTGCTGATATTTGCCCCCTCGTAAAAAAGGGGGCATTTTTTTAACACAAAATATAAAGTGTTTTGTTTAGTAGACAAATCCGGTATATTTAACCCTTATAACATTCATACCCAAACACAGAATGGCTAAAATTTTAATTATTGATGACGAGCGGGCAATCCGCAACACCCTGCGCGAAATATTAGAATACGAAGACTACACAGTTGAAGATATTGATAACGGTATTGATGGCCTGGCCCTGATACGCGATAACGATTTTGACCTGGTACTTTGCGATATAAAAATGAACCGGATGGACGGCATGGAAGTGCTGACAGAAGGTTTATTACTTAAACCCGACCTGCCATTCATCATGATCTCGGGCCATGGCACGGTTGAAACCGCTGTTGAGGCCAGCAAAAAAGGCGCGTTTGACTTTATCAGCAAACCACCCGATTTGAACCGCTTGCTTATTACCGTTCGCAACGCGCTGGATAGGGGCAGTTTAGTAACCGAAGCCAAGGTATTAAAGCGTAAGGTATCTAAAACACGCGCCATCCTGGGCGAATCGCAGCCAATACATAAGATCAAAGAAACCATCGACCGTGTGGCCCCTACCGATGCCCGTGTACTGATTACCGGTGCAAATGGTGCCGGTAAAGAGCTGGTGGCCCGCTGGCTGCACGAAAAATCAAACCGATCGAACGCTCCCTTAATTGAGGTGAACTGCGCGGCTATCCCATCTGAACTGATAGAGAGCGAATTATTCGGACACGAGAAAGGCTCGTTTACATCGGCTGTAAAGCAACGTATAGGTAAGTTTGAATCGGCAAGTGGCGGTACTTTGTTTCTGGATGAGATTGGCGATATGAGCCTTTCTGCACAAGCAAAAGTATTACGCGCCTTGCAGGAAAACAAAATTTCGCGCGTAGGTGGCGAAAAGGAAATTGATGTAGATGTGCGCGTAATAGCGGCAACCAATAAAGACCTGTTAAAGGAAATTGAAGCCGGTAACTTCCGTATGGACTTGTACCACCGCCTCAGCGTGATCCTCATCCACGTACCGCCGTTGAACGAACGCCGCGACGATATCCCGCTGCTTACCCAAAACTTTTTAGATGAGATTTGCAACGATTATGGTATGCCCGTTAAAAAGGTATCCGAAGCAGGTATCGAGGCTTTAAAGGCACTCCCCTGGACAGGTAATATCCGCGAGTTACGTAACATGATCGAACGTTTGATCATCCTGAGCGATAAAGTAATTACCGATAACGATGTGCGGCAATTTGCCAACCCATCTGCACCGGTAACCGCTGTAGCAGGCGCAGTCGCTGCCCCGCAAACCGATTTCGACCAGTTTAAAAACTTCCAGGAATACAAAGACTTTGCCGAGCGCGAATACATCAAGTTCAAACTGGAAAAGAACAACTGGAACGTATCTAAAACCGCCGATGATATTGATATCCAGCGGAGCCATCTTTACAGTAAGATAGAGAAATTTGGTTTGAAGAGAGGGGAATAGTGATTATTTAACCACAAAGGCCACAAAGAGAGAAGCCACAGAGATCACAAAGACTTTGTGGTTTTTTATAATTCGTGTTAATTGGTTTTTACTTTATGAAAAGGCTTATTATTTTAGGGTTAGTATTTTACTGCTTAAACGGCTTCGGGCAATCCAAGCCTGATACTACCCTGGCAACCTATATTGTAAGGCAACACTATACGCTCCTAACCGATACGGTACATCTTTATAAAAGTGTGCTACCCTACTATGCTTCTCTGATGGACTTTGCATCGGGCGACAATGCCGGTATACGCAATTTTTATATCCCGGTGGCCGGCGTACGGGATGAACCCTATCTGCTCACTATAGCGCTTTGGGATTTAGCCAGCATCAAAATTCAAAAAGCTTATGATGAAGATAAATCCAACATCATATACAGCTCCGGCGGCGAAGGGATGAAGGTACTTATGACCCGAGCCAAACCACCACTGGCTTCAAACCCAAGCGGCCATTGCGGGGATTTAATTATCAATAAACTGTCGGGAAAAGCAACTTTCAAGCTCTATAAATAAAAGTTAAAGCTTTGTGTCTTTGTGCAAACCTCTGTGAGGTTTTGGTTAAATAATTCTGCTTGATCTGTGATTTAGCCGATCCGATTTTGGGAGTTGAAAAACAGAACCGCCCTTAAATTTCTTCAAGGGCGGTTCTGATGGTATCGTCGCCTTGACAGGACAATTTTCGAATCACTTTTTGCAGGACTTGAAGAGGCTAGCAACCTGATAATGAGCAATATTTATAACAAGATGCCGTTTTGGGCAATAAAGTCCTCCCACAATTTCATCTTTTTAGCCACTAATCATTAAAGTTCGTAGGATATTCAATTCATTAAGATTTATAGATTTTGGTTACTACAAAGACCCTTGACTAATCTGTACATCCCAATACTGTTAAGATGGAATGGATCATGTGCTGCGATCAAGGTCATTCAGCACCGCAAGGCTTGGTTCGGCAATTAACGCGCTTTTGCAAAAGGACTGTAAATGCCGCCCTTCTAACAAATCATACAGTATCTGAAGATCACGGTCAGTACCGGTCTTTTGGATAACGAGTTCATTAGAGCTGCTGCGGCAAACTATCGCCCCATGGCGCTGTAGCAATTCAAATAGTTGCTGATCTAATACCTTTTCTACAAGGCGGTAGTGGCCAACTTTATTTAATTCGAAGGTGCCGGCAAAATAAGCCTCGGCCTTATAAACCTCAATGATCTTTTCCAGCTTATGCAAAATTATGTGCAATTCTGCTTGCGGCAGCACCACTTCCAGTGTAATGATGACCAATTCATGAATATCTGTACGGGCTACACTTAGGCTAATGACTGGAAAGTCACGACGATTGAGTAACATAAGTACCTGTCCCAAAAGACCTTTTTTGTCTTCGGCATACAATACGATGGTGGTTGCGGGCTGTTGTTGTTTCATGTTTTTTAGCATAAAAAAAGCCCCCCGGGATTCGGAGGGCTTATGATCTATTTTTATTTGTATTTTAAAATATCAGTCTACCCTCCATTGTTTCCAATGACAGTAATAATAATTAGGCTGCTTATCTGAGGGTTAAAGTTCATTTTGTCTTTGATACAATTATAGTGTTTTCATTCTATTAAAAAAACTCGTTCATTGAATTTATTTGTCTGGATCCTTGTAATTAGTCGTTCAATATTTATCGCAAACCCGTTTTTCAAGGTTAGCCTATTTTATCCGATCAGACCTTCGTTATTCAGGGAATATTTCAAGCAGTTTCTTATTCAACTCATCCCCTTTTATATTGACTGCTATAATTTTACCGCTCTTATCCAGCAGAAAATTTTGAGGGATAGCCTGGATACCATATAATTTGGCTACCGCATTATTCCAAAATTTCAAATCAGAAACTTGTGTCCATGTTAGCCCATCATGATGAATAGCATTTAACCAGGCTTCTTTTTTCCCTGGCTGATCGAGAGATACGCCAAGCACCGTAAAGCCCTTGCTATGGAACTTAGAATACGCTTTAACCACGTTCGGGTTTTCTTCCCTGCAGGGCACGCACCAGCTGGCCCAAAAATCCACTAACACATCTTGCCCCCTGAGATCTGACAGTTTCACCATTTTTCCGGCGGTATCAGGTTGCTCAAAATCAGGTGCTATTTTACCTATGGCTGTAATTTTCTTGGCATCTATTGTTTTTTGAATATTGAGCGCATAACTGGTGTTTTTATGCGATTTAGAAAGTTCGTTGTAATAAAACCGCGCGTTTTCGGCAGGCACAACCGTTATCAGGTTGTTTAAAAGAAACATCGCGGTAAACGAGTCCGCGTGCAATTTGATAAAAGCCCCCAACCTTTCAACCTGGCTTTTATTAAAGGCGGTATTCATATCATTATAATACTGATTAACTTCGGTATAAAGCGGGTCTTTCTGGTTAAGATGTTTTGTGAAATCAGCGCCGTACTTTTCGCTCATTTTATCCATAATCTGTTGCCTTGCGGGCATTCCTTCTTTAATAAACGCCAGGTATAAATCATTTTCCGGGTTGGCGGGCACAATTGAATTGCTGAAAGATTCCATATCTGCTTTTAACTGGACATTGCCGGGTTTGGTAATAATTATACCGTATGGGGCATAGCCGCCTTTCTTTTTCAGTTCATATTTGCTATAAAACATGTAGCGGCTGGGTTCTTTATAGGGAACGGATATTTCGAAACGGCCGTTTGCAACAATTGCAGAATCATGATCCCCCGTTACTTTGTTGTATAATACCACAACCTTTCCGTTGTAGGCTGTATCCGTGGTGCCTTTAAATACTACCTGTTGTTTATCAATAGTTATTTGAGCGAAAACTGAACCGGCTATGATCATCAAAGCCATGGTCAATGTTATTTCTTTTATTTTCACGATGATTATAATTATTAATATAAGTTACGTCCGGTAGTGCCGCTAACATTTTTGTTATGACACTGTGATAAGCGGGGCAGATTTATTTAAATATATCGGCTAGCATTTTATCCAATTGTTCCTTGTCTTCAGCAAAACGGCCGATGATCTTTCCGCTTGGATCGACCAGTATCAGGGTCGGCAGTGCGTGAATGCCATAATTTTCGTCCAGGTCTCTTGGATTAGCAATGCCCTTTCTCCTTAGTTCAGAACTAACACCCGTAAGTATATGATGAAACATACCCGTGCCGTCATGATCGATAGCCTCCAACCATTCTTTAACCCTGGAGTCATTATCGGCAACAGCGATCACATCAAAGTTTTTATCCTTGTATTTTTGATATAAGCCGATCATGTGCGGCATACTTGCACGACAGGGAACACACCAGTTTGCCCAAAAATCCAGTAATACGTATTTGCCCTTAAAGTCAGTTAAAGACAGGTCCTTCCCTTCTTTATCCTTTACAGAAAATTGATACGCCAGTGTTCCCGGTAAACCTACTGTGCGGCTTTTAATCTCACCGGCAAGCCTTTTACCGTCGATACTTTCCTTAATTTCAGCTGAATAATTATTATACAGTTTTTTTATGGAGTCCAGGCTAAAAACAGCGGTAAAGTACATAGCCTGGTTAGCTGCTATATACGAACCAGGATGCTTCAGGAAATAATCATAATTTACCTGAGCCAGTTGGAAACGTAAAGCAACAGCAGTCCCCTTGTCGGTAGGATTTAAAGCGCTGCGGGTTGACCCATTTGATAACTGGGCCGCTGTTGTTTTACGTTTTAAATCATTCCATTCATCTTGTGCTTTAGACCCTTTTACTTTAATGTAGCCATCCACATCAGCTTCATCATTTATGGTCATATCCGTTGGCTCAATATATACCTTATTCGTTTTTACTTCCACTTCATTTCTATTTAGCTTTTCGCCTTTATGTATAAACAGGATATAGGCCATGGTTGGCTGGGCAATGCTTCCCGAGATGCTGAAAGCACCTTTGTTTGAAGCTATTACTTGGCGCTCCACTTTTCCTTGCTCATTAACATAGACTACAGAAACGGAATCTAATTTTGAGTCGGCTATTTGTCCATGTATGGTGAATGGTTTTCCTGGCTTCCCGGCCTGGCTGAAACATGTTATCGGGATAACAAAAAAAATGATAAGAATTAATAAGTTTATAATCTTCATGATATTATTTATTTAAGGATTAACCTTTGGTAAAAACTTGATTTTTGTAATTGTTTATCAATAGTTAACCAGCAACCGGTTTGATATACCGATTTTTTAAAACTTACCTGATGGCCATCCATCAGGTAAGTTTATAGCTAACAAAATTCCTTAATAATTTTGTGTCAGGTTCGCATTGTAAGCAGTACCACTTTGCGGGAAAGGAAATATCCACAAAGGAGATTCTGGCTTAAGCTGGTAAGTTGTGCTGTTTAACGTCCTTGTGATCGTTTCCTTATAGGCGTCCTCTGTATTCCAGCGTTTCATATTCAAATAGGTTTTAAAAGTGAACAGGTTTTCTACCCTGGCCGTTTTCTTTAAATACCCTATGGCTTGTGCTTCGGTAGCAGCGGTAAGGGGCGCGTAAACACTGGCAACAATGCGTTTTTTACGGATCATATTAATGATATCCATCGCCCCGTTTACATCCTGCGTCCTTGCCAGGCATTCGGCTTTGATAAGATAAGTGTCGCTGATAGTAAGACCCGCGCTGTTTGCAGCATAAGGTGCCGTATACCAAAGCGGGGCGCCGGTAACCCCGCAAATGCTAAAGGCTGCCGGAACAGAAGGATAATAAGGTTTGATATAATCATTAATTACGTTGCCATGCTCAAAATAATTTGCCAGTACATCCGGGCTTATCGTATTAAGTGTAGGATACCCCTTGTAGGCAGCATAAAACAAATTATCGGGCGAAGTAAGGATAGGTTTACTAAAAGTAGCCGTCCCTACAGGGGCAAACGTATTGTTATCAATAACCGTACTGTTTATAGCCAGGCTGGCATTTGCAGCCGTTAAAGAACCGGTATAATTGCGCATAGACAGTAATACCTGTGCCCTGACAGCATAAGCAAAACCTTGTCCCACGCGCATATTATTTACGGGTGTAGCGGGCAGGCTATTCAAGGCAAAAGCGGCATCGATATCAGATACTATGTTCGTATACACCTCGGCAACCGTGCTTTTTTTATTTGGCTCGCTGATCTGGTTATCCTCTTTTACGTATGGGATGCCTCCGTCTGTAGCTGCAGTGGTTGGGTTGTACGCTTTAGCATAAAAATTCACCAGCAAATAGTGCATATAGGCCCTGATGATATAGGCTTCCGCCTTCAGTTGGTTGGCCTTCACCCGGTCCCCACTCGCAATGTCTGCATTTTTTATAACCACATTGGCTACATTATTGATAATAAAATACATTTTCTCATACTTCGCATCAGCTATAGCCAGGTTTCTCCTGTCTATCGATTCATTGTATGTAACCAAAGTATAGTTTAAATCGCGGGTGCTTCCGCTAAGCAGGGTGGTAATGTTAATTGCTGTAGGGTATAAATCGTCCACTAACGTTTCCGCATCTACCGGGTTAAAGGCTTCTCCGGCGCTGGTTGTACCGGCCAGGCTGGTAGCTGTTACGTTCCCGTTGTAACTGAAATTATAATTCAATATCAGATCCAGGTCCGATACGCGCCCTAATATATTACTGCCTTTGGGCGTGATCTCTGTAAATTTCGTACACGCCGGCAGCACGAACAGTAAACTATATAGTACGATGCTATAAAATAATATCTTTTTCATGTTTATTTATTTTATAAATTAAAATTAAGACCAAATACATAAGAGGCAGGCAGGCTTTGGCCCCCTGTTTCGGGATCTACATCTATCTTATTCTTTAGCCACAAAGCTTTAGGATTGTTTAACTGAAAGGTGAGACGCACGCTTTTAGCCCCTAATTTACCAGTCCATAGTTGCGGTAACTGGTAGCCTAAAACGACACTCCTGATCTTAATGAAATCAGCCGGGCGAACAAAAGCGTCAGAATTACTAAGGTAACTGGAAGGAACGACCGCAGTACCGGCGTAAGTTCCTGGTGCGTATTGACCAAAGCCAGGAATATTAGTGGTTGTATTTCCCGGGGTCCAGCTATTCAGTAGGTAAGCAGGCATACTGCCATAAGAAGCTCCGCTGCCATAAACGTCGGGCGCATTTGCCCTTAAATACTGCCCGCCATAATACACAGCCAGTACATTAAGGCTAAACCCTTTGTAATAAACAGTGTTGGTAAGGGCAATTACGTTTACCGGATCAGTTCCGCCGGAGTATGCTACCGCGGCCAGGTCACTTCCGCTAAGTGCAACGGTGGTTAGGGTGCCATCTGCTTTTAGCCATTGAGGCTGGCCTACAGTATTTAACCCTTTATATTGATAAGAAAACAGTGAATTTACCGGATAACCCACTTTATAACCGCCACCTACAAGTTGTGCCGGCAGCACTGCAACCGCATCCACATAAGTAATTCTATTTTTGTTATGACTTAAGCTTAGCATGGAAGACCAAGCCAGGCCGTCTTTGCTGGCCGGTTTTAGCCAGCTGTAATTCAGCATAAGTTCAATACCGTTATTTACCAGGCCTCCATTGTTAATGATCTGGCTGGTAAACCCTTCGGAAGGGTCTATCCGTGTAGTGAATAAAAGATCGGTGCTTGTTTTGCGGTACCAATCCAAACTACCGCTTAGCCTGTTATTAAACAAAGTGAAATCGATGCCCACATTCGGGGTAGTGGATTTTTCCCATCGCAAGGCCGGGTTAGCCGCGCTGGTAACTACCGAAACCGGCGCGTTGGTAACTGAGTTTGCCGGCAATGTAGAGTTAGCCGTTAGGAAACTATTTACACCCGTAGCGATATTTCCGGTTACACCGTAACTTACTCTCAGTTTAAGAAAATCCACCCAATTGATATCTTTCATAAACGATTCATTGGATACATTCCAGGCCAAACCAGAAGACCAGAGCGGTTTCCCCCTGAATTTTTTATCTAAGCCAAACACATCAGCATAATCAACCCGGTAAGAAGCAAATGCCGCGTACTTGTTATCATAAACATAGGTAGCATTGGCATAGCCGGAGTTATACCGGTGTACGGTTTCTGGGTTTAAACCGATCTGGCTATTAAAATAGGTATTATACAACCCGGTAGTATTAAATCCCGGCTTGAAAGTAGTGGTAGTTGCATAAGCAAACAATGCCGGAAAATTAACCGTTGTCGTCGATTGGTTTTGTAGTTGGTCGTCGTACCCCAATAACAATCCGTTCGTCCCTTTGTTCTCTATCTGGCGATACTCCGTACCACCGATAATATCAATATTGCTTTTACCAAATTGCTTTTTGTAATTCAGTTGTCCGCGTGCGGTCCAGGAGTTGCCGGTATTATTACTTGTGGCCAATTTGCCGCCATTTAAAGGAAGCAGGTTTGCATATGTTATCGGCGTTGTAGCCTGCGGTACTTTGTAGTAAATATTGTCCAGGTATCTCATTACATAGCTTTGCTGCTCGGAATAAGCAGACGAATTGCTTACCGTGTTCTCGTATTGAAACTGCGGAGTGAAAATCAATCCCGGAATGATCCTCGCGTTCAGGTTGACAAAATATCTTCCGTTTTGTTGATTTGCTTTCCGTGCATCAAGCCCCAATTCATCCAGGTGATTAACCAGCATGCTATATTGTGGCATACTGGCTACGGTGGTATTATACATATTATAATCATTCGTGGTATAATACGCCCGGTTGCCGTTGGCATCGAGCAATTGCAAATAAGGAGATACATTGGTGCCGCTGGTGGCAAAACCGCTGTTACTTGACTTTGTTTGGCCAAGTATAGTATTTACGCCAAAATTAACATCCAGCCATTTAGCCATTTGATAGCCGCCTTTGTAAAAAACATTCAGCTGCCGGTTATAGGCGTTAATAATACCTGAATTACTGTTTTTGTAGTCGATAACCAAACTGGAATTGAATTTATTACCATCAGTCCGGATAGCCAGGTCATATTGCTGCAGGATATTTTTCAATAAAGCATTATCCGAAAATTGCTTCCGAAAGTCATTCTGTTTGAAACTGGCAAGTTGAACGTCCAGATCGCTTTGTGTGATCTTGCCCTGGTTAAGCTGATAGTAAGCATACTGAACCGGTGTTATGGGGTTACCATTGGTAATATTAGTAGCTGTTAAATTAGCCGCACCTGCCACACTTTTATAATAATAATTATAGTAGCTGCTTTCAAGGTCTACCTGCTGGGCGGGTGTTAGCAAGTTATAACTGATATCGGCTTTATTTGTAATGGTTACATTACTGTTCACCTCAACCGTAGTCCGGTGGTCTTTGGCTTTTTTGGTGGTAATAACAATTACCCCGTTGGCTGCCCTTGCCCCGTAAATGGCGGCGGCAGCGGCATCTTTCAATACCGTTACACTTTCCACATCATAAGGATTTATATTAGCAACCGGGCCGTCAATAGGAAGCCCATCCACCACATAAAGCGGGGTCCTGCTGGCATTGATGGTACTTACACCGCGAATAGTGGTTGCTCCATTATAATTAACCAGCCCAGGCACACGCCCTTCCAGGTTATTGATGATATTGGGCTGATAACGTTGTTCCAGTTCAGCACTGCCAACCGTTACGGCAGAACCGGTCATTTGTTCTTTTCTGAATGTTTGATAACCTGTGTTTATTTTTACCTCATTTAATACAGTAGCACTGGTTTTAAGGGTAACCGTCAACTCCTTGCGGTTATCCAAATTAACCTCCAGTGTTTGCATCCCGATACTCGTAAAAACCAGTACATCGGCAGGGTTTTGGGTTTTAATAAAAAACTCACCGTCTTTATTAGTAGACGTTACTCTTGTTGTACCCCTGACGGTTACCGTTACACCCGGCATAGGATCGCCCTTCTCATCAAACACCTTACCGTGTATGTCTATATCAACAACCGGGATGACAACCTGTTCTGGAATCACATCGTTAGCTGCACGTCCCATAATTAAGGGTTTAGCAGATGGTTCAGAAACACTGGTTTTTTTTTGTGTAATAACAACAGTTTTTTCCTGAATAGTATAACTTAACGTTTGCTTACTAAATATCAATTGAAGTACATCTTCTATAGCAGCGCCTTTTACCTGTATGTCTACAGGCTTAGCCTGCTGTAAAAGTTTTTCTTCATATACAAAGTCGTACCCGCTTTGTAATCTCAGTTCTTTTAAAATTGATTTTAAAGATGTGTTGGACCTTGACAAGCTAATTTTCTGTGCTAAACCGTTTGCACTAACCTGCATTAACGTAGCGATTAATAAAAAGGTGGTCAGACGCATAATGAGAAGGATTTTATGGATGTAGCCAGGAGGCACACTCGATTTCGTGGAGTAAATTTTATACATTTGATGAGTTTGGATTGCACAGGATGCTTTTTGCTTTCAAGGACAAGAGCAACTGTAAGTTAGTTGATAATTAATTTAGTGATACCAGACTTTATGGCCGGTCCCGATTGCAGTCGGGACCTGTCTTTTTTCTGGATTATTGCTTAGTATTTATTTGCTTACAATAATCTTCCTCCCTTCAATTTTAAAATGAATATTTCCGGTTAGTTCAAGAATGCTTAATACTTTAGAAATATTGTTAAACCGGGAAACTGATCCTCCGAACTTGCGGTCTGGCAGATCACCTGTATAAACAACGTCAACGTTATACCAGCGGGCTACCATTCTCATGATATCCTGTATGTTTTCATTATCAAACATAAATTTGTTGTTTTTCCAGGCAACGGCAATCTCCGTATTAGCCGGATATACCTTTAATAAAGAACCGGACACAATAGCCTGCTGGCCCGGTTTAAGGACGGTTTTGCCATTAATGAGCACGCTGCCCTCCAATAACGTAGTTCTTGTACCGGGTTCATTAGCATAACTGTTTATATTAAAGTGGGTTCCTAATACTTTAACATCCTGTTGTTTAGTAGCGACATGAAAAGGCATCGCTTTATTATGAGCAACTTCAAAATACGCTTCGCCTGTAAGTTCAACACGGCGTTCAGTGCCTGAAAATTTTGTCGGGTATCTAAGTGAAGATGCTGCGTTAAGAATTACTTTTGTTCCATCTGATAAGGTTAAAGTATACTGTCCGCCTTGAGGGGTTGCCATGGTATTGTAGATTACCTGGGCAGTCAATTTAGAACCATTACCCGTATAGGTCACCTGGCCGTCAGCTATTTTACTAACTATACTATTGCCTTCAGTAGCCAATTTACCGTTATGGGCATCCGTTAACACAACGCGCTTCCCATTTGATAAGGTTAAGATAGCTTTATTTCCGCCGGGCGGAATATCATTGCGAATTGTGTTCGCCGCAAGATCATCAATACGTTGCCTTGGGTGAATTATAAAATAACCTCCAACTGAAAGAATTAATAATATAGAGGCAGCGGCCGCAATGCGGGGCCATAGCGATTTTTGTTTGGTTATTGGTTTAACCGGCAGCCTGGCAGCAACGCGGTTAACAGCCGCTTCCAATTCTTCCGGCAGTAACTGATCATCAGCGGTCGGTAGTTGAAGATACCATGTTTCAATTATTGCTTTTTCTTCTTTCGTGCAGTTGCCATTCTTGTATTTCTTTAATAATTCTTGTGCGGAATCTTTTTCCATAGCTTTTGAAATCTTTTATCAATCTATTTAACTAAGACGGATAAACAGACGCCTGGGCCCAAAAAAATCAGAGATTTACTAAATATAAAATAACAGGTAAAGAAAAATGATCATTCCTATTCGTACACGAAGGATTTTCAAGGCATTATTAACCTGATTTTTTACTGTTTTTTTAGAAACATTCAATTGCTGAGCGATTTCCTGATGTGATAATTGAGACTTCCTGCTTAGTTCAAATATTTCACGCATTTTTGCCGGTAAATGAGCAATTTCTTTATCGATCAACTCCTGGAGCATACTCAAACGGACACGATGATCGGTAACAGCTGTACCTTTATCAATAAATTGCTGCAAATTAACAACATAGGCCGTTTCAACTTGTTGATGTGAGATATAATCAAGTATCCGGTTGCGCACGGCTGTATAAAGATAGCCTGCTAAATTTGTTTTAAGTTCTAATGTTTCCCGCTTGATCCAAAGGGTAGTAAAAAGTTCATGTACAATATCGTCCACTTCTTCCTGGTTACGTAGCCGCTTAAAAGCATGTAGATATAGAATGCGTTTATAACGATTGTAAATCTCCGTGTAAGCAGTTTCATCACTGGTTTTTAAGAGTACAACCAATTCGGGATCAGAAAGAGAAGTATATGCTGCCATCGAAAACCGTGAAAGCGAATTTACGAATTTTAAAGGGGATTTTAAATTTGTATTATGTTGACGTTAAGATAATATGATAAGCGTCCTACTCCGCTTTAAATTAATTTGATGAGTTTTAGTTACTACAGCACATTTTCAATTATATCTTGTCAGGACAAGCAATTGATTAATAGCAACTTATAAAGTTAGTAAAAACCAATGGAAATAAAAAAACCGCCTCTAAATTGCTTTAGAGACGGTTTTGATGGTATCGTCGGGATGGCAGGATTCGAACCTGCGGCCTCCACATCCCAAATGTGGCGCGATACCGGGCTACGCTACATCCCGTCTTCCCGTTTGGGTCTGCAAAGATAGCTTTTTATAACATTGCTGCAAGTCTTATTTTCAAAAGATTTCACTAAAAATCATTTGTAAAAACTTAACTCCTTTCAATTAAATGTATTTCAACAGGTTATAAAAAGCAGACTCCTTAAAATATTTTTTCAGCAGTGCGTTTTATAATAAAATATAGCATCTTCTCTTAAAAAATCGACCGCCATTTAGCCTATGCACTTTTTATCTAACCATGCTGTACTATCCTGAATTAAGTGTCGGATATACATTATAACCGCAGCCCGCGCTTGTTAATTCTAAAAAACAGGTATATTTATAATCCAATTATAGCCGGCTAATGTTTAGCCATACCTATTTACATGAGCAAAATTTTACATGTTATAAGCATCATAGCTTTTTTATATGTATTGCCCTTAAATATACAGGCGCAAACCCAAACCGTTATGAATGGCAATGCCACCAAGGCGGTTACTGTACCTACAGGCGGCTGTACCTATTTGTGGGTTAACAGCAACCCTGGTATTGGTTTGCCAGCCAGCGGCATTGGCGATATCCCATCATTTACTGCAATTAATACCGGTAATGCGGCCATATACGCTACTGTTACAGCCACGCCTGTAAATGCCCCATTGGCCTATATAGGCGACCCATTAACAAAGCAAATAAAGGTAGTTAACACGGCCAGCGATAAGGTAGTTAATACCATTACCTTAAACGACCCGCCAACCTTTGTAACCACAAGTGCCGATGGTACTAAAGTTTATGTAACGGGGGGCAGCAACCTTTATGTAATTAATACGTCAAGCCAATCGGTTATTGATAAAATAAGTGTAGGATCTACCAAGGCAATTGTGGCAAGCCCTGATGGTAGCCGCATATATTTAGCAACCGGGGGTATAAACCCGGGGGTAACTATAGTTAATACTGCAACAAGGGCTGTGGGGCGTTTTTTCTTTAATTACACTTATGATTCATCGTTGTATAGACAACATTCTGATGGGATAGCTATAAGTCCCGATGGTACGCGCCTATATGTAGCTACGGGTGTTGATAAGATACTTAGTCCAACTTCCTTTGAAGCTGTGGAGGGTTATGTAACTGTTGTAAACACCTTTGATAACACCCTTATTGCCAAAATAGATGTAGACAAAGGCCCGCTTGGCGAAGTAGTGAGCAACGATGGCAAAAAACTATATGTTGCAAACAGTGTAATGAATAGCGTATACGTAATTAATACGGCAATCAATAAAATAACCGATAATATTACTGTTGGCGAGGGCCCAATGGGTGTTGTTTTAAATGCGGATGGTACCCGGCTTTATGTAACAAACAGTGCCGAAAAAACTTTATCGGTAGTTAATACAGGCACTAATAAGGTTACCAATACAGCTAACCTTACCAGTGTACTTTCCGAAGGCTTAAGTATAACACCTGATGGAAAAAAACTATTTGTAACCTACCAGGCTTCGGGTTTAGTTACCGAGGTTAATACTACTTTTTTTACTACTGTAACCGTAAATACCGGGGGCAGTTCGGGCGCGCCATGGCTGGGCAATTTTATAACAGGTACTACCGGCTGTACACCTGTTACCGTAAACTATGTTATTACCCCTACCCCAGCCGTGCCTACCATCATAGCAACAGGCACGCCAGGTACTTTTACAACAACATTCGGCACTGCCTCAAAATCGCAGAGTTTTAGTGTATCCAGCTTTAAGTTAACCGAGGGGATATTGGTGAAACCACCCGATGGCTTTGAAGTAAGTACTGATAATATCACCTTTAGCCCAACAGTTACAGTTGGTACAGGTGGCGATATACCTGCTACTACTGTATACATCAGGCTGGCAAAAACAACTGCCGTTGGTAGCTATGGCGGTGATATTGTTATCAGTTCGGCCGGTGCCGTTAGCCAAACTATTACTATTACCGGTAATGTATCGCCGGCGGGTAGTTTAGTACCCAACCAAACCGTAAATAACGGGCAAAAAACAGCACTTGTAACCCTCCCGGGCACATCATGCGTTTATAAATATAGCAGTGATAAACCGGAAATAGGCTTAAATGCCGGTATATCGCACACCATACCCTCGTTTACAGCAATTAATACAGGTACCACGCCCATTACGGCTAAAATTACGGCCCGGCTTTCTTCCGGGCCCGAAAACAATGGTTTTATACAACTGGTTAATCAGCTTTCGGGGAAAGTTGCAGAATTGAGCATCCCGGATAATATAGTGCAGTATATCATAAGTACAGAGGGTGCAGAACCTTATGGTATAACCATCAGCCCCGATCGTACCGGTATTTATGTAACCAACCGTACTTCAGGAACAGTATCGGTGGTTAAGAAAATGTTTATTTACCTGCCACCCAACACGTTTATTGATTATAAGTTAATAGCTAAAATCTCTGTAGGCGTTAACCCCGAAGGCTTAGTTATAAGCCCCGATGCCAGCAAAGTTTATGTAGCAAACGCGGGCGATGGTACGGTTTCGGTAATAAACACGGTTGATAATACCGTATTGGCCACTATTGCTTTAAAAACATTGCGCCCATCCGGCGTAGCCATCAGCTCTGATGGTAGCCGGGTATATGTTACTAATAATGGATCAAATAGTGTATCAGTTATCAACACCGCTGACAATACTGTTATTAATTCATTTTCAACAGGACTAAATACCCCAAAGGGAATAGCGGTAAGCCCCGACGGGAATTTTTTATACGTAGCCAACCAGGGATCCAATACGGTATCAATTATTAACACGGCTACTGGTGGAGTTAATTCGATAGGCGTAGGCACACAACCCTTCGGCGTATCGATAAGCCTGGATGGCAGCCGCTTATATGTATCAAACCAGGGATCAAATAATGTTTCCATTATTGATGCTACAAATAATTCGCTAATAAAAACCGTAGCTGTTGGTACATCTCCGCGCGGTATATCTGTTGTGCCCGATGGCAGTACCGTATACGTGGCCAATTATGGATCGGACAATGTTTCGGTAATTAACACCGCCGATAATTCGGTAACAACACCTATAACATCCGAAGGGGGGCCTTTTTCCTTTGGTATTTTTGCCGATGGGGTAGCCGGTTGTGCCATTGGCGATTTTTCCTTCAATATTACCATTAACCCCACGCCACCAAGCATTGCAGCTGCAGGCACATTTGCACCTTTAACTACAGGGCAGGGTGTTGCATCAGCATCAACCAGCATTAATGTATCGGGGCTTAGCTTAACACAGGGCATATTGGTTACCCCGCCAAACGGTTTTGAGGTAAGCAGCGATAATATCACTTTCGGCCCTACCGTTACTATAGGCAATGGGGGTAACGTAACCTCTACCCCCATCTATATCAGGCTGGCTGCCGGTACGCCAATGGGCAATTATTCGGGCAATGTTGTATTAAGTAGCTCTCCCGCTGCAAACGTTAATGTAGAAGTACCCGTAAGTACCGTAACCACCCCTGTGCCTACCATTGTGGTTGGCACGGCAAACGGCAATATTTCCGCGTGTACAGGTACGCCATCGGCCAGTCCAAACATTATGAAATTTACCGTCTCGGCTGTTAACTTAACCAGCATCCTATCAGCCGCGGCCCCGGCCGGATTTGAGATATCTCTTTCTCCGGATGATGGATATAAAAGCAATATTGATATTACCAATTCCGATAAATTAGATAATACTACTATATATGTTCGCTCGTTAGCAAGCGCGTTGGGTAACATAGCCGGCAGTGTATCATTAAACTCGCTTGGGGCAGCCCAGCAAAAGGTAGATGTATATGGTGTAGCCTTTGCCTTGCCTACTGCCGAAACGCCCCCATCGCAAACAGTTATTAATGGCTTTGCAACTACCGATATCCATTTTAAAGGAACAGGCAACACCTTTAACTGGACAAACGACAAGCCCGAAATAGGTTTAAAGGCTAATGGTGTAGGCGATATCAGTTCATTTAAAGCTATTAATAATACAACCAAACCCATAGTGGCCACCATTACAGCCACGCCGGTATCGGCGGCATTGGCCTATGTAACCAATTTTGCCAACAATAGCTTATCCGTAATTAATATATCTACTAACGAACCTCCCATAGCCACTATTACCGTTGGCAGCGGCCCGCGGGGCTTGGTTATAAGTGCCGATGCCACACGTTTGTATGTAATGAATTATGTATCTAACGATGTAACTGTAGTTGATGCTACAACCAACACCATTATTACAACTATACCGGTAGGTTTAGAACCCGAGAACATATCCATGAGTGCCGATGGAAGTAAGGTATATGTTTACAATCAGTTAGCTGCTACTGTGTCTGTGATCAGTACCGTTACAAACGCTGTAATTGCTACAACTTACGCGGGCCTGTCCCCACCGGGGATACCCACTCGATTTGATGGGAAACGGGCCTATGTATATAATTATGATTATTTGCGCGGCGGTTTTGATATTTACGATACCACCACAAATACAGTTATTGGCACAATACCCGGCCATACCAGCCCCCAGGGATTAACCCTTAGCCCCGATGGCACCATCATTTACGCGTCGGATGCTAACCTTAATAAGGTGTATGTAATAGATGCTGTTACAGTAAAGATACTTGCAACTATTGATGTGGGTATCTATCCGCAAGGCGTATCGGTTAGCAGGGACGGTAAATGGCTATACGTAGCCAATGGTATTGCCAATAATGTATCGATAATTAACACAACTACTTATGAAGTTGAACAAACTTTAGATGTTAACGCATTCCCATCGGCAATAGTAACCACCACCGGCACCACTTGTGGGGGCACACCCGTTACTTGTACCATTACCGTTAACCCCACCCCGCCAACCATCACCGCGACGGGCACACCGGTTAGCTTAAATACCATACAGGGTAACCCTTCCACATCAACAACATTCACCGTGTCCGGGATAAAAATGCAGGAGGGCATTTTGGTTACCCCGCCGGCCGGTTTCGAAGTAAGTGCCGATGGTATTAATTACAGCGCGACCATTATAATTGGCGCGGCAGGTACTATAACAAGCACCACAGTTTATATACGCATAGCAGCAAGCACATTAGTTGGCACCTATGCAGGCGATATTGTATTAAGCAGCCTTAATGCCGAAAGTGTTAAAGTAAGTATGCCCAACAGTGTTGTATCCGAACCTACCTCACACATTGATGCCGGGCTGGCATCGGGCAGTATCAACTCATGCGCGGGTACACCATCGGCAAGCCCCAATATCCAGCAGTTTACAGCTTCGGGATATCTGTTAGCATCTGATATTACGGTTACAGCCCCTGCAGGTTTTGAAATATCGCTTAACTCAAGTACGGGTTATGCCAATGGTCTGACGCTTGTTCAATCAGGCGGCAATATAGCCAATACCATTATTTATGTACGATCATCGGCTACGGCAGTTGGCAGCATATCGGGTAATGTTAACTTAAAATCGAGCGGGGCCACCGACCGGAATGTATTTGTAAAAGGTGCCGTTGGTACTACACCTACCGTAAATACAGTTGGCAACCAAACCCTTGCGGGCGGTATGCCTACGGCACCTGTCAACTTTACAGGTACCGGCAATACTTACAGTTGGACTAATGATACACCGGGTATTGGTTTGGCAGCAAGCGGCTTTGGCAATATCGCCTCGTTTACTACAATAAATAAAGGAGGCACACAAATAGTAGCTAACATTACCGTAACGCCATTATCGGCAGCAATGGCTTATGTGGCTATGCAAAATACCGGGATAGTTAATGTGATCAACACTGCAAGTAACCAATCTGTAGGTACCATATCATTAGGATCAACATCGGTACCTTACGCCGTGGCTGCCAGCCTCGATGGAAAGTATGTGTATGTGGCAAATCAGGCTACAGGGGATATTTCTGTCATTAATACATCAACCAATACGGCAACCGACAGAATAATAGTTGGGAAAAGCCCCTCGGGTATAGTTGTAACGCCCAATGGCAATAAATTGTATGTAACCAATAATGGTAATGATAATGTATCGGTTTATGATATCCTAAATAGAAAATCAACTACCATAAAGGCGGGTTTAGCGCCCGAGGGTATAGCTGTAAGCCCAGACGGCAACTGGGTGTACGTTGCAAATAGAAATTCGACCAGTATTACGGTAATCAATACCAATACCGACACCGCGTTACCGGCGGCCATAACTGTTGGCGCAAGCCCCGAAGGCTTAGTGGTAAGCCCCGATGGCAGCCGGGTATATGTAACAAACTACAATGGCAAGTCGGTTTCGGTTATTGATGCAACAACAAATAAAGCCATACTCCCGGCCATTAACGTTGGTACAAACCCGCATGGTATAGCCATAAACCCCGATGGTACAAAAGTGTATGTAGGTAACGCCGGGGCGCCCTTTAGTGTATCAGTCATCAATACCGCCACAAACCAGGTAACTAATATACCTTTAGGTTCAAGCCCGCAAGGGGTATCTATTAGTCCCGATGGTAGTTTGATTTATGTGGCAGGTACAAATAATATATCGGTTATTAAAGCTGCAACAAATACTATTACTACCATCCCTCTTGCTAATTCATCCTCGTTTTCTTTCGGCAACTTCATAACCGGTGGCGCAGGCTGCGTTGGTATACCAACTACCTTTAAAATCATTATAAACCCAACATCGCCTTATATTAGCACTACAGGCACCTTAACACCGCTTAACACAACTTATGGTACCCCCTCAGCCTCTACCAGTTTTAGCGTATCGGGCATTAGTATGACAGCCGGTATTTTGGTAACACCGCCTGCCGGTTATGAGGTAAGTTTAGATAATGCAACTTTTACAAGCACAGTAACCTTTGGTGCCGCCGGTGTTATTGCAGCCAAAACAGTTTATATCCGCCTGGCGGCTAACGCAAGTGTTGGGATAAATAAAGGGAATATCCTATTAAGCAGTACCGGTGCAGCAGATACCCCGGTACCTACGGCCGATGGTACAGTTGTAGCAGCCCCTTTAACTATCACTGCTAATAATGTAAATAAAGTTTTGGGTACCGCACTTACAGGCGCTACCGGTTCAAAAGCATTTACTTATACGGGTATCCAAAACCTGGAAACCATTGGCAGCGTAACTATTGCCTACGGCACCGGTGCCGAAATTAGCGCCGCGGCAGGTACCTATACCGGGTCGGTAATAGCCAGCTTCCCTACCGGGGGCACTTTTTCTATCAATAATTATTTAATTAAATATCTGGCCGGGGATATTATTGTAAAAGCCGCCCTTAGCCGCGACCAGATAATTATACCCAATACCTTTACACCTAACGGCGATGGGATTAACGATACCTGGGAAGTTAAATACTTATTAAACTATCCCAATTGTATGGTAATGATATATGACCGGTCGGGTAAGGAAATATTCCGGTCTTCGGGATATAGTGCCGCCTGGAATGGAACTATTGCAGGGAAACCCCTCCCCTTTGGCACCTATTACTATGTAATTAACCTGAATAATGGTACCGCGCCACTTTCGGGATATGTATTATTGGTAAAGTAACAGCCTGTTAATTTATAAAATCAGGCTGTTACTATTTAGAAAAAACTAAGCATAATCTTGCAACCATATAAATCCGACTGCATGACTGAACCCTGTACTGTCCGTTCAAAAAGTTTAAACTCGGCTAACTTGATACCTTTTACCTTGAATATTTTTCGGCCTTTAATGTATGGTGTTTTATAACGGGCAACGGTGTGGGTATTAAAATAATCGGGGGCATTAATAAAGTATTTTTCATCCTTGCTGATAAAATCGATCAATACACCAAAACTGCTCATAAATATGTTTACCGATTTAAATTTCTCCTGATCACTTAATTTAAAATTCTTCAGGTTAATAATATTGTTTTGAGGCAAACTATAAACAAGGCCGTTAAGGTCGGCTTCAGAAACAGCACCTGTGGTTACAGCCGTATTAATTAACTGGTTACTTTTCAGCAATTTTAAAAAATAGGGTAACTCCTCCATCATTTTGGATTAACGTTTATGAAGTAAAATGCAATGAAAAACCCTTGACTCTTAACGCGCTTTATCTACCGGTTCCCATCCATTCAGGATCAGTTTTCGAGTGTAAATCTTCGCCTCATCATCCGTCAATTGGTGCGACCAGGCCACCCTTTTATCGGGTTGATAACCCGGGCCTATATTTTTATACTCGGCATAATAGGCGGTCTTTTCGTTTTCGGGATTGCGCCAGTTATCCCAGCCTGTTGGCATAACCACTTTGCCTAAATTACAATACAGGTAAACCACCTTGGCATACGGCCGCCATGGCCGGCCTAAAGCAAAAACACCATCGCCGGCACTACCGCTGATATCGCAGTGCAAAAACACATAGCCATACTTGGTGGTATCCAGCGTTGATGCCGCCGAAATATACAGCCCTCCCTTTTTACAATAAATGCTGCATTTATCAAACAGGGCTGTTGCCGCGCCAAATATAAAATCGGTAGTGCCTTCAATATAACAATCTTTATAATACTGCCTGCTACCATAACCCTGGGTGTAAAGCGTATCCTGGAAACCTAAAAAACGGCAATTAAAAAACGCGGCCTTATCGCCCACTACATATACAGCTACGGCCTGCCCCACCGGGCCGGCTGAATTTTCGAATGTGATATTTTTTGCGGTAAAACCGGCCCCATAAACATACAAGCTCCCTGTGCGCCCGGTACCTAAAGCCTTACCCGCCGAATCGAGCCGGGTGGCATAATTATCAAATGTAAGTACGGTTTCCTTTGCGTCTTCGCCAATAAGGGTAATATTCATCTTTTCGGCAGCGACCAGCACTTTTTCCTTATAGGTTCCCTTTTTTACAAATATCTCGGTAACAACCTGGCTCCTGTCGGGTACGGCATTTACCGCTTCCTGTACGGTTTTGTAATTGCCGCTGCCGTCCTGCGCTACCACTAATCTTTTTTGGCCTATCAATACATTGCTGCTAACAAGCAAGCATATAAAAATTAAGATCCCTTTCATTTTGCTTGCGGGCTTATGTTTAATTTATTTACTCCTTTAACTAAACGGTCGGCTAATGGTAAATGCTGCTCTTTCATATCATTAATTACAATCTCGGCCATTTTGCGGGCACCGTACTCGTTAAAATGGGTATTATCATGCCGTCCAACCGGGTAATTGGGATGCTCGGCCGAATCGAGTTCCATAAAAAGCAGTTTAGATCGTTCCGGCCCCATTTGCTGGTATAGTTCACGGCTTTTTTTATCCAGATCAATCACCAGTACATGGTATTCGGCACCCGTTTCAAATACCGCTTTGGTATACTCAACATGGGTTTCCTTAGCCTTACCATCTTTGTCAAAATTACGGCGGCTAACCGGGGTTATCAATATCGGGATACCTTTTTTAGCCCGTGTTTCGGTAATAAATTTAATAAGGTTAGTTTTATAATCAGGCACATCGGTGTGCCTGTCGGCATATTTTGGCAGTTCGCCTTCATCATTATGCCCAAATTGTATCAGTACATAATCGCCGGGTTGCAGGCTATCGGCAATAGGCCGCCATCTATCCTCGGCTAAAAAAGTACGGGTACTACGGCCGCCCCTGGCACGATTATCTATAGTTACGCTCGCATCAAAATAATTAGCAAAGGGCATACCCCAGCCATTAATAGGGAATTGGCGCGCGGTGTACAGGCACATGGTCGAATCGCCTATCATGTAAACCTTTACAGGCGGTAAAAGCCACATAAACGACAGTAAGCCTAAGGATGCACAAAGGACAGCACATTTAATTATCCTGATTTTCATATCTATTATTTTATTCCAAAATGTGAGATCACTATACGATTGGCCAATTCCAATTTTAGCGAACGGATATCTGTCAAAACAATTTCGGCCATTTTACGGGCCCCCAGTTCGCTGAAATGGGTATCATCAGCCATACCTCCGGGGTAGTTTTGGTTTTCGCCAGGCGATAAATAGTTGAATAACATTTTCGAATCCTCGGGCCCAAATTTTTGTAGTAGCGCCTGGCTTTCCTTATCCAGATCAATCAACGGTACATTTTGCTCTGCCGCCAATTTGCGCACAATTGCCGAATAAACTGTATGCGTATCCTGCACCTTACCATCCTTATCAAACTTGCGGCGCGCTACGGGAGTAATCAATACAGGGATAGCCTGCGCTGCACGTGCCTCGGTAATAAAACGCAGCAGATTTTCCCTAAACTGAGTTTCGGTAGTGGCATTGGCCTTGGTAGGCACTTCATCGTTATGGCCAAATTGTATCAGTACATAGTCGCCGGTCTTCAGGTTATCGGTAATGGATTTCCACAAGCCTTCGTTAATAAACGATTGGGTACTTCGCCCATTCTTTGCCTTGTTATTTACTGTTACAGTGCTATCAAAAAAGGCATTAAATGGCATCCCCCATCCGGTTTCAGGGTAAGCTTTTACTTCTTTATTTGCCATTGTCGAATCGCCAGCCAGGTATACGGTAATATTGCCAGGCAGCCATAAAAACGACATGAACATTACTACCACAGGCAGTATAAGCGCAAGCCGGCCATATTTATATAATTGTATTTTCACTATCATTTAACCCTCACAATTTATTTAATAATTTGCCTGTTGACTGTATCATTTTTGTGTAAAACGCTTCGGTTTTTACAGTGCAATAGACAACCTGCTGAAAGATTTATCCGAATTTTTCATGACTTTATTATCTATGTAAAAAACAAATACCGGCCGACAAATAATGCCAACCGGTATTTGACATTAGTAACCGTAATCCTGCGTAAGTACACCACTGCTCGCGCTGATCACATTAACATAAATAGGGAACAACTCGCTATGATTTGTTTTAAAGGCAAAGGCAAACAGGTTGGTGTAAACCGCGTTAAAGCCCGAAGTACCCTGCACACCTACCCAGTTTACCTTAGTTGTGCCCGCGGGTGTAGCTACAGGCGCTGGCTTATATAAAGTATTTGCCCATATTTTAGAATCATCGGCCGCGGTGGTATTAAAGTAATACATGGATAGCGGCAGCGAGTTAACCATGCAATAAGGCGCAGGCGATGCCATATAGCTTGGCGCATTCATAGCCAGCGGGACAGCCGCGCCCATATTGCCCAGGTTAACACGGGTTTCGGCAAGGGCTGTGGTTAACAAGTTCCAGCGGATCAGGTCGTATTTTCGAATGCCCTCTGAGCCAAATTCAAGGAAGCGCTCTCTTACAACAAACTTAAAAAATCCGGCATAATCTGTTGGTATAGTTGGTACCAGGGCAGCATTACCGCCATGCGCCCGTTTGCTTACTTCGGTAACTGCAGCCACATCGGCAGCAGAAGCACCATGATTTATTTCGTTATCGGCTTCGGCAAACATCAGCAACACATCCGAAAAACGGATCAGCACCCAGTTAATGCCCGAAAACAGGGTGGCATTGGTTGGATTTGATGGATTAGCCCACCACTCTCTTCTATACTTACCATCATAAATACTGGTAATAGCATGGCCGGTACGGTTAATACCATCTGTTTTTGTTTCGTAAGGTGCGGCTGTTACATCCCGGCGCACATCTGTCGAATCGAACGAATAATAATATGTAGGTAATATCAGTGGCGAACCGCCGCCAACGCCGGCAAAGCGGGTACCGTTGTAAATACCTACACGCCCGTCGGTAGTACCGGTGGCGCCGCCCTCGGCCACCTGGAACATCAGTTCGCCATTGGGTTCGTTGGCAATACGGCTGCAAACGTAATCCTTCCAAACAGCTTTATAACTGGCATTAAGGTTATGCTGATCGCGACGGGCCATAATATCGGCACATTCGTCGCGCGCAATGGTATAATACTTTAAATAATCGGCACGGCGTTCCATTTGCAATGGCGACCTGCGTAACGAATAGCCGCCCCGGGCTAAGGCTATACGCGCCCTTAAAGCTTTTACCCCTCCTTTTGTTAAACGCTCATCGGCCGCATCTCCCAAGGCGCCAATTTCTGTACGCCAAGGCACCAGGTCTTCGGCTACCTTTAAATCGGCAATAATATGGTCGTAAATGGTATCACGATCTGTTTTTGGGATAAATAGGTTAGAAGATTCGGCAGCAGGCAAAAAGGTAGCAGGCACATCGCCCCAGTTTTTTATTAAGTCAAAATAGTATTGTGCCCTAAGCGCAAGCGCTTCGCCATGCAATCTTTTCAGCTCTCCTTTCTCTTGGGTCGATCCGACAGTATACAAGGTCATTAAGGGGATTTGCTCAATGCAAATATTGGCTCTTTCTATACCCGCGTAGCAGTTACTATAGGCCGTAGAAAGGCCACCGTTTGATGATATCAGGTTGTAGCGGGCCATATCACGGCGTTCGTTATCGGCTGTAGCTCCGCCTGCTCCCATCATCTCATCGGTATCGTAAGGATAATAACCACTTAAATATAAACCGTAGGCATTTTGGGTTGATAAGCTGTTATAGATCCCTATAACTGCCGACTTTGCATAAGGCAAATTACTAAATACAAAGGTTTGGCTAAATGAAGAAACAGGTTCGGGTTCCAGGAATTTTTTACAGGATACTAATATGGCCGGTAGTATCATAATTATGATAACCAGGCTTTTTATTTTATGATCAAATATCTTTTTCATGATGTTATATGATTTAGAATGATGCGTTTATACCTATAACATAAACACGCGATTTTGGGTAAGCCGAGTAATCTACACCGGCTGTAGTAGGGCTTGACCGACGGGTACTTACATCAGGATCGTAACCGGTATAGCCGGTAATGGTACCCAAGTTATTGCCGGTTACAAAAACACGCAGGTTAGATAATGTAAGTTTCGAGCTGATGTTTTTGGGCAATGTATAACCCAGCGTAATATTATTAATACGGATAAACGAACCGTTTTCGATAGCGAATGATTGATTATTATCCCACTCGATACTTTGTACCGGGATCCAGTATTTGGCATTGGCATTTAAAGCGTTCAGCACATCGGGCGAAGCCCCAATAACACCAATAGCGGTGCTTGGCACACCCTGTACCTGCACGCCTGTATTAGGGTCTACCGTGCGGTAACGATCGTTAAATATGCTGAGTAAATTAGCGCCGTTACTGTAAGTGCTGGTAAACTCCAGCTTATTATAGTTGGCTACATTACCGCCATACGAGTAATTTAAAAATACCGAAGCATCAAACCCTTTCCAGGTAAACTGCTGGCCAAAACCACCAATAAAGCGCGGCAGGGCGTGGCCCAGCACGGTATAATCGGCCGTGGTTATTTTGCCATCGCCGTTAATATCTACAAACTTTTGTGTACCCGGCTGTATAGCGGTTGATGTGATGGACGATACCGGCACACCTGCCTTTAAGGTATATTTTGTGGTAGCCCATGGGTAAGTAGCATTGCTGTATGGCGCAGTATCAAAGTCAGATACTTTATAATAGCCATCGTTTATCAATCCCCAAAATGTGCCTACTTCTTCGCCTACTTTCACTAAAAAGTCGGCCGGTTGCTGTGAAGTATTAAAGTAGCCCGAATTGGTTAGGAATTGCTGCTGCGCACCCAGGCTTTTAATAATGTTTTTGTTAAAGGATATATTGAAGTTGCCGGTCCACCTAAAATCTTTACGCTGTATAATTGTTCCGTTCAACTGGATCTCTAAACCTGTATTTTGTGTTGAACCTACGTTTTGGAACTGACTTGCATAACCCGAGTTAGCCGGGATAACATTGCTTAACAATAACTTACTGGTTGTATTACGGTAAGCATCAACCGTTAACACTAAACGCCCCTTAAAAAACGCGGCATCTACACCAATGTTACGGGATATTTGGGCTTCCCATTGCAAATCGGGGTTACCCAAACCAGTGGTTGATGAGCCAAAGTTAAAAGCATCATTTAAATAATACGACCTGCCCGAACCAAAGAAGTTGCCGTAGGAATAAGGCGTAATACGGTTATTACCGATAGACCCATAGCTTAAACGCAGTTTCAGGTCCGACACCACATCCTGATCTTTCAGGAATTTCTCATCAGATATGCGCCAGGCAACCGATCCAGACGGGAAATAGCCCCATCGGTGTTTCGGCCCAAAGATGGAACTACCATCTGCCCTGATATTAAATGTGGCAAAATATTTTTGATTGAAGTTATAACTCACCCTGGAGAAATAGGAGAAGTTATGGATAGGCACTTCGGATACCGTTGGTGGTATTACAGTTTGCGCCAAACTGTAGTTAGCAAAAGCCTGATCAGGCGAAGTGCCTACCGGAAAGTTTCGCAGATCGAGCGAACTGGTAGCCTGGTAGGTTTGATAACTTTCCTGCCCCAAAAGTACATCAATAGCATGTTTAGAACCAAAAATACTGGTGTTATTATAATCGAGTGTGTTGGAGTTATTAATGGTACGGAAGTTTGAAGTAGCCAAAAGCAGCAAGGGTTGCTTACCGCCGGTAGTACGGGCG
Source organism: Bacteroidota bacterium (assembly GCA_040389105.1). Taxonomy (GTDB): domain Bacteria; phylum Bacteroidota; class Bacteroidia; order Sphingobacteriales; family Sphingobacteriaceae; genus Mucilaginibacter. The sequence goes on from JAZKAO010000014.1 coordinate 34,421, forward strand.
TTATAAGTTACCGTATCATCGTACGACCGATTATTGCTATTATTAAAATCAATAGCGGCAATAGACCTTAAAGTTAACTTTTTGGTGATCTGGAAATTTACGTTTGCATTAAGGTTTAGTACACTGTTTGATTTTTTGCGGTACTGATTTTGCAACTCCTTAAGCGGATTGATCAATGATAAACCATTGCCCGATGTAGCGTTAGCCTGGTTTACATCATAATAATCCTCATCCTGCCCTGAAAGCAAAATTGGCTGATAGCGTACAATTTGCCGCAGATTGTTACTGCTTGCGCCGCCCACATCGGATGTGCCCTGGCCGTTTAGCACGTTATTATTGTAGCGCACGTTAAAGCCTAATTTAAGCTTACTGCTGGCCTGGTGATCAAACCTGAAGTTAATTAAACCTCTTTTATAATCGGTTAACTGTAATATACCCTGCTGGTTATTATAAGTAGCGCTTAAATTATACTGTGTTTGCTTGGTACCGCCCGATATACTAAAGTTATGCGTTTGCATTATCGCGTTACGGCCAAACAGCTTATTCTGCCAGTCAATAGCTTCAACATTTTTGTAATTGGTAACTGTACTCCATGGGTTACCGGTACGGTAATACCTTGAAATTACTGAAGTATCGCCGGTAATGCGGGCGCGCTCATATTGAAACTCAACAAATTCAAATGGGCTCATTACGCTTAATTCCTTAGGTAATTGTTGTACGGATATGGAATTATTGTAGTTAATGGATGTTTTACCGCCGGTATCCTTACCGCCCTTAGTAGTAATAATAACTACGCCATTTGAACCACGCGCGCCATAAATAGAGGTTGATGCCGCATCCTTCAACACATCTATCGATTCGATATCCTGCGGCGATAGCACATTAATAGCATTATCCACCTGTACCCCATCAACAATATACAACGGCGAACCACTTTGAGTGATAGATGTACGGCCGCGGATATAAATATCGGAAGGTGCGCCGGGCGCACCTTCCGATACGGTTACCTGTACGCCGGCCAACTTACCTTGCAAGGCTTCGGCTGCCGATAGTGATGGGTTATCCCTTAGGTCCTTTGCCGTGATGGATGACACCGCGCTGGTAAGCCCGCGGCGGTTTATTGTTTGATAACCAATAGCTACCACCTCGTTCAATAATTTACTATCCGATTCAAGCGAAATATTGATTTGGATACGTGTACCCACCGTAACTTCGGTAGATTTATAACCTACATAGCTAAATACCAATACCGATTTTTGATCGAATACAGAGATGCGGTAGCTACCATCGCTGGTTGTGGCTACGCCGGTATTACTCCCTTTTAACCTCACATTAACACCGGGTAGTGTTTCGCCCTTTTCATCTGTTACCTTACCGGTAATTGTCCGGGTTTGGGCCCAGGCCGAGGCCAGGAAAAGCATCAGCAAAGTTTGCAGTAAAACTTTTTTCATAATTTAAATTGGTTTAAGAATTTAAGACACATCATCGCGTTGGTTTCGCGGTTATATGTCCTGATTAAATAATTGGTTTATCGGCATACCGGTACCCGGTTGCAGATGAGCAAACTTAAAGGGAATGAGCAGGCAAGAGGGTCTAAATTTTGATCGAATAGGTTCAAAATTTAGGATTAATGATAGCTAAAATGCTTGATTTTGTGCAATCAGACCTTAGATGATCGTAATTTTAGGTAATCGGATGGTGATACCTGGTATTGTTCCTTAAAACAAGTGCTGAAGTATTTAGCATTATTAAAACCTACCAGGTAGGCTATCTCGGCTATGCTGTTTTCGCCGCAATCAATATATTGTTTAGCCCGCTTTAGGCGCATATCGCGCACAAACTCAACCGGGGCCAGGTTGGTTAAGCTTTTAAACTTTTTATAAAAGGCCGACCGGCCCATATTTAACGATTCGGCAACGGTATCAATATTAAAATCAGGGTCTTTCATGTGTTCCTCTACCACCTTAATTATCTTTTTTAGAAACACTTCATCGTGCGTGGTAATGGAGATCTCGCCCGGGGCTAACTCCATAGTCTTTCTGTCGTCCAATAGCCTTTCGAACAATTTTTTTCGCTGCTTTAACAGGTTTTGGACAGATGCCATTAAAAAATCGTTGTGAAAAGGTTTGGTGATATAATAATCAGCACCGTACTTTAATCCTTCCACCTGATTTTCGATAGAGAATTTGGCCGTTAATAATACCACGGGGATATGGCTGGTTACCGGGTTGTTTTTAAGCTTATCCAACATCATTATCCCATCCATTTTGGGCATCATTACATCGCTCAATATTAAATCGGGCACCAATTTAAGGGCCTTGGCCAAGCCCTCCTCGCCATTTTCGGCCAGTTCTACCCGGTAAAATTCGCTTAATTGCAAATTCAGGAACATGCGCAGGTCGGTATTATCCTCAACCAGCAGCACCAGAGGGGCATCGGTATCGTGTTTAGGCCGCGGCTGACTAATAGCAGGTAATAACAACTCTTGCATTGTTTTTTCAAACTCATGCGGTATCTCGGGCGAGTCAACAAACACCACCTCATCATGCTGTAAATAGTCCTTACCTAAATGCAGGTCAATAGTTAGGGTAAGCCCTTTATCCGGGTTGTTTTTGGCCGATATTTTACCATGATGCAGTTCTACCAATTCCTTAGAGAGTGCCAGGCCAATGCCCGTTCCTTTCAGGCTTTTTCCTTCGGTATGGCTACCTTCGTAATACAATTCAAAAATATCCTTCAGCTTATTTTCAGGCACACCCTCGCCCTGGTCGGCAATTTCGATTGTGAAGCTGTTACTTGTGGCTGCTTGGTTTAACGATACATATATATACTTTCCCTTGGGGGTAAACTTAAATGCGTTGGCCATTAAATTATAGATCACAATATCCATTTTCTCGGCATCTACCCAGGCCCATATCTCCTTATTGGCGGCCGTAATATCCAGGTTGATATTTTTTTCGGCGGCCACATCCTTAAAGTAGTCGCTAATCCTGGTTACAAACGATATCATTTCTATTTGCGACACCTTTAATACGGCTTTCCCACTTTGTACTTTCCGCAAATCCAGCAATTGATTAATAAAGCGCACCATCCGGTTGGCATTTTTGCGTACCACATTAATATATTCCCTCCCCTGCGGCGATAGTTGCTCCCTGCCCGATAATTGCTCAATAGGGTTCAATATCAACGTTAAGGGCGTACGCAACTCGTGCGATACATTGGTAAAAAAACCAATCTTCAAATCTGCCAGCTTTTGTTCAACTACAATACGCTGCCTTAGCCTTACCATAGTAAAGGCTATACGGCGCACAGCTTCGATTAACATCCCCGCAAAAACAACATACAGGCAATAGGCCCACCAGGTAAGCCATGGTGGCGGCAAAATAGTGATGGCTAATTTTTTATAAGGCACATTGGTATACAAATCGGTGCTGGAACTTTTTACCTCGAAAATATATTTGCCCGGAGGCAAATTGGTGTAGGTGGCCCGGCGCTGGCTTTTGTTATCATGCCAAACCTTATCAAAATTATTTAAGCGGTAAACGTACGATTGCTTGTTGCCCAAACGGTAATCCAGCACGGTATAATCTATACTAATGATATTTTGATCGTATTTTAGTTCAAGGCCGGGGGTATTATTAATGCTATGGCTTAATAGCCGGGTATTATCATTAGTGTACACATCCTTATTGTTCACCTGTAAATTGGTTAAAGCCATATTTACATTTATTTTATGGCTGACGATATGCGCAGGGTTAAATGACACATAACCAGTTATACCCCCAAAAACCAAATCGCCTGAGGGTATTTTTAAGCTGGAAGACTCGGAAAAACCGGTTTTAGGTAAGCCATCGTACGAATCGTAATTGCGGAATGTACTGGTTTTAGGATTAAATTTAGACAGGCCGTTCTCTGTGGCCAGCCATAAATCACCGCTATTATCCTCAACACTGCTTAGTATATAATCGCTTGTCAGGCCATCCTCGGTAGTATATACTTTAAATTTTAAAGCATGAAACGGATCGCGCCCAATAGCCTTATTCAAGCCACCACCCGATGTGCATAACCACATGGTATTTTTTTTGTCGCGATAGATAAACTGGATATCATTTTTACCCAGGCTTTGCCTGTCGCCCGGTATTTTACTAAAGGTTACAAACCTATAATTGTTGGCATTACCCGGCCCGGCATCAAGCACCAGCAAGCCATCGGTAGTGGCTATCCAAAGTTTGCCTAAGGCATCTTCCTGTAAATGCCGTATCTTAATAAAGGCTTCCTTAGGATAATTTTTAAACGAGTTTTTAATATTGATAAACCGTGTTTCGGTTCCTTTAATGTCAACTAAATTTAGGCCCTGCTCGTACGATCCGGCCCATACCCTGCCTTTTTTATCAACCAGTAAAGCATAGATCACGTTACTGCTTAAACTATAAATATTGCTTTTATCGGCCTGATAATGGGTTAATTTATACGTGGTTTCACCGGCATCCACCGGTTCGGCCTTAAACAGGCCATTACCCCTGGTACCCATCCATATTGTGCCGGCTTTATCCTGCGCTATACAATAAACTACACCCATACCCTCGGTTGGGATATTTTTAAAGGATATATTTACCGGCTGATCATTTTTGTAAACATATATCCTGCCTGATTTAGAGGCCAGCCATAGCCGGTTTTTGCGATCGTTACAAATCCCCCTGATCTCGTTATCAGAACGGATGACGGTATGATTAACCACTTGTTTTTGGTTAAAGTCATTCCGCTGAAAAACAATTTTGTTCAAACCTTTATCATCGGCATTTAGCCACAATATGCCGGTAGGGTCTAAATAAGTACAAATAACAATATTGGAAAAACGGTAATTATCGGCACCGGGCTCATCATAAAAATAGTTTACCGCGTCGGCTAACGGATCGTAATAGCCAAAGCCGCCATTTCGCATACTTAGCCACAAAACGCCGTTGCGATCTTCAAAAGCCCGGTAAAATTTGGTAACCCTATCGTAATAAGCATCGGTTTTTTGACTAAAACGTTTAAATGCATTATGCTTCGGATCGAATTTAACAATACCATAATTCTGTGGTTCTATCCATAGCAGCCCATTATTGTCTTCATAAATAGAAAAAAACTCACCCACATCCGCCATGGCGGATGTACTTATCATTTTGGTTGACCGACTTACTGTAATAATTTCGCCGCCTGAGGTTGACAGATAGATACGATTGCTTTTTTTTGAAACACACAAGGCGTTTAATGCATTAGCTGTAATTTGCCTAGCCGTGAATTGGTTAGCTGTCTTATCAAAACAAATAAGTTTGCCCGTATGGGTGCCAAACCAAAGCTTACCCGATGTTTCGGCCGCGCAGATATAATTAAGCCCGCGAGCATAATCAGGGTTAATAAGTGTATTGACATAATTACCCTTAATGTTTTTTGCCAGGCGGCATAGCCCGTTGGGGGTACCTATCCAAATGTTCGCTTGCTGGTCTTCATAAAAAAAGTTAATAGTGTTGGATGGCAACCGAAAGTCACTTCGCAAACCTGCGGCAAATTGTACGTATTGCGGGTGTGGAGCATCAGGATGGGATATTAAAAAAACACCCTGATTTTTAGTAGTTACCCAAATTTGCCCGTTTTTTGATAATATGATCCCATTATAAACCGGCTGGTTTATTCTATCTACCGGCGTTTTAACCAGTACAGCTAAAAATTGCTCGTTCTTTTTATCGAACCGATAAATACGGTTATCGTAGGCCCTTAGCCACAAGTAGCCGGCATTATCTTCAACAATATCCTGTATGCGGCTATTCCTTAAGCTCGATGTATCGCCGGGTTTTGATTTATAAACAATAAAGTTATGTCCGTCAAAACGATTAAGGCCATCCCAGGTACCAAACCACATAAAACCTTCGTGGTCACGGATCATGCACATGATACGGTTATGCGACAACCCATCCTCGGTAGAGTAATGTTCTATTTTACATTTAGGTTGCGCCAAAACATTTCTGTTGGTGCATAATAGAAGCATACCACAACAAATAAAAATGGCTGACAACTTAAACATGGAAATAAATCTAAACAATACTATTTACATAAAACAAATTACAAATTACCGTAATCACCAATTAATTGGCATTAAGCGCTTACTTTACCTAACGGAAACGTTTGCGTGTTTTTATGCAAATTGATGATGGTGTGGCGGTGCAAGAATAGGTGAATGGGGCAAAAAAACAGCACTCCTGCAACTTTCCTGTTACATGCTATAGGGTAAAAAAAAACTTCCCAACTTTGACAATAAATGGTGTTTATAGGTATATGCGTACGTTAACATTTTACCACTTCCTGTTTCTTGCCGTATTTATGTTAGCTGCGAAACCATTTATAGGTTTTAATGCCGTTAAACAAATTGCCAAAGGTAAACCCCCGGGGATTATTGTGAAGGCTTTTACCAAACGCAAACAGGAATATGTGGAAGATAGCGCTTTTGATATTTCAACTATTCAAAAACAGTTGGCTCATCCGCTTTTGGTTTTAACTGTACTTTTCTCAGTTCTATTAGATCTTTTATTTCCCTCAAAGTTTCGAAAATTCAGGCAGGTTACAGCCGGTATTTTGTCCGAAATTTATTTAAGTTTATCACCACCCCTGCATCGTTACCTGCTTGCCGGGAAATTGATCATTTGATATTTACACCTCTCCGGGCTTACCGTTTCGGTATACCCATACCGTAGCCGCATAATGCAGGCTATCCTATTCTCTATTTCTTAAATTTCTTAATACATCATCAAGATGCACCATCTTAAACAATACGGGTGCGTGGTATTATTGCTATTATTGGCCATAACAGCCCATGCCCAACAACGTATCACGCTGAAAGACTTACTTAATCGGGTGGATCAGAAAGCCCCCGCTTTAATTGCCGATTCGGCTTCCATCGCTATAAAACAAGCACAAGCCACCGAAACACGAAGCAACTGGCTGCCAAATTTAAAATTGAATTACCAGGCCGACATGGGCACCAACAATAACACCGCCGGCCCTTACTTTGGTTTTGGCATCATTCCCTCAAACTCGCGGGGGGTGCGTACTGAAAGCAATACTTCCGCTGTTTTGACCAACCTCGGTATAGTCGCGCTGGATTGGGAAATCTACAATTTTGGAGCTTACGCTGCTCAAAACAAGGTAGCGGGATTGGATATTACGGTGCAGCAAAACCAGTTCCAACAATCTAAATATAAACTACAGGCCTATACCATTGGCAACTATCTGCAACTATTGCGGCTGCAGGATTATCTAACTATCCAATCCCGCAATATTGACCGTAACCAGCAGATCAGGCGATCTATACAATCGCTGACCAAAAGCGGTATAAGGCCGGGTGTGGATACCAGCATTGCCGAAGCCGAGCTTTCAAAAGCGCGGTTAATTTATATCGAACTGGATAACCAGCTAAAGCAAACACAACTACAACTATCCGCTATCAGCGGCCTGCCCTATCAAAACATTGTGCCGGATACCCTGGCCGAAACACGGCTTATATCACAAACCAACATTCCTGAATTGATTGTTACGGATACGGCAAATCACCCTATTATCAACTATTACAGATCCATTGTACAAAACAGCCGGCAGAAAGAGGAACTCGTTAAAAAACAATATAACCCAAAGGTTTTATTAGAAGCTGCCGCCTGGGGGCGTGGTGCAAGTGTAGATGGTAACGACCATTTTAATGATTTATCCAGCGGTTGGGGGTTCGACCGCAATAATTACCTGGTGGGTATAGGTATATCCTACAACCTGTTTGATATGCGCCGCAAACAATTAAAGTTACGTATGCAAAAAACGGTTACCGATTATGCTTTGAAAAATTTGGACGAGCAAAAATCTTTACTGGCTTTAGGTGTTAGCCAGGCTGACGTGGAATTGAACACAGCAAAACAACGGCTGGCAGAAATACCTAAACAATTAAAAGCTGCCAATGCCGGCTATCGTCAAAAGCTTTCCTTGTACAAAAGCGGCTTAACCGATATTATAGAATTGAATGCGGCGCTTAATATTTTATACCGCGCCGAAACGGATTATGCGCAGGCCAGGTTTGCTTATACCAGCGCCTTGTTTCAAAAAGCGGTTACAGGTAACCAGGTTAGTTCCATTTTAAACCTTTTAAATTAAATTATTATGTCAATGGTCACCTCCGCGCTTAAACGGCCCATTACCGTGGTAGTTATTACCATGAGTTTGATGATCTTCGCTGTGCTTAGTGCTATCAATATCCCCATAGATATTTTCCCGCAATTAAACCTGCCAACCATCTATGTGATCGAATCGTACGGCGGTATGTCGCCGCAACAAATGGAAGGTTTTTTTAGCACCCGTTTGCAGGATCAGTTTTTGTATGTGAATGGTATTAAAAATATCTCCACTAAAAACATCCAGGGCCTTACTATGCTCAAGATCAGCTTTTACGAAAGCACTAACATGGCCGAAGCCCAGGCACAAGTTGCCTTGCAGGTTAACCGGGCTATGAAATTTTTCCCACCCGGGGCCTTACCACCACAGGTGATCCGTTATGATGCATCCTCCCTACCGGTTGGGCAATTAGTATTATCGGCACCCGGCCGCAGTTTAAAAGAAATTTACGATATGGCAGCCACCCGTATCAGGCCTATGTTTGCTTCGGTACCGGGCTTATCAGCGCCGCCGCCTTTTGGTGCCAACTCGCGTTCTATAACCGTAAGTGTCGATCCTGCTAAATTACGCAGTTACGACCTGACACCTGACCAGGTGGTGGAAGCCCTGGCCAAATTTAATGCCATGTCGCCATCAGGTAACCTGCGGATTGATAATACCATGTTTACCACTACCATCAATTCGCTGGTACAAAAATCAGAAGAGTTTGGCGAGATCCCTATTAAAACAAAAAACGGGGTATCGGTGCTGGTTAAGGATGTAGCCCGTGTGGCCGATGCCTCGGATATTACGGTTGATTACGCCTTAATTAACGGAAAGCGATCGGTTTATATCCCCATTGTAAAAACAGCCGATGCATCTACCTGGTCGGTAGTGCAGGGCTTGAAAGCCAAACTGCCCGAAATGCAGAGCTTATTGCCCGATGATATTAAAGTATCGTACGAGTTTGACCAATCCGTATTTGTGATCAATGCGGTAAAAAGTTTAATGACCGAAGGTGGCTTAGGCGCTTTGCTTACCGGCTTAATGGTATTGTTGTTCCTGCGCGATTGGCGCAGCAGTTTAATTGTGGTGATCACTATCCCGGTTTCAATTCTTTTAGGTGTGATGCTGTTAGGTGCATTTGGCCAAACCATTAATATCATGACCTTAAGCGGTTTGGCTTTAGCTATTGGTATCCTGGTCGATCAAGCTACAGTAACGATAGAAAACATCCACCAGCACCTGGAAATGGGCAAATCAAAAAAACTGGCCATTTACGATGCCTGCGAAGAAATATCATTCCCATTATTACTTATCCTGCTTTGTATCCTGGCTGTATTTGCCCCATCTTTCCTGATGAATGGTGTGCCTAAGGCCATGTTCCTGCCGCTATCCATGTCTATCGGTTTAACGATGATCGTATCTTATATTTTAGCGCAAACACTGGTGCCGATATTAAGTAACTGGCTCATCAAAGCCGAGCAATATCAGCACTATCATCATGGCCAAATACATGCCCATGCCGGGGAAGCTTTAAACCGTAAAGAAGAGATACAAGTAAACAAACACCTTAAAGAAGAACAGAAACACCCCGAAAAGAATGACTTTTTTGAACAGGTGAAAATGAAGTTTATGCAGATTATTACCCGTTGGATGCCTAATAAAAAACTAATCGTCCCGGTTTACTTAATCGTGGTTATTGTTTTAGCCGGGGTTGGTTTTGTAATTATTGGTAAGGATATGATGCCAAAATTGAATAACGGCCAATTCCTGATCCGCATTAAAGTGCCAGATGGTACCCGGTTAGAGCGTACCGAGGATAAATTTAAACAAGTACTAAGTATTATCAACAAAACGGTTGATAACCATATCGAGATCAGTTCGGGCTATGTGGGTATTATACCCAGCAGTTATGGTAGCAGTAACCTGTATATTTTTAATACCGGTACCCACGAAGCCGTGCTACAGGTAAAGCTGGACGAAAGCTATAAAGTGAATATGGACGAATTAAAAGATGCCCTGCGCAAAAATATAAGCCATGCCATACCCAATTTGCGCATTACTTTTGAGCCGATTGATATGACCGAAAAGATTATGAGCCAGGGCGCAGCTACACCTATTGAGTTGCGGGTTGCCGGGAAAGACATGGCGCAAATTGAAAGTTATGCCAACAAAGCAGTGACCAAATTGAAGAAGATCCCATACCTACGGGATGTACAGATTGTTCAGCCCCTAAAAATACCGGTGATAGCCATAACGCTCGACAGGCAAAAGGTATCGCAGTTTGGTTTGAATGTAACTGATATTGCCCGGTCGGTTACGGCCAGTACATCATCAAGCCGTTTTACCGAAAAAAACCAATGGCTTGACGAGGATAAACAATACACTTACCAGGTGCAAGTGCAAATACCCGAATACACCATGAACACCATGGATGAACTAAAGGAGATCCCGCTGCTGAAGGGCCAAAGTACACCAACACTGGCGGATGTAGCCGACTTTAAGATGACTTACGCCCCTGGCGAATACGACCGCACCGGGCCACGCCGCTTTTTAACGGTAAGCGCCAACATCTATAAAAAAGACCTGGGTACAGCTACTGCCGATGTGCAAAAAGCAATGAAAGAAATAGGCAGCCCGCCAAAGGGTTTAGTAGCCGAATTAAAAGGGATGACCAGTTTGCTAACCGAAACCATGGGCAGCTTGCAAAGCGGGCTGGGTTTCGCTGTATTGGTGATATTTTTATTACTGGCTGCTAATTATCAATCGTTCCAGCTTTCTTTAACGGTATTATCCACCGTTCCGGCGGTAATTTTAGGCTCGCTGACGGCCTTGTTATTAACGGGTTCTACGCTTAACCTGCAATCGTACATGGGTATGATCATGTCTACCGGGGTATCCGTAGCTAATGCGATACTGATTGTAACAAACGGCGAAAAGCTGCGCCTGGAGTTTAAAGATGCCACCCGCGCGTCTATCATCAGTGCAGCCATACGCCTGCGCCCAATATTGATGACCAGTTTTGCTATGATGGCGGGCATGGTTCCCATGGCATCGGGCATGGGCGAAGCCGGGGAGCAAACCGCACCTTTAGGGCGTGCCGTTATCGGCGGGTTATTTGCATCTACATTGGCAGCGTTATTTATCCTACCACTGGTATTTGCCTGGGTACAAAACAAAACCACTTATCAATCGCCGTCATTAATGCCGGAAGAAAACACAGCCATTTAAACTTCAACGATATAAACACATGAAAACGAAAATAATCATCTTAGGCGCTGCGGCCTGCTTTTTGGCAGCATGCTCGGGCAATGAAAAACCGGTAGACCTGACCGAAGCCAAAGCAATGGGAAACAAAAAATATGAAACAGGGACAGTTACCGAAAAAGCATTATCCAGCTATGCAAAATTACCGGGGCAATTAAACCCTTTTAACGAGGTTAACCTGTTCCCAAAAGTAAACGGCTTTGTAAAACAAATTTATGTTGACCGTGGTACGCAGGTAAGCAAGGGCCAGTTATTGCTTACGCTGGAAGCACCCGAAATGGAATCGCAATTACAGGCGGCCAATTCGCGTTATCTGCAGGCGCAGGAAACCGCTAATGCCAGTAAAGAAAAGTACAACCGTTTAAAACAAGCGGCTACCGAACCTGGCTCGGTTTCGCCGTTCGATCTGGATAACGCGATATCGCGAATGAAGTCGGACATGGCTATCGCCAATTCCGAAAAATCCAATGTGGAATCGGTACGTACTATGCAGGGTTATCTGCGTATTTACGCGCCATTTGATGGGATGATCGTGCAACGAAATGTTTCGCCAGGGGCTTTGGTCGCTCCGGGTAAAACAACCGATCAACCGATGCTGGTTTTGCAGGATACCCGCAAACTGCGTTTAGAAGTGGCGATACCTGAAAACTATGTGGATAAGGTTGATTTGAAACAGCCGGTTACTTTTATTTTTAATGCCATACCCGGTGCCGATCATACTGCAAAGATCAGCCGTTCGGCTAACACCTTAGGCAATATGCGTTCGGAAGCTATCGAAATAGATGTACTGAATAAAGATGGGCAGTTAAAACCCGGCATGTATGGTGAAGTTAAAATCCCAATGCTATCGGGCGCTAAATCATTATTGGTACCTAATGCGGCTATTGTACGCTCTACCGAAAGGGAATACATCATTGTTGTGAAAGATGGTAAAGCCAAATTAGTTGATGTAAAAGAAGGGCTGGCAGGAAAAGAATCAACCGAAGTGTTTGGTGCATTTTCAGGCGGTGATAAAATCATCATCAAAGGTTCGGATGAGGTTAAAGACGGAGACACTATTCAATAATTTTTATAGATAGCATCAGGAATAATCATATTTCTGATGCTATTTTAAATGGTTATTCAAATCAGTTTATTACTACAATAAATTGTTCGGTCAATTTCGGCAGCCCGCATCGTCATTATTACTGACTCGTGGCAATGAAACCTCCTCTCCTGTTTCAGGCAGTTGAGAGATTTTCCACAAAGACCGGAATTTCAAATAATGGGTATTAATATTGTAAACGAATGACTGAACTTAACCCTGCCATGAAATTGGCTTCTGATTATATAGAAAGCACCAATACCATCGTTTTCCTGACGGGTAAGGCCGGCACCGGAAAAACAACCTTTCTGCAAAACCTGAAGCAATCTTGTAAAAAGAAACTGACGGTAGCGGCACCTACGGGTGTAGCTGCCATCAACGCCGGAGGTATGACTATCCATTCCTTATTCCAAATACCTTTCGGGCCGCTCCCGCCCGGAGGAAACGCACGCCCGGAAGCACATTATAACGACGAAAAGAAGGATTTGCTGGCCAGCCTGGAGTTGCTCATTATCGACGAGATCAGTATGGTGCGGCCGGATGTGCTGGACCAGATTGATTTGATCCTGAGGAATATCAAAGAATCAAATTACCCCTTTGGTGGAGTACAGTTACTTTTAATTGGCGACCTTTCGCAATTAAGCCCCATCATCAGGGACGAGGAATGGGGCATGCTGAGCCGATACTACCAAACACCTTATTTCTTCAGCGCGCTGGTGATGCAAAAAGCGGCTTATGTCCGTATCGAGCTGGATCATATATACCGTCAAAAGGAACAAGCCTTTGTAGATATACTGAACGAGGTACGCAACCAAACCATCAGCCCAAACAGCCTGAAATTATTAAATGCCCGTCACCAACCTGGCTTCCGCCCTACTGCCGAAGACCCTTATATTACCCTGACCACGCATAATAGCATAGCCCAACAGTTAAACAGCGAATACCTTGAGGCATTAGCCGGAAATGAATTTGAATTTGCCGCTACCATTCGCGGTGATTTCCCTAAAGACGCTTATCCTACAGAAACAAATCTAAAATTGAAGATAGGCGCGCAGGTAATGTTTGTTAAAAATGATGGCTCGGCCGAAAAACTTTACTACAACGGCAAAATCGGGACGGTGAGCCATGTAGAGGGTAACACTGTTTTTGTACAATGCGGCAAAGCAGATAAGGAGATTGCTGTAGAAGCGGTAGAATGGACTAACATTAAATATCAATTATCGGGCGAGGAAATCAATGAAACCAATGCCGGCAGCTTCGCGCAGTTGCCACTCAAACTGGCCTGGGCAATTACTATTCATAAAAGCCAGGGACTTACTTTTGATAAAGCCATTATTGATGTGAGCGAAGCCTTTGCCCATGGGCAGGCCTACGTAGCCCTAAGCCGCTGCCGTACGCTAACGGGCATGGTATTGCGTAACCCTATTGCTGCACATAATATTATAGGCGACCCGGCGGTTGTGCGTTTTAATGAGCAGGCGCAAGCAATCAGGCCTGATACGATAACCCTTGAACGGGACAAGGTGCATTACCAGCAATATTTGCTGAGCGAACTATTTAATTTTAACCCGATACAGGCCAAACTAAATGGTTTTGAAATGCTGTTACCTGATTTTGAAAAAGAATTACTTACTGTAGCCGAAAAATTCAACAAACAGCTGAAGACCGAACGAAGCCAACAGGCCGCGGTTTATTTTCTTGAAAAGTTAAAGAACGCTGTACAAAGCCTTCATCTGCAATTACCCGGATTGATTCGCCAATCAAAAGAACAAGCCAAAAAAGCCGATGGATTGATCATTTGCCTGATGGACCGGATCCGGTTAATGGAACATTTTACACAGTTATCGTTTACCACCGATGCTTATTTAGCGCTAACTAAAAGCAAGATCAAAACTTACGACGGCTCTTATTTAAAAGCGCTGAATGCCAAACCCAACGAAAAGCTATTTGAACAATTTATGGCTTGGCGGGAAATAGTAGCCGCAAAGGAAAATATTATGCCCAATATGGTACTTTCGGAAAAGACCGCGGCTACCATCGCAGAAAAACTGCCCGCCACTATTAAGGCACTGGGTGCCATTAAAGGGGTTGGCGCACATAAAGCCACCCAATACGGTGCAGAACTTATTGGCTTAATCCGGGCCTACCAGGAACCCCAAACAGAGCAAGCCAGTTTGTTTTGATCAGTGCCTACCCTTTTGCAAACAGTAAATACTTATTTGCGTCCTGTAAATTTTCTTTCAAGCAACAATCATTTACTATCAGGCCGGTTTAAGCATAGTTTTGCCAGACTGCAATAATTCCTGTGTAATGGCGCGGGTATAGGTTTTTATCTCTTCCTGAAATGCGCTGACTGATGCCCCGCTGCGGATCTCTTCCAGCCGTTTTTCCCAGTTGCCGGTTAGTTCTGCCTGGGCAATGCGCTGGTGTTTAACAATCTCATAAACCGATAGGCCTGTTTCTGTAGGTACCAGGTTTTTCTTTTCGCGGATGATGTATTTCCGGGTCAGCAGTGTTTCGATAATGGCAGCGCGTGTAGCCGGTGTCCCTAACCCGCTTTCCTTCATCGCTTCGCGCAGTTCTTCGTCCTCTATTTCTTTGCCGGCTGTTTCCAGCGCCTTCAGTAAAGTAGCTTCGTTATACAATGGCTTGGGTTTGGTTTGCTTTTCCAATACCGCTTTATTCACTATCGGTAAATCCTCGCCCTGTACTACTTTAGGCAAAGTCGCGTTTTCTTCGTCTTTCTTTTCCTCGTCCTTATCATTAAAAACCGCGCGCCAGCCGGGTGTTTGGATCACCGTTCCGCTGGCCATAAATTTCGATCCGGACAGTACCGTAATTTTGGTGATCTCCTTTATACAATCCTGATGAAAGGCTTCCAACATTCGGCCGGCAACCATATCGTAAACAGCCTGCTGATCGGCTGTGAGCTGGTAAGGCGCTACGCCCGTGGTTAATATCGCGTGGTGATCGGTCACTTTTTTGGCGTTTACGCTACGCTTGCTCAGTTTAACACCCGACAACGCCGCGGCTTGTTTCCCAAAATCGGGGTGATTGGTTAGTTTAGCGATCAAATCGGGGACGCCCGCAAACACATCATCGCCGATATAGCGGCTGCCGGTACGCGGGTAAGTAACCAATTTGCCCTCATACAGGTTTTGCAGCAAGCCAAGCGTTTGGTCGGCGGTGAAGCCTTTGCGCTTATTGGCTTCTTGTTGCAAACTGCTCAGGTCATGCAGTAACGGCGGCGGTTCCTTCCGGGGCTTGGCTTCCACACTCAGGATATTCCCGCTTGCTTCTACCAAATCCAATATCGCCTGCGCTTCTTCCTTTGTTTTATAGTTTTTTTCGGATATGGCCCTAAATATTTGCCCATCCTTATCGGGCTGGATAGCTACCTGGTAATACATTTGCGGCACAAAATTCTTGTTCTCCAGGTAGCGCGCGCAAATCATGGCCAACGTAGGTGTTTGCACACGGCCCAGCGATAGTACTCCTTTATTACCCGAAGCCAGGCTTAATGCCTGGGTGGCATTCATCCCCACCAACCAATCGGACTGTGAACGGCAATGAGCCGAATTGAATAAGGTATCATAATCGCTACCGGGTTTCAGGTTACGGAAACCATCCTTAATAGCTTCATCGGTTTGCGAAGAGATCCAAAGCCGTTTAAATGGTTTTTTGCACTTTAAATAGTAATAAATATAACGGAAAATGAGTTCTCCCTCCCGCCCAGCATCCGTCGCCACAATGATCTCGGTAGCTTCGTCAAATAGCTTTTTGATAATATCCAGTTGTTTTTTCACTCCCGGATCGTCTACCATGCCATCCTTTGTTTTTACCTTACGGATAGCTAATTTAAACTTAGGCGGCAGCATAGGTAAGTTCTGTACACTCCAGCCATAATAGCCGTATTCCTGTGGTGCGGCCAATTGCAAAAGGTGCCCGAAGGCCCAGGTAAAAGTATAGCCCTTACCCTCTATATAACCCTCTTTTTTAGTGGTAGCGCCAAATACTTTGGCAATTTCGCGCCCTACAGATGGCTTTTCGGCTATTATAACTTTCATAAATGGTGTGGCGAAAGTAGAAAACGAAAACAAGTACGGCAATGATTGTGGATAAACAAACCATGGTTACTGCTAAGGCACAAGTAAGCCACGTTTTTATCAACGCCTTTAAGGGTTTAAATTCAGTATATATCAATTCATGCATTGATATATAGTATCGAAAAAATTGTCTTCAGCTATAGAATAGGCGAGATATTAGCCATTTATTAACTCCTTTTATCATATCCGTACAAAAGCTGTTGATTGAATAAAGCTTTTATTAATTTCAGTCATTATAAACCCTTAGCCTGCTTTAGCTTAATACCAAAATTGTAGTATGAAAAATAATCATGTTTCCCGTCGGGCCTTCATTGGGCAGATGGGCGTTTGCGCTGCTGCATTATTAACGCCACGTTCGCTATACGCGGCATGGCCGGTGCAACGGCCTTTAGGTATCGCGTTGGTTGGATTGGGAAAATATAGTACCGGTCAATTAGGCCCCGCCTTAAAGCAAACGCAATATTGCAAGCTTAAAGGTGTAGTCACCGATAATAAAGCCAAGGGCCTGCAATGGGCTACAGACTATGGTTTCCCCGAAAAAAACATTTACAACTATGATACGATGTCGCAACTGGCCGATAACCCCGATATCGACATAGTATATGTGGTAACTCCCAATGGCCTCCATGCGCAGCATGCAATTGCTGCTGCAAAAGCAGGCAAGCACGTTATTTGCGAAAAGCCGATGGCCAATACCGTTGCCGAATGTGATGCTATTATAAAAGCCTGTAATGATGCTAAGGTTAAATTATCTGTAGGCTATCGTTTACATTTCGATCCTTACCACCAGGAGTTGATGCGGCTGGCTAAGGATAAAGACTTTGGCACTTTTATGAAAATGAAAGGCGACCGCGGATTTATAATGAACAGCAAAGTTTGGCGGGCAGATAAAAAGTTAGCAGGTGGCGGCCCCATGATGGACCTGGGTGTTTACATTATTCACGGGGCGTGTATGGCTGCCAATGGCGCAGGCCCAATATCAGTAACTGCGAGCGAGATACCTAAAACCCGCCCTGATATTTTTAGTGACGTTGAAGAAGGGATGAACTGGACCATGCAGTTTCGGGATGGTGCCGAATGCAGCGCTTTTACCAGTTACCGCCATAGCGCCGATAATTTCAGGGCCGAAGGCGCAAAAGGATGGATTGAGTTTAAAGAGCATGCTTTTACTTACCGGGGTATGGTAGTGGATACCAGTCGGGGCCCGCTTAATTTTACCCCGCCTGTTCAGCAGGCATTGCAGATAGATAATTTTGCTCAATGTATAATAAATAACAGCGCATCCCCAGTTTCGGGATTGTTAGGCCGGCGTGACCTGGTGATCCTGGAAGCTATTTATAAGGCGGCGCAAACCGGCAAAAGCGTACCGGTAATTTATTAGTGCTTCATGAAATTAATAAAAACAATAATTATCCTCCTATTGACTTGCGCCGGGCAAAGCTATGCGCAGTCTATTTATGCCGGGCGTTATAAAGCCATATTTACGCAGCCTACCAAACAAACGCCCACCTCAAAAACACCCGATGCACCGCTTGCCGGTAACGGGGATATTGGCCTGACGATGAGTGGAAGCCCTGAAAATTTATGTTTCTATTTAGGTAAAAATGATTTTTGGCGGGCATACCCGGTATATCCCGGCGGCGGCATAGCTTTACCTGGCGGGCTAACTATTAGTATTGATGCGCTAAAAGGCGCTACCTATTACGCCGAGCAAATACAGGATAAGGCTGTTATTAAAGCATCTTTTAAAAAGAACGGGCTTACAGTTACGCTTAACACTTGGGTAGCAGCCAAGAATAACATGATGGTAGCCGGGTTTTCGGCCAATAAAACCTGCAGCTTAAAGTTAAACTTATGGTCGGCTAAAGGTAATACAGCTGTAAACCATGCCGGTAAAACCGGCAATATAATTTGGGTAAGCCGTTCCTTTGAAAATACTCCTATGCTGGAGTGGCCATCGCATGTAATATTGGCTATGAAGGTATTAGGTGCTGAACTGAAACATGATGGAACGGTTATCCTGTCGCCCAATCAAAAAGTAACCATTTCCATTACCATGTATACCAATCATGATCGTAAAGACTGGAAGGCTGCCGCTATTAACGAGGCCCGGTTATTAACACCGGGGCGGATAGCGAAAATACAAACCGTGCATGAACAATGGTGGAAAAACTTTTGGGCCCGTTCCAATATAAGGATTGGGGATACGGTGCTTGAAAAATATTATTATGCTTCGCAATACCTGTTTGCTTGCACCACACGAGGGAATAAATTTGCACCCGGTATTTGGGGCCCGTTCATTACCCGCGACTCAACATCATGGGGTGGCGATTATCACCTGAATTATAATTACGAAGCACCTTTCTGGGCGGCTTATTCATCCAATTACATCGACTTGGTTGATAATTATGACCAGCCCTTGCTGGACTATATGAAAATGGGCAGGTTGCACGCGCAGGACCTGCTTCATATCAATGGGATCTATTACCCGGTTGGTATCGGGCCTAAAGGATTATGTACCACACGTTGGCCACTTACTCCCGATGAAATGGAAAAGCGGTATGGTTCAAGGGAAGATACGATCGATCATGGTTACAAGTTCCTTGGGCAAAAAATTAACGCAGTTTTTGGTGCAGGCAACATGCTGATGCGTTTTTACAGTACCTACGATACCAATTATGCCCGGCGGGTATATCCTTACCTGTTGCAATGCACTAACTTTTGGGAAGATTACTTGAAGCTGGAAAATGGCCGTTATGTGATATATAACGATCATTTTGGCGAGGTAATGCCTAATCTTAAAAATAAAGGAGAATGGCGCAACCAATTGGGCGATTTTAACTCCACGCTTTCATTAGGCCTGGTGAAAATGCTTTTTAAGGGCATGAAAGATGTAAGTAGCTTTTTAAAAACAGATGAAAACCGGCAGGCTAAATGGCAGGATATTATCAATCATATCAGCGATTTTCCAGTAGGAGAAACTAATGGCAGGATTGCCTTAAAAAGCGTAGAGAAAAGCCCCACAACGCGCATGGATCGTGCGGGGGGATTGTCGCGCGTGTCCATTCATGGGCTAATATTGCCCGGTGGCGTTGCGGGGCCAATAAGTACACCTGCGTTTAATAAAATATTGCTTAGTGATATAGCCCATTGGAAAGACAAGGCAGAAAACCCGGCAGACTGGGGCAATACCCTGGGCAATGGGATAGAAACCTGTTTCCCTGGGGCAGTGCGTGCAGGATATAATGCTGATGAGGTTTTAACTTATTTAAAAGCCCGCATAGCCGCGCAATCGTTACCTAACCTATGGATCACACAAAGCGGAGGTGGAATTGAAACGCTTGCCGCCGTGCCGCTCACTATTAATGAAATGCTGTTGCAAAGCTATGAAGGCGTAGTGCGGGTGTTCCCAAACTGGAACCACGCTAAAGATGCGAGCTTTGATAAACTCAGGGCTTATGGCGCATTTGTGATCAGCAGCAAATTAAAAAACGGCAATATAGAATATGTTAACCTGCTTAGCGAGAAAGGTAGATACTGCACTATGGAAAACCCATGGCAGGATCAAAAAGTCCACCTGATCCGTAATGGAAAAAATGCAGAAACACTTAGTGGCAAAACATTTGCTTTTAACACTAATAAAAACGAAAAAATAACTTTGAAGGCTGCGGGTTCTGGTTTTTAATTGTATTTGTACCACATCCTTGCAAACAAGCGTATTTCCTGATCAATTTCCATATAACATGAAGAAAATGAATTTACGACTGATGATGGGTATGGTAGTTTGTTTTATGTTAAGCTTCGGACTGGTTTTCACCGGTCTGGCTTTTACACAAACGTCAACTACATATCCTGCAGACACCTCCCTCGCTTTACATTGGAACGGCGACGCTTCCTTGGGGCCATCGGTCTTTAAAATGAGGGAAATTGATAGTTTAGGTAGTATTTCGGTATTTGAAGACTCTGAAGCGGGTAAAGTCTGGAAATTATATAAGCCAATTAAAAATCACCGTACCGAAGTGCATGCGGCGAAAGGTTTTGTAGCCGCCGATGGTGATGATATTTACATTGGCTGGCGCTCCAGGCTAGATATACCCGAAAATGCACCAACCTTTGCTGTTTTTCAATGGAAAGCTTATGGTGATAACATGAAGCAGAATTTTCCTTTAGTGTTCAGAACATTAGCAACCGGCGAAATTCAGTTGCAATATGCTACACCGGAAAAAGTTCACATCAGTATATGGGCAACACCATTAAACCGTAATGTATGGAACGATTTTGTGCTGCACCTGAAGATATCACGCGACCCTAAAATAGGTTTTGTTGAATTTTGGTATAATGGGATCCAACAACAGCTTGCCGAAAATTCTACCCGTTATTATGGCTGCACACTTGATGCCGAACACTGCGACCCAAAATGGGGAGCGTATGGTGGTGATCCTTATACCATCACCAATTATGTGGCCGCACCTAAAATAGGCCTAACCTATAATAGTGTGGCGCCAAAACATTAACTCATTATACTATTTGATGATTCTTTATCAAATGATCAGTCTGGTTCTTGTTTTTATTCCTCAATAGTTTTAAGACTGGGTGTTATGCTATTTCAGGACGCCTATTTTTGGTGTTTCCAAAACCTGCCTTTTCCTTCAGATATCCATTCTAAAGCTTCACTTATTCTTTTTTTTCGTGTTTCGTCGGTTTTAGCATCGGTAATCCAAACAATATATTCCTTGCGAAATGAGTTGGATTTGCTTTCAAAAACTTCCTTTGCTTTGGGGGTAGACGCTAATGCGGCCAGCAGATAATCGGGCGTTTCCAATGCCTTGGGTTTATCAGATTCAGGCTTATTCCTTTTTATCTTGATGCCCTCTTCGTTTAACCGCATGGCTTCTTTAAGCATAGCTATAAATTCACCGTCAGGCGGCAGATCCCCTATTTTACTAATCTTCCCCAAAAAACCTTGGATCGGCTTCAAATTCTTGTTTGCCTTTAGGCGCGGGTCTGTCATCAGTTCGGCTTTCAGGAATGTGAAAGAACAATGATTTTTATAGGATGCCACTACAAACATATTATCGTCTTTATAATCAAAATGAGGGAAGCTCCATTTTATCGTCTCTTCCGCGTCCGGGCAGTTTTCATGAATAAGTTGGCGCCAGTGCTCCAGAATGGGTTTTGCAAAATCTTCCGAGTTAGCTATGTAAGCATCCACAGCTGAATTGTAGTTCATGAGTTTAATTATTTTTATTGTTTACGATTGTGGGAACTGATTCATATCGAGATAGGCTATCTCCCATTTGTGACCGTCCAGATCGGCAAAGCTGTGTTGGTACATCCAGCCTTGGTCCTGTGCCTGGGCATATATCTTTCCACCCAGTGATTCGGCTTTACTGATAAATTGTTTCACTTCGCCTGCCGATGCAGCGTCGAGCGCGATAAGTACTTCGGTGGAGTGATGCGCGTTGCACACTTCAGTATCAATAAAAGATTTGAAATAAGTGTCGGTAAGCAGCATCACAAAAATGCTGTCGCTCACAATCATGCAAGCGGCCTTCTCATCGGTAAATTGCGGATTAAAAGAAAAACCTAAATTTTGGAAGAACTCCATAGACTTAGTCAGGTTCTTCACCGGGAGGTTGATAAATACTTTAGTTGGCATTATTAGTATATGTTTAATTTGATGGAACAAAGAAACAGAGCCCTATACAAAAAGCGCTGGTCTAAAACTTGGATAAACAGGTTAATTTAATTATATGCGCTGTTTTCTGAACTCAGAAGGTGAGAATCCGGTCTGTTTTTTAAAGAATTTACCAAAATTGGCAGGGTCTGAAAAATTAAGCTGATAGGCAATTTCGGCAATCTCAAAATCGGTGTATTGGATAAGCGATTTGGCTTCGGTGGCCATACGCCCGGCAATAAACGTGAGGGCATTTTTTCCTGACACCTGTTTAACAGATTGCGAGAGATAGTTCGCGGTAACCGAGAGCATATCGGCGTATTCCTGCACGGTACGTTTATCAATATAATGGTTATTTATCAACTCAATAAACTTACGCAACAATATCTGTTGACTTGTAGCCAGGCGAACGTCCTTTTTATTTTCTAATTCAAAGTCTTCCAGATAATAGAGCAAGCCGAGCAACTTTATCCTTGCTTCAATATGTTGTGCCTTGGCCGATCTTTCGTAAGTGGTAAATACAGCTTCAAAATGCGGTGCTAACTGTTTAAATGTGGCTTGGTCTAATTTAAACAGGTTGGTATGTAATCCATCAAACAAGGGGAATTGCTGGTGAAAATCTGGTTTAAAGAATGAGAAGCATTCCGGCTTAAAATAAATAACATAGCCCTCCAGTGCATTATTATGGGCAAAGCTATACACAAGATCAGGCGAATGAAAGACGAGATAGGAATCAGGATCATGAATGGTCTGATCGCCATAGTTAACTTCGATCTTACCTGAATTGAATAACAGGGCGAAAAAATAAAATGAACGTTTAAAAGGTGGGCGGTATACCTGCACATCCTGGTCGAGCTGCTTTAACCGCAAACAGTAAAAGTTTGGATCAGAAGTTCGGCCTGGCCATGGGATAGAGGCCAAAAAATCGTTGATTTCAGTGTAATAAGGAAGCGTGATTTTTATTTTCTCCATAAAATAATCCATAAAAGGATTGATCCTAAAATAGAAAAAGAAAATATCTTCACCTATTGATTACAAAAATCCACCATCGGGAGCAGCTAATATATCGTATAATTTTCATCATTGTTAACTCCGTAGCCAATATATCTTTGAAATGGGATAAGGAGATTTAGAACATGATGATATTTTCTGTTCATGTTATGAAACAAAAAAACCCAGCTAATGTCGGGTCTTGCTTGGTTGCGGGGATAAAGGGGAGTCCGTTGCAACACCTACAAGAGTTATTAAGTATCATAAAGGATATTTATAGGAACAAAAATTTGCCTTAAGCGAGTTTATAGGAAATCTTAGAAAATGACAGATCGTGACACGCTTGGTTATAATTGAGATAGCCCCATTGCAGCACTTAAACTTTCAATAATTCTTGTTTCCTCATGGTGCCCATCGGTTGATAATCTAAGCAGTGGTAATCCGATAACCTCTAAAATATGATTCTTCTTGCTGTCCCTTTCCTGTTGCAATTCATTGCCATGGAATGCCACCCCGTCTACCTCGATAGCCAAGACAGGAGTTTTGTCGATTTTGTTGTACAGCAAAAAATCGATTCTGGAATTGTTCCTTATGAATCTGATTTCATCTTTGGAGAATGGTTGAAAATCCCGAATAAGATCTCTAAGCTTATATTCTCTGACCATGTCAATAGACGAGAATTGGGTATTGTTTAACAATATATTTTCACTTAAAAGCTTGTGAATAATAATTTCTGCAGCAGAGCCCCTTATGTTCTTGTTCGATAAAAGAAATGATGTAAAGACCTTATTGTACTCTTTATACAGAAGATCAAAAACGGAACAGATATTGCCTTTGATGATCGTTTCATTCGGGTCTGTGGTATAACATATATAACGTATCATATCACCGATGTTGGTTCCGTGGGGAAGATCCATCGATGCCGGTTTTACCACAATAAATTCTTTAACAGCTCGTGATACAGCGACATTTATTAGCTGGGGATTGTCAATAAATGTTCCTATCTCGTTCTTGACCGTGTTAAATATAATCACATCCTCTCATATCCTTGAAACTTATGTATAGTGTCGGCCTCTGCCCCATCTGGTAGCTGTTTTTGCAGCATATCTGCATGTTTTCTAAACGGTGCAATAACGCCAACTTTTGTGAAGTCTGCAGCATAGTTCTTACGGATATAGAAATCCGTTTCATCTATCTGTCTCTGATTGTAATTATCTTTTCCACCCGATATGTTTGTTTCAATGATTCTAAATGGATGATTATCCGCAGAAGTCATAATAACCAACTTATTTTGATAGTACTTCTTATTGCAGAATCCAATAATCGTAGGATGGCATCTGTAATGTTCTTTTAGCAGAACCGATTTTAGGCTATCCTGATACAATCTTTTCAGCGAGTTCAAAATATTCTGTTTGACATAGTCATATGCAGGAGAAATGTTGTACTCAGCATGAAATTGCTCTGCAGCGTACTTGTTCTTTTCATCTACAATGTGAGCAAGCTGCATGCTGTCTCCAACAACAACCACATTTCTGCAACAAGAAAAACATACAGCAGACTTTATGATATCTACCTGTGAAGATTCATCTATAATTAGATAGTCAAAAAGATACCCTTTGGGGATGCTCGTGTGTAGTGAGAGTGTAGAACTCAGAACCACAGGAAAATGCTTGATGAAATCATCAAACTGTTTACGGTAATCCTTTACATTAAATGCAACTTTGTCCAAGCGATTATATTTTTCAAATAACGCCCCATTGAATACCTCTTTAGATGTCTCAATAAAATTTTTAAGATTAGTTTCTTCATTGTTAGATGCCAACCAGCTTTCAATCTCCAGGATTTCGTTTTTTATTTTTGCGATGTATAATTCATAGAATTTTTGGTTGACATAAACAGGAAACTCCTCACTATATTGACGAATGCTATTGAAGTCAAATAAACCATATTGCAGAATAAGTCGCAACTTGTTTATGATGGGCAACGTGTTCCCGAGGTCGATGGACGATAGTAAATTTTTCAATTTCAAAGTTGTCCTGAGATTCCATTTGCGGTATAATTTATTATTGAGTACATATTGTACGTCCTGCTTGAGTGGTTGTTCTGCCTTTATATGACTAAATTCTATTTCCGCATCCGACAATTCCGTCTTTAACATGGCTAATTTATTCCGGTACTGAAAGCACTTTGCTAATATGGAATCCAAATCCCGAATCTCATCCTTTGCTTTTTTCAATCGATCGCCCGACACCTCAAAATCTTGATTGACTGTTTGCTTTTCAAGATTGTTAAAGAACGAGGCTTTGTTATTGTTATTTCCAAGTGATGCCACAACCATTCCATAGCCATATTTCGCTAACTTCTCCCATACGTTGAATACCGCAGCGTTATTGTTTGAAACAATTGCAACAGTCTTGTTTTGCACGATAAGATTGGCTATAATATTTAGGATTGTTTGAGTTTTTCCTGTTCCCGGAGGGCCTTCTACTATACTTATGCTATTCCTTAGTGTAGTCCCAACCGCCAATTTTTGACTCTCGTTACATCCGAAAGGATAAATTAGTGTCTCGTTTGGAGCAGGAATAGCAGGATTGATTCCATCAAAGTAGTTAGATAGTGCTGACCTTGATTCCAGTATATCTATATCGTCAAGACCCTTGAGTAATATTTCAGCGCTTATTTGATTCGGATTTCCACTAACTGTCTCTTCTGATGGAATGTCGAATGATACCCCATCACTTTCTTTCAGGATCTTTTTTAAATAATTGATTACTGATCCCGTTTGAGCAATATTCTTTTTTATATTACAAATTTCAATATTAGCATTGTTTTCAATTGGAAAAGAATAACTGTCTTTATCTCGAAAAATTAAATAGCGACCATAATAATCAACCGTATTATATCTGTCATTTAATTTGCCACTCTCATATATGCGCACATCTTCTCGTCTCGACACAAGCGGATAGTATTGTACTTTGTCAGTTCCATAGTTATAGCTTCTCCCATTATTAAATGTGATGCTATATCCGGTGTCTGTACAAACAACCCTTGAAACATCGCTTTTGTATTCAAACTTTAGGGATGTTTTATTTTTCAAGTACACTATGAACTGATGATCCATCAACCTTTTTATTACAGATATGCAGCCTTAAAATTACTAAATTAATCCTTGAGCAAGCTATTCCAGGTACAGTCAAAATGTAACGTCGTTTCCAAAAGAGGGGGTATTTCTAAAATACCCTTAGATTAAAGGCGGGGATAAAGTGAAACCGTTGAAACATACACATAAAGCAAAAAAACCTGTAAATCAACGATTTACAGGTTTTTGCGAGCTTTTGAACTCCTAATTTGCGGTGAGGGAGGGATTCGAACCCTCGGTACAGTTGCCCGTACGTCAGTTTAGCAAACTGATCCTTTCGGCCTCTCAGGCACCTCACCATTTTGTGACCTTACGGCCTTTCAATAAATTAATCCCCTTTTTTCGGGACTGCAAATATAGCAATTCAAGTTACCCGTCAAAAAAAAATTTAGAATTATAAAGCCCTGTTTTGTTTTGATTAATTTGTAAGGCGCTTAGGTGGGTTTCTAGTATCAATTACCTGCGCATAAACCTCGCTCCTAATCAACCATTTAGCTTTATTTTATATCCAGCAGATCTATCCGCACGTGGTAAATGCTCATCAGCATTTTTTTGAAAATAACTTTAATTGTTTCCAGGTCTTTCAGTGTAATATTGCTATCATTTAACTGTCCCTGGTTTAATTTGTAGCTTACAATACGGTCAACAAGGTCATTTATACTCTGTGCATCGGGTTCGCGTAGCGAGCGTGATGCTGCTTCAACCGAATCGGCCAGCATCAGTACGCCAGTCTCTTTCGAGAACGGAATAGGGCCCGGATAACGGAAAATATTCTCGTCAATCAGTTTTTCCGGGAAATTTTTCAAATACGACTGGTAAAAATAATCTACCCGGGTATTACCATGGTGGGTACGGATAAAGTCGATCACAATTTCGGGTAGGTTTTCTTTTCGTGCCATTTCAACCCCATTACTTACGTGGCGGATGATGATCTGCGCGCTGTCCTCGTACGATAGTTTATCGTGCGGGTTAAAGCCCGAACTTTGGTTCTCGATAAAATACAACGGGTTCTCTACCTTGCCAATATCGTGGTATAATGCCCCTGCCCTCACCAAAAGGGAATTACCGCCAATGGTATAAATAGCATTCTCGGCCAAATTAGCCACCTGTAGCGAATGCTGAAACGTACCCGGGGCGTTAAACGCCAGTTGGCGCAATAAAGGCGCGTTGGTATTAGTCAGCTCAATCAGGGTAATATCCGATGTGATCTGGAATAGTTGCTCAAATATGTAAATTAAAGGATAAGCCAATAAAGTTAACCCAACGCTTACAACAAAGGGGAAAAAGCTCATCCATTCCAGGTTAGCTAAAGTACCCTCCCGAATGAAGGATATGCCTAAAAAAGATACAAAATAAGTGAAGGTGATAATCAGGGCTGATACCAAAAACTGATCGCGCCGCACCAGGTTTTTAATACTATAGATGGAAACCATCCCCGCGGTAATTTCAAAATAGGCAAATTCAAAGCTATTCGGTACAAAAAAACCAGCAATTAATACCACCAGTAAGTGTATATTCAGCGCCAAACGGGTATCAAACAATATGCGGATTATAATAGGTACAATACAATACGGAATGTAATAAACGTTAAACTCCTGTATGCGTATAGCCCATGACAGGGTGGCCAGCATACCGGTAACCACCAGCAAAATCAAGCTTACCAACCGGTTATCGCGATAAATATCCTTACGAAACAGGTACAAGAAAACCATTAGCAGACCTACCGCTATGGATACCAGCAGAAATTGCCCCAATAGTACCAAATTTGGGTCGCCGTTTACACGGGCATTATCCTCAAAGGCCTCTTTATACGATTGTAGCTTTTGATAGATCTCGTCATTTATAACCGACCCCTTTGCTGCTATCACCTCCCCTTTTTGCACCATACCACGGGTAAGCGACAGGCCATCCAATACTTCCTTTTCCTGGCGGGTGGTTAGTTTATCATCATAAGCTAAGTTATTTTGCAACCTGTTTTGGATGATCCCTAATAAAAAGGCCATATCAATTTCGCCTTTGTCCTGTAATTGTTGTGTGCAATAAGCCAGAGCACGCTCGCGGGTAAAAAGTTCGGTGGTATTTTTATCGGTGGCTGTATTTTTAATTAATACGGTAATAGCATAATTCTCGTTCCCGCGCTGGTATTTGGATACCAGGGTTAAAAGGCCTCGGTCGTAAATGGCTTTTAGCAGGTTATAGCCTGCTAAAAAATATCGCTCCTTTTGTTTTTCGTTGATACCTGCATTATGCCACTTAATTTCAAAATCGCTTTTATAGCCGTTTAATTGCTGATCGGCCACATCGGGCAATACCTGGTAAATAGGTGTAATACTGCGCAGTGCGGCTTCCTGATCGGCGGCAAGTTCCTGCGTTGTTTTTAAGATGGCAAAGTTATAGGGCGATACCAGGTCTTTTTGGTTCCATATCCGCCCCTTTTCATACTCGTATCTAAATTTAGCTTGTCGGGGGAGCGTATAAACAATAAGGCAAATGCTCACCAGCATCATAAAGTATTTGATATTCCGGGCGTATTTACGAAATAGTGCCCTTTGGCGCGATGCTGATAGTGTTGCCATTTAGTTTTATACACAGCAAAAATAGCATTTTATTTATTATCAGGTTTCCTATTGCATTTCTCATTTTAAATTTGATATCTTTATGATATCATTTTAAATCACAAAAAATCATGGAACCCGAAAAATCAACCAACCCCACATCAGGCTTTTTAGCGCTGGTTATTTTATTGATATTTATTGTAATGGCCATAACAATAGGCGTTATATTTACCCCTTTCTTTTTTATAGCAACAGCCATTATTACTATATTTATATTACCTGGCTTTATTGTTGTTAACCCAAACGAATCGAAAGTATTAACGCTGTTTGGTAATTATGTTGGCACTGTTAAACAATCGGGCTTTTACTGGATAAATCCATTCACAACTAAAAGGAAGCTCTCTTTGCGGGCGTGTAATTTAAACGGGCAACAACTAAAGGTTAACGATAAGGTAGGTAACCCTATTGAAATTGCAGCCGTAATTGTATGGCAGGTAAAGGATACGGCTAAGGCCATTTTCGCGGTAGATAATTATGCGCAATATGTAAATATCCAAAGCGAAGCCGCTGTACGCCACCTGGCAAATTCTTTTCCGTATGATAACTTTGAGGACGAACAAGCCACGGTAACCTTGCGCGATGGCGCTGACCAGGTAAGCCTGATGCTGGAAAAAGAATTAACTGACCGACTGGAACGCGCCGGCATTGAAGTGCTGGAAGCCCGAATCTCGCATTTGGCTTACGCGCCTGAAATTGCCAATGCTATGCTGCAAAGGCAACAGGCATCGGCCATTATAGCTGCCCGTAAGCTGATTGTAGAAGGCGCTGTTAGTATTGTGGAAATGGCATTGGAAAGATTATCAGAAAAAAACATAGTTGAACTGGACGAAGAACGCAAGGCTAGCATGGTGAGCAACCTATTGGTGGTTTTATGCGGCGAACGCGCGGTATCGCCGGTGATTAATACAGGCACTTTATATCATTAATAGAGATGGACAATTACAGATCTTTCGACTTGTTACGAACCGGCGAGTTAACGGTCATCAGGCATGGTTGGTTCAGGCCATGGTATGAGTTGACTGATGGGCAATTTATGTATGGCAAATTAAGCTATGCAGGGTGGCTTCGGCGAACGGCTACCGCTGAAGTGGCTGGTAATAGTTGGATAATAAAATGCAAAGGTGCTTTTAGCCGCAGCTTATTTATTAAAAAATCGGAAACAGAAATTATTGGTGAAATTAAGCCTGAAATTTGGACACGAAAAATCAGGGTGGCCATGAACAATGGCTTTGATGCAGTTTTCACTGCTAAAAAATTATTTTGCCGAACATTTTCGTTAACTAATGACCAGTATGGCGATATGTTTAGTATAGAACCCAACATCTGGAAGTTTAAAACGCCGTTTCGCGTTACGTTTAATCAAACTTATTTAAAAACAATACCTGATATGCCCTTATTGATGCTAACAGGTATTTATTTGGTGCTTTTGCGCCAGCAGCAGGCAGCCGCCGCAGCACAGTAAAAATTATGGCCGAAAAGAAACCATTTGTATTAAGAATAAACGCCGATATGCTAAAAGAGGTAGAGGCCTGGGCAAATGACGAGTTCAGGAGTACCAACGGGCAAATTGAATACCTGCTGCAAAAAGCTCTGCTCGAACGTAAAAAAGGCAGCAAAAAGAAAAAGCCGGAATAAACATTCCGGCTTTTTCTTTTACCACGTTAAAGCTTCGGCAAAAAGCCTAAATTTGCCTCACCAATTTAATATTTATGAAGGAAGTAGTTATTGTTGCAGCCACCCGCACGCCAATAGGCAGTTTTGGTGGTTCGTTAGCATCATTTAGTGCCACACAACTGGGCGCTATCGCCATAAAAAGCGTTGTGGCAAAAGCCGGTTTAAAGCCCGAACAAGTACAGGAAGTTTATTTCGGCAATGTCATGTCGGCCAATTTAGGGCAGGCACCTGCTACACAAGCGGCTAAATTTGCCGGGCTGCCCGATCTGCCCGCTACTACTATTAACAAAGTTTGCGCGTCGGGTATGAAAGCTATAATGCTGGCCGCCCAAAGCATTGTCTTAGGCCATCAGGATATTATTGTGGCCGGTGGTATGGAAAGCATGAGCAATGTCCCCTACTACCTGGATAAGGCCCGTACGGGCTACCGCTTAGGTCACGGGCAAATTACCGATGGTTTGGTTAAAGACGGCCTCTGGGATGTTTATAATGACTATCACATGGGTTCGGCAGCAGAATTATGCTCGGTTGAATGTAATATCAGTCGCGAAGAACAGGATGCTTTTGCTATTGAATCGTACAAACGGGCACAAAAGGCAATTGCCGATGGTAAGTTTACCGATGAAATTACACCGGTTGAGATAAAAGACCGTAAAGGCGACATTACCCTGTTTGCAACAGACGAGGAGCCTGCCGCAGTAAAATTTGATAAGATCCCATCTTTAAAGCCGGTTTTTAAAAAAGATGGTACGGTTACAGCCGCCAATGCATCTACACTAAATGATGGCGCGGCCGCCCTTGTTTTAATGAGCCGCGAAAAGGCCGACGAAATGGGTATAAAACCATTGGCACGGGTTATAGCTTACGCTGATGCACAGCAAGCGCCTGAATGGTTCACCACTGCCCCATCCAAGGCAATTCCTTTAGCCTTGCATAATGCCAAACTATCTGCCGGTGAAATTGATTTCTTCGAGATTAACGAAGCTTTTTCGGTAGTGGCTATTGCCAATAACCAACTATTAAAAATTGATCCCGCCAAGGTTAATGTTAACGGAGGCGCAGTTTCCATGGGGCACCCGCTGGGTGCTTCGGGGGCGCGTATTATGGTTACACTAATAAATGTATTACAACAAAACAAGGGCAAATATGGCGTAGCCGGGATTTGTAACGGTGGCGGTGGCGCCAGTGCAATTGTTATCGAAAATTTGCGTTAATTGGGGGTAATGAAAAAACTACTGCTCATACTGCTGATAACAATTAGCGGCAATGCTGTTTTTGCCCAACACTCGGATGAAAACGCCCGTCTTAAACAGTTAAACATGTTTCAGGATAGCCTTGCGCACCTGGGTATAAAAATGATCAACCATGATAACGACATGGAGCGCAAAAATGCCAATTATGCCTTTATTAAAACCTTGGTTAGCGCGCTGAAGATCAACAACTCCTTCCTGTTTAAGTTCGATTCGGTAAAAAGCATCAGCATTATTAATTCGCCCGATAATAAGTTCCGCATATTTAGCTGGTATGTAATGAACGAGGATGGCAGTTATCGTTTTTACGGCAGTATACAAATGAACACCGGAGGCCCGCTGAAACTATTCCCTTTAGAGGATTATTCACCGCTACAGAAAAACCCCGAAGATTCGATAGTTAATAACCGCAAATGGTACGGTGCCGAATATTATAAGATCATCCCCGTATATGGCCAAACGCCTTATTATGTTTTACTGGGCTGGAAGGGAAACACCATAGAATCGACAAAAAAGGTGATAGACATAATTTCTTTTGCCGATAACCAGCCGCAATTTGGCCTCGGCGTATTTGATGGTAACGGCAAGATCCGTAAACGGGTAGTGTTTGAATACGCGCGGCAGGTTTCTATGCTGTTACGCTATATCCCCGAGCAAAATCTTATTGTGTTCGACCATTTGATGCCGCCCGATGTAAAGTTGAAGGGTAAGCCCCAAACGTACGGCCCCGACTTAACTTACGATGGCTATAAATTAAAGAATGGCCGCTGGCAGTTTATGGAAAACATGGATATGAAAAATATCCCAAACGAAGCTGACCAGCAATACATCGCCCCCGATAAGCAACTTAGATCTGATATCTTAAAAAAACCGGTAAAGGGTAAATAACCTATTTTACAAAAAAGCCTATTTGTCTATCGGACAAATAGGCTTTTGCCAATATTAATATTATATTTTATAATAAATTCAGCATTAAATTTTGATTTGCGGGAATTATAGTATTTTAGAAAAATTTTAGAAGATTTTATGACAAACGACACATTGACTGTTCCGGCAGAAAAGAAATCAAGATTCCCCAAAGCAGTACCCTACATCATAGGAAATGAAGCGGCAGAACGTTTTAGCTTTTACGGCATGCGGTCGATTCTCACGCTATTTTTGGTAAACCAGTTTTTTAATCCCACACATAACCCGGCGTTAACTGAACAAGCTAATGCACATGGTAACAAGTTACATCACCTGTTTGTGATGGTGGCATACGCCCTACCATTTGTAGGCGGCATGATAGCCGACTGGTTTACAGGGAAATATAAGCTTATCTTATACGTATCTATGATTTACTGCTTTGGGCATTTTTTATTATCGACTTTTGACGGCGGCCTCAACGGTTTTGAAATAGGATTACTTGTGGTTGCTATTGGTGCCGGTGGCATTAAGTCATGTGTATCGGCCAACGTTGGCGACCAATTTGATGCGACGAACCAGGATCTACTTTCTAAAGTATATGGCTGGTTTTATTTCAGTATCAATGCCGGATCTATGATTTCAACTGTTGCCATCCCGTGGACTTATGAGCACTTTGGTCCGAGATGGGCTTTCGGCATTCCCGGTATCCTGATGGCACTGGCTACCATTATATTTTTTTCCGGTCGTAAAAAATATGTAAAAGTTCCTCCGCAAGGCGTTAACCGCAATAATATGGTGTTTATAACCTGGTATGCGCTAACTCACTCAAGTCAAAGAAAACCCGGTCAACCCCTGCTTGATATAGCCAAGGAATCTTATAACCCTGAACGTGTTGAAGGTGTTAAGGCGGTTTATCGTGTTATGACGGTATTTTTCTTCACGCTGGCATTTTGGGCTGTTTGGGATCAGTGCTTATCCGAGTGGACACTGTATGCCGATAAAATGGATCGCGCAATTAACCTCGGCTTTACCTCGTTTACTGTACTCCCCGGCCAGTTGTCGACCATTAATACTGTATTTCTGTTGCTTTTTATTCCTTTATTTAATTATGTGATATACCCCTGGTTTGATAAAAAGGGGCTTAAAACCACACCTTTGCGAAGGTTAGGGACGGGTTTAATTTTAACGGCTTTATCATTCGTGGTGATTGGCTTTACGCATAACAATATTGAACATGGCGGCACGCCATCTATATGGTGGCAAGTATTAGCTTTCATGATACTTTCAGCTGCCGAAGTATTGGTTTCGATCACTGGCCTGGAATACGCCTACACACATTCTCCTAAGTCAATGAAAAGCACCATGACAGGTATTTGGTTTCTTGTAGTATCGTTCGGCAACCTGATCACTGCAATGGTTAATGGGCAAATTGAAGGTGGCGGCTGGTGGGCACATCATCTTAAAGGTGCAAACTATGAGTGGTTCTTTGTTGCCTTTATCAGCGTATTTGTAATTGCATTTCTATTGGTTTCGCCGCGGTTGAAAGAACGCAATTATATAACCGATCCATATGTCAGCGAAAACGAAATTGCAGCCAATACCGAAAAGCTATAAATAAATTTGTCACAACGTAAATGCCATTTAACTGTTAAAAGAGGTTAAATGGCATTTATATTTTGTATATATTGCAATAAGCACTTAGCTTCGCAGTTTTTACTACTAAACACATCTACCTGTGGCTGATACTATTGTTATCATACCTACCTATAACGAGAAGGAAAATATTGAGCGCATGATACGCAAAGTATTCTCCCTCGACTTCTTTTTTCATATCCTGATCATAGATGATGGCTCGCCCGATGGCACTAACCTGATCGTTAAATCGCTGCAAAATGAATTTCCTGATCGTTTATTTATTGAAGAGCGCGCAGGCAAGCAGGGATTAGGCACGGCCTATATCCATGGTTTTAAATGGAGCTTAGCGCGCGATTACGAATACATTATTGAAATGGACGCCGATTTTTCGCATAATCCAGAAGACTTAACAAGATTAAGAGAAGCTTGTGTTGATGGCGCGGATATGTCGGTAGGTTCCCGTTATATAAAAGGTGTAAACGTGGTTAACTGGCCCATGAGCCGGGTATTGATGAGCTATTTCGCATCGGTTTATGTACGCTTTATAACCGGCATTAATATCCAGGACTCTACAGCAGGTTTTGTATGCTACAAATGCAAAGTTCTACAAACTATCGAACTGCATAAGATCAAATTTGTGGGCTACGCTTTCCAAATTGAAATGAAGTATACTACCATTAAGCATGGCTTTAACGTGGTGGAGATCCCTATTATATTTACCGACCGCACGATGGGTTCTTCTAAAATGTCGACCGGGATCTTCCGCGAAGCATTTTTGGGTGTGATACAAATGAAGATCAACAGCATCTTCAGGAAATATCCCGAGGGATGATTTTCTGATGTGTAAATGTGCATATATGCAGGTGTGCAAATGAATTACTTCATCTTAAAATAATATGCATATCCGCATAATTCCTTTATCTTAAAATAATTTGCACATCAGCACATCTGCATATTTGCACATCCACATAATTGCTTCATCTTAAAATAATCTGCACATTTGCACATCTGCATATTTGCACATCATAAAAATGAACGAACATCTGGATCCTGACCGGGAAAAACTTTCGTCTGCGGAATATGACATTGAAAAAGTGCTGCGTCCGCAGGCATTTGAGGATTTTACGGGTCAACATAAAATATTATCTAACCTAAAGATATTTGTCCAGGCCGCCCGCCAGCGTGGCGAAGCGCTGGATCATGTGCTATTGCACGGCCCTCCCGGCTTAGGGAAAACCACCCTATCGCATATCATCGCTAACGAAATGGGCGTAGGCATCAAAATCACATCAGGCCCGGTGCTGGATAAACCCGGTGACCTTGCCGGTCTGCTTACTAACCTGGAAGCCGGCGATATCCTGTTTATTGATGAGATCCATCGTTTAAGCCCGTTGGTAGAAGAATACCTGTATTCGGCTATGGAGGATTTTAAGATAGATATTATGCTGGAAAGCGGCCCTAACGCGCGTTCGGTACAATTATCGCTTAATCCATTTACTTTGGTGGGTGCAACAACCCGTTCAGGTTTGTTAACCGCCCCTCTACGTGCCCGTTTTGGTATCAATTCGCGCCTGGAATATTACGATGCCAAATTACTGACCACTATTTTACTACGCTCGGCATCTATCTTAAAAACACCTATCAGCGACGAAGGTGCTTATGAAATTGCACGCCGCAGCCGCGGCACACCCCGTATTGCCAACGCCCTGCTGCGCCGCACCCGCGATTTTGCCCAGATAAAAGGCGATGGTAATATTGATACCGCCATAGCCAAATACGCGCTGAACGCGCTGAATGTGGACGAGCATGGCCTTGATGAGATGGATAACAAGATCCTATCTACCATTATCGAAAAATTTAAGGGTGGGCCTGTTGGCTTAAAAACCATTGCTACCGCTGTTGGCGAAGATGAAGGTACTATTGAAGAGGTTTATGAACCATTCCTGATACAGGAAGGTTTTTTAATGCGCACTTCGCGCGGCCGCGAGGCTACCGAACATGCCTATAAGCATTTGGGATTATTCAAATCGGGCGGAAGCCAAACCTTATTTTAATATTTACGTAGACTATTATTTTACTGACGAACATCTGATGAGAAAAGCATTATTAAGTATTGTTTTTATTGGGGCTGCCTTTGCTACTCAAGCCCAAATGGTTAATAAAGTTACCGATCCGGTTGAATACGTAAACCCGCTGATGGGTTCGGCATCAAAACCCGATCTATCCAACGGCAACACCTACCCTGCTATAGCACTGCCATGGGGTATGAACTTTTGGACCCCTCAAACCGGTAAAATGGGCGATGGCTGGGCCTATACCTACGATGCTGATAAAATCCGCGGTTTTAAGCAAACCCACCAGCCATCGCCATGGATGAATGATTACGGCCAGTTTGCCATTATGCCGGTAACCGGCCACCTTAAATTTTTGCAGGACGACCGTGCCAGTTGGTTTAGCCACAAAGCCGAGGTATCTAAACCATACTATTACAGCGTTTACTTAGCCGATCATGATGTAACTACCGAAATTGCACCTACCGAACGTGCCGCGCAATTCCGTTTTACGTTCCCTAAAAGCGATAGCTCGTTTGTAGTAGTCGACGCGCTGGATCGCGGATCGTATATTAAAGTTATCCCCGGCGAAAACAAGATCATCGGTTATACCATGCGTTATACACGTAGCAAGCTGATCAACTTTAAAAACTATTTTGTTATTTATATAGATAAGCCATTTACACTTGCCCGCACATGGAACGATAAGCACCTGGTGAAGGATTCGCTGGAGATTAAAACTAACCATGCCGGGGCGGTTATTGGCTTCAAAACTAAAAAAGGCGAGATCGTGAACCTGAAAGTAGCATCATCGTTCATCAGTTTTGAACAGGCTGAGCTAAACCTTAAGCGCGAGATTGGCACAAATAGCTTTAATACCACTGTAACCAATGCCAAAAATATATGGAATAAAACCCTAAGCCGTATACAGGTTGAAGGTGGTTCGGTAGATCAAACCCGTACATTTTACTCGTGCCTTTACCGGATGCTGTTTTTCCCTAATAAGCTGTACGAGTTGGATGCCAATAATAAACCTATTCACTGGAGTCCTTATACAGGGCAGGTTTACTCAGGCTATATGTTTGCGGGTACCGGTTTTTGGGATACATTCAGGGCGCTGTACCCATTCCTTAACCTGATGTACCCCTCCATTAATAAGGAAATGCAGGAAGGCCTGATTAACGATTATAAGGAAGGTGGCTGGTTGCCGGAATGGAGCAGCCCGGGTTACGCACCAATTATGATCGGGAATAATTCGGCTTCCATTGTATCCGATGCTTATATTAAGGGTGGTCGCGGTTACGATATCAATAAATTGTACGAAGCTTTAGTACATGGTGCCAGCGCCGAAGGGCCGGGTGGCACAGGCCGTAAAGGTGTGGAGTATTACAATACCCTGGGATATGTGCCTTACGATGTTAAGATTGACGAAAATGCCGCCCGTACGCTGGAATATGCCTATGATGATTTTACGATATACCAGTTAGGCAAAAAACTGGGTCGCCCGGCAGCTGAAACAGATATCTATAAAAAACGGTCGATGAACTACAAAAACCTGTTCGACCCGCAAACCGGCTTAATGCGTGGTAAAAATAAGGACGGTAGTTTTGAAACACCATTCAATCCGTTTAAATGGGGCGATGCCTTTACCGAAGGTAACAGCTGGCATTATAGCTGGAGCGTTTTCCACGATATTAATGGCTTAATTGGCCTGATGGGTGGCAAAAAAGCGTTTGTTAACAAGCTCGACTCGGTATTTATTTTACCACCGGTATTTGATGACAGCTATTATCATGAAGTAATTCACGAGATCCGCGAAATGCAGATCATGAACATGGGCCAGTACGCGCATGGCAACCAACCTATCCAGCACATGTTATACCTGTATAACTACGCAGGCGCGCCATGGAAAACCCAATACTGGGTACGCGAAGCAATGAACCGCTTATACAAAGCAACCCCCGATGGTTATTGCGGCGACGAGGATAATGGCCAAACATCGGCCTGGTATGTGTTCTCGGCTATGGGCTTCTATCCTGTTTGCCCGGCTACCGATCAGTATGTATTAGGCGCGCCACTGTTTAAAAAAGCTACATTAAATTTAGAGAACGGCAAAAAAGTGGTGATCAATTCACCATCAAACAGCGCGGATAACCGGTATTTAAGTACTATGAATTACAATGGTAAACCTTACGATTTAACCTGGATAAGCCACACTTCGCTGCAAAAGGGTGCCGTGATAGATATTAAAATGTCGGCTACGCCGAATAAGCAAAGGGGCGTTAAAAATGCCGATGTGCCTTATTCATTATCAACCGAAAAGTAATTTGTAAGCATATACAAACAGGATAAAAATTAAGTTAATTTGTTTAAAACTTAAATTTTTATCTTGTTTAAATACATTTATTTTTAGCCACTGTTAACCAATACCCATTAATACCATACTATGTTTAAAATATCCTTTAAAGCAGTATTATTCTGCCTGTTGTTTTCAAATATCCTTTCATCTGCTTCGGCACAAGGTAATGCAGCCGCTGTATTGGCCCGTAAGCAGGTACCTGTTTTATGCTACCATCAAATACGCGATTGGACTGCCAAAGATTCCAAAAACGCTAAAGATTATATTTGCCCTATAGCCACCTTTAAGGCCCACATGAAAATGCTGGCCGATAGTGGTTATCATACCATCCTGCCCGATCAATTATACGCCTACCTTACAACCGGCGCCGCCCTGCCCAGCAAGCCTATTATGCTGACATTTGATGATACCGACCTTGATCAGTTTACCATTGCTAACCCCGAACTGAAGAAGTATCACTTTAAAGCGGTTTATTTTGTAATGACAGTATCATTAGGCCGCCCGCATTATATGACACCCGAAATGGTTAAAACATTATCAGACGAGGGGAATATCATTGGCAGCCATACCTGGGACCACCACATGGTAACCAAGTATTCGCATACTTCATCATTAAAAATCATTGGCAAAAACGGCAAGATCACCACCAAGCCTGTTGACGATTGGGTGACCCAAATTGATAAGCCAACTAAAAAACTGGAAGAAATTACCGGTAAAAAACTACTATACTTTGCTTACCCTTTTGGCTTATGGAATAAAATGGCCATAGCAGGTATTAAGGAACATCATTTTAAAGCAGCATTTTCTTTAGCTGATAAACGCGACCAGCAAGACCCATTGTTTACTATACGCCGCATTATCACCAGCGGATACTGGAGCCCAAAAACTTTAAGCACCAGCATCAGGCAAAGCTTTTAATCATAAAACACAAAAGGCTTCGGATAAACCGGAGCCTTTTGTGTTTTATACCGTTGGGCTAGCCTTGTTTTCGCCCTTATCCACAGCCGGTTCGTCTGACGATGGGCCCGGGTCGCCGCTATCGTTATCGGGCGTTACGGTTGGTACCAGCACATCATCGGGCTTATTTTGTTCGGTTTCCTGGCCGCCTTTTTCGGTATCGGTATCCGGATCGGCATTGGTTATGGAAGTATCCTGGTTAGTGATCTGCTCGTCCTTTGGATCTTGCGGATCGCTGCTTTCTGTCTGCATCATATTCGTGCTAATTTTAATTTGGTTTCTCTAATAAACAGGTAATGCTTAAACATGTTTCAATACAAAATATGTATAGCTTTAAAATCCGCGCGCCGCAGAGGGTTAACACAACTTAACACAATTTAATGTTAACCTTATATAAATAACTGACAATCAATAATTTATATTAGATAGAGGGCTAACATAAAGAAGAGGTTTTAGCAGTAAATAGCTACCATGTAATACTACCAGCCAAGTGTGCAAGTAGAAGGCATCGCCGTCTTCTATGCTAAAAAATGTTATTTTAAGCCCCTCTCCTTTAGAGAGGGGTTGGGCTGAGGCCTGACAAGGCTTATCCTTAACTAACGTTATTTAGCTTAAGATGCCTTATCTTTGCAATAAATGGCCCAGAATATTTCCGCATACAGTCAATTAATTAAAGCCGAGGCTAAACGCCTGGGTTTTATGTTTTGCGGTATTGCCAAAGCTGGCTTTCTGGAAGAAGAAGCCCCCCGGCTGGAAGCCTGGTTAAATGCCGGCAAACATGGCGAAATGCAGTACATGGAAAACCATTTTGATAAACGCCTTGATCCCCGCTTATTGGTTGATGGTGCCAAATCGGTTATTTCGCTGGCGCTTAATTATTATACCGATGAAAAGCAGTTAGACCCCTTAGCGCCAAAGATCTCAAAGTATGCTTATGGCGCTGATTATCATACTGTTATTAAAGATAAATTAAAGCAGCTGTTATACTTTATCCGCGAGGAGATTGGCGAAGTAGATGGCCGCATGTTTGTAGATTCGGCACCGGTGCTGGATAAGGCCTGGGCCAAAAAAGCCGGACTGGGCTGGATAGGTAAAAACAGTAACCTCATTAACCAGCGTTCGGGTTCGTTCTTCTTTTTGGCCGAATTAATTATTGACCTGGAAGTGGAGTACGATATAGAACCCACTGCCGACCATTGCGGTACATGTACCCGTTGCATTGATGCCTGCCCTACCGAGGCCATTGTTGGCCCCTACGTGGTTGATGGCAGCCGTTGTATCTCCTACCTCACCATCGAATTAAAAAACGAACTACCGCCCGAATTTAAGGGTAAAACCGACGGCTGGATGTTTGGCTGCGATATTTGCCAGGATGTGTGCCCCTGGAATAAATTTTCGGTGATCCATAACGAACCGGCTTTTAAACCCCATGCCGATCTATTGGGCATCAGCCAAAAGGATTGGCAGGATATAACCGAAGAAACTTTTCAAAAAGTTTTTAAAGGATCGGCTGTAAAGCGCACTAAATACGCGGGGTTAAAACGTAATATTGATTTTATTAAATGATGCTGCGTTTACTCGTCCCCGCTTTATTAATTTCTGCCTGTTTACAGGCCCAAACCTTAAAGATAAGGGACAGGAAACCAGATGCGTTAAACGGCAGCCAGTTTGCCAGATCCATCAGCGATACCGCTATTAGCCTTAAACAGCGCGAGCAAATTATTTATAAAGCCATTAAAAAAGGCAATATCCCCCAATTTTACAGGAAGCTGGTAAAGGTGACGGATTCCATGCGGATCAATTATAAGCTAATGCAGATCAGCTATTATGTGCTACCCGATTACATAGCCATTGGTACCGATTCCAATTACTTTTATTGCCCTATGACACCCGGACTGGCGCAGCGGGTAGCCAACAAACTGAAATGCAGTTTACCCACCCGCCAAATGGCTGATCAGATATATCGCCGGGCAGCAATTAAAGTATCACCCTTACCCATACCACCAACACCGGCTATGAGTACTGTGCCGGTATTTATAGAGCATAATCAAATGCTAAAACAACAACGCGATAGTTTGGGGAATAAGTTTGTACCAGGCAGTTTAATGGGCGGCGATAAAAAAGATGTGATTATATCCAACCGTATTTATAACGATACCAGTAATTACCATGTGGTAATATACGGCTGGCATAAAATACTAAGCGGTAAAGCCATACAGCCGCTATATGCCCGGCATTTAAGCACCTGGGCCGATTATAGCCACGGCATACGCCTGATACAAAACAAAGTATGGGTAAATGGGAAAGAAACCACCGTTAAAAAGGTACTGCAGTCCAGCAATCAAAATCCTTTGCTAAGCGATGAGGGGCCTATTAAAAAACCCTGGTATCCCACCAAATTCCTTAACCTTTTTTAAACTTATCGGCTAACTGCTTCAACATATCCTCATCAACCGGTTTGGCCGGGGTTTTATCCTCGCGCTTAAATGGTTTTTGCTGGTAGTTGTTATTACTTTTAAAATCCTTTTGTGGCGGTGCAACCGGGTTTTCTTTTTTAGGCGCTGCCTCAACCGTTGCCGGTTTTGGCTGTACCGGCCTTGCTTGCCTTTCGGCTTGGCGTTTAGTATTCCAACGGGTATAAATGGCCTCCAGTTGGCGTTTAGTGTACAAAGGAAAATCGCCCTGCATCATCCACGAGTAGTAGCTGGGTTCTATATTAAACACATCCTCTACCTTTTTACCCTTGTGCTTGCCAAAGTTAAATAACTCATCACCTGCATCGTTGTAAACCATACGGCCTGCAAAATCAACAGTGCGGTTAAGGTTGGTAAATTTATGCAAAGCCTCTACATCGCCCACAACCGGTACGCTGCGTTTGCCTTGTTTATCTTCCCACTCGGTTAACTCATATTTAGCTATTTGTGCCAGCAGTACCTCCATAGTAGCACGGGTATCCGCCTCGGCAGAGTGCGCGTTAATGATATCCTTTTGGCAATAGAACTGGTAAGCAGCCTTAAGGGTACGCTGCTCCATTTGGTGAAATATATTCTGCACATCCACAAAATGGCGGTTCTCCAGGCTAAAATCTGTGCCGGCACGCATAAATTCCTCCATCAGCATCGGGATATCAAACTTGTTTGAATTATATCCCGCAAGGTCGCTATCGCCAATAAATTCGGCTATCTCGGTTCCTAATGCTTTAAATAAGGGTTCGTTTTGGATATGCTCGTCATAAATACCATGTATCAACGACGATTCTATTGGGATAGGCATGCCCGGGTTTACACGCCAGGTTTTTACCTCTTCACTCCCATCAGGGTGAAGTTTTATAACAGACAATTCAACTATACGATCGGCACCAATATTGATACCGGTAGCTTCAATATCAAAAAATGCGAGAGGTCTTTTTAATTTTAATTTCATTCAAGGTAAATAGCAGTTACAAAGGTCTGCAAAAGTATGCACAATACGGGTGGTTATTTTTCTATATTTTTTTTATTTGACTAACTAATTGATAACTTGATACCCACTTAACACAATTTAATTTGAATGAAAAGACTTTTACTAATAATCACCTTTTCTATCTCGCCAATAGTGCTTTGGGCACAGGATTTCGCGTTTGGACAGTATAGTTTGGATGAAATTAACATGCAAAAATACAGCAAGGATACCTCGGCACACGCTGTTGTATTAAAGGAATTTGGCAAAACATGGCTCAGCAGCGCCCAGGATATCCCGCTGATACACGAGTATCATGCCAAAATAAAGATTTTTGATAGCCAGGCTTTTGCACAGGGTACCATTGAAATACCCATTTATAAAATTGATAACAACCGTTATGAAGACATCACCAATATTGAAGCTGTTACCTATTACCAGGATGAAAACGGACAGGTGCAAAAAACCGAGCTCAACCCTAAAAATATTTTCCACGAAAAGAAAAACAGGTATTGGGATGTGGTGAAATTTACCCTGCCTAACCTGCACAAAGGCTGTATTATTGAATACAAATACCACCTGGAAACACCGCTGCGGTTTAACTTTAAAACATGGATCTTCCAATCGGATATCCCTAAGATGTATTCGGAATATGAGGCGCACTTGCCTGCTGTTTATAATTATAATGTATCGCTGCGCGGGCCTTATAAGCTCACTAAAAACAATGCCGAACTGGAAAAAGATTGCTTTGCACCGGGTGGCGGCGTATCCTGCGATTGCTCTAAAATAACCTATATTATGGCCAATATCCCGGCGTTTATACCCGAGGATTATATGACCGCTCCAAAAAACTTTATATCCGCCATTTACTTTGAATTATCTGATTATACGGATATGAATACCGGTGCCAAAATGAAGGTGACCAAAGATTGGAAGGATGTGGATTATGATATGAAACACGATGAATCATTTGGCGGGCAAATAAAAAGAAGCAGCCTGATGAAAGACCGCACACAAAGTGTAATAGCCGGTAAAACCGACGAACTATCTAAGGCAAAGGCCATATACCGGCTGATACAAGGCAA
Source organism: Bacteroidota bacterium (assembly GCA_040389105.1). Taxonomy (GTDB): domain Bacteria; phylum Bacteroidota; class Bacteroidia; order Sphingobacteriales; family Sphingobacteriaceae; genus Mucilaginibacter. Next base: position 78,826 of record JAZKAO010000014.1, read on the forward strand.
CATGAAATGGAACCACTTTACTGGTTGGGGCAGCGAAGATGGCATTAAAAAAGCGTTCGACAACCATTCGGGTAGTGTAGCGGATATCAATTTATGCCTTATAGCGGCTTTAAATTCGGCCGGGATAAATACCGAGGCGGTACTGCTCTCCACCCGCGAACATGGCGTTGTAAACAAGCTTTATCCTGTTGAAACCGATTTTAATTACGTAGTAGCCAAAGCCAATATTGGCGGCAAAAGCTATATGCTGGATGCCACAGATCCATTGCTGCCATTTGGTTTGCTTCCGCTGGATTGCATTAACGACCAGGGCCGGGTAATGAATATGGATAAACCATCGTACTGGATGGATTTGGTTGCGCCCGAGAAAAAATCGAGGATGTTTGCGCTTGATCTTACCTTGCAGGATAACGGGAAGATAAAAGGTGTAATGACAACCTACTCGTACGGTTACGAAGCATTGGATAAGCGTAAGGCCATTAAAAAGTTTAATTCGGTAGATGAATTTGTGGAGGATTTTGATACCAAATTAAAAAAGATAAAAATATTAAAGTCCGAGATCCATAACCTGGATAGCCTGGATATGCCTCTTTCAGAAAAATATGAAATTGAGTTTGATGCCCCGGCCAATATGAGCAGCAACCGGATCCCCTTTAATCCGTATTTTATTGATCGCATTGGCGAAAATCCATTTAAATTACAGGAACGCAATTACCCGGTTGACCGTGGCGCTATGTACGACGATAAGTTTATTTTAACCCTGCACCTGCCTAAGGAATATATGGTAGAAACCGTACCGCAAAATGTGGCCTTAGCCATGCCTTTGCAGGGAGGGCGTTTCCTGGTGAATTATGAGCATATTGAGGATGGATTGACCCTGTCGCATGTCACCCAGTTTAACCGTTCCATTTACTCGCCCGACGAATACCCATACCTGAAAGAGATGTTCAATAAAATAATACAGGCCGAGAACACCGAAATAGTATTGAAGAAGAAATAGATGAGAGGCTTATTTTTAACCGCGGGCTTTTGCTTAATGGCTATGATATGCAATGCCCAGCAAAACTATGATGCTGGCCTGATACCTAAACCCCTGCTGGCATATTCAAGCGCGGTAGTGCGCTATAGCGACCAGGAAATTGAGGTAAAGGATTTGGATAATACTATCTACCATATTAAGGAGGCTATTACTGTTTTAAACAAAAATGGTGATAAACATGCCGAAATTGCGGTATGGCATAACAAAAGCAATATCATCAGGTATATTAAAGGTGCCATTTATAATGCGGCAGGCAAACCGGTTGGCAAATTTGCCGAAAAGGATTTTGAGGATGCCAGCGCGGCCGATAACTCTGCCCTGTTCGAAGATTCGCGCGTAAAGCATTATCAGCCCGCTATTATCGAATATCCTTATACCGTTGAGTATGAATACGAGATCCGGTCTAAACAAACCCTTAACTTTTATAACTGGGAGCCCAACCCGGCCACAGGGGTATCGGTAGAGAAAAGCGTTTTCTCGTTTACCAGCAAGCCCGATTTTAAGATCAATTATAAAGAGATCAACACGCCAAATAAGGCGGTAATTAGTACCAGCGCGCAAGGCTTAAAAACTTACGCGTGGCATTTGGATAACCTGAGATCGGTTAAATACGAACCATACAGCCCCAACCCCGAGCAGTATTTAACCATGGTGAAGATAGCCCCCGAAAAATTTATGTACGAGGGGATCAGCGGTTCGTTTACCAACTGGAAGGAACTGGGGCAATGGGTATACGATAAGTTATTGCTTAACCGCGATGCTATCCCGGTTGAAACAGTTGAATACATTAAACAGCTTACCACCGGCATAAGCGACCCTAAATTAAAAGCTAAAAAGATATACGAATATATGCAGCATAAAACCCGCTATGTAAGCATACAGGTGGGCATAGGCGGTTACCAGCCATTCCTGGCGGCTGATGTAGATAAATCGAGCTATGGTGATTGCAAGGCTTTGGTTAATTACACACACGCCTTATTAAAAACAGCGGATATCGAATCGTGGTATTGCATTGTAAAATCAGGATCAAGGAAAAGAAGTTTTATGGCCGATTTTGCCAGTATGGATCAGGGCGATCACGTGATTTTATGCGTTCCGTTTAAAAATGACACCACCTGGCTGGAATGTACCAGCCAAACCATCCCCTTTGGCTTTTTAGGCGATTTTACCGACGACAGATGGGTATTAGCCTGTACCCCCGATGGCGGTAAATTAATGCATACCCCTCATTATGCTGCCACTACTAATGTAATCCGTCGCAAGGCCGATTTTGTTATTGATGACAAGGGCGAACTATCGGGCACTATGGTTACCGCTTTTGGCGGGACGGATTACGATACCCGCGACTCGTTTATTGATGAATCATATACCGAGCAGTTGAAATCCATTCGCGAGGCCTACCCTATCATCAATATGGATATCGAGAAGCTGGAGTTTACCAAAGCCAAAAGCAGCGATGCCGTAACTACCGAAAATATCAAACTGAAAGCCCGGGAATTTGCCGCTTTTAATTCGGATAAATACTATTTTAAGATCAACCTGGCTAACCGCGCCGACCATGTACCCGATGAGGTGCGCAACCGCAGTACAGATGTTTATATTAACCGCGGGTATGTGGAGGAAGATGAGATTAGCTACCAGTTGCCGGCAGGTTATAAGCCCGAAAAGATATTATTAAACCAAACCTTTGATAAACCATTTGGCAAATACACCGTAAGCATGCACTTAAACGGGCAGCAATTGGTTTATAAACGCAAGTTCCAGCTTAATGACGGGACTTATAGTAAGGACAGCTACCAGGACCTGGTTGATTTTTACCAATCGGTTGCCGATGCTGATGCCTATAATATGGTGCTGGTTAAACGTAACTAAAAATAACTATTCCTAATATAATGCCTACCACCATTACAATGTATAGCAATAACTCGTTTTGGGCGTAGCGCTTGTATTTGGTCCAAAAGGAATAATCTTCTTTTTTATTATCCATTTAGCAAAAGTATTAAATTGCAACCTATGAACGTGAACGAAGAACAGGAATTAAAAAAAGAATTTCAGTTAGAACGGGTTATCCTTTTTAGCGATGCTGTGTTTGCCATCATTATTACCATTATGGTGATCGAACTAAAGTTTCCCGAAAGTATCAGGGAAATGTTGTCAAAATCATCTAAGTTGACGGTTCAAATGAAGGACGAAGCATTGAACCATGCGATAAAGGAAGTTATTTTTAAGTTTACGGGCTATATTGTCACGTTTTTCCTGGTGGCAAGGTTTTGGATGAACCATTTAAAAATCTTTAGTTTTTTAAAAGATTATGATACTAATTTATTAGGGTTAAACCTGTTTTTTTTATTTAGTGTATCCATTTTCCCGTTTGGTGTAACCTTAATAACAGGCACATTCCCTCAAGCTTCAAGAGCTTATGGCTGGGGAATGAGCGCTTATATTACTATATTTTTCCTAAGTACATTAGCCCAGTCTTTATTAATACGTTACCTGGTTAAGCACAAGGAAAGGTTATGCTTTTCTCCTGATAGTATTGAAATGGTATTAAAGTGGCGGGCTACCAAGTTTATGCTCGTATCGCTGGCATTCTTTTTCATCGTTTTAATTTTAGCTAATTATTTTAACCTTGAACCAACACTGTTTATTTATGTTATTGTTTTATTTGGGATAGCTAACGGCATTGTAGCCAGGAGATTTTACCCGAATGCGCCAGGAAACGATAAACCTTTTATATTAAGGATGTTTAAACGCCGGCAAAAAAAATCCCGGGTAGCAGTGGTGCCCCCGGGAGATGAATAATGTTTTATTGAATGCGTTAAACCGTGGGGTCTAATTCGTCGGGCACCGGCGCGAACATCGGCGGGTTTTTCTTAATAATAGCCGCAATAATCAGATCGATGATCGCGTAGATCAGTAAGCCTATACCTACTGCGGTTAACTCATTTTTAAAGGTTGGTTGTAGCTTGGCTTCAAACTCACCGTTCTCAAACTGGGCATTTATCTCGTCAATTTTTGATTGCTCCATGCCCATTTTGGTTAAACGGTCGGTCACTTTTTCAACAGTGGCATCTTTGATTTTGCCGGGTAACGATGGGTCAACAAACTTAAACATTACAAAGTTACAGGCTACCGAAAGCAGGGTAATAAATAAGCCGCCGATAATCAGGCTGCGGAAAGCTTGCCCGAAAGTCCAGAACCCACCTATTTTTTTCCTTACCTCTAAAGCCAGTATAATGATCAGGGTAATTACAATGGCAAACGAGCCTAATTGCGCCCCGATATTTACAAACTGCAACAGTGGATCGATAATATGGAATACAATAGTTAATATTATCGATACAATACCAACAAGCACTCCATTCCGAACGGATAGTTTATTAATTTCCGCATTTTTTTCTTCTTCTGTCATAATAATAAGGTTTTAAATGTTTAGTGTGATTTTATTTAAAGTTAATTAAAATTTGAAATACTGCCATATCAAAATCCTTTTCAACCGCATTATCTGCTACAGCCTTTTCGGTTTCGCCGGATGCATCCGGGTTTTGGAAAAAAGCCATCATTGGGTAAAACAAGTCTTTTAATTCGGTATCTTCCGGTAGGTTTTTGGCCACTTTGGCAACCTCCACTAATGGGCTTTCCATTAATATCTGGTTTTCAATCACCGGCTCATAAATACTGTACTCGTCCTGAAACTCGTCATCATCTACCAACAAAAATTCTTTCAGATAATCTTCCAGTTCGGGTTCAATATCTTCGTCAATACACTCCGTCAGGTACAGTAGCAGGTTCAACAGTTCGGTACCACGGTCAAGCGTATCTTCTTCTATCGATTCCCATTCAGCGCTTTCCAGGTAATCATCTTCCAACTTAATGGCATCGGCACTGAAAAAGTTGATCATCAGCAAATCAAAAAACACCTCGCGTAAAGCTTCAATTCCGGGTTCGTCATCAAAGGCGGCATCCAGGTCATCTACTTTATCCAGGAACGGTTTATCAGTAGAGAAAACACCAATCAGCTTATCAATTGCGGGTACGGCATTAAAACTACCATACTTTGAAAAAGCGCTTAACGACTCGCCAATGGCAGTCTGTATTTTTGGATCGATCATTTTTTGTTAGGATTTAAAAACCTGGTTATTGTTACAAGTTAACATTACTTTCCCGGTTAGGGTTTGCCCCATAAACGGTGAGTTGTATGATTTAGATTGGTTATTCTGTTTGGTAAATTCCCATTTCGCTTTGTTATTTAAAACGATGAGGTTGGCATTGTTGCCCTCCGCTATTACCGGCACATCTAAATTTAATATTTTGCGCGGGTTAATGGCCATCTTCTGTACAATTTGATCATTTGCAATTCCCGATCCTAAAATGATGGCGTAAGCCGTTTGCAAGGCTATCATTCCGTACGATGCTATTTCAAATTCCACATCCTTAAACTCTACCTCGTGCGGGGTGTGCTGGGATACTATGGCATCAATGGTATCGTCATTCAGCCCGGCTATCAGCGCATCTACATCGTTTTGGGTGCGTAATGGTGGTTTTACCTTGTATTGGCTATCAAAGCCCATCAAGGCCTCATCAGTCAGCGTTAAATGATGGGCAGCTACATCGCAGGTTACATTCAGGCCTTTCTTTTTGGCTTCGCGAATCAAATCAACCGAGCGTTTGGCAGATATCGTACTAAAATGGATCGGCGAACCGGTGTATTCGGCTAAATATAAATCGCGGGCTACCATCAGTTCCTCGGCCAATGCCGGGATACCTTTCATGCCCAGCATGGTGCTTACTTCGCCTTCGTGTACCTTGGCTTTGCCAGCAATAGCCGTATCCTCGGGGTACGAGAATACCAGGCCATCAAAGCCTTGCGCGTATAGCAACGCCCGTTCCATTAGGCCGGCATCCTGCACAGGGCGGTTGCCATCCGTAAAGGCTTTAGCACCGCTCAGGTGCATATCGTACATCTCGGCCATATCCTTACCCTCGCGTTTTTGCGATATGGTACCCAGTGGATAAACATCCACCAAATTACCTTTGGCCTTGTTTACCAGGTATTCTACCTCGGTTTTAGAGTGTACGGGGTTAGCGTTTGGCATCAGGGCAAGGCCGGTGAACCCCCCGGCGGCGGCGGCTTTTGTACCGGTTTGCAGGTCTTCCTTGGTTTCCAACCCTAATTCGCCAATGTTGCAGTTCAGGTCGAAAAAGCCCGGGGATACTAACATCCCGCCGGCATCAAACACCTCGTAATCGCTGCTAATGCCTGCGGCTATTTTGGTGATAACGCCTTTTTCAATTAAAATATCGGCTTTTTGTTGATGGAATGGAGAATTGGGATCGATAATAGTAGCTGATGAGATAAGCAAATTCATAGTGGTTGCTTTATACTTACAAAGGTAAGCAATTATACCGTTACTGCGGCGCGTTGCCGGTCAACTTTATAATACCTGACCAGTAATATTTCGGCAGCAATAAACAGCAGCGCCAAAATTATGCAAAGTTTCCATAATTGCAGCCCTAAATTTATCCCGTTCAGTTCCGATTTTAAGGATGGTGTGGCGGCATTTATAAAGTTGCCCCCAGGGGCCAGTTTTTTCAAATCGGCTTCGCTTAGATAGGTCAGGTCCGATTCCTTACGGTTATCATTAAAAGCAACCACGCTTAGCACGCTGTCCTGCTTTTTCAACTCGTAATTGCCGGTTTCCTTTAACTGGTCGGATACAAACAGCAGCGTACTTCCCTCCTGCTGGCGCGCATCGGGGATAATGCTGGTATTGCCTTTAACCAATTTGGGCACCTGCTTTTCGTTTAACTGGATGCTGGGCGTTTCTATCGTTTCGTCCTCACCAAGGGTATAAAACAACGGCTGATCGTGGCCGCTTAGCAAGCCTATCCTAAACAGCATAGGCAGCAGCATAGCATGGCGCGGCAGGTTGCTATAATCTTCGTTTAAAGGTACGGCCGATACATAAACCTGCCCCCGGCCGCTTTTATAAGCTGCGAAAAATGGCTGGTTACCCGGCAATTCCATCAGGTTTTCGCTAATGCCATGCGCGGCCGGGCTTAACTGGTAATATTTCTTCACCACCGGTAAATCGGGGTTCTCGGGCAATTGCTCAAACACGCTTTTAAACACCTTGCTCTGCACATTAATGCCGGATACTTTGGTTGCCTCGGTAATTAATTTCCCGGGGTATGCCGCGTTCATTGGTTGCAATAGCGCCTGGTAGGTCTTCACATCTTCATCGGCCGACTGGAATACGATCAGCGAACCGCCCTTATCTACATAAACCTTTAACTGCTGGGCCAACCCTGCCGAAATAGCTTTAATATCACTTAAAACAATCAGCGGGTAGCTGTTTAAACCGGCATAATCTACATTGCCATCCTGCGCGTTGTTTATTACAAAAAAGTTGTCGGTGGCAAAGGCCGCTTTCAGGAATGGGTTGCTGATCCCGCCGTTAATTAGCAGTACCGGCATTTGGTTTTTCACGTTAAACGTAAAATAAAACTGGTTATCGTAAGTAATGGGGTTGTCCTGCAAAGTCAGTTCGCCCAGTTGCCAACCGGCTTTTAAGCCCGAAAAAGATAAGGTATCGTTCTGCACCGCGCGAGGGCCTAAGCTAAAGCTGCCCAGCGCCTTTTGTATTTTATTGACATTTAGCTTCAAGGGGATCCGCTCGGCCTTTTCGTCGGCGTAGTTATGCAGGCGAACGATCAGTTTTTCGTTTTCATCCGGGCGATGTACAGCGCTTAACAGCCATACCGAATCGATAGCCACATTGGGCAGCTTATTAGCCTTTAACTGAACCAGGTTAAGGGCAATGGTCGAATCGGAATTCAGGGCTTGCCGCCTGCCCATATTGGCTTGAAAATCGGACAGGATATATATCGAAGCGGTACCCGCCTGGGTTTTAATTAAACTTTGCTGGCGATTAATAATTTGCTGCAAGGCCCGGCTTTGCGGACTGATCTTTACGGCATCAACCGCGTCGTTAAACTCATCGCGACTGAGCAGGCGCTGGTGCTTGCCCTCAAAATCCTGCGTCAATAGTTGAAAACGATCATTTATACCATAAGTTGCGGCAATTTCCTTAGCGTGATGCTTGGCTTCGTCCAACAGGGTTCCCTCCTTGCTTAAGGTTTGCATGGAGTAGGAATTATCTACAAAAACACTGACAATTTGCTGTTTACCAACCGTTACAGTTTGATTGGCCGGGATAAAGGGCTTGGCAAAAGCAAGTACTAAAAAAGCAATAGCCAATAAGCGGGAGGCCAATATTAACCGCTCCTTTAAATTACGGCGCGATGCCTGCTGCTCCTGCAACTCTTTAAGGAATTGCACATTGCTAAAATACACTTTTTGGTAGCGCCTAAAATTGAACAGATGCACAATTACAGGTATAGCCAAAGCGGCAAATGCAAATAGGAAAGCCGGGTATAAAAAGTGCATATACAAATATGTAAATATTAGTTTACCACAAAAATTTAATTTACATAAGGTATTAAATTATTACAATTAATATTGGGGTAACATTTCGGCCCGTGCGCGATTTTAGACTTACGAAGTTTTGAAAACTTCGTAAGTCCGAAAAAAGCAATTTTGGTGGTGATTTTCTGTGGAAAAAATGGAGGCAAGTAAACTTACAATAGCGATCCCCGCCTGTGGATTACACTTTCGATCGATAAAAAATTGCGAAAGCAACTCCGCCTAAAATACATCCGATGGGAACGACCAGGTTATCGGGAAACAGGAAATACGATACTATGGCTAACACCACCCCGGCTCCGGCCTTTATAAATCGCGCATTTGATTGAACTTCAAAATATTCACGTCGCTCTTTAACTACCTCGGCTGTGAATTGAATAGTAATATTTTTCAGAACACGCTCTATTAATTCGGCAGGTATCCCCTGCTTTTCAAGCCGGGCGTAGATCACTTCATTATCAAGGCCCGATTTTTTCAGGCGCATGGCTTCCAAATAGCATTTATTTTTAAGTCCCTCATCCATGTGACCATTCTATTACGGCGTAGGCAACTTATAAGCTTGCCTTGCCAATAGCAACCAGGCCCCCTTTTGTTTTTGGAAGATCAGCATAATGCCTAAAGCGGTTGTACCGGGTTTGCCACCGTCGTTGGTTTGGGCGGCTAATTTATGGCGCACAATAGCTGTGGTGCCTACTACTTTTATGGTTTGCTCGGTTAAGTCTATCGTTACAAAGTCGGATGCGCCGCTGGCGATAGCTTCTACAAACTCGGCTTTGTTCTGTATTTTCCCGCTGGAGTGGCCGTAGCTCAAATCTTCGGCGGCCAGTTTGGTTAGATTGGCACGATCGCCATCAACCATGGCTTTGCGCATAAATTCAACAGCAGCGCTCACATCTTTTTCATCCTTGGTTTGCGCAAAGGCGCTAACGGTAAATAATAGGCAGGCAAATAATAATACAGGTAACTTTTTCATTGGGTATGTATTGGTTTATAATTACGGTTACTAATGTAGTTTGACTGAAGCAAATATGCAAGGTTTAGTTGAGGTAAAAGGTTAGAATCGAAAGGTAAAAGGTTTATAATCGGCCCGGCACAGCCTTTTGCCTTTAACCTTTTACCTCCCATTGTACTCTAATTTTTACAAAGGCTTTGCGCTTTTTGCTTTCAGCTTTCACCTCTTTTCAGCATATTGTAACAGGAAAATTAAACTATTTAAATAATGCGTAAATTTTTACTCCTAAGCTTATTATCAGCTGCCGCATTGGGCACCAAGGCCCAAAAAAAACCATTAGACCATTCGGTATATGATGGCTGGCAGGCTGTAAGTAACCAAACCATTAGCGATAATGGCAAATGGATACTTTATGTGGTTAAGCCACAGGCCGGCGATGCCAATTTGGTGATCACCGATCCGCAAAAATCGTATAACTTCCAAATCCCGCGCGCGGATACGGCTCGTTTAACATCCGATTCTAAATACGCGGTGTTTCTCATCCGTCCATCCTATGCCGATACCCGCATGGCTAAAATTAAAAAGAAAGCCGCGGCAGACATGCCAAAGGATACTATGGGCCTGATTACTTTGGGTAGCAATGTGATTACCAAGGTACCGGGCGTACGCTCATTTAAAATAGCAGAAAAAGCACCAATTATAGCTTACTTAACAGCAGCACCACCAACCGATACGGCAAGGCGTACTACCCCGGGTGGAGCAGGTGGCGGCGCACCGGGCGGTGGCCGTCGTGGAGGTGCAGGCGCACCAGCAGGCGGAGCCGGTGGCGCAGCACGCGAGGGCGAGGATATGACTGTAAAGCAATTGCTAACCGGCAAACAGCGTGTGTTTAAATACGTAACCGACTACCAGTTTAACAAAGCAGGCAAGCTACTGGCTTTTGTGGCTGTGGCCCCAACCCGTAATGCGCCAAAAGGTGCAAAATCGGGTATGTTTGTTTATGATATTGAAAAGGATACCGTAAAGGCTATCAGTACAGGTCGCGGTACTTACAAAAACCCTGTTTTTGATGATACCGGCGCCCAAATAGCTTTCGCTGCCGAGAAGAACCCCGAGAAAGCACAGGTAAAACCTTACAAACTATACTATTATAATACCAAACAGGATAGCGCCGAAGTAATTGCGGGCCCCGGTTCAGCTGGTATGGCCAACAAATGGTCTGTATCTGGCGATAGCCGCGTTTACTTTAGCCGTACAGGCGGTCGCTTATTCTTCGGCACCGCCCCTATCCCAAAACCGGTTGATACTACCATTGTTGATTTTGAGGTGGCCCACCTGGATATTTGGAACTATAAAGACGAATACCTGCAACCCGAGCAGTTAAAAACCCTGCAACGCGATCTGCGCCGCAGTTACCTGGCCATGATCGTCCCTGGTGATGCAGATAAAAAACTGGTGCAGTTAGCCGATAAATATATTGAGCAGGTTACCCTGCCCGAAAACAATGATGCCCGTTACGCCTTAGGTACTACCGATACTGGCGCGCGCGTACAAGCGCAATGGAACGGCGGCGGTTATAACGAGGCTTACCTGATAGATACCAAAACAGGCGAACGCAAACGTGTTATTAACCGTACCAAGGCCCGTTACAGCATGTCGCCGGCGGGTAACTACATTGTTTGGTTCGATTCAAAAGACCAGGCTTATTATAGCTATGCCATTGCCACAGGCAAAAAAACAAACCTTACCGCGGCTACCAGCACCAAAATGGGCGATGAGGATAACGACGTACCCGATGACCCGGGCGCGTATGGCATTTCGGGTTGGACAGCCGGTGATAAAACCGTGCTGATATACGACCGTTACGATATCTGGCAAATTGATGCCGCTACCGGTGCAGCCACCAATTTCACCAACGGTATGGGCCGTACCAACAGGCTCATCTTCCGTTATCCGTTTATGGATCGTGGCGCGCGTGGCGGTGGCCGCGGGGGCGCTGCTGCCGGTGGTGTAGAAGAACTGAAATACATTAGCGAGAAGCAACCTTTATGGCTATTAACCCAAAGCTATGATACCAAGCAATGGGGTTACTACAAAAAGCAATTAGGCAGCACTAAAGCGCCAGAGCAAGTAGTAATGGGCGATTATAATATCAGCGCATTACAAAAAGCTAAAGAGAGCGATGTGTTTATCTATTCTAAACAAAACTACCAGCACTCGCCCGATCTGTATACTTCTACCGATTTGAAAAAAGAAGTGCAACTAAGCGCCATCAACCCGCAGCAAAGCCAGTATAACTGGGGTACTGCCGAATTGGTGCATTGGACTACGCCAAAAGGATATAAATCAGATGGCATCCTGTACAAGCCCGAAAACTTCGACCCGAACAAAAAGTACCCGATGATCTGTTATTTCTACGAGAAGGTATCGGAGACATTGAATAGCTATTTACCTCCATCACCTACACCATCCCGTTTGCCTATTTCGTTTTTTGTGAGTAATGGCTATTTAGTATTTACACCCGATATCAGCTACGAAACCGGTCACCCGGGGCAATCAGCTGTAGAGTTTATAAACTCGGGCGTAGAGATGCTGAAGAAAAACCCATGGGTTGACGGCGCGCATATTGGTATACAGGGCCAAAGCTGGGGCGGTTACCAGGTGGCTTACTTAATTACCGCTACCAATATGTACGCGGCCGCATGGGCCGGTGCGCCCGTGGCCAACATGACATCGGCTTACGGCGGCATCCGTTGGGAAAGTGGCGTGAACAGGCAGTTCCAGTACGAAAAAACACAGAGCCGTATTGGTGCTACTTTATGGGAAAAACCCGAATTGTATATCGAGAACTCGCCGCTGTTCCACCTGCCAAAGGTGAACACCCCGGTTATGATTATGAGTAACGATGCCGATGGTGCCGTACCATGGTACCAGGGTATTGAAATGTTTACCGCCCTGCGCCGTTTAAACAAACCCGTTTGGCTGTTAGAATACAATGGTGAAGCCCACAACCTGGTACTGCGCCAAAATCGTAAGGATATCAGCATCCGCGAGCAGCAGTTTTTTGACCACTTCCTAAAAGGCGCGCCAATGCCTGTATGGATGAGCAAAGGCATCCCTGCTGTTGATAAAGGCAAGGATTGGGGATTTGATTTGGATAAATAAGCAACCCTCCCCAAAGGAGAGGGCTTTAAAACAAAAAAGCGCGTGAGTAATCCTCACGCGCTTTTTGTTTATATGGTATTTAAGTCCTCCCCTTCGGAGAGGATTTAGGTGGGGTTAATCACTCCAAATAGTAATGCCTGATAGTATTCAAACCCTCATCCAGTTCGTAAACCCAGGGTACGGCGGTAGGTATCTCCAGTTTCGTTACGTCCTCATCAGACAGATTATCCATGTATTTGATCAGGGCCCGCAGGCTATTACCGTGCGCGCAAATAATAACTTTTTGATTTTGACGGATGACGGGGACGATGATCTCGTTCCAAAAAGGCAAAACCCTATCCATGGTTTCACTCAGGTTTTCGGTTAGGGGGATTTCGCGTTCAGTCAGGTCTCTATAGCGCAAATCGCGACCAGGGTAGCGCTCATCTTGCTTAGTTATCGCGGGCGGGTGTTCGTTGGGGTCGCGGCGCCATTTTAGTACCTGGTCTATGCCGTATTTGGCTATAGCCTCATCTTTATTGTCGCCTTGCAAAGCACCATAAAAACGTTCATTCAGCCGCCACGATTTTTGTACAGGGATCCACAGGTGATCCAGCTCTTCTAATATAAAATGCAGTGTTTTTATCGATCTTTTTAGTACTGAGGTAAACCCCGCATCAAAGTTATAATCGTATTTTCTTAATACCTCTCCTGCCCGTTTGGCTTGCAGATAACCCTCTTCGCTCAGGTCTACATCAGTCCAGCCCGTAAAACGGTTTTCGTGGTTCCAGATACTTTCGCCGTGGCGTATTAAAACTACTTTCTGCATACATCATCATTAACGGGAAACATCCCTGCCTGTTTGTAAAAATACTTGATAATTATTTGTAAATAAATTAGATTGCCTCTTCAATCCACTTAAAAACCTAAAATTAATTATGAGTGCTACAACACCTGTATCGGACGGCATTGCCAACCCGGCACCATTAGGCCTATGCGCCTTTGGCATGACCACCGTTTTACTTAACCTGCACAACGCCGGTATGTTCCCCATGAATTCGATGATATTTGCCATGGGCATTTTTTACGGCGGCCTGGCACAAGTAATTGCCGGCATTATCGAAGCTAAAAAGAATAATACTTTCGGGTTAACCGCATTTACATCCTATGGCTTCTTCTGGCTATCGTTAGTGGGCCTGTTAGTAATGCCTAAATTGGGCTGGGTTGATAAAACCCCGGCAAATGCCATGGCTGCCTATTTAGGTATGTGGGGCATATTTACATTCCTGTTGTTTTTCGGCACCTTAAAACTAAACCGCGCGTTGCAATTTGTATTTGGATCGCTAACCTTACTTTTTGCCCTGCTGGTTGTTAAAACCGTTACCGGCAGCGAAGAATGGGAACACACTGCCGGCTATGTAGGTTTAGTTTGCGGTGCATCAGCTATTTATACCGGAATTGCTAACGTATTGAATGAGGTTTACGGGCGTACGGTATTGCCTATTGGGCCGGTAGCTTAATATACCCAATATCTTTAAACCCATGTCATTGCGAGGTACGAAGTAATCGCGAACTATGCAGATCAGCTCTCTGGGTGTGCGCGATTACTTCGTACCTCGCAATGACAATTTTTTTTCCGTTACTTTGCCCCTGTGAAAGATTACAAAAAATACTATATCCTGCCGGCCACGCCCGAGGAAATTTATACCGCGTTAACTAATCCGTTTACTATTGAGTTGTGGACTGGTGAAGCCGCCGTTATGTTGACCGAACCCGATACTGAATTTTCTATGTGGGATGGTAGCATATCCGGTAAGAATATGGAGTTTATCCAGGATAAAAAACTGGTACAGCAATGGTATTTTGACGGGCAAGACGAGCCATCCATCGTTACCATTAAATTGCACCCCGATAAATACGGCACATCGGCCGAGTTAAGACATACTAATATCCCTGACGAAGCCTTTGAAGATATCAGCAACGGCTGGGATGAAGCTTATTTTGGCGCTTTGGCCGAGTTTTTTGAAGGGGTGTAAACCTTATAGAAAATAAGAAAGGCGCTCAATCGAGCGCCTTTCTTATTTTATTCAGTTTTTATTAAGCGCCTACCGGTTCTTCAACCAATATGGGTATAACTGCCGGCACAAGCACAGGTGCAGGTACAATCCGGAAATGCTCGGCGTAGAAACGTTTTTTACAATCGGTGTATTCGCTTACGGCGCCTAAAAAACTCATGGACCTAATGTAATACCAGGCCAAATCAACCTGATGCGGTTTAAAGCCAGAACGAGCGCTTTTAGGGTACAAGTGGTGGTTGTTATGCCATTCGCCGGCTACTATACCCGGCCATACCTGGTTTACCGACATATCATCGCGGTTATAATCAACACCTTCGCGCCTCCTGTCGTCGCCCTTGCCGTGGCCTTCGTAGTTAAAAGTGCGCACACCTACGGCCCAAACACCAGCAGCGCCAAAAAGGGTGCAAGCCAAACCATGCCCGCCAATTAAATAAAACGCCAGATACCAAAATCCCCAGCTTAATATCACCGATATTACCGTACGCAAGGGGTTGGCCAGCGTGCCGTATTTTTGATATTGCGCGTAAGTGTTTACATCTACGCCCGTATGCTTCATCAGCTTTACGCAGCGGCCATAATCTTTAGCATCCATATTACGTGCTATGGGTTGGTGGTTAACATCGGCCAGGAAGCAGTAAAGAAAACCAGCTGAAGCATTATAAGGATCGCCTGGCTGATCGGATTTGGCGTGATGCACATGGTGCGATATCACATAAATTTCTTCGGGGATGATTTTAAGCGTTAGGTTTTGTGTAAAAAACCGCCAAAAGTTATTGCGGAACTTATATGCCCTATGTGTACAATAGCGATGGTGCCAAATAGTACCATGGGTACCCAATATTACCATACTATAAACAAAAGCGGCTATCAATAACTTAAAACTAAAAAACTTAAATATGAAAAGGAACAAACATGGCGCAAGAATAAGCACCATGGTCCAACTCATGAACGATAGCCAATTCTTTTTATCACGAAAAACATTAAGCCTTGAAAAAAACTCGGAAATAATTTGTTTAGGGGTGGGTTTAACTAAATTACCTGTATTATCCTTCCATCCATAGGAAGGCGCCTCCAGCACAGAATCTAAAAATGTCATTAATACTTTGAATTAGGGTTAAAAATCAATGTCAGGGAATTGTAAAATTGGTACAAGATACCATTTTTAACTCAGGGTGTAGCTTTTTTCGAAAATATATATGGCTGCCAAACGGGAGTTACACAGCCGGTACAAACATGGGTAGTGTGAAATAAAATTTACAGCCCTTGCCTGCTTCCGTTTCAACCCACAGGATACCCTTATTTAATTCGATTAATTCCTTACAAAGCAGCAGGCCCAAACCAGTCCCCCGCTCGCCCGAAGTACCGATCTGCGAGAAATGCTGATTAGCGTTAAATAACTGACCGGCTTGCTCCGGTGTCATTCCAACCCCGTTATCCTCCACACACACTAACACTTTGCCTTCCTTTACATCAGATATCACTTTAACAAAACCATCGTTATTGGTGAATTTAATAGCATTACTAATCAGGTTACGCAGTACCACCTTAACATGGTTGGCATCGGCCCAAACATCATTCTTTGATATACATTGATTATTTAACGAAATATTTTTTTGATCTAATTGATACGCAAATGTTTCCTTCATTTCATCAGCAACCAGGCAAACGTTAACATTTGAAGCGCGCACGTTGTGCCCCAGCATTTGGCTGTCGGCAAAATCCATCAGGTTAGATAAGGTTAACTCCGCTCCCTTTATTACCGGTGTGAGGTCTTTCATTAGCTTGGTTACCTCGTCAGCTGTGATATATTCCATCGCAAACAAATCGGCAATACTAATCAGGCTGGCTATAGGTGTCCGCAAATCGTGCCCTATTATGGCCAGCAGTTTATCTTTAAGTTTATTAACCTCTTCCAGGTCTGTTCGTTGAATTTCGATTACCTTTTTCTGATCAACCAATACTTGGTGCTGCGCTTGCAGCCTGGTGTTCATTTGGTTTTTCTGCTTGTAATAAACATAAGTTACAATTAAAAGCGTAATAGCTGTAACCAGCGATATCATCAGCAGGACAATTGTGCGGTTTTGTGTTTTTATCAGCACCTCGTTTGCGCTGTTGTTATTATTAACCAATTCTATACTGTTAAGCTTGGCATTTAAATCGGCATAATCCTGTATTAACTTTAACGTTTTTCCATTACTAAAATGGCTCACGCTATCATATAACTGGTTAATATGATTTTGCGCCAAGGATGCCTGTTTTAAATTTCCTTGTTTTTGATACACGGTAGTTAAAACTTTTAATGCTCTTAGCTTTAATTCGGATGAACCAATGGTATCAGCCAGCGCATAACCCATATTTGCATAATCAGCTGCCTTTGCCGGGTTATTCTTTAAAAGAAAAAGCCTTGCCCTATCTATTTGCAACACCGAACGTATGCGCCTGTTTTTGATTTTTAAGCTTAAATCGTAACAAGTGTCCAGCGTTCGTTCGGCCAGGTCCAATTTGCCCTGGCTAATATAAATTTGCCCAAGCCTGTTATATAATATGGCAATCAAGTTAGGGTTATGGGCCAGGTTACTGTATTTAAAGGCAAATTTAATATGCATTAACCCATTGTCATAATCATTGGTGGCATTAAACAGCGAGGTCAATTCGGTATATATTTCGGCTTTGATTGGGATATCCTTGCCGCCCATTTTTAAAGCGGCTTTAAAAAAATGCAGCGCCAGTTTATAATCCTTTAAATCAACATAATTACGGGCTATGTTACGGTAACAATCGCTCAAGGCGCTGCTGTCGCCTTTTAAATACGGCACAGATAAGGTGAGGTAAAACTGGCTGATAGGCAAAACAGATTGCACCCAATAAGTTACCCCTATTACATTAAAACAAGCCCCAATACCTTTTTTGTAGTTTGTACTTTTAGATAGTACTAAACCTTCTTCTGCAATTTTGCGGGCCGAATCGGGATTTTTTAAGGTAAGTTGCCTTGCCTTGCGTATAAGTGCCTTTACATTATTAATGGTTACAGGTGTTGGAACAGTATCTTTTTTTACGATAGGGTAAGCTACCTTACAAAACAATACCAGTAAAAAGGATCCTAACCAAATTTTCATTAACAATAGTTTACCAATGTTTCTCTAAGGCTATTACGCAACGTTCGCCTGCAAGGTTCTGTTTACAGTGTTCTAAATCTAAATCAGCCTTAATCTGTTTAGTCATAGCATCATAGTTTTGTTTTTCAAGCTTACGCCTGCGCGCCTCTTCAAACCGGCGCACCTGTTCATGGTTCTCCAAAATCAGTCCGGGGACTTCAACAGGTTGGTTATGCTCATCCTTGGCAACCATGGTAAAGTAACTGGTATTGGTATGCTTAACTATATTGGTCTTTACGTTTTCGGATACCACCCTGATACCTACCACCAGCGATGTTTTACCTACGTAGTTGATGGATGCCATTAAGGATACCAGTTCGCCTACTTCAACCGGGGCTAAAAAGTTAACCGTATCTATTGATGCCGTTACACAATAATTACCGGCATGCTTGGCGGCACATACGTAAGCTACCTTATCCATCAATGATAATAATATCCCTCCGTGTATCTTACCTCCAAAATTAGCATACGAAGGAATCATCAATTCGGTAATAGTCGTCCGCGAAAATTGGACACTTTTATAAGGGTGAGGCTGATCAGTTAGGGAAGGCATTGCAAACAGTATTAAGCGTTTACAAGTTTAAACAACAAAAAGGGGATTTCGGCAAATACATAACAACAATTTAATTTTTTTGGCGATTATTAAACTCATGTTAAAAATTTGCGTCTAACGTATTATATTGCCTAAAATCTGCTTACACTGTGAAAACCATTTATCTAATCATTACTTCACTGTTGGTATGCTCCGTTTCCCTTGCACAGGAAACCATTGAGCGTGTATCAAAACTAAAAAAAAACGTTACCGAAAACTATCATGTACTGTTAAATAACCCTAATGTTAAGCATGGCTTGTACCAGGTGCGCTTCGAAAAAAATAAGGCATTAGCCAGCGGCTTGTATGCCAATAATAAACGGGTAGGCATTTGGCATTTTTTTGATTACAAAGGAAATTTAATGCAGAATTATAACTACGATCAAAACCAGTTAACTTTTGAAGCCCCTGATGAACCCCGTTCGGGATTTAAATACCTGTTTGATAAACCCGTTGTAAGTACCGATGTAGTTACCAAGCCTGTAAAAATTGGCGGGAGATATTATGGTTATTTAAACTACCTGCTGATATTTAAAAAACCGTCTGATATTGGCTATATTGACTCTCAATATACTAATGCTACAATTGAGTTGTTAATTAGCCCCGGCGGCCATCTGGCCGATTATACGATCCATTTAATAGGTGACAATTACAGAAACGATTTAAGCGTAAATATCGACTTACTTAGCGACGAGGACAAAACATTTATACCGGCTACGCTTAACGGCGATCCTGTATCAGCCAGGATAGTAATACCTTGTGTCATGGACAGAAGCGGTAACCTGGTGTTTTAATATCATATTGGGTTATACAGCCCGGATAAGGTATAAACTTTTAATTAAAACTTTCGATATACTATAGTTTATAATTAATTTTGGCGAAACCCATCCAACAAATTGAGCGATTATAAAAAACTAAAACGCTACCATAACTTCTTTAAATTTCAACGGGATTTTAAAGCCAACAGCATACGCAAGGTAAAAAGCTACGAGATTGTGTTGCTTTGGTTGCGTAACTATCTTACACGTACACAATTCCTTATCCTCTCCGGTATATTGGTGGGTACTACCTCGGGCTTTGCTGGTGTGCTATTAAAATCGTTGGTGCATTATATCCATTATATCATCACCACCAAATTCCAGTTTGAGCAGCAGATCATCTTTTATATCGTTTTCCCGCTTTTAGGTATCACACTGGCTACTTTAGTGACTATTTTATTTTATAATAAAGGTAGCAACCGCAAAGGTATCCCTGCTATTTTACACGATATAGCGCAAAACTCCAGCATGGTGGCGCCGGTAAAAATGTACTCGCAAATTGTACAAAGCGCTATCACCGTTGGGCTGGGCGGTTCGGCCGGTTTAGAAAGCCCTATAGCCGTAACCGGATCGGCCATTGGGTCTAACTTCGCCAAAACTTATCAGTTAGACTACCGCGACCGTACCTTGTTATTGGCCGCTGGCGCTACAGCAGGCATCGCTTCGGCATTTAACGCGCCTATTGCAGGTATGATGTTCGCCTTTGAAATATTGCTGACCGGGGTTGTTTTCACCGATTTTATCCCACTGGTTGTAGCAGCAGTTTGCGGTAGTTTGGTATCGCGCATTGTTTTAAACGAGGAGGTGCTATTTCAGTTTCAATCGCGCCACGCGTTTAACTATAAAAATATCCCATTTTATATCGTATTAGGCATTGCCGCAGGTTTATACGCAAGGTACTTTGTAGTCATATCGCATTGGGTTGAACACCGGTTTAAAAAACTACAGATCAATCGCTTACAAAAGGCCTTACTTGGCGGCATACTACTCTCCCTGCTTTGCGTATTGTTCCCTCCTCTTTTTGGTGAGGGTTATCAAACCGTTAAAGACCTGGCAAACGGACAAATTAAAAGCATTATTGAAGCCAGTTTTCTTAAATACTTTGATTACCATGCCTGGTTCATTTTATTATTCCTGGGTTTTATATGTTTGTTAAAGGCATTTGCAACATCCATCACCATTTTTAGTGGTGGTACTGGTGGTAACTTTGCACCCGCGCTTTTTGCAGGTGGGGCTTTGGGGTATTTTATAGCGGTACTTTGCAGCCAATTAGGCATTGCCAATGTACCTGCCACCAATATGGTACTGGTAGGCATGGCGGGGGTAATGAGCGGTGTAATGTACGCGCCGCTTACAGCCATCTTTTTGATAGCCGAATCAAGTTCGGGCTACGATCTTTTTATCCCGCTGATGATAGTTTCGGTTATCTCCTACCTTATCGCCAAAAAATTTTCACCTGTATCGTTAGATCTTAAGCAATTAGCCGATGACGGCGAGATCTTCACCCACGAGCATGATCGCAATTTGTTATCTGTATTACAAATTACCGATTTGATTGATAAGGATATACAGATAATTAGTCCTAAAGCTTCTTTTGCCGAATTAATAGACCTTGTACGTATAGGTAAGCGCAATTTTATAGCCGTTGTTAATGCAGATGGTTATTTGGAGGGGATCATTAGGCTGGAAGATATCAGGCCGGTAATGTTTAATAAGGAATTATACCAGGATATGGATGTGCAAAAAGTTATGGTAACCCCATCCGCGCTGATTGATGCGGAGGATGATATGCACACTATTATCAAAAAGTTTGATGAAACCGCCACATGGAATTTACCGGTGCTTGATAACGGCCGCTTTGCAGGCTTCATATCAAAATCGGCCATACTGAATGAGTATCGGGAATTATTAAAAGGATATTCGGCTTAAGTGCTATGCTAACACAAACGGCCACCGAATATCCGGTGGCCGTTGCATTTTTACAGGTAGATTTTTTGTTAAGCTCTCATTACGCCAATCTTTTTGCCATCCCAATCGGGGAACAGGATATGGTCGTTATTGATCTTTAAATGCCTGTCGGCTACTTCGCTAAACACACTGCGGAAGTCGGTAGTTACGGCCAAATCGCGGCCATCCTCCAGGTTGTTAACCGATAGTGGCTTCATATCGCCATGTACAATGCCGCCGTTAACATCGTTACCCAAAATAAAGTTACATGATGCGCGGCCGTGATCGGTACCGCCGGTACCGTTTTGATGCACTGTGCGGCCAAACTCGGTCATGGTCATCAGGGTTACATCATCCTGGTAAGCTTCAATATCGTTCCAAAAGGCAACTATGCAGTTACTCAAATCGTTCACATTACGGGCAAATATGCCGTTATCGCTACCCTGGTTAAAGTGGGTATCCCAACCGCCCGATTCGGTAAAGGCCACTTCCAATCCTACATCCATCTTAATTAACTGGGCAACTTGTTTTAACGAATTACCTAAAGCCGTATTTGGATAATTGGCTGTGGCCGCTGGCTTATAATTTTTCACATCTGTTTTTTGCAGCATTTTAACCGCGTCGAAACTTTCCTTACCGGTTTCCTTTAACAGGCTTGATGTGGTTTGGCCATACAGGTCTTCGAAACTTTTAGCAGCCATATTAGCACCATTTTGGTTACCGCGCATTTGGATAGAAAAATCCTGCAAATTGCTAATAGCTACCGATGGGTTATCGCCATAGAACGAGCGTGGCAGCGACGAGGTTAAACTAACCGCCTGGAAAGGTGTAGCCGAATCATGGCCTAACAGGCCTACTGCCCTGTTCAGCCAGCCGCTGGCAGTGCCTTTATTAAATGGTGTACCGGCTTCCATATAATCCTGCGCGTCAAAGTGCGAACGGGTATTATTTGGTGAACCTATGCCATGTACAATGGCCAGGCGTTTATCTTTAAACAAGGGTTCAAAAGCACTCATAGATGGGTGCAGGCCAAAACGCCCATCCAAATCTATCAGCGATTTTTGAGGGCCTGCTTTAGCTGCCGATAAAAACAGGGTCGGCCTTGCAGCTTTCAGGTTTTCGTCGGTGAAAGGAGTTACCGCCATCAGCCCGTCCATAGCACCACGCTGAAAAATACATACCATAATTTTTTTCTTGCGGCCCAGTAATTTATTGCTTGCGGCTGCTTCGGCTAAAAAGGCCGGTATGCCCCCCATCAGGCCAACACCTAAAAGGGCCAGTCCGCCTGATTTTAAAAAACCTCTTCTTGATACCATGATCTTATTATTATTTTAATAGGGTAAATTATCTTCTTTGAAACTCGGGCGAACCAACAATAATGCCAACCACCTGCGCTAACATGGTGTTGTTGCCTGCCACGGTTTGCTGTGCCTGGTAACCATTCTTTTTGCTGAAGTTCTTTTTACCGCCCTTGCCTTGCATATCATCGGCAGCCATCATGTCTTGTCCGCCTGTAGCCGTCATATCTTGTTTAGGGGCTGCTTTATCAGCAGCCTGGCTTACCTTTTGCACCAGTGTTGGGTCGGTTAACATGGGCGTTAGCTGTTTAATAGTAGCGTCGATGTTGCGCTCGGGCATTACCAGTTTGCTATAAGTACGTAACGCGGCTTCGGGGCTTTCCGGCTCGTGGTGGTTATTCAGTGCGGCCAGGTCTATCCTTACCCCCGGGATCCGTTGCGAGGCCAGTGCCAAACCAAAGTTCATGCGGTTAAGCAGCGCGCCGGTATTGATCCAGTATTGGCCTTTATCCGGGAAACCGGTTGGTGCCTGGTAAGCATACATTTTTTGGCCCATTTTATTGGCCCAGCTATATAATTGAAATGGCTGATAGATCTGCGCGTTTAAACTGCGTACCGAACTGATCACCAACTCGAACGGTGATTTTGTTTTTTCGCGCACGGCTGATGTATTCCAAAACTCAGGTGCCGATGCCATAGTCATCATTACCTCGCGGATATCGCCATCCTTATCTCTGAATGTCTTAGCCATTTTGTCCAGTAAACTTTGCGGCGGGGCATCGCTTACAAAACGCACAGCCAGTTTCCGGGTAATAAATTTTGCTGTTGAAGGGTTGTGTGCCAGCATATCCAGCAATTGCACACCTTCCTGGTAACCTTCGTTACCAAAGCCTTTCCCTAATACCACCTTATTGCCGGTATCGTGCCTGTTTGGGGTGAACAGAAAGTCGCCATCGTGTACAAAGCCACGTTCCTTCATCCTTTCTTCGCCCCCCATTTTTACTAATTGCTGCATCATACCACCGCCTGCACCGCCGCCATAGTCGCCCATTGGGTAAACCGTCCAGCCGGTTAAAACTTTGGCGGCCTGGGTAACATCCTGTTGGGTATAACCACCATCAACACCAAGGGTATGCAGTTCCATCACCTCGCGGGCATAGTTTTCGTTCAATCCTTGTGTTTTGCGGGCTTTTTGCAGTTTCTGCATAGCCTCGGCCATTTGTGGGTTATCTGCAGCCTGCTTTTGCATCATTTCCATGCGGCGCTGTAACTGCGGGTTCCTGTCCTGGTTATTGTTTGTACCCGAACTGGAGAAATTATCTAAATAATACAGCATAGCCGGAGATTTTGCAGTCGCCAGCAGTAAATCGCCAAACTTACCGGTTACGTTGGGGCGAATTACATCGCGTTCGTAAGCGGGTATAAACTCGGCACAATCGTTTTTAGTGGTTGATACATTAAAGTGGTTAAACCAAAAATCAGTCAGTACCTCGCGCAATTGGTTATTGCTGTAAGCCGCGCGCAATATCTTTTGATTATAAAACTGGCGAAACAACTCCTGCTGTGGTTTTAAACCCTTTTTTTGCATATAAGCCGCAATGGCATCGCGGTATTCTTTTTTATCTGTCTTGGCCGAATCCTTATCAATCACACCATCCTTTACAGCCATGCGCAAGGCAGCGCCACCACGGGGATAAATGGCGGCTATTTGGGTATTACTTAGTTTTAAAGCATCGTATTGATTTAAGAGTGTGTTTACCGAATCATCGGGTAAGGTACCATCCAATTGCTGTTCGAACCATTTTTCCAGCCCCATTTTTACTACCGCATCTATTTGCCCGGGAGTTGGGCCATACGTAAAACGGCTTAGTAAATGTGCCGCCGCCTGCCGCTCGGTTAAACCATATTGCTTATACGGGAACACAAATTTTGCCTTACCGGCCTTGCGAACGGGCAGGAATGATGATAATACGGCTAATCCGCATAACATCAGTACCAACATGGAGAAATATTTAAAAGGGGTTTTCATAATGATTCAGTTAGTTAGTAGGTGGTTCTTGCTCAATCTGACTGCAACTTAGGCCTAAAGGTTTAATTGCTTATGAATAAAAATATGATTTTTTACTGACAAATAAACAGTTGCTCGTTTTGCAGGGTATTTCTGTAACGTTTAAGTATCCTGCACATCTAAAAACAGCATGATCGTTCTCTTCAAAAAATAGTACTATACAAATAGCATCATGCATTTTTTGTATCTTAACCCCAAATACATACCCCCTTTATTTATGAATGATAAACCCCTTATCCAGATCAAGAACCTATCGAAATCTTACGGTTCGAAACTGGTATTAAAACATTTAACACTCGATATTTTCCCCGGGCAGGTTATCGGCTACATTGGCCCCAACGGCGCGGGAAAATCGACCACGGTAAAAATATTAACCGGGTTGATCCCCGATTTTAACGGCGAGGTATTGGTTGACGGCATTAATATGACCCAAAACCCGCAGGAAATAAAAAAACTGATTGGTTATGTTCCCGAGAACGCAGAGATCTATGATGTGCTGACCCCCATGGAATACCTTGACTTTATCGGCAAGCTATATAATATGGACGAAGCCAGTTTGCACGATCGTGCTAAAAAACTGCTGACCGCCTTTGGCCTTGGCGCTAATGTGGACGACCGTATGGATACCTTTAGTAAAGGCATGAAGCAAAAGGTATTGCTGATATCGGGCATTATACATAACCCAAAGATCATTGTACTGGACGAACCCCTATCGGGCCTGGATGCCAACGCGGTAATGATGATCAAGGAACTGATCGTTAGGTTAAAGCAGGAGGGTAAAACCATTTTCTACTGCTCGCACATGATGGATGTGGTGGAAAAGGTATCGGACAGGATCTTATTGATTAATAAAGGCGAGATTATTGCCGATGGTACTTTTGAATCGTTGAAACAAAACCACAGCGATACATTAGAAGGCATATTTGCCAAACTAACCGGCCGCGAAACGACGGGAAGTGAAGCTGACGCTATTATTAACGCATTTGATTAACGCTACAGATGGATAAGATATTTTTACGCTTAGTAGCGGTGTTTAATCCTTTGCTGGAAAAAATGGGTGTAAACACCAGCCAGTTACACGAGATACTACGCATTAAACTGCTGATGGATAACCGCAGGCCGCGAACACTGTTTTCCCGCAAGCGCGCTAATTCAACATCTAATGTAAGCAACCCTTGGATGATTGCCTTCTTTACTTTACTGATGGGCTTTTTTATTGGCTTACTACTGTTTTTCACTAAAATGCCTTTAGCAGGGCACAGCTTTTACT
This sequence comes from Bacteroidota bacterium, assembly GCA_040389105.1. Taxonomy (GTDB): domain Bacteria; phylum Bacteroidota; class Bacteroidia; order Sphingobacteriales; family Sphingobacteriaceae; genus Mucilaginibacter. Next base: position 104,673 of record JAZKAO010000014.1, read on the forward strand.
TCACTATATTTATGGTGCTGATGTGCTTTACACTGGTATCTGATTTTACTACAGTATTGATTGATACCCGCGACCAGTTTATCCTGTTGCCTCGCCCTGTAGATGACCGAACGATTGCTGTATCGCGCATAGCGCATATTACCATTTATGTATTGCGCCTGGCTTTAATACAGGGCTTGCCGGGCATTATTATGGCCGGCATTGCCGATAAAAACGTTTTCTCATCGGTACTGATGCTGATAGAGATACTGGAAGCTACTTTTTTATGTATCCTAATTGTAAACCTGGTTTATTTGGCCATGATGCGCTCGGTTAACCCGCAGCGCTTTAAGGATTTGATCAGCTATTTCCAAATCGCTTTTTCAACCTTGATATTTGCCGTTTACTATTTATTGCCGCGCCTTATCAATTTCTCGGTTTTAAAAAGTATCGATCTGCTGCAACATTGGTGGGCTTATCTGTTACCGCCTGTTTGGATAGCTGCCCTAAACCAAATTGTGATCCATCCATCCCAAACAACTGTTTATACCAGTCTGCTGGCTTTGGTTGGCGTGATTAGCCCTATTGCAGGATTATGGTTTGTGGTAAAGGTTTTGGCACCCGGTTTTAACCGCAAACTGGCCATACTGGCTACATCCGACGGGAATAATACCATAACCGGTGTTAAAAAAGTATACAAGCAGGATTTTAGAGATAAGGTGGCCAACTTCATCACCCCCGACCCTATTGAGAATGCCGGCTTCCGGCTGACCTGGAAACTGGCTGCACGCACACGCGAATTTAAAATGAAGGCTTACCCGGCATTTGCTTACGTGCCTATCATGTTCCTGTATTTCGCGCTGAGCGGCAAAGGCGGCTCCTTGTCCGAAAAAATGTCGAAAATACAAAGCGGGCCAAGCTACGTATTCCTCATTTATTTAAGCACTATCGTGCTATCATCTATGCTGGCTAACATTTCGCAATCCGAAAAATATAAATCATCGTGGGTATATTATGCTTTGCCTATCGATCAGCCTGGCAAAATCCTTTCGGGCATGTATAAAGCCATTATCATGCTGTATTTTTTACCTTTTTGTTTGATATTAGGCACCGGGATGGTATTGGTTTGGGGGCCGCAGGTAATTAACGATATTATACTGGCCTTTTTTATCAGCACTGTATATGGTGTACTAATAGCACTGTTTACTGTAAAGGGCTTGCCATTTTCAAGGCCTGTTTTGGTTAAGCAGGCAGGCGGGAAAGCGATATCAAATTTGGTTACCCTGGCATTGGTTGGGGTATTAGGGTTTGGGCATTATATGCTGATTAAATTTAAATGGGAAATGGCTGTATGGGCGGCCATTATTCCGGCGGTTATTTTAACCTGGGTTATGCTGCATTATTACCGCAAACAAACCTGGGAAAACATTGAACTATCTGAAGTGTAATTTTTTATATCAAAACTTATCAACTCAAACTAAATGAAAAAGATCACATGTTGTTTATTGTTGCTGCTAACCGCCGCCTTTGCCAAAGCGCAGGATGCCGTTAGTTACCAAATGCCACCCAAAGTAATGACCGACCTGCTGCTGGCCAAACCTACGCCCAACGTAAGCATCGATTCGAAAGCCGAATGGATGCTGCTGAGCGAACGGAACCCTTACCCATCGGTTGAGGAATTGGCCCGGCCCGAGTTACGGATTGCGGGCCTGCGTATTAACCCCAACAACTTCGCGTTAAGCAGGCAAAACTTCATTAATAACCTAACGCTGAAGAATATCAAAACAGGTAAAACCTACCCCATAACCGGCCTGCCATCGCCCTTCTTCGGCAACAGTATTAGCTGGAGCCCGGACGAACATAAGATAGCAGTTACGCAAACCAACCAAAAATCGGTTGACCTGTATGTAATTGATGTGCTTACCCAAAAAGCCATGAAAGTAAATAAACGCGCCTTAAACGTGGTATTAAGCAGCGGTGTTACCTGGGTAGATAATAGCTCGGTAATGTACCGTGTTACGGTAAAACCGGTTGCTATGGCCCCGGCCAAACCATTAATGCCAAAAGGCCCGACTGTTCAGCAGAATTTAGGCAAGGCGGCACCCAGCGCCACTTACGAAGATCTGATCAAAAACCCGTACGATGAGCAAATGTTTGAATTTTATGGCACATCGCAATTAGTGCGTAATAAGGGCGGTGTAGAAACACCAATAGGCAAACCTGCTATTTATGGCGGCCTAACCCTATCGCCAGATAAACAGTATATGCTGGTGCGTACCATCCGCAAACCATTCTCCTATTTGGTGACTGATAGTGGTTTTCCATCAACCATGTATATTGCCGATTTGACCGGTAAGGTGGTTAAAACATTAGCCGTGCTACCATCAGCCGAAGGCAGGCCATCGGGTAATGACAACGTTCAGAACATTCCCCGCGGCTTTGACTGGCGTGATGATGAACCATCAACCATTACCTGGGCACAGCCGCTGGATAGCGGCCTGATCAAGAAGAAGGTTGATTTTCATGATGTGGTGTTTGAATTAAACTCGCCATTTAAGGGCGAGCCTAAGGAATTGTTTAAAACCCAATACCGTTACCGCAGCACTACCTGGGGCAATGCAGCACTGGCGCTGATTAACGAGGGGATGCGATCTAAGCAAGTGAACAGGGTATCAACCTTTAATACCACCACCGGCAAGCTGGAAACACTGTATGAGCGTAGCCAGACCGATTCGTATAACAACCCCGGTACACCGGTTATGTCGCGCAACAAATACGGCCGCGATGTGATCCAAACTATCGATAATGGCACCAAAATATTGATGAATAACGTTACCGGCGCATCAAAAGACGGCGACTTGCCATTTTTAGCCAAGTTTGACCTAGCCAGTAAAAAGAACGAGATCATCTGGCGTTGCACACCCGGCCATTATGAAACAGTAGTTGATGTTTTAGATGCCGATAAACTGGTGCTGTTAACCCGCCGCGAATCGCAAACGGAAGTGCCTAACTATTACGTTAAAAACCTGGTATTAAGGGTAGCCGACAGGCAGATCACCAATTTCACCAACCCATACCCACAACTGGATGGTGTTACCAAAGAAAAGATAAAGTACAAACGCGCAGATGGTATTGACCTTACAGGCGACCTGTACCTGCCTAAAGGTTATAATAAAGAGAAGGATGGCCCGCTGCCGGTATTAATATGGGCATACCCTGCCGAGTACAATTCGGCTGATGACGCGGCGCAGATCCGTGGTTCTAAAGATCGCTTTACGCTGATTGGCGGCGGCAGCCCTATATTTTTTGTAACCCAGGGCTATGCTATTTTAAATAACGCCGAAATGCCTATTGTAGCCAAAGAGGGCAAAAAACCAAACGACAGTTTTGTTGAGCAACTACAGCTAAACGCCGAGGCCGCTATTAACAAACTGGCCGATATGGGTGTAGGCGACCGTAACCGTATTGCCGTTGGCGGCCATAGTTATGGTGCTTTTATGACAGCTAACCTATTGGCGCATACCAAACTGTTTAAAGCCGGCCTGGCCGAAAGCGGCGCCTATAACCGTACCCTTACCCCGTTCGGCTTCCAAAACGAAGACCGTACCTATTGGGATGACCCGAAATTGTACTATGATATGAGTCCGTTTAGCTTCGCGGATAAGATAAAAACCCCCATCCTGCTGGTGCATGGCGAGGCCGACGATAATCCCGGCACGTTCCCTATTAACAGCGAGCGCCTGTTTGCCGCTATTAAGGGCTTAGGCGGCACCGTAAGGTTTGTTTACCTGCCGTATGAAGCACACGGCTATCGTGGCAAGGAAAACCTTTTACATAAACTTTGGGAGCAAAACACCTGGCTTGATAAGTATGTAAAGAACGCGAAGTAAGATTTTTAAGTCCGAAAGTCGGGAAAGACCGGAAGTCCGAAAGTAGAATGGCATAGTTGCTCTTTTTCTTTCGGACTTTTCCGTCTTACGGACTTTCGGACTATTCTACCCCCTTCACATTCATCCGCAACGTATAAACCGCGGTTGATGCTGTCATAAACAATAACTTCCTGTCCTTACCGCCGAAGCAGATGTTAGCTGTCCATGGTTCGGGGATATCAATGTGGGCTAATTTTTTACCGGTTGGATCGTAAATGGTTACGCCTTTGCCGCACAGGTAAATATTGCCCTGCTCATCCAGCGTCATCCCGTCCGATCCCTGGTTAATAAGCAATTGTTTATCTTTTAATGTACCATCTGCAGCAATGCTGTATTTGTAAATCTTATTAGCCTGTATATCTGCCACATATAATATTTTACCATCAGGTGTACCAACTATACCGTTAGGCTTTTTAAGCTGGTCTTCTACGGCGACAGGGACACCACCTTTTGCCATATAGTAAACCTTTTGACCATCCAGGTCGCTTTTCTTGCGTGTCCAGTAATCGCGCTGGTAGTACGGGTCGGTAAAGTAAATGCTGCCGGTTTTATTATTCACCCAAACATCGTTAGGGCCGTTTAACAGGTGCCCGCCCAAATCCTTAACCAGCACGGTAGCTTTCCCATCTTTATCTATCGACCACAACTGATCGTTTTCATCAGCACAACTGATCAGGTTGCCCTTTTTATCAAAGAACATCCCGTTACTACGGCCGGCATTATCCATAAAAATGGATAGCTGCCCGTTGGTATCGTACTTCCAAATCTTGTTATTAGGCTGATCGGTAAAAAAAATATTCCCTTTTTTATCCACCGCCGGCCCTTCGGTAAATTTAAACTGTTTAGATATTAACTGTGGCTTAACCAAGGTATCAAACAGGGGTTTATCCTGGGCCATGGCTGTTGATACGATAGCGCCGACTGCTAATAATAGAGTATATACTTTTTTCATTTTTGTATCCCGATTGAGGTATTTTTTAATTTTTTGTAGAGAGGTTTTTATCTGTAGCCGCTTTATATAAGCCAAAATCGCTTAAAGCAATACTAGCCGCAGCACCGGTAATTCTTAGTCTTACTTTATTGGTATTTGCAGGTTTATCTAAACGGATTAGTCGGTTTGCCCCAATACTTGTTGCCGTGGTCACTTGCTGCCATTGCTTATCTACCATAATATCTACAGCCACGCTATCTATACGTTGGCCAAGCTTAATGTTTTCGCGGAGCTGAATAATATCAAATGATTTCTTCCGATGCAGATCGATAATGAGCGATGGTGTTTTTACGCCATCATCGGTAGCCCAGTAGCTGTACCTGTTTTTATCCAGTAAAAGTGCAGGGCCAAACTTTAACTTATTATTACCACGCACATTACTTGCGGTTAGTGTTGCTCCTTTAGTCAAGTTAACAGCAAAGGTTGATTTTAATAGCGTACCAAAATGCTGCAAACTAATTACATCCTCACTGCTGATCATTCCGCGCTTATCGGGCGCAATCCCCAAATCCAGATCTGCTCCCCTACCTACACTCTTAAAATATAAATCCATCAGTTTATCCGGCATTTTGGTTTTCCCATCCTGATTTTTATGATAAAACCATCCCGGCCTTAGCGGCACATCACACTCGGCTGGCATCCAGAATTTGCCATCACGGTGACCTTCTATACCTTCCTTGTCCAGTACAAAACCATTGCCTGGCATCTTACCTGCTTCGGGCGCATGTGGCGTGTAGGTAGCCCAACTCGTTTCGCCGGCTGCCCCGTTTTCGTTGCCTACCCAACGTACATCGGGGCCAACATCGCCAAATATTACCGCGCCGGGCTGTAGTTTACGCGCAATACCCCAGGTGGTATCCCAACCGTAATAAGTTGAACGGTCTATTTTACGCACTTCCTTCGCGCCGCCGTAATAGCCATCGCCGCCGTTAGCGCCATCGTGCCAAACCATAAACAGCGGGCCGTAGTTACTGTATAGCTCTTCCAATTGCTTGCGGTATACATCGGTCACATATTCGGGCTTACTGTATAGCGGGCTGTTCCTGTCCCATGGCGAGCAGTATACGCCCATTTTCATACCCAGCTTATCGCAGGCCTGGCGGTATTCCCTTAGTATATCGCCCTTGCCGTTTTTATAAGGGCTTTTGCTGATGTTGTGTTCGGTAGTTTTGGTTGGCCACAGGCAAAAGCCATCGTGGTGCTTGGCCACTACTATAATGCCTTTAAAGCCCCCGGCCTTAGCGGCTCCTACAATTTGCATAGCGTTAAAGTTGCTGGGGTTAAAAATAGCCGGATCCTCATCGCCATAGCCCCATTCCTTATCGGTAAAGGTATCGGGGCCAAAATGGATCAGGCAATACATTTCTGTTTCGTGCCAATTTAGCTGCGCTTTGGTGGGCAATGGGCCATAAGGCTTTGGCGGTGACTGGCTAAAGCACTGTAGGGTAAGTACTGATAATAATAAATAAGCAATAAAGTTTTTCATGGCTAACGGGTATTGTCCAAACTTATGAAGTTTTAAAAACTACGTAAGTTTAAAAATTATCCCGCTAATTTATTGTTATTTATCATGATTAAAAGCTAATCTCTTATTATTGCAGCATGTTTTCAAAAGCGGAAGCTTCATCATTACGTCACGAGTTCTGGACTACCTTTGGCAGGTACCTTAGGCCGCAATTATCGGCCGATGGCGAAAAGGTAAACTGGGTGAATTATAAAACCGGTGTTAAGTTTGTATACTTCCGTATGGAGGCCGAGAACCGGCTGGCACGGATTGCAATTGAGATAACACATTATGATACAGGCATACAAGAATTGTTTTATGAACAATTTATGGAGCTAAAAACCATGCTGCAAACTTACCTTAACGAAGACTGGGAATGGCAGCTGCACCATGTAGATATTGAGGGTAAGACCGTTAGTCGCATTTATAAGGAACTACCAAATACCAGTATTTTTAACCGCGACGACTGGCCAAAACTGATCAGCTTTTTTAAACCAAGGATAATAGCGCTGGATGAATTTTGGAGCGTAGCCAAATACAGCTTTGACGATTTAAAGTAAAAAAGGCCCCGAAATCCGGGGCCTTTTTTGTATACCACCGGTATTACATTTTTGGTGGTGTTTTTGTTGTATCGTGTTTAGCAGTATCCTGCTTTATGGTACTATCAGGTTTTGCAGGGGTGCTCATTTTAGCCGAATCGGCCCTCTTTGCGCTATCGGCACTGCTTGTTGCAGATTTTTCGGAACCGCAGCCCGCTGCAATTGATCCGATTATGGCCGCCACAATGGCGAAACTTAAAATTTGCTTTTTCATAAGTATCTTAAATAAATGAATTAATAGCTGTCATAGGCTACAACCCCTTAAATAAGCCTTTGTTTAAGTTTTTTCAATTTTTATTGCTTAATAAGCAATAAAAACAATGTTTACAAAGAGTTTAATTGCTTAATATTATCGTACTCAAATTCAAAATCTATTTCAAAGCAATCAACAAATTTGCGCTTCATGGCTTGTTTCAGCTTAAACGGGTCTTCGCAATAAAACACAAATGCCCCACCCCCACCTGCGCCACATATCTTGCCACCATAAGCACCATTTTTCCTGGCAAAGGCATACATCAAATCAAGTGTATCGTTAGTACTGGCGTTAGCTAATTGCTTTTGGGCATTCCAGTTGCGCTCCATCAGGCTGGCACATTCCATATAATCGCCCTTGGCAAGCGCATGTGCAAATTTTAAACCACAGTCGCCAATAATATCTAATGCTTCACGGCCTTCAGGTGTATCATGATTCTCGTAAACCTGCTCTACCGCCGATTGCGCATTACGCGATATACCGGTATGCAGCAGTAATAAATTTTTACGGAAGCCTTCCAGCGTTTCCCTTGATACTATAACATCAATTGGCTTAGAATAATCGTCGCCAGATTCAAAGCAATGGAAACCGCCAAATACAATACCGTACTGGTCCTGCCGGCCAATAGCCCAGTTTAGTTCTTTGTTTTCCAGGTTAAACAAGTCCTCGGCTATATTGGTTAATGTTTTTGATTCGGCATTATAGTTTCGCGCGCTGATCAGTTCCAGCAATTTCACAGCCGTTGATGTGCTTAAACCACTGCCACGTGGGTATCCCGAAAAGTTAAAATGGCCGTTCTTTAATTCGATAATTGGTTTAATGGCCACGTTTGATACATAGCCCTTTTTACCGTGCATAATATAAGGCACATCCGTCCACCCGCCCGAAAAATCGATACGCAGGGCAGCTTTATACGAATGGTTTATTTTATTGATGATATTGGAGGTTGATGTGGCCTGTAATTCGGTTGGCACATCCCGGCCTACTAATTGTATTTTCACACCTAATTCATCGCACAAGGCTTGTTTAATTGTAATAGCCGAGTCGTCATCATTTAATATAAAGATATCGGGGCGCAAGGCAGTAATCACTTCTTTAAAATCAACCTTCCCCTCTCCTATGGTAGGGTCGTTTAAAACGGCATAATCTACATCCTGCAAAGCTGCAACCAAGTATACCCGGTTATTCTCGGGGTTAACCGGCCGGCCCGGCCCTTTTAAAGCTGTTAATGTACTATCGCGGCCTACACCTACAATTAATATATCACCAAACTGGCGCGCGTGATTAAAAAACACGGCGTGGCCCGATTGCAATATATCGTAACAACCGGTACAAAATACAATTTTTTTATCCTGATTATTGGCCCTGATAGCAGCAAGCCCCTCGCTATCAATTACTTTAGACCGAATGGTTTCGAACATATTTATGATATAAAAGAAAAGCTAATGAAGTTATTAACTGATAAACCCTGATAAGCCGAAACAGCAAATCATTAAGCTATTTTCACTTACATTCATATTCAACAAATTTGGGCTTTAATCATTTTTTTTGTGATATTTAGCCGTCATGTTAATTTCAGAAAGGGCTTTAAAATGGGTGATCCGTTTTTATCCACCACTTTTCTTCCAACGCATTTGGGTTAAATCTTTTACAAAGGATTTTAAGGGTGTAAATGTAAGTATTAGAAAAAGTGTTTTTAATAAAAACTACAACGGTTCCATTTTTGGTGGGACATTATTTGCCGCTGCCGATCCATTTTACCCGCTATTGTTTCATCAGATATTTTTACGCCGGGGGCATAAGGTAATTGTTTGGCTAAAATCGGCCGGGATACAATATTTAAAACCGGCTACTACTAACCTGCATTTTAGCATCGTAATTAATGATGAAATCATTGCCGAAGCCGAACACATGCTGATAACAGAGGGTAAATTTATTAAAACTTTCCCGATTGAGATTTTTGATAAGCATAACGAGTTATGTGTAATTGTACAGGCCGAGGCCTATGCGCGAAAATTAAATTGAAACCCGCCAGATATGAAGATAATAATGAACGACGCGGCATTTGAAAAGAATGGATTTCACATCTCCAACGATCCCGACCTGTTGGATTTTGAACTGATCTACCACTATCTCGATCAGGAATCGTATTGGGCAAAGGGCATCCCGGCCGATAAACTGCGAAATGCGATTAAAGGATCACTTTGCTTTGGCATTTATTACCAGGATAAGCAAGCCGGTTTTGCCCGTGTAGTTACCGATAAAGCCACCTTTGCTTATATATGCGATGTTTTTGTTTTGGATAATTACCGTGGCCAGGGACTATCTAAATGGTTGATGCAAACCATAAAAGCACACCCCGATTTGCAGGGTTTGCGCCGATGGTCGTTAGCTACAGCAGATGCGCAAGGCCTGTATCAGCAATTTGGGTTTACCCCTATTACTAAACCGGAAAGATGGATGGAAATATTTTCTCCTTATCTTACCCAACAGAACTAAGGAGAAATTAAGATGAATATCAAAAAGCTAATCTTTGATGGTGAGGGGGTATCCTTAGACTTTAAAAAAACTATTACACGTTGCGAAAAGATAGCTAAAACCATGGTGGCTTTTGCCAATAATAAGGGTGGCCGCTTGTTAATTGGCGTAGCGGATGACCGAACTATTAAGGGCGTAAAGTTTGAGGACGAGGAGAAATATATGATCACCAAAGCCGCGCAGCTTTACATCCGCCCGGCGCTGGAGCCTGTTTTTGAGGAAATATATGTTGATGATAAGCTGGTACTGGTAGTAAATATAGAGAACAGCACCACCAAGCCGCATTATGCCCTGGGCGAAGATGGTAAATGGTGGGTTTATGTGCGGGTGAAGGATAAAAGCGTATTGGCCAGCAAAATTGTGGTTGATGTTTTAAAACGAGCAGCCGATGACCAGGGGGTATTAATTGAATATTCAGCCAATGAGAAAACACTGCTTGAATACCTGGAGCAACATCACCGCATTGATATCAAGGAATTTTGCAAACTGCTTGCCATTAGCCGCAAAAATGCCCAGCGCATTTTAGTTAACCTGGCCTTATCGGGCGTGATCAGTATACATACCACCGAAAAAGAGGAATTTTATACCGCGATAATAGGTTAGAATTAAACCACAAAGGTCACGAAGTTTCTTCACAAAGAACCATAAAGGCAAAATCAATCAAACTATGCCTTTATGGTTCTTTCTGGTTTCTCTCTTTTTATGACCTTTGTGGTTAATTCTTAAAACTATTGTTCAGCCAGTTGGAAGTTGATAGGTATTACGTACCTCACCCGCACAGCTTGCCCGTTTTGCTGACCGGGTTTCCAGGCCGGTGCCAACTTAAGTACGCGGCTTGCTTCTTCATCAAAACCATAACCACCTTTGCGTATAATGGTAAAATCAGAAAGATGCCCGTCCTTTTCAATAATAAAACTCATAAATACTTTGCCCGATACACCTTGCTCCTGCGCAACCGGTGGGTAACGTAAGTTCTTTTGCAAAAATTTAGTCCAGGCTTTTTCGCCACCTACCGGCTCCGGCATTACCTGTATACCATCGCCAATATTATAAGTGTTGTTATCCACCCCGTTCCCAGGGCCTGTACCTGGGCCCTCCCCTTTTCCGGTTTCCAGCACATTTTGTGCAGTTGTGTTACCTGTTGCCTTTACCTCTTCCGGTCCCACTGCCATATCAGGATTTAGTGCTTTAGGCTCTTCGGTTACTGGTTCAGCCGTTGGTGTCATTACTACATATTTTTGTGTAGCAACCGGAGGTGTTGCTTTAGCCGGGGCCGCTTCCTGTTTCTTTGGTTGTTCCTTAATTTTTGCTTCATGCACCGTATTGTCCTTTGGTGGAACAATTGGCACATCAATATATTTCATTGGAGGTTCTTCTGCTGGCTTGCTGCGGGAAATTACTGTTTCTGTAATACCAAAAGCGGCTACTGCAAAAAAGGTAATAGCCATAGCTCTGGACAGTACATTGCCATAATGGCTCCGTAACTCGTAAGCGCCATATTGTTGGTTGCGGTTTTTAAATACAAGTGAAAGCCACTCCCTCTTGTACAAATTAAATTCTGAGTTTATCATGATGGTTGAAATTTATTTCTTATTTAACGCCAATTTAAACTATAAAATTGCGAGAAATCATCACATCATGTACTTTTCAGATATTTTCAATAATCAATAAACTAAATTATTAGTTTTCAAATATACGCATACTTTTATTTTAAAACTAATAATTTAGTTACCATTTTCTGGTATCAACCTTGGGGGGTTGTGGCTTAGTTTTTATAGGTGTAGCGGTGTAAATCTTCATTTCATCGCCTAAATCCTTACCATACTTTGCAATTTGTTCCAAATAACTATCAAATATTTTAGCATCATACTTGGTTTTGACAACCTCCAGAGTCATGTCACCATTCGGGATTTTAGCATATACCCCATAACGGGTACGCTGGTAGGGCATAAAAACAAAATCGGTTAACCAATAGCGATATTTGCCATCCTTAAATTCGGTTACCAAAGTGTAGGAGATATCCCCTACTTCATGTTTGGCAACAGTAAGGCTACTATATAAGGTGAACTTTGATTTTAATGTGATGGATGAGCCCGCGGTAACAACGGGTTTAATGCCCTTAAAAAGTTTATTAGTTTTTAAACCGCCCATAGTCCTGTTATATAAGGTATCGGCGGTTACGCCTGGCATATCGGCAACCTGGTAAAAAATATATTTATTATGCTCATCTAAAGTGACCAATTCTTTTTGGGCAAGCGCAAATTTGCCGGCAAGCATCATAGCTAATACTAAAAACAGATTTTTCATATCTTTTGATTTCACAGATTACTGGGGGTGATTTCACCGATTATAATGCAATTACTTGAAAATTGATAGCATTTCCAAAAGCGCTTTAATTAATAAAGCAAAAGCCGCCCCGGTTTATCAGGGCGGCTTTTGTTTTAGCAATATGTTTTATTAAAACGCGTAAACGGCAGCCAATGCAAATTGCGATGCCGATTTGGTGGCAACGCCCTTGTTATCGGTAAACATCGTTTTTGATCCGTTATCTAACCTTACTTCCGGGATAAAAGTCAGCGGGCCGCCTTTTATGTTTGCTGTAAAGGTTAAACCGGTTACCGAATCGCCTGCTGCCGGGCCGGCGGTTACTAAGCCGCCTACCTTGGTTTTAAAGTACTCGCCCCTTAAACCTAAGGTTACAGCAGGTGATACCGCTACTTGCGGATACAAGGCCACACCGGTAAAGCCGCCTTTAACAGCCGTTGGCGCGCTGAAATCAGCTACGTTCAGCCCCAGTTTAAACATGTCGGTAATTTGGTAAGCGGTGGTTAAATCAACTTCGGTACCCGATACCGGGCCGGTGGCCAGGTTGATATAGGCGGTCCAGCCTTTTGCCGGGGCTACCATCAGCTGCGCGCCAAAAGTGTTGATCTTTCCGGCCGAGGTATAAACATTCCAGTAATCGTTAAACAAGCCGGCCATTAAGCTTACTTTATCCGAGAAAGCGTAGGTTAACTTTACACCGGCATTTTGGAACGGGCCGTTGGTGAACAGGTACGAGGTAGAGTAGTTGAAGTTACCGCTTGGGGCTATTACTTCATATCCTACAAAAGTAGCCATATAACCGGCGGTTACATTCAGCTTATCGGTCAAATCGTAACCTACATACAAGTTTTGGATATGGTTGGTAGCTACAGGGATGGATTGATCGCTGCGCGGGCCGAAGGATACCTCGCCTACAAATGAGGCTTTGCCTACTTTTTTCTTCAGGCCCAGGTCAACCATGCCGATCGAGAACGAGGCCTGATCGGTGGCAAAACTGGTGGGGATATTGTTATGCCCTGAAAAATCGTATTTGAAATAGGTATCTACCGAACCGGTGATGGTTAATGGCGGATCTACCGTTTTGGCCGCTTCCTGGGCTTTGGCAACATAAGTAATTGCCGAGAGTGACAGTAATAGTAAAAATTTACTTTTCATAATTTTAAATTGTTAAGGATTGAATATTAAGTTGAAAATTAGATGCAAAGGCATCCCATGTCAGTTTTTCAGGCTGATTAAATTGTGTGATAATTATAATTCTTAACTGCTTATTTAAACACGGAGCGAGATAGCTTTTACACGCAAGCAGTTTAATGGTGATATGATCTTTATTAAAACCGTGCGGATATGGATCTTCCTTATCCGCACGGCTAAAATCATATCATTATGCTAACGGGGCTTTAACGCCTGATTCAAACAATCCGCTTAAGCTAACATCCTCGTCCTCATCGGCAGGATAAGCTTCGGCACCGTGTTCAAATACATCGATACCACCTTTCATCAGTTCGCCATGTTCTTCCACACGCAGGCTCCAAGGATGAGGTAGTTTTTTGATGATAAACATCATAATTAAAGCTACGCCAAAGGTTGCCAGTGTAATACTGCCGCTACCTATTAGCTGCGCTTTTAATACATCAAAACCACCACCATACAATAAACCGGTTACCGGATGCGAGTTATCCGGACCTGTTGGGCCGGTAAAACCATACTGACCTGAAGCAAAAAAGCCTAAGGAAAGTGTACCCCATATACCGTTTAAGCCGTGTACAGGCACCGCACCAACCGGATCGTCTATACGTATATGCTCTAATAAAATAGTACCCAGGTAAACAATAACACCCGATACGGCACCTAAACCAATAGCGCCAAGCGGGCTAACCCAGTAACAAGGGCAAGTAATAGCAACTAAACCGGCCAGGAAACCGTTTACGGTAAAGCCAACATCAAATTTACCTTTGGTAGCACCAAACCATAGCGCCATATACATAGCAACCATACCGCCTGCGCAAGCTGCAAGTGTAGTATTAGCTGCAACACGGCCTATACCGGCACCATCCATGGCCGATAAGGTACTGCCCGGGTTAAAACCGTACCAGCCAAACCATAAAATAAAACCACCTACAGCGGCAATGGTAAGGTTGTGTGCCGGCGGCATCCCCCCTTTAATTTTATCATCACGTTTAAATATGCGCCCAAGCCGTGGGCCTAAAACTATTGCACCGGCTAATGATGCCATACCACCAATAGTGTGTACTACGGTTGAGCCTGCAAAATCAAGGAAACCTTTGGCTACCAACCAGCCATCAGGACCCCAGGCCCAGTGGCCAATTATTGGGTAGATAAAGCCGGTGATACCGATACTGTAAAGAATATCGCCACGGAAGCTTGTACGACCGATCATTGCGCCAGATACAATGGTTGAGCAGGTATCGGCAAATGCATACTGGAATATCCAGTGCGCAAGTACAGGGATACCGGTGCTGCCATAAGTAGCAGGGGTATTTTGTAAAAAGAACCAGTTTTTACCGTCAGCACCACCCCAGCCAATAAATCCGTTGCCGTTGCCAAACATAAAGGCATAACCTACAGCCCAAAACAATATACCGCACAAACAGGTATCGTAAATACACTCCATCAAAATGTTAACAGTCTCCTTTTTGCGGGCAAAGCCTGCTTCCAGCATAACAAAGCCGGCCTGCATACCGAATACTAAAAATGCGGCTACCAATGTCCATATCGTATTTACGGTATTGATCATTGATGTTTCGTGCGCCGTGTAAGTTTCGGCCGCATGTGCCTTTGTGGAAATTAATCCGGGTACTACCATCATGGCAATAAATACAAGGGCTAACCCAAGTAGCTTGCCTGTGAAAATAGTTGCGCCAAGTTTCCATTTTTCTCGCGTCAGTTGTCGGAACTGGTCGAAGAACTTGTTTTTTGTGAAGTTTACTTCCATTGTTTTAAAAATTTAGTTAGTTAGAATGATATGTGAACGATTAAATAAATCCAAGAGCTGAATATTTACCAAAATGCATTTATATAATTTAAGAAATTTGTGTTTTCACGATAATGATTGCTTTTATTTTCAATTACATTACCAAAATCATATCTTTTTTAAATTTTACAATGATTTTTATTAATATTTTTATGAAATTATGAATATCTTTTCAATAAAGCAAAACATTAATATAAAATAAATGTGTTTTTTGCTAAATTTTATGATTTTATTAAAACAATTAATGTTTTTAGCTTCATATTTTACACATTTTTAAAATTTCAGTAACAAATACGGTAAAACTCAAAAATAAAGCACCATTATAGCATCTTATCATATAAAATCCATGTTTTTAGTAGAATTTTATAAAAAACGTATAGAAAAGATGCAATTTCTCCGTCTGTCAACTATCAGCAGGTTCAATCAGGCTTGCTAATTTATTTTATACTTTTCTCGTTTTTTTCGGGTTTTCTGGCCAGATTAATCTATTTTTGATCATCAATCACCTAAAAAATGACAAATTTTCGATTTAAAGCACTCGAAACTGTGCTAACAAGGACAATTCCGGAGGTAAAAACGCCATCCAGTAAAATTTCCGACTATTTTGGCGCAAATGTTTTCGATAATAAGAAACTAAAGGAATATTTATCGGGCGACGCTTACCAAAGCATCATGAACTCTGTTGATGACGGCGAGCCAATAGCGCGCGAAACAGCAGAACAAATAGCATCGGCCATGAAAAGCTGGGCCATTGGAAAAGGAGCCACCCATTACACCCACTGGTTCCAACCGCTTACCGGCTCTACCGCCGAAAAACACGACGCATTTTTTGAACCTACCGCCGATGGCGTAATAGAACGTTTTAGCGGCGATGCCCTGGCACAGCAGGAACCTGATGCATCCAGCTTCCCCAGCGGCGGGATCCGTAATACCTTTGAGGCCCGTGGCTATACCGCCTGGGATCCCTCATCCCCTGCCTTTATAATGGGGCGTACCTTGTGTATCCCAACTGTATTTGTTTCGTACACCGGCGAAGCGCTGGATTATAAAGTGCCGCTTTTAAAAACCCTGAGTGTATTAAATAAGGCGGCTGTAGATGTTTGCCATTATTTTGATAAAAGCATTGAAAAGGTAAACCCATCGTTGGGTATCGAGCAGGAATATTTTTTGGTTGACCTTGCCTTATTTAATGCAAGGCCCGATCTGTACCTAACGGGTCGCACCCTGTTTGGCCACATGTCGGCTAAAAACCAGCAGTTAGAGGATCATTACTTTGGTTCGATACCCGAGCGGGTATATGCCTATATGCAGGATATGGAAACCGAGGCCTTATTATTAGGCATACCTTTAAAAACCCGCCACAACGAGGTTGCCCCATCGCAATTTGAGTGCGCGCCAGTATACGAGGAAATTAACCTGGCTATTGATCATAACCAGTTGTTAATGGATTTGATGGATAGGGTAGCCAAGCGCCATAACTTTAAGGTACTGCTGCACGAGAAGCCTTATGCTGGCATTAATGGATCGGGCAAGCATAATAACTGGTCGATGATTACCAATACGGGTAAAAACTTGTTATCGCCGGGCAAAACCCCGAAGAATAATCTGATGTTTTTAACCTTTTTTGTAAACATTATTAAAGCGGTGCATGAACATGCCGATCTGCTGCGTGCCTCTATCGCATCAGTAAATAA
Source organism: Bacteroidota bacterium (assembly GCA_040389105.1). Lineage (GTDB taxonomy): Bacteria > Bacteroidota > Bacteroidia > Sphingobacteriales > Sphingobacteriaceae > Mucilaginibacter. Next base: position 121,477 of record JAZKAO010000014.1, read on the forward strand.
CGATCACCGACTTGGCGCTAACGAAGCCCCCCCTGCTATTATATCTATATTTTTAGGCAGCCAGTTAAATGATGTTCTGGATGAAATTGAAACATCGCGCATCAGCAAAAAAATAAAGGATGATAGCTTACTATGGCAAGGCATCCCTAAAGTACCGCAAATACTAAAGGATAATACCGACCGTAACCGCACCTCTCCTTTCGCGTTTACCGGTAATAAATTTGAATTGCGCGCGGTAGGTTCATCGGCCAACTCGGCCAACCCTATGACGATCCTGAATTTAATTGTGGCCGACCAGTTGCGTAAATTCAAGTACGATGTAGATAAGTTAATTCGCAAGGGCGAAAAGAAGGATGTAGCCTTATTAACTGTGATCAAAAAGTGCATTAAGGAATCAAAATCTATCCGTTTTGAGGGCAATGGCTATAGCGAAGAATGGGAAAAAGAAGCAATGGGCCGCGGCTTAAGCAATATCAAAACCACACCAAAATCGTTGGATGCCTTATTATCTGATAAAACAGAGCGTTTATTTGAGGAAACCGGTGTATATAGCAAACGCGAGGCACATGCCCGCCACGAGATTTTACTGGAAAGCTTTTACAAAAAACTACAAATTGAAGCCCGTGTAATTGGCGAACTGGTGAATAACGTGATTATCCCGGCTGCTATCAGCTATCAGACCAAACTGGTGGAAAACGTGATCGGTTTAAAAGAACTGGGCTTCCCTAAGGAAACTTATGCGGCGCAGACCGATATCATTACCAAAATTGCCGAACATGTAAACTTTATTAAAAGCAATGTAGAGCATTTAATTGATGAACGCAAAAAGGCTAACATTATTGAAGATAGCCGCGATAAAGCCATAGCTTATGATGAAAAGGTAAAAACCCACTTTCAGCCGATACGCTACCACGTAGATAAGCTGGAACAGTTAGTTGACGATGCTTTATGGCCATTGCCTAAGTTTAGGGAGTTGCTGTTTATAAAGTAGGAACCAAACTCTACCTATAGGGTGTCACCCTGAGCCTGTCGAAGGGTGCGTGCGTAGGCCTGCCCACCATGGTTCGACAGGCTCACCATGACACCCTACTTTTTTATACCTGACTGCCCAATACCCGTACCGTAACCAACAATTGACCTGTATGCCGCATGGTATGCTCGGCTGCATGTACCAATAAACCAATTACGGTTGATGGGATTTGCGCGCGACCCACTCCCCTTACTTCGGTTAAAGTTTGCTCATAGGTTTCATTAAGCTGGGCAATGGCTTTATCAACTTGTATATTAAAAGCATTAATTAACGCTGCTAAATCCGTCTCATGGTTTTCACCTTCGGTTGCCAGGTAATTTAACTGATCGGCATCCAGAATCCCCCCTGATGCGTAGGTAAACAACCTATCCAATACCCCTGTAAGATGCTGTAGATGAAAACCAACAGAGGCCAAGTCTGCCAATTTATCCCATAGCTTATCTTCCGGGAAATCAATTAATATGGCACCAATTTCTTCGCGGGCTTGCAGCAGTGCGTGGGCTACAGGTTGTAATAAGGCCGGGATGCCGGGCAGCGGCCCACGCAGCCATACTTCGGGTGGGGTTATTTTACTCATACTGACCTATTATATATGGTTATGTGTATTAAATTGCCAACTACAGCCCTAATATATTTATAATATATATGATTAATTAGCTTAAAACACCACTATGCCCTATTATGGTACAAACATTGATATAATTAAAATATAATTAAACCCAAATGATATTAAACATACCTATGGCTAAAAATGGCCGCTCAATTTTCGCACTTTGCTTACTACTTACCTTAACCATCACTTTTCAAAGCTGTAAAAAATCCCGGTCGGATATGGGTAAAACCCTATTCTTGAAAACCAAGAATAAAGTTTTTAAAGATGTTACCCCCGAAGGCTTTACGCCAATATTTCAGGAGGTGCTTGCGCAACAAAAATCAAAACTGAATAATGCAGCCATTATCAGCGCCTATTATCAAAGCAATGAATTTGACCCTACATTAGTGATGGATCATTTCCCTAATGATGATGTGAAGGCTATACTGAATTGCTATAATAAAGCTAACCAGCATGGCTTAGATCCGAGAATATTTCAGACTGCCGAAATTGATACCTTATTGCATCGCTTTTATAATAAAAAGGGCATTAAGAATTTAAATGAGGCCTATCGCGATATTGCTCAACTGGAATTACTGCTGGCTAACTCCCTTATTAACTACTCAAACGCTATGCAGTATGGGGTGATCAACCCGCGGAAAATATACGCACGGTATTTTACGCAAACCAAGCGCCCGGATAGCATCTTTATGAACCATGTTTTTGCGGTAACTAATTTTAAAAGTTATTTGGATAGTATCCAGCCTACAGACCCGCAATATTTAGCTATCCAAAAATCACTGCAAGATGGTTATACCGCCCCGGGGATGACCACACAGGAAACCCAGCGCGTATTGGCTGTAAACCTGGAACGCCTGAGGTGGAAAAACAAACCATCGGAAAGCCGTTATGTGATCGTCAACATCCCCGATTTTCAGCTAAATATTATGAATGCCGGCAAATCGGAACTAAATATGAAAGTTTGCGTGGGCGAAGGCCGCAATAAAGACCATGCTAATACACTGGTTGAATATGATGACAGTGATAAGGTTGACCGCCCATTCTCGCGCGAAACGCCGCAACTTAACAGTATGATTAACGAAGCACAGGTAAACCCGGTATGGAATATCCCCGAAAGTATTGCCGGTAAGGAAATTATTGTTGAAGCGCAGAAAGACCCTTACTACCTATCTAACAAAAACATTAATGTTTATAAGAATGGCAAGCTAATTGAAGATCCCGAGACGATTAAATGGGATGCCAATTCGGCTACAGAATATTCATTTAAACAACAGCCGGGTGCCGATAATTCGCTCGGTAAGATCAAGTTTCTGTTTCCTAATAAAAGCAGCGTTTACCTGCACGATACCCCTGCAAAACTGGCCTTTAACCAAAGTATGCGTGCGATAAGCCATGGCTGTGTACGCCTGGAAAAACCATTAGACTTTGCCAAAGCCTTATTTGGCGATGGCACCAAAAAATACACTTTGGTAGAGAAGTTAATGAGCGAGGATAAAGTTGAGCCTACCGATTTAGCTATATCGCCAAAAGTACCGGTGTACATTACCTATATAACCTGTTGGGCCGATGAAAGCGGGCAACTACAATTTAGGCCCGATGTTTATGGATTAGATATTGTGCTATTTGCGCACCTCCAAAAAATGGCTGGTATGTAATGCTTAATGAAAGGAGGTGTCACCCTGTTATCAAATCCCGGCGGGACTTTGAAGGTGAAATGACAGATAGAGCGTGTCACGCTGGTCGAAGGGTGGTGCGGAGGGCCTGCCTACCATGGTTCGACAAGCTCACCGTGACATCCCTGTGCTAAGCAAACGAGCACCCAAAAGCAGGGCGAACAGGGTTTACACAAAGTTTACACTTTTTAGTATCATTTTATTTTAAATAATTGATAATAAGATAGTTATAAAAGAACACGGTTTACACTATTTCAGTTGATTTTACTGGTGCCGAGCCCTGCCTCTCGTCCTTCAACAAGCTTAATAAATAACAATACTTTTAGCCACAAAAAAGCCCGTCAATGGTTAATTGACGGGCTAACCCAAGTGGGTTTATAATTGGTTAGTTGGTAAGCACATCCTTTACCAGGTTAAAGCTGCTATCTGCAAATGCAAATTTGGCGGCCTGATCTTCATCTAAGTATTTAGATGTATAAGCATTATCGTTACCGGTAATAAACAATAAATTTTTATTCTTCACGGTTTCAATTACCTGCTCCACTACTTCGCTTGATACCGCCGGGCAGCCGAAGCTGCGGCCAAGGCGGCCTAACTGATCGATGGTATTCTTATTTACATATTCGGCACCGTGTAATACAATGGCGCGTTCGCGGGCCTTATCGTTAAAGCCCTCATCTACACCATCTAATCGTAACGACCGGCCATGCTTACCAACATAAATATCATCGGTAATATAAAAGCCTAAGCTGCTTTGGTGCGATTCTTCGTTGTTCGAAAACTCGTTGGCCATATCGGCACCACTGCCCTGCCCGTGTGCAACCCAGGTATTTAATACCAGTTTACGTTTTTGCAGATCAACAATCCACATCCGTTTGGTAGTGCTTGATTTATTGAAATCAACAATGGTTAAAACAGAACTGTTAGCCGGTAAGCGGTTGGCAATTTTTAAATTATAATACCCGGTTACTGCTTTCTCAAACACGGCCGAATCCAAACCTGATTGGCCCAAACCAGCTGACTGGTATATATCATCCACATAATGGACAAATAATACAATTTGAGATGAATTAGATTTTTTTACTGACGCAATTTTGGTGCTGTCGCTTTTCACATTTGCAAAACCCATATCGATTACCGATACCGATAGTACCACAAGCGCGCAGATTACCCACAAAAAATGTTTTCTCATATTTTACTTAGTAAAGTGGTTAACAATACAGCAAAAAGGTTTATAAAATTTATAAGTGTGAAAACAAATATATACAATATAATGTATCGCACCAAATTTTATCAACAGAAATACACTTTAACGAAAGTAAGTTTACCTTTAATTAACAAATCAAGCTACCCACTTCACCTTATCTTCAACAGGTACTTTACGCTTGCCTTCAGGATGCTCATCGGCATAACCTAAGTATAATATACCCAACACGTTATCATCATCACCCAGTTCTAAAAAGGCCTTAAATTCGGGGCGCAGGGTCATGCCGCCGGTACTCCAAAACGAAGCGATATTTAACGCGGTAGCGCCTATCAGCAGGTTTTGTACCGCTGCTGATGCCGCCGCAACTTCCTCGAATGGTGGAATTTTAGGTAAATCGCCGCGTTTCATGCTGGCTATTACTATGTGCGATACCTTATCGCCCATGTGTGTCAGGTTTGTAAAAGTGGTTGGGTTAAAGTTTTCGGCAGCGGTATTTTGCTGGTATAATTCGGCATGCTGCGCGCAAAACTTGGCTGCATCGGCATACACCACAAACTGCCATGGTTGGGTATTGCCGTGGTTAGGTGCCCAGTCGGCCAGTTCTAATAGCGCGGCTACGTGGCCGTTAGGTATTTTATTGCCATTCATCATAGCAGGTTTAATGCTGCGACGATTTTTTATAGTATTTGAAACGATTGAAAAAGTGTTACTATCCATATAAGGTAATTAAGGATGCAAAGGTAAAAGATTAGGAGAGTTGATATAATTTTTTGAAAAGAAAGTTAGTTAATCGGAAAATTCGATTTCAAGTAAATAATTGATAAAATATTCGATTTTACCTAACTCAACATTAAATGAAAAAGTAGCTAATAAATACGCGAATGTTGGAAATATTGATAAAACCAATACTCCATCGCGTACCTTATTGGTGAATAATAGTGTTACACCTGCAATTAAAACAAAACACAACATGGCACATGTTATAATAATCACACCTAAAACGGGTTTAATCACTATTTGATTTGTAGTACCAGTTGAATTATCCCGAAATTCCACAATGGCTTCCGGTCGAAATGAATTCCTATATCCTCCAAAAGTCACATCAACCTTTTCTTTGACTATAAAATGATCCGATAAAAAATCCACTTCAAAACAGTCGGTATTTCTTTCGTTTACAAACAGAACGGTAAATGCTTCCGGATCTATATCAATATCATCCGGAATTTTAGATTCAATTTTTTTCCTAATCTGACCTGAAGCCAACTTACTATTTAACGTGTACTTTTCATAAGGAAACCAAGCCATGAATTACTACTAATAAATAGCCGGATATTTCCCCGGGTTAGCTTCGCTCATCATGGTATAAACGGTTTCTACCACATCATCCAGCGATGGTTTGCTGAAATAATCCCCGTCCGATCCATAAGGCGGGCGGTGTTCCTTGCCGCACAAGGTTTTTGGTTGGGCATCTAAAGCGTAATAGCCGCCCTGGTTTTCCAATATCTGTTGCAACAGGTAGGCCGAACCACCACCGGGGATATCCTCGTCTATAATTAATAGTTTACTGGTTTTTTTAAGGGAAGTATTACAAACCTTGGTCCTATCGAACGGATACAGTGTTTGCGGATCTATTACTTCCACACTGATACCCATAGTTTCCAGTTCGGCGGCGGCTTCCATTACAATGCGCAGGGTCGATCCGTACGATACAACTGTAATATCGCTTCCCTCTTTCACCACCTCGGCAATACCAAGCGGTACCGTAAATTCGCCGGGGTTGGTCGGTAATTTTTCTTTTAAGCGGTAACCGTTCAGGCTTTCAATCACAATGGCCGGTTCATCGCCGCGTAACAGGGTATTGTACATCCCGGCAGCCTGGGTCATATTACGGGGAACGCAAACATGCAGCCCGCGCATGGTATTTAATATCATACCCAGTGGCGAGCCCGAATGCCAGATGCCCTCTAAACGGTGCCCGCGTGTACGGATAATAAGCGGTGCTTTTTGCCCGCCGCGGGTGCGGTAGCTTAAACTGGCTAAATCATCGCTTAAAACAGTAACGGCATATAGCAGGTAATCAAGATATTGTATTTCGGCAATAGGTTTTAAGCCACGCATGGATAAACCCATGCCCTGCCCTATTATGGTAGCTTCGCGGATACCGGTATCACTAATGCGCAGATCGCCATATTTGGCTTGCAAACCGGCAAAGCCCTGGTTCACATCACCAATCGAGCCAACATCTTCGCCAAAGGCAACAATGGCCTTATCGCGCTCAAAATTAGCATCAAAACAGGCGTTCAATACCTCGCGGCCATCCAGTAGGCGTGCTTCCTGGTCGTATATAGCAGGCACTACCGGCACATTCAAAGGCGAAAATGGCGTACCGGTAAATAGTTTGGAATTAAAGCGTTCGGTATTTAAACCTGTCTGTTGTTGCAGCCAGGCTTTCAGCTCGTCCTTAGCACCGCTGTTTTCGCCGAGGGTTACCCGCAATGCCTTGCGCGCGGCCATCACTACATCGGCCCGGCCCGGATCAACCGAACGCTCCATGGCTGAAGCCACCTCCAGTAATTCATCCTTTTTGGCTGATTGTGCAGCTAAGTCGTTTATTAAAGCCGAAGCTTCTCCTAATTCTGATTTAATCTCGCCGGCCAGTTCATTCCAGGTTTCGCGCTGGGCATCACGAACGGTTCTTTTGGCTGTAGCCTCCAGTTCGTCTATCTCCTCATCGTTACTAATGGCCGATGTGATCATCCATTTGCGCATTTGCAGCAAGCAATCGTGGTCGGCTTCCCAGGCCAGGCGGTCTTTAGATTTATACCGCTCGTGCGAGCCCGAGGTAGAGTGCCCCTGCGGCTGTGTCATTTCTATTACGTGGATCAGTACGGGCACATGTTCGGTACGGCAAACTTCAATAGCACGTGCATAGGTATCGCATAAAGCGGCGTAATCCCATCCGCGTACCTTAAATATTTCGTACCCGTTGGTGCCCTCCTCGCGTTGGAAACCTTTTAATATCTCGGATATATCCTCCTTAGTGGTTTGTAAACTGGCGGGTACAGATATCGCGTAAGCATCATCCCAAACAGAGATAGCCATAGGTACCTGTAATACCCCGGCAGCGTTCAGCGATTCGAAAAATAAACCCTCGGATGTAGCGCCGTTACCAATGGTACCAAAAGCCACCTCGTTACCGTTTACCGAGAAGTTTTTTAAATAGCCGAGTTCTTTATTCTGGCGGTATAATTTAGATGCATAAGCCAGGCCCAGCAAGCGTGGCATGTGCCCGCCTGTGGTTGATATATCGGCCGAGCAGTTCATGCTTTCGGCCTGGTTTACCCAATTGCCATTGGTATCTACATAACGTGTAGCATAGTGGCAATTCATTTGCCTTCCGGCCGATGCGGGGTCTTTTTCAATATCAGGGTTAGCATATAACTGGGCAAAAAACTCCTTTAAATTGCTCATACCTGTGGCAAACATAAAGGTTTGGTCGCGGTAGTAACCCGCGCGCCAGTCGCCGGCCTTAAAGGCCTTGGCCATAGCCAGTTGTGCCACTTCCTTACCATCGCCAAAAATGCCAAATTTGGCTTTACCAGTTAATACCTCGCGCCTGCCCAGTATACTGGCCTGGCGGCTTTCAAAACCAATACGATAATCATTGATCACGATCTTTCTGAACTCTTCAAAACTTAGTTCAGATGCGTCAAACCTGCTGGTAGCATGTATTATGGTTTCAGGCATATATAATATTCTGTTAAGGTGGTAAAATTAGGAAATTCTATTTTGTAAATGGCATAAAATCCACTCGAATAAAATTGTGAAGCAAATAAACTATTTGCTTTAAAATAAATCTATATATTTGTGTATAAACAAAACGAACATGAAAAAGTTGATCATATTATGCGCAGTGGTGTTAGGTTTTACATTTGCTGCTACGGCCCAGGATAATACAAAACCTGAGTTTAAATTTAACGAAGAGAAACACGACTTTGGTAAAATTGCCCAGGGTAAGCCGGTTACTACCCTGTTTGAATACACCAATGTTGGCGAGCAGCCACTGATATTAACTGCTGTACAACCAACCTGCGGCTGTACCATTGCCGATTATACCAAAACACCGGTAAAAAAAGGCGATAAAGGCACCATTAAAATCACTTACAATGCTGCTGTAGCACAACCGTTTACTAAAACCATCACCGTTACATCAAACGCGGCTACCCCAACAAAAATTTTGTATATAGTTGGTGAAGTAATTGCCACCCCGGCTACTGCCGACAAAGCCATTGGTAAATAATTAAAATTTATATTTAAACAACATAAAACAAAAGCGCCCCCAATACCGGGGCGCTTTTGTTTGTTTTAGCCTGTATCCTGTTTTTTTATTAATTTTGTGCCATGCCAAAAATATCATCAAAGGGACAGCAAATGCCCGCATCGCCTATACGTAAGTTAACCCCCTTTGCCGATAAGGCAAAACAGGAAGGCAAAAAAGTATACCATTTAAATATCGGCCAGCCGGATATTGAAACGCCGGAAGGGATGCTGAACGCGATAAAGAATATTGACTTTAAAGTTTGGGCTTATACCCCATCCGAAGGGACGCTATCCTATCGCAAAAAACTGGTTAGCTATTATAACAAGCTGGGCTATAATATCAGTCCCGAAAATATTATTGTTACCGTTGGCGGATCGGAAGCGATTACTATAGCCATGATGGCCTGCCTTGACCCTGGTGATGAAGTGATTATCCCCGAGCCGTTTTATGCTAATTATAATGGCTTTGCCTGCGAAAGCGATATTGTAGTAAAACCTATCCTATCGTATATTGATAATGGTTTTGCCCTGCCTGCCATCAGCGAATTTGAAAAGCTGATCACCCCTAAAACAAAGGCGATAATTATCTGCAACCCCAATAACCCAACCGGTTATTTATATAGTGCCGATGAATTAAACGCGCTAAAAGAATTGGCTCTTAAATACGACTTGTACCTTTTTAGCGATGAAGCTTACCGCGAGTTTTGCTATGATGGCCGCGAGTTTATTTCTCCCATGCACTTAGCCGGTATTGATGAAAACGTAATTGTGATGGATACCGTAAGCAAGCGCTACAGCGCCTGTGGTGCCCGGCTGGGTTGCATGATCACCAAAAATAAGGCTGTAATTGCCGCTGGTTTAAAATTTGCCCAGGCACGCTTAAGCCCCGGTATGGTTGAACAAATTGCCGGTGAAGCTGCTGTTGATACCCCCGACAGCTATTTTGAAGCTGTAAATACCGAATACACCCATCGCCGGGATATACTGGTGAGCGCGCTTAACAAAATGGATGGCGTTTACTGCCCTAACCCGGGTGGCGCGTTTTATGTGGTGGCCAAGCTACCGATAGATAATGCCGATAAATTTTGCCAATGGATACTGGAAAGTTTTGATCACCATAACCAAACCGTAATGATGGCCCCCGCAACCGGCTTTTACAGTACCGCCGGTGCAGGCAGTAACGAAGTGCGCATGGCATACGTATTAAATACGGATGATTTGCAAAGTGCTATGGTTTGTTTAGAAGAAGCTTTGAAAGTTTATCCGGGCCGGACTGAAGCTGCCAAGGCTGAAGCTTTGAGCGCGGAGGTGAAATAAGGAAACATTTTTTTTAACAATAAAGGTTCATGATTTGATCATGAACCTTTATTGTTTGGATTAATTAATAAATATTATTCTTAATGACAGAACAACTAAACCTCCTGCTCGAAAACGTAAAAGACAAATCCGTTGTATTTAAAAACGTGCTTGAATTTATAGACACACGCTATCAACATCAGCCAACGGCTTTTAAAAACGGCGATGCCTATAACGAAGCGACACAAAACCAGGGAAGCGCCCGGGTTTTCGCTTTCGCCCAATTAAACGATTTAGGCAAGGAAGATACCTTATCCTTATTTGCCGAACATTACCAGTCGGTTTTGGATAATCCCGGTGGTGCCGACCATCAAAATATCAGGCAATTTATGGTTCACGGTTGGCCGGGGATTGCTTTTGAGGGACAGGCCCTGATAAGAGTAACATAAACATCAATTAGTTTTCATTCCGGGTAATATTACATGGTACTGGTCTGCAAATAGGGTTTATAATTTGTATATTTGTATCACTATTTAATTCAGGACTTAAAACTCCCGGCTTAAGACTTAAAAATGGGGTCGACCGGAATTGACAGGATGGAGATAAGTAAGTAAGCATACAGCGCGTTGGGTGAATTAGCGCTATAATCAGAACGCTCAAAACCACAAATGGCGAAAATAACTACGCCTTAGCTGCCTAATTTAGAATTAGCATAGCTTTTGTCCCGCCGGTTTTCCGTTTCATCGGGCCGGCATCAGGGGCATCGTAAGATGGAACTGGTTTGCCGGTGGTACGGAAGGCAAACGAGAAACAGTACCTAAGGAAGAAGGTATAGGTGAGTTACTGACCTTCCCCTTCCCTACAATTTAACAGAACTAAGCATGTAGAAAGCTTACCTTATACCATGTTTGGACGAGGGTTCGAATCCCTCCGGCT
>JAZKAO010000015.1:0-137297 GCA_040389105.1 Bacteroidota bacterium
ATTAGTCATTAGTCATTAGTCATTAGTCATTAGTCATTAGTCATTAGTCATTAGTGAGATTTTTTTGATAGCGATGGTTTAACCCCATCGCTATTTTTTTTTAAGTACCACCAAAGGCATTACCTTACCGGGTTAATTGCGGGCATTTAAGCCATTATTAAACTAATATGCAATTAAGCGTACATTGTTCAAATAAAAGCCTACCTTTATTAAAATTCAAAAATAACCCACACTCATTCCTATTTACTTAGGCATTGCCAGTTTTCTGATCCGGCAGTATTTAAGCTTTTTGCTATACTAACATCAGGACAATTTACAGGCATTAGAATCCCAATATTCTATTACCATTTCGTTTTTTCATCCACAAAAAGGATGACCTTATTTTTAATATAATTTAATCCCTATAAATAACATTACCATGAGTAAAGACAAAGGCGCCAAAAAAGAAACTAAGAAACTACCTAACCCTGTAGGCAAAGGCGCACCATCAGATTACCAGGCCGGCAAAAGCCGTTCATCATCAGTTGATAATATTCCTTCTAAAAAGAAATAATTATGGCAACCAATAAGGGAGTAGAAATGCAGGCAGCAATGTATGTATACGATTTAAACAATACCGCCCGCGAATTTGGCTTTAAGCCGGATGAGGGTTGGGAACTTAACGTGGCCACGCAAGACGAAAAGGTATTTATTGAAAAAAGATACCACCCAACCATTGCCGCCAAGGTTTTGCCCGAAATTTTATCGGAGATGTTTGGCCTGGTAAAGGATAAGCTGATCCAAGTAAAATCCGACATTCGGAATAACCTGCAAACCGGTGGCACCAATAATACCGAGCTACAATACCTGGTTGCCTTTAACCCTAAAAGGCCGAGGCATTAAGTTTAGACACAAGAGTGATAGATCCAAGAATCAGGGCAGACCTTAACATTCTTCCTGATTCCTGGATCTATTATCCTGGCTCTAAACACTAAAACACTCGCATTTCGATAGAAATGCCTCATCCGCGTCGGCGCCTATGCCTGTGGCATCGGGCATTTTCAGGAAGTACCCATCGTAGGTAACACCGCCCATACAAGGATCTTCCAGATGGCCCAGCTTGCAGGTATCCATATCAAAAAACCGGATATTAGGGCTGGCGTATACCAAATGCAGTTTGGCGCTTAATGCTATACGGCTTTCCAGCATGCCACCCATCATACAAGGTATCCCCCGTTGGGCAGCCGCATCATGGATCTTTATCGCTTCGTTTATCCCGCCCGATTTGGCCAGCTTAATATTAATGTAGTGGCACGAATTGGTTTTCATTTGCTTCAGTGCATCGTAATGGTTATAAACGCTTTCATCGGCCATAATCTTCACCGGCGATAGCTGCATCAACTCGGGCAGGCGATCATCAAACCAGGTTCGCATGGGTTGTTCGCAAAACTCTATGCCATATTCACCCAAAGCCTGTAAAGCATAAACCGCATCATCAAAATTCCAGCCCTGGTTGGCATCAATACGAATGATCATATCCGGGCCAACCGCTTCACGGATCTGGCGGATGCGTTCCACATCTTCTGCGGCGTCCTTCCCTAATTTCACCTTCAGGTAGTTCGCTCCTTCCCTCCGGAAAGCCAGCGCGCGTTGGGCCATCACTTCGGGATTGGCTATACCTACGGTAATATCACTCTCAACCGCCCGCGGTGTACCACCTAAAAATTGCCATAGCGGTAAACCGGCGTTTTTGGCGGCAATATCGTACAAGGCCATATCAAAGGCGCTTTTTATGGTGGTGTTACCAGCAGTAAAATTGTCTAATTGCTGTAAACGCGCGGGGATATCCAGGGCGTCCTGTCCTTTCCACAACCGGGCAAATTCCTTAGCCATCACCAGGCAGGTATCCTGCGTTTCGCCAACAATCATAGGGAAAGCCGAACATTCGCCCACACCGTAGAAACCAGTATCGGTATGCACGCGGATGAAAGTATTTTGGGCATAATCCATGGTTCCGGTAGCAATAGTAAATGGCTCCATAGGAATGCTGAAACGGTAAATATCTATTTTGGTGATGATCATTATATCGGGTAGTTATATTTAGCGATGTTAAACCGGGCTAAATATCATTAATATGCGGCTAACATTCAACCATTTTGTTTTGTTAAACAATTGAGGTATATTTGTACTTCTTCAACAATTCAACTTTAGTCGCCCGCTGTTGATTCATCCGGCAGGATCTGTACTAATTTCAATCTTCATTTAATAAATCATTTAAAAAAAACACGATATGGCATTACAAGCAACGCCTGATTTTGATTATAACTCAACACGGAAAAAATTATTACTGTCTGAATACGGCCGCAACGTTCAGAACATGGTTAAATATATTGTGGAACTGCCATCTAAAGAGGAGCGTAATAAATACGCCCTGGTGGTTATCGACCTGATGGGTTTCCTAAACCCGCACCTGCGTGATGTAGCCGATTTTAAGCACAAGCTTTGGGATCACCTGCACATTATATCCGATTTTAAAATTGATGTGGATTCGCCCTACCCCATACCCGAACTGGAAGCCATACACATGAAACCCGAGCCGCTGCGTTACCCGCATCAGCGCATCAGGTACAAGCACTATGGCAAAACCATAGAGATGATGATAGAAAAAGCCAAAAGCATTGACGAGCCAGCCCGCAAGCAACACATGGTGCAAGCCATTGCCAACTTTATGAAAATGGCTTATGTACAGTGGAACAAGGATTCGGTTGCTGACGAGAGCATCCTGGCCGATTTACGTGAACTATCAAAAGGCGAACTGAAACTGGAAGATAACATCAACCTTAACCGGGTAGAGTATCGCACCGCGCCTGCAAGTAACCCACGCAATAACAACCCACGCAACAACAACAACAACAACGGGCGCACTAACAATAATAACAACAACGGGCGCACCAACAATAATAACCCACGCAATAACAACAACAATAACCAAAACAACCGTAACCGTAACCCGGGCGGCGGCAGGAAATATTAATTCTTTTAGTTGATGGTTCATAGATCATGGTTCATGGTATCGATAGTCATGCAACTACCATGATCTATGAACCATCAACTATGAACCAGATCTATGAACCATCAACTATAAGCTAAATATGACCAACGCATTTGAAATTATTGGCGGCAAGCCGCTTAAAGGCGAAATTATACCACAGGGGGCAAAAAACGAGGCCCTGCAAATATTATCGGCTGTACTTTTAACAAGCGAGAAAATCACCATCAGTAATATCCCTGATATTAAGGATGTAAATAAACTGATAGAGTTACTGGGCGATATGGGCGTTGTGGTTAACCGCCTATCGGACGATACCTATACTTTTGAAGCCGCTAATATCGATCTTAACTTTTTCGAATCGGATACCTTCAGGCAAAAAGGCGGCAGCTTGCGCGGGTCGGTTATGATAGTTGGGCCGTTACTGGCCCGTTTTGGCAAGGCATCTATCCCAAAACCGGGTGGCGATAAAATTGGCCGCCGCCGTTTGGATACCCACTTCCTGGGTTTTGAGAAACTGGGTGCCCGCTTTGATTTTAATATCGAAACCGGCTTTTATAATGTAGATGCATCCAACCTGCAAGGCACTTATATTTTGCTGGATGAAGCATCGGTTACCGGTACAGCTAATATAGTAATGGCTGCCGTTTTAGCTAAGGGCACCACTACCATTTACAATGCCGCCTGCGAACCCTATTTGCAACAGCTTTGCAAAATGCTGAACCGCATGGGTGCAAAAATTACCGGGATAGGATCAAACCTGTTAACTATTGAGGGTGTAACCCAATTAGGCGGTACCGAACACCGTATGCTGCCGGATATGATTGAGATAGGTTCGTTTATTGGCCTTGCGGCTATGACCGGATCGGAGATCACGATTAAAGATGTACACTATGAAGAATTAGGGATCATCCCTGATACTTTTAGGCGGTTAGGGATCAAGATAGAACGCCGCGGCGATGATATTTTTATACCGGCCCAGGAGCATTATGAGATTGAAACCTTTATTGATGGATCCATCATGACCATTGCCGATGCACCATGGCCAGGCTTCACCCCCGATTTGCTGAGCATTATACTGGTTGTAGCTATACAAGCCAAAGGCTCGGTTTTGATCCATCAAAAAATGTTTGAAAGCCGTTTGTTCTTTGTAGATAAACTACTGGATATGGGCGCGCAAATTATCCTGTGCGATCCGCACCGTGCTACCGTTATCGGGCTCGACCACCAGGTAAGGCTAAGAGGCATATCTATGACATCGCCGGATATACGCGCCGGTGTTTCCCTGTTAATCGCTGCTCTGTCGGCACAAGGCAAATCAACCATTTACAATATCGAGCAAATTGAGCGCGGTTATCAGCATATTGATAAACGCTTGCAAGCGCTTGGCGCGGATATTAAACGGGTGTAAATTACCCGATGATATAAAACACGAAAGGCGGATCAAATTGATCCGCCTTTCGTGTTTATTGATCTTATTTTTTAGGCCCCTCTCCAAAGGAGAGAGGTTGGGGTGAGGTCTTAAAACAATGTAAACTCAACCCTGCGGTTTTGCTGACGACCGTTAGCGGTTTTATTAGTTGCTATTGGCTGTGTTTCGCCATAACCGGTAGCTTCAATACGCGATGCATTAGCGCCCTTGCTTACCAGGTACGATTTAATAGATTCTGCACGATCTTTCGACAACTTCATATTAGCCTCGTCCGAACCTACATTATCGGTATGACCGGCCAATTTAAGACTGAAGTTTTTGCTGACCAATAAATCGGCAACCCTATCTAAACTTGGGAACGAAACCGGGCGGATGGTAGCTTTACCAAAATCAAACTCCAGGTTTTTAATGGCATCCTTAACAACTTTTTTATCAGCCTCGGTAACGTAAACCTTAACATCGGGTTTGGCAATTGGTAACGGGCAACCTGCTCCATCAACCTTAGTGCCTGCCGGTGTATTAGGGCATTTATCAAAAAAGTCGGGCACACCGTCGTTATCGCTATCCATGGTAAATTTAGCCAGATTAGCATTAGTGGCGGCCAAATTAGCGTTGGTAGTATTCAAATCGCTGCGCAAGCGATCGTTTTTAGCTCTTTCTGCTTCAATTTGGTTTTGCAGGGCAATTTCTTTCATGGTATACTCGGTACGCATTGATGCTACGGGGTTATGTGTAGCTAACTGTGGCTTTGATTTTTTGCCCAGGGCAAATTCTAAACCAATATGCCCGTACGAGAATTGATCGTAATTGCCACCTGTGGTATAACCATCTAAATTATCGCTGTGCATAAAGTTAACCTGGTAACCCAAATCAATATTTACACCCGAGCCAACATTAAACTTTAAACCCACGCCAACCGGGATATAAAACTCGCTGATGTTTTCGCCATTACGGTAACCCGGAGTTGCGGTACCTGCTGCATTATATAAAGTAGGCTTATAACCGGCAAAACCGCCACCGGCAGTTAAATAAGGCTGCATGCCGCCCTTTTGGTTACTCCAGCTAATATTAGCCAGGGTAATTACGGCGCTTAAATCGGCAGCGTAATTAATATCGGTTTTAAATCTATTATATGGTGTCCCTAATGCAGGGTCTGTACCTTCAATTTGGCCCCTGAAAAAATTACCTTGGATACCAAACGAATGCCAGATTTGATCTTTAATATAAGCACCATAACCAAAATTTACTTTTTGGGTATGCCAGTCTTCCTTACCTTGAAACGGTGTGTAGCTCGAAACCGAAGCACCATACACACCTATAGACCACGTGCGAAACGAACTTGCAGGCGAAAAAGGTTTAACATAAGTTGCAGTAGCAATAGAATCGGGCGATTGCGCGAATAACTTCCCCCCTATTAAAAGGCTTGATACCAGTAACGAGGTTCTTTTTAAATGTAGTTTCATGATTTTTTTAGATTTATAAATACTTAACAGTATCCGGTTTAATGGTGCTTGATACCAAGGCACGTGCAAACGTGTCCAATATCAATGCCATCTATCTCCAAACCCTTAATATTAACCAATACTTAACCCCGTCAATTACAAATATCAAGCATAACGATAGGCACATAGCTGTAAACCTGATAACAAATTAAACCCTTAATATTTACTATGGAGAAATTACAGGAATAGTACTAAAATTACTACATGTTGTTTTTATTTCTGCGTAATTGGCAATAAGCGCCACGAGAAACTATAGGAACCCAGGCGAAATGTAAAGGTGATGGTAATCTTCTGCTCTACCGGTTTTCCATCTGCCATGGCAGGTTGCAGCAAGGGGAGCCTGCGCAATTGATTAACCAGCCCGCGGGCTATCTCTTCACTAAATATGCTGGTGTACCTTAAGTTGGCGATACTGCCGCTTTTGCTTACTACCCCATCCAATATTAGCTGATCGTTATAAGGGGCAATATTTACCGTACCCAGGTAAGGGCTTACTAACCTTCCAATTTCTTGGCTAAAGGCCGATGCGCCCTCGCGGTATTGGGCGTTTACAATATGCTTTTGCTTAGCTTCGCCACACGCTGTTGGCGATACCATCATCTTTTCGGCATTTACATAAGGCAGCATATCAGTATTAAAAAACACAATGCGCGATGCATCAACATATTCGCTGATAGAATTAGCTCCCTTTTGAAATTCACCTTTTTTAAAGGACTCCTTAATCATGGTCGATTGCGATGCATCGTCAGTCCTGTAGGCCTTCCAGGTGCCATCGGGGCGGCCATTATCTAATTTACCGGCCCAGGTAATACTGCCCAGGTTAACGGTGTAGCTTCCCTTACCATTGTCAATGGTTTTACTGCCCTTTTCGTTCCATACATCCACAAACTTTATCAGGCCATTGCTGGCTTCAAAGGTCATACGGGGTTTGCCGTTCTCATAATTCAGCTCCCATTTACCATCGTACTTACCATCCTTAAATACCCCTTTCGATTGCAGGTTACCATTAACGTAACGGGAAACAAATTCACCATCCTTTATACCATCCGCTGTATAGGTACCCTCCGAAAGTACAAGCGACGGGTTTTGCTTGCTTACATCCTTAAACTTGCCAAAAAATATGCGTTTGCCGGTATTATAATGCGCATAGCGGATAATAGTAGCGCAACTATCCTCAATCATCTGGTAATCTTCGTTCAGGGCCAGGTTAATACTATCGCGGCCAATGGTGCGGAAGCGTACCATGCGCGGTGTGGTTTGCGCATTGGCATAAGTAATTGTTAATAAGCAAAATAAAGGGATTAATAGATATTTCATGTGTAAGGTTTAAGCCTGACACAATATAATCAAAAATTACAAACAATAGACTCGCTAATAGATCCTTTATTTGATTTTTTGGCTTAAAAGCATTCGTGAAAATTTAGGCATATCTGATTTTTGTAGGTTTATTGCTTCAGCTTTTTCACCCATCAAATTCCCCTTTTCTACTTTGTGAATAACTTTATTTTGATCAATATAATAACGCCCTTCGAAAGTAGTTTTCAGCTTAGTATAATCTAATGCGTTTGTTTTTTCATTAGGAACAAAACTTTGCTGGCATTCGTAAATAAATATTACTTTTTGCTCTTCGAAATAAAAATCAAAGGTTTTGATACCGAATGACAACCCTACGGAGTATGTGACTTTAGTAAGCTGATTACTTTTGAAATAACCTGTCAATTCCTGTCCACCGTCAGTATAATGATAGTCAGGGTCAATTTTGGATAATTTATCGTTATCTAAAACAACCTTTTTAAACGTTTTGTCGGTATTGATATTTTGAAATACCGATCGTATATGTGCTATACGGTCGGTATTAATTTGAGAGAATGCCGTAAAAGATAGTATCAGAATAAATAGAAATATACTAATTCCGATTTTCATATAACTCTGCAGTTCTGTTGGTATTGTTCTAATTGTTATTCAGCAGGGTGTACAAACACTTGCCAATTAATAGTAGCGGCGCCTTTTTTTAAGGTGGCTGCAACCGAGCAGTATTTATCTACCGATAATTCAACAGCGCGCTTAGCCTTATCTTCATCAATATCGCCGTAAAGATGAAATTCCATAGTTACATCTTTCCATAAGGATGGTTCAACACCAGCCTCGCGGTCGCCGTTTACTACCATTTTATAGTCTTTCACTTCCTGGCGTTGTTTTTTAAGGATACTGATCACATCAATAGCCGAACAGCCGGCCAAACCCATCAATAACATTTGCATAGGGCGCACGCCATAATTTTTACCGCCGCTTTCGGGGCTGGTATCCATTTTTACGGTGTGGCCATTCTGGTCGGTGGCTTCGAAGCCAAAATCGTCGCTAACGCGTGAAAGATTGATTGTAATAGACATAAGTAAAATTATTGTTGCAAAGTTAGGATTTTAATATTTTTTACTATTGATTAATTCAACTTAAAAGCCGTAACTTTAATATATAATCGCAAACGTATGAAAACATTAATTTTATTTATGTCATTTTTTTGCGTTACCTCAATTAGCTACGCGCAAAAACAATTAATCTCTTACGAAGACCTGAAGTATTTACTGGAAAACAATTTGGGTAAAGCCGATACTTTCCTAACGGCAAAGGGTTATTCGATTGTTAAAATTAACAAGAAAAACAACAACAGGCGTTACGTGACGAGCATGTCCGACGGTACCAAATCGGCTGTTGAACTGCGTCAGGATGGTAAGCGGATTTCTGTGGAAATTATTACCGACGATATTTCGCAGTTTAATATGATCCACAATTCCATATCCTCCTTTTTACTGGCCAACACCAGCTATAATGATATACAAGCCTATGATGTTAAAGATTTGGGGATGATCTACATCTCCGTTAACGATACCGTCCCCTATAGCCCTATCCGAAAGGATTATGCCATCCATTTAGTGGCCCAAAAAGGGATAACGAGTTTAAATTAATTGATCATAAAATTTGTCATTTCGACCAACGAGAGAAATCTTATACGTGAGATGAGTTAATGGATAAACCCGTCTCTAACTATATCAGATTTCTCTCTATTGTTCGAAATGGCAAGTTGATTGGGTTAAACCCTATCTTTCAACCGGATCACCAACTTCAAACCCGACCATACTTCGTCAACGGCGCATACCTTAACATCAACCAATCCATTTTTCAGCGCTTCATTCCGGATGATATCCTCGGTGATATCCGTAACTATCTTTGATGCTTTTTTGGGCCAGGATACCCATACCATGCCGTTTTGCTTAATCTGATCTTTTAGCCGTGGCAGTCTGCTTAAATAACCGTCCCGATCCTTAACAAACAGGTGGATCAAATCGTGCGCGCTGCTTATTTCATTTGCAATAGTTAAATCGCCGGGCAAATCGTCAAATAATTCCAGGTAATTATTGGGTGCATCAATAACCGCCATATTAAAGTCCGGCTTAATACCCAGCTTTTTTGCCAGTGGCGTACCCGAATATCCTGCTGATGATACGCTCACCTTGCCCCCCATTCCCATATCCCAAACTGTATTTTTTTATCAACCGGGTGGCCGGATTGTTTCAGGCAAAGCATCACCTGCCCCCGGTGGTGCGACTCGTGCGAGATGAGGTATCCTAAAAATGCCGTGGCATTAGGTTTAAAGCCTTTTATCTTACCATCGCTTTGTTCAAATAGTTGCTCAATGGCATGGCTGCTGGCCTGTAAGCCCGTAGTTAATATCTCTTTACTAATGTTTTCCTTTTCAATTTTATCCAATCCCTGCATTAAGGCGGCATCGGCTACCTTCAGCCACATTAACCGTACGTTATGGATATGCGCAAACTGCTCGCCCACGGTGCGCCCTTTCGATGCGGAGAGATCCTTCAGGTTAGTTTCATCAATACTATCCAGCAGGTAAATATTAATACGATTATGTATTTGCCAGGTTTCGGTAAGCGGGTTCATTCGAGTATAATTTGTTTTAAATGATGTTGTAGGTGGGCTATATAATCGTAGGCTAAAAATTCTACCGTATTCAGGCTTACACTATCCCTGCCGTTATCGCATTTAACCTGCCAGCGGCCGGGGGGATAATTATCCAGCACACGCTGTATCTGCGCGTTTAGTAATTGCCATAATAACAGCACATCGGCTATATCAGCCTGTTGATAGCGCTGTGCCGTTACCCATTCATCCTGGAAATAGATCAACTTAAAATCATCTTCGTAAGTACAGCGCACAAACCGTTGCAGGTTAATCTGCGCGCTGTCGGTCAGGTGGCCGATGATTTCCTTGGCCGACCACTTGCCCGGCGCAGGTTTCCTATCCCAATCTATAGGATGAATCTTAGTTTTTTCAAGAAATTGATTTACGGTGACTGATACAGCTATCATTATAAGGTTATTAGCTAAATAAATATATACATAAATACAAAATTGCTTTATTATTTAATGTGCCGATAGCTTAATTTTTTCTAAAAAAGCCTATCTTCAAACCCTTAAAAGCACTTATGAATTTAAACTATATCTGGGTCTCTTTTTTCGTGATCGCTTTTGTAATTGCGCTAACGAAGCTGATATTTTGGGGTGATACCGAAATATTCAGCCGCTTGGTTGAGGGGATATTCAGCTCATCTAAAATGTCGGTAATGGATATTGCTTTGCCACTTACCGGCTCAATGGCGTTCTTCCTGGGTATTATGAATATTGGCGAAAAGGCGGGCGCTATCAATTTCTTTTCGCGTATTGTTGGGCCTTTCTTTAACCGCCTGTTTCCCGAAGTACCCAAAAATCACCCGGCCACAGGGCAAATGATGATGAACTTATCGGCTAACCTATTAGGCCTGGATAATGCGGCAGTTCCGTTTGGGTTAAAAGCCATGAGCAGTTTACAGGAGCTTAATCCCGAAAAGGAAACAGCATCAAACGCGCAGATTATGTTTATGGTGCTACATACCTCGGGCTTGCAACTACTACCCATTACCATTATTGCCCAGCGGGCTATAATGAAGGCGCATGACCCCACCGATGTATTAATCCCATGCATTATAGCCACTTACGTAGCCACTGTAACAGCTATACTTGTAGTATCAATAAAACAAAAAATCAACATATTCGATCGGGTAATTATGCTTTGGCTGGGTGGTTTAACCACCTTTATCGCTTTTATGGTGTGGTTTTTTACCGCCTTTTTAACCAAGCAGCAAATAGCCGAAGTATCTAAAGTTTCCAGTAACCTGCTTGTATTTTCTATTTGTGCCATTTTTATTTTAGGGGCTTTACGCAAAAAGGTTAATGTATTTGAGGTATTTATTGATGGCGCTAAAACAGGCTTTGAAACCTCGGTTAAAATTATCCCTTACCTGGTAGGCATGCTGGTTGCCATTAGCGTATTTCGTAATTGCGGCGCTTTGGATTATATAAATGATGGATTAAAATGGGTGGTTGCCCACTTCCCTATTGATACCCGTTTTACCGATGCTATGCCTGTAGCTTATATGAAACCATTAAGCGGGTCGGGATCAAAAGCGATGATGATTGACACCATGAAAACCTTTGGCCCCGATAGTTTTGCGGGCAGGCTGGGGTGCATCTTCAACGGATCGGCCGATGCTACTTTTTACATTGCAGCGCTTTACTTTGGTTCGGTAGGGATTAAAAAATATCGCTATGCGATACAGGCTGGTTTAATTGCCGACTTATTTGGTGTTATTGCCGCTGTTTTAGTTTGTTACTTGTTTTTTGGATAAAATTATGAAAAAATACTTTTTGATACTGATCGCTCCCTTTGTTATGACAGCTACCGATGCGCAGATAAAACAAAATATGACACCCGAAACCCTGTGGAAACTGGGCCGCCTGGGCAGCCAGGATATTACACCCGATGGTAAGCAGATTTTGTTTGGGGTTACCCAATTTAATATGGTGCAAAATAAATCGGAACTGAACTTTTATACCGTGCCAGTTGCCGGTGGACAAATGCGCCAGATCACTAACGAGCCCGGCAGCAAGGCCATCCTGAAAATAGCGCCCGGCGGCCGTGTTACCTATCTTTTTGAGGGCCGTGTTTGGCAAATGGGCATTGATGGCGAAGACCTGGCCATGCTAAGTGATCACGCTATGGACGATATAGACAATGTGCGCCTATCGCCCGATGGCAAAAAGGTTATTTTCAGTCGCGATGTGCCGATGGTTAAGGTATTAGGGAAGGATAAATATGCCGACCTGCCCAAAAGCAACGCTTATGTAATTACCGATTTAAATTATCGCCATTGGGATAAATGGGCTAACGGGCAATGCTCGCACGTGTTTATTGCCGATATCGACGGCGGCCGTATCAGCAACGAAAAGGACATTATGGCTACCGAGCCTTATGATGTTCCGCAAAAACCGAGCGGTGGCGAAGAAGACATGATCTTTAGCCGCGATGGTAAAAGCATTATTTATGTTTGTAAAAAGAAAACCGGTAAGGAATACGCCCAAAGCACCAACACCAACCTTTACCAGTACGACATAGCCACCGGCAAAACCATTAACCTAACCGAGGGCATGAATGGCTACGATACTAACCCTACTTTCAGTCCTGATGGCAGCAAGCTGGTCTGGCTAAGCATGAAAGAGGATGGTTACGAAGCCGATAAAAACGACATTATTATTAAGGATATAAAAACCGGCGACAAGATCAACCTCACCGAAAAGTGGGATGAATCGGTTAACGCTATCCGCTTTAGTAACGATGGCAGCAAAATTTATTTCCTGGCCGTGCATAATGGTACCGAGCAGTTGTTCCAGTTAGATTTGCATGCGGCTACCGGCAGTACCGATGCCATTAAGCAGCTAACCAGCGGGCAATGGGATATCACCGCCATGGTAGCCCAATCGGCCAATACGCTGATTGTTGACCGTACCGATATGAACCACGCGGCCGAGATTTATGCCGTTAACCTGTACGATGGCAGCATGCGCCAAATGACCACCATTAACAACGATATTTACAACCGCACCCGCCTGAGCAAGATAGACGAGCGCCACGTAAAAACCACCGATGGCAAGGATATGCTGGCCTGGGTCATCTACCCACCCAATTTCGATCCTGCTAAAAAGTACCCTACCCTGTTGTTTTGCCAGGGCGGGCCGCAATCGGCTTTATCGCAAGGTTACTCCTTCCGCTGGAACTTTCAGCTGATGGCTGCCCAGGGTTATATTGTTGTCGCGCCTAACCGCCGGGGTATGCCCGGCCACGGTGTGGAATGGAACCGCGAGATCAGCGGCGATTGGGGCGGGCAGGCTATAAAGGATTATCTGTCGGCTATCGATGACATCGCTAAAGAGCCTTATGTGGATAAAAACCGCCTTGGTTGCGTGGGTGCCAGTTATGGCGGCTACTCGGTTTATATGCTGGCCGGCATGCACAACAAGCGCTTCAAAACCTTTATCGCCCACGATGGCCTGTTCGACCTGAAGAGTTGGTATGGCACTACCGAGGAGATTTGGTTTGCCAATAAGGATATCGGCGGTAACTACTGGGAGCCTAACAAAACAGCCAAAAAATCGTACGATAAGTTTAACCCCAGCAACTTTGTTGATAAGTGGGATACCCCTATCATGATCATCCAGGGGGGTAAGGATTTCCGCGTGCCGATTGAGCAGGGCTTACAGGCCTTCCAGGCGGCGCAATTAAAGGGTATTAAATCCAAATTACTGTACTTGCCCGATGAGAACCACTGGGTGCTTAAACCTCAGAATGCCCTGGTTTGGCAACGCGAGTTTTACGACTGGCTGAAGGAGACTTTGTAAATGTGCAGATGCGGGGATATGCAGATATGCAAATGAATCTCCGTGTGACGCCATTATTGTTGGTAGGTACAAGGTAATGCCACGCCAAAAAACAGCAAGAATAGGGTTTACACAAAGTTTACACTTTTCAAATATTTATTTTATCAAATACCTGAAAATCAACTAATTATAAAAATCAAGGGTTTACAATATTTTGGTTGATTTTAATGATAATGACCGTCCATTAAAGCGGGACGTTTAAATTTTCAGATTCAAGGCGGCGCGTTTATACACGCGGGAAAGTGCTAAAGCAGGGTAACAGGACGGATAGGTGTCAGTCTGAGTCTGCCGAAGACTGCGTGCATAGGCGTGCACGACATGGTTCGACTGGCTCACCCTGACACCTTGTTTAAACCACGTTATTGCGAGCAATAGCGTGGCAATCATCGGTATGAAGAGCGGCCCTGCTAATCGATGATTGCTTCGTACCTCGCAATTGACGTGTTTTGCTATGCCACGCTTTACCCTCGGCTTATTCGTTCGGCATGATGCTTATGGGATTGCCGCGTTGCCCAAATTCACAACCCCGGCAGGCTCCTCGCAATTGACAAATTTTTCAAGCCCTGCCCGCTATCACTATCGAAACCTTTTACCTTTCCCTCCCGTATAAAACCCGGCATGTATTGTTTACACAATAATAACCTTCGGTTTAATATTTATGCGCAAAATATCCCGGCTTTTAGCTATCTTTACTACCTCTAATTAAATGATTTAAACAGAATACGCTGCGAATTTGAATGAAATTTTACCCCCGTTTAGCCTTTACTTTATTATTAATTCTCAGTGTTTTTGCCGTACCCGTATTTGGGCAAACGATAAGTATCACCAGTAACTTTGATACTGCCATCCCCTATTCACCAGGATCAACTATGGCAGTACCTTTTCATGTTGATAATAGCACGGGCAGTTGCATCACCCAAACAAATACTTTCAATTTATACCTATCAAACTCCTCGGGTGTTTATTCCACTACACCTTTAGCTACAGTTAGCGGCTTTTACGCTACATTTATTAATGCAACTATACCAGCGGGCACAGCATCAGGCACGGGGTATAAAGTTAAAATTACGGCATCGTCAAATCTTGCCGCCACTATCGTTGAATCTGCACCATTCACTATTGCCACAGGTTCCGTTATCACAGCAGGTATCGTTGAACCAGGTGTCACTCCTCTGGCCACCGGTATTTTTGGCAAATGCGATAAAACATCTGCAACCTATACTTTCGATTTTCAAAATACATCAACAGCCGGTACAACAGGATCTGTTGTATTCAATAATGAAATTAATGCTACCCAAAGCACAATTAATACTTTGGATGGTGAATTTATTGCCCAGCAAACCAATTACACTATTATTGTTAAAGCTACCAACGGCAGTGTATATGGCACTAAGGCTTATACATTAATCAATAATTCTATCAGTAACAACTTAGGCTCTTCAACAAACACATCGGGATGTTTAGCTACATCAGGAAGCTCTGTTGCTATTAGTTATACAATAGATACCGCGCCTCTTTTAAATAACTTCCCTGGAACAACCTACCGGGTTAACTGGGGTGATGGCTCCAGCGCATCAACGTATACCTTATGCGATATTATTAATGCTGGGAATACGATATCGCATATTTTCACCAGGTCGTCATGCGGAAACAACGCCGGAGCGGGAAATAACAACGTATTCAAAGTTGATATTCAGCCAGTTAGCTCTTATTGTTCATTAATTGGCACTCAAAGTTCCAGCTATGCCAGCATTTCCCTATCACCATCTAACAAAATTTTAGGTCCTGCGGCAGCATGTAGTGGCGTAGTAAAATTCATTAACGCATCCTATCCAGGCGAAGACCCTGCCAGTACCCCCGGCAGCTGTATCGATTTTGCAGGAGCCAAATACAATTGGTATCTCGATGGTTCTACAACTCCTGTTCTAACCGGGGTATCATTAAGCACATCATACAGTCCTACGCTGTCTCATGGTCCACACAGAATTACACTACGCCTAACCAACAATCAAACAAGTTGCGGCGCTGCCGATGCTATTTTTGATTTTTGCGTTCAAGACCCTCCAAAACCTAAATTCACCTTACCTGTAACATCAACCTGTACCGGAAGCCCGGTTACCCCTACCGACCAAACTGTGCTTGATGCCATATGCCCCGGTACCAATACTTATACATGGACAGTTACTGGCCCAACTGCGGTAACGTATGCAGGTGGCACAAACGCCAACAGCACGCAACCCCAGTTTTCATTTACAGCTTCAGGTACTTATCAAATTAAACTGGCGGTTTCTACCCCAAATTGCGGTTCGGTAGAAACAGCAACGCAACAAATTGCAGTTAATGCGCTGCCCGCTACTACCATGTCAAACGCTGTGGCCTTATGTGGCCCGCAGGTATTAAATTTCAGCCCCACTGGTGGCACTACCCAAACTACCTTTAGCGGTACACCGGTAACGCTACCAACAACATATACCTGGGCAGTCACCGGCGGGGCGTATTCTTTTACTAATGGCACAACAACCAATAGCCAATATCCGCAAATTACATTAACCGATTTTGCCGTTTATACCGTATCGGTTACACATCAAAACAGTTGTGGTACCGTAACCAAATCGCAGCAAATTACCATACAGCAAGCGCCTACGGTAAGCGCAGGATCGGATAATACAATATGTGCAACAAATAGCTATCAGTTAACCGGGAGCATTACAGGCAATACTGCCAGCGTAATATTGCCAGTAACGTGGACTAAAATTGGTGGCGATGGATCATTCGATGATATTCATTCATTAACGCCAGTTTATACACTCGGAACAAACGATAAAGCAAATGGTGGTATTATAAAGTTCACAATGACGGTGAATACTACATTGGCAGCACCTTGCAATAAAATTCAACCAGTTGTAAATTTAACTATCACACCGGTTGATAGAGTTACTTCCGTTTCTGTAAAAACCATCTGTTCGGGCACAGCATTGAACTACGCCGTTACCGCCAGCAACAGTGGCAGTACTTTTACCTGGACAGCAGCCGGAACCATTGATATATCAGGTTATCAATCGCAAAATACCCCGGTAGCCAACCCTACCATTACAGATTTATTAACAAATGCCAATAACAATACCAGCGGCACAGTTACTTATACTATTACGCCTTACAGCAATGGCTGCCCGGGTACGCCTTTTACTTATACGGTTACCGTAAATCCAACACCGATACTTGCTCCTATTGCCGATGCCAGTATATGTAGTGGCAAACCAACCAATATCGTTTTAAATGCTATCCCTATAGGTACCAAATTCATTTGGACGGTTACCGGGCCAGCCGGCACAGGTGGCTACGGCCAGCAAGGTACTGCTACTACAGGGCCTATCATTCAAACATTAACCAATTCAACAAATGCACAGGTAACCATAACTTACACTATTACCCCTGTTAGTGCCAGTGGCTGCCCCGGCACATCTGTTACTGCAAAGGTTTTCGTAAGCCCAACAGCTACCCAAGCCAACGCGGGATTGGATGATGCCATTTGCAACCAAAATTTTTATACCCTAAAAGGAAATCCTCCGTTGGTTGGAACAGGCAAATGGACATTAACATCAACACAAGGCGGTGTTAACTTTGATGATGAGACCCAATACAATACCACCGCCCGCGGATTAGTTAGCGGACAGGTTTACACGTTTAGATGGACGATCTCATCAGGCTGCGACCCGGCTGTACCTTATGATGAGGTTATTATAACTGATAATGCCGCATCGGCAGGTGGTACAGCCCTTGCTGCAAACGGCACCAATAAATTAACTGTATGTAATGGCGATATTAGCGGTAATACCCTCACCCTAACGGGTAAAGTAGGCAACGTTATCCGCTGGGAAAAAACAACAGATGGCACTAACTGGTCAACTATTGCAGGTACCAATAGCGGCACTACATATACTTTTAGTAACTTAACCCAAAGCACCAGTTTTAGGGCGGTAGTATTAAGTGGTAGTTGTTTATCCGATAATTCTACACAGGTAGATGTAACAGTCAATCCTGCAACGGCCCAGGCTGATGCAGGGCTACCGCAAACATTGTGTAATCAAACCGGGACTATATTAAATGGTAATCAACCATCCGGGACAACGGGGAAATGGACCTTATCGTCGGGACAAACAGGCGTAACCTTTGATAATGACACCAAGGCCAATGCTATAGTAAGCGGTTTAGTTGGAGGGCAAACCTACACATTTACCTGGACGCTTAGTGGCTTATCCCCTTGCGGCCCAACAAATAAAGATGTTATTATTACTAACCAGGCACCCATATCGGGTAATACAGTTAGTATACAAAACAATACTACAACAGTTTGCGCCGGGTCTATCGTAAAGCTGCTTGGTAATCAACCAAGTGGTGGTGGTGCATTTTATGCTTATACATGGGAAAAAAGCACAGATAATGGCCAAAGTTGGGCATTTATTGCAGGTGAAACAAGCGCCGATTTAACCATACAAATTGTATCAAAAACATCCTTCAGGCGCACGGTTAATTCGGGCAGCTGCAGCAATACCAGTACGCCTGTAACAGTTGATATTTCGGCACCGGTATCAAATAATACGCTTGCAATATCAGCCCAAACGTGTTATAATACCGTACCGGGCTTTATTAATGCCACTAAACCCAATGGCGGCGATGGCGTTAATTTCATTTATCAATGGCAGATAAGCAGCAATGCAACCACCGGCTTTGTTGATATACCAGGCGCTACACAGCAAGAATACCAACCAACACAAGTGCTTATTGCCGATAAATATTATCGTAGGGTAGTAAGCACAACTTTTTGTAGTGGCGCGGCCGGCAATATTAGTACGCCAATCCATATTATTGTTAACCCCGATGTTGTTGCAAAGTTCACGGCCAATACAACCGTTGGATGCGCACCTTTTAATCTTACTTCATCAAATATCACCGCTACACCCGACCCAAATGTAAATACATACACATGGCTTGCAATTACATCAGGCGGAGCTGTTAGTACTATTGGTACAGGCCTTACCTTTCCGGGCTATCCCATACCAACCGATGGCACAACCATTACTATTAAATTAGTAGTGAGCAGTAACTTTCCGGGTTGTCCAAGTGCCAGTTATTCGTTAGATTTCTCAACCCCAAAGGCGGTAATAGCCAGCTTCAATGCTACTAATGTTACGCCGGTAACCGCCACGCCCGGTAGTGGATGCTCGGGCCCTTTAACTTATTCATTTACCAATACATCTACCCCATTAAATGGCGCGGTTTACACCTGGATTTTTGGCGATAACAGCCCTAATTATACAGGCATTAATCCACCAAACCATACTTTCCAGCCCGACGCAACAGGTAATGATGCTGTATATCAAGTTAAACTTATTGCTACTGTTGGTAATTGTTCTGTAACAACAGCAACTAAAACAATCACTGTTTATCCTGCTGCACCCAAAGCCTTTATAGATCCGGGGGCTTCAACCGGTTGCGCGCCTTATACTATCACTGTAAAAAATATTACACCGGGTACCAACAGCAGTTATGTGTTTAGGTTGTACGACGAAACCAATACTTTAAAACAGGTTATCCTTAAAAGCAATAATGATAAAAGCGATGCCGTTTTTGCGCCGGTAAGCACCGCGAACACGGTAGTTTACACCGTTAACATGACTACTACCAACCTGTGCGGTGTTACCACCCAAAGTGTTAGCGACCAGGTGATCATTACATCGGCAGGTATATCAGCCCGCATGGGGATATCGCCTTTAACCAATACGGGCATTGCCGCGGGTTGCGCACCGTTCATGGCTACTTTCCTTAACCAATCGACAGGTGGGACAGGATATGTTTACAATATTTACGATAGCAACTTCGTGATAATAAAAAGCGTACCGGCTACCGGCAATTTAAGTTATAGCTTTGATACCCCGGGGACCTATTATGTAAGTATAGGTGTATTTAGCAGTTGCGGTGGCGGAGTGGAATCGGCTAAAACAAAAGTAACCGTTTACCCTGTTGCCGCCCCAGCTTTCGTTGCTATTGGGGCAACTACGGCCTGTACCAGCCTTACGGTTGGTTTCAGCAATAAAACCCCCGACTTGCCGGGTGCCCCTGCTGCTGCCTTTACTTATACCTGGGATTATGGCGATGGCAGCCCCACGGTAACCGGTTTCACGCCGCCGCCGCATACTTACGATTACAAAAAGTCGCCCTACACGGTAACGCTGTCGGTAGTGAATAATAACGGCTGCTTTAGCAGCACCACGCAAACAGCCCTGATCACCGTCAACCCGCCGCCGCAGACAGATTTTACCGCCCAACCCGATACGGTGATTGCCATCCCTAATTACAGCTTTGCCTTTGTTGATAAAAGCAAGGTAACACCCGCAAGCTGGAAATGGGATTTCGGCGATAAGGCTACTTCTACCCGGCAAAACCCATCGCATACCTATGCCGATACGGGCAAGTATGTGGTAACGTTAATTACCACCACGGCCTTTGGCTGCACCGATAGCAAAACGCATACGGTGCGCATTACCGGTGTACCGGGGCAATTATATGTACCCAATGCCTTTATGCCCACCAGCCTATCGCAGGAGTTGCGGGTGTTTACCATTAAGGGTTCGGGGCTTAGGCAGTACCACCTGCGCATTATCAACAACTGGGGCCAAACCGTTTTCGAAACCAGCAAGCTAAGCAGCAAGGGCGAACCGTCGGAGTTTTGGGATGGCCGCTTTAAGGGGCAGGATGCCCCGCAGGGCGTATATGCCTGGGAAATTACAGCTTCATTTATTAACGGCACCGAGTGGGGTGGCATGAGTTTTAAAGGTGGCGCGCCAAAGCGGGCCGGCACATTAACATTGATCAAATAAAAATATAAGGCGATGATACGGAAAATACTGGCAGGGATATGCTTAACGATACTGGTTTGTACGCGATTGCAGGCCCAGGATCACCAGTATTCGCAGTTTTTCAACTCGCCGGTTTACCTTAACCCGGCACTGAACGGCCAGTTTGACGGCGACCTGCGCATGAACCTGATTTACCGTAACCAGTGGACCACCCTACCCGGCGGGCCAAAATACATCAGCGCGTCTATCGATTATAATATGCCCAGTTTTGGCGGCGGCGTTGGGCTGTTGTTTACCCGCGGTACCGAGGGGCCGGCTTATCTTAATAAAACTAACCTTTCGGGCATTTATTCGTACAGTGTAGGGTCTGACGATTATGTGCTTTCGTTCGGTTTACAGGCGGGCGTTACCAACCGCAATATTGATTTTAATAACCTGGTATTCAGTGATCAGATAGACCCCCGCCTGGGTTTCGACCCAAGTTTGCTTACCAGCGCCGAGCCACCGGTTTATAACAATAAGTTTTACTTCGACGCGGGCGCGGGCGTTAACCTGGTATCCGGCAATTTTATGGCAGGCGCGGCTTTTCAGCATATTAACCACCCTAACGAATCGTTCACGGGCGATAAGGTCGGCGTTCCATTGCGCACCACCGCCCACCTCAGCTATATCTTCGACCTGAACAAATACGATAATCTGGACGACGACGAAAAATCGTACGTGATACCGTCGGTAGTTTTTTATAAGCAAGCTAACCTGCAATCGTACAGCGCGGGCATTCAGTATAAGCGCCGCAGCATTAACGCGGGCCTTAGCTACCGCAGCAGTGGTGGCACCGGATCGGGCGCGCTGGTGATCTCGCTTATTTTCGATCTATTCATTAATAAAGAAGGCCACGAAAAAGTGCGTTTTGGCATTAGTCATGACGCGCCAATGTCCAGAAACACTTACAGTAATACGAGCGGCACAACCGAGGGGAGTATCGGTTACGAAACTACCCTACCCAACCGCCCCGACCCATACCGCAAGTTCCAAAACGGCCGCAAGTGCTACGATTTTTATTGAAAGTATATTTCTTATTTAGCATCTTTGTTATCACCAAATTAAATCTACATGGCTAAAAGAAATTTCGTTGATGCAAAGGCGGGTAAAAAAAAGTCGGCTAAAAAAGCTGCCTGGGTAATGGCGGCATTAGTGATCATTTTTATTTTCGTCCTTGTAAAGTTTGCCCATAACACCGGGATCCGCTTCAGCACGAGCGGCCTGCCCAGTAACGATGAGGCTTATTCGGTAGCCAAAGATTTTGTAAAGGCCACCGTACGATCAAGCAATGTAGATTTCCCCGGCTCGGGTTACCAGGTAGGTAAACGGGGCGACTCGGTCTATACCATCCGTTCGGTTGCCGAACTCACCAGCGATAACGGCGATAAAAGGCGTACCAACTTCAAAATTTTAATGGAATACAAGGGCGGCAAGCAGGATGATATCAAAAACTGGTCGCTGCTGAATATCAGCGAGGAGCAATAATATCTTAACCATCGTATCACCCCTATGACAGATCAGCCCGAAGCCTTAGCCACCGCAAGGGCTACTATTACGCATACGCAGTATCAAACCGTTATTACCGCCGGTAAGCACACCCTGCTGGCCGACGAACCCGAAGATTTAGGGGGCACGGATACCGGTATGTCGCCCAACCAACTGCTGCTGGCCAGCCTGAGCAGCTGCACAGCCATCACCCTGCAAATGTATATCAAACGCAAAATGTGGGTGGTTGACGAGATCACTGTTGATTTGGAATTGTATACCACCCCCACCGGAATCCTTATTAAAAGCAGCATAGCGATAAAAGGCAATGTTACCGACGAACAAAAAAAGCGCCTGCAACAAATTGCCGATGTTTGCCCTGTACACAAAATGTTAACAGGCGAGGTTGTTATTGAGACCGTGCTGAGGTAGTAGTCCCGATCCTGCCGGTATAGGCCGGGGTTAATGAGTACCGTTTAACGTTGTTATTATTTTACATTCAATAATTTTGTTTAGTTCTTAGTACCCAAGGCAAAGGTTGTCACAATCGGGTCAAGGCGGGTTGTATCGACAGTTAGCGTAACACCGTTCTGATCCTGCTTAAATTTAACTTTTTTACCATTTAGTATTTTGCATGATATAACCGTATTGTTTGTTGGCGGCAGTTTTATTTCAGTGGCTCCGTTGGGCATTTTAACCAAATGGATGTAAATTTTATTCCCTTTATGCGTGGCGCCGTAATAGTCATCAACCGGCTCAAAAGGCCCTGGCCTGGTGCCGTAAATACTTTCACCGTTATAGCCCAACCAAGCGCCAACTTCTTTTAAGCGTGCTACCGATGCCGGTGGTATAACACCATCCGGGTCGGGGCCAACATTTAGCAGCATATTCCCGCCCCTGTCTACCGTATTAACCAACATATCCACCACATTTTTAAGTGTCATTAGTTTTCCGTTTTTGATATATCCCCAGCTGCCCCTGCTAAGGTTTAAGTTTTTCTCCCAGGGGATTGGTATAATTGGGCCCTTAACGTCGGCATCTCCCTCATTGGTTTGAAAGTCGCCATACATGCCCGATCGCGGATTGATCACAACATCCGGATTATAACCGCGTACCATGGCATTAAGTTTTAGCGGCTCCCAAAACCAAGCCGCATCGGCATCCCCTCCTTTATGCGCCAGCCATCCACCATCATACCATAATATTTCTATTTTCCCGTAGTTTTTCATCAGTTCTTCCACCTGTCCATAAGTTTGTTTTTTCAGCAGCGCCGCATTTTCCGGCAGTCCTTTAGGGTCAAAATATCCTGGAAAACGCCAATCTAAAGGCGAATAATAAAGGCCGACATGTAACCCGGCCGCTCTGCAGGCATCGGTATATTCTTTAACAAAATCGCGATGGGCGGCGGTTTCCATACTATTAAAGTGATGGTAACTTGCCGGGCTGTTCCAAAGTGCAAAGCCGTCATGGTGCCTGGCAACCATCACCATATATTTCATACCGGCCTGTTTGGCAACCTTTGCCCAGGCGGCGCCGCTAAAGTGCCGGGGATTAAACTGATCGGCCAATTTTGCATATTCCTCTGCCGGGATTTTGTTATTGAACATTGTCCATTCGCCGGTTGCCGGAATGGCATATAATCCCCAATGAATAAACATCCCGAATTTTTGATCCTCCCACCATACCATTTTTTCAGGAGGCAGGTTTGAACCGGGCCCCTTAACACCTTTACCTGCCCCCTTTAAACCGGCGTAGTTGGCTTTTTCCATTGATTTTCTTTCATCGGCACTCATTTCCTGGCTGCGGCCAATTAATGAAAAACACAACAGCGTTAACAGCAGAGCTGCTGCTTTAATATCGAATTTGGAGTTTAACATATATTAAATTTGTATCGTTAGTACAAAGACCAAAAAACTTTAAAAGAATACTCATCAGATCAAATTTTTTATGCCTTATTATTTTACAATACCGGGCCTAAAAATCCATGTAGCTATATGGCTTGTAGGCCAACATATATTTGGCGTATCTTTCGCTTTCTTTTCTCCCCCTTATGCCCGTTAATGTGCGGTATAAGTTTTAAACTATAGGCAAAATATTAAGTACATTTTTTGTAATAGTTTGTTAACAGTTAACTGCCAGGTTTTATTTCTGCCCCCCCACAGCGTAACTGATGCAGTTAATATTATTAATAAACCAGGAGTTTAAGCATCGCCAGCTTTTTATTTGATAAGCCTTTCTTTCCGTTTATCGCTTAAATATTTCCTTACGGGTATATCATAAATTACCATTACTAAGTACGCTGCTCCAACCAGCAGGATCAACCCGGCTACGATGATAACAGCCAGTTGCATTGCGCCCGGCTTATAACTGGCGTAATAATTACCGAACATCCATAACACGGCATAATGCGTCATATACAACGGATAGGAGATCTTTCCAGAAAACACACATATCTTCTTTAAACCAGGTGCCAACGTAGCCCCCGCGCCCAAAGCTATCAGCAAAGGGAAGTAAAACAGTACCACCAAAGGTTCGGATAACCAATTGCATTTGGTGAATGGCATAATAAAAGCCATAAACAATAATAGGGCTAAGCCGATAAATCCAAGCTTGTTTTTGATGATCCGGTTGGAGCGGTAAATAAGCAGCCCTGCCAAAAAAGAATACGATATCCGGGCGCTACCTTCCCAAAAAGTTGGGCCGCTCCACCCGCCCATTAAATTGCCCGAATGGTAACCTACAAAGCAAATAGCCCCAGCCGAAAGTATGGTTAACAGCAACAGGTAGCCGCGGCCAATTTTATAAAGTACAAATGCGTAAACAATATTGGCAACGTATTCCCAGAACAACGACCATGCCGGTGCGTTGAAACTGAACAGGTTAAAACTACGGTCGGCTATTACAGGCAGGGGAATAAGCAGCACCGAGCAAAAAAATGTCAGCACGATCTTACCGGCGCTGTACAATTGAGGATGGCCGCCAAATGGGTCGAACAAAAATGCAAGCAGACCTAACACCGATCCTGCTATAACCAGCGGGTGCAGCCTGATGATTCTCGATTTAAAAAACTCAAGGACGCCCATTTTTACCATACGATCGTCGTAGGCATACCCGATCACAAATCCCGAAAGGCAGAAGAAGAAATCGACAGCTAAAAACCCGTGCCCGATAAAATTTTTGCTATAATCGGTATAAGCCCATTCCATAAAATGAAACGTTACTACAGCCAGGGCGGCAATGCCCCTTAACCCATCGAGAATTTCAAAATGTTGTTTTGTTTGCAGAATTGTCGCGGCTGGTTTGTTCGTATCCATTTAATGTATACCCTATCAGATTAGGGCTTATGTCCGCAAACGAAGTTACA
This sequence comes from Bacteroidota bacterium, assembly GCA_040389105.1. Taxonomy (GTDB): domain Bacteria; phylum Bacteroidota; class Bacteroidia; order Sphingobacteriales; family Sphingobacteriaceae; genus Mucilaginibacter. The sequence continues at coordinate 25,534 of JAZKAO010000015.1, forward strand.
AATCAATTTATACTTCCTGCTCGTATTTATTATATCATCAAAAAAATTCAAAAAAAAATTTGCGCAACCGAATAATTGCATATATATTTGCAATCAAACAGTTGCACATTGATATGAGACGAGATATTTACCAGGCCATAGCCGATCCTACCCGCCGGGCCATCCTTACCCTACTTACCGTAGGTGCCCTAACACCCAATGCCATTGCCGGGCATTTTGGCAGCAGCAGGCAGGCAGTATCAAAACATATACAGATACTGGCCGAATGTGGTGCTGTTGACCAAAACCAACGCGGGCGGGAAATTTATTACCAGCTAAATATTGATAAAATGAAAGAGATAGACCTTTGGATGGAAGCCTTCCGCAAGATGTGGGAAACCCGTTTTGACCAATTAGATAACCTGTTAAACAACTTATAAAACTAATAATCATGACAAACAATTTTGTATTCGAAAAAGACCTTGCCGCTAAAAAAATTCACGTAATACGCGAGTTTAACGCGCCGATTGAAAAAGTATGGAAAGCCTGGACAGACCCAGACCTGCTTGAAAAATGGTGGGGGCCGAAACCGTGGGTAGCCAAAACCAAAACGATGGATTTTACGGTAGGCGGCACCTGGCTGTACTACATGGAAGGCCCGGAAAGCCAGAAGCACTGGTGCCATGTAAAGTTTACCGCTATTGAAACTGGCAGCCGTTTCGCAGCTGATACTACATTCTCTGATGAGAATGGTACCGCAGCGCCCGGCGCACCCGTAGGGCATTGGGACAATAAATTTGTAGCTGTGGGCGATAAAACCAAAGTGGTGGTGGACATTAGCTTTGATGATGAAGCAGCTATAAAAATGATGGTAGAAATGGGCTTTGAAGGCGGCTTTACCATGGGCCTCAATCAGCTGGAAGAGTTGCTGGGATAGTTTAAGTTCGCTCATCAGCCTCAACCTTATTGATGAATATTATATTATTGTTAATCCCGTTGCCATAGGTGCAGGCCTATCCATTTTTAAGGAGAGAAAGGTGCTGGAACTGCAAAGCTCAATCGCTTTCAAACACGGGAAAGTGCTGTATAAATACCTGCCGGTATAGGCCAGGGGGTATTTGCAACTTTCAGTGCCGTTATTTTTGTCAACCATTAAAAATTACACATGGAAGTATTAGTTTTTAAAACGAATGTAACCAGCAAGAAAAAAGTGAGCATGGTTGCACCCCTGCTCACTTCTTTTCCAACTATTCGTAAATGGAATTTCGACCTGGAAGATTGTGATAAAATATTACGTATTGAGGTTACCGGTCTAAATCCAGGTTCGGTAGAGCAACTGCTGCATACCTCGGGCTTTAATTGCCAGGAACTGGATTATTAATAGAGCCAATCGTTGGTTTTATGTTCAGCCTTCGCTGCTCGGCTCAATCCTAAATAACAAGTTGAAATAATAGCCAAAAAAAAACGGACCGGATAAAAATCCGGCCCGCCTCAATCACTCTAAAACAATCACCTCTACTTTTAGAAGTATCTTCAATAATAGATTAGTCTGGTTGACTAATTAATTATTATGGTCAAAAATACCATTTAATTAGGTATGCTTGCATAGCAAAATTTGGTTTTTACCGCTATATGACAGAGGCCTTACCGGGATATGACAAAGGGAGGGACTCACCCGGTCAGCGCTTCGCTGGACCACCCTCTCTTCGCCTTTGGCGGAAAGAGGGGTTTGGAATGCTATTGAATATTGCTCCTGCCCTCTTTCCGCGCAGGGAAGAAAGGGCCGACGAGTGAAACGATGTCGGGGTGAGTTACGCCGACAAGCCCTTTACAAAAATACCGATCAGCAGCAGGCGCTTTTGGTAAATTTCGTCCAGGTGTTCTTTTAGCGGGAAGCCTGTTTTTTTGTGCGACATAGACCTTACCTTAACACCATGCAGCGCGTCCAGTATCAGGTCAATCATGTCGGCGGGGTCTTCAACAGGCTTTATCAGGCCCTTATCTACATCCCTTAGCAGGGAATTACTTAGTTGTTCAATTTCGTTATGATGGATCTGCCCGATGATCTCCCAAATTTCGGCCGGCAGGTTTTGCTCGTTCAAGCGGAAGAAATCGAAGAAGTTATAGTTGTTCACCATAAACTCGTGATGGGTAGCTATCTGGGCCTGGAAAGCGCTAAGCAGATCGGTAGATTGCCTTACCCTATCGATCAGCATGTTGATAAAATCGGTAGATAGTTTGCGCATTACCGCAACATATAGCTGGCTTTTATCGGGGAAGTAGTAATACAACAAGGCTTTAGACATGGACAAATCGCCCGCTATCTCGTTCATAGTTGTTTTAGAGTAACCGTAATGCAAAAACCGCTGGTACGATGCCTCTAAAATCCGCTCTCTTTTAATATCCTGTTGTTCGTTTCCTGAACTCATTGTTGTATAGCTAACCTGATTTCCTGACTTTTTAAACAAATTTATCAAATTTTCTATACATCGGGTGAGTTTAACCCATAAGTGACGCTACGGTTACATTTTATATGTCAAAATCACATGGACTCGGCCAGGCCTATACCAGCGCCTAACACAATGGCATCTTCTATACCACCAATTACAGGGTCGATCAGGTGGGCTTGCTTCACAATAGCCTTGCGCAAAAAGAAACTGCCAAAGGTGGCCGCTACAGCCGTTACGCCACCCAGTAACGCGCCGGCATAGATATTACCGCCGCTGGCTTTATAAATACTGGCCCCCGCTACGGCCCCGCTCAGGCTGCGGAATACCAGTCCGGGTGTAGCGATACGGTTTGGTGCAGATGGCATTTTGTCGCCAACAAATTCGCCCAAAGCCATTACGCTTAAAACTTTAGCCGTTGTGCCCGATTGCATAAAACTTAACGGCGAGTGCTGTAGCTTTTTAGAATGGTGCTGCCCCAGCATTTTGCTGGCAATAGCCGGTGCCGCCATGGTGCGCATACCCGCCAATATCCCTAAGGCTATAACCTGCCAGTGGGGTTTTGTGATGATGATTTTCAATATGCTTAATGGTTACATGTTAATACTATCAGCACAACAGGTACACATAGCTGTTGTTTTTAATATATGTACATATTACCATAACTATATCAATAATAAGCGCTTTGCAATGGTCTACAATTTTTCGTCACCGCAGGGGCCTCTGTGAAAGACCCCGCGAAAACATAAAATGACCTGGGTACAAAATAGCCCCGGGAGAGCTTTATCCCAACTCTACCGGCCCCATTACACCTTGCGAATACAACGGCTGCTTTTTATTCACCAGCCATTTCACGGTATCCTTATTGGTTTTTAATGATGTAACCATGTAGTTGCCAAGCGTGGTGGTTAGCTTAATGGATAAGGTATTGCTACCCTGCTTTAATATACCTTTTACGGGATAAACATGATCGCCATACCAGCGGTTGCCCAGGTTTTTATCGTTAAGGGTAACCTCGCTTACCCCTGCTACCTTACCCAGGTTAAGGGTACTGATAGCCGCTGCATTGCTTACGTTAAAAGTTTGCTGGTACACGGCGTTACCGGCAAAACCCACCAAAATAGGGTCATCCTTAAAGTCGACGAGTTTATCCAGTTTTTGGGTTTTTACTGTTCCGTCGTAATGGTTCAGCGTTAAGTTCCATGGGGCATCAATTGCCTGGATAACTTTGGCTGCAGGAACAGCCGGTGCATACTTTTTACCATCTGTATGGCTGTCGAAAACAATCAGCTTGGTTTCGGCCGGGCCGAGGGTGATCTTCAGTTTATTCTTCTTCCCTTCAGTGGGGTACAGGAAGCGTTCGCCGGTTTCGGGGTTCCAGATCCAGGCGGTTTTGTTGGGCGCTACATCAAACTCGGCATTAAACTCAAACCTGTTCACATTACTGTAGTTGGAGATAAAGTACGAGTCTGCATGATCCGATTTATAATACACCTGGCTCACCATCATTTCGGGTTTATCTATCTTGATAAAAGGCTTCAGGTTAAATTTTTCCTGTAGGCCTTTATACCAGTCGATAATTTTACCATCGGGCGTTGGCGCCGGGTACAGGCTTACATTTTTGCTTTTTATGCTTTTAATGGTATCGTCCACTTGTTTATCCAGCACGGCATGGTTATATAAGCCCGGTGCTTTGTAGGGCGATTTACCGATGTAAATGATCTGCCCGCCGGCATCCGCATAACGCTTAATGGCTTTGGCGGTATCTACATGCAGGGTTTCGGCTTCTACAATTAGCAGGGCTTTATATTGGCGCGGACCGTAAGTCAGCTTACCATTAGGGAATGTAGCCTTCTGCAATATGCTTTCGCTGACATAATCGCAGCCGCTGCCGTTTTGGTGGATGGCTTCCCAAACGTTATGCATGTATTCGGGATATGCCCTTTCAGGGAACGGGTCCCAGGGGGCCGAATACTTGCTCCACAGATCGGGAAGCGGGTGCATTACCGCAATATCCGACATCATTGTCCCGTTTTGAAAAACGGTCGATAAACGCCCCTTATATCCTACCCATTCCTTTAAATACGGCCACCAGGGATTGCGCTCGTTAAAGTACGATCCATACCTGATCCATCCGGGGAACGGTGCCTCCTTAGGGCTGTAATTAAAGCCATGCAGTATAGAATGGCTTACGCCCGAAAGGTTACTTTGGTCGCCGGTTTGTTTAATGCGTTCAAGCGTATCGTTAAAAACCACATCGGTATTGGTGATCTCTTCGGCGCTCATGATCTTTTTACCGGTTAGCCTTGCGGCCGATGAAATAAATTTATTTACCGATGAATAAGCCCGGCCCTGCACATAGTTAAAGTCCTTCAAATCTTCCCCTACATATTTACGTAACCAGGTTTCGCCTTCGGGGATATCCAGTTGCATACTGGAGTCCGACGGATGAAACTCGCGGCCATAAGCCTGCATCCGAGATTTTACCCCATTTTTTTTGCACCAGTTTACAAAGGTTTCCATAAAGCGCTCCTGGAACAATTCCTGTTTGGTGATCTCGAAATCAAAGCGCACCCTGTCCAGCGTGTCCTTCAAGTCATTGCCAATAACCGAGCCATAAGTACCGGCAATAGGCCTGCCTTGTGATGATATTTTGAACAGGATAAAGGGGAAATAATCGATCAGATCGTACTTGCGGCGTTGCTTAAACTGTTCGCGCATATCGCTGCACCAGTTGGTGCCCTGCAACTCCATGCTATCGGTAAATACCGAGCGGAACTTATTGCCCATTAAACCTATTTTAGGCGTCAGCGCGTCCGACATTTTGTTGAGGTATTTTTGTACCGCTTCCTTATTAAAGTGGTTCAGTACCGGGCCTGCCGCACCTGGCGCACCGTATATTACATTCATGTACCCCGTTAACTTCACCAGGAAATATAGCACATGGTTCCCTGCCGGTACGTTAACTGTAATATTATCCTGCCCAACCTGCGTATCCAGGTTTACAATGCTTTCCATTTTATCCAGGTTGGCGGGTGCCAGCCTTACGTAAGCCAGTTCCTTAAAGCTTTTAGGGTTTTTGGCCGAAAACGCCGGGTCGACCATTTTGATCAGCTCATCGCGCGTAATGGTTAATGTTTGCGGGCCGGTTACATCCTTGGTACCCAGGGCCATTATCTGCGTTTGTTCTTCCTTGGCCAAAGTCTCAGCCCCAAAAGGCCAGCCCGATCCCATAATAATATCGCAGATGATGCCACGCTCTTTAGCCGCTTGCAGCGTAAAGTCTATCAGGCCCAGCCATTCATCGCTCAGCCATTCAAACTCCTTATAATTCATTGGGTCGGATGTTTCGGGGAAGTGGATGGAGTTGATCTCCACACCGCCAACGCCAAGCGTTTTCAGCATATCCAGTTCGCGCGTTAATTCTTCTTTCACTACCCTGTTGCCGTTCCACCACCAGCGCACAAAGGGTTTGGCGGTATTGGCCGGGTTTTTAAATAGTGTATATAGGTCGCCCGCTGCGGGGGCAACACCGGCTAACTCGTACCAGCTTGCATTTTTGGTTAAACGGGCCAGCGGCAGCCCGGCAATAGTTACCGAACTTAGCTTAATAAATTTTCTTCTGTCAATGCTCATAATTCAGGGTTTTTGATATCGGTTTTTTAACAGGTCTTTCATAAATACATTAATGGCCCATTGGTTGGCTATCGGCTCATTGGTAAAGCACTGGTAGCTCATGTATGGGTAAGGGCCAAATTCGGGTGTGATGGTGCAAACATTCCTGCCCTTTTTTATTTGATGGGCAATCCACCTATCCCACCATTGCAGGTGATGGTTTAAGGCCGTAGCGTTTTCCTGCGCGCGCGGGTCGGTTACCTGCGGACCTTCGGGGTGGCCAACGCGGACATGCAGATGGTCGGCATGTTGCAGGGCCAGTTCAACGGCTTCGTCCTGATCTTCCAAATAACTTTCGGATACACATACCCAGTGCGAAAGATCCAGCGCCAGCCGCACATCCTTAAAATCTTGTAAATATCCCTTCACTACATGCGCCGCGTAAGCCCACTTATTACGGTGCGTTTCGTGAATGACTTTAATCCCGGTCTTCTGACTAAAATTATCGCAAATGATAAAACATTCGGCCATTTGCTCGCGGGTATAATATTCGCGGCCGGTATGCGAATTGATAAACTGCGGCTTCAATTTAGCGGTTTGATAAGTGGCCAGGATGTCGAGGTTCTTTTTCAGCGCAGCTTTATATCGCCCAAAGTCTTTACCCTCCGTTTGCTCCGAATGCAACAGGGCCAGTTCCAGGTTGTTGTCTTCCAACGCATGCAGTAAGGCATCCTGCTCGTGCAGGCTTTGCAGCGGAAAAACCTCTACCCCATCATATCCATCGGCAACAGCCTTAGCTGCAAATTCGGGCCATGGTATATTTTCAGATCCCCAGCGGGGGGCATAAAATTTAATATCCATAAATTAAATTTAACGTTTATATATCAGGGGATTTTGCACATCATCATTTAATTGGTCGCCTACCTTTATTTGGGCCAGGTAATCATCGGGCAATATGTTGGGTTCGCCGTTAAAAGTATTACCATCGGGCATATAAGCACAGGTCATGGCACGGCGGAAACCCGGTGTCATATTAGCATGGGCACCATGAATGGTTAACCCGCAATGGAACGAACAGCTGCCGGCTTTCATAGGCGCGGCTGCCGATTTAGCGCTCTTAAACTGCGGATAAAAGTTAAACACCGCGCCCATATTTTTACCGATACCGGGATTTTCGAAAGTAGTTTGCTTGTGCGAACCGGGGATAAAGAACAGGCAGCCGTTCTCCAGCGTGGCATCATCCAACGCTACCCAAATAGATAGCGCCCGTCTATCCGAAAACGACCAGAACGGGGTATCCAAATGCCAGGAGGTTGGGTTGGCCCAGGGCTTTTTGATCAGGGCCTGGTCGTGCCAGATACGGATGCCATCGGCACCCGACAAATCGGCAGCCATTTTCCCGATGCGTTCGTCCAGCATTAGCGCTTTTACTTTATCGTTGGTTTGCCAAAGATTTAATAACTGGTCGAATACATTGTTATAATAATCGGCATCCTTGTTAATACCATCATCTTCGCCAATTTTTATATCCTTACCGGGCATTTTTTGGCCGTTACGCTGTGCAATAGCTTCGGTAACGGCGGCGCGCCAGGTTTCCAGCTCTTCGGCGTTTAAAAAATCCTCGATCACCACATAACCATTCTCTTTATAGAAGCCGATCTGGCTCTCTGAAAGTTGAGCATTCATAATAATTTGTTTTAAAATTGATTGCTTAAAGTTACCGGCCTCGCCAAGGTTTTTAATAGATTAACTGATTTAATAATTGTACTTTTTGATATATTAACACTAAATTAATATACCAATTTATATCTTTATCAATAATGAAAAACTACAGTAAATATATAATTTCGAGCCCATTGGAAGAAACCTGGGGCCTTTATATAACTACTGCCGGTTATACCAAAATTGATATTAACCAAAATTACCCCCTCAATAACGAACACCCCGAAAGCCATGCCTTTAACTGGGATTCGGGCCGGATACTGGACGGTTATTATATCGTATTTATCTCTAACGGATCGGGTCTTTTTGAATCGGCCCATACTCCTACCCGCCATCTTCGCGAGGGCGATTGTTTTTTGCTTTTCCCGGGCGTATGGCACCGGTATAAACCCGATACCCAAAGCGGCTGGGAAGAATACTGGGTTGGTTTTAAAGGAACCTACGCCGATGAACTGATGAAAAAGGTTTTCAGCAGCGATACGCCTTTTATTAGCCCCGGTTTAAACAACAACCTGCTCAAACTTTTTCACGAACTGCTGGAACACGTGCAACAAGCATCGGTAGGTTACCACCAGGTTATTGCCGGTATAACCTTACAAATGCTGGGCATTATCCATTCCATTGCCCACAATACCGAGATCAACGCGTCGTCCAACACTAACCAACTGATCGAAAAAGCCAAGTTCCTTTTCAGGGAAGCCTTGCAGGAGCCCGATAAAATAGAGAACATCCTTAAAAAACTCCCTGTTAGCTATTCCAAACTGCGTAAGGATTTTAAAAACCTTACCGGTTTATCGCCCAATCAGTACCAACTTAACCTGCGACTGGATAAATCTAAAGAACTACTGATAAGCACCAGCCTTAGCATTAGCGAAGTTGCTTATCAAACCGGTTTCGAATCGTTATCCTACATGTGTAAAATTTTCAAAAAGAAAACCGGCACATCGCCCAAACATTACCGCGAGCAATTTAACCCGCACTCCTAATTAATTAACAGATCACCAGGCACCTACTCATCCCTGAATATATGAATAAGGCCCGATGTTCTGTATGTTTTAAACTACCGTAAGTATAGCCACCGGCCCAAGCAAGCCCGAGGGCAGCAAAGGCGCATCCTTTTTATATATGATATTGGTATTTGTCAGTTGCTTTTCTTTTGGCAAGGCGGCATCGCCTATCAGGCGATTGGGCCACAGGTTAATTACTTCAATTTTCAAACTGTTCTCGCCAGCCTTTAAAGCCGGCGCAATATCAATTCGCCAGGGTGCTGTCCATACAATACCTAAATGCTTGCCGTTAAGCGTAACATCGGCAATATTTTTCACCACGCCCAAATCCAGGTAAATGGGTCTGTTAGGCTCGGGATTGGGTAGATTCAAATCGAAATTTTTAGTGTAGATGGCTTTGCCCGAATAGTATTTGATCCTATCGTCAGCGCTTTTGCTCCAGTCCTCCAAGTCATCAAACACAACTGATTCGGGGCCGCCCCATTTGGTATCAAAGGCTACGTTCCAGCTACCGCTTAATAATTTTACAGCTTGCAGATCGGGGAAGTTAGGCTCGGTATTCGGCGCGGTTAAGCCTGATGTTTTAGGGAAAACCACAAAAAAGGATTGAAAGGCCTCAAATTGCATCCCTATTACTATGCGGCCATTCACTACCTTATAGTTTACCTTGTTATCTACTTTAGTGGTTACAGCGTCCCAAATTTCGGGCGCATGGTTTTTAACACGGAAAGTACAGTTTGATTTTAACTGTTTGCCATGCCTGTTGGTTACAAAATAAATTTCGGCTTCAGGGGTGCTGCGGTGTATAAAGTCCAACCAATCATCCTCGCCACCGGTATATTCAAAATCGGGCTGGATATTATTCTTCAATAAAACCTCGCGGATCTTTTCGCCCCAAATCATACGGCCCGTGCCGTAGTGGTTTTGCTTAACGCTTTTACCATCCACATTGCCCCAAACCTGTTTGGCAAGGGTTTGTATTTGACTATCGCAATGCGGGAAATTTCTTAAGCCCGAATCTTGTACAGGCCTTGGGCCAATTACAGTAGCGCCGCCTTTTACCAATTCGCTGATCTTGTTCAGCACAGGTAAAGGCATCCGTGTATTATCGGGCAATACCAATACAGCATAACTCATTCCATCGGGCAAAACAAGGCGACCGTATTTTACTGATAAACGGGTGAGCAAAACTTCCTCGTTACATACATCGTAATCATAACCTTGTCCCAGGGCTGGGTCGGTATGTTTTTGGGCAACCAGGTTTGGCGCTACATCGCCATTGTAAAACAGCACATCGGCCACAAACTTGCCCGAACGCAGCAGGTATTGGCAGCGCGCCACATAACTAAAAAAAGCGCTTGTTTTTTCCCACCAGGTTACGTTGGGGTTAAAGTGCGTACCGGCGGCATATTCGTATCCCGGTTTGCCATCGCTTGGGCGCGACGCGGTGGATGTATGGATAGCGATGCGGTTAACGCCTTCGCAATAAGCCCTGTCCAGCGCTTGCTTTAACGATCCCGGGTAATCAACCCAATGCCTGAAACTGGTAAAAGCCTCGGCCGATACCGTTCCCCGCCCATAAATATGCGCGGCCGAAGCGGCCATTTTGGTCACCTTATTTTGGCCCTTATCTAAACGGGATACCCCATAACTCTGGTCGTCGGTTAGTGTATTTTCATCTTCGTGAGTTAGGCCAAGCCAAAATTCGCCCATGGGGAAATCACTACGGCCCAGGTTTTTCAATCCGTCCATACACATGGTACCCGAGCGACTTGGCCCCGCTGCTTCATTTTGTACCAGCATCCCCTCCTTATGGCATAGGTCGGCAAAGTGCTTATAATGTTCGTCGGCCATGCAATCGCCTAAGGTTTTGCGGTAATCGTTTAAAAAACGGTCGGATATTTCGGCGCTGCCCACCAAATAGCCCGATAAAACAGGCAGATATGGCGTAGCATCATAACCACGGTATTTTTTAAATTGAGTGAGTATTTTAGCTGTCCAGTTAGGGAAGCCATCCTCAAAGCTGTCATCGCAAAAATAAATAGGTTTGTTACCCACCTTGGCAGCCTCATCAATAAATATGCGTCCCACCTTTTCAAACTGGATATTCAGCCCCTTACGGTCGAACCAATCTACCGATAAGCCATCGGCTTCGGGCTGGGCGATCATCAGGCGCGCGCCTGTCATACGGTGACCGGTACGGATAATTTTCCACTTCCCGGCGGGCACATCCCAATTTAGGTGACCGTCCTGATCGACCTTGTGGGTCAGGTCTATTACTTTATTTAAGGGCACGGGCTTATCAACAGGGTTGTTATGCCATTGAAACAGCACCGGGCCCATAATATCGGTAGCTAACGAAAAATTACCGGCATCTTTATGATTGGTTTTAGCAGCCAGTACATAAGAGCGTTCGCCGGTAATCTTGCCTGTATTATCGGGAATGGCAACAATAGCCGTATCCCGATAATCCAGCTTCTCCAGCGGCAGATCGATATAATCTTTATACCCCGGCGGGTTAAATACCGCATCGTACCCGGCCCGGTTCCCCGGTAATGGCAGCTTGCCCGAGAAGGTTTGCGGACCACTAACCGACATTTCGGATTGCAAATACCAGCGACCGGCATCCTCGGGCTGTATCCATGGGCCGCCCATGTCCCAGCCCGAACACATATTAATGCCTACGCCAATCTTCAGCTTTTTAGCCTCTTTCATGGCATGGCGGTATAGTTCCTTCCACTCTTCCGAGAATAGTTTTGCCCCTTCCGGATAAGATATTCCGCCCAGTCCGCCGGCGGAATTAACCAGTAATACCTCTCCCATGCCTTTGTCGCGGTATTCTTCCAAATCGCGGGTGATCCCCTCTTTATCTACACGGCCATTAAACCACCACCAATAGCACGAGGATTTGGTGCCATCGGGCGGATGAAGAAAATTTTTACGCAGATCCTGGATACCGATCACGGCTACGCCGCTGATGGCTGCCGCTACCGCGTTCGAATTTAAGAGCGTGACACTTGCTGCTGCCACCGCGCTTGTTTCTAAAAATTTTCTCCGGTTAATGTTCATGTTTTTATTGAGTGCTATTTATTACTGTTTATTCTTAATCAGGGGAAAAAGAATTTACGGATATGATAAGGTAAGTTTAATAATTTATCGCCGGTTGCGCTGCCACTAAAAACAGTTGTGGTAACGGTACCGCCATTGTACATATATAAAGTATGGTTACTTGGGCGGTAAATAGCCGGATGCGTTTTACCATCGCCAAAATAATCGCCGGGGGCTGGTATATCGCCGGCTGCAGGTGTTAAAACAGTTACGTTAGCCATGCCTGTTTCGGCACTATTCAAATGCCATACGCCATCGGCCGGGTTAAAGATAGCTACATCGGTGTTGCCATCGCCATTATAATCTCCCGGTACGGGTATGTAGCCGGTATCGCCATAATGATAGTTTGTTTTAATACCTTTTACGTTCCACATACCGGTTGCAATTACATAATAAGCCAGGTCTACTTTGCCATCGCCATCATAATCGCCGGGAACGGGTATCACATTAGCCGCGCCATAATCATAACCGGTTTGCCCTTTAATATACCAATGGTAAGGGCTTGACGGGCGATACATGGCTATATCTGCCTTGCCATCTCCGTCATAATCGGCCGGTACAGGTATATCCCCGGTTGTGCCGTAAACAGCGGTAACTTCGGGCACCAGTTTAATATACCAGGTAAAGTTCGATGGCCTCCAAACGGCCAGTTCTGTTTTACCATCGCCATTGTAATCCATTGGTACGGGCAGGTCGCCTTGTGTGGCGCTTCCGTAAGTTACATTGCTCATCCCGGTAACTTTCCATACCCCGGCGTTAAAGAACGAAAAATCGCTTTTGCCATCCTGGTTAAAATCAACCTTACGGGTAGTGGTTTCCTCGTGAAATAAGGGTTTGGTAAACTCGCTATCGCTGTCAGTTTCAAAATAAGGGGTTTGGCTATGGTTTTGGCGATACGGCGAATAAGTTTTTACACTGATCAAATCGTTAGCTACCGATATTTTCATTAAGCGCATATAACCATCGCCGCCATTGGTGCGGAACTGGTAATCGGATATAAATGATTTTACGGTACGGCCGCTATAGGTATCCTGGCGATAGCCTTCGCCATTAACGTGGCCGCCTATAAACATACATAAGTTTGAATGGGCTTTTACACGGCCATACAAATCGGCAGCTTGGTTACCAAAGGTTGATGGCGTAGTTGGGCCGCCGGTATAATGCGTAACAATAATAGCCTTACGCGATGCATAGGTAGTTAAAACACTGTTGGCCCAGGCACCCAGGTTAACATTATCCATCAGGGTTTCATCATACTCAACAAATATCACTACAAAGTTTAAGCCCCCGGCTGTAAACAAATCGTAATGGCTATCGTTATTACCAGCCAGGTAAGTGCCTCCGTACCATGATTTGGCGCCTACCCTGCTTACGCCAAAATATTGATTGTATTTCAGTGTGGTGCTACCATCGTTGGTTGAGCCGCTAAAAGGGATCCCGTTTGGCGTTTGCTCGTGGTTACCGCAGGCTGTACCATACGGCACGCCGGCAACATCCAGTATCTTCATGGCTGTATCGGCCCGCAGCCAGGGTACGGTGTACAAATCGCCATCGTTAACAATATCGCCTACGTGTATGGTAAAGGCAATGTTTTCGCTGGTTTTATGGTCGGCTATCCATTGGGTTTGGGCGGTGAAATAATCCAGCCAATGATCGGGGCTGGTGTTATGCCCTGTTTCTACATAGATCTGGGTATCGGGTATTACCGCTATGGTAAATTCGTCCCCTACGGTGTTGGTTTTTAAATTAGCGCCTGCGGCTGCTTGGGCATCGCCCGTATTTTGCGGAGCTATTATTTTTTTACAGCCCGAAAAAAACACCGAAAAGATAAGGAGGCAGGCAACAGCCCTTTTTACTGTTGAAATGCGGTTAACACGCGTGGTGCTGCCATTACTAATAGCAGCCCTGAATTGTTTTGTTTTTGAAACTGGTTTCATGTATTCTTTTTTTAAGTGATAAATTGAGCATAGCAGTGGCTTAACACCAATTGTATGCCGGTACAAACACGTTTATGGAACACGAAATTTTCAACAGATTCAGGGCTGCTGTTTTTTGGAGGTTTAATTTTTATGGATTGCCGGAGTGGTTATTTCCAGCTGACAACGGTTACTGCAAATGGTTTTAATGTGATGGTATTACTGCTTAGCTGGGTTTGCCCTATCGGGTTATCGCCGGTGGTCATATCTACATAATCAACCGTAGCGCCTTTGGCATCAACAGGTAAATCCAGTTGCAATTCCTTATCGTGCTTATTAATAAGCAATAGCTTTTTACCCTTAGCAGTTATAAATGCCTGCGCCGCAATATCCTGCGAACTTAAGCCTGTGGTTTGCAATTTATCGCCCGGGCCAAAGTTTTGTTTGATCAGTTTCAGCACCCAGTAACGGGCATTGGGTTTGCTGTTTTTCCAGTTCATCATGCTTACATCGGGGAACTGGGTTGGGTAACCCACCAGTTGCGATTCGCCGGCAACATCAATACCTATTTTGGTTAGCTCCAAATAAATATAGGCAAACATAGCACCCGACAAGTTCCAGTAACCCGGCGCGATAACGCCCTTATAATCATGATCGAGCAGGATATTACCTATCTCGTTTATCTGCGTAAATACCTTTGGAGCCAAACGCTTACGGATGTTTTCGATATAGCGTACACGATCTAAAAAACCATCGGCCTGGTCAAAAAACGAGTATTGATAATTCTCGATAGGCAGATCGTTAATAGATGGTCGGCCATAAAAATGGTACGAGATGCCATCCAGTGGGATGCCCGGTTTATGGTTGGCCGCGTTCAGGAAATGCTCGAACCAGTTAGGATCTGTTTCGTGCGCTACCGAGATGCCTACAAATTTAATATTGGGCTGCACCTTGCGCATTTCGGTCACAATGGCATCATACATTTTGGTATACATTTCGGGCGAGATCTTATGCTCCAAATCGGGCTCGTTTAAAACCTCCCAATAAGGGATCTTATAGAAATGACCCGATTTATGGTATTTACCCAATTCGTCGGTAAAACCGCCTTTGGTATACCAGCTTAGCAGGCGGCCAAAGTAACCGGCCAGTTCCTTCATGCTGGGGTCGCGCAGTTCCTTGCCCTGGTTGTATACCCAGTTAACGGCATCGGGATCTTCATCAACCACTACGGGCTTGTCTGTTTTAAACATCCAAACCGGTATAGTGCTAAAGTTAATAACAACCGAGCGGCCTTCCTGGGCTTTCATTACGTCCTCCATGGCCGGATCGGCGTAAGTAAAATCCCAAAAAGTTTGGTCTTTTGTAGGTTCCTTTAGTTCAACAACGGCTGCCTTAGGGTACGGGAACCAGGGTACGTAACGCACGTAATCGGCCCCCATATTTTTCAGCGCCTCAAACGTACCCTTATAAATGGGCGAATTTGACCGGATATATGGGTTATACACCACCTGCAAGGTGGGCGTAGTTTTTGAAACCGAAACGGTTTTGTCCCAATTAATGGTTACCTTTTTTGCCTGCGCGCTTAATTTTTGCACAGGTAAACATGCCGCTGCCCCTACCAGGATCAGGCCAAGTGTATTATTCAGGATTTTACTTGCCATATCTCTTTTTTATTATTTATTAATAACCAGGGTTTTGTGTCAGGTCGGGATATAAGCCAATATCTGTAAAAGGTATAGGATATATCAATTTATCGGCTGTGATGTTAAACGCGTTTGCCGGCACAGCGGTGTAATAAGTTGATTTTGCTTTGATACCATAAGCCTGCATTACGGCCAGCGCGGTACCTGTGCGTTGCAAATCGCCCCAGCGCTTATCTTCAAAGGCCAGCTCAACCCTTCTTTCGTGCATAATAATGGTACGCAGGTTAGCTTGGTTGGTTTCGGTACTGCCCAGTAATCCCGCACGTGTACGTACCGCGTTTAAAGCCGTTAATGGCGATTTACCCTGTTCGTTCTGCGCTTCGGCTAACAGTAATAATGCTTCGGCATAGCGGTATACCGGCCAGTTATCGTTAGTGTTATTAGTAGTAACATGCGGTGTATGCAGGTATTTTTTAGCATAAGGGACACCTATTTTGCCGGCAGCCGGTGTATACCCCACAATACTTTTATTAGCCGTTACCACTAATTGGTCGCTGGCGTTATAAGAGCCTTCGGCAATAGCAATAGAAGCATCCAGGCGCTGGTCGCCAGCCTCGTAAGCAGCTATCAGATCGGGCGATGGCGTATTCCAGCCACCAATGGCGGCAGTAGCGGTAGCATTACCTTTAATTAAGGTAGTAGTGGTAACCCTTGGTAAAAACTGGTAAATAAAGTTACTTGGCGCTGTACCGGCAGCGGTACCTTCCAGAAACTGCACTTCAAAAATAGATTCCTTACTGTTTTTGTTGGTAGTTAAAAATGCGGAGGCATAAGTAGCATTTAAGCCATAACCCATACCGGCCAGTGAGGTAAGTAAAGTTTCGGCCTCGGCATATTTCTTTTGCACCATGTAAACTTCGGCCAGCAGCATGGTTGCCGAGCCTTTGGTTGCGGCACCTGTTTGCGGGAAGGTGGTAGGCGGCGCCAGTTCGCGTATCGCGTCGTTAGCGTCGGCTATAATTTGGGTGTAAACCTGGTCAACGGTCGATCGTTTTACAAAAGCATCTTCGGCCTTGGTTACCTCAGTTAAATACAGCGGAACACCGCCATACAGCCTTACCAGTTTAAAGTAATTCCAAGCGCGTAAAAATTTGGCCTGGCCATCTACATTGGCAATTACCGCGGCAGTTGCGCTGGCGGCCTGCGGCAGGCGACCAATAATGATATTACAACGCGAGATCCCCAGGTAGCAATCCCAATAAATTAAATTGGTTTGGGCATTGTTTGAGTCATCTACCCAATCGGATACGTTTTCCTTTTGGGTATAAGCCGTACCACGGTTTGATGGATAGTTTTGATAATGGGTATTGTCCGACCGCATTTCGGTGATATAGTAATCATTCAGGAACAGGTCGCGCAGCGGTACATAAGCCGCGGCCACTGCCGACTTAATTTGCGCATCCGTTTGATAAAATTTATCCGGAGATGTGGTATCCAGCGGGTGCAGATCCAAAAAGCTTTTTTTACAGGACGATACCGTAAACGCTAATAAGGCCAATAATATATATTTCTTTTTCATGTCTTGTCTGTTTTTAAGGTGATCTTATTTAAACGTGGTTGAAATACCTACAGAGAAAGTGCGCGGTATGGCATAGCTTTGCTCATCTACACCCAGGCCCGAATTTGCATCAAGGCCGGTAATGCCCGCCTCGGGGTTCATGCCCGAATAACCGGTGATAATGAACGCTTGCTGTACCGATGCGTATATCCGCAGGTTTTTCATGATCAGCTTATTCTTTAAATTAAAGGTATAACCTAAGGAAATATTTTTTGCTGTTAAGTACGATCCGTTCTCGATCCATTGTGAGTTTACCTGGCGGCCCATGGCTGTGGTGTTCAGCAAGGTGCGCGGGTACATGCCATTACCTGGATCAGCTTCCGATCGCCAGTAATTGCCCAGCACATCTGCCAGCAAATTCCTTGAACCATCCATATTGGTTTGATAAGCCCATCTGGCCGCATTAAGGATATGCCCGCCAACCGAACCAGCCATTGATATATTCAGATCAAAGGCTTTGTATTTAAAATCGTTGGTCAGGCCAAAGTTAAATAGCGGGGTTGGGTCGCCAATAAAGGTACGGTCGTTTATGTCGTCAATAGCACCGTCACCGTTAATATCCTTTACTTTAATAGTCCCCACGGCCGAGTACTGCGCGCCCGAAACATATTTTGGCGATGCAGCCAAATCGGCAGCATCCTTGTATAAGCCTTCGAAAACAAATCCATAAAACTCGCCTAAGTGGTGGCCTTCCTGCGTGCGGTAATAATCAGATGATGTAGTAGAATTTCTGCGCAGGTAGCCGGGCGATACCAGGCTCTTAATCAGGTTACGGTCTATCGATACATTCATGCTGGTGTTCCACTTTAACTTGCCGGTGGTGTTTACCGTGCTTACAGAAAACTCATGTCCCCAAAATTCAAGGTCGCCGATGTTGTATTGTATAGTTGCAAAACCCGATGCCCTTGGTATTGGCCTTGGCATAATTAAGTGGTCGGTATTTTTATGATAATAATCGTAAGTAAAATTAATACGGTTATGCAGTATGGCTATATCTATACCAATATCCAATTGCTTGTTACGCTCCCAGGCCAGTTCGGTATTACCTAAGGTGCCTATGGTTTGGCCCGAAATTAAGGTACTACCATTAGTATAATTATAAGTACCCAGTACCGGTTGGGCCAGGTAATTGCCAAAATTATTGTTACCTGTTATACCATAACTGGCGCGTAATTTCAAAAGATCAACCTTGCTAAACTTCTCCATAAATTTCTCGTCGCTCACTATCCAGCCCGCAGATACAGCCGGGAAGTAACCATACTGGCGATCGGCACCAAACCTTGATGAACCATCGCGGCGTACCGAGCCCTCCAATAAATACTTACCCTTATAGTTATAATTTAAACGGGCAATAGTTGATAAAAGCGAATACTGGGTACTACCGCTGCCTGCGGCTGTAATAGAGGTAGCCGTGCTTAAGTATTGGATATCATCGCTTGGGAAGCCGGTAGCTGATATGGTATTACTTTTTTGATCGAATTTTTGTGCAGAATAACCAACCAAAGCCTGGATATGGTGATCTGTCAAAAATGTTTTCTCGTAGTTTAAAGTACCCTCGGCCGTGTACGAATAGTTATCAACCGAACTGCTAATACCTGTACTGGCTGTGGCCGCATTGGTAGTAGCTACCTGCGGGTTAAAATAGCTGCGTGTTTCGGCACCTTTATCTACGCCTAAATTGGTTTTAGCGCTTAATCCCGGTAAAAACTCATAGTTAAAAAAGGCGCTACCTAAAATACGGGTAGTTATATAATCGTCCCTGGTTTCTCTGTTAATGGCAACGGGGTTGGCATAGGTGGTCATACCCGGCGATACAAAGTTCGCGGTGTACGAGCCATCGGCATTATAAGGCGCTATAATTGGGCTGGCTTCAAAAAGGCGCTCGAACAAGCCACCAACACCGTCAGATGCCAGGCGGTTATTATGATCTAAGCGATAGCTGGGCGCTATGTTAAAACCTATTTTTATTTTGTTATCGCCCAGGCTAAGGTCCTGGTTAATGCGCAGGCTAAATAATTTGGTACCTGTATTGGTCACCACACCATCCTGCGCCTCGTAACCGGCAATTACTGCCGACGATGATTTTTCGCGGGCGGTTAGCACGCTTAGGCTATGGCTTTGTATCGGGGCTGTTTGGGTAAGGTATTTAAAGTAGTTAAAACCTTCACCATAACGGGTCATATCGCCCTGGTATTCAACCGGAATAGATGACGCGGCCAAACCTTCGTATTTTACTTTATCCAAAAACCTATTTTGCATAAACGTGGCAAACTCGGTACCGTTCATCATTTTTGGCACCGTACCTTGCGGGATCTTTTGCACACCCACATTGCTGGTAAAATCCACTTTCGAATCGCCTGGCTTAGCATGTTTAGTAGTGATTAATATCACACCATTTGCCGCCCGCGAACCATATAGCGCGGTAGCCGAAGCATCCTTTAATACGGTGTACGATTCAATTTCATCGGGGTTAATGTTATTAATGCTACCGGTTATAGGTAAACCATCAATTACAAACAGGGGCTGATAATCGGTTGTGAACGATGCCGCGCCGCGGATACGGAACGAGATACCACGACCGGGCTGGCCGCTGGTAGCCGCTACATTTACACCGGCAACCTTGCCTTGTAATTGCTGCCCAAACTGCATTACCGGCATATCTGCCAGCGGGGCCGCGCTTAGCTGCACCGCCGAACCGGTAACTTCGCGGCTGCGTTGTTTACCGTAACTTACGGTAACTTCTTCCAGCCCGGTTACCGATGCCTTTAGTTTTACGTTGATAGCGGTTTGGTTTTTAACGGCCGCTTCCTGGGTTTCGTACCCTACAGATTTAAATACCAGCACATCGCCGGCAGAGGCATTGATGGAATAATCGCCATTAGCATTAGTGGAGCCGCCCTTTTGCGTTCCCTTAATTAATACCACCACACCTGGTATGGGCTGGTTCTGATCGTCGGTTACGCGCCCGGTAACTTTACCGTCTTGCTGACCAAATGCACTGTCCGAGAACAGAAACAAAAGGCAACAAATTAAAAGTTGCCCTAAATGGGCCCTAAATTTGTAAAGGTCTTTTTTCATAAATTAATAATTGGTTGATTTTAAAAGATTTAAATCCTTTATGGGTTTAATTGGTAGCACTAAATTATTGCAACATTTGTAATAAACTGTCCTGAACTGTCATGTTTTTAAACTATTTGAAATAAATAAAAACATTATTAAATATAATAAGCAACTAAATTAAATAATAAGGTAATATATATAAACACAAAAGCCAATAGTGAAATCCATAGTTTCACATAGACAAACCTACAAATGGTATATTAACTTAAAAATAACATTAGGCTAAGCTTTCATAAAGTTTACAAAACATTTAATTTTGTTTAACTCGTTTAAATTAATTCAGCTTATTTAAATACTTAATTAACAAACCTGCACCACATCCATATTTAACAGCTGACCCAGTTTGTTAATTTTAGATGCGATATGCCCCACACCCACCGCGCAATGATGCGCAGGGCCGTAGCTATTCCAGTTGTTTACAAATTGGCGCGCCCCTATACTAAATTTATAGCGGCTATTGGTATTGCCTATCTCCAGTATAGGCCCCGCTACCGATTCGCCTTCGGCTATCAGTAGCATCAGCTTACCGCCCTGTTGCTCCACAACCGACAGTAAGGTTACCGGGCCATTTTTTACCGACATTTCTACCGATAAACCCCTGCCCACCTTGCCGTGGTATACTTTTAATGGCCGCACCTTAGTTTTACCTTCAGCTATCCCAATATGCCCGGGGCCATCATGCCCCATCAGTACCACATCGGCTGCAAAATCCATGGCATAATATTCGGTGAACGACCCGCCGGCGCCAAAGCTGTCCATGATCTTCATGGCCTGGGCATTTTTAATTTCATATTCACCGGCAACAGGGATATTCCTGGCCGTTAAAAGGGAGTTACCTAATATAATAGAACTGATGGTATCTTCGTTATCCGCATTGCCTGTTCCCTTATAATAATAAGCCATCGATCCTAACTGGTATTTATCCACCAATTGATCCAGCGCTACCGATGTACGGGCGGCGCGTTCCAGTTCTTCGTTAGCGCAATCATTCTGTACTTCAAACTGGCTATGGAATAGGTTCACCCTATCAGCTATTTGTTGTGGGGTGACTGATTTTCGCATCTCTGCCAGTTCATCTACCTCCAGCAATTCTATATGGCCGCCAAAGCCGGCATACTGCGCGGTAAGATCGGTGTAGATATCCAGCATACCGCTGTAATAATGACCCATGCAACCCAGGCGGTTATAGGCCATAGTATGGGCTACCCTTGCGGCCTCCACCCATTCGGTCACCTCGTCCCAGCATTCCCGGTCGTTATGCAGCATCCCGGTAATTTGCTGGAATTTGATACCCGTGCGGTTAAACACATTGGCAATCTCGGGCACAGGGCATGCCGAACAAAAAGCCAGCCATTCGCCGGTCATTTTGGCACGGTCGTCCATTTTGTTAAAGCTGGCGTAATCTATAGCTGCTTCGGGTGCCAGGTTTAATATAATCACCGGTACCTTTGCCCGTTGCACTACAGGCAACACAGTTGATGATAAGGCGTAGGTAGTTACATACAGAAAAATGAGGTCTACATCCTGCTTCCTGAATTCACTACCGGCTTCAAACGCTTTTTCGGCAGTGTCTATCAGTCCAAGGTTTATAATGTGGGGGTGTATGGCGGCCAGTTTATTTTCTACAGTAGTTAAATAGCCTTCCAGCCTTTGTTGCAAGCCTGCAAATTGCTCCCAGTAGGCATCTAAGCCAATGCCAAAAAGGCCTATCTTTAGTTGTTTGTTCATGTATGAGGTAATAGCGTTTTAGGCAGCTATTGATAATTGATTGAACAAACATAAGCCTGTGTATAGCACAACAGATAGTATGATATGACATCTCTGTTGTAGAATTTGACATTTCTTATAATTTTATTACATTATGTTATAATTGCTTTAATTTAGTATTACCAAATTATAAATTCCTTATGGATAACTATTTCTTGTACTTCCCGGTGAGCGAAAAAGATGAGTCGTGGGGCTTAACCGTGCTTAATTCGGGGAGTACCAAAATTGAACGAAACTCATGTTATCCGCCAGCCAATCACCCATCGCACCATAACTTCGACTGGAACAAGGGCCGGGTACTGCAACAGGAATACCAGCTAATTTATATTACCCGTGGCGGCGGCATTTTTGAATCGGAAAGTTGCCGCGAGGAAATTACCGAAGGTTCGGTTATTTTATTACACCCTAAAGAGATGCACCGCTACCGCCCCCACCAGGCCACCGGGTGGGATGAGATGTGGGTAGGCTTTAAAGGCGATTTTATTGATAATATCATCGATAAAAAATACTTCGATCCATCGCAGGCGGTGTTCCATATTGGCTTTAACGAAACCATTGTGAACCTGTTTAACGATATTGCAAAGTTTAGCAAGCAGGAAAAGCCGGGTTACCAGCCGGTGATATCAGGCGCTATAATTTATATACTAGGCTTGCTGCATTCCGAGCAGCTGCAGGGCAATCTACAGGAAAAAGACAATACCGAACTTACCGTAAGCAAAGCCCGTGTCATTTTCCGCGAAAAGGTTTACGAAAAGATCTCGCCAGAGGAAGTAGCTGAGGAACTGCAAATTGGCTATTCACTGTTCCGCAAGATCTTTAAAAAATACACCGGCATGGCACCCGGGCAATACCTTATCCAATTAAAAATTCAAAAAGCCAAGGAAATGCTGGCCGACCCGTCTAAACTCATCAAAGAGATCGCGTACGATCTGCACATCGAATCGTCCTTGTATTTTTGCAAACTGTTTAAGGAAAAGGTTGGTGTAACGCCTGTAGAGTACAGGAACCAGATTTTGAAGAAGCATAAGTTTTAGAAGGCTCACCACGCTTAGTTTGGCTAAAGCCAAGGCTTCTCCCTATCTATTCCGCCCCATAAATGGGACGGCAATGAATTTACCTTTGCGCTGTTCATTGCCGTTAGCTTTAGCCAACGGATAAAAGCATAGCAAGACAGGGCTTTAGCCCAAACAATTCACACAGCTGGCTCGGGTACCTTCTCACTCCCCACGCTACATCGCGCCAGTTAGTTCGAGTATTAGCAAAGCAGCATACACCATGGCGCTGGCTATTGTGATTACACAATCAGTGATAGAGGCCTTGCTACCAGAATTTATATCCTTACCACTCCTGGCAAAGTAAAATTCTCTATGCTGTATTTTAAAACTAAAAAATCTGCAAATCTGAAATACTAATAAAAGTATAATTGCATTAAATAAATAAATTATATGCATATAACTCCAGTTCTGAAATGCTTGAATATTTTTCAGAAAGAAATAAAGTATGATATGAACTATCGCAAACAGAAACCATATCATGTATGATGCAAAATTTCTTAGAGAAGCATACAAAAACGCCCAAATGCACCCTTGACTTATTAAAGCGTAGAGAAATAAGAGATTTATATTATTTTGCGCAGGTACTAAAAATATTTTAAGAAAAACCCCTATAGTAATAACGGCATAAGCAATCATTGGAACTATATCCGATAACTTAAGCGGCTCAAAATAAAAGAAAGGTTTTTCCATAGCTACATGCTACGTTACACTATCGTCACCGTAATGCCCAACCCTTCCAAAGTTTTCACTGTATGTTCGGATACGCCGCTGTCGGTAATAATTTGATCTATTTCATCCAACCCGCAAATTTTGCCGAAGCCACGACGACCAAATTTGGTAGAATCGCACAGCACAATAGTTTTTTGCGATACGCTGATCATTTGCTTATTCAGGTGGGCTTCCATGGCGTTGGTGGTAGTCAGGCCAAAATCAAGGTCTATCCCATCCACACCTAAAAATAGTTTATTACAAAAAAAGTCGGCCAGGATATGCTCGGCATAAGTGCCCATTACCGATGATGAACTTTTGCGCAGCAAGCCGCCCAATTGCAGTACTTCGATAGATGGAAACTTCATTAGTTCCAAAGCCACATTAAGCGCTGATGTAATAACAGTTAACCCTACCTTAGGCGGGATATTTTTGGCTAAGGCCAGCATGGTAGTGCCCGACGCGATGATGATCGAATCATTGTCCTGCACCATGGCTGCAGCCGCCGCGCCGATATTCATCTTCTCGGCCGATTGGAACTTTTCCTTTTCGTTTACTGGCCGGTCTACAATGTAAGGGTTGTTTAATGTGGCCCCACCGTGGGTACGAAACAAAAGGTTTTTGTCTTCCAGCACTTTAAGGTCCTTACGGATAGTAACCGACGATACCTTTAGTTCCTTGCATAATTCAACAACGTTCAAATTGCCTTCTTTTTGAAGTTTATTAAGGATATATTGATGTCTTTCAGCTAAGTTGATCATTGTGTAACAGGCTTTACGTGATGCAAAGTAATGAATATATGAGATATGATTATAAAATTTTAGTTATATTTTCATTATTCGGATTACAATTTTTATACTTACATATTATTTCGTTTAGTTGCTTTTAAAAATACAAACCAAAAGGTTCCGCAACGGGGCTTGTAAACCAACCTATATTCCTAATGGAAAAATACATTCTGTCGTTAGACCAGGGCACTACCAGCTCGCGGGCTATCGTATTTAACAAAGCGGGGGGCATTGTGTCCATCGCGCAAAAAGAATTTACCCAAATTTACCCTAAACCGGGCTGGGTAGAGCATAACGCGGTAGAGATCTGGTCGTCGCAGGTATCGGTAGCTGCCGAGGCTATTCTGAATGCCGGACTGACTGCTAAAGACATGGCCGCTTTAGGCATCACCAATCAGCGCGAAACCACCATATTATGGGATAAACGCACCGGCGAACCACTGCACAACGCCATTGTTTGGCAGGATAGACGTACATCCGGCTTATGTGATGAACTAAAGGAAAAAGGCTACCGGGGATTGATCCAGGAAAAAACCGGATTGGTGCTGGATGCCTACTTTTCGGCCACTAAAATAAAATGGATCTTAGATAATGTAGCGGGCGCGCGCGAAAAGGCCGCCGCCGGGCATATTGCCTTTGGTACGGTAGATAGCTGGCTGGTTTGGAAGTTGACCGCCGGGGCTGTGCATATTACCGATGTAAGCAATGCATCGCGCACCATGATCTATAATATCCACACGCTGCAATGGGACGAGGAGCTATTAAACCTGTTTGATATCCCCTGCAATATCCTGCCCGAAGTAAAATCATCGAGCGAAGTATATGGCGAAACTGCCGGATCGGTGTTGGCGGCACAAATCCCTATCGCCGGTATAGCGGGCGACCAGCAGGCGGCCTTATTCGGGCAAATGTGTACCGAGAACGGCATGGTGAAAAACACCTACGGCACCGGCTGCTTTATGCTGATGAACATTGGTGATACCCCTATCGTATCAAAAAACAACCTGGTAACTACCATTGCCTGGAAGATAAACGGCAAAGTGCAATACGCGCTGGAAGGCAGTATATTTATAGGCGGGGCCGTAGTACAATGGCTGCGCGATGAGTTAAAGATGATCAGTTCATCGGCCGATGTGGAAGATCTGGCTAAAAAAGTTGCCGATACCGGCGGCGTGTATTTAGTCCCGGCCTTTGCGGGCTTAGGCGCGCCCCACTGGAACCAGGATGCACGGGGCACCATTACGGGTATTACCCGTGGCACCAATCAATCGCACATTGCACGGGCGGCGCTGGAAAGCATCGCCTTCCAAACTATGGAGGTGCTGAAAGCTATGGAGGCCGATTCGGGCCTGAGTATTAAGCAACTGCGGGTAGATGGCGGCGCAACGGCCAATAACCTGCTGATGCAATTTCAGGCCGATTTGCTGAATACTAAGGTGATACGCCCTATGGTTACCGAAGTTACCGCTATTGGCGCGGCTTATTTAGCCGGTTTAGCTACAGGCTTTTGGAGCAGCATGGAAGATTTAAGCGGGCAATGGCAAATTGAGAAGAGCTTTGAGCCCGGTATTGAAAAGGATATAGACGAACGTATTAAAGGCTGGAACCGTGCCGTAAGGGCGGCCAAGGCTTATGCAGAGAACTAATTATTTAAAACCAATATCAATTTAAAACAATATGAATGAAATTACCGCCGAGTTTATCGGCACCATGATCCTGATTTTATTAGGTAATGGGGTGGTGGCCAACGTAGTGCTTAACGGCACCAAGGGCAACAATAGCGGCTGGATAGTAATTACTACCGGCTGGGCGCTTGCGGTATACGTAGGTGTTGTTATTGCCGCGCCTTACAGCGGGGCGCATTTAAACCCGGCCGTAACTATTGGCCTGGCTATAGCGCAAAAGTTTAGCTGGGCTAAAGTACCTGTGTTTGTAGCAGCGCAATTAGCCGGCGCAATGGTTGGCGGCGGCCTGGTATGGCTGTTTTATAAAGACCATTATGCCTTAACCGAAGATAAGGGCGCTAAGCTGGCCACTTTTTGTACCGGCCCCGCTATCCGCAAAACATCATCAAACTTGATTAGCGAGATTATTGGCACCTTTGTGCTGATCTTTGTGATCTTTTACTTTACCGACGCGGAGTTTAGCAAGGGTAAGATCGTAATAGGCCTGGGATCGTTAGGTGCCATTAGGGTGGCCTTTTTGGTTTGGGTGATAGGCCTTTCCTTAGGTGGCACTACCGGTTATGCCATTAACCCCGTACGTGATTTAGGTCCGCGTATTATGCACGCCATTTTACCTGTCGACAAAAAAGGCAGCAGCGATTGGGGCTATGCCTGGATACCCATTGCAGGCCCGCTGATTGGCGCTGCATTGGCGGCATTTGCTTTTTTATGGTTGAAGATTTGAGTATTGTTTAAGATTTAACCACAAAGTACATGGAGGGAGAAATCACAGAGTTCACAGAGATTTGTCTTCGTGAGCTCTGTAATATAACACCATGTCATTGCGAGGTACGAAGCAATCGCACACCCAAAGAGCGGTCTTACATAGTTCGCGATTGCTTCGTACCTCGCAATGACAAAGTGTTGTAAGGTTTACCCCTATCTTATCATCTTACTTTATCCAAATACTTCGTATACATCTCCTTTGCCACCACTATCTCATCGCCTTTAGGTATGGTGGTGTAAATGTTCTGCTTGTTTACCCAACCCCATTCCCAATCCTTTATTTTAACCTGGAAAGCTTTTTCGTCAACAGGTTTGCCTTGCAATAAGCTATTATTTATATCGGCAAAAAACTGTGACCAGCGCGGTTTGTAAAAACTACTCAGCATCCCCGCCCATTGCTTACAGGCATAATCGTTAAGGATATTATTTTTATCTCCCCAAAGGGTAATCTGGTCGCGGGCGTTAAACTCGTATAGTTTTTTCTCGGCCAGGGTTTTACCGTTGGCTTTAGCAGCTTCCAGCCAGCGCCCTAACAAAAAATCCTTACGGGTAGCTAACAGCTTATCCATATCATCAATCACACCTAAAAACCCGGCGCTTAACTTGCGGAAAGTCTGCTGATCCTTATTTTTAACTGCTGCTGCAAATTGCCTTTGCAGTGTATCGGCATAGTTGGCCAATACCTGGCGGGTAACATCAACCAGATCGTACCGGTAACCGCCGCTGGCTTTTAAATCAGCTGCAGCTGATATTAAATGCTCCCATGCAGGTACCAAGTCTTCCGACTGGTAAAATTTTTGCGGGTTGGCCCAGCGGGTAGCCTTAGCCAAAGTTGGCCTGCCCGAAATAATGGACTCATTACCGCCGCTTCGTATCCCGCCGCTATAAACTGTATTTTTAAGGATCTCCCAGGCGGCTTCGGCGTCGGGATTTTTTTTACCGTAACGGCGCAGGGCATAATCTTTTAGCCATGGGTCAATATCAATGGGCTTATCGCGCCAAACATTCTCCATCATCAACTCGTACATTACCGGGTTTTGCTCAATAGCCTCGGGAGTAAGTCCAATACCCAGTAGCTTGCCCGATTTAGAGCTGTTAAGGGCATTTGCCGGATCGTTGGCTACATTGCTCATCCGGCCGTATAAGCTAATATTACCACCAAAATTGTGCAGCATACACCAAATCCATGGTTTGCCATAATATGCTTCGGTTTTATCCCACATCGGCTTATTTTCACTGTACAGGTCAAGGATGATCATGTGGTCGTTCGGAATCCCGTTCAGCAAGGCCTTTATTTGCGTTGGCTGCCAAAACTTGGCCGAATACGAAAACATCCAGCCCTGCATAATCCATGTAGCTTTAGGGTCGGCTGCAGCCATAGATTGATATACCTTTTTGCTCACCGCATCCAGGTAGGTTGAATCGTTTGTGGGCGGCGTGTTTTCATTAAATGTATCCGCCGAGTATAAATGATCGGTACCAAATGTCTTTACTTCCTCCTTAATAAATTGCTTGCCAATGGTTGTAAATAGTTCATCATCGGGGTCAAGGATATAAACATCGGGGAAACCCTGCCAGTTGGTTTGCTTAAGCTTAGCATTAGGGAATTTAGTTTTAAAAGCCGGCGGTACATGCCCGGTAAACGCCGGCAATATGGGGGTCATACCTAATTCGCGCTCGCGTTTTAGTATTTGCTTCTCTAAAACTTCCTGGCTATCCATAAAGCTTTGCGGCAGCGGGCCGCCCCAACCGTCCAAATTGCCCATCCAAAACCAATTAAAATAAGCAGGGCCGCTAAAAAAAGTTGAAAGGTCCTTATCGGTAAAGCCCAAACTTTTGTAAACCCGCTGCCATATACTGTTTTGCCCGGTAATAGCCAGCGGCATATTAATACCATTTAGTGCCATCCAGTCAATTTCCTGCTGCCAGCGTTGCCAGTCCCACCAGCTCATGGTGTAATTAAAGGTGCAATAGTTCAAATCGTAACGATAGGTATAGGGTGTTACCTTGTGTACTTTAGCCTTAACCCGTGGAAGTTTTGCCGGGAGCTTAAGGTTAGTACCATTCCAGCCAATATCACAATGGGTATAGTTTTTTAGGTAATAGTTCAGGGCGCTGGCTACCGAAACTCCGTTCGATCCGCGCAGCATGATCTTGTTCCCCCGGCTTTCCAATTCAAAAACATCCTTGCTGTTTTCTTTAGGGATAAAGGCTACTCTAAAATCCTGCGCATGGGCGGGGACGATACGTTTGATTAAAGCGTACGCGGCGGATGAATTGGTAGTTTGCGCTGATGCATTTAGCGCAATTACAAGAGCGATGCATAAAACGATATGTATCTTTTTCATTATTGCAAATACTTACCTTTTTCAAAAACCTTTACCCATACCTGGTAGCCGGCATCGTTGGGGTGCAGACCGTCTGCAGTATATTCGGCTTTTAAATGATTTTCGCTATCCAGGAAATTAGGATACAGATCTATGATCGTCACATTTTTGGCTTTCAGTTTTTTAATAGCTTCGTTAATGGCTAATAAATGATCGTCTTTACCGTAATGGTTGGGGAATTTACCAAACGACGCGTTTACCGGCAGCAGCGTGCAAAAGTAGATCTGCGTTTTTGGCGAACCGGCTCTGATCCGCTCTATCATTTTTTTATGATTGCGGGTAATGATGCTATCTGGCACATTGCGCGACATATCATTGATCCCGATCAGGATAAACACCTTTTTAGGCTGGCCGGCAATAACTTCGTCCAGCCTGTCTAAAACCCCAAAGGTTAAATCGCCGGATATACCCCTGTTGCGGGCCAGCGGGTTGTTAAACAGCTTGGCCCAGTTGCAATGCGCGGTAATACTGTTGCCTAAAAATACTATATCGTTTGATGTGATAGGGTGCGCCTTAAAACTGGCAATGCTATCAGCCGTAATTTTAGGGCGATAGGTACTATCCATAAAGCCCGGCGGATATACGGCCGGTGGTTTTGCCGCAGTGGCAGTAACAGGTGTTGTTTGAGCGAAACCGGCATTTGTAAAGCTGCTTATATAGGCTATTACCAGTAATATTCTTTTTAAAAATGACGATTTCTTTTTCATAGGTATTTAAAACTGATTATACTTCTCTTTATTTTTAGTTGTAATCTCAAATAAAAACATGCTTGCCCATTGCAATAACGCGTATACTCACCCCGACTACACTTCGCTGGTCGGCCCTCTCTTCGCGTTCCGCGGAAAGAGGACGGGAGGTGTATCGAATAACCCCACCCCCTCTTTCCGGCGAAGCCGAAGAGAGGGGGGTCGAGCGAAGCAACGACCGGGTGAGTTTAAGCGTTAGCCAGCAAATTAGCCTTCTCCCTGTTCCAGGTTAGGGCGGTGAAAAATACAGACATGATACAAGCTGCAATGATCACATAAAAGGAAGCATCCCAGCCGTAATGGTCAAGCACCTGGCCTATAGCAATATTGGCCAAAAACGCGCCGCCCATATAACCAAAAAAGCCCGTCAGTCCTGCTGCCGTTCCAGCTGCCTTTTTAGGTACCAGGTCAAGCGCTTGCACACCTATCAGCATTACCGGGCCGTAGATCAAAAAGCCGATGGTAATTAATGACAGGTTGGCTACCCATACATTACCTACAGGGCTTTGCCAATAAACCAATACTGCCAAAACTATCAGCAGCATATAAATAATAGTTGCCGGCGCACGGCGGCCCTTAAATACCTTATCACTTAAATAACCGCAAAGTAAAGTACCGGGGATGCCTGCTATTTCAAAATAGGTATAAGCCCAACTGGTTTGATCGGACGAGAAATGTTTTACCTCTATTAAATACGTAGGCGACCAATCTTGTATACCCTTGCGTATCAGGTAAACAAACGCGTTGGCAAAGGCGATATACCAAAGCATGCGGTTGTTAAATATAAAGTTCACGAAAATCTGCTTAGCTGTCAGTTCCTTTTCCTGTTCGTTAGAGTAATTCTTCGGATAATCGTTCTTATACTCTTCCACAGGTGGCAAGCCGCACGATTGTGGTGTATCCCGTACCAGCAAAAAAGCAATAAAAGCGAAGGCCAAAGCAACCATGCCCGGGAAATATAGCCGGCTTTGCCAGGTGGCAAATAATAAAAAGCCTAAGGCAACAAAGCGGCCCATTAAGGCACCGCCTACGTTGTGCGCCAAATTCCAAACCGACATTACACGGCCGCGTTCCTTTACCGAAAACCAGTGTACCACTACCCTGCCACATGGCGGCCAGCCCATGCCCGAAAACCAGCCATTAACAAACAGCACAATAAACATAATGATGATAGAGGAGGTTGCCCATGGCACCAAACCCATAAACATCATGGTACAGGCTGATAATACTAAACCAATGCTCAGGAATAAACGGGCGTTGCTCCTGTCGGATACATTACCCATTAAAAACTTGCTTAAACCGTAGGCAATAGAAACCGCCGAAAATGCAAAACCCAAATCGCCTTTTGAATAGCCTTGCTTAATCAGATCGGGCATGGCCAGCGAGAAATTGTTGCGCACTAAATAATAGCCTGCATACCCTAAAAATATCCCGATAAATGATTGCCAGCGTAATGCTTTATATCGTGGGTCAATCTGTTCTTTTGCTATAAGCGGTTTGTGTGCTGCAGGTGGAAGAAAGTTTAAGCTCATCTATAATAATTGGTTTAATTGGTTGGTTTGGTTAGGGGTTTTATTGTAAAAGGTTAGGGTAATCGGTTATTACACCATCAACACCTAATGCTTTCAGGTCATCCAGTTCTTCTTTGGTGTCGGGTGTCCATGGTATTATTTTTATGCCTTGCGCATGGCAATCCTTCACCACATCGGCCGTTACCATTTTTGAATTGGGGCTGTAGATAAATGGCTTGTAGCCCAGCTCGGCCAAATTATCGGCGGTCGACAGCTTATTATCCACCAGCCACGAGGTACGCACATTAGGATACTTTTTATTGATGATCTGTAAAGTGCGTTTATCAAACGATTGGACCACTACATAAGATAAGATCTTTTTTTGGATGATCACGTCCATCAGCAATTTCACAAAGGTTTCAGGATCGGGGTTAACCGCACCATCGCCCTTTTGGCTGCATTTGGTTTCGATATTATACAGCACCTGGCGCTTGCCTGTGGATTTGATATAAAGCTGTACACTGTCTATCAAATCGGCCAGTAAGGGCATGCTTACCTTCATCTTTTTTTGCTGCGGGAATTTGGAGTAAGGTTTCGATCCTACATCAAACTTGGCAATATCCGCGTAGTTCATTTTATACAGGATATACTTCCTGGCATCCTCTTTAGGGATCTCCTTACCATCTGGCGTAAGCGAGAACAGGGAATTGATATATTCATCGTGCGATACAATCACCTTACCATCGGCCGTAATATGGGTATCCATTTCCAACGTCTCCATCCCCAAATCAATGGTATTGCGCATAGCCGCGATGGTATTTTCGGGCATCAGGCCGCGGCCGCCGCGGTGGGCTTCCCTATCATAAGCAGGGTAAGGCGCGTTTTTAACATCGGCATGTTGCTGGGCTATGCAGTTAGTCAGCATAAAGCTTGCTGCAAGGGTTGTGTATATTGCTTTTCTCATCTCTCTTGGTTTTAATATCTTTTTAAAACAAGCCAATTAAATCCATTTTTAAATTTAATGCCGGTAGCCAAAGCAGGTATAATATAACGGAAGCAGGGATATACCCTGCCTCCGTTATATTTACATCATATTCATGATGCTATTGAACCAGTATAAGGGAAAATTAATCCTTAATTGCTGTTGGTACTAATCCTGTTGGGAACTCGCCCTCAATTTCACTTAGTGCTGATGTTTTGGTTAAGTTAATGGTTTGCTGACTCCTGGCCTTTACCCACCTGCCTAAACGGGCGTTGTATATACCGCCAAGCTTATAAAAGAAGCCTACATCGGCTGGGGTAGTATACAGCAACGATATGGTATTTGAACCCTGCCTGTAATATGGCTGAGACACCAATGTGATAGGATTAACTACATCGTAAAAATCGGTATTGGCAATTTTATAACCTACCGGCGGCGGACCAGCCGAGAATAACGAACCGCCTGTAGCTACAAACAACACATCTATTGGCTGAGTATCCTTAGTAACTGTTGTGCCCGAGAACACCGCCATACCAAACGCGTTACCGCTATTGGCAAAGAAACCACCATTGCGGATACCAAAACCATCACCATCGGTAGTGGTATAGTTAAACGCCCTGATCCAGTTAGAGGTTGCCATTGATGTTGAACTTGAACCATTGATCAACTTACCCGAACCGCCTACATAAAAGAAAGTACCCTTTGCAGCTGTGCCGGTAGTTAGGTTAAATTTAAATGTACGGAAAGTAGTAGCCGCAACCGAACCAACTGCAACCGAACCACCACCTGTAGCCCAGCCATTGGTTGGGAAACCCGAAGGGGTTGACGCGCCCGCGTTATTGGTAACCACTACCGAGTATGGTGTTGTAGCAAAGTTAATATCGCGCGTGGCCAGTAATTGGATGTACTCATAATTACCGTCGCCACCTATCACGTCGTTAATAAAGCCGCTAATTACAATCGGGGTTAAATCAATGGTCGAGCTTAGGATCTGCACATCGCTGGCTTTACGCATACGTACTTGGGGGGTCAGCTTGCCATCGGTACCGGCGGTGTTTAAAACCACACCGGTAAAGTTTGCGCTTATAGGCAATGCCGTATTAGCAAATGCGGCCCCAGCCTCGGTATGCAGGGTAATATTCTCAAAGCCATCGTTAACGGTTTTATCGCCTGAATACTTATCGGTTGGCGTAGGTATCGGGTCGAAACCGCCTTTCACAATAGATACCAACGTACTTTCGTACTTTGACGGATCGGCCAGGATAGAACTGCTGGGTACGCGGTTAGTAGCAATGGTATTATTGCTCGATATTTTATTAACCGCGCTGGCCGGGATGCCGGTAATTTGCAGGATACCATCCACACGCTTCAGCACACCGCCTACAATGTTAACAGCAACCGAGTCGCCCGATGAATACTTGGCGGCATCAGCGCCAATTGGGATGGCGATACCACGGATCTGCGATAAACGGCGGTGGTCCTGGATGATCAATAAACCGGCCGGCATATTGCCACCGCTATAATCAGATACAACGATGCCTGAAATACTGCCCGAACCATACATGTTTTCTACACTCAGTGTAACGTCGCCGCCCTTATACAGGTTACGCAGATCGTACATGGGGATATACGGACTAATTGTCCCTCCCTGGTAATTAGTGGCTTTTTTGCAACCTGCCCATACAAAGGCTACCGACAGCAAAAAGGCATAAAATATTATTTTTTTCATTTTAATAAATTTTAATATCAATTAAAAAAAGCCTTAAATTATGGTTTTTGCCACCAAACCTGGGTTGATATTACATCGGGCCCTTGCGTGGCTACAGCCAATTTATAATTTGTTGGATTAGCAGATTGTACATATACCGGGTAGGTCATGCGCGCCGGCATTACACCGCCATTACGTAAACCCGTCCCTACTGGTAAGGTTGGGTGGTTAGTACGGCGATACTCAAACCATTGCTGCAAATCCTCTAAAAACAAGGCATAATATTTTTGCAAATGGATCCGTTCCATTTTCGCGTCTACAGATTCTGTATTATCCCAGTTAATATCGGCATTGGTTAAATAAGCGCGAAACTCGGCCGTTGCCGTAGTTGTAGGCGTTGCCGGCGGGCCTGCAGCAACAGCGTTTGGCCATGTTGGCAACCATAAGGTTAAGCCGCTTAAAACACCGGTTTCCCAATAAGTTTGCGCGGTACCGGTTGCAATGTATCCTTTAAGCGAACATTCGGCCAGGATAAACTGTAATTCGCCATAATTCATGATCATGCCTGTCAACTGGTCTGTTTGTAGCGATACGGCTGATGTATTTGAATAAAAGTACGATTGCTTAGGAGCGCCGGTGCCCGGCAGGTAACCACTGGCCACACCTGCAAAACCGCTTGGGCCTTGTGCAATTGACCAACGATTAAAGCCGCTTGTAGCATAAATATTGATATTAATGCGCGGATCGGCCCAATCCCTTAAATGGTCGATAAAGAAACTGCCGATTGCCGGCGAACGCCAATCCTGCTCCCTTACTAACTGGTATGGCGAGGTGTATACACCACCCGTCCAGCGTAAAATGGCCGAATCATCGTTACTGGCAAATTTGGGATAGGTTGATGCACGGGTATCTACCATGTCCTTTATTTTGGCAATTACATCGGTAGCCACTTCGGCCTTGCCCGATAGTTTTAATAATAAACGCAAATACAACGAGTTGCCAAATTTGCGCCATTTACTAACGTTACCATTGTAAACAGGGTCGCTGGTAGCCTTAATTGCTGTACCGGTGGTCAGCAAGGTATTGGCTGCCTCTAACTGGCTAAATAAGCTTGTGTAAATATCCTTTTGCTTATCAAAAGCAGGCTCGTATAAACTGCTATCCCTGCCCAGGTTTGATTGGCTGTAAGGTACATCGCCATAGGTATCGGTTAACAGTGAATAGATCCAGGCCTGGCAAATTAACGATATACCCTGGTACGATTTATTTAA
This sequence comes from Bacteroidota bacterium, assembly GCA_040389105.1. Taxonomy (GTDB): domain Bacteria; phylum Bacteroidota; class Bacteroidia; order Sphingobacteriales; family Sphingobacteriaceae; genus Mucilaginibacter. Next base: position 61,082 of record JAZKAO010000015.1, read on the forward strand.
GGTAAGCGGCTGGCTGGCAATCCGGTATACATCCTTAAAGTTGGTTAATTGCGCATACCAGTTATTGTACAAATTGTCTGATATGGTATTACGGTAATCGTACCTGAAAATGGCGGCCTCGTCGTCTGTCTGGCTAACGGTAACCTGCATCAGTTCGTTATTAAAGTTACGGTTACGCAGCATATTAGCGCTTAGTGTTGCCACTAAAGCCGGGGCTAACAATTGCTCGGGAAGCGCGTTTGGTGTATTAATAGGGTCCGTATTTATCTTCTCGAAGTTTTTTGTGCACGATGGCAGCACCATAACACATAGTGTTACGGTACATAAAAACATATATATCTTATTTTTCATTTCCTTAAAAATTAAAATCCAACACTTAGGCTAACACCAAAAGTCCTTGTAGACGGGAATTGGGCAATTTCAAAACCGGTTACAATGTCGCTTCCGCTAAGCGTACCAAATTCCGGATCGAAAATTGGCCATGGCGACCAGATAAACAGATCGCGCCCGTAAACACCAATGGTAGCTTTTTGCAGTCCCAGTTTTCTGATCAGGTTAGCAGGCAGGCTATAATCCAATCTTGCTTCCCTAAACTTAATAAAATCGGTACTGAAAGTACTTCCTTCAGCGTTATCAGCACCCATGTTAGAGCGATAATATGAATCCACATCAAATGTAATAATATCGTTTTTGCGATAGCTTCCATCGGGGTTTTGCACCACACCATTACCAATAATACCGTTATAGCGGCCCGGTAAGGTACTTTGCAGTTTGCCCTGCTCAACCAGTTTATAGTTAGTAAGCGAATGGGCCACGGCGCCAAATTGCGCATCGAACAATACATTTAAACGGAATTGCTTGTAGCTCCAGTTACTGCCTACGCTTGTTTTAAATTTAGGATTGGTATTACCAAGATACACAACATCGTTTGATATTTTAGCAAAACCTGTGGTCGAATCGTAAACAACCTGGCCATCCGGCGAGCGCACAAAGCCTTTACCGTATAAATCGCCCATGCTGCCACCTACCTTAGCTACAATTTGGCCGCCGCCTACTGCGCCTGTCCTTAAAATCACCGAACTGTCTGCCAGTTCAACAATCTTATTGCGGTTAGCTGTAAAAGTGCCAAACAATTGCCATTTAAAGTTTTTGGTTTGTAATGGGGTACCGTTAACGGCAATTTCAATACCGCGGTTATTAACCTGGCCAATATTGGTAATTACAACACCATAACCCGATGCACGATCTACAATGCGCGACAGGATCTGGTTTTTTGTATTACCAGCGTATACTGCCACATCAAAGTTTAACCTGCTGGCAAAAAGCCTGATATCGGCACCTAACTCATAAGTAGTGGTTGATAGTGGCTTCAAATCGGGGTTGGCTAATGATGATGGGTTTTGCAAGGCACCGCCCGGGTATAAACCACCACCTGCTACGCTATAGTTATACGATGTTAAATAAGGTGTTGTACCACCGCTACCCACCTGCGAGTATGATGCCCTTAATTTTGCAAAGCTGATTTGCGTTGGCAGTTTTGTAAAATCGGATAAAACAAAGCTGGCGCTGGCTGATGGATAAAAGAAGCCCGAGTTGGTATGACGGAAAGGGGTAGCCAGTGTACTGGTATAATCCTTACGGCCAGTTAAATCAAGGTACAAATAGTTTTTGTACGATGTAGATACCAGGGCGTATAAGCTGTTAAAAGTGTACTTGTTTTTATCGGGCATGGAAACTAATGGCCCCGCCGCGTTAGCTATTGAATATAAGCCCGGATAAGTTAACGAGTCTGCACGGATCTCATCCTTGTTATAATTATTGGTCAGCGTACTTCCACCGGCTGTTGCGGTAATATTCAGGTCCTTGTTAATTTGCTGGCTATAACGCAGCAAGAAATCGTTGGTTACCTCCTGCGAGTATATATTTTGCTGGCGATACGAGCCTTTGGTTAGTTTTGAACCTGCATCATAAGGCCTGTCCTGTTCGCGCTGCTCGTACCCCATATCAAGCGATGTACGTAACTGCAAGCTAAGGGCTTTGGTTATAGCATAAGTAGCTTGTACGTTACCGGTAATGGAGTTACGGGTTGATTTATTGATAAACTCGTACGATATAGCGTAAGGGTTTTCGGGGAATGAGCTAAACGGATACTGGATCACGCGGCCCTCCTGCCCTGTTTTCCAGTAGTTTTTCAACCAATCGGGATCGGCATTGGGCTGCCAGAAGATGAACCAGTACATTAGCGATTGGTTACCGTAACCGGCACCCGGCAGGTTATCGCTCGATTTATTAGTGTAGTTAACTTTTGAAGCGATGGTTAGCTTATCATTAACCTTTGAGTTAACCGACATGGCTACTGTATTACGCCCGTAACCTGTATTAGGGGTTATCCACTCGTTTTTTACGTTAGTTACCGAGAAGCGCGCGGTTGTTTTATCGGTACCGCCATCAACAGTTACCGAATTGGTAAGCGTTTTACCTGTATCAAAAAAGTTGTGTATTTTATTAGTATACGGCACCCATGGTGTACGCGCGGTTCCTACCTTTTGGGTAACGGGATCGTACTGGTAAAACATTTGCCCGTCAAACTTTGGTCCGTAAGCCGAACTGGTACCGCTGGTGCTGGCCCCATCGGCAGTAGCACCATACGAGTAATATGACGCGCCATCCAAACCCTGGCCATACTCGTACTGTAAGGCCGGCCAGCGGTTTACAGTTTCCATAGATGCGTTTGAGGTAAAGGTAACCCCAAAGCCCTTACGCTTAGGGTTGCCCGATTTTGTAGTGATAATAATAGCGCCGTTTGCACCACGACCGCCATATAGCGCCGCAGCGCCGGGGCCCTTAAGTACGGTAACACTTTCTATATCCTCAGGGTTAATATCATTAAGGCCGCTGCCATAATCGGCAGGCATGTTATCGCTGCCTGTTCCGTAAGTTAAATCGCTGGCATTTGCAGTGCGCCTGCCGCTACTGTTATTAATAACTACACCGTCAACTACAATCAGTGCTTCGTTATTACCGGTAAGGTTATTTTCGCCACGTAAAATAATTTTGTTCGATCCGGTAGGCCCGCTGTTTGAGCGGATGAGGTTTAAACCGGCTACTTTGCCCGAAAGCGCGTCGGTCCAGTTGCCGGATATCGCGTCGGTCAATTGTTCGCCCTTTACGGTAGTAGTGGCATAACCCAGCGCTTTTTCATCGCGCTTAATACCTAATGCCGTTACTACCTTAACTTCCTCAAGCGCGGTAGTCGACGATTTTAAGCGGATGTTTACTTTCTCCTGGTTGCCGGTAAAGGTGCGTGTTAATACCTCGTAACTTACAAAGGTAAACCTAACCTCGATGCCCTTAGGCGCACGGACACTGAACGCGCCGTTAGCATCGGTAAGGCCCAATGTGCGGCGGTTAGCATCGGCAATGGTTACACCTGGCAGCGGGCTGTTATCAGCATCATCAACCACTGTACCCTTTATAGTTACAAAATCGGTTGGTTGCCCGGCTGTTTGCGCCTGCGCTAAACGCGGCAATGCCATTAATACCATCAGTATTAATGGTAACATTTTTAATAACCGGGGCTGTGGCCAACGATCAAAAAATGTGACTTTCAGCGCTTCAACACTCCCGGTCAAATTACAGGAGGTTTGAAGAAGCAGCTTAAAGCAGTAAGTAAAGATTTTCTTCATAATAATTCAGGGTTTTACGATTGGTTTTGATTGCTTTGGTTTACTAATTTCATTTCCTTGTGTTTAAGCCACAAAGATGCTTCATGTATGTAAATTTAGTTTTAAGTTTATATTAACAGTGACTTAACATTAGTTATATCGCTATTTTGTTACTGTTTTGCTGCAAGGCCGGATAATAGGGTTCCAACAAATATTGGTTAGCTAATTTTGTAAATTCCGCTACCTGCGCCGCTTCCCAATTTCCATCATAGCCCAACTCCGATGAAATAATTACCGCAACCGCAGGCGCCATTAAAATAGCCGCCCTGGCATCTAAAAACAGTATCCTTAACCTGCGCGCCAACACATCTTCAATGGTACGCGCCATCTCGTTCCGCACCGCCCAAACAACTTCGGCTTTAATGATATCGTAGCCATCCAGTAAAACTGCACCCATTCCGGATTCCTCCGCTGCAAGTTTACTAATGCCTACGGCATCCGCCCCGTAACAAGCCAACGGCCCGGCAGGCGCGCCAACCGCATACCCATGTATATGCACCGTTTTGGATGCACATTCAACCTTAGCCAGCCCGGCCACTTCAATGGCCTTATCCATTACATCCTCGGCCATTTTGCGGTAAGTGGTCCACTTACCGCCTGTAATAGTGATGAGGCCCGATCCGTTAACAATTAATTTATGGCTACGCGAAATTTCTTTGGTAGCGCCTGTATCCTTACCGGTAGCGGCAAGCGGCCTTAAACCTGCAAAAACAGATAATACATCTGTGCGCTTTGGCTGTTTGGTTAAGTATTGCGAAGCTGTTTTCAGGATAAATTCAATTTCTTTTTCAAGCGCCTGTGGTTCAAGGCTATGCTCGTTTAAAGGCGTATCGGTAGTGCCCAGCAACAGGCTGCCATGCCATGGCACAGCAAAAAGCACGCGGCCATCATCTGTTTTTGGGATCATCAGCGCGCTTTCGCCCTTTAAAAACGATTTATCCAGCACCAAATGCACACCCTGACTTGGCCTTACAATAGGCTTGTTTGATGGGATATCCATCTGCAATATCTCATCAACAAAAACACCGGTGGCATTAATTACCGCTTTGGCATTAAGTGCATATGCTTTCTGTCCTTCTAAATCAAGGGCCTGTATACCACTTACCCGGTTACCGTTTTTTACCAGGCCGGTTACTTTCATGTAATTAATTAGCGTACCGCCGTTTTCGGCACAGGTTTGCGCCAGGTTAATAGCCAGGCGCGCGTCGTCAAACTGCCCATCACTATAGCGTACCCCGCCTATTAACCCCTTTGGTTTAAGCCCGGGTATAGCACCAAGCACCTTTTGGGCCGATAAAAAAGCCGAATGCTTAAAACCGCGGTTGCCGGCCAGCAAATCGTAAACTTTAAGCCCAATTAAGTACATGTATTTTGATTTTAGCCCAAAAGCCGGAATAATAAACTCCTGCTCCTTTACCAAATGGGGGGCATTTTTAAAAAGCAAGCCCCGCTCCTTCAGTGCCTCGTAAACCAAACTAATATCGCCCTGTGCCAAATACCGCACACCGCCATGTACCAGCTTAGTGCTGCGGCTTGATGTACCCTTTGCAAAGTCGGCCTGTTCAACCAATAACGTTTTAAAACCCCTTAGTGCGGCATCGAGCGCGGTACCCAAACCGGTAGCGCCGCCACCTATCACAATCACGTCCCAGGTTTCGTTATTGTTAATTGCTTTTATAAAATAATCCCGTTCAAATTTCATTCCGTTTAGTTTCGTATACAATTATTGTAATTATTATTGAAAATAAAAAAAACAAAACGAAACATATTTTTCAACATAAACGGGCATATTGCCTAAAATATAGCAATAAGCTACTCCTATTGGTTTTTTTTCAACAAAACATCGAAATGTTTACCAAATTATTAGTTTCAAGGCGAAACTTACCAACACAAATTTTCATCTATCCTAATTGACAATCAAAGTATTGGCGGCAATATCATCATCCGTTTTGGCGATAGCTCACACCGGGTATCGCTCCGGCATATATCGTACAACAAAAAAGGGCTACCCTTGCAGGCAGCCCTTTAACCAAATTTATATTAACCGTATGAAAAAAATTGCTGATTAATTAGGTGCAACACCTTGCAGCCCTTGTTTAAAACCAACGTAAGCCGGCTTTTTCAGGAAGTTAGCATCAAACAGCAATGGCTGGTCTACCTTTTTCAAAGATGTAATGATCCAGCTGCTGGCATCGTCTACCCCCCAAATAGTAATACCCGCGCGCTGTGCAGCCGGTACATATTTAAAGTACGAGTAAATAATATAGCGGTACATATCGGCCTGATAGGCTGCGGTGTAAGCATCCAGCACAAAAGCGCCGTTCTCGCCGGTGTTTGCACGTACATCCAATTCAGAGATACGCACCTTTAAACCGGTACCTGCCAAAGCCTTAAACATATTATCGATACCAGCCTTTGATGCACCAATATTGGTGTGCAATTGGGTACCTACACCGGTAATACCTACATTAGCCGCTTTTAAATTATTAGCCATAGTTACAAAGGCAGCCAGTTTAGCGGCCGAATATTCCAGGTTATAGTCATTCATAAACAACTCGGCAGCCGGATCGGCAGCGTGGGCATAAGCAAATGCGTTATTGGCATAAGCAGCACCCAGGTAATTTTGCCAGATAAATACACCGTTGGCGGCAGTTGTGTTGGCGTTGGTACGCAAATCGCCGGCATCGGTAAACGGTTCGTTAATTACATCCCATTGTTTTATTTTACCCACATAATGGCCTACAACCGCCTGGATATGCGCTTTCATGGCATTATCTACAGCCGTAACCAATGCCGGGCCTGATGGCGGCGCGGCAGCGGCAGCATCAATACATGATACATCATCAATATAAAAAGTGTTAGCGTTTCCGCCTAAGTCAAACGCTATGGCCATAGTAGTACCCGGCGCAACATAACTATAGGTAATTTGCTGCCAGCCCGTAGTTACGGCTTTGCCACCCTGGTAATTAACCGAACCATCAGAGTTACGGATCTCGAACTGGATACTCCCCGCGGCAGCTCCCTTAATATAATATGATATGGTATAAGTTTTACCCGGAACAGTTACCCAGTTATCGCTTAATATTTGTGTGTTATAGTTATTACCACCTGCCACACACACCGCTTGCAGCGCGCTCGACCCTGAATTAGCAGCTACACCCGTTGCCTGAGAGAAAGTACCGTTAGAGTGGTTTAAATCGCTCCAGTTAGCAAATAGCTTACCGCTGCCTGCTGTTTCAAAGCCAGGGTTTGCTACCAGGTTTGGCGCGCTGCTGCTACCACCGCCTACAATTTTAGCGTAGTAATTGGTATTTTGCTGCGAGTGCCAAACCAATGTATGGCCGTATACCTGTAGACCGGCGGTTGTGGCCAGGTTATAAAAGGCATCGGCAGTGGTAAAATTATAGGTTCCGTCATCCTTTAAAACCGACGAGTTTTTCAGCTCGTTACCAAAGGTAATGGCCGAACCTTCTCTTTTTACGGTAGCCCAGTATTTGGCATTTGTGGTGGATAATGGATATTCCACAGCAAAGCCAATGGGGAAAGCTGCCAGACTTTTCAGCGTACCTGTGGTATCGGTAAAATTACCTGTATTTAACGACCCGAACTCCTGGTTTTTTTTACAGGATGTTGCCAGCATCAGGGCCATTGCCGCCACAGTGGCCAGCGACGAGATTTTTATGATTTTTTTCATTTGAATTTTATTTAAGCCCGGCTGCAAGCAGCCGGGCAATTAATATCTTTTAATTAATAACCCGGGTTTTGCGGAAACTTAGGCCCGGATGTTACCAGGTTGATCTCGGTTACCGGGATTGGCCTTAATGAAAACGCGTCGGCCGGATTAGATGCCGAGTAAGCCGGATAAGCCTCGGTATTATACTGCTGTAAACGGCGACCTAACGATTGCGTACGCACCAAATCCCACCAGCGGGTACACTCTTCGTATAACTCGCGCGAGCGTTCGTCCAATATAAAATCAAGTGTTACCTGCGACGGTAAAATTTGCACGGCAGCTACAGCGGCAGTATTTTGAGCGACTGTGTTAGTAGTGCGGTACGCAGCCCTCGACCGTACAATGTTGATCATTGCAGCGGCATTGGGTAAATCGTTTGCTTTAAAATAAGCCTCGGCAGCCAGCAGGTAAACATCCGAGAAACGATACATAATAAATGGCCTGGTTGACGGGTCGTTTACACCTGCACGGTTTGGATCGTCATACTTCCTCATCGACGGAAAGAACACCGGTGTATAGGCATTGCCGCCATTAGCGCCTGTTGGCGTTAATATTACACCTTTAAAAGCAGCTCTGCGGGCAGCGGTAACTTCAAACGGCGGCATCCAGATAGCGGTATCCACACCAACCGTTAAAGCACCGCGCGGGGTACTTACACTTGCTGTATTAGCTATCCAGGCAGTTTGAAAGCTTTTATCAAAACGGCTGTCGTTTGTCCTTTCGGCAAATACGGTAGTCAGGTAATTGGTATTTGGCCTTATGCGGATAAATGGCCTGCCGTTGGCAATATCACGGGTCATCATGTTAGCACCGGTTGATGCCGGGTAATTAGCTGTCATTGACGGATAATTTGGCCTGAAGAAGTAATTGGTAGAGTTATAACTACCACCCGAACCGCCGGCCGCGTAGTTACCGTATTTTACATCACTGCTTTCGTCAATCACCATTAACGTTTCTTTGCCATATTCGTTACCCGGTTTAAAAGAATCACCATAATCCTGCCACATATCAACACCATAAGTAGCCTTATTGGCAATTAGGGTATTAAAGGCGGTTACGGCCGATGCAAAATCGGTTGTTTGCGCGGCTTTAGACCATCCCCTGGTTAAATAAGCACGGCCTAATAAATAATAGGCAGTTGCCTTGGTTGCTGCCTTGCCGGTAAATGGCGCGGTAGGCGTATTTTGCAAATCGGCAGAAGCATCGGTTAAATCCTGTATAATTTGTTTGTACACATCGGCAATCGGCGCACGCGAATCGGATGTGGTTACATCGGCAATATAAGTGGTGTGTAATGGCACATCGCCAAAGTTTATCACTAAATAATAGTATAAAAACGCGCGTAAAAACTTAGCCTGAGCTAAATACTGCGCCCGTTGTGTTGGGTCGGTTAACGCGGTTGAGCCATATTGCAATACGCCGTTTAAGGTATTAATATCCTGGTAAGCTACCTGAAAGATAAATTTATAATCGTCGGTATTGCTGGCAATGTTTGCGTAGGTAAACGTTTGGATACCGCTGGCACTGCCGCCTGCAAGTGTTTCGTCGGTACCGGCTACGGTTTGATTGGTAAAACCCTCGGTGCCCCAAAGGCCGCGTAAGGTACCGTAAACCCCGGTAATACCACCTACCACACCCACTGGCGAATTAAAAAACTGCTGCGTAATAGCGGTTTTCTGATCCTCCACCAGTAGTTTTTTACAGCCGGTAGCCATGCTTAATGAAGCCGTCCCGGCAAATAATATAAATATTTTATTGATTAGTTTCATGATCTGATTCTGTTTAAATATTAGAATTTAACATTAACTCCTACCTGGAAATTACGTGTGGACGGATTGTTAATATTGGTGGTAATAACACGGCTGCCCGCATTACCGCCGGCCGTTGGTACGGTACTATTGGCTGTTGAGGCAACTATACCACCGTACCCGTTACCTTCCGGATCGATACCTAAACCACTGCGTACCAACGGCGAGTAGATAATGAACGGATTGGTGCAGGTTACATAAACACGTAAGCCATTAATGCCTGTTCTTTTCAGGAATGTGGCAGGCAGGTTATAACCTAAGTTAATGCTGCGCACTTTAATAAATGAGCCATCCTGGTATGATAAGGTAGAAGCGTAGATCTGTTTATCAGCACTTGCATCCGGGCGGGGAAAATCGTTGGTTGGGTTGGTTGGTGTCCAGTAGTTTACTTTCCACTGGTTTACACGGCCGTTACCAAAAAACGGATAACCCTGCGCGGTACCATCGGCAGATAGATATGGCGCAACCACCATTTGGCCGATACGTGCAAAGCTTACAATCGAAAGATCGATACCTTTGTACGAGAAGCGGTTGGTTAAGCCGGCCGTAAATTTAGGCTGGAAGCTACCCAATATTTGCAAATCGCTTGAGTTGATCTTGCCATCGTTGTTAACATCCTGAATTTTAATTTGTCCGGGTAGTTGACCGTAAACGGCAGCCTGCGATGCTTCGCTGGTTTGCCAGATACCGATCTTCTTTAAATCGTAAATTACGTTAAAGGGCTGCCCAACAAACCAGTTGTTACCAATGTCAGATTGTAAACCTTCGTGCAATTCAACAATAGCGTTACGGTTGAACGACATATTGTAGTCGGTAGACCAGTTAAAGCCTGATTTGCTTTGGATGTTAATGCTGCTCAGGCTTATTTCTAAACCCTGGCCTTTGGTTTTACCTAGGTTTTCAAAAACTGATGATGCACCATTACTTGGCGGCAGGTTTACCTGTTGCAGGATATCGCTGGTACGCTGATCGTACACATCAATAGTACCCGTAATACGGTTGTTTAATATGCCAAAGTCTAAACCAATATCAATACTGTTGGTAAACTCCCATGTTAAATTTTGATTGGCTAAGGTACTCACATAGTAACCATTAGCAGTTGTTGTACCATAATTGTAGAAATTGCTGGAAAGCAAACCTAACGACGAGTAGTTACCGACCGATTGGTTTGAGGTTTTACTCCAGCCGCCCCTTAATTTCAGGGTGCTGATAACCGGCAGGCCCCTCATAAAACCTTCACGGTCTATATTCCATGCTGCTGCAAGTGCAGGGTAAGTAAAGTATTTTTTAGATGGGAATACCGAAGTACCATCTGTACGAACCGTACCGGTTAACGAATACTTGCCGCTGAATACATAGTTTATACGGCCCATGTACGATTGTAAACCACGTTCGCCAAAACCACCGTTGCCAACAGTTGCCGTTGCGGCCTGTGCCAGGTTATAGTTTTGCAAATAATCGGCCGGGATACCTACACCGCTCATGCTGCTGCTTTGGCTATGGTCTTTTTCAACACTATATAAACCGGTAAAGGTAATATGGTGCTTTTGCGCGATGGTTTTATCGTAGATCAATAAGTTTTCGATCGTATACGACCAGTTTTCGCTATTGTTAACCGATTCGCTTGATTGCGCGTACGATGTAGCATTGTTATAAAAAGTATTGGGGCCGGTATAAGCGCCGCCCATTATTTGGTTATAAATTAAACCAATGTTAGCACGGTATTTTAAACCGTCGATAATGTTCACTTCGCCGTATAAGCTATTAAATGTGCTTAACCTGCGGCTTCTGTCAAGGTTGGTCAACGGGTCGCGAATGGTTAAAGGGTTAACCGTAGCAGCATCCAGCGAACCTACCAATGGCAACAGGTTTACTGACCCATCGGCATTATAGGCTGATACCAGTGGGCTTAACCTTACGGCACCACCTACAGGAAAACGGTTAGCGCCATTGGTATAACCCAAACTTTGTAAAGAGTTTAAGCCTACTTTTAAACGTTTGTTAATTTGATGATCGATAGTAGAACGGATAGTAAAACGCTCGAACGACTGGCCGTAAACAATGCCCATATCTTTATGATAACCACCACTTAATGAAAACTGGGTAGCATCCGACCCGCCCGAAAGGCTCAGTTCATGATCGGTAGTAGAACCTTGCCTGAAGATCAATTTCTGCCAGTCGGTATTTGTACCGTTGGCCAGGCCTGCTTGCTCGGCTGTGGTTAAACCATAAACAGTTGTACCCGGGTTTACGCTGTTACCCAACTGGGCAGCTTGCTTAAACGCCGCGTATTCGGTACCGTTAAATAAATTATAGCTGGCTATACGGTTACCTATACCATAATATGCGTTATAGCTCATTTGTGCTTTACCGCTTTTACCACGCTTAGTAGTAATTAATATTACACCGCTGGCACCACGCGAGCCATAAATGGCCGTTGCCGAACCATCTTTTAAAATTTCCAGGTTGGCTATATCATCGGGGTTAATATCATTAATACTACCACCAACAAAAGGGATACCGTCAACCACCAATAAAGGTGAGTTTTGGCTATCATTAGCGCCCTGGCTGGTTCCTAACGAACGCTCGCCACGGATACGGACTGGCCTGCAGCGCCCGGCTGAGTGCTGTTAGCCTGAATATCAACACCGGCCACACGGCCTTTCAACTGATCGACAATGTTGATAGATGGCACCTCCTGCAAGGCAGCCGAACTGATGGATACAATGGAACCGGTAACATCGCGTTTGCGTTGTGTACCGTAACCTACTACCACAATTTCGCTCAGGTTTTTAGCGTTTGACGCTAAAGTGATGGTTAGGTTATTACTTGTACGTGTAATGGCTATTTCCTGATCAATATAACCAACATACGATACCCTAATGGCAGCTTCGGTATTAGATACCTGGATACTGAATTTACCATTCACATCTGTAAGCCCGCCACCCGAGGTGGCTGATTTTGGCCTGACAGTAGCGCCTATTAATGTTTCGCCCTTTTCATCAACCACTTTACCTGTTATGGTGCGGGTTTGAGCGAAAACTGCCCCCGAAAACAGACTCAAGCCTAACAGCAGGAGCAATGATTTCCAGGATTTAATGAGTTTAAGTTTTTGCATAATTTTTTCGTTTAGCTGATTGGTAATTGTATTAATAGTTTAGATAATTGGTGTTAAGAAATAACCTCGGGAGCCGCAATTCTCCTGTTGGTTACGCATAAATGTTGAGTTTAAGTTTTTGCATAAATTTTGTTTATTGGTTTATAAAACCCCCGCCTGTTTGCGCAATCTCCTACCTATACCAGGTAAACTATTACCAGGTGTAATCAGATTTTTTTTGCGTTTAGAAACGGAGAAATTGGTTTAACGAAATAAATGTAGGAAGAAAAAAATAATTTATGCAATCGATTGCATAATATTTTCAACAAGGCAGTTTATTGAATTATAAGAACCTATTTTTAAGGCATAAAAAATATAAATACAATCAAAATAAAGCCATTAGGTTGAAATAAAATCAATCCATTGCAATTACCATTATTAAAATCGAAAAAATATCTTTTTAAAAAAAAGCGCAAAAAGGATGTATAAAGATGATTTTTACAGCTATTATTAAGCAAAGCAGTACAAGCTGGCACTTTATTTACAATGACTTATACAGGTGAATAGAGGACCACGATCAACCTAATGGTTTTATTTTTTGCCAGATAATCAATTATAATGTAATCGATTCCAATAAATTATTACTGACAATACTATTATTACAATTTACAGTATGATTACCAGTTATTAAGGCATATTAATTTGCAGCAACAGATTGCTGTTTACGGATGTATTGAGCTACATCTACCATAGGGGCCACCCATATTGTTTTTTGATTTTGCTTAATGAAATGCAGCAGTTGACTATGATCGGCCAAACCCACATTTATGCTATGCCCGCCCCCTACTCCGTGAAACAGGAAAACCAACAGGGTATGGGTTTGCATTGCCTTTTTCACCAGGCCAATCATATAATCGGCCGATTGGCCATTGATAGAATAACAGTTCACATTATCCAGGTTTACCTTATCAATGGTCTGCATCCCGGCACTAACGCCCCGGGCGGCTACAAAATCGTGCTGTAACTGGTTATAAAAGGGCGCGCCGTTAATTTGCAGGTCGCCGCATGGGTAAGCAAAGGTGCGCTTATCCTTGCCGTCTATCGCTTTTAATAAGGCGTTACATTGCCGGGCTTCGCTTACGGCACGCTCAACCGTGTACTTACTTAAATCGGTAGCGGGGGTTACAAAGCCACGGCCGGGTAAGCTGCCATCGCATGGATGGTTTAGGGTGTGGTTACCTAATTCGTGCCCGTGTTTAGCGGCCAGCTTCCATTCGCTCAACCGCCTATTAATTACCGGTGACGACCCAATAAGGTAAAATGTGGCTTTCAGTTTCATTGAATCCAGCGCGGGGATCACATTATCCAGGTCAATATCTATCGCGTCATCATAAGTTAGCACTACCGCGCACGATTTACCATGCCATGTTTTAGACGTTTGCGCTTGCACAATTGTGCCCAATAAACAACTTGCGGCAAATAAAACAGATGCTTTCATATTTATAAATATGATAAAAACTTATTTAATATACCTGCCGGCAAACTCAATAAAATAAGGCCAGTTAGGTACATCGGTGTGGCCACTGTTATGCTGGCGGTAAGCCAGTTCGCCGCCTAAAATACCCTGCTCTACCGCCGGGAACACATCGGTACCGAGGCCCTTTTTGCCCAGTAATTGATAAACCGGGCCGGCTGCTACAGTAGCCATGAACATACCGCGCACATCAACCCAACCATCGCCCACATTGCCGGCGCTGATAAAAACCGGGCGCGGCGCGCAAAGGGCAATCAACTCGTGCGAATCAACCGGCAGATCATTCCAGTGCAGCGGGCCCGCGTATTTCATAAAATTACCGGCCATCCAGTGGTACTCGCCCGATGCGGCTAAATTCTCTACCAATTCGCCCGCGTTACGGCGGTGCAGTTTGGCCCCACCCTCGCCCGATGAACTGACGTAGGCTGCTGCAAAGCGTGTATCGTAAGCCATCGTAACCAAAGCCGCCTTACCATAACGCGAGTGGCCTTCTACACCTACGGCTTTAGCATTTACAGCTTTATCAGTTTCAAAATAATCCAACGCGCGGCTGCATCCCCAGGCCCAGGCACGCAGTGCGCCCCAATCGTCGGCTTTGCGGGGTTGGCCTTTGTTAACTAAGCCAATAATGCCTTTACCTAAACCCGCGCCATTATCGGCCTGGATACTTACGGGCACAATAACCGCATAGCCCCAGTCTTTGGCTAAAAGTTGTTGCTGCCAGTTAGGCCCGGCAGGCACAGCGGGTGCAGCACCGGGCTTAGGTGCAGGAAGTTTAGAGCCCGGAGGGAACACAAAAGCCAGCTGCATCATTACAGGCACAGGGCCTTTGGCGCTGGCTGGTGTACCCAGGGTTAGCTGTATATCCACCGTATCTTGCGGATAGCTTGAATTATCTACATGGCCTATTAGTTTTTTAACGATCACGTCAAAATCGCCGTTCTTTTCGGTCGTGGTGCTTACCACTTCCCAGCTTACCTTAGGGATGTTTTTCGGCATACGGCCGTAAACTTCGCGGTCAAAATCTTCAAATATTTCGGCACGGCGCTTTGACCAATCTTTGGCGGTTAAAACCTTTTTGCCGTTTTTAAAGGTTAGTTGATCGGGCAGGTCGGGATATGGGTTGGCTTTGGCTTCATCATAATTGGCGGCGTTTGGTACATCGGGTTTACCACTGCCATTAGCACCCGGCCGCAGCGAGGTAATATGCAGCAGGTCCATCATTTTTTGATGATCGGCTTCGTTACCTGCGGAGATAGCCGGATTGCCCTGGCCAAAAGCATGGGACAATAGCACTGTACCCACAAAAAACACACTGGTTATCTTCATCATAATCCTGTATACTGGTTTATATTTAATTCATATTGCAGAAACCCCTCCCTGCCCCTGCACAACCCGGCACTCCCTCCCCATAGGACGGAATTTTTATGGGGCTAAAGCAATGTCCGCTTTATTCCCATCTCTAAACCACGCAATTCGGCCAGGCCTTTCAGGCGGCCAATTACCGAGTAGCCGGGATAGGTATTATAATTTACATCGTCCAGCAATTTATGCCCGTGATCGGGGCGCAATGGAATGGCAATGTCATCACGGCCCTCCTTTTCGCGCCTTTGCTGTTCTAATATTACGTTCTTCATTACGGCATACATATCGGTGCTGCCGGTCAGATGGTCGTCCTCGTAAAAGCTACCATCGGCTTCCCGGCACACATTACGCAGGTGCAGGAAGTGGATATGCGCGCCTAAGCGTTCTACAATGCCGGGCAAATCGTTATCGGCCCTGGCCCCTAATGATCCGGTGCAGAATGTAAGCCCGTTATTTGGCGATGGACAGGCATCTACAATATATTTTAAATCGGCTTCGGTTGATACTACACGTGGTAAGCCCAGTATCGGAAACGGTGGATCGTCCGGGTGGATACACATTTTTATACCCGCCTTTTCAGCATAAGGTACAATGGCGTTAAGGAAATAAGATAGATTGGCCTTCAGCGCGTCAGCATCGGTATGGGCATATTTTTGCAGGTGGCCGCGAAACTCTTCCACCGTAAACACATCATCGGTACCGGGTAAGCCGGCCATAATAGTGTTAATAATATAAGTTTTCTCATCTGCCGAAAGGTTGTCTAAATACTGTTTGGCTATATCTTGTTGTTCGATGCTGAACTCCTTAAAGGCATCTTCACGTTCCAATATATACAGGTCGAAAGCAGCCACGGCTGGTGCATAGTACCGCAATGCCGATGCATTATTAGCTAAACGAAAATCCAGATTGGTGCGGGTCCAATCCAGCACGGGCATAAAGTTATAGCAAACGGTTTTTAAACCTGCTGCACCTAAATTTTGCAGGGATTGGATGTATTTATCAATATACTCATCCCGTTCGGCCGAAGCGGTTTTAATACTTTCGTGGATATTTACGCTCTCCACAACCGACCAACTTAAATCGGCCTTTGCAATGGTATCTTTTCGTTTGGCAATCTCATCGGCAGTCCATACTTCGCCGGCTTGTATATGATGCAGGGCGGTAACTATACCCGTTGCACCTGTTTGCCTGATAGCGGCCAGCGTAACCGGATCTGTCGGCCCAAACCATCTGAATGTTTGTTCTAAATTACTGATCATTTTATAGCTTATATTTTCTGCAAGTCTACTAATATCACACCATTTTGGTGCATGGCAAATGTTTCGATAACACCCTTTGCCGATACATTAATGATAGTTGATGCTATTGGCGCGCCATTATTATGCTGTTTAATTTTAGCTACCTGCTCCCTTGTTAACTGCGGCGGTGATCCCATAGCCATATAAGTAGCATAAGCATCATTTTGCCGGTAACCTACTCTATATACCTGCATTTTATACTTGCCTGGCTTCAAATTCTTAATGCTTATTGTAACAGGCGCAATGGCCTTAGCGGGCAGATCGCGCTTATAATAGGTTTGGTCGTTCACCGAATCGCCGGGGTGGGTGATAGTAAAATCCCATAGCAACACCTGTACGCTGCCCTTGATATCCTTACACGCTACGGAAGCCAGGTCGGTATTGGCCAGCTCCTTATCGCCCAGCTTACTTAAATATTGATAAGCGTAAAAGGCCGGCTTTTTAATATCCTGGTAATTCATTAACCCAAAGCCACCATGAAAAGGTGTCATCCGCGGGCCTAATTCTTCAAAAATATCGGTAAATGTCCAGTACGACATGGAGGTTACATAAGGCGCTGCGTTTTTGATCTTATCTAATATATAGGCTGCCTGGTGGTAGCTATCGTGTATCGGGTCGGTAGGTGTGTACGATGAGCTCCATTCGGTATAATGCAGTTCTAAATTTGGCATGGCTGATTGCTTAATCTGCAGGCGCGAGCGTTGCATATCACTATAAATGGCATCTTTACGCTGACTAACAATAACACCCACATCGCCGGTTTGATCCAAAAAACCCTGCTTTACACCGTAGGTGTGGGTACTGATAAAATCGATAGGCACCTTATTATCTACACAAAAACCAATAGTCTCCGGGATCCAGGCATTACCGGCTGTGGCGGGGCCGCCCACCCGGTAATCCATTGATACAGATTTGATGGTATTGGCGGTTTCGCGGTATAATTTAAAGTAATCGTCGCGGTTACCACTAAAGAACAGGTCTTTCAAATTTGGTTCGTTCCACACTTCAAAATACCAGGTTTTCACTTCGGGCTGGCCGTAACGTTCGGTCCAGTGTTGTACAAGGGCTTTAATTAAGGCGTTCCATTTAGCGTAATCCTTTGGCGGGGTGATATTGCCTTTCCACCAAAACACGGTTTGCGGCCCGCTGGCTAAAGCATTGGGCATAAAGCCCAATTCAACAAAGGGTTTCATCTTAATGCTCAATAAAAAATCGTACAGCTCATCAATATACTGCCAGTTATAAATGGCCTTCCCGGCTTTATCCTCGCGGTAAACGCCCATGTCATCGGTCAGTAAGCCGTGGAAACGTATATACTTAAAATCGCAAATACGCTTAACCTCGCGCATCTGGCGTTGCCAGTCGGCACGCAGGCCTTCATTGGCACGGCCAGCCCCTATGCAAAAGTTATAGTTTCGGTTAAAATTGCCTTTAACCTGCGCGGCATCGAGGCTAATTTGGCGGTTTTGTGCCAAAGCAATATTGCATACGAACAGATATATGAAGACTATTACTACACTAATTAGTTTACGCTTCCCCGCGTTAGGGATTGCAGCGGATACCGGCCTGTGTGTAAGGCCTGCAGGCGTATGAGCGGAAAGCCCGGCCGCAGGCAACGCCCAAATACCCCAGGAATTATTTAACTGCTTAATCATACAAAAGGAAACGACTGGTTTAAAATCAGGATGAAGATATGTACAAAAAATTTAATTACGCAATCGATTGCATTATAATTTTTTTCTCCTACCTTAGCTATCAGAGCGCAGGGCATTTTCCATAAAACAGCAACGCCTAACCAATTATTAAAATGAGTAACCCGGGTAAAGAGATCACCATTTACGATATAGCCGAAAAACTGGGCATATCGGCCGCTACGGTAAGCCGCGGACTGAAAGATCATCCCGGTATTAATAAAAACACCAAAAAGAAAATACTGGAAGCCGCTGCAAAAATGGGTTACCGGTCAAACTCCATGGCCAGCAACCTGCGTAAAAAGCGCAGTAATATTATAGGTGTGATTGTGCCGAGGTTGAACAGTAGCTTTATGTCGGATGTTATTGCCGGTATGGAAAAGGTGGTGAACGACGCTGATTATACATTGATCATCAGCCAATCGCTGGAGACAATGAAAAAAGAGATCAGCAACGCTAAGGCCATGTACCATAACCGTGTAGATGGACTGCTGGTATCGTTAGCTTACGACACCGAAAACATAGACCATTTTGAACCATTTATAAGCCGGGATATCCCGCTGATATTTTTCGACCGTGTGTTTGATGATATTAAATGCCCAAGCATAGTAATAGACAATTTTAAAGCGGCTTACGAGGCAACCAGTCATTTAATAGCGCAGGGTTGCAAGCGCATTGTGCATATTGGAGGCAATCCCTTGCGTAATGTTTATGCCCAGCGTTTGGGTGGTTACAAGCAGGCGCTGGCCGATAACGCTATTAAATTTGATAAAGACCTTATTATTACCAATAACCTAAGCGCGCAGGACGGACTGGATGCCGCGAATTTTATCCTAAGCACATTAAAAGGTGTAGACGGCGTATTTGCCGCTAATGATGTAAGTGCCATTGCCTGTATGCAGGGCTTAAAAAAGCAAGGCATCCGCGTACCTCAGGATGTGGCCTTTGCCGGTTTTAATAACGATCCATCGGCTTGTGTAATTGAGCCTAACCTAACCACTATTAACTATAAAGGCTTTGAAATGGGCGAGGTAGCAGCCAATCTGCTCATTAATCATTTAGTAAACAATCAGGATTTACAGTTAACCCATACCATGGTACTACGGCACGAATTGATCATCCGCCAATCGTCGCTTAAAAAAACACCCGGCATTTTATAAATATGAAAAGATATTGTTTGGCATTTATATCCCTGCTGATATTTTCGGTTACCCGGGCCGATAATGGCTATCGGTTATGGTTAAAGTACGATGCGATAAAGGATGCAGGGAAGGCTGCCGCTTACCGCAGATCTATCTGTCAATTAGTATTCCCGGGCGCTAACCCTACCCTATCCGTTGCCCGGCACGAATTGCTTAGTGGCTTGAATGGTATGCTTAAATACCTGCCAGCCGCAACCAAAACTGTAGTTACCAGTGGCACCTTAATTATTGGCACCCCACAAAGTTCAAACCTGGTTACTAATGCCCGGTTCAAATCTGTATTAACAGGTTTAAACAGCGATGGGTACTTCATTAAAACCACCACCATTAACGGCAAAAACTGCCTGGTGGTTGGCGCTTATACAAATACCGGCGTGCTGTATGGTGTCTTCCATTTGCTGCGCCTATTGCAAACCAATAAGGACATAACACAGCTAAATATTACCGAACAGCCCGCTACCACCTATCGCATACTGGATCATTGGGATAACCTGAACCGTACCGTTGAGCGCGGTTATGCCGGCTTTTCTATCTGGAATTGGCATAAACTGCCCGAATATATTGACCCACGTTATATAGATTATGCCCGCGCCAATGCATCGGTAGGGATAAACGGTACGGTACTGAATAATGTTAACGCCAATACCCTATCCTTAACCAAAACCTATTTAATAAAAACAGCTGCCATAGCCAACGCCTTAAGGCCTTACGGCATCAGGGTTTATCTCTCAGCCAAGTTTAGCGCGCCGATAGAGATTGGCGGTTTAAAAACAGCCGACCCACTAGACCCCGCTGTAAAAAAATGGTGGGCCGATAAAGCTGACGAGATCTACAACCTGATCCCCGATTTTGGCGGCTTTTTGGTAAAGGCCAATTCCGAGGGGCAACCCGGTCCGCAGGCTTATAACCGCACCCATGCCGATGGCGCCAATATGCTGGCCGACGCCGTAGCCCCGCACCATGGCATTGTAATGTGGCGAGCCTTTGTATACGATAATACTGTGCCCGATGATAGGGCCAAACAAGCCTATAACGAGTTTAAACCGCTGGACGGGCAGTTTAGGGATAATGTGATCATCCAGGTAAAGAACGGGCCGATAGATTTCCAGCCGCGCGAGCCTTTCCACCCCCTGTTTGGGGCCATGTCTAAAACGGCTATGATGCCCGAGTTGCAATTGACACAGGAATATCTGGGTTTCTCCACTCATTTAGTATACGAGGCTCCTTTAATTAAGGAATGTTTAGATGCCGATACCTACACACATGGCAAAGGATCGACTGTGGCAAAGATCATTAGCGGTGGTTTTAATAAAAAATTGATTACGGGGATGGCCGGCGTGGCCAATATAGGTTCGGATATGAGCTGGTGCGGGCACCCTTTCGCGCAGGCTAATTGGTACGCTTTCGGCCGCCTGGCCTGGGGGCCGGGGCAAACATCAGCCGCTATTGCGGATGACTGGCTGCGGATGACTTTCACTAACGATAACCGCTTTGTAAACCCTGTTAAAAGCCTGATGCTGCAATCGCGCGAGAACACGGTTAACTACATGACCCCGCTGGGATTACACCATATTATGGCAGCAAACAGTCATTACGGCCCTGGCCCCTGGATGAATAATTTACCACGGGTAGACTGGAACCCGAATTACTACCATAAAGCCGATAAAAACGGCATCGGTTTCGATCGCGGTACTAAAGGTACTAATGCCGTAAACCAGTATTACCCGCAGGTGCGCGATATGTTTGATAATTTGAATACCTGTCCCGACGAATACCTGTTATGGTTCCACCATTTACCCTGGGATTATCAAATGCGCTCGGGCAAAACCTTGTGGAACGAGATGGTACATCATTATTATATGGGTGTAGATTCGGTTAGGCAAATGCAGCTAACCTGGAATAAAATGAATGGCCGCATAGATCCTGAACTATTTACCGAGGTACAGCAGTTAATGACCATCCAGTTAGGGGAAGCTATCCGCTGGCGCGATGCCTGTGTGCAGTATTTCCAAACGTTTTCGGGTATGCCTATCCCCGCGGGATACGAGCAGCCTTTGCACCCGCTAAACTGGTATAAGGAACAAAAATTTGACTTTTTACCGGGATCGGGTGGGAATTAATATCGCCAATTAAAATGCTAAAATATAAAACCATGTTAAAATTCAACTTAAAAAACAGGCTATTGCCGGGGGCGGCAATAGTATTAGCCACTATAGCTTCGTGCCAATCGCCGGAGAAAAAAACGGCCGGTGCCGATAGTGCCAAAAAAGTAAAATACCTGGCCGAACCACTGATAAAGGATATTTACACCGCCGATCCATCGGCACATGTGTTTGATGGGAAGATTTACATTTATCCATCGCACGATATTGATGCCGGTATTAAAGAGAACGACAACGGCGACCATTTTGCCATGCGCGATTACCATATCCTATCTATGGATAGCATTGGCGGCAAAATAACCGACCATGGCGTAGCTTTGGATATTAAGGATATCCCCTGGGCCGGCCGCCAGCTTTGGGCGCCCGACGCGGCTTTTAAAGATGGTACCTATTACCTGTATTTCCCAGTTAAGGATAAGCAGGATATTTTCCATATCGGTGTAGCTACCGCCAAAAACCCGGCCGGGCCGTTTAAAGCCGAACCCCAGCCTATTAAAGGCAGCTACAGTATAGACCCTGCCGTGTTTACCGATACCGATGGCAGCAGTTATATGTACTTCGGCGGTATTTGGGGCGGGCAATTACAACGCTGGATAGATGGCAAGTATGCCAACGAATCGAAAACCGATTCGAAACAGCCGGAATCGCCGGCCATATCCTGCAAAGTAGCTAAGCTAACCGGGGATATGAAAGAGTTTGACGGTGCAGTAAAAGATGTGGTGATACTGGACAGCCTGGGCAAACCACTGCTGACCAAGGACAATACCCGCAGGTTTTTTGAAGGGTCGTGGATGCATAAGTTTAACGGCAAGTACTATTTCACCTACTCTACCGGCGATACCCATTTACTGTGCTATGCCATTGGCAATAACCCGCTGGGGCCGTTCACTTACAAAGGTGTATTTATGAAACCCGTACAAGGCTGGACGACTCACCATTCCATTATCGAAGTAAAGGGTAAATGGTATATTTTCTACCACGATACTGAGTTATCGGGCAAAACCCACCTGCGTAATGTAAAGGTGACTACCTTAACACATAATGCCGATGGCTCAATTCAGTTGATCGATCCTTTTTTATAGTATTTCATATCCATCCTAAAATTTATCACACAGCCTCCGGTTATTCCGGGGGCTTTTTTATTAGCTGGTCATCAAACCGCTTTAGCATCCCGGTGTTGAATGATTTAAAATACCAGCCATTGGAAACAGCACAACATGGACAATTTTATTCGGGCACCAGCGGTTTAGTGCTGCCTGTGTCGAATAAGCAGTCTTATCCGCCGGAGTTTCAGGATCAACCAAGGCTGACTTATTATGCTGCGCTGTTTAACAGTATCGAGATCAATAGTTCGTTTTATAAAGTGCCTATGGCGGCTACGGTAAAAAAGTGGGCTGGCGGTGTTCCTGATAACTTCCGTTTTACGTTTAAGTTGTGGCGGAATATTACCCATAATAAGGGGCTTGCGTTTAACCCTGCAGATATTGAACGCTTTATGGCAGTAATTAACCAGGCCGGCGATAAAAAAGGCAGCCTGCTGGTACAGTTCCCGCCATCGGTAAAAGCGGAGGCTATGCCGCAGTTAGCTAACCTGTTAAACAGCATCCGCCAAAACAATCTTGACCATGCCTGGGATATTGCTGCGGAGTTTCGCAATAAGAGCTGGTACCAGGAAAAAACCTACCACCTGCTGGATAGTTTGCAAATGGGCCTGGTACTGCATGATCTGCCCGCATCCGCATCGCCACTAATGGAAACGGACGCGAATTTTATTTATCTACGCTTCCATGGGCCAAATGGCGGCTACCGGGGCAGCTACCCCGATGATGTATTAAGTGAATATGCCCAATACATCCGCGATTGGCAGGTTGACGGTAAAAAAGTGTATGCTTATTTCAACAATACCATGGGCAATGCTGTACAGAATTTGCAGCAATTAAACAGTTTTGTTAGAGCTTCCGCCCATTTTTAACTGATAATTAATTATGGCACGCTATTGGCTTTAGTATTAATATGAAAGTATTAAAATTAAAACCGACCCCGAAGCTAAGCGCTACAGAGAAATTAATCAGGGCCATTTTAACGCATGACCTGGATGCTTTTAAGGCTACAAGCCGTCAATTTTTACGTAATAACCAAGCGTATTTTCCGCAGTTTACAGGCTTTATCGCCTGATCATCATATATCTACCTATGAACAAATGGCTTCCCCTGCGGAAGCTTTTTTTGTTTATAGCCTGCGCTCGCGGCGAAATGCACTGTCCATTTTTTGGAGTAAGTGTATATTTTTTTATGCGTTGCTGATGCCATGGTTCATCAAATTAAAATACCGCTCCTGTTTTTTATTAAACAAAATACGCGTGACAAGGATATCGGCAAAAAAGTATCCGTTCTTTTTCAATAAATGCCCTCCTGTTAAAATCATGGCACTTTATTAGCACTAATGAAAACAGCTAATCGAAAGAGGACGTTTAATATCAGCTACCATGAAGGACAACGATGAAATTTCCTATTATTGTTTTAATAAGACTTGTAAAGCCTCTGTTTACTTTCATGATTCCGTCCGGATCACCGATCTCCCTTTCACAGCCCTCACTTTAACCAGCGAACATTATTGCAGTATTTGCCAATCGAGGCTTGTATCGGTTGTGGATATTGAATTGCGGCAAGCTATTACCCAAAATTTATTGTTACCTGTTACATTAGATAACCTAATAGTTAATAAATAACTATCTGTTCAATTACTCAATATCAGTTCAATAACAGGGATTTCAAATCCTGGCTTTTTTACCGGGAGCACCAGGTTAATATCATTGCCCGTTGTGGTAAACTTAATTTCAGAGTAATCGTGTAAAAATTGGGCATATTTAATTTTGCCTTTATAATCGGGCAACACCATTTTTCCGTTTGCGGGGTAATTATACAAGTGGATGTATAAACGTTTGGTGCCGGCATTATAGGTTAGTTTAGTACTATCGGGTGCTTTAAATGTGGCCGGGGCATAAGTGCAATTATATATAGCCTTGCTGTTGCTGTGCATCCATTTACCCAGGCTGTCCAACGCGTTGGTGGCCCTGTAATCAAACTCGCCGCGGGCTGTGGGGCCTACGTTTAATATCAGGTTGCCGCCGTTACTTACCGAAGTGATCAGCAAATCAAGCAATTGCCGATGTGTTTTCCAGGTATTTTCATCGCGGTAATACCCCCACGACCCTGAAAAGGTTTGGCAGGTTTCCCATACCTTGCCTTTGTATTTTTCCAACTCCGATGACTTCACCTGCTCGGGCGTAACAAAATCCGCCCCATCTTTATACTCACCCAAATCCAACCGGTTATTTACAATAATACCCGGCTGTAGTTTCCGTATCAATTTCAACAACTCCACCGATCCCCAATCATCCTTACCCTTGCCATGCCCGGCTTTATCATTAAAGGAAAAATCAGCCCATAAAATATCAATCTTACCGTAGTTGGTTAGCAGTTCGGTTATTTGGTTTTTAAGGTATTGGCGATATTTGGCCATATCCTTTCCTTTGTTCAAGCGCGCATAAGCCGTATCGCTGCCATTTGCCGGCCTTAAGGGGTGGTTCCTATCCACAGTATAGTCGGGGTGGTGCCAGTCCAGCAGGGAGTAGTAAAAGCCCACCTTTATGCCTTCGGCCCTAAAGGCGTTTACATATTCGCGCACCAGATCGCGCTTTGCGGCGGTATTGGTAGATTTATAGTCGGTAAATTTCGAATCGAACAGGCAAAAACCCTCGTGATGCTTGGTGGTTAATACAGCGTACTTCATACCTGCTGCCTTAGCTTGTTTAGCCCATGCTTTAGGATCAAACAAATCGGGGTTATATATATCAAAATACTTTTGATATTGGTCATTATTCAAATGCTCATAATTCTTCACCCATTCGTGCCGGGCCGGTAGCGAGTATAAGCCCCAGTGAATAAACATACCAAAGCGCGCGTCCGTCCACCAGGCCATCCGTTGCTGCTTTTGGGCATCTGTTTCGGTAAACAGTTTTTTTTCCTGCGCAAAGGTGGCTGTGGTATTAATTAACAGCAATACAGTTATCATAAAAAGGCCTTTTTTCATATATCCGGGCAAGGTTAAATGGGTGGTTTTAAAACATGAAGATACAATTATGACCAATAGGTTATCAATCTTCTGATAATTTTAAAACAAAATAGCCCAGCATAAAGTGCCGGGCCTATGCGGTTAAATAAGGAAATAATTACCAGTTATTACAGCTAACAAACACAAAAAACCATTGGTTAATCGTTTTTGGTTACCCGCACCCAATCAACCAGCATTTTTACCTGGTTGTTTTTAACCAGGTTAACGGTTGATGGTAACATGCCGTTGTAAGGCGCTGTTACACCGTTTAGTTTTATAGGATAAGCGCCGCCCAGGGCGTAATTCAATATCATAAACTTAGGTGTATCAAACACCCATTTACCGTAATGTTCTACCATTTTGCGGTTCACCCTAAACATCAGTTTGCCATCGTACTTAAAATCAAGGCTGCTGGGTGTCCAGTCTACGGCATAAACATGCCATTGTGTTACATCGTTATTGGCGTCAAAATACTGGCGGTTTACAAAGGGGGTTTCGCCGCTATAGCCCGGGCCGTGTACAGCCGCGCTTGCCCAGTCCTTTTCGCCAACGTATTCCATAATATCAACTTCGCCTGTTTCGGGCCAGCCGCCTTTGCCTAAGAGCCACCAGGCCGGCCACAAGCCCGACCCAGCGGTTAATTTTATCCGGGCCTCGAAAGTGCCGTACATAAAATCAAATTTGTCGCGGGTATTTACCCTGCCCGATATAAAATCGAAGGTTTGACCGTCCTTGGTTTTAAAGTTTTTGACAAATTTAGGTTTCAATACTAAAGCCCCGTTTTTTGCACCTCCGGCCGCAGCCCCCTGCACCAGGAATATGGTAGCAGCCGAATCTACATAAGCCTGCAACTCGTTGTTTACATGCATGCCGGTCACTTCTACATTCCATTTGCTGCGGTCGAGCTTATTGCCGTTAAAGTCATCAAAAAACACTAATTTCCCTTTGGGTTTAGCGTTAGTTTGTTGAGCTGATGAACATACCGGGAACAAGCCAAGGGGAAGCAATAGCAAAAGCAGGCGGGTATATATTTTTTTTAGATTATTCATATAAGTAGTGATGGAGGTATAATTTTTTATGCTTTTGGTTATTAAAATTCAATACCATTTTATGAATGTGCCTTAAAGTACACACCCGGTTAAATGGTATTGAATTTTTTGTCAGATAATTATTGCGTAACCCTGATGTAATCAATCTCCATGGTTCCGCTGGTAAAGGCCGGATCAACCGCCCCGCCAAATGTGCCGCCCATAGCTACATTTAAAATGAAAAAGAAATTATGGTTAAAAGGTACACTGCTGCTATTGGCCACAGTTTTAAACACAACGCCATCAACCGAAATTTTCATAGCGGTGGCATCCCATTGCAGGCCGTATACATGAAAATCGGTTGCAGCGCCCGATATAACGGTATTTGCGCCATCGCCGTTACCACCTGAGTGGTTAGGGTAATGTAGTGTACCGTAAATGCGGTTTAAATCGTTACCCTTTTGTTCCATAATATCCATTTCGCCGCAGGCGGGCCAGGCATTGGTAGCGTAGTCCGATCCCAACATCCATATAGCAGGCCATGTACCGCCACCCGAAGGCAGTTTAGCCCTGATCTCGATCTTACCGTACTTGAATGAAAACTTGGTATTTGATGTTAGCCGGGCCGATGTATAATTGCTGCCACTATAACTCTCTTTTTTAAGGATGATCTTCAGCGTACCGTTTGATACAATGGCATTATCTGTCCTGTTGGTATAATATTCCAGTTCGGCATTACCCCAGCCACCGCCGCCCAGGTCATAACCCCATTTGGCAGGGTCGGGCGCACCATCGGTATTAAACTCGTCAGACCAGGTATAGGCCGATGAAATAGCCAATACCACCTGTGTAGATTTGGATATGGTTTGCCCGCCCGAGCTTTTGGCAATAACGTTTACCGTGTAAGTACCCGATGAGGGATACTTATACGTTACCGCGCCCGATGCTACCGTTTGATAGGTACCGTTGCCAAAATCATAATCGTAGCTAACCGCGTTGGTGGCCGTAGCCGTAAAAGCTACGTTACCACTATTATCGGCGTTTACTACGGCGCTAACCGTTAGGTTTGTTGGCGGCGTATCTGATGTGCCCGAACCACCGTCGCTGCTACCTTTTTTGCAGCAGCAAAACACCGTCACTAATATTATAAGGGCAGATATGCGCAAATATTTCATATTATTATGGTTTAACTTTTAATTTTTGATACCAGGCCAACCCATCAATACCAATGTTGCGCAGGCTCATGGTGGTGGCTGTTAGCGATAAAATTTCGTAAGTATTGCCGCCGGTGCCAAAGTTAATTAAGCCGTTACCAGGTACAATAAACTGTACGCGGGTTGAATTAGCCGTAGTTGAGGCCGATGTGGCATCCATAAAGGCCAGTTTGCGGGCTGCCGATACATCTAAGGTATAACAACCATCGCCACCAGCTGTTCCGTAAAACGCGGTTGAAGCAGCAATAAAGAATGATTGCCCGTTATTATTAATGCTCAACAAAATATTGCCACCGGCATCCTTGGTAAAGGTGATCAAATCATCGTACAAGCAAGGCGAACGCTCGTTTGGCGCTGCGGCGTAATACGATGGCGTAAACCCATCAACCGGCCCAACGCCTACGTGGCCCGGGGTGGTATTATCGGTTATCCATACTTTGGATGTGCCGCCCGTCATGTTTTGTACAATATCTGTTGGGATAGTGTAAGCCACAAATACGGTCACCATTTTGCTGATGGTTGAAGTAACGCCGCCGGTACCTATTGCGGTAACGGTAATAGTGTAATTAAAAGTACCGGGATTGTTGTACTTGTAATTGATAACGCCTGTAGGTACTATTTGCGTGTTGCCATCGCCAAAGTCTATTTTATAAGTGATCACATCGCTGGCGGTTGTGGCGATAGCCACAGCGCCTGTACCGCCCCCGTTAGGTGTAGAGGCACTAACACCAGCTACTGTTGCCGTTAAAGCCAGGCTTGATGGTGTTTTTAACGCACCAAAGGAATATTCGGGTTTTTTGCAGCTATTGAAGCTAATTGTTGTGACAATTAAAACCGCTATGATTGCTTTTATATTAATTTTCATGATTTCAATCTGTTTAGAAATTAATTAAGTGTGATATCATCAAACAACCAGGTATAGTTGGCCGTGCCATCGCCCTTGGTACCATTATCAAATATAAGTACTACCTTTTGGTACGATTTGGCCGTGTTGATAGCGCTGTAATCAAAGGTCAGCGTTTCCCAGGTATTGGCTACCGTGGTTGATACTTCCTTTTCGTAACTAATGGTACCATCGGTCAGGTTCTCTACCTTTAGCAGTACGTGGGCACCCACACGCGGCGAGTACACCTTCATGGTAAAGGTTTTTTTGGTCGAAAAGTCGATTGGTGCTGCTAAAGTGATATAACTGCCACCGTAAACTTCGCCATTGCTTTTTACCATTTTACCAACCTTTGCACTGGTGTTAATGCCTGTTGATGCAGAATTTGCAATAACAGTAACCCCTCCCCCGTTAAAATCGGTAAAGGCATAAGTAATAGCGCTCGATTCGAATGTTAATGGTAAGGCCAGCACGGTTGAAGGTGCCAGGAACTTCACATCATCCCAATAAAACTTTTTGCCTGTTCCGGCCACGTTAAAGTCGAAGAATACCGAGGCCTTATCATAAACAGTGGCCAGGTTAAGCACCGGGGTACCCGATGCCACACTGGCAAAATCGAAAGTCAGCGTTTCCCATGCATTTGCTACGGTACTAATCGCTTCTGTCTCTACCGATTTGGTGCCGTCGGTGTGATTTTCAATTTTTAACCTTACGTGGATACCAACAGCAGGCGAGTAAACCCGCATGCTCATTTGCGTAGCCGACGCTGTGAAAGGCACCTTATTGGCAAAACCTAAGGCTGTGCCCATAGTGGTACCGGCCCAAGTTTCGGCACCGGTAGGTTTGGTGGTCATTTTTACTTTATTAGTACCGCCGGTTGGGTCAACCGCGTCAACCGTTACGTTATTACCAAAATCAATAGTCGAGTAATTAACGGTTGTCAGATCAAAAGTAACCGGCAAGTCCAGTTGTGTTAACGCAGGGATAAACTTCAGGTCATCGGCATAAAATACCTTGCCCGATCCAGCCACATTAAAATCAAAGAACAACGATGCCTTATCATAAGTATAAGCGCTGTTAAGTGCAGGTGTACCTGTAGCCGGTGTATTAAAGTCGAACGTGAGGGTTTCCCATGCATTGGCAACAGTGGTCTTCATATCGGCTTCTACCCCGTGGGTGCCATCGTTGTGGTCTTCTATTTTCAGTTTGATCACCAGGTTAGCAGCCGGCGAGTATACCCGCACACTCATTTTACTGGATGCAACCGTAACCGGGATCTTAGTGGCAAAACCAAGTGCTGTACCAATAGTGGTACCAGCCCATACTTCGGCACCGGCATTTTTAACCACTTTTAAAACCTTATTGGCGCTATTGGTAGGGTCGGCTGCTATAGATGACGAGTTGTTACCAAAATCGCTCATGGTGAGGTCAAAGTTGGGGTCGTCAAAAGTAACCGGCAGGTCTATTTGCTTACCTACTTTAACCGATTGTGTTATTTCGGTTGTAGCTGCACCACCGCTAAGGGCTACTATTTTTATGGTATAAGTACCCGCGTTTGGATAGGTGTGCGTAATAGTTTGCCCCTCTAAAAAGCTACCGAAGTGTAAAGGCACCAACGTAGTGGAGTCACCGTAATATACCTTAAACATGGTTTCGTACAAGGCCGAAGCTGCAATGCTTACTGTTAAGCCGTTCGAGCTTATCGTAGCCTTCACATTTTCAGGCGCTTTAAACGATACCGTTAATTGCTGAGTAAAATCGGTTGTTTTACCGGTAGCACCCTTAGCGGTTACCTTAACCGAGTATACGCCTTCGGCATACTTATGCTGCACTTTTTTACCGGCAGCAACATTGATTGGTGTAGTGGTAGCATCGCCGAAAGTTACATCGAAAGATGTGGCGCCTTCGCCGGTTGGGGTAATGGTTACCAGCCCGGTATTATCCTGGGTGATATCAAACATCACCGCTAATTTTGCCGGCGCGGTTACGCCGTTTATAAACGAGGTATCGGTAAACGCCTCTTTTTTACAGCCTGCTACAACAGCCAGTAAAAACGCGACACCAAAAACATATTTTATTGCATTCATGATTCGTTAATTTTAAATGGTTGATAATTAGTAGCCAGGGTTTTGTTTAATACCCGAAATATTTATCTCGGTTTGCGGGATAGGGAACACCTCGTGCTTACCGGTTACAAAACCTGTAATTTTAGTGGCAGCCTGTCCTGTCCTAACCAAATCAAAAAAGCGGTCGCCTTCCATACCAAGTTCTAACCTGCGTTCGTCCCATATCGCTTGCTTTAAGGTAGCGCCGGTTGAGGTTACGTTGTGCAGGTTATCGCCAAAGGCACGCTGGCGTACCAGGTTTAAATAGCCCTGTGCTTTGGTATCGTTTGGCGCGGTTGCACGGTTATTAGCTTCGGCAGCCATTAATAATACCTCGGCATAACGGATAATGCGGAAGTTGTTATCATAATTCAGCTCTACCTGGCCCGATGTTTCGCCTTTACGAGGCAAATACTTGCCATTGTATAAGCCCGAATTACGGTATGGGGCAACCTGGTAAGTAATACCTAAGGCCGGGTTAGCGGTTTTGTACGCTTCAATATCAAAAGTGGTAATGGCTTTACGTGTATCGCCCGCGCTAAATGCCGCGGCAAGGTTTTGGGTTGGCAGGTTAGTACTCCAACCGGCCGCGTAAGGCATAGCCGACGAACCATTTAGTCCCCTGATACCGTTTTGCTGAACCGCGTAGTTACCTTGCCCCCTAGTGGCACCGCCCCAGTTATAATATGGCGACCCGTTGGTATACTGAATTTCAAATACCGATTCCGGGCCATTCTCTCCGGCCAATAAAAACATAGAGCTGTAATCGGCAACCAGACTGAACGCATTTGCAGTGATAATACTTTCAAACACTGGCACTGCCGCGTCAAACTTACTTTCGTACAGGTAAACTTTACCTAACATGGCTTGTGCCGCGTATTTGGTAATTTTACCTTTTTGCGCCTGCACAGCAGGTAATACAGCAATTGCGGCTGTCAAATCAGCTTCTATTTGCTTGTACACATCGGCTTTAGGTGAGCGTTGCAGCGTTTTTGAATCGCTTACACCCAAACGTTTATCGGCAAACAGCGGCACATCGCCAAACATGCGCACCAGTTGAAAATAGTAGTAGGCACGTAAAAAGTAAACCTCGCCATAAAGGGCATCCTTACCGGCAAAATTAACCTGCTGGCCCCCAAGGTTGGTGGTTTTGTATTGAGTAAGGTAGTTGGCACGGTTAATACCCTCGTAAGCTACCTGCCAAAGGTCGGTAAGGGTTGAGTTTACCGGGGTTAGCGTATAATCATCTATTTGCTGCAGCGCTAATACGTCCGATGCACTTTCGCCACCGGCAACCGAATTGTCCGACGCGATATCGGCCACCACATATTCCTGGTTTAGCCATTGCAGGGGCGAGTAGGCACTAATCACCATGGTACGGTAATCGGTTTCCGATTTTAGGTAATCCTGCTCGGTAGTTACAAAATCCTCGTGGGGGTTATAATCCACAAACTTTTTGCATGATGTAAGCGCGGTAATAAATATCACCAGGCCCATTGTTTTTATGTATGTCTTATTCATTTTAATACTATTTAAATGATTACAATCTAATGTCAAGCCCGAATGAGTAGATCCTTGGCTGAGGGTAAGCGCCACGATCGACACCTGTATTTAAGATACCACCCGATATTTCAGGATCGTAACCGGTGTATTTGGTAAAGGTGTAGGCGTTTTTAACCTGCCCGTATATCCTTACGCTTTTAAATACATTTTTGGTTAACGATGCAGGCAAGGTATAACCCAGTTGCAGGTTTTTGATCTTTACAAAACTGCCATCCTCTACATATCGGTCGGATGCGCGGATATTGCTATTAGGGTCGGTGAACGAATAACGCGGCTCGTTGGCATCGTTAGTGCTGCCCGGACCAGTCCAACGGCCTAATACGCTGCGGAATTTATTGGTGTAGTTGGCATTACGCTCGTAAGCACGGTAAATATCATTACCAACCGACGCGTAAGTAAACGCGTTAAAATCAAAGTTTTTGTAGGATAGGCTCAGGTTCCAGCCCAAAGTAAAATCCGGGAAGGGATCGCCTATTTTCACCTGGTCATCGGCGTTAATTTTGCCATCGCCGTTGGTATCAGCAAAACGGATATCGCCCGGCTGGGCACCTGCCTGTGTTGGCGCTGATGCTATCTCGGCCGCGTTTTGGAACAGTCCCTGTGTTTTATAACCATAAAAATAGCCTGGCGTAAAGCCTTTTTGGAATACCGTTACACTTTGCGATTGCCCATTAAAATAGCTTCCTCCAAAAATCCTCGCGCTGTTATCGGTATTAGTAGCTGTTACCAGGTTTTTGGCTGTTGACACGGTGAACGAGTTACCAATTTTAAACGATTTATGTATGGTTTCGTTATAGCTTAAAGTCACATCAATACCATCGGTTTTGGTTGAACCAATGTTGGCTGTTGGGATAGGCACAGTACCTAAGTATAACGACGCGTTTGGCGTGAATAACAAACCGGTTACTGTTTTGCGGTAATAATCGGCTGATATAGATAACCTATTTTTCAGGATAGTCATATCAAAGCCTATGTTGGTTTGGATTTGTTTTTCCCAGGCCAGGCTGTTATTAGCTGCCGAACCTACGGTTGAGCCGGGATAAAATACGTTATCAAAGTTATAACCGTTACTGTTGGCTGTAGAGCCATAATCAGGGCCGCCGGTTACAATTTTTACATATTGCGGGCTCACGTTCTCGTTACCGGTTGAGCCGTAGCTACCGCGAATCTTTAAGTAATCAATGATCGATGATTTAAAGAAATCTTCGTTACTCACTACCCATCCTGCCGAACCCGAGAAGAAGTTAGCAAATTTGTTATTGATACCAAAAGCATACGAACCATCGCGGCGGGCGGTGAACGATGCCAGGTAACGGCCTTTATAATCGTAATTTAAGCGGCCAAAGTAGGATAAGTTGCGACGGAAGTATTGGTAATAATACCCCGATGAAGCATTGGTATTGGTTGCTGAGTTAACACCTGTAGCAGCGGTAAAATCGGCAAACTCCCACGAGTTAAAAGGCACATCCTGCCTGCTGGCCCCATCGGCATTGCCCGATGTTTTGGCCATAGAGAAGCCCAATACTGTCTCGAAGTTATGATCTCTTGCTAATGTGAAATTGTAGTTGGCAAATGTTTCCCAGGTATAGTTAAAGTTGCTATCCTTCTCGTGCGATACGCTGTTGTGCATCCCGGTAACGGTGGTACCATCGGCATTCATTGTGTTTTCCACGTTTAGCGGGCCATAAAACACCAGCGGGTTAAAGGTTTTGGCATTGCTATCGTACTTAGTATAACCAAAACGGCTGCTTACTTTAAGGCCTTTTATTACGTCGTACTGCAATTCAAACTTACCATATAGTTTATTGCCGGTATTGGTATTATAAGTATTATCCAGCTTGGTTAGCGGGTTAAACACTTCAGATAATATCAGGTTACTGTAACCATACTTGCCAACGGTGTTTGGCGTGGTATTTAATACCGGTACCGTTGGGTCAAAGTTTAAGGCGCTGCCTATAATACTATTGAACGAGTTTTCCTGTATGCCCTTACCTTTTAATACAACACCGGTGGTGTTTACAATAAATTTAAGGCGAGGTGCCAAATCAAAACTCATGTTGGCGGTAAAAGTTCCCCTGTCATATCTCGATTTATCAATACCACCTACAACACCACCCTGGCTGGTATAACCGGCCGATAAGAAATAGGTCATATTCTCGCTGCCTCCCCTGGCCGATACATTGTGTGCCTGCAGCGGCGCGGTATGGAAAATTTGTTTTTGCCAATCGGTACCCACACCTAAGGTAGCCAGGTTAGGGAAAATTACCGGCCCGCCCGATGTTACGCTACCCTCGTTAACTATAGCACCGTATTCGGTTGCGTTTAATACACCAATAGTACGCGCAACTTCCTGTATACCGTAGTTACCGCTGATAGAAAAATCGGTCTTGCTGTTTTTACGGCCGCTTTTTGTAGTTACCACAATAACGCCGTTACCACCTTTAACGCCATAAATGGCGGTAGTGGCAGCATCCTTTAATACGTTGATGGATTCGATATCCTGCGGGTTGATGGAATTAAAGTCAACCAGCGATTGCGGTACACCATCAACAATAACAACCGGATCGGTACCGGTGAACGAAGGGATACCCCTTATTAATACTGTTGGTGTTGAACCCGGCGAACCGCTTTGTATAACGCTTACGCCAGATGCACGGCCTTGCAGGGCTTCTTCAACCCTTACCGGCCTTAATTTCTCTATATCAGCGCCTTTTACGGTTGATATAGCGCCCGATACATTGGTTATTTTTTGCGTTCCGTAGCCCATTACTACTACTTCGCTAATAGCACTGGTATTTTCTTCTAAAGCGAAGTTAACAACACCGGCACCGGTAATTTTCCGTTCCTGTGTAACCATGCCTACAAACGTGACTACCAATGTAACGCCGGTTTGCGGGGCGGTTAATGTGCTGTTTCCCGATTTCATAGTGGCCGCTGTTTGCGGAACCGACAATGTATAATTACCATTTACATCGGTAACAGCACCAACACTGGTCCCTTTTACCGATACAGAGGCACCGGGTAAGGCTTCGCCCGTTGTTTTTTGGGTTACCTTACCGCTTACACGGATATTTTGCGAATAAGCTTCGTTAAAAACGCATAAAAGCAACGCGATGCCAAGACAAAACTTGAGTTTTAATTGCATAGAAGGTTAATTTTTAGTTTATAATAAGTTTAGTTTTCTGCCGCCGATGGTTGATCGGTTTTGCAGGCACACCTGGTTGGGGTATGATAAAAATTGGTTGTTGGTTAACAGATCAGGGCGGAAACTCCCGGATCATTTCAGATGTGTTTTTTGCAAAGGATATACCTGTTAAATAAGGTATGGTAAAGTAAATTTCACCCATATTCATTTGGTTATTTATTGGTTAATAAAAATGCTGAGGCAGCCGGTTTATAATGATCCAAATGTATGCGCCCCGATCAGTTAAGCGAAATTTTGGACTACATCACAACTACACACATTGAAAAAAACCGCATTAGGGTTGATATTAGCCCCAATGTTTGATACATTTAAAAAAATGTTGGAGCTATCAACATAAACCTATATGTTTTTACGTATTGCTTTTTTACTACTTATGCTTGCCGGCACGCGGGCATTATTCGCGCAGTCATATATAGGGCAGCGGGAAACCATTAACTATGAAAAAAAACAATACAACGCCGGCACACAAAACTGGAAGATAAAGCAGGATGCCCAGGGCCGCATGTATTTTGCCAATAACGAGGGCGTACTGGTTTTTGATGGCGCCAACTGGCAGATTTATCCCCTGCCCAATAAAACCATTGTATGGTCGATAGAATTTGGGAAGGATAAAAGGCTGTATGTAGGCGGCCAGGACGAGATCGGCTACTTCTCGCCAGGGAAGAATGGCCAGCTTACCTTTACATCTATAAAAGATTTATTACCAAAAAACGAGCAAAAATTTTCGGATATATGGGATATTGTTTGCTATGGCGATGATATCTTTTTCAGGGCACGTAATAAAATCTTCCGTTACCGGGATAACAAGATCGCTATTTATCCATCCTATTCATCGTGGCTGTTTTTAGGTTTATGTAAAGATCAATTGATTGCGCACGATGAGCAAAAGGGCGTAATGATCTTTAAAAACAATAGCTGGCAAACCTATATCGATAAAAAACTGCTCCCGCCCGATTTTTATATTACCAGCGCCTTATCCTTTGCTAAGGATAGCACCCTGGTAACCACAGCCAAAAACGGTAACTATATTTTAACATCCGATCATTTACAATATTGGGGGCTTAGTGGTTTTGGTATTGATAACCACCAGCATTTTTTAAACTCCATTGCTTTAAGCGATAACACTTTTTTGATAAGTACTTATACCAACGGTGTGTACCAGGTTGATAAAAGCGGCCGCATAATGGAGAATATCTCTAAAAAAGAGGGCCTGCAAAACAGCAATGTGCGCTGCATGTTTATGGATACCAATCAAAATGTGTGGCTGGGGCTGGATAACGGGATTGATTTGGTGACCTATAACAATGCGGTTAAGCACATTAACCCGCCGGTGTTTAAGGATGGCGGCGGTTTTTCCATGACCCAATATCAAAACAGCCTGTACTTTGCCGTATCAAACGGGATATATAAATTACCTGTTAATAATATCCCCGACCTAACCTATACCGGCAACAACTTTAAAATTATTGCTGAAGGCTTGTCCTGGCATTTATCGGTAATTAAT
Source organism: Bacteroidota bacterium (assembly GCA_040389105.1). Lineage (GTDB taxonomy): Bacteria > Bacteroidota > Bacteroidia > Sphingobacteriales > Sphingobacteriaceae > Mucilaginibacter. Next base: position 98,312 of record JAZKAO010000015.1, read on the forward strand.
AACAACCTGCTGGCCGGCCGCGATGATGGTTTATATAAAGTAACCGACGATAAAATAACCCCCATTGCCACCAACACCGGCTTTTGGATTTTTGAACCATTACTAAACACACCCGGAACATCGCTAATAGCAGCCGGTAATTACGATGGCATCCGTTTGTTTGATCAAAGCAACAACGCCTTTATCAACAAAGGCAATATTGGCAAGTTTAACGAGTCGGCCAGGTTTTTAGCTATTGACGATGATAACAATATCTGGACATCGCACCCCTATCGCGGTATTTCTAAATTAAGCCTTAATAACCCTAAGGCCAAGCTGTATACACAGGCACAAGGGCTGCCGTCATCGCTGGATAACTTCATTTTTAAAATAAGGAAGCACGTAGTAGCTGCTACCGAAAAAGGCATTTACCAGTATAACAGTAAAACCGACCGCTTTGAAAAATCGGCAGAGTTTAAGGATATATTTGCTGATATGGGCCTACGGTATTTAAAGGAAGACCCGGCAGGCAATATTTGGTTTGTAGAAGGGAAAAATCTGGGGGTAATGGATTTTTCGACACCTAAACCTACCGCCGTTTACTTCCCCGAGTTAACCGGGCGCATATTAAGCGGTTTTGAAAGTGTGTATCCCGTTAACGAGCAAAACATTTTTGTAGGTGGCGAAAACGGCTTTTACCATATTAACTACGCCAAGTATAAAAAGAATATACATCCGCTAAATGTATACATCCGTAAGGTAAAGGCACGGGCCAATAATACTGATAGCCTGCTTTTTGGCGGTTATTTTGGCCGGGTAAATGATAATGCCCAGCAGGTGGCCGCAAACACCCCTGCCCTCACCTATTTATGGAACTCCCTGCATTTTGAATACTCATCTCCCATTTTCGAGGCGCAATCCAACGTATCGTACAGTTATTTTTTAGAGGATTTTGATAAGGAATGGTCGGAGTGGTCAAAAAAAACCGAGAAGGATTATACCAACCTGGCCGCGGGCAATTATACGTTTAATGTGAAAGCCCGCAATCATCAAAATAACGAATCGGCGGTTTATAGTTACAGCTTCACCATATTCCCGCCATGGTACCAAACCCTTTGGGCTTACTGCCTTTACCTGGTGATGGTTATTTACCTATTGTACTTTTTTTACAAGCAACAGGAGCGGAAACACATCCGCAATCAGGAAAAGGAATTGCTGATTCAACGCCAAAAGAACGAGGAAGAACAAAAGCAAATGGCCTACCTGCACCAATTGGAACTGGAAATATCGGAAAAGGAACTGGTGAAACTGCGGAACGAAAAACTGGAAACCGAAATAGAATACAAAAACTCGGAACTGGCATCAACAGCGATGACGCTGGTGCAAAAAAAGGAGTTTATATTAAAGGTAAAGGAGGAATTGCAGCGTTTGCAGAAATCGGGCAAAGAGATGATAGAAACGGTTGAGATCAAAAAGATCCTGCGTTTACTATCCGAAGAGAAGAAGATAAACGAAGAATGGGAACAGTTTTCTGTACACTTTAATAAAGTACATGCCGATTTTTTAACCATTATAAAGGACAGGTACCCCAGCATTAACCAACAGGAATTAAAATTAAGTGCTTACCTGATCATGAACCTATCCAGCAAGGAGATAGCCCAATTAATGGCTATTTCTGTACGTGGGGTTGAAATTAGCCGTTATCGCCTGCGTAAAAAACTCCAGATCCCAACCGAAGTTAACCTGTTTGAGTTTCTGTTTGAGATACAGCGCGAGTGTATGAAGTAATTGTTGTAAAAAAATTTAGCCCTGGTATGGTATTTGCTTTTTTATAATCAAATGCATCACCATGAAAACAGACGTACAATGCCCTAACTGCCAGGGGAACCACATAAAAACCGCCACTAACACACTTCAAATAGTATTTGGCTCGATACTGCTTATTGCAGGCCTGGGATTTTTAATTACCGCTGTAACAGCTGCCGTTGGTTATTACCTGTTTGCATTGCCCTTATGCACCATTGGTTCTATAAGTATTTATAAGGGGCGTACCGATCCGTTATTGCATGCGCATTGTAAGGATTGCAAGCACGAGTTTGAGTGCCTGGTTAATTAAATTATTATTGATGCGGCTTATGGTTTTTGATACACCCTTACGTAATCAACCTCAAATTTATTAGGGAATTCCGTTTGGCTGGGGTCGCCGCCATTTGCGCCGCCAATGGCCAGGTTAAGTAAAATATAATGCGGTTGCATAAACGGGTTAACGCCGGCTCCATCGGTATTATAAAGCGATTTCATAGGTTGCTGGTTCAGCAACTCATCATCTACATATAAACTAATATTTTGCTCGTCCCAGTCCATACGCCAGGTATGAAATTTAAACGGCCATTGCGGATCGTTAAAAGTAGTTACCTGCTTTGTTTTGCTAAACCACGTGGCTTTATATGGCTGTGCGGTACCTGTGGCTATGTTAGCCAATAACTTTCCCCGGTAAAACTCCATAATATCAATTTCCCCGTTTGACGGCCAGTTGCCACGTTCGCCCAAGGTCCAAAATGCAGGCCATAGGCCGTTGTGGGTGTTAATGCGGGCGCGCATCACCAACCTGCCGTACTTCCAGCTTTTTAAACCCGCGGTTTTAATACAACCCGATGTATAATCAATAAACTCCCGGTTCTTCTTCCAATCCGTACTTCCGGCTATATAGTTAGGATTAGGTGTATGCGTTTTACGGGCTTCGATAATCAAGTTACCTTTGCTGCAATAAACATTATCCTGCTGGTACCATTGCAATTCCTGGTTGCGCACAAAGCCCTTTTCAAATATCCAGTTATGGCTATCAACAGGGCCATCGGTATTAAACTCATCGGCCCATACCAATTTGTAATTGTCCTGCGCTTTAGTTTTGTCGCGCAGGCAATACGTCCAGCCTGTTCCAAAAACAGCAACTATAAAAACCTGGAATAATATCTTGTTCATAAACTATTAATAGGGTAATTTAAGGCCTCGATTCGGTTATTTTTTAATTTTAACGGGCTTCACTTTTTCAAAAACATCAACCGGTAAAATATGCCCATCGGCATCAAAGCGCATGGGCGATATGCAGGTTTCACGGTTGTAACCATCCCCATCGGGTATTTTAAAGCGGTGATAGGCAATATACCATTCGTCCTTACCGGGCACCTGTACCACCGAATGGTGCCCCGCCCCTTTTACAACACCCTGGCCTTTTAGCACGGGGTAGCCCACCGCTTTTTTAAACGGGCCAAGCGGCGAATTTGATGTAGCATAGGCAATGGAATAACGCGGGTCGCGGGTATCATACTCCGACCACATGAGGTAGTAAACACCTTTGCGTTTGATCATAAACGGCCCCTCGTTATAGCCCGTAGGTTTAAAAGAAGCAATTTTTGAGGTATCGCAGGATATCATATCCTCATTCAGTTTGACTACATTGCATTGCCCCTGCCCAAAATACAGGTAGGCGGCGCCATCACCGTCAACAAATACCATGGGGTCTATCATTTGTCCACGCCGGGTACCTTTGGGTATTAGCGGCTTCCCTATCGGGTCGGTAAAGGGGCCCGTTGGTTTATCGGCTACAGCCACGCCAATATTTACATTAGCCGAATAATAATAGTAGTATTTGTTATTTTTAAAAGCGATGGTTGGCGCCCAGGCCCGTTCCTTTGCCCAGGTCAGATCACGCGGCAGGTCGAGGATCACCCCCTCGTTCTTCCAGTCTACCAGGTTATCCGATGACCAGCAGGTAAAACTGGTTGATAACCACCCTTTGGTACCATCGGTTGTAGGATAGATATAGAATTTTTTGCCGAATACGGTTATGTTGGGGTCGGCGTAAACGCCCTTTAGTACAGGTGGCGGCGCATTTAAGGTGTCTTTTATCTGCGCCATCAGTGATGCCGGCATTAACGATAATACCCCTATTAAAATATGCTTTTTCAGTGCGGATAGATCCCTTACCATATTATTTATTGATGTTTTTATACCGTGCCATGGCCTCTACAAAATAGTAATCGGCATAAGTTAACGGCACGTCAATTTCGGTTTTTTGCGGGATATGGCCTACACTATGTTGTAATATAAATCCACCATTAGTACCCGGGGCTGCTTTATAATGCGGGTTGGATAGATTTTTAAGTATGGTTTGCGCTGTTTTAAAGTAAAGCGGCGCGCTTTTTTTATCGGCATAGTGGCATAACTCCAGCAAAGCCGATGCAATTACCGCCCCTGCCGAGGCATCGCGCAGGGCGTTTGGAATATTTGGCGCGTTAAAATCCCAATAAGGTATTTTATCGGCCGGGAGGTTGGGATTGCTTAAAATAAAGTTAGCGATGTGGTTAGCCTGGTTAAGGTATTTCTTATTCTTAGTTTCGCGATACATTAGCGTGTAGCCATATAAACCCCAGGCCTGTCCGCGTGCCCAGGCCGATTCGTTGGAGTAGCCCTGCGCGGTCTTTCGCTCCTGCAATGCGCCTGTTTGCGGGTTATAAACTACTACATGGTACGAACTATAATCGGGCCTGAAGTGGTTCTTCATCGTAGTATTGGCGTGTGTTATAGCTATTTTAGCATAACTGGAATCGCCGGTTACCTGCGTAGCCCAAAATAGCAATTCCAGGTTCATCATATTATCAATAATCACAATGTACTCGGGCTTGGTTGAATCCCATGACTTGATACAGCCCACTTTAGGATCGAACCGGGTGGATAATGATTTAGCACTGTTGATCAATATTTGCTTATAGCCAGCCTGCGGCGATATTTTTTCGGCAGTACCAAAGCTGCAATACATCATAAAACCCAAATCGTGCGTGGTTTTATTGTATTGCTCCTTTTTAAGTACCTCCATTATCCGGTCGGCTTCTCTTAGCAATGTCCTATCATGCGTTTGCTGATACAGCATCAATAATGTCCCCGGGTAAAAACCACTGCACCACCAGCCCGAATTACTATTTTCGGGCTTACCGGTTGTTGGTTGATAAGTTTTGGGGAAATCAGCCGGTGCCAACCGTTTTGATAAAACCTTGTATTGTTTACCAGCATCAATAAAGTTTTGATCGATAGTTTGTAACAGTTTTTTATCTGTTATAAAAGTATTTTTACGCTGGGCCATGGCCGCAACATTTATCATTAAAACACAAACAAGTACACTAAAGGATAGCAGAATTTTATAACGCATGTTTACTTGATTTTTTTAGATTTTATAATTGCTTGTGGCTTCCATTCCAGCACGGCTACAGGCTTGGGTTTTACGTTGCCGCGGCCCTCGCCGTCAATTTGTATTACTGTTTGTATAAAAAGATCAAGCACCCCCTTATTCTTCCACAGTTCGGTATCGTAAGTAGGCTCCCATGCCCCTACAGCATCATTTGAAATATCTGATACCATCCAGTTACTCCCGGTTATATCCTTGCTTTGGGCTATTGATACCTTATCGCCGCGCTCGTCATCCCTGAAAATAATGACGGCGGCTTGTTTAGTCCCATTTTTCCAGGCTATAATTTGCGGCCGCGATACCGGGATACTTTTAGTGCCCCCACCACTTAAACTAAAGGGTGTTTTACGGAAACCCAGGTTGCTGATCTTCCACTCCGTACCGGTTTTATAAACTAAATGGTATTGCGGTACAGTTTGATTTTCCTCGCGCCAGTAAGTGGCAATAAATGGCCTCCCCGCGGCATCGGCAAACATGGATGTTTGGTTAATCAGTTCACTATGCTGCGGTATTTTGCAGGCATATTCGGCATTGGCAGCATTAATGGGCAAGGTGTATTTTTCACCTGTCGACTTTTGCCAACTTTTGCCGCCGTCACTTGATTGCGCGTAGCACATATCGTGGTTACTGGCCACATCAGGGCTTTCGCGCCATACCCATGATAGGTGGATAGTACCCTTTGCATCAATGGCCATTTGCCAGTAGGCATTACGCTGCCCCTCGCCATCTATCATACCATCCTGTATCCGTATCCATTTTTTTTGAGATAAAACATACCTGTTCAGCATCAGGTTACCATTACCAGATGCGCCATCGCGGTACAGGAACAATATATCGCCTGCAGGCAACTTATAAAATTCGGGGTAGCTTACCTTGCCCTCTTTGCTGCCTATCATGCTTTGCTTTTCGCCCAATTGCAGCGAACCCGGTTGCACACTTACTGCATAATTAAGCGGGTTATTGTGCTGCCCCCAGGCCACGTGCAAATAGCCGGCCCCATCAATAATAATACTGATGGATTTATGCGCGTCGGTTGCATCGCCCTTATAGGGTGTGCGTTGGTTTTGCCAGGTGGTTTGCCCTGTTTTACGTTTAGCTAATATTACAAACTGATCATTATCATAATAAGCGGCGTATTGCGTATTTTGATAAGTTACCAGCGAATTTTTGCGAAAAATAACCGTGTTGACCGAGTTATTAGCCCAGCCGCTGTTGTTAATAACACTTGTTTGTGCCATTAGCCCAAAAGGCGCAATTAAACACAGTGCAAAAAGCACATAAGTTACTCTTTGATAAATAGTTAAGGATAATTGAAATGCCATTCCTAAAAGTATTAAAAAAATTAAACTAAGCGGCCATGGCCGCTTAGTTTAACAAGGCTATTGATTAATAGCCCGGGTTTTGTGTAAGAACAGCATCCTTGTTGGTCTGTATCTCGCTTAAAGGAATAGGTAACAAAAGGTTTTTGCTGGTTAACCCAACCGTTGGGTGTACCGCGTCGTTTGAGTTTAAGCGGGTAGCACGGTCAACCAGTGTTCCGGTCCGCATCAGCGTCATCCGGCGGTTTTCCTCGCCTATCAGTTCGCGGGCACGCTCGTCCAGTATAAAGTCAAGCGTCATATCGCCAGCGGTAACCTGAGGTGCGCCAGCCCTTGTACGCAAGGCATTAATGCTGATCGCAGCCGGGCCAGTTTTACCCTGCTTCATTTGCGCTTCGGCCAGCAGCAAATAAGTTTCACCTAAGCGCATCATCATAAAGTCTTTTATCATGGCGTAACCAAAGGTATCGTTCGGGTCAAATTGTCCCCATTTGGTAATGGCCGGGCAAATCCTGAAAAGGGTATCGGCACCGGTGTAAGGAATTTGTTTCCCTAACAGGGCGGGGAAAGCCGGATCGTTATAATAATAACGGCGCCTTAAACTGTATTGCGAGTTACGGATATCACCAGCCGGATATAATTTATAAATTACCCAATTGCTTAACCTTAAGCGGGCAATACTACGGCCACCTAACGAGTCGCAAGGCAACATACCCGGCACAGCATAATAAGCAGCACCCCATACACGGCGTTGTTGTGCATTATCAACATTACCACCAACTACAGCTGTAGGGTTTTCCTGCTCCAGCACCCAAATAGATTCGGAATTACCCTGGGCACGGCGTTCGTTACCATAAAGGAAAATATCAGAATAATAATCGCCTGTACCGCTGGCTTTTACACCAAACCGGTTTTTAACCAGCGTAAATTTATTACTGCTGATAATGGCCTGTGCCTGTGTTTCGGCCAAATCGTTTTTACCCATGCGTAAATATACTTCGGCCAGTAATTGCATAGCCATGTATTTGTTGGCCCTGCCTGATGGTTTTCCCTGCGAGTTTACTTTAGCTGAAACCGCGCCTACATCGGCCAGGTTAGCGCTGGCGTAAGTTAAATCGGCTACAATTTGCGCGTTCACATCATCCAGCGAAGCACGTGTAAAATCTAATTTAGAAGTGGTTAAGGCATGGGTAATTAATGGTACGCCGCCAAAAAGTGTAGCCAGTTGATGATAAGCATAAGCACGGAAATACTTTGCTTCGGCTGCTACCTGCGCCTTACCAACAGACCCTATTTTAGCTGCCGGAGATTCGGTAGCATCAATAATAATATTCGCGTTGTTTATTATCGCATAGTATTTGCCCCAGGTATACTTTGCTGCATTATCTGTTGAGGTTAAAGTAGCATAGTTATAATAAGGCACTTCAATACCCTCTTGCTGGGCAGTGGCATTGGCCACATCAGTACCAATTTGCCAAACACTTGGCCAGCCCTGGTTGCCCGAATAGGTTAATATACCGGTTTCAAGATTATATAGGCCAATGGCCGATGCTTCTAACCCTAACGAGTCTGTAAGTGTTACTGGGGTGTACGAAGAGTATGGCTTTTCATCCAGGAAACTTTTTTTACAGGATGCAAACACTACCATTAACACCGATATGGAAACTAATATTGTTGAATACTTTTTCATGTCTTTGTGTTTGATCTTTATTTTAATGAAACATTTACGCCCAATACAAATGTGCGTGTTGTTGGATAGTTGTTGGTCCAATCGCCCGACCCACGGGTTGAGTAGTTGTTTTCAGGATCCCATCCTATCCATTTAGTAAATGTGTGCAGGTTACGGCCACTGGCATAAACTGTTAAGCCCGCCAGGTGTAATTTATCCAGCATTTTTTGTTTTAATACATAACTCAGGGTAATATCCTTAATACGGGTGTAGCTGGCATCGTGTACATAACCATAGCCACGGGTGTTGGTATAGGATAATGCCTGAAAATCGTTACTACCGTTGCTTGGTGTCCAGTAACCAATTTCGGCAGGTGTATTCCTCCTGCCCGATTCATCGGCATAGTTATAATCGGCATTGTTTTTTAACATGCCCTGTGCGGTTTGGATAAACACGCTTAGGTTAATGTTTTTATAATGGAAAGTATTGGTTAAACCACCCGTCCATTTAGGTGCGGTTTGGCCTTGAATTACCTTATCATCCGCAGTTATCTTTCCATCGCCATTGGTATCGGCAAATTTCAAATCGCCGGGTTTAGCACCGGGATCTTGTTTGGAGGCGTCTTCGCCTGTTTGCCAAACACCTGTCATTTTGTAATCGTAAATTACACTAATAGGTTGCCCTATAAACCACCGGTTACCAATGTCGCTTTGGCCATCACCATATAAGTCAACAATTTTATTGTTGTTTTTGGCAAATACAGCCATGGTTTCCCATTTAAAATCGTTCTCCACAAAATTACGTGTAGATAATGAAAGCTCTAAGCCTTTGTTGGCTACTTTACCAATATTAATTAGCACTAAGTTGTAACCGGTAATAGTAGGTAAAGCCCTGTTTAATAATAAGCCGGATGTTTTGGTATTATAAACATCAATTGTACCGGTTATGCGGCTTTTTAATAAAGAAAAATCTACCCCAATATTTGTACTTAAGCTCTCTTCCCAATGCAAATCACTGTTACCTAAATTACTGGCCTGCGCGCCAATATAACTTATGCCGTTAAACGGAAAACGCACTGTACCGTCGGTAGTAATAGTACGGTAAACGCCTACAGCCTCGTTACCTGTTTTACCGTATGATACCCTTATATCAAGGTTATCAATAACTTTTGAATCTTTCAGGAATGACTCGTTGCTCACATTCCATTTAAACGCCCCCACCGGGAATAGGCCATATTTGGAAGCATTAGCACCAAACACTGATGAACCATCGCGACGTGCAGTAAATGTAAACAGGTAACGGCTATCATAACCGTAGTTAAAACGAGCCATTAACGAGTTTGCTGCATACCTGTCTGAATATGAAGATGAACTTAAAGTAGAACCTGCCCCAATATTGTTATAAGAAAGTTCATCATTAAAATAGCCTGTACCAGATGCGGTTGTAGTAAAATACCTGCGGCGTTGCGCGCTGTAAAGGCCTGTGAAATCAACCCGGTTTTTACCAAAATCCCTTGTGTAATATAAAAGGTTTTCAATGGTGTAGGCTGTTGTTTCAGAGTTGGTAGCGCTGGCTGCACCCAAAGGTGTATTTGCCAAGCGGCCGCTATAACTGCCCGAACGGGTTGGCAGGTAAGTATAACCGGCATTTAAGTGGTACCTTAATCCCTTAAGCACCCCGCCAAATTTAACCTCGGCATAACCACTGCCGTTTAAGTTAACACTACGGCTTAACTGATCGGTTGTTAGCCCAAGCAGCGGGTTAACATACAGTTGTTCGGGTGCCATTGGGTAAATAGTATAAGTGCCATCGGCATTGTATTCGTTACCATAAGGGCTCATAGCTGTCGCATTCAATAAATTGGCACGGCCACCATCGTAATTATTATTGGCAAGGAAAGTTGTTGCACCTATGCTTAAATAATCGGTTACGTTAACATCAAGATTAGACCTGATGTTTACACGGTTATACTGATAGCCCTTTATTACACCCTTTTGCTTCATATAATCGCCTGCCAGGAAATATTTAACATCAGGTGTACCACCACTTACACTAACGTTATGATCCTGCATAATACCTTGTTGTGTAGTTTCCTTCACCCAATCAATTGTGCGGCCCGCGGTATAGTTAGCCCTTTCTGTATTATTATTTACCGGTTCGGGAAATTGCTGGGTTAATTTGTTTTGCGACAGGTAATCTAAAAACTTTTGGGTGAACGAAGCCGGATCACGCGGGGCTAATATGTGTGCCAGGTTTTCGGCACCGGCATACCCGTTATAGCGGATAACGGGCTTGCCCGATGTACCGCGCTTGGTAGTAATTAAAATTACACCGTTTGAGCCATTAGTACCATAAATAGCTACGGCCGATGCATCTTTTAATATTTCCATTGATGCAATATCATTAGGGTTAATATCGTTTAATGATCCTCCTGTTTTGCTGAATGGTATACCATCAACCACAATGTAAGGGCCACTACCTGCTGTAATGGAGTTTTGCCCGCGTATGATGGCAGCAGGAACACTACCCGGTACCGATGAGGTGGTGGTGATGGTTACACCGGCAACAGCACCCTCAAGCGCTTGTAATACGTTAGTAACCGGCAGTTCGGACAAACGTGCTTTTGGCACCGATACTACCGAGCCGGTTACATCGGCACGCTTTTGGGCACCGTAACCTACTACAACTACTTCGTTTAATGCCTTACCCGCATCATCGGCAAGTGCTACATCAATTTGTGTGCGGCTGTTTACATCCTCGGTTTTGGTGATGTAGCCTAAAAACGAGAATTGCAGCTTGCTATTTTTAGATGCCATTATTTTGTAAGCGCCACTAACATCGGTAGTAGTACCCTGGCTACTGCCTACCAGCTTAACACTCACACCGGGTAATAGCAGGCCTTTGCTATCGGTAACGTGTCCCTTTACAGTCACATCGTTCTGTGCCGAAGCGTTATTGGTTACGATTGCCAGCAGCAAGCATAATAACGCGGTACCCAGTACGTAATTAATTTTTTCAGTAAATCTTTTTTTCATTTTCTCAGGTTTAATAGTTTATGGGTTGGATTTTTTTTAGGTTGGATTATACATTTTACAGCGGCGTGTTAACCATCCGTTTTTGCTGGAATACCCCACGCAGAAATCTTGATGACAGGATTGCAATTCATGCTTATTAATTAATTTAAGTTTATAAAATGGTGTAATTGGTAAGGCTAAGTAAGTAGTATTGCTATACGCGCGTAGGGGGCAAAATCATAATATCAAGGGGGGTAAATAAGTAAAATCAACTAAAAACAAGGTATTTTTAGCTTAGGGCATTGTATCGGTGATTTTACACTGGATATTTTTTTGGCAATCATGTAAATCCTTATCCAAAACATACGGTACAAAAAAAAGGCAACCAGGTTTATGCCTGATTGCCTATTGGTAATTGCTATGATAAGGGTTGTATCTAATCCTTGTTATGGCTTATTTGGTTATCTAACAGGTAGTGTTTATGGAATGCCACCCGGTGCTTTTTAATAAACTCGGACGGGTTCATCCCAAAAAGCTTGTGGAACTGTTCCCTGAAGTGCTTAATATCGTTCAATCCCACCCTATAGGCTGCTTCGTTTACGTTGCAATTGGTATTGATCAGCAATTCGGCCGATTTACGCAGGCGGATAAACCGTACAAAGCCATTAACCGATTGGCCCGAAATAGATTTTACCTTTTTATACAGGTTAGAGTGGCTCATACCCAGTTCGGATGCCAGGATCTTGATATTAAAATCGGCATCGTTCAGGTAGTTTTCTACCACGGCTATACACTTGTTCAGAAAATCCTTGTACTCTTCGGATATTTTCAAGCTATTGGATTGCAGGGTAATCTCGTTATAAAAATACTTTTGCAGGTTACCCCTGTTCTTTAATATAGCGCTGATGCGCGCCATCAACAATTCTTTTTCAAATGGCTTGCTAATGCAATCGTACGCGCCAACCTCAATACCCTGTAGTTTAATATCCGGGGTAAGATTAGCCGTTAGCAGTATTACGGGGATATGGTTTAAGGAGGTATCCTCCTTAATCAGCTTGCAAAGCTCAATACCGCTTAGCCCCTGCATCACCACATCGCTGATCACAATATCGGGCAAAAAATCTTTGATCATTTTAAAGCCATCTTCGCCATTGCTGGCTTCATAAAGTTTATAATGCGCTTTAAAAATGCGCTTAATGTATTCGCGTATTTCCTCATTATCATCAATAATCAGCATACTTTGCTGATCGGATATCATCATATCCAACGATATCAGTTCGTTATCCGTGGCCGATAACTTCTCGGGGAGTTCCTCTATCAGTTCTTCCAAATAGATGGAGCCATCGGTAATATCTTCAAAAATCAAGTTGCTCCCAAAATGTACCCTGCCCTTTTTTAGGGTGATAAGAAAAGCTGTGCCATCGGCCGAACTTTGATAGCTGATTTGCCCATTGTGGCTGTCAATAAAAGTTTTTACCAGGTACAAGCCAATACCAAACCCGGTTTTTACTGCCGAACGGTTTTGCGCCTTGTAAAACTTCTCGAACAAGCGGTCGCCAATATTTTCGGGGATACCGCAACCGGTGTCTGTTACAGATACAGTTATCTCGTTGTCCTCTTCGCTGATGATCACGCTTACCCTGCCACCATCAGGTGTAAACTTCAGCGCGTTTGATACCAGGTTAAACAAGGCTATCTCAATTTTTTCCCTATCGGCGTATAGTTCAATATGATCGGTATCGCACTCAAACACATAATCAATATTCTTGATCTTGGCCTGGTGGGTGAAGCATAGGTAAACTTCGTGACATAAATGCGCGAAGTTTAGTTTTACGATCTTTAGCCTATCGTTCTCACTTTCGGTTTTGCGGAATAGCAACAACTGATCTACCAAACTAAGCAAACGGCGGGCGTTGCGGTAAACTATGTTCAGGTCGCTATCGGGTGTATTGTTTTTGCTGATGTTCAGCATGTCCTTAATCGGGTTAATAATTAAGGTAAGCGGTGTGCGGAACTCGTGCGAGATATTTGTAAAAAAGGCCAGTTTACGTTCGTTCAACTCCTTTTCTTTATCGGCTTTAATATAGGCTATTTCAATTTCGTGCTTTAACTTGGTTTGTTTTGATTGATATAATAAATAATAATAAACCAGGGCTACGGCTATGCCAATGTACATACACCAGGCCCACCAGGTACGGTACCAGGGGGGTAAAACGGTAATATAAACCACCCGCTGGTTGCCGCTCCAAACCCCGTCCGAATTGGTTGCTTTGATACGCAGGGTATAACTACCCTCGTTTAAGCGCGAGTAATTGGCGATTTTCACCTTGCCCGAATTGTTCCATACATGGTCCCAGCCCTCCAGGTAATAGGCATACGATATTTTATCGGGAAAAGAATATTCAACAGCTACAAAATCAACCGATATAACCGCCTTATCGTAAGGGATGGTAATGCTCTCCAGGTTAATGGCCCCCTTGCCTTTATAGCGCGAATCGTCCTCGACAGGTACATTGTTAACCCTAAAACCGGTTAAAAACACCTTTGGCGCGCTTACAGTTGTTTGCACACTATCGGGGTTAAAACGGTTAAAGCCCTTTATACCACCAAACAAAAACTCGCCCGATTGCAGCTTTAAAGCCGCGTTATAGTTAAACTGGTTGCTTTGCAAACCATCGCTGGCGTAATAGTTTTTAAAGGTTTTTGCCCTGGTGTTAAATTTCGAAATACCATTATAGGTACTTAACCACAAGCTGCCGCTATTATCTTCCAGTATATTAATTACCGCGTTATCTGCCAATCCATCCGTTTCGGTATAGCGGATAAATTTTTTATTTTTACGATTAAAAAGCAATAAGCCCCCCCCATCGGTACCTATCCATAAATCGCCATGCTTATCCTCGTGTATAGCATAAACGGCCGAACTAAGTTGTGTAATTTGGTGGTGTTTGTTCTTAACGTCAATTTTAACCAGTTCGCTATTGGTACCAGCCCATAGCGTCCCGCTTTTATCTTCCCAAAAACAATTGACGTTGATAAGGCGATTATCAAACATATCAAACCGGTCTTTAGTTTGATTGTACAAGTATAATGCCCCACCACGCGTTGCCGAGGCCCACAGGTTAAGTTGGCTATCCTGAAACAAGCGCCAGGCATTGCGATCTTCGCCTTTATTAACCGTATTATAACAGCTATAATGCTTAAACGTATGGCTATTTTTATTAAACAGGTTTATCCCTCCGTTAAAAGTAGCTATCCAAACATTGTTTTGATGATCGTTAACTATACTCATCACAAAATCGCTGCTTAACGAGTTAGGCTCGCTCTCGTTATGCTTATAATTAGTATAGGTGTTTAATTTGGTGTTCCAAAAACTAAGTCCGCCGCCCGCCGTACCAATCCATATATTGCGGTCGGCATCTTCGCAAAACGAACGGGTGAAGTTATTAATCAGGCTATTTTTATTCTGCGGGTCGTGCGTGATAGATTTAAACTGGTGGTTTTTATAATCGATGATATTTAAGCCGCCGCGCAGGGTAGCTATCCATTTGCGCGCGTCGTTATCCTCATAAATATCATATACCGATCCGCTGCTTAATGCCCCCTTTTGTTCGCCGGGCAGCATATAATTCACCTTACCGGTAGCGGGATCTAATATATTTACACCGCCTCCATCGGTTGCAATCCAAACACGCTCCTGCTTATCTAAATGCAGGTGCATAATATTTCTATTGGTTAATTTATAGCCCGCATGGCTTAAATTATCAACTTTATTTTTAGCGATATCATATTTAAAAAGCCCTCCTTCGGTACCCATCCAAATAACAGTGCTTCGGGCATCATCTGTAAGGCAATTAACGCCGCTTACTTCGCTATTGGTTAAAATAATTTTCTTTAAACCAGCATTGTAACGGCACAGCCCCAGCCCATTAATAAATACCCATAGCCGGTTCTTTTTGTCAATTAATAGCTTTTGTAAATTATAGGCCGTTGTATTATCGCGGCGAACCACCTGCTCGCAAACGGTGTTGCCTTTTTTGCATATCAGCAGGCCATTTTCTTCGGTAGCCATATACAGGTTGCCATCCGCGTCGGTAACCAGGCTATTAATGCGCGAAATAACCTTCCTTAATTTTGTTTGATTTATAGGGCGATAGTATACGGGGTAAATTTTAGAATCGAAATAGTTGTAATAAACCACGCCTTTTTCGGTGCCTACCCATATCCGGTTCCCGTGGTCTTCGGCAATGCAAATAATGTGGTTATTGATCAGCGAACCCTCATCGCCCCAGCGGTTTTTAAACACCTTAAAGCTGTAGCCATCGTAACGGTTTAACCCATCGTAAGTACCAAACCACATAAAGCCGTAATGATCCTGAAAGATGGAGGTTACCGAGTTATTAGACAAGCCATTTTCGATACTTAAGTACTCAATTGGTTCCTTATCCGCCGCCTTAGCCTGCAAGCAGACAAACAGCAATACCAAAAATAATTTGGTAACGATATGGTATTTTAACTGTCGATGAGTAAAAGTTCTCCCCATAAAATGGTTTGTTTACGTTATACTTTAATTGTCTTTTTTACATTTATAATTCATCCTAAAACAAATTAACAACATGTATTTTCAATAAAATTGGAGCGGTAACTATTGCCGGTTATGGCAATAGTGGTTTATAATTGTATGGCAATTTAATAATAATATTGTTTTTAACAATTGCTTAATGATATTTAACTGCATAAAAAAAGCAGGGTACTTGCCAGTACCCTGCTTTTTAATATGATGACCGGCTTATTGCAACTGATCTAAAACCGGTGTTTTGCTACCGCTTACCTTGTTCATATCAGTATTAAGTAATTCAAAAACCACAATGCTGTTCTGCCCTTTTTTCAGCCATTCGGCAGGCAGGTATAGCGTTTGCTGCGGGCCAACATACCAATACCGGCCTAAATTATGCCCGTTTATCCAAACCACACCTTTGCCCCAATGGCTCATATCCAAATAAGTATCGGCTACCGTTGTAAGGTTGAATGTCCCTTTTTTAACCGTAGGCGCGTTAGCTGCTGCTTTATTAGTATAAGCTATGTTAGCTACGCTGCTAAATGGCAGGCTGTACATTTTCCAGTTGCTAACTTCCTTACCTTTAAACAGCACGTTTTCGGTTATGCCTTTTTTGTTTTTAAGCAGATATGGCCCAAAATTAATGCGGCCTAAGTTCTCCACCAAAATATCAAGCTTTACTTTGCCTTGTGGCAAAGTGATCTGCAAGCTATCCTCGTTATGACGCCGATCTAACACCCCTACCCTTTTGCCATTTAGCATTACTATAGCGTAATCGCGCAACGCATTTAGTTTTAGTACGCCTGTTTGGCCGCCGGTTAAGGTAGTGCTGTATAAAACAAAGCCGTAATCCTGGTTTAAATCCTCGAATGTCAAGGGTGTTTTATTAATGACAGATTTGGGTAAAATATCCATCACACCGGCCGATTGTGTCAGCTTAATTTCAGCAATAGCCATAGTTGGCTTGGCGGCAGGTATTGGCGGCAAGGTTTTACCGGCGGGCAAATGCTTAGCTATAATATCCCTGAATAATTTAAATTTTGGCGTGGCATTACCGGCCTCGTCCAGCGGTGCATCATAATCATAACTACTAATTTGCGGCTCGAAAGGGGTATTGCCTTTATAGTTGGCCCCATTCATAAACCCGCGGGTAGTACCGCCATGAAACATATACATATTGATGGAAATACCTGCTGCCAATACCCCCTCCAGCTTGGTTGTATAATTTTCGGCCGGGACGGTGTGGTGCTTAGTCCCCCACCAATCAAACCAGGCCGGGTACCATTCGGCAATATAAAATGGGCCTTTACCATCGTGGTTGTCCCTAATCAGTTTCTTCACCTTTTCGGGATTATCAATACCGTTGGCCGCTGGTAATAAGCCAGGCAGGTGCCCTTTTACCAAATCGCCTGCCGGGTCGCAGGTATACAGCAAGCCATCAAAGCCCGCTTCCTTAAATAAGCGCTGGTTGATAGCCAGATATTCCTTATCGCTCCCGTACGATCCGTATTCGTTTTCGATCTGCACCATCAGGATATTACCGCCGTGATTAATTTGCAGCGGTGCCAGTTGTTTGCCAATCTCCTTAATGTAGGTTTCGTACTCTTTTAAATATTGGGCTTCCTTACTGCGCACCACCAAACCCTTTTCGTTTTGCAGCCAATACGGGTAACCGCCAAACTCCCATTCGGCACATACATACGGACTGGGGCGTAAAATCACCCATAAACCTTCTTCGGCTGCTATTTTAACAAATTCGGCTACATCATTATTTCCACTAAAGTCGAATTTGCCTTTTTGAGGCTCGTGCAGGTTCCAAAAAACGTAGGTACCAATGGTATTAAGGCCCATGGCCTTCGCCATTTTCATACGGGCGCGCCAGGCTTCGCGCGGAACGCGGGGGTAATGCATTTCGCCCGATATCATCTGGAATGGCTTGCCATCCAGCACAAAGGCGGTATCACTATAAGCAAAGGTGTGTTTTGCCTTTTGGGCATTAGTATGGATACATAAGGCAAGCATAAAGCCCGCTAAAAGGAATAATTTATATTTCATTATTTTTTAATTGGTGGATTAGCTTCCATTTGTTGATAATACGATTGCAAGATATAAAAGGCTTTCTTTTTTACGCCCTTATCGCTATAAAAACCTTTGCGGTTCCAGCCCTCCTGGTATAGCGGGTTATTACGTTTAGGCGATCGGAAATCGGCCAGTACCCAGGGCGAGATCCCTACAAAATTATCGGGCATACGCTTTAACATAGCTACCTGCTCCTTAAAATACCATTCCTGAAACTCCTCATCAAAGCGGGTAAGCGAATCGGCATGGAAACCGCTTTTGCCTTCGGCACCTGTCTCGCTGATAAATAATGGTTTATTGTACGGGGTGCTCCAATTAGTTGTGCGGCATTTATCAGGCATACCGCCATACCAGCCCAGGTACTCGTTAAAGGCAACCAAATCAACAAACTCGCCCAGCGGATCGTCTACCACATTTAAATTGTTAAGTGCCGAGTAATTTACCTCAAGCGCGGCAGATACCATACGGGTATTGTCCAATTCCTTGGCGCGGGTGATCAGGCTGTGCATAAAGTTGGTACGGGTTGGGCTTATAGGTGTTTCGTTACCAACCGACCAGATGATAATACTGGCCCGGTTATGATCGCGTGTGATCATTTCCTGCAATTGCGCCTTTGCTTTATCCAACACCTCGTTACTGGCAAAGTTAATAGTCCAGTAAACCGGGATCTCCGACCATACCAGTATCCCCAGCGAATCGGCCAGGCGGGTCATGGTTTCATCGTGCGGGTAGTGGGCTAAACGCACCATATTACAACCTAAATCCTTAGCCTGGTGCAATAATTGTTCAGCGTCGGCCTGGGTATAAGCGCGCCTTTGCTCCTGCGCTATTTCGCCATGGATGCAAATACCACGCATAAAAATGGGTTTGCCGTTAAGTAATACCTGCTTGCCATTAGCTTCGATGGTGCGGAAGCCTATTTTATCAGCTGTTTTATCGGTCTTGGTACTTACAATTACCCGGTAAAGCTTAGGGTTTTGCGGCGACCATAATTGCGCGCCCTTTAAAGCAAAGCTAACAGCTGTGTTTTGTGCTGACGCGCTGATCTGCTTTTTAAACTTTAGTTCGGGTATCTCTACGGTGATCGTTTCGCCAGCGGCAGGCGCATTACTTAGTTTCACCCAACCCTCTACATCAGCTTCCTTACCGGGAATTTGACCCGGCGATGGTTTTTTAAGCTGGATAACAAAATCCTGTATATAGGTGGCCGGTAACTCTAGCAGCTTTACATCGCGGGTGATGCCGCCGTAGTTCCACCAATCGGTGTTTAGGGTAGGCACTTCATCGGCGTAGCGTTTATTATCAACCTTAACTACCAAAAAATTGCCGGTTTCCTTTAAAAGCGATGCAGGCACTTCAAAGTTAAAAGGTGTGAACCCTCCTTTGTGCATCCCCAGTTTTTTGCCGTTCAGATAAACATCGGCACGGTAATTTACCGCCCCAAAGTACAGGTAAAACTTACTGTCGCTGCTTGTTTTGTGAAAATCGAACGATCTTTTATACCATATCGTCCCTTCGTAATATAAAAATTCGGGCTTTTGATGGTTCCAATCGCCCGGTACCTGAATACTGTATTTAGCATTATAGCCATGCTCCTTTTTCTCCGACTTATTTGCGGGAACATCCGTATTCCAGTAAGCATCGCCATTGTTTTCATTTAATTCCTTGTAGCGATAATCGTAAAAGCCGGTTTCGTACGGGTCTACAATATACTGCCAGGTACCATTCAGGCTTAAGGCCTGCCTGTTAAATACGTTATTAATTAAGTTATCCTGCGCCTTAACCAAAAAGTTTAAAAGCAGCAGGATTATAAAAATCCTAATAGTTTTATTCATCGTTTATTTATCAAACACACTTAAGTCCCATTTATCCTGCCAGTTAATCTCTATATCATCGCCTTTAAACTTAATTGGCAACCATAAATACCGGCCATCAATAGCATCCCTCGGCGTCCATTTATCGGCCATAAATATAAAGGCATCTTTTTTCCCTGCAACGGGTAATACATAGGTACTTTGCCCGCCAAAAGTTATCTCGGCACCGGTACCCTGGCAAGGGTTACCGTGATATATCCATGGCCCCCATATTGATTTTGCCGAGAACCACCGTGCCGGGTTAGGCGCCCAACCCGTAGTGCCCGACCCTACCATATAATAAATGCCATTATGCTTAAATATAGCCGGCGCTTCGGTTTGGTGCCCGGCGTATACCCTTACAAACTTACCGGTATGGCCCGTATAATCTGCATTTAATTCGGCTATATCCAGCGTAAAATTTTCTTCGGCCGAGAAGATATGGTAGGCTTTGCCGTCGTCGTCAACAAAAACATTCATATCGCGCGCCATTTGCCCACCCGGCAAATCACGGCAAAAAAAGCCTTCGCTTTTGTTGCCCGGGGTTTGGCAGTTTACTTTTTCGTTATCAGGCGTTCCTTCGGGGTATACAGGCATAAAGCCGGCATTGGGGCGATAGCTTTTAATAAAAGTATAGGGGCCTGTAACATTATTGGCCGTTGCAAGCCCCGTACGGGCGGCTTTATAGCTTTGTCCACGCAATTCCAGGTGGAACCACATTACATATTTTTTGGTCTTTTTGTTGTAAACCACCTTAGGCCGTTCCAAAATGCACCCTTTAGCTATATCGTTGGTCGAATCAAGCGAAACAGCCAGCGCAACACCCTCATCCCGCCAGTTATATAAATCGGTTGATGAGTAACAATGTACGCCAACCATGGCACGGTTGCCCGCCCCACCGGCAATTTTATGCTCGCCAAACCAATAATAAACCCCCTTTTGATAAAGTAGCCCGCCGCCATGCGCGTTAATGTGTACACCCTTATCATCGGGCCATATAGCGCCGGGAGAAAAGCTTGTTGCCTTAGTTGCTTGTGCAAATGCTTGCCTACCGGTACCCGCAAGGGCCAGCAGGCATACCAATATTAATTGATACCAATTTTTCATCATAGAATGTTATGCTTTTTAATAGGTTTTACAGGCAACTAAGTAAGCCATATTGTTTTGCTTGCTTAGGGGGTAAAATGGTCAAATTGCAGGGGGAAAATAAAAAATTATGCGCAATAACGCTTTTTTTATTTATCACTATCTCGCTCGCCGGTCACTTAATAGTCCCTCTTGTCAATTTATCGTCAAAACATAAATAATGAGTTTAATTATGACGATATAATTATGCTTTTTTTAACCTTTTTTAATTTTTTGCGTTCACATTATCTAATATGAAAAATATTAAAAAAACGCTGTTTATACTATTGCTGGGCTTACTTTACATCATTTCACTGTTGCCCTTGCGCATACTATATCTTATCGCCGATTTACTTTACTTCCTGCTTTATTATGTTACCGGGTACCGCCGTAAAATCATTGATCAAAACCTGCTAAATGCCTTTCCCGAAAAGACAGAAGCCGAGCGAACACTGATCCGCAAAAAATACTATCGTTACCTGGCCGACCTGGTTGTGGAAACTATCAAATTACTAACCATATCCGACAAGGAAGTGGTTAAACGTGTACATGTGCCCAACC
Organism: Bacteroidota bacterium; assembly: GCA_040389105.1. Taxonomy (GTDB): domain Bacteria; phylum Bacteroidota; class Bacteroidia; order Sphingobacteriales; family Sphingobacteriaceae; genus Mucilaginibacter. The sequence goes on from JAZKAO010000015.1 coordinate 119,711, forward strand.
CCGAATTAATTACCGAAGCCTTTAACCAGGGGAAAAGTGTGTTGGGCATACTGGGGCATTATGGCAACTGGGAAATGAATGCACTAAGGTTTAGCCAATTGTTTGATGAACGCCGGATCATTGTTTACAAGCCGCTATCCAACAACTTTTTTAATTGTATTTTAATCAGGATGCGATCGCGGTTTGGGGCTACGCTGGTGAATATGCGCAATATTTTGCGCAAGCTGGTGGACCACCGCGACGAGCGTACGGTTACCGTACTGGTGGGCGACCAAACCCCGGCCCGGCCCGAAATTCAATATTTCACTAATTTTTTAAACCAGCCGACCGCCGTATTTTTAGGTGCCGAAAAACTGGCCAAGCTTACCAACAGTATGGTGGTTTTTTGCGATATCCGCCGGCTTAAACGCGGCTATTATCAATGTACCTTTGTTCCACTGTTTACCGAACCGCAGTCTACCGCCCCTTACGAGATCACCAATACACATGTGCAATACCTGGAAGGTATTATCCGGCAACAACCCGAATACTGGTTATGGTCGCACCGCCGCTGGAAGTTTAAACCCGAGGATTTGCGCCCGCAATAGTTGACCAAACAGTAGCATTAATAATAAGCAATGCTAAAAGGGAGAATATTTTTTTTAACTGGTGTAATGGCTTACAAAAAAGCCGATACAATATGAATTGCACCCGAATACGTCAACTGCTTACTAAATACGGGCAATACAACAGGGCTAACCTCAAAAGTTAATGGTAACAGGTCCTGTATTTCGGCAGCATCATTAGGCGTGGCTATCATATATTTTTAACTTATTGCGATTGATTTATGTATTCCAAATAATTAAGTAAGGCTTGCTTACACGGCCCACTAAATGTGGCGCAAAAATAAGGATGGTAGATTAGGCTAATACTAAGTATAGGTTATGATAATACCCTATTAGCTACAATAAAGAAAATTTATCTTATTTGTGTAAGGCAAGAAACTGCCTTAACCATTATTATTTAAGGTTTTTTGAAAGCATAACAAACAAAAAAGCCTTTTTAATAATTTAAAAAGGCTTGCTGATGCTCATCCTCGACATACAATTAACACACCCCTTTTTAGATGATATGCCGTTTCTGGTTAATTTATTGAAGGATTTTGACGAACCTAACCGGAATAAACCCCGCAGGCTTGCTAAGCAAGGCGCTGCGAGGTGGCAACCGCTACGTTACAGTTCTTTATCCTCAAACATCTTAGCGTCGCGGGTATTCTTTTGTACGGCGATGGCCGAAAACATACTCAGGCAAAATGCCATGGCGTAAAAGCCTTTCTCACTTCGGGTGATATCTGCATTCCAAAGGCCAATCGTCAATAATATCATTGCCGCAATAGTGGCAAACCAACTCAAGCCATAGTAAAGATCCGTAACGGCAAGCCCTTCGGCCCTGTCCCTTACACTTTTTTGTACGGAGATCACTGCGAATAAGCCAAATAATAAAATAGTGAAGTAATAACCTTTTTCATTCAACTCCACACTTGCATTCCATAAGCCGATGCAATATCCCACCACTCCTATTAATAAGGCAAACCACGATGCACCTATAAATGCGCCAGTAGGCTTAAATGGGTTCCTGATCTTTTCGCCATATTTTACAATGGGCGAATTTTCTTCTGTTCTGTTTTGTAGCGGTTCCATTTTGATTTTTGTTTTAATGATTAATATGAAAGTAAATGTCTGGCATAAAGCAGGGTTAAAAAAATAAAAATATAGAGATTACTGACGATATGTTTTTACAATTACTGTATCTTTATATACACTATATATATCTATATGGACTCAATTCAGGAGTTAATCAACTTGCTCAATACCACTGATAAAAAGCTTTTCAAGCATTATTTACAGCGGAAAAACAAAAGGAGTGATGTTAAAAATTTGCAGCTACTTGATTTGATAGAAACTGATGATATAAATGGTTTAAACAAGCTTTACAATCCGGAGAAAAACAATGATGCATACCATGCGCTGCGTAAAAGGCTGCAGGATAATTTACTGTTATTCTTATCGCAGAAAACCTTTGAAAGTAGTCATTCTGATACCTATGAGGCGTTGCGACTGCTTGTGGTGGGGCGTTTTTTGTTAGAAAATGACGCGGTCAAGATAGCATTCAAATGTTTGGATAAGGCCGAACGGCTGGCCGAGCATTTGGAGCAGTTTAATTTATTGAATGAGCTTTTGCTGTTGAAGCTACAGTATGCCCATTTGCCGGGAGCTGAAAACCTCGAAGCTTTAACCGCACGCTTCCTGCAAAACCAATCGAATATGCAACGCGAGGCTAAGCTAAATATGGCTTATGCCTTTTTGAGGCAGGAACTACAGGAGATACACCTGAAAGGGAAGATCGTTAATTTAACGACCTTGATGATAGCTACGATCCGGAAATACAAAATTTCTGTACAGGACCTAATGACCTATAAGTCCATTTACCAAATTCTTTTCATCGCCAATGAATACGCGGCTATACAGCAGAATTATGGGTTGATAGAACGTTATATCAACCGGACGAATCAGTTTATACAAGGTCAGGCGCATAAAAAACAGTCCTACCTTTTTTACCATATATCCATCTTGTATTATTTGGCGAACTTTCATCTGCGGCGAAAGGATTTCGCAAGGAGCGCATCCTATCTTAAGGAAATGATGGACTTAATGTTGACGGACAGCCGCTATTTTACGCTGTTTTATTTACGTTATCAGTTGCTCACTGCGCTCAACCTGTTCTTTACCGGCTTTGCTAACAACGCGATCTCGCTATTGCAGGAATCGCTATCTAATACAAAGCATCGATCTAAACCCGAAGATATCGAGGATCTGCGAATATGCCTGGCCATGTTTTTAGCCCTTTGCAATGATAAAGGAAGTTTGAAACAGCTGACCTTACTAACGCGTACTGATGCCTGGTATGAAAAAAAAATGGGCATGTTATGGACCATTCGAAAGCACCTGATGGAAATTTTGATCCATGCGCAGTTCTCTAATATCGATCTGGCCATGTCGCGGCTAAACAGCTTCCGGCGGCGATATAAGAAGTATCTGCTGAAAACATCGGAAGAACGCGTGCTATTGTATCTGAAACTGGTTGAAAAATACCTGCTAAAACCCGATGTAGCTTTTGAAACGGCCTATAGAAAGATGGTTTTAAACTTGCCCGGCAAATCAGAAAATAACGATATCTTCACTTTAAGTTTTATTGCCTGGTTGATAGCGCGCTGGGAGAAAAAAACAGCTTATCAAATTGTGTTAACACTTATACAGGGATGACCACATTGCGCAATAATAAACTCGCCACTAAAAATAACAAAAGCCCCAAAGCTCTCCATTCATATCACCTTAAACGCAACCCACAAATTTTATAACTATGAAAACAAAAAACAAAATCATCCTTTCCCTTGCGATATTTATGCTTTGTTTAAATATGCCTTATTTATCGATGGCACAAAAGCTGCCCTCTACGCAAAAAAACGGCAAGCGTGCGCCAGGAAGCGTAGTGATTGACGGAGATATTACCGAATGGCAAAACGGGTTTGAAGCGTACAATGTCGGCAGCCGCATTTATTACGAGCTTGCCAACGATGACGACAATCTTTACCTTGTTTTACGCACAGACGACGATTATGGTAACAAAAAGGCTATTTATGGTATATCGCTTACCATTGCTATACCTGTTGAGAAAGGCGCTAAGTCAACGGAAAATTTGGTAATCACTTTTCCGCCTCCTACCAACGCAAAATACACAAACCCGATGGTGGAACTGCACGATAAGATCAGATCAACGAGAAACGACGGGGACAAAGGTTTTAAAGAGAAAATAGACTCGATGATGCTTGTTGCGAATAAACAGATGCGCAAAACGTTTACCCGGATAATCGTGACGGGCATTAAAGAGATAAAAAGTCCCTCTATTCCTTTGGATAGTGCAGGATGCATTAAGGCAAGCGCCAAGTATGATAAAATGCACTTTGTATACGAGCTGGCTATACCATTGAAATATCTTGGTAATGGTATAAATGAAGGTGATAAATTTAAATACAATATCAGGATGGACGGGATACCTGCCGTTTCGCCCGGCTCAGGGATACACACGGCAATCATTGTCGGTGCCAGTATTATGGAAGCTGAAGGGGCTGACGGTGCCTATGTGCATTATCCTACCGATCTTTCAGGAACGTACGTACTTGTTAAAAAATAATTGTTGTTATTGGCTCTATAAATAAAATGCGCTAAGCGAAAAAGGCAGGAAGAGTATATTATGTTTACCTTTAAAACAGGTAAATTGTAATAGATGCAACAAATCGTAGTTCTATTGAGAATATTAGTCAACTAAATTAGAAACCCGCACTTTCTGCTTCAAAAGCACTTTAAACACAAAAAGCCTCTCAGATTGACTCTGAGAGGCAGTAAAAATTTGTGATCCCAATAGGACTTTTTCCGAACCAATTTTTTGATATTTTGAAGACGATTGCAAGTCTTAAAATTCCGGAAGGTGCGTGTATAGGGATTAGCGATAGTTGAGTTTAAGTAAGAATGCTAATAGCAAAATCAGCGCATTATTTTATCTTTACAAAACGTTTAGTTTCTTCATTTAATATCCAATACTCTGGCTGACAAACCGCGCAATCGCTTTTATCACCTGGCCTATTTACAATTAACAATCTACTCCAGCGCTTATATTCAAACTGACGAGCAGCTGTAGGTCCATCGTATACATTGCCGGTTTGCAGATCGACTATCGCACCGTGTTGACAATCAGATCCGCATCCCCAATAAACGAAACAATAATGACCAGCGAAGTTTAGCCCTCCTTTGCCATGGAATTTTCTGATATATGGATCGTCATAATATGAATTAGAAATTGCTGTCTTATATCTTTCTGCCAATACATTGCCTTTGATTTTAAGTTTGGCAGGCATCCCGATAAATAATTTCGTTTTATAATTTCTAAATAACGGAGTTTGAGCGAAAGATTCTTTTACTAAACCGATTATAAACAGTATCGTAATTATTTTGAAATAAGGTTTCATTTTGGTACAAAAGCGACTTTATATTGCTCTAATATACAAATAAGGCTTTGTAATTGATTTTAAAAAAAATAGCCAGATACGTTCTGAAACAAACCATGGTCATAAGATTTGCAGATACGGTGTTTTCACGGGTTGACAGATCGTATCGAAAATAAATAACTTTATTACAAAATATTGATCTTTTAGCTCTCAATGATAACCTTTAAGCAAAAGATGCGTATAAAAGTACATCCGTGATCTATTTAAACACAACACTAACCTTAGCCTCATTTATCATGAAAACTCCCTCTTGCCAAATTTATCCGGAATAGCTCAGCGCTGCTTTGGAGCATTTTACTGAATTTGACCGTAAATATTCCGGTTAATTAGCCTTAATCATTCCTTTAACACTGTCATCTCGTTTTTGATGAAAGGTATGCGTTGCTTAGAAGCCTGTATAATCTTCTAACATACGTATTTGTAATAGGCTTTTTTTAGCCGACTATGTTTCAAAAGTTTTCAGAAACGACTGACACCTCATAATATGTATTCACAATTATCTAAATAACCAGCACCATCTATTTAACACTCTACATTTATATGAAAAAAACCTCTTTGGCAGTCATTGCCATTCTCTCGGCACTACCATTTTTATCAAAAGCGCAAGCATGGTCCGGCTCAACGCCCGGTAATATTTATTACAATTCGGGAAGCGTGGGTATTGGCACGGCTTCGTCGCCAGTCGGGAAACTCGAATTGAACGATGGCAACGGAACAGGCGTTATAGCCTACTTTGGGGCAAACGGAACATCGAACGCGAAGGGCATCTACTTTAGCCGCCCAACGGTAAATACGAACCCTGTCAACATTCAAGGCACCATGTCTGGTGTAGGGGCCACGAATATTTCCCTACAAGCAGAGGGTGGCAATGTGGGCATCGGCACGACCAGCCCCCTTAATAAACTTGACGTACAGGGTGGCAATGCAAGTATCTATAATACAGGGAGCGCTAGCGGATTAGTGATTGGTTCAAGTGCAACTGGGAAAACATATGTAGGAATCTCAACATCTGTTGATGCCAGTGGATACGGCATCCTTCAAAGCATTTCCGCTTCCGGCTCAACCTATGGCAATATGATCATCAATCCCACTGCAGGCAATGTCGGCATCGGTACAATAAGCCCCGGTGCCAAACTTCAGGTAGGTGCAAACTTCAACACCATTCCCTCGAACACGTCCATAAGCATGAACGGCGGGACCACCCTGCGCATACTAAACGCCGACGGCAATGCGGACTACGGTTCATATATCGCCAGCAACGGCACGGCCCAACTGACCATAGGAACAAGATACGGCGCAACCGACCAGGCGGTACTCACCGCCAACAACGGCAATGTCGGCATCGGTACAACAAGTCCTGATGAAAAACTAACCGTATACGGCAAGATCCATTCTCAGGAAGTAAAAGTTGACTTAAGCGTACCAGGTCCGGATTATGTATTTGAGCCGACATACAAGCTACCCTCGCTGGCAGAGATAAAGACTTTTGTTGACAAAAATCACCACCTCCCCGAAATACCATCAGCCGCCGAAATGGCTAAGAATGGCCTTGACCTGGGCGACATGAACACGAGGCTATTAAAGAAAGTGGAGGAACTGACGCTTTATTTGATTCAGCAAAAGGACGAAACAGAAATTAGGAATAAAGCGCAACAATACCAGATTGATCAATTAAAAAAACAAATTAGAACCTTGATCAAAAGAAAACCGTAAAAGGCATTATGCGGCAGACTAATTGATGATTTGGCCGATCCTAATATCCGTTACACCTTAACTTATTATCACAGTTTATGAAAAAAGCCTTGTTAACACTGCTATGGGTTATGAGCCTGGCGATAGCTTATGCTCAAAACTATCCCAACATTGTTAATTACAATTTGAATGGCACACCAACAAATGGCGTTAAAATAAAAACAAACATTCCGTTTGTTGCCGCAACACAAATGCCAACAATAACGATTCAGGGATTTAACTTTGGGTCTACTGAAGCTATTGGCCTTACAATCACTTTTTATATCTACTCCGGTGGAACTACCTTTAATGATCCTGCTAATTATTTTTTCTATAATCCTAAGATCACATCTTTCGGGGCATACGCACCGCCCGTTTATCTTTCAAATGAAAACGGATTGGTGACCATCCTAATTAATGACAAGCCCTATTATCAGCGTTTTACAGTTAGTGCCTACGCACAGGGAATGTCAGAAACAAGCAGCCAATATCAGGGATGGACAGTCGCCGATGAAACCTTGACTGGTACACAGAGTATCCTTATTCCTTATCAAGGCCGCCTGGCGGGCGATGTTCAATTACCAGGTGGAGGCATTATTACCAAAGATGGTTCAGTAGGTATAGGAACAACTACGCCACATGAAGCCTTATCAGTTAATGGAAAAATCCGTTCAAAGGAAGTGAAAGTAGAAACAGCCAACTGGCCCGATTATGTTTTTAAACCAAGTTATCAATTGCCCTCACTTTCATCGGTCAAAACATACATCGATCAAAATCACCATCTTCCCGAAATACCCTCCGAGCAAGAAATAGTAAAAAATGGCCTTAACCTGGGGCAAATGAATAATTTGTTAATGAAAAAGGTGGAAGAATTAACCATCTACCTGATTAAAAAAGACGAAAAGGACATAGATCAGCAAAAAGAAATCGACTTGTTAAAGAAACAGGTACAGCAGTTACGCAAACTTATTCATAAACCTTAATACAATCAAAACATATCACAATGAAGTCTATTTTTCTTTTTTTAATTACCATCACACTCACAATCAACTATTCCGCTGCGCAAAGCGGCAATTTTTCCGATCTGACATTTAGCACCGTAACCAAAGGCGGTGGGGTTAACGATTATTATGGCTGGGGAACAAATCCCAATAATGTACTTGACCCGCGACCGAATTCAGTCAATGGAGGCGCTTTTATTATTAACGCTCATCAGGGATTAACTTTTACTGCTCATTCCGTTTACGGAGGAATACGATTCTATAATCAATCATACCCGGGCGGGCCTTTAGATCCTAATAACGGAGCCAATTTAGTGATGGGTATCACCAACAACAGTGTAGGCATTGGCACACCGAGCCCATTAAGTAAATTGCACGTGTATCAAAACACTACGGATCAAGCCGGTTTAATCCTTCAGGGTAATACCATCAATGTTGATGGCGTGCAGCATTATATAGCCTTGACACTTGACGGTGATAATGGAAATGCCAGCGGGAATTTCTCGCAAATAAGAAGCTATAGTAATTTATATGCCAGTTGGGGTAGTCAATTGGCTTTTTATACAACACAAGCCGGAGTTGCTAATACCCAGATAGAAAGATTACGCATAGATGCAAATGGCTATGTGGGTATCGGTACAAGTACACCCCATGAAGCACTATCTGTAAACGGAAATATACGATCTAAAGAAATAAAAGTTGAAACCAGCAACTGGCCTGATTATGTATTTAAATCTAATTATCATTTATTATCGCTCGCTGAAATAAAAACCTTTATTGACAAGAACCATCATCTGCCCGAAATACCATCTGAACAGGAAATAAATAAAGATGGTGTAAGACTAGGGGAAATGAATAAGTTACTTATGAAAAAAGTAGAGGAGTTGACACTTTACCTGATAGAAAAGGATAATCAGATGAACGACCAAAAGAAAATCAATCAATCGCTTATGGAACGCCTTGACATTTTGGAACAAAAACAAAATAGCAAAACAACTCAACCTAAGTCAAAACAATAAAGCTAACTATCATGAAATTAAAAATAAAATTCATTTTAGCTTTGATCTTACTGGTGAAAGCCACATATGTATCAGCACAGCACGACCCTACAAATTATATTAAACCCGAATTGGTACCGGCTTCGCCAACTGCGGCAAACCTGGGCAAATACGGCGATGTGCCGGTTAATATGTCCACCGGAATGGCTAATGTTAGCGTACCCATATTTACCGTACAGGGGCAAGATATTAGCCTGCCTATTAGCTTATCCTACAATTATAACGGAGCCAGGCCAAGCGAACAAGTAAGCTGGATAGGTTTAGGATGGTCCTTACAGGCTGGAGGGGTAATCACGCGGCAAATACGTGGACGTATAGATGAGAATAATACTACTGACCCCTACGCATACGAGAATATCTACAATATATCGCAGATATACGATACCAGCGATGCCTTCCTGAGAGCAGTAGCCACTGGCGACACTTATGATACCGAACCGGATATTTACAGCTTTAACTTTAACGGGCACTCTGGCAAATTCATTCAGATAAAGAACCAGTTTTATGTTTTCCCTTATCAAAAAATAAAAATAACGGGCGATGCTGGAGTTGGCTATAGCATCATTACTGAAGACGGTACCAAATATGATTTTTTTACTACTGAAAACACCACGGTAAAAGCTACACCTGGTGGCGCAGATTGGGGCACTTATCATTCGGCATATTATCTTAACCAGGTTACCAACGCCTCTCAAACAGAATCTATCTATCTTACTTACCTGAATGAAAGCAATGTTATTCAAACCGGAGCTTATTCCCAATCGTACGATAGATCTAATTTCCGTACATCCGGGTATTCTAACCCGTATGATCCCGGTATCGGTGCCGATTCTAAATTATATACTCTTCAAACGGCCATGCCTTCGCGTGTTTCGGCAAAAAGACTCGACAAGATATATTCTTCAAAATTCGAGGTTGATTTTATGCCTGCTACCACCCAGCGCCAGGATCAGGCAAACAGCTATGCCCTGAAAAGTATCCTTGTCACGGCCTCAGGTGGTTCTACAATTAAAAATGTAGTGTTAAATCACGATCATTCCGACAGCCAGTATCTGAGACTGTCATCTGTAAGTGAAATTGGGTTGCAAAATGATGACGGTGTGACAACGCCAGCCGATTCTTTGGTACAGAAATTTGATTATTATGAGGGCACCATGCCGACACGGAACGATCCAACCGTAGGTACCGACCATTACGGTTATTACAATGGTACTTCAAATAACCTGGGTGGCAAATTAATACCCGGTTACATAGCGGGTTCGGATATCGGTGCGGACCGCGAACCACACCCTAATTACGCGATGGCCGGCATACTTACAAAAATAACTTATCCTACAGGGGCTACAACAAACTTTGAATATGAAAGCAATACGTTTACAGGAGTCAACAGGAAAGATGCGGTGCAGGTATTAAAAACAGCGGCAAGGCACGATCTCAGTACAGAAAATGATTTTTATATGTTTTCCCGTCAATTTAATATCGACATATCGCAAAAAGTATATGTAAATCTATCCCGGTTACCTAAAGATCAGGTAGGGTCGCCCGATGATAATTTAAGGCATAAGGATAATAACGACCCCGAAGCGGTGATATACGATAGTTCTTTCAATATTGTTTATACGGGTAGGATCAACGCTTATTCTCAAAACGGCGGCCACTTGGATAGTTTAACGCTGTCGGCCGGCAATTATACCCTACAGGTAGAGTGCGATAGTACCGAGAATTACAGTACAGCAGTTGTGAGCTTTACTAAAACCAGTACCGAATTAGAGAACATCAACGGGCATGGCCTGAGGGTTAAAAAGATAACATCCAACCCGGTTATCGGCACCCCGGTAATTAAGACGTATGCTTATGCCAGTGGTACAGCCTTGCAGCCTGTTTACGACTCGCACGATTATTTGCGCAGGATACATGACGACCCTACGCCCGGCTACGAAGGTGTGTACCACGATTATAGCTATACACTTTTCAATTCATCGTTAGAGCAGGGCACCGCCCTGGGTTTGCCGTTTTATTATCAAAAAGTAACCGAATATACCGGGCCTGATACTACTGCGGCTTTAAAGTCGGTTTACACGTTCAACAGCCAGGACGATGGCAGCAACTTTATGGGTATCGACCCTGTGGGCGAGTATCATTATAAAAAAGTAGGTAATAATTATAACCTGCTGAGCTCTAAGGTAAGCCAGTATACCATCGGTACTATCGATGCGTTTTTTTATGGCATAAAAACCTATGTCAATATCAGGGAGATGTGGCACTACACAATTAGTACGGATTATAACTATTATGCCCCAATTGGTACCTATGTGCGTTCGGAGTTCAAGTACCTGCAAAGCACAAAAGAGACCACCTATAATACCGATACCATATCAACTACTACTATAAACGAGTACAGCCCCACTACGCATAACCTTATCAGTGTAAAAACACTGTCTTCGGATGGAGTGTTGACCACGCAGAAGTATAAATATGCCGAAGATTATAACAGCACCATTGGCGGCAGCCTGGTCGCCGCCAATGTTACAGCGCCTATAGAGAAACAGATATGGCGGAAAGCTCCCGGCGGATCACAGCTAATGATAGGCGGCAGTATCACCCAGTTCGATAACACCCTGCTGAAACCTACGGCGATATACGCGCTGGAGAATACATCGGGTTTAAGCACCCTAAGTAACGAGACCAAAGACGGTAGCAATAAATATAATACCCTGTTAAGCGATAGCCATTACCAGCAAAAGGTGAATTACTATTACGATAGCTACGCCAAAATAAATCGTCTGCAATTAACGGGCGGCATCAGTATGTCGTATAATTACGGTAACCACCCGGTAGCGGGCGTATACCTGGGTGTTGATGCCAACCAAACCAACTATCCCATAGCCGAATGTAAAAACTGCCAGCCAACCGAATTCTTTACCGAGAACTTTGAAGATGGTAGCTACGCGGCAGGAGCAGCGCATACCGGTTATAAATATTACAGCGGCAGCAGCTATACCGTTAGCTGGACACCGCCCAACAGCCGCGCATACGTAATAAGCTACTGGTACAAAAGCGGCACCTGGAAATACAGCGGCGAAATAGCCTATACCGGCAGCTATACCATGAATAATGGCACCGCTTACGACGATATACGTGTATACCCGGCCGATGCGCAGGTATCAACCTATACCTATAACCTGGGTGTGGGCCTTAGCGCTGCTATTGATGCCAAAGGGCTTACCAGTTATTACGAATACGATGGCTTTAATCGTACCCTTAATATTAAAGATCAGTATGGGCGCATACTTAAAAATTATAGATATAACTATGCCGCGTCGAGCTACGCCAATGCCGAAATTAACCAGGTAATGACACGCGCCAACAGTACCTGCAGCAGCGGCACTATAGGCGGGCGGTATGTTTACCGGGTACCCGGCGGCACGTACCTTTCTACAGTTAGCCAGGCCGATGCCGACGCGCAGGCCCAGGCCGAAGTTACCGCCAACGCGCAAACTTCAGCCAATGCCAACGGGGGGTGCCCGATACCGGTACAGCTAAGTTTTGTTAACCATATTACCAACGGTAGCGCGCATTTAACTACCCTGAATGTGAAGAACGCACAAGGCGAAACCCTTTATTCATATACCTCGGCAGCGCTAACAAGCACCACCACACCGGTATTGATACCCAAAGGTATATACACTTTTGAGTTTTATACCGACGGTGACTGTGTGGACAATTTAGATTACGGCTGGAACAACCTGTACCTCACCAAAGGCACATCTACAACGGTCTACAAAAATGTTTTGTCAGACTGTCTAGGTATTTATACTATCAAAAATATCGACCTGACCGATACGGGGCTTTGTACTATTGTTATGGATGGCTTCATTGTTGATTAACCTAAACCTGATGAAAGTAATGATAAAGCATTTAAAATTGATAACCCTGCTGGTAATAGTACTGGCAGGCATATATGGCACGGCAAATGCCCAAACCACCACGCGTAATTTTGTTATGACGCGGGTGCCGCGCACCTCCATTAAAACCAACGGGCGGCTGGATACGCTAACCGGTAATAAAGACTCGGTACAAAGCACCATACAGTATATTGATGGCTTTGGCCGGCCGGTGCAAACCGTGCAGATGTTTGGCAGCCCTACCGGCAAGGATGTAGTGCAGGGCCAAATGTACGATGAGTTTGGCCGCGAGATGGTGAAGTACCAGCCCTACACCCTTACGCCCACAGCAGCGGGCCAATACCAGCCGCTGGCTGTTTTTGGCACCGGCACTTACGGCGGCAGCCAGCAATATAACTTTTACCAGCAAAGCGGGCAGGGCTATGTGAATACCCCGGTGGCTTTTGCCGCCAGCATTACCGAGTTGTCGGCCGCAGGCAGATTGACCGAACAGGGCGCGCCGGGCGCAGCCTGGCAATTGGGTGGTGGCCACACCGTGCGTGTGGACTATGCCAACAATAACACCACCCCGCTTAGCGATACGGCCAACACCCGCCGGGTGGCGCGGTATACCGCCGTTGCTAACAGCAATGGCAGCCGCAGCCTTAACCGCGATAGCACCTTTACCGCCGTTTACGCCCCCAACCAGCTAAATGTAACCATTAGCCACGACGAGAACTGGGTGAGCGGCCGCGCCGGCACTGTAGAAGAATATAAGGATAAAAATGGGCAGGTAGTGCTGAAACGTACCTTTAATTATAAAAGCGGCGCGCTGGAAATATTGAGCACCTATTATGTGTACGATGATAAGGGTCAACTGGCCTATGTATTGCCCCCCGGTGCTAACCCCGACGCTACAGGCAGCATTAGCAGCACCACGCTGGTTAACTTTTGCTACCAGTACCGCTACGATAGCCGCGGCCGCCTAACCGAAAAACGCGTACCCGGCAAGGGCTGGGATTTTATGGTGTATAATACTATAGACCAGGTGGTAGCCACGCAGGATAGTATGCAACGTGTAGCCAACAAATGGGTGTTCACCAAGCACGATGCTTTGGGCCGCACGGTACTAAGCGGTATATGGGATAACAGCAATACTGCCATTAGCCGAGCCAGTTTGCAAGGCACACTGGATGCGCAAACTACGCTGTGGGAAAGTCCGCAAAACAGCGGCAGTGGCTACACTACCGTTGCCTGGCCCACCAGCTATACCACGCTGTTAAGCGCCAGTTATTACGATACCTATAGCAATATCCCTGGCCTGCCATCCTACAGTGCACCCAGCAATGCAGTACTAAGCATGGCCAAAGGGCAGGTAACCGCCACCAAAACCGCTGTGCTGAACAACCCCACCGATATGCTGTGGAGTGTGCATTATTACGATGATGAGGGCAAAGCCATAAAAGTATATCAACAGCATTACCTGGCCGGTGCGCAAAACACCAACAATTACGACGAGGTGACCAGCACCTATGATTTTAATGACCAGGTGACCGCTACCACCCGCAACCACCATACCAACGCAGCCAGCGGTGCCACGGCGGTAACAGTGGGTAATACCTACACTTACGACCATGCCGGCCGCAAATTGCTAACGTACGAACAGATTAACAGCGGCACAAACACCATATTAAGTAAGAATGTATATAACGAACTAAGCCAGCTATACCAAAAAAACCTTGGCGGTATAAACGACCCAAGCAGCGGCAGTACCCCGGCCACCTTAACACTGGGCAGTGCCGATGCGGTAACAACGGGCAGCGTGACTAAAACCGCCTCTGGAGGTATAACACTAAGCCCGGGCTTTTATGTAAGCAGCGGGGCAACGTTTAGGGCTTATATCTCGGGGTATTTGCAAACGGTAAGTTATGCCTATAACGAGCGGGGCTGGCTGCGTACAGCCAATACTAATGGTAGCCTGTTTAATATGGAGCTGCAATACGAAACGCCAACAACCGGTAAACAATACAACGGCAACATAGCCCAAATGGACTACCTCACCACTAAAGAAACGAACCCTGGTGGCCGCACGTTTAATTACGCCTACGATAAGCTGAACAGGCTAACGAATGCGGCCTTTACCGGCGGCACCAGCGCCGATGCACTGAACGAAAGCATTACTTACGATGTAATGGGCAATATTAGCAGCCTAAGCCGTGGCGGCACAGGCGGCGGCAGCCTTAGTTACACCGCCTATACAGGTAACCAGCTAAACACGGTAGCCGGCTACAGCCCGCGTACCTACGCTTACGATGGTAATGGCAATGCCACAACCGATGGCGCAACCAGCAATGCCAAAACCATTAATTACAACTTGTTAAACCTGCCGCAAACGGTAACCCAAAGCAGCACAACGCTGGCCACCTACACTTACGATGCAGGCGGCCAAAAACTGCGCAACACCGGCAGCGATGGTACATGGGATTATGTAAACGGTATTGTTTACAAAAACAATGTGATTAGTTTTATAAACACCGAAGAAGGCCGCGCCGAACGCAAAACCGACGGCAGCTACAACTACGAGTACAATCTGAAAGACCATTTGGGGAATACCCGTGTAAGTATAGATAACTACAGCGGCGTTGCCCGTGTAATACAGGAAGATGAGTATTATAGTTTTGGTTTAAGAAAACCAACCGGCGGGTACGACTTATCTAACAATAACCGTTATCTTTATAATGGCAAGGAGATACAGACGGATCTTGTTAACCAATACGATTATGGCGCGCGGTTCTATGATCCGGTCATTGGGAGATGGACGAGTGTGGATCCAAAAGCTGAACTTATGAGGAGATATTCACCTTATAACTATGGATTAAATAATCCTATTAGGATGATCGATCCAGATGGAATGGTGCCTGGCGACTATTTTAATAGAGAAGGTGATTATTTAGGTTCAGATGGGATTGATGATAAAAAAGTCTATGCTGCTGATGATGTGACAACGGATAAAAATGGACGCGTGACAGGAGCAAGTAATTCAGAGCTTTTACCAGTATCAATTATGGAGTTTCATGAAGTAGCAGCATTTGCTTTTAATGAAACGTTTACAGAGCCAGAACACGACATAGATAGATTTAGGGTGGCGAATGCAATTGTTAATAGGAAGGCAAATGAAGGTGATAAAACAATGCAAAAGGCACTTGACCAGGTTAGATATGGTGGTGACTCCAATGATGCCCGAATGGGAAATGTTGAGAAAATAAAAGGAACAGCCACTAAGCAATATGCTAAGTACATGAACGCGAGTGAGGATCAAAGGGAGGGAAATCATGCGATGAAGACAGCGACAGCAGCTGCTGTTAATGCGTTGTCAAAAAATGGAACAGACTATACGGTAAGTAAAGATGGAACAAAAAAAGCAACAGAATGGCGTGGCGCGAAAGGCACAAATAACAGATTCTTTTTTAAATACCCAGCGTCTAAGAAAACACAAATAAATGAATTTAAGACTAATGAAATTAAATCGCCTCTATAGTTTTGTAATTGTAATGCTTATTACAAAAGTTGTTGCGGCGCAAGGCTTAAATAACTCTCGCAACACAATTACTGAAGTGATTGTCCTTAAAGTGGATACTATACATACGAATGGACACTACGCTATTAGGAATTATTTAAAATGTGGAAATAAATCAATTATCTTAACTAACAAATTCTTAGAGCGTAAGGGTACACCAAGTACATCAACGTTTAATCTTAAAAACTATTTGGGGCTTGAAGTTGAATATAAACGAAAGGTTCTTTCAAAGTTCATAAGTTTTGATAAGCGAATATGCGATTATACAACACCTTTCATTGAAGATTTTAAAGGTGATAGTATTGATAATGAATTCGGATTTAAATGTTTAAACCTATCTACATACAAGCATGATTATTTACTATTGAGAGGCTTTTTCAACGGATGTAATGGAAGTTTTTGTAATAACGGGGTTATTCTTGTGCTGAACTTTAGCAACAATGAATTAGCTAAAGGATATGTTATAGGAATTGATAAATCATTGTACGACCTATCTAAAATTAAATTGCAAAAAGGTAAAAAAGATGTCCAATTAAAAATCCGCAATGAAGATGGTCATTATATTACATTGCTACTGAAAGACGAAGCCATCTTGCCAAGTAAGCCAATTAAAAACTTATCTCAAGGTGGGCTTTTTTGCATACAATAATATTAAACACAGAGCCTGGCCATGTGCCGGGCTTTGTTATTTAAGCAAGGCTTGTAGTTTGTTTTTAGCAAAGAAAGCATCCATTGTGGCAAACAGATGTGAGCGTTCATCTTGAGGCAATTTCCCCTGCCCGGCCAAGCTTGTAGCTTGGTTGCATAAAACTTTAAGCGTTCCGCTTAAACCAAGCCCAGCCTACCAGCTGGGCTTTTACTTTTTATAATCCAGCCAGGTCTTAGCGCATTGGATAAGGCCATCTATGGAGTATATCGGTTGTGGTTAAAGTACAATTCCCGATTATTCATTTAAAAGGTTAGCCTTTTAAAAAGGCAGGTTGGGTAGCCACTCAAAACACCGCCCTCAAAACCATCTTCCAATAAATTACTAAAGTTTGTAATTGCCTATGTAGATAGAGCAAATCGTAGTTCTATTGAGAATATTAGTCAACTAAATTAGAAACCCGCACTTTCTGCTTCAAAAAGCACTTTAAACACAAAAAAGCCACTTAGCTTTCACTAAATGGCTGTACAAGATGTGATCCCAATAGGATTCGAACCTATGACCTACAGATTAGAAATCTGTTGCTCTA